>JBGAKH010000013.1:0-136684 GCA_044224515.1 Chlorobiota bacterium | reverse complement strand
CTGTTACCTGTTGCATGAAGCTTGTTCGTGAGAATTGAGTCCGATGCGCTCAGGGTTGCTGTCGAGACATTACCGCTATTGTTAATCGTTGTCGAGCTGACCGTGTTCAAGTTGCTATTTCCACTGACTCGTAGAGCGCGCGCGGAAATAGAGTCAGTTAATGCCGTTGTAATGTTGGCGACGTTGACGGTCGCATTGTTTACTGTGGCGTTGTTGATCGTCGCATTGTTTGCGCCAAGCTTGTTGACATAAAGCGCTATCAACGTTCAAAGTACCGTTTGACTTCCACTTGTTGGCGTACAAGCTGTCGGTCCAAATGGTCTCTGAGTTACGAATCTGACGTGATGCAATGGAGTCAGCCCAGACATCGGTCAAGATACTGTTGCCGGTAGCATGGAGCTTGTTCGTGAGGTGGAGTCCGTTGCCGTAAGGGTTGCTGTCGAGATGTTACCTGAGTTTGTAATGCTAGTCGAACTGACGCCGTTTAACGTCGACTCGTACCGGGGCGTACGTTCAGCTTGTTAATCTTGGCTGAGTTGAGTAGCATAGATTACACTGGGTCGTGAAGTTGTTCGCGCCAAGCTTGTTCACGAAGGCACTGTCAACGTTCAAGGTACCGTTTGATTTGAGCTTGTTGACGTACAAGCTGTCGGTCCGCGCCTTCTCGTTTTCTGGTGCGAATCTGACGTGATGCAATGGAGTCAGCCCAGACATCGGACAAGATGCTGTTACCTGTTGCATGAAGCTTGTTCGTGAGAACAGAGTCCGTTGCCGTCAGGGTTGCAGTGTTGATATGTCCTGATTGTTCATCGTTGTCGTGCTTGAAGTTGACATTTCCACTGACTCGTAGAGCGCGCGCGGTACGTTCAATGCCGTTGTTAATCTTGGCTGACGTTGACGGTCGCATTGTTTACTGTGGCGTTGTTGATCGTCGCATTGTTTGCGCCAAGCTTGTTCACGAAGGCACTATCAACATTCAAGGTACCGTTTGACTTGAACTTGTTGGCGTACAAGCTATCGGTCCAAATCGTTTCTGAGTTGCGGATCTGACGTGATGCAATGGAGTCAGCCCAGACATCAGTCAAGATACTGTTGCCTGTAGCATGGAGCTTGTTCGTGAGAACAGAGTCCGATGCACTCAGGGTTGCTGTCGAGACATTAGCGCTATTGTTAATCGTTGTCGAGCTGACCGTGTTCCATTGCTATTTCCACTGACTCGTAGAGCGCGCGCGTACATTCAATGCCGTTGTAATGTTGGCGACGTTGACGGTCGCATTGTTTACTGTGGCGTTGTTGATCGTCGCATTGTTTGCGCCAAGCTTGTTCACATACACACTGTCAGCGTTCAATGTACCGTTTGAGCTTGAACTTGTTGGCGTACAAGCTGTCGGTCCAAATCGTTTCTGAGTTACGGATCTGACGTGATGCAATGGAGTCTGTCCAGACATCGGTCAAGATACTGTTACCTGTTGCATGAAGCTTGTTCGTGAGAATTGAGTCCGATGCGCTCAGGGTTGCTGTCGAGACATTACCGCTATTGTTAATCGTTGTCGAGCTGACCGTGTTCAAGTTGCTATTTCCACTGACTCGTAGAGCGCGCGCGGAAATAGAGTCAGTTAATGCCGTTGTAATGTTGGCGACGTTGACGGTCGCATTGTTTACTGTGGCGTTGTTGATCGTCGCATTGTTTGCGCCAAGCTTGTTGACATACACACTATCAGCGTTCAGGGTACCATTGAGCTTGAACTTGTTCGCGTACAAGCTGTCGGTCCATATCGTTTCTGAGTTACGGATCTGACGTGATGCAATGGAGTCTGCCCAGACATCAGTCAAGATGCTGTTGCCTGTTGCATGGAGCTTGTTCGTGAGAATTGAGTCCGATGCACTTAGGGTTGCTGTCGAGACATTAGCGCTATTGTTAATCGTTGTCGAGCTGACCGTGTTCAAGTTGCTATTTCCACTGACTCGTAGAGCGCGCGCGGAAATAGAGTCGGTCAATGCCGTTGTAATGTTGGCGACGTTGACGGTCGCATTGTTTACTGTGGCGTTGTTGATCGTCGCATTGTTTGCGCCAAGCTTGTTGACATACACACTATCAGCGTTCAGGGTACCATTGAGCTTGAACTTGTTGGCGAACAAGCTATCGGTTACGATTGTCTCAGAGTTCCTGATTTGGCGTGAGCTAAGGGAGTCCGCCATGACATCGTTGAGCAGACTGTTTCCACTGATTCGAATGGTCCGAGCCGATATCGAGTCCGAACTGAGCCCGGTAATGAATCCGTTCTGAGCCTCAATAACTTTCGTTTTTAGAGTATCACCGACAGTAAGAGATTTTGTGATGATATCGCCACTGTTGTTGATCGTTGTGGAATTGACAGTAGTTAGGGTTGTTGGACCACTCACGTTTAGTTTGTTGATTCGAGCTGAATCGGTGACTGTAAGACGTTCTGTTATGAAGTCTGTCGTGCTTAAACGATCAATAACGGCGGAATCGAGATGCATGACTCCGGCCATTTTGAACTTCTTGACATACAATGAATCCGTACGAATGGTTCCACTGTTCGAAATCTCTCGCGAGGACAGCGAATCGGCCCACACTTCGTACAACACCGAACGACCGATTGCCCGTAAGTCTTTGGTTGACACAGAATCGGTGGCTTGCAGACCGGAACTCAGGATGAGTCCACTATTTGTAATAGAGTTCGACGAAACAGTGTTTAAGGCTGAATTGCCTGAGGCGCGCAAAGCGCGCGTTGACAAAGAGTCCGTCGTAAGTGTCGTAATATCAGCGCTAGCTGCATGAAGCTTAGTCGCAGATAACGAATCGCTAACAATCACGGTACGAGAGGATACCGTGTTTGACCCCAGATTCTTAATGTACGCCGAATCAAGAGCCAACACCCCGTTCAACTTCAGCTTATTGACATTCAAAGAGTCTGTGACGATTGTCTGCGTGTTGCTTATTACTCTTGAACGAAGAGAATCAATGTTCACGGTGTTCATCGTACTCACACCCAAAGCGCGGAGTGAGTCACTTACCAGTAGAGATGAGCTGCTAATCGAGGTCGATTTGAGTTTCTTAATCTCCAATGAATCCAGGCTACTTGTCCATGAGGGAGACGAGCTAATTCCACCGCTTGCGAGAATTTGTCCTACCTGGCCTGAGGTTCCACCTGTAACAAACTGAGCTGAAGGATCACTCAAGACTATGTTGCCATTTGAGCGAACGCCGTTAGAGCTGACTACTCCGGCTACTGAGATATTGCCCAGAGTGTCAGCCATGACGCGCTGGTTCTCTACCCAAGTGGAGCGAGTGGAGTCATATCGTAAGGTACTGTTGTTACGGGCGCCGGGGCCTACTTCCGCACTCGTTGATTGAATAGTTATGTGTCCGGGGCTCGTGTTTATTGCTATACCCTTTCCTGCATGCAAGGAGTCCAAAGCCAATCCATTTCCGGTACCGATTGGAATTTGTCCAACCGCAGCATTCGACACATCGATGCCCATACCACCATTTTTCGCAGGTAGTATACCTGAGACTTCAGATTGAAGGTCTACGCTATCACTTGTCGAGCCCGGACCTGTAAATGCGTTTGCTCGAATAGTACCACCTCCGGTCGGACCTAACACCGTACCGTTGCCGATGTTTAAGGTCTTGTTTGTGCTTGTGCCACTCAACACGGAATCAAGTGGCAGTGCCGCGCGCATATTCTTGGCGATGATGCTATCCACGATCAATGTCTTGGTTGTCAGCGTATTGTTTACCGTGAGGTTGTTATTGACGGTAATATCTGTGCTTGTGAGCTTGACAATGTTCGCCGCACGAGCGTATAGACTATCCGTAACAATCAATTGAGAGGTAAGAGTCTTGGTTGTTATCGTCTGAGAATTCAGGCGGTCGATCGACAAGGAGTCCAGCTGCTTGGTATAGATTGGTGTCGTAGCTGCTCCTTGTGAAACAACGAGATCACCTTTGATACCGGGACTGTTATTCAGACGCAATTCGGCATTAGGTCCGCGCAATTGGATACCAAAGAGCGTACTCATAAAACCGTTGCTATCAACTGTGAATTGAGAACTTGAACCTACGCTGAAGAGTTGCGTTGGTGCGGCAGTACCGATTCCAACGAAGCCGTTCGCTTGGACGCGGAGTCGCTCCAGGTTGTTTGTTTTGAAGATTAAAGCAACAGGATTCTTGGTACCTAAGAAGTTGACAGCAGGATTTATAGCGTCGTTACCGCTGATCGACCAGTCGGCACCTGAGCTGGTACCGTAAGAAATATATTGAGCCCACACCGGTACGATAGCTGTACCGGTATTGATTTCTAAATGTTCGGTTGTTGTATTGTAGACGAGCAATCCTTTTGCCGGCAGAAGGATTGAATCGCGTTGCTGTTGTGTCATGCGTGGGAAGAGAACGCCTCGGGGACGTGCGAGGGTCTCGATGCTGACATCAAGTACGGCAGAGTTGTCGGGTTTTGCAGTTCCAATACCAACGTTTTCGTCGGCGAACACAGCATTTGATGTAACTCCTGTTACACATAAGAGCACGAACAATCCCACCAACCATCGATGTGGTCGTTGAGGCGATCGTGTATTCGGCATTGTGACTCCTTGTCGGCGAAGGAATCGAAGTCGATTAAGCATGAGACATCCCTGTCATGGTATAATCCAATAATGCCACCTCGACGTATCGAGGCGAATCCGTGATTTTGTAGAGAATCATCGACATCTGAACTCAAACCTTGAATTTGATCTGAATTGAAATCAATCTGATCTAACAGGATTCAAAGGGCAATCCCTATGCCACAAGTCTGTGAATACTAAAGAATTTGAGGGTCTTGGAGATGTTAGAGACTCCTACTGTGTGCAAACGAGCCTCTCATTTGTCGCATTTTCGAGTCTTTTACCCGATTCTGGCTATGTTCCCCGCTGTTGATCTGTTGTTCTTTTTTGTGAACTTTTATAGCTCCCGCTCACTTCCATACGGACCGTCGCACAGTAGAGTAACTAGTCTACCGTTTAAACGACATTGCCCGCAGCCCTCGATTTTGGGGAGTAGCGGATTGTGTGTGCCTGACGACGCAGAGTTTTAGCATGGCTCTTTCCATGCCGCCTTGAGGCTAGTGCTTGCTCCACGGCAGATGTCGCGGGCACAGCTGGTACCATAGGAGCATCGCAAGTACGTCCGATTTCTCAAAAAGCCAATAGCGATGCTAAAGACTTAAGCCCTCATGTCAGCAGCGCAACCCTCACCCTTTCAAGCAAACAGCGGGATATGCCCATAACGCAAAAACCCCAACGGTGTGTTGGGGTTTTGGGCGTCTAACTATGTCACTATTCATTTCGGAAGACTTGTTAACCTAGCCTTCATTGGGCGGCATTTGTTGGTAGATTTTCGAAGCTACCGCACGTTGAACCGCAGGACTATTGTAAAATCCTGACGAAATGTTGTTCTTAATGCGAGCAGTTTCGCTTTCTGAGCCTTTCACGATGGCTGAGCTTCCTTGCTGCGCATCGGCGCGGAGTTTCAGAGCTTCCTCGGAAATCTCCAGTTTGTCGACAGAGTTCGAACGTGTGTTCTTCGGTTGTACAGCGTTCTGGCGGATCTTCTGCTGATCGTCCGCATTAAGCGCTGATGTGCCGGCCACGCTGCCGAGATTGTTGATGCTTCCTATCATTCTATCCTCGTTGGTATTGTAATAAGGCCTTTTGTTTCTGTGTCGTTCGTAAAGAGGCTGCTGCAAGATCGACTTTCTTGCGCAACAACGCAACGCGTTTTTCGTCGCCCGCAGCCATTTCTATGCGAAAACCGTTCCAAAATTTCTGCAAACGGTCTTTCACGTCGTTTTCGGCATTGTTATCCAGTTCCGCGCAGGAGTCTCGGATAGCATCAATCAACATAGCCCTTTTAGCCAGACCTTCGTCGAAGCTAGCTATGGCTTCCGGTTCGAGTTCTTTGGTACATGAAAGTGCAGCATCCAGCTCGGCATTAAGCTCACGAATTTCACTCAGTAAGTGCTCAATCGTTGAAGACTTAGATTCGTGTATCGGTAATGTTTCCTGCATTTTTCATGCTTCCTTTGTTCGACTCCATTTCAGCCAAACCCCGAGAGACTCTCAACATTTCTTCAGTCGGTAATTGCTTCACGACTTCGTTAGTCATGTTGTCAACTATCTTCACAACGATGCGTTTTGTCACATCGTCAACAGAAACGTGGACGGATTGATTTGTTGCGGCAAGGTTCTTCTGCAGCATTTTTTCAAAATCCGTGAGTTGTCCTTGGCGTTTGTTTCCGGAGTTCTTCGTATCCGTACCACCCTTTTTTGTTTCGGGCGTACGCAGACGATTCGTTTCAGATTCTTGCGCTTGAACGGCGGCAACCTGTTGGGCCGGTGTCAATGTGGTGATTGATTCTATCATACTCCACCTCCCTTGCGGGAAGAGTTAATAAAAATAGTTGACACAAAGTGTCGACTTGCAAAGATCCTGCCAGCTTTCGATTAGTAGAGACTCATCGCGCCGGAGTTGTACGAAGCGTAGCGTGAGGCTTGAGCCTGCAGGTTATACAGCGACTGCTGCAGCTTCGTGTAGTCATTCTGCTGTAGCTGTACAGCTTTCTCAATCTTGGCTTGCAGGCTTTTGACACGGGTATCCAGAGATTTTATCTGTGTACCCATATTCGTAGAGCGCGATTGAGCAACGCCTTCCGAGCCTACAAAACTTGAAACAATACTATTGATTTTCGCACCCAAGCCATCAGCACCCGTAAAGAGTTTTGAGACTTTTGTTGGATCTGATTGCAAAAGTGTGCGCAGTTTATCTTTATCTCCAATACTCAGAGCTCCATCCGTTCCGATTTTGATACCGGCATCGGACATATACTTCGTATCGGCACTTTCGCTACCAAGAACCGTACTTGATAGTCCACGCAGACTCGAAACAAGACTCCGAACCGTGCTATCGTTCCCGGCCATGTTCTTATTGTTGGACTGCATGTAGCGCATTGCCTCGTTAAACGAGTCAAGCAGAGGCTGCATGGTATTCACAACGGCATCGGCATCAACCGTGGTTGTCAGGGTTACCGCGTTGTCGGTGCTGGCTTGCGGCTTAAGCAAGTTGATGGTCACCCCTGTCAGAACATCCGTCATGGAGTTTGTCGAACGGCTAACGGTAATACCATTAACGGTCGCCAAGGAATTCAGGTTTGACTCAGTGCTGGAGGCATAGCCCGCCTTGGTATTCGTCGAGTTGGTACGAACATCTGTCTTTACTTGCGATCCTAAACCAAGGTTATTGAGGAAACCATCGGTGTCGCTTAGGCTTAGGGTTCCGCCGCTGGTATTGTTCACAATGTTCAGCGCAAAGTTTCCGCTGCCTTTGTCGACGACAGATGCGGTGACTGTTGAAGAACTGTTCGTGTTTATTGCGTCTGCGATAGCGCTTAGGACCGTTGAGTTGTTGTCAGCAGTGTTGTAATTGAAGCTGTACGACACACCGTTGACACTGAAATTCTTCACTCCGCTGCCGAGACCCAAACTTGCACTGCCGCTTACCGAGCTGGAATCCACAGAAAGTGGAGTGGTGCTGGTCGACTGCTTAATAGAGCCAAAACCGAAAGCACTGAGCAGTGAGGAGGTGTCGGTGAAGGTAATCGCCCCATCGGCACCAACGCTTTTCGAGCTGAAGCTTAGACGACCGGTATTCGTGGTGTCTTTTACAACCGCAGCACTCACCTTCGACGAAGAATCGGAGTTAACAGCCGTTGCAATTTTGTTCATAACGGCTTCGTCGGTTTCTGAGCCGTCGAGGCTGACAGAGTATGACTTTCCGTTGATGCTAAAACTTTTTGTTCCGGTTGCGATTCCGGCATCGAGTCCGCGTGCTGTGAGTTCCGCCGAAAATGCAGTTGCAGTCGTCATGCGGTCACTGAGCAACTGATCGTTCGTCGCCATGCGCTGAACTTTCAAGTTACTGACACCGAGAGCTGCCGTTGAAGTGGCGGAAACCGTTGCAACCGTTGCATCCGAGCTTGTTACACCGCGCGTGACAAAGCGATTTGGTGCATCGGCAGAGCTGAATTGGGTTGCTTGCGCTTGCAGAGCCTCGAGTTTGGAGCGGATCGAGTTGTAGAAAATCTGCTTTTTACCCAAGGAGTCTTGGGTCTTTTTCAAAGCGTCGACTTCCGGTTGACGTGTTGCACGGTAGGCATTAAGTAGCTGATCGAGCGAGGTTTGTCCCGTCGACGAGAAGCCATTACCAACCAAGAACGCAGTGTTTGTTATACTCGTTGCCATAACCGATCCTCCATGGAATTATACAGAAGTGAGATTAAATGTTTTCTCCCACGAGTCGCGCAATTCCGTAATAATCGCGACTGCTTCGTCAGTCTTATTCAGGCTCACGCAGCGCTGGCAGTATTCATAGAGTCGTTGCAGACGATGCGCCAGTTCACCGCTGTCAAAGTTCAATGCGCCAATAAGTTCTATCAACACCTTGTTCATCCGTGCTTTATCACTGCGTTTTGCACTGATGATAAAGAGATCGTAGGTCTTCAAAGTGATTTTTTCGGGGCTCCAGAGTAACACTTCCTGCTCCAGGTATCCCGGAATCTTCGTTTCGCCTCCGCCATACGTTTTTCGTGCAGCTATTCTCTGTGCGGCAACCATCGTCATACGTACTTCCCTGTCGTTGCGTTGTACAAACTGTCCGAATTTTCAAGAGTTTCAGCGGCTCACCACCACCTAGGAGGACCGGGCAGACCCCACGATTGCAGGCTGTCCGTGCCTCTCACTTGGTATATCGTTCACTCCTGATTTTACTTTAGCTGCTTTTATACACAGAGAGGAAGAAGTGCAAGCACTTCTTCCTCATCCGTGAAGTAGATAATCCTCCGACAAATCATGTACCCTTTGCAATCACTTTTGCACCTCAGGTATTATCTGAGCAATTGCAAGAAGGATTGTGGTGACTGATTTGCTTGCCCAAGTGCCGTCATCGACGCTTGTTGCAAGAACTGAGCGCGTACCAACTGGAGCTGTTCCTGTGCAACGTCTGCATCTTCGATTCGGGAGATGGCCGCATTGTAGTTCGTTGTCTGTGATGTCAACGAAGTTTCTTGCGATGTCAAACGATTTGACACACCACCCAAATAGGATGCAACATTGTTAACGTTGCTCAACGCGGTGGAGAGTGATTGAAGCGTGGTCTGGATATTAGCTGCGCTAAAGATACCGAGATCGCTTGTGCTCACTGAGTTCAAAGACGCAAGGTTCAAACCTGTAACACCTGCAAAGTTTGTTGCGGTGCTGTTAACGTCGAAACCGTTACTGGTACCTTGAATGTTGAAGTCAGAGTTACCTGTTGTCAGGTCAACTGCCAACGTCAACAGACTGTTCGAAGCGTTAGAACCGATAACGAATTCTGACGAGAACGAACCAGCCAAAAGTTGCTTACCTGCAAACGTTGTGGAATCAACAACTGTTTGGATTTGTTGTGACAGCTTATAAGCAGCCTTAGCCAATGCAACCTTTTCGTCGGTTCCGAGTGAACCTGAAGAAGCTGAAGAAGCAGCGTCTTTAATCTGAGTCAACAAGCCGTTGATGTTGTCATAACCGTCTGCTGCAATGTTTGACACTGCAGTAGCATCGCCTACTCCACCTAGTGCTGCTTTGATAGCACCGGTACGAGCTTGCAATGAACGTGCTGTAATGTAACCTGCAACATCATCCTGAGCGGAATTGATTCGCTTACCTGTTGTAAGACGAAGTTGGTGTGTTGCTATGCTTCTGTTAGCATCAGAAAGTGCTGAAAAAGCATTGTCGGCCGGGGTGTTTGAGCGAATGCGCCCACCATTGGAAATAGCTGCTGGCATGAAAGCCTCCGTGTAATTGATGAGTTACTCGGGCGTCCTGCCTATACATTTCATCATCCACAGATAGTTTTCGACCGTCCCGCGGGAAACTGAAGAAAAAAAGTAAATATTTTTTCTAGTAGCGTTTAAGCTTACGCTGAAGTACGATTCGTGCCCGACGAATCTCGCGGCGCTGTAGCAGCCAATTCTTGATTTTTCGCACAATCATGCGTAAAACTCGCGCCAAGGGAATACTCTTCTTTTCAACGGAAGCCTCGAGCATATTGCGGAGTTGCTTCGTGTCAAACGAACTCAAGTGTATGTCGTCTACATCATCATCACCGTCTGTCGACACAATTCTCTGCAGAATATCTTCAAGTTCTTTCTTCTGTTTGCGCAGCGTGTCGTTCTCCGCACCGTGATCGTGCTTCAACAACAGTTCGAGGTGATCATACAACACTGCTGCTTTCTTAATATCGTCCGTTAAGCGTTCATTGTGTAGCGCTTCAAGCAATGCCTGCGTGGTCAGCTCCAACTCTCTACGCCGCTCGTCGGTCAACTGCAGGAATTGATCGGGATGTATATCATGAACGTTTACATACACGTTCGAGAGCTCAATAATCTCATTACCGTAGTGTTCACTAATGTATTTGGCTACGCGCTCCGTCAGCACGGAGATCTGCTTATTAAGTCCTCCCAGCTCTTGCGTCAGCTTGCTCTTCAATTGGCCACTGCTCGCAGTTCCGGCCTGAACTTCCACGTCGTGTCGTCTATCCAGCAATGACTTCAGTCGCAGCGCGTCCTCTGTATTGGTGTCGCGCAAATGGAATTCGACAAACTTTGCATCGGCAACAATCTTTTCGTCGCCAATCTTTACGGTGTGAACCTTGATTGTCTGTCCTAAAGCATCGCGAAGCTTCTGTAACTCAATGTGCGCAGCTCCATCGGTGATGACCAGGATCTCAGCGTCCGACAAAGTGTGGCTGCTCTTTATGTCGTCAATGGCTGTCTGTATGGCCTTCTGAAGCACGGTCCCCTTGCCAACAGCTTTGAGATGCATGACTTCTCCGATCAGCTCGTTAAAGCTCGGCACGTCCTGCGCGGATTGAAGGTCGTTCACCGACTCGGCAAAAGTCCGCAAGTACACGGTACCGAGTTCTTTCATGTTCCGACGCAAGAAAATAAACGCGATTGCCTTCGCCAGGTGAATGCGCCATCGCAGATTCATGGAGCGTGACACATCGAACAGCACGTACACTTTTTGCTTGCGATGATCAGGCTTAAAGGTATCGCTCTGCGATTGAAAGCGGAAATTGTGTGGTGGTCGTGGTCGCGGCAACCAGAGTGAGCGTTCTACGAGCTTCTGAAAGAAGACATTCTCAGGCAGCAAGAATTGGTGCGGATAAATATGAGGCAACTCATGGATATTTCGAAGTAGGTCCGCTTCGTACTCTTCTGCCGGAACGATATTCGGCATGACGTCCTTGGTGGGTTCTGTGTCTGTCCCTTCTCCACTCGACATCGCGAGCACCGGTGCCAATTGTGCCCCCAGTGGATGCTCTTCGTTCTCAATAATGCGCGCTATCTCGTAAACAGCCGTGAATTCCTCCGGCAAATGCTCACTTACGGTATCGAAGAAGCCATAGTCTTCCATGCGAGCAAAAAAGTCATCTTGCTCGATACGCTGTCGATGTGATACTAATTGACCGTCGGCCATGGCTGTGTCCCTCTGCTCTGCCCAGGAATTCCCCGCCCCGTAAAATACGGAAGGCTTGCTGGAGCAGCAAGCCTTCCTCAGAGCTGATACGGGATGTCTTTTTGTCAAGCAGGTGCGCAAGCGCACCTGCTCGATACGAACATCTCTGTGACTTTAGTGCACAACCATAAAGCTGCGGTATGTCACAAAGTCTTCACCCTCAACGCGTAGGATGTAGCCACCACTTGCCAGACTATTGGTCTCGACATTAATGGCGTTTGATCCTCCGCGACTGAGCATTCCGTTGAAGACTACTGCCATCTCTTGACCAATCTCATTCAGAACAACGATTCTTACGTGTTGCTGATTGTCCACGCTCAAGTTAAACTGTGCCATTTCACGCGCCGGATTCGGTTGTGACTCGCTCAATTCATAGGTATGCGAACTAGGCTCACCGGCAACAAACTCATCCTCGGCGGCATTCTTTGAGAGTGCGCCAATCGGATTGTCACCTAGGCTGTTCATGCCGTACTTGTTCTTCAACACGCACCAAACTTGGTTTCGCACGGTGGCATCTGAGGTATTGTACAAGAGTACTTCTGCAATTTTTGTGCAACTGATAGCATACTTGTTGCAATCATTCACGCTAGCGAAATCATGGAAACGTGTATTACCAACCTTGCCCCCAAAGCTTGCCGCATCACCCGAATAATCCAAACTGGTTCCAGGTGTGGCGGACGGCGTGTAGACGTTGCCATTGATCGAGAAGCGCAAACGGTTGGAGCCGGAAGCGTTGCCGTTGTAGACCATTTGCAGGATGTAGTTGTTGCCCGGTGTGACACAGAAGTTTGTGCACTGGAACACCGACCACTTATTCGAGCAAGAACCACAGCAATTTTGGTTGTTCCACATGCCGTAGTAAATAACCCGATTGATGACGTAGATACAGAAGCCGTGATTCTCATCACCTTGCTTGTAGATGACTTGTCGACCGTATGACATCGAATTCGATGCCGGACGATACAGCATATACCAGCTCTTCTGCGTTCCACTGCTGATACCGCTACCGGTATTGACACTGACACTCACCGGCTGATCGTTTCCATCGAAGTAGATGCCGGCGTGACCGTTCAAGGCGCTATAGTTCGGATACTTCTGCGGACGACAAGCGTCGTTGGAAGTATTAACGGCTCCATTGGGGAAGTTCGAGCCTGAACCTGCGTAGTTATCCCAACTCGTTACCTTTGAATTGGAGTTGACCGTAGCATCATCTCCGGCAAATCCCATGCAGAAGCTCTGTGTAGGCATTGTTGCCACGGAGACGGTAACTGAAGCAGAACCATTGATGGTACCACTGCATGTCGCATTTTGAACAGATACAACACTGAAGACCGTCGTACTGCAGAGGTTCGCCTGCGTAATCGTATACGGATTGGCTGAGGTGTTGACGCTGATGTTCGAGCCGGATCCAATCTTATACGTGAGTGTCCAAGGACCTTGGCCACTAAAGGTAAAGCTGACCGTTGCGTCATCGCCCGGACACAGGGTTGTCGAAGGAGTCGAGATAGCAACCGTCGGTGCCGCAATAACGTTAACACTCACCGAGTTCATGGTAGACTGACATCCGCCGGTGTTGACAGCCTTGACGGTGTAGTTCTGCGAACCTGTTGCCGTTGGTGTCACGGACCAAGATACAGTTGATGTTGAGGACAATGTCGAGCCGATTTGAGTGCTACCCTTGAACAAACTGTAACTCACTCCGCTCTGCGGTGCGCTAATCGAGATTGTGGTGCTTTGACCCAAACAAATCGTCGAAGCTGATGCTGAAGGATTCAACACCGTAGGTGGAGCTGTGACCGTAGTGGTGATCGTATTCGTACGTGAACAACCTCCCGGCGTACTCTCAATAAGTTTAATTGTAACAGTGTACGTGCCACTTGAGCAATTCTGAGGATAGTTAACCTTGAATTGCGTATTCGATAGTTGGGTTGACGTTATACCACTCACTGACGAAACAACCGACCACGTATAGGTATTACCGGAGGTAGTAGAAGCGATAGTATAGGTCTCACTTGCTCCAAAACAGACGCTCGATGCATCGCCGTCGACAGCTCCAATTGTTCGAGCAGCAGGGGCGTTCGATACTGTGACGGTCGTGGAACCACCACCGTTGGTCGTACATCCTCCCGAGCTCACCGAAACGATGCTGTAGGTCGTGGTAAAGCTTGGTGACACTGCCAAGGTATACGTTGCTGTGCTAATGTTGTTGACGGTGAACTGTTGACTACCGTTTGAATAAACGAGGGTCCAATTGTTTGAGTTGCCACTCGTTAAACTAAAGACGATAGACGTGCTGCTTCCTGAACAAATGGAGGCTCCGGAGCACGCGACCGATGCACTAACACCGCTACCAACACTGATCTGCTTGGCAGCCGATGTGGTCGTACAGGCACCGTTCGTGACTGTTACGGTATAGTTATAAGTGCCCTGACTCAAGCCGGTAGGCATCTGGTAACTCGAGCTTGTCGCACCATTGATTGCCGTGCCATTTAGTTTCCACTGATATTGTTGGAAGCTACCGCCACTTACAGACAACAATGCTGTGGAATTCGATCCATCGCAGTAGCTATTAACGCTCGACACGATGCTCGGTGTACCTATTTGTGATACCGTAATCGTTTGCGTCGTACTTGATGCCACTGTACATGCACCGCAGGTTGCGCTGAGACTATATACATAACTGCCGGCAGTCAAACCACTCGGTATGAGATACTGTGATGTGGTCGCGCCACTTATAGCTGAACCGTTCTTATACCATTGATACGCAGGAGTAGAGCTACAAGTGAATGTTGACGCGACGAGCTTCGTGCATCCGGCGCTATAGCCGACACACAGGTCGTTGTCACCCTGCGCCACCGAAATGCTGAGATTTGGCGCTTGCGACACAACAACATTCGCTGACGACGAACTAACTGTACATCCACCATAGCTAAGTGTAGCAACAACGGTATGTGAACCCACTCCCAAGGCTGTCGGCACGTTGAAGCTCGAGGTGGTTGCTCCCGATTGTACGGCACCATCCACTGTCCACTGATACGAAGGTGTACCATTACAACCACTGACAGAAGCACTGATGGCCTGGGTACTTGAGTATCCATAACATACGGTTTGTGCCATGGGCGATATGCTAAGACTTGGCGGAGCGCTCACAACCACGGACGCGTTATTGGAGCTTCCGGTACAACCACCACATGTCACGACCAATGAATAGCTATAGGTTCCTGCAGACAGGTTGGACGGTATACTATATGTAGCGTTCGTTGCGCCGTTTAAGACATTGCCATTCAACTTCCACTGATAACTAGCCGTAGCACTACAATTGCTTACTGCCGGTTGCAGTGTCGAAGAAGCTGCATAGCCCAAACACAGATTCTGTGTAGCCGGGCTGATGCTTACCGAAGGATTGGTATTAACGCTGAAAGTCGATGTGTTCGAACTATTGGAGCAACCGCCACAGCTTGCAACTACCGTGTAACTGTAGGTTCCGGCCGCGAGACCGCTTGGGATACTGTAGTTGGCACCGGTTGCACCGCTTAACGCCGTACCATTTTTGTACCATTGATAGCTTGCTGAGCTACAACCGCTTAGCGATGAACTGAGTGTCGTACAACTTGAGTATCCAACGCAAGCAGCTTGGCTGGCAGGTGTGATGGATACGGTAGGTACAGGATTTACTGTAACACTTGTTTGAGCAGACGTGCCGGTACATGAGCCGCAGCTTACAACCACTGAATATGAGTAGGTTCCGGCTGACAAACCGGTCGGAACCGTATAGCTTGATTCCGTTGCACCGCTGATGGTGGCTCCATTTTGCTTCCACTGATAGCTCGCGGAAGAACCATTGCATCCGCTTAGTGAAGCGCTAATGCTAGGTCCGCTTCCGTAGCCAACACATAGACTCTGCTGAGTGCAACTCAAGGAAACACTCAACGTACCGCTAACATTCACTGTTGATGCTGAAGACGTTGCCGCGCACGCACTGCAATGTCCGCAGTTCACCTTAACGGTATAACTGTAGCTACCTGAGGCAAGTCCGGTCGGCACAGTATAGGTAGCTTGAGTAGCACCACTGATCGCCACACCATTTTTGCGCCACTGATAACTAGCTGCATTCGAGCAACCATACACGGTTGCACTCAATGTTTGCGATGTCGTGTATCCACCACAAAGGTTCTGTGAAGCCGGGCTGATAACAATTGTTGGAGCATTTGTAACTTCTAGTGTTGCGGTGTTAGAGGTAGCCGTACAACCACCGCAGCTGACGCTAAGACTATAGTTGTTTGATCCGCAATTGTAACCGGTTGGTATCGTATATGTCGAATTGGTTGCGCCTGAAATCGCCGATCCATTGCGCTTCCATTGATAGCTCACCGTTCCATTACATCCACTGACGTTTGCAGTAAGGGGCTCTGTACTTGTGTAGTTAACACAGACAGATTGTGAGCTTGGACTTATGGTGACCGTCGGAACGGCACTAACTGTCAATATTGAACTTGAACTCGTCACACTGCAGCTACCGCAGCTTGCGACTACTGTGTAGGTATACGTCCCTGCACTCATTCCGGCCGGTATATAATACAAAGCAGAAGTAGCACCACTGATGGCGTTTCCGTTTTTGTACCATTGATAGCTGACGCTTGAAGTGCAACCGGACACAACTGCAACCAAAGATTGACAGTTCGCGTAGCCGGTACATACAGTTTGAGAACTCGGCGTAATACTTGCAGTAGGAGCATTGTTCACAACAAAGCTTGCGGCAGATGAGCTAGCAGAACACGATCCGCAGGCAACATGTACTGAGTAGCTGTAGCTTCCAACCGACAGACCGGTGGGTATCGTGTAGCTGCTTTGAGTAGCTCCACTAATCGCAACCGAATTGCGATACCACTGGAATGTACTTGTAGAGCCACATCCGCTTACTGAAGCATTCATGGTCGGACCGCTCGTGTATGCCGTGCATACACTCATTGCGCCCGTTGTACTCACGCTAACACTTGGTTGTGCTACAACGATAAACGAGCAGCTTGAGCTTACAGCTGTACATGAACCACAACTAACGACAACTGAAATCGTATGGGTACCTTGAGTCAAGCCGGTCGGTACAGTGAATACCGCAGAACTTGCGCCGTTCTGTGCTACACCATCGACAGACCACTGATACGCTGCCGTTGCACTGCATCCACTTACTGTAGCTGCAATTGCACTTGAGCTAGCATAGCCCTGGCAAACAGTCTGTGTGTTGGTTGACAGACTAACTGAAGGAAGCTCATTTACCGTAAGAGTAAAGAGTGACGATGAAGTTGTACAGTTTCCACAGCTAACGACTACTTGATACTGGTACGTGCCGTTACTGAGACCCGTCGGTACTTGATAGCTACTTGTCGTTGCCCCCAAGATAGGACTTCCATTGAGCGACCATTGGTACGCAGCCGCTGATGAGCAGCCGTTCACGGAAGCACTAATTATTGGTGCTGTGCTGTAACCTTCACAAAGACCCGACGATGCTGAACTCAAAGTGATGGTCGGAGTCTGGTTTACAATGACACTATATGAGCTCGACGTCGTTGTACAAGAACCGCAGTTAAGCTGTACCTGAACACTGTGCGTACCAACCGACAAAGCGCCGGGAACAGCATAGGTGGTGCTTGTTGCTCCGGAAACAGCGTTTCCATCCAATATCCACTGATAGACCGGAGTCCCGGTACAACCACTCACTGTCGCACTGATAGCAGATGCTGTCGTGTAACCTGAGCACAGAGTTTGCGAGGAGCCGGATAGGCTGATTGTCGGTGTCGCTTGAACGGTGAAGGTGGCATTTGAAGAACTCGAAGAACACGTACCGCAAACAACTGTCACCTTTATAGCGTGACTGCCGACGGACAGACCGGTCGGTGCTGTAAAGCTCGCCGTGGTTGCACCATTAACGGCGCTCGCGTCTACATACCACTGGTAGCTAGGTGTTGATATGCAATTTGAAACAACTGCAGTCAGTGCCGGACAGCTTGTATATCCGCTGCAAACCGAGACAGAGCTGCTTGATAGACTTACACTTGGTGAAGGGCTCACAATTACGCTTTGCGCACTTGAGCTCGTTCCTGTACAACCATAGATGTCGCTCACAACAACGGTATAGAGGTACGCGCCGCTTAGCGCTGTGCCCGACACGGTGTAGCTATTTGATGTGGCACCGTTAATAGACTGACCGTTAAGCTTCCATTGATATGAACTCATTCCGCTCTGCGTTGTCAGCACTGTTGACATTGTCGCTCCGGAACAATAACTGGTAGAGCCGCTTTGTACCGTGATGCTCGGATTGGGCGACTCATGTACGCTAACCGAAAGTGACGTATTTGAAGTAGTGCTTGCCGTACAACCGTTCGCATCGACAACCGTGAGGCTATAGAGGTAGGTTCCCTGCGTCAACGTAGAAGGCACGGTGTAATTGCGATTCGTTGCACCGCTAATCATGCTGTTGTTGACGTACCACTGATACTGGCTGTGTGTCAGTACCGAACGAAGAGTTGCTGTTGAACCGGAACCTGTACAGATACTCGTGCTACCACTCTGCAACTGAATCTGCGGGGTCGGTAACGGATTAACCGTGATGGTTATAGTATTTGAAAGAATCGTTGTGCCACCGAAGTCAGCGACTAGCTTGAACTGATAGCTTCCTGCAGTCAAGCTCGACACTGTATAGGTCTGATTTGTAGCAGCGCCAATTGCCGAACCGTTCAGGTACCACTGGTAGGTCGGTGTAAGTGACGAGTTAAAAATCTGACTAAGCAAATTGAGATTGACTTGTCCCTCACATACGGTTTTCGAGGTCGAGTGGTTTGTGCCGTCTATCCACACATCGACTGACGGAGTTCCCAAGACCGTAATTGTCAAGGTGTCCGAGAAGATTGTCAATCCGGGGAAGCTTGCTCGCAAGACGTAGTGGCGAGTTCCAACCGACAAATTGGACGGAACAGTATAGCCGGCTGTTGTAGCGCCACTCAATACACCGGCTTCAACGCTAATCCACTGATAGCTAGGACTAATCGACGAGCTATTGTTCAACGTCGACGCCAAGGATGGAGGCGTTTGTCCCTGATAATAAGTGGAGTCTTTCTTCGAAGTATTAGGAGCAATGTACGCGCTGATTGTAGGATCGGCTAAGATGGTGATGGTTACTGTATCCGAGCCAACTACCAAGCCGCCTAGGCTAACTCGAACGAAGTACTTATACACTCCCGGTGTTAAACCGCCCGGAATTGCATAGCTCGATGTTGTCGCACCTGAAATCGGATTGGTATTATTCGGTCCATACCACTGATAGCTTAGAGGGTATCCTATATTGCCTCCAACTTGGGATCCCAAGGTAGGAGGTGTCATGGAACGGAAGTAGGTTGAATCGTTCTGCGTTGTTTTTGGAGAAACGTATGCGTTTACTGTCGGCGGTGTAGCAACGACAATCGTTACTGTGTCAGAAGCGATTGTAATGCCGCTACCGCTAATAGTTACATAGTACTTATAGCTACCAACAGCGAGATTGCTCGGCGGATTGTATTGCGCACTGGTTGCACCGCTGATGGCGTTCGAAGAATTCGGTCCAAACCACTGATACGTGAATGTGATTCCCCCACTATTTGAGATAGTAGAACCAAGCGGTGGTGTCGACAGACCTTGGAAGTAGGTCGAGTCGTTGCGATTATTAGCCACAACATATGCATCGACGCTAGCATTCGAAGTTACGCTTATCGTTAAAGTATCCGAGCTAATGATCAAGCCGGGGAACGAAGCACGCAAAACATACTTAAACACACCTAAGCCAAGCGAACTCGGAACAGTGTATGATGCAGCTGTTGCCCCGCTTATAGCCGAACCGCTATTGACGGAGTACCATTGATAGCTTGGAATACGCGTGAAGTTATTCGTCAAGATCGAAGACAATGTCGGGCTTGCGGTACCAATAAAGTAGCTACTATCCTTTCTTGATGTCGAAGGAGCAATGTATGCTGTCAATGACGGATCCGCGAGTACGGTGATCGTGAGCGTATCGGATGAGACGACGATTCCACCTAAGGTCGATCGCACGAAATAGGTGTAGGTGCCCGGAGCCAAATTCGGCAAGGAGTAGTTAGTATTCGTCGCACCATTGATTGGTGACGGACCGTTCGGTCCGTACCACTGATAGCCGACCGTGTATCCAATGTTTCCGCTAAGCTGGTTCGAGAGCATTGGAGCTACGACGGAACGGAAATACGTGGAATCATTTTGATTGACATTCGGTGAAATGTAGGCGTTCGAGCTTGGACGCGGCGCAACCGTCAGATTAACTGTGTCAGACGCAATGATCAGTCCCCCTCCGCTAATGCGTAAGAAGTACTTATTGCTGCCCACAGCCAGATTTGAAGGAGGCGTGTAGGTGGAATTTGTAGCACCCACGATTGCAACGGCACTGTTTGGTCCGTACCACTGATAACTAAAGGTCACTCCACCCGAATTACCGATGGTGGAACCAAGTTGAGGCGCATTCAAACCTGCGAAGTAGGTCGAGTCATTGCGACCGTTCGCCACGACGAAGATGTCAACGTTAGCAGATGGTAGAATAGTCACCGTAACGGTATCTGAGCCGATAGTCAATCCGGGGAATGTTGCCTTCACGTAGTACTTGTACACACCGGCAGCCAATGTGTTTGGTACAGTATAGGTATTCGCGGTTGCTCCGCTCACTGCTGAGCCGCTACTGACAGAGTACCACTGATAACTTGGTACTTTCGATGCATTGTTCGTGAGTAACGAACCCAGTGTTGCCGGTGCCACACTCTGGAAGTACGTTGTGTCCTTCTTGCTCGTGAAAGGATTGATGTATGCCGCGATGGTCGGATTCGGTAGAATAACGATTGTTACTGTGTCCGATCCAACCGTTAAACCACCAAGCGTCGAGCGTACAAAATACTTATAGGTACCCGGGCTTAGGTTTGACGGCACGCCATAGTTAGCGGTTGTAGCACCGCTGATCGGATTCGTATTGTTCGGTCCGTACCATTGATAGCTCAACGGATAACCGATATTGCCGGCAACTTGAACCGATAGAGTAGGCGGAGTCAGGCTACGGAAATAGGTGCTGTCGTTTTGATTAACATTCGGTGATACATAGGCATTCGCTGTTGGCGGTGGTGCTACCGTGATGGTCACCGTATCCGAAACAAACGTGATACCCAAGGTACTTGCTTTCAATGTGTACGTATAGGTGCCCGGTGTCAAGCTATTCGAAGGTGTATAGGTTGAAGCAGTGGCTCCGCTAATCGGATTTGAACTGTTCGGACCATACCATTGATAGGTGAAGATTAGGCTACCGGCTCCACTGAGTAGAGAACCTAACTGCGGTGCGGATACTCCCTGATAGTAGGTAGAATCTGAGCGACCGTTGGCTACGACGAAAATGTGCAAACCAACAGGAGACAAAATCGTCACACGAACGGTGTCTGAGCTAATCGTCAAACCCGGGAAGTTGGCGCGTACATAATAAGAGTGTGTCCCAACCACCAGGCTTGCCGGGACAGTGTAGGACGCATTGGTCGCTCCACTTATCGCTGTACCGCTTTGTACCGAATACCATTGATAGCTCGGTGTAATCAATGAGCTGTTTGTCAGCACACGCGACAAGGTAACCGGATTCATCGTTGAGAAGTAACTGCTATCCTTCTTTGCCGTGTTGGGCGAGATGTACGCGGAAATCGTCGGATTGGCAAGAACCGTAATGGTGATGGTATCAGAACCTACCACAACGCCGCCAAGAGTTGCACGTACAAAATAGGTATAGGTACCTGGTGTCATGTTCGACGGAACACCAAATGAGGGGTTTGTCGCACCCGAAATCGGCGATGAGGAATTTGGCCCATACCACTGATAGGCAACCGGATAACCGAGGTTACCGTTGAGTTGCGTCGACAACGTAGGCGGAGTGACTGCCTGGAAGTAGGTTGAATCATTTTGTGTAGTGTTCGGCGAGACGTAGGCGTTCAGCGTTGGTAAAGGAGCTACCACAATGCTGACCGTGTCGGATCCAACCACAACACCACCTCCGCTTATGCGCAAGAAGTAGGTGTAGGTACCCGGAGTCAAGCTCGAAGGCGGCGTGAAAGTTGATGAAGTAGCACCACTGATTGATGTCGCTCCATTTGGTCCATACCATTGATAAGTATACGTAATTCCACCGCCATTGCTAATGGTTGATCCAAGTTGCGGTGCCGCCAAGGTGCGGTAATATGTAGAGTCATTTCGACCATTCGCAACCACATAGATGTCCACCGTAGCAGCTGACAACACAGTAACCTGTACAGTATCGGATGCCACGCTCAAGCCTGGGAATGTTGCCTCAACACTGTAACGATGGGTCCCAATTGCCAATGATGACGGAACTGTGTACGTGCTCTGTTTTGCACCGCTGATGGCTGCGCCATTGTCGGCTGAATACCACTGATAGCTTGGTGTCAAGGAAGAACTGTTGGATAAGATACTGCCCAATGTTGCAGGTGCAGAGCCACTTACATAACTCGTGTCCTTTTTGGATTGATTCGGACTTATGTACGCCAGAATCGTTGGGTCCGGAAGGATGGTGATTGTAATCGTTTCCGAGCTCACAACCACGCCGCCGAGAGTTGCTTTTAGTACATACGTGTAGGTACCCGGACTCAGATTCGACGGAACATCATAACTACCGTTTGTTTGGCCACTAATCGGATTCGGGCTATTCGGTCCAAACCACTGATAACTTACCGGGTACCCAATGTTGCCACTTAGGCTTGAGTTAAGCTGAGGAGGCACCATTGACTCAAAGTAGGTGGAGTCAATCTTGCCGACAGTAGTCTCTACAAATGCGTGAAGTACCGGCAACGGAGCAATAGTAAGGCGCACCGTATCAGAGTTGATTTGTACTCCTCCACCACTGATGATCAAATAGTAGTCGTAGGTGCCCGGATTTAGACTCGCTTGCGGTGTATACACAGGAGCTGTTGCACCACTAATCGGGTTTGAGCTATTCGGACCATACCACTGATAGCTAAACACTGTGGAATTGTCGTTCAGAATTGTCGATGCAATGGCCGGTGGTGTCAAGCCGTAGAAACAGGTCGAGTCATTGCGATTGTTGGCAGCAAAGTAGATATCGACACTCGCATTTGAAAGCACTTGAACAGTCAAGGTGTCCGACAAAATCGTCAATCCAGGGAAGGTAGCTTTCACATAGTAGGTATAGGTACCAACGGCAAGAGTGTTAGGCAATGCATACATCGCATTCGTTGCACCGCTAAGGGCACTGCCGTTAGCGGCAGAATACCACTGGTAGCTCGGCGTCACGGAATTGCTGTTCAGCAATGCGGAGTTGAGAGAGGGCGCTTGACCTAAACGATAGAACGATGTGTTCTTTTGATTCTGGTTCGGGTGAATAAAGGCAATGATACTCGGATCTTGTACGACAACGATGGTCAGAGTGTCTGAACCAACCACTACACCACCGAGCGTTGCGCGTACATAGTACGTGTAGGTTCCAGGATTCATTGCAGCGGGAACGCCGTAGGTCGACGAGGTCGCGCCGGCAATCGTAGTGGGACCATTCGGACCAAACCACTGATAGCTAACACTGTAGCCATTTGTTGCACTCAGTTGTGATGCAAGTGTAGGCGGTGCTACAGACTTGAAGTATGTACTGTCGTTCTTGGAAGTATTCGGAGCAACATAGGCATTGAGCGTCGGCAATGCCAATACGGTCAATGTGACTGTGTCCGAGCTTACAAGCTGTCCACCGCCACTAATCTTTGCCGTGTAACGATAGGTGCCTACAGCCAAGTTCGACGGTGGCGTATAAAGCGCCGACGTAGCTCCACTGATGGGATTCGTGCTATTCGGACCATACCACTGATAACTGAAGGTGATTCCGTTTTGGTTGGTAATGGTTGAACCAAGCTGAGGCGCAGCCAAGCTTGTAAAGAACGTCGAGTCATTACGTGTATTGGCGACCACGAAAATGTGGAGTGTTGCCGGAGCCAGGACCGTAATAGTTACGGTATCCGAGCCAACGGTTAAGCCGCCAAGTGTAGCACGCATGATGTAACGATAAACACCGGGCGTCAACGATGAAACGGGCGTATAGTTTGCGTTCGTCGCACCCGAGATGCTGAGCGAGTTATTGTTTGGTCCATACCATTGATAGCTAGGAGTTTGACCTTGCGCACCGCTAATGGTTGAAGTCAAGACCGGTGGAGTAACACCGGCGGCGTAACTACTATCGTTACGTCCATTCGCTTGCACGAAAATGTGAACTGTCGGTGGATTCCAAACGGTAACGGAAATCGTGTTTGACGTACTCGAGCAGCCCGAGTTTGACGTTGCCACTACACTAAAGAGATAGCTGCCGGGAGTCGTGTTGGACGGAATTTGATATCCGCTCGTTGTTGCCCCACTAATAGCCGAACCATTCTTCAACCATTGATAGGTCGGATTGAGACCCGAAGGGCTTACGCTTGAAACAAGGTTGATTTGATTAGTTGTTCCGCTAAAGAACGAAACTGTTGTACCTCCACCCTGCACCGATGCGCTCACACTCAAGTTCTGTGCCACGGTCAAGCTGAAGGTGTTGGAACTTCCCACACAACCGACTGAGGAAGTTTGGCGCACATGGTAGGTATATGTACCAAGGTTTAAACCTGTGGGCACCGTATAAGTTGCCAATGTCGCGCCATTGATTGCAGTGTTGTTAAGATACCACTGATAGCTAGCGCTACTCATATCGGTCGTGGTCGTCAAGACATAGGGATTTGCGTATCCCAAGCAAGTCGTTGCCGTAATAGAACCCGTTTGCGAAGAACCGCTTAGGCTCAACACCGGATGCGGTGTCGGACTTACCGTGATGTAGTTCATATCGCTCGGTACGCTTTCGCATCCCGTGTTCGCGTTGACAGCGACCACAAACAGCTTATAAACAGATCCGGCTGTTGTAAGACCCATTACGTCTATACTAAACAAGCCTGACTGACCTGTGGCGGTAGCGACGGTTTGCGATGTCGTACTGTCTACTACTCGATAAAAGAAACTAGGATCTCCATTTGCCACAAACAATTGGGCTGTCACACCTCCAACAGCTTCGCAATAGGTTTGAGTTGTCGTGCCAGTCGCCATTGAAGGCTTTGAAGGACGTTGGCTAACCGTGATGGTGAGAGCGTTCGTCGACAATACACGACAGTTGTTATTGTTGGGGTTAATAGCGTAGACACGTACGACTCGTGAACCTAAACCCAATCCGGGAACAGCGGGGCTCACCGGAATGTTGCTAATGGTGAAGGTGCCGTTCGTTGTAGCCGTTACGCTATAGACAGCCGTGTTTCCGTCCACCACTTGGTACGTGTAACCGGCTTCTGCATTAGCAACAATAACCGTTGCGCTTCCACCCGGTGAACAAGCGTTTGGTGTGGGTGTTGAAATAATCGGAGCCGAAGGCAATGGGTAGACTGTAAAGGCAGCACCATCGGGATTACCGTATGCAGTGCTTGCGGAACAATTCTGGTTTGCGGTTGAGCTCGCGCGTACTGCAAAATTCTTTGTTCCACTTGAAGGGAACAATGATGCAGGCAAAGTGAAGCTGATGGAACCGTTGTTTCCGACTTTTGGACTCACCACAACTGTTGAACCATCAAGCACCGAATACGTCGCCAACGGTTCTGAGTTTATCACAGTGATTTGTCCGGGATTTCCTGCGCAAAGTACTTGGTTCAATGAGTTGAGCGACAACGCAGGGGTCTGCGGTGTGAAAGCCGTAAGTGTAGGACTTCCGGCCATGGTAACCACACAACTGCCGAGGGTCCCACGAACAATCATCTGATAACTTCCTGCTCCCATCGAGGGAAGAGCGAAACGCAACTTTCCGTCGTTTGTAACACTCTGCGATGTCTGCATTGTTGTTCCATTAACGGACAGCGCATAACTGACGCCGCTTTGGTACGAACTTAAAAACACGATCAGACTGTCAGTCTCGCACGGAAACTCCGTCAGAGCAGAGAGGGTATACGTTTCCGGACAACCCAAGATGTGACTTATCGTGTACTTTCCAATAGTACCACTGTAGTCATTACCGTCGTCAATACTTGCCGTAACGTCTGTGCCGACTGTTCCGGGTAAAGCAACACCTCCAACCAAGTTACCACCACGTCTGAATGAACAGAAATCGAATACCGCATTTCCGGTGTTGCCGGTGTTGTTTGATATGATACCAAAACGTCCTTGCGAACCGGAATTGATCTGCACTTCGAAACGAGATATACTCTTGTTCGCAGTACCATAACAATTCAGCGCAATGTTGTTGTTGACACTGAGAATCGAGCTCGGCATGTTTGATTGCAGTTGATCGCCGCAGAGCGTAATGCCTGTACCGATGCTGACAGATTCACTATACGTTCCGGCTTTGACAAACACTGTATCACCACTGCTTGCGGCATCGATGGCACGCTGGATACTTGCAACGGTACTTGAAGGACTCTGATATGAGTTCAGCGTTACGAACTTCTTTGCGTTGAGAATGTTGACGAATCCGTAAGAAGCTACGTCGACCTTGTGATCAATTTTATCTTCTACATCAAAGAGTTGTGAGAGACTCATTGCGGAACTCAGGATCGAACCGGAGGATGTACCGAACAGGTTCGCCGAAGCATCCACTCCAAGACTAAATCCGTTGCCCATGGCAACAAAACGATGTAAAGATGAAGCAAAGGTGTTTCGCGATGAGCTCGAACCAATCGTCACTGATGAATAGTCCGGAGTAGGCTGACCACTTTGACCTGCATTGTCGTCCAGCAACACGACAGCTCTCACGTTGCTAAATGACGACGCATTAAAACTATTTCCGTTAACCACGCAGCTATTCTGAACATAGTTAGCACTGACACCCGAAGCAGCGGAGTTTATAATGATGTGCTGAGCACCTGACGCACCGGGTGAAAAGCTGTTCGCGTTCATGCTGACATTGGCTGAAGCCGCACACAGGATACCTGTGCTATGTCCGCTAAAGCTGTTGTTCGTTACGGCAACACTCGTGGAACTCTTATAATTGTGACGGATGAACAGTGATTGCGAGAAACTCGTCGAGCTCGGAGAGAACGTATTTGCGTTGATATTGAGATTATAGTTTGCGGTATTTGAGAAGACATTAGGTTCATCAATAAGAAGTCCCGCAGCTCCAAAACTATTGTTGGCAATCGTGAGATCTGATCCCGCAGCATACTGCACAGAAAGATCCTGACTTGAGCCGAAAAGATTGTTGGCTTGGCTGCCCGAGGAACCGCCAATCGTACCTGTTGTTGCGCGCATCCAGACAGCTCGTTCAAATGGTGTTGAAGAGCTTCCGATGGTGCAGGATTCGAGGGTCATAGACTCAAACGGAGCTGAGTTATCACTTACGAATACGACACCTGCATTGGAAAATGTCGTGTTGATGTCTGTTGAGGAGATGCTGAACGATCCACCGCTTCCGTTTCGGCTAATCGAAAGAGAGCGTAATGTCAAGGCGTTTCGGTTGAGCGCATAGACACCCACGGTTGCGTTCGGTGCATTGACAACGAGTGCCAAACCATTGACACTCACATTCGCTGCATTGATGCTGAGTAGCGCTGCGTTCGACGCACTTGAAGGAGCAGTGAGCGTAACAGAAGCTCCATTGTACGGTTGCACATACAAGGACTTGCTGATACTCACAAGTTCAGTGAACGTCCCGCTCATGAGGTTTAAGGTGTCGCCCGAGCTCACCGCAGCAGTATCGTTGGAAAACTGGATGGTCTTCCATGGTGATGCAGGCGTGAGACCGGTATTGGTATTACTTCCCGTAGGAGAAACATACCATTGTGTGGCGTTGGCTACCACACTGAGGAGCATGATCGAAACCAAACCGAGAACAAAAAAACTTGAACGACGCTTCATACAGGTACGCAATAACGTAGAGTGATTATTTAATATCAATGTTAGCAGGCTTGAAGGAGACCCCAAGCACTGATTGTCCGACGAAAAACAGCCAAAGATTCTTAAGAAACCTCTAAGGGACTTATACTTCTCCGGGCTGCCGGTGTTCCGTAGAGTTTGTCACGATTGAAAGTCTCCAATCATGCGAAAACAAACGGAAAAAGGCATAGTCGCACTTCAAGAAACACTCAAGCGCAATACGCTGAGAATTCTTGTATGGGCGTCCATGCCTCTGCCCCTTCATCCGGGAGTGTACCCGCATGAAGAGATTTTGTGAATACATCGGACATTTTGAGGGTTTTCTTGATCATGAGAGAAATTTAGCTTGCGTCAGAAGCATCCCCTTAAGTACAAGTACGTATTTTCAGACACAATTCTCGCTTTTTGACCCTTCTAATAGTCTTCCTCAAAATCCTCACGGGTCGACAATTTTCGCCGGGTCCCCTTCTTTTCCGACAGTTTTCGCTTCGATCGTGCCCGGGTAACTTTCGACGATCGCGTGGCTTTTGTAGCCATCCTCACTTTGGGTTCTTTAAGACCCTGCCGAATAAGCTCGGCAAGCTGCTGCTCGGCGAGTGCAAGATTAGCACTGCGCGAACGATCAGCTTGCGACGATACAATCAGATTTCCATCCGAGTCAAGTCTAGCAGCAGCCAAACGTCGTATGCGAGCTTTCTGCTTTTCGTCGAGCAATTGGCATTCTCCAAGAAGGAAAATGATCTCGGCTTTCGTCTCAACTTTATTAACGTGCTGCCCTCCCGGACCCGATGATCGCGAAAAGCGATAGCGTATGTCTGAAGCGGGAATGCTTAGGTTGTCGTTTATTATTAATGACTTAGGCATGTGTTTGTGTCCCCTGCACGCAATATAGACCATGACTCCTCTTCTGCGGCAGCCAAATGCCATTTGGTAGGACATTATGTATTCGCTACTTCCGGCAACTCAACTTCTTTGTGCATGGACTCAGATCGGTTCAGCCGGATCTATAACTGGACACTAAATCCCAGTGTGGGAATGATAGGTAGCATTGTCTGTGGTTTGACCTTTAAACTCATTGTCTCCTGGTCTACCCGATACTGTTCTCCGACCACATTCTTATGGTTGGTAATGTTGATCACGTCCAGATAAAACGTCCAGTCTTTTTGCCACCAGTGGGCGAATGTCGTAAACCGAATGTCCAGTCGATAGTAGTCCGGTAGTCGGCCCTGGTTGATATTGGCTAAGCCGCCCCGGTCGACGCTAAACACAACTCCACGCCAATCTGTGTCGATTTTGGGCTGCATGACCCCGCTTACCGTGTCTTTCACTAGAATGATACGTGGCTTAATACCCTGCGCTTGGGTCCATGGGAATCCAGTTCCATAGCTGAATGTTAGGCTGAGGTCGAGCCATGAAGAAGCTTTAAATCCGCCAACGATGTTGAAATTGTGGCGTCGATCATAATTGAAGGGTATGTTGAAGCCGTTCTGATAGCGTGTTGCCAGCGCAAGTGAATAGGATGCCCAGCCATAGATAGTATTCTCACCGACCGAAGCAACTTTCTGCAGTAAAAACTCTAAGCCGTAGGCCTTGCCTCTCGCCGAGTTAACAGGAATAGCCGTGAGTGAATCTCCAATGGTTGCTATGGGGTCGGTCCAACCGGCCCGCGTGTGGTAGACGGAATCCGCTAAACCGGGTATTCTTTCCACTGTCCATACAGTTCCTTTCACTTGTTTGGGTAAGATCAAATCGGCAAAGTCTTTGTAATATGCCTCAGCCCTGAATTGCCACTCATCACTAAGCATTTTCTCATAACCCAGGATGTAATGTGTGGCTTTCTCAGCTTTTAAACTGCTGAGGTTGGCACTTGCCAAATCCAGAAAAACCTGTGCATCAAAGAGTTTTTCGTAGCCGGGCGATTGGTAATAGATTCCCCACGCGGCACGTAGCGTGGTGCTGTTATCCAGAGCGTAAGAGGCCGACAAGCGTGGAGAGGTATAAAACTTTTCCAAAGTGGAGAAGAAATCCGTTCGTAACCCAATCTGAAGTGTCAACTCCTTATTGAGTCGAACGTTATCCTGCACCCACACTGCAGGACGAATGTAATCCACTCCATTCTCGTAACTCTCGGGTAAAGGAGGGAAACGCGGATTCCCGGCCGCAAGCGCACGTAATCTCGGATCAAAATCGAAGCTGAAGACCACGCCGGTATGAATCCAGTCCTGAATGAAGCCTCCTTCAAGCGTATGAGTTGAGTCCAGGTGCCAGCTGTGGTCATTGCGAATTGAGGTCTTCCGGAAGTTGTACCCTGTCGTACCGGAAATGGTGTACAAGCTTGGAATATCTTGTCCAATCGATCTCAGTGAATCCTGTAAGTGCTTGAAATTCTCTTGACTAACCGGATCACTCGAGCCGGTCACCGCCCCGGATCCGCCTGCACCGCCAAAACTCGTTGCTCCGGTATTGGCATAGGTTGACACCACGGTAGTCATGGAGTAATCACTACTGGGTGTCCAAAGCCAGGTCAGTCCGTACACATCATTATATGAGTTGTCAACCAAACTAATGCTGTCTGCGAGTGTGCGCTGGGCTCCGCTATGAAACTCGGTATTGTCTCTGCTCGTGAGCACATTCGCTATAAAATGCGACCCTTCAAACGGCTTTAGACTAAGTTTCATCTGTAGGTCGCGGAAATTGGGAAGGGCTACGTCTCCGTCTACAGCCCCCATGCTCTTGGCTATGGGCCCTGCTATGAGGTCGTAGTATGTTCGTCGACCGGATACAATCCATGAGCCTTGCCAAAAAGGCAAGGCACCTTCTACCACTGCGTTGGCGTTCGTCACACTCATATTCAGTTTCGCACTGGCCCAACCGCGATCCGTTCTTCCGTTGCGATTTGAGATGTCCAGCACAGCCGACAACCTGTCGCCATACTTAGCGCCAAATCCACCGGTTAACAGTGAAATACCGCTGACGGTTTCCGGATTAAAGAGTGAGATAAAGCCGTAAAGTCGATAGGGATTGAAAAGTTCGATATTATCCATCAGAATGAGATTCTGATCCGGACCGCTGCCTCGAACGACAAGCTGAGACGAAAAGTCGTTTGGTGCTACCACTCCCGGCATAGTTTGCAGCGTTCGAAACACGTCTTCCGCCGCTCCGGCCTTCACTTTGCTTTCGCTTGGATCTACGACCAGCACTGATGTACGGGTGTCGGTCTGTTCTTGCTTCTTGCGCGCTGCCGTTACTTCGACAGTCTTGGTACTGGACTTTTTCAGCTCCATCCTAAAGTCCAAACGCTGAGTTTCGTTCGCGGCAACTGTGGTGTTCTTTCGCTGAACGGCGTAGCCCAGACATCCAACTTCGACTTCATAGCTGCCGCTTGGTATGTTTTCAATCAGGTACGAACCGTCTTTCTTTACGGTGCAGCCTTTTTTCAGACTCCGTATTTGCACGACAGCGCCCGGTAGCGGCTTGCGTTGTTCATCGAGCACTGTCCCTTGAAGGTGTTGCCCGTCTACAGTTGCTGAAAACCCAAAGACAACGCTGAGGCTAAACACTGCTGTAATAACTACCTGTCGCACTATACCTGTCTGGCCTTCCATGAAATAACGATGTCGGTGGTGATTTCGGGTGAGCTAAACGTTTGCTATCTAAAAAGAAACTGTCGCACTCTCAAGAGAGCTATGGACGATACAGTTCGCGCTATGGTGTGATAGCCGGAAAAAATTGTGCCCTGTGGAAGACGTTACAGACCAACTCCTCGACTCAACCTGCATTTTGCTCTTGTACCTGCTCTCGACCGTAGACCTGTGCCTTCTCTTCACCATGAACAAAGTCCTAAACGGGCTCCTGAATTCAATGTGAATATGATAAAGACCTGATCTCGCACTCGCACTCAGTGCCTAGACCTCCATGACAACGGCACAACTCGTGTGGCAGTCGACTGAGTGCCGCTTAGCGTTCCGAGAGCTGCTCTTTACTATGCGTCGGCTGCGCCGCCGCTCGCTCGTCGGTTAAAAAAAAGCGTGCTCTAAACGTGTGTTGCGCTCATTGTGTTACAGGACTGAGGACAATACTGTATAGATGTAAAATACGGGAGCCGCACAGCGGCTCCCGTATAAAGAAGACTCTTCAAAACGTTGAATGTCTCGGCTTAGCGTGACACAACGAAACGCTCGCCCGGACGTTGAACGCCATCAACTGTTAGCGACACTGTGTAGACGCCGTTAGGAAGATTGTGACAATCCAAAATCGCTGCGCTGAAGTCATCCGTACTGACTCTGCCATCGACTAGCACTGCAACCTTTTCGCCTACAAGATTGTAGACTTCAAGTTTGACATCCGCCTCGACTTGCTGCAGCATGTAGCGAATAACAGCGCGATCACGCGACGGATTTGGGCTGATGATAACACCTGAGCTTTGTGTCTTCTGCTCGGGTACATCCGAGATTGGATTCGAGGGCGTATCGAAGTTTGCAATCTTGTAAATGTTGCCGGATAAGTCTGTGATCCAGTAGTTCTTGTCCCGCGGATCGTACTCTATTCCCCGCGCATTGATTTCCGTCCCTGTGGCATTGAGCAACTCCATCTGGTCTGTCTCTTTGCTCGGATTGTCAACTTTGAATTTGGAGAGGTAAGCACCTTGCAGACCGCTTCCACTACCAAAGTCGGTTCCAACTTGGAAGAGATTGCCTTCGCCGTCTGTCGACAAACAGCGCGGACCGTAAAATTTCTTGAAACAGTTCGGGAATTGTCGCAGAACATCTGCGTTTGCCGGATTACAGAAGTAGATATACTGGCTTCCGTCGCGCTCTCCGACAATGAGCTCATTATTGATGAGTTCCAATCCGATGCCATAGCTCGCCGGAGAAATCATGGATCGAATCAACTTTCCGTTTGTATCTACAACAGCGATACGCGCGGAAGAACCTGCAGTCTGGTTGGTCAAGCGGTGGATGTACAACAATCCGTTTGCACGGTCCATCGCCATATCGGTGAAATTGTTGTCGAAGCCTTTGGGCATGGTAAACGAGCGTTGCATCAACAGAGTGGTTGCATCCAACTTAAAGACTTCGTTCGTGTAAAAGCTTGTTGTGTACAATCCATTGTTGCCGTCGTAGCTCAAACCGTAGGCTACGTGCGAAAAGCTCTGGGTACTTTTGACTGATCCGCGCTTGAACTCGAGAATTGTGAAACTGTTGGATAGCACCGATACCTTGTCATCAGATGCGAGTGTGATGCGGACGCGAGCAAAGCTCGTCGGAACATTCTTAACCACCCATAACATTGAGTTTCCAACAACATTGGAGGCTAGACGATACCAAAAATTGATGCGATCGTCATAGGTAATGTCAATGTTTACAGGACCGCTGAAGCCGTGCCATGCGATAACCATATTGCTGGTAGCCATAGCAACATCGCCACCTGCCGGCGCAGTGATTTCAGGTTCTGTGATGTCTTGATCCGGAATATCAACTTCCCACATACTACGTCCGTGTGTAGCAATACGCAGGAGACTCTTCTCGTCAAAAATCTTCATGTCCTCTACCGGTGCACGGGGAAGACCTTTGCCGTATGGGAACCACGAGGTTCCACCATTGAATGTTGCAAAGACGCCAATGTCCGTACCGGCAAAAATGACCTTCTCGTTTGTGGGGTGAACACAGAGGGCGTTTACCGGAACATCCGGAAAGGCCGTAGTCAAATCTGTCCAGTGTGCACCACCGTCAGTGGTCTTGAAAATGTGTCCGGTACCATAGCCTGAAAAGCACACCCACGCTGTAGCGGCATCTACGTTTGAGGGAACAACGTCGCGCACATAGCGTTTTGGCAAACCGTTCAGCGAGACATTGGACCACTTAACGCCACTATTTGTGGTCGACCAAAGTGTTCCGTTTTCGTAGCCTGCATAACAGTAACTCTCATCAATCGGTGAAGGTCCGATCGCGGAGATCAGTGAAGAGGTATCTAGCTTGGGTGAAAAAGCTTGCCATGCTCCGGTTCCGGCTGCTTTGATGTAGACTGCCTTGCGACCATGATACACAGCAGCGGAGTTGCGCTCCATGACGAGAGGCGAGCTCCATGCACCGGTAGGATCGGTGGCTGGTATACCTAAGGTGTCGATACGTATAGTTCCGTTAGACAAGTCAACCTGCTTGAGGCTACCGTTATAGTTCTCGCAGTAGATGATGTTTGGATTCAATGGGTTAACAGCAACGTAGAAGCCGTCTCCACCCAACACACCACGCCAATCCTGTGACGCACTTGTACTGCCCGAAGTGCCGTTGTCTTGCGATCCACCATAGGTTTTGTTGTCAGCGCTGTGATCTATGTCCATGGCGTAGTAGGCCGTTACGGCATAGCCATTGTTGATGGCGACAAAATCATCTGCCGGTGATGGTCGACGGTACATACCGCCGTCGTTTGCCATGTACACTTCGTCAGGATTCAACGGGTTAAAGGCACCGGCTTGTTGATCCGGGTGAACTCCGCCACCACCATAGGAATTGGAAATGTTCGACCACGACGTACCGCCGTTCGTTGTTTCGTAAAAATCGATACCGGCAAAGTAGGCGATGTCCGGTTTCGTGGGGTGCACGATGACGAAGTTGTCGTAGGATCCTTGGTAGTTAGAGCCAAAGATGCCGATGTCGTTGCTCATTTTGGCTGACCAGGTCTTTCCGAGGTCGTTGCTAACGTAAACATATCCGACAAATTTCGTGGTGTCGAAGGTGTAAGGACCTTCGATGAGACAGTACAATCTGTCCGGCTTTGATTGTGCGCGCTGAACCGACACCCTACCAATGGAGCTCGTAAAGCCGTCGCTTCTGCGTTCAGCCGTCACTCCACCGTCGGATGAGTAATACACTCCGCCACCCGTCACACCGTACACTACGTCGTTTGTATCCGTGGGATGTAAACTAATGTCGCTGATGGACACTCTGTTCAAACGAGCCCAGGTGGCTCCTGCATCATGCGACACATACAAGCCGGAACCACTCCGTACGCCACCGGCGTAAATCAAATTCGAGTTTTTGGGATGGACATAAATTTTTGAAAATGCACCAACCGTAGTCAAACCAATCAAGTGCCAGCTTGCGCCCGCATCGGTTGATTTGTAGACCCCTGTTCCCCAGCCGTCAGACATAGGAGACGCAGGTGAGATTTCGCCGGTCGCTGCGTATAGAACGTCGGAGTTGTTTGGATCTACGGCAACTGCTCCCATGCAGAGACTATTCTGTGAGTCAAAAAGCGGAGTCCACGTTTCGCCGTGATTCGTGGTACGCCACACACCGCCACCTGCGGCAGCAACATAGACCCAACCGTCTTTCTTGGGATCACATGCAACTGAACGCGTGCGCCCACCAATATTTCCAGGTCCCAAAGGTCGCCAGGTCGGTCCCGACGCTAGCAAAGCAGATGCTCCTTTACGGTTAGCCATTTGCTTCTGTACGGCAATGGCGCGCTCTAGTGAGCCCTGCGGAATATTGTCGAAGGGATAGGTACGCTGCTTCCAGTATTCCGCTTCACGTCGGAATGGATCATCCAATTCAGCTTCGCGCCGTTCCTCAATCTCATTCTTTGACTCCCGCATCGACTCATCGTCGTGAATTGCGGAGATAGCGTAGTTAACGCTTTTGGATGTATTCTTGGCTGCTGATGCTCCCTGCGTCATAATGACAACAAGCGCAGCAAGCAGCAACACAGGTGCTAAAGCCGTTGTTTTCTTCATGGATGCGTCCTTCAATATTCTAGAGCTAATTCTACAAGCTACACATACAACAACAAATAGCAACGCGAGAAGTTTCAACGCCTGACTCCGGTTGGGAAACGGGACCTTCTTGCCATAAAAACAAAGCGGAGCCCCTTGGGCTCCGCTTTACAAAAGAGACACTAATCCAGGTCCTTGTGTTGAGTATTGGAGATCAGAACTTGTATGAAAAACCAATGCCGATCACGTCACGTATTTGCGTTTCCGGACCCTTCGTTCCATCGTCACGTGTTACAACCGTATTGGGATCATAAATCACGTCCAACGCAAAGTACGCTGAAATCAATTCATTGACTTTTAAGCTCAATAGAGTGTTCCAGTTCACCTGGTTTTCAGTGATGGCAGCATAAGGAGCAAAGGTGTTAAGCTTCGATTCCAACGTCACATTTTTCATGAGCTCCTGCTTGTAGCTAATGCTAAGCAAGGCACCGAGGTCTGACTTAACGGTTTTTCCACTGTCTACACCGAAGGCGCGCTGACGGCTAAGCTCTTTGTCGGCGACGATCAAGAGCTTGTTGGAAAGCGGTGCTAAAGTAATCGTCAGAGCCGGCGAAGGGGTGTAGGTAATACCTAAACCCAAGATGATATTCGCCGGAGCAAAAATGTTCGATATCCTTTTCGAGCTCGTGTCGGTGTAGCTTAGGCCTTCCGCGATTTGGGTCCGCAAGTCCAACAAGGCGGCATAGCTTAACTCACCGGACGCCTTGTAGTTGTACTTACTTGCCAAATTGAACTTGTCATCGCTCTTGCGAAACTCCTGCTTTCCCAGCTTGGTTTGACCGTAGCCTATGTCTAACGTTGTCAACCAGTTCTCGTCTTTTTGGGAATAAGTCATGGCGTAATTGAACAAACCTCCGACGGCAATATTATCCTGCCCGCCACCTGCCCAATTCGACAAGCTGACCTGTGTAAAATTGAGACCGATCAAACCGTTTGTCTTCCACCCCAAACTATCTGCCGCCTTTAGGTCCGGCTCAACACAAAGTGCCAATAGCAAGGAGAACACAAATGCTGTTGAAGTACTACCTACATATTTTCTCATTGATGCTCCTTCATAATTCTATTTCGAAATATTGTCCGCTTTGACAGGGTTGTTTTTCTTCTCAACAGTAGGCGCAGAGTATGGATGGCTGTTCCTACTGCAAAGAAGAAACCTGTAATACATTATAAATACTTGTGTTACACTTACTAACAAACTGAGCTTTAACCGCGAGTCACACGAAGAGTTTGAACCAACCAAGCCAAAGACAGCTTCGTACTAGACCAGCTCCACCTCCGACTTCTGACAGCAGTACACAAAAACGGCGCACCAGCTATCAAACATCGCTGTTCAACCCTGATGCGCCGAAGTTTTAGTCAAATTATTTTTGCTGACGAGCTTTCATTTTGTTCATTGGACGAACAAAGACGAAGAAGAGAACGCCGGCTGTGATAAGGAAGTTGATTGCGGCCGTGATGAGCAACCCGATATCAAAGATTCCGATTTTTAAACCGACGTTATTATCGCCAAAGGAATTTATGATTGGCTCAATCATCCCCTTACTAAACGAATCGACAACTTTGCCGAACGACGTACCTAAAAGCATACCGACTGCCAAGTCGACTACATTTCCTTGGCTGACAAATGTTTTGAACTCGTCCACCATTGACATATATCCTCCTACAGTAAAAAAGTGAGAGAAATCCCCGCTGTCAGCCTCACATCCCCTCGGCTAACCCTGCTCATTGATACCAACAATATAGGCAGGAAGTTCCGAGAAGTTAAAAAAAAGACATTTTCGGAGCGAAAATTCATCTCTATGCGCTCTGCTGACATGATCAATGCCTCGGACGCCGCAAATCCGGTCCACTGAAAAAAGAAGTTGCAGCGAACCTCAATTGAGACTAAGTTTGTAGGAGATAGTCCGACGTCTAAGTACTCCGGACAATCAAGAAAGGATTTTCACTATTTTCAAGGAGGAAGGTATGAACCTTCAAGAGCTGGGCCTTGAAACCATGTCAACGGAAGAAATGGAATCCGTTCGTGGTGGATGGCAGTACATTTGGTACGATTACGAGGATCATGCACCGCAACCTACTGGTAAGTAAGGTTCTGCCATTCTCTCGTAACGGGGGCTTCACCCGTAGACCGAACAGTCCACCGAGGTTCATCCTGTCGAAAGCCTGAACTTCACTAGGACACTGAAAGCAAAGCGCTTGTAGTTCCCCGAACTGCAAGCGCTTTTTGTTTGTTGTGTAATCAGTGCAAGGCAAGACAGAATCTATTCACCACCCTAGCACAATAATCCATTTCGCTTGTTGTTCTAGCGAGGCTGCTCTCCGCATTCTATATTCGCCGTACAACCGGTTCAGCTTTCGTTTCAACGAACACTCTGCTTATGTCTTTCGAACTACTTAAAACCTTGTGTGCGACGCCGGGTATCCCGGGTCGCGAGTCAATTTTTCGTCAGCGTGTGCATGACGAACTCGCGTCATCTGCCGACGAACATTGGGTAGACCCAATGGGTAATGCTTTTTACCGACGTAAAGGTCGTTCTCCCAACGCCCGTAAAATCATGATTGCGGCGCACATGGATGAGATCTCCTTCGTTGTGCGCTACATAAGTAAAGAGGGCTTTGTCTACTTTCAAACCTTAGGTGGTTTTGATCCACGAGTGCTCATCGCTCAACGTGTAAAAATCTATGGCCGTGAGGTACTCGATGGCGTAATCGGTATCAAGCCTACGCACTTTACCACGCCCGAAGAACGCAACAAGGTCACTCCTTTGGAAGATCTTTTTATCGATGTTGGTTTGGACTATGCTCGACTAAAGACATTGATACGAGTCGGTGACTGCATCACTCTCGAACGTGAGTTGATTCAGATGGGTGACTTTTATACAGGTAAAACTTTGGATGACCGTGTCGGTGTCTATACCATGATTGAAGCGTTTAAGTCGTTTAGTTCCTCGGAAGACGACATCTACGCCGTCGCAACCGTACAAGAAGAGGTCGGTGTTCGAGGAGCTCGCACAGCCGCCTTTGGTCTCGATCCCGATATTGGTATCGCCATCGATATCACTATTGCTGCAGATATTCCTGGCGTCGAGGAACGAAATCACTGTGTGCAATGCGGCGCCGGTACGGGCATCAAGATTCTCGATTCGTACTCTATTTCCCACTTTGGCTTAGTTGAGTTTTTGCGTAACCTCTGCGAAGAGCAAGGTATCCAGCATCAAATGGAAGTGTTGCCTAAAGGTGGGACGGATGCCGGCGGAATGCAACTTAGTAGAGGCGGAATTCCGGTCGCCACGATTTCGATCCCCTGCCGCTACACGCACACCGTCATCGAATCTGTGCATGCGAACGATGTCGCAGCCTCAATTGCTCTGACGAAAGCATTTATTGAACACTCGCATTTGTTCGACGCACTCGGATAACGTTCCCGAGTCTTATCATGTTTTCGCGCTCTCTTCATGATCCTTCCACAATGCATGACGATCACGCAAAGCACTGCCTCGCAGTGCTTTTTTTTACCTCTTTCGCTTCTTCATGGTATGATGCTTTGACCGATCGGATGAGGTGTTGATGTTTTGTTGCTGTTGCGTTGCACCCTCAGGTGCGGAGACACTAAACTCAGCGATATCTGAATAGCCATCCATCGTGCCGTAAGGATTACCTTGTCCGTCACTCGCCTGCACTTGCCAAACGATGTGTTGAACGGTGCTTGAAGCCGGAGTCTTCCATGCGCAGCTGTTTTGATTGATGAGTATCGTATCCAACAGTGCTTTTCGAGTTCGTACCACTTGCGCCGCATAGCTTTCCAAGCCGCGATCGAAGACTTTCAAGTGATACTCGCAATGCCGCGGTGCCGGTTCAACTGCTTTCCAGCGAAAGCTGATGGTTGAGGGTGGCACGGTGTCTCGGTGCGGAGGGAATTGCGGGAACTGCGGACGATACTCAATGACATGGCGTTTAACACAACCCGCCTGGGCTAATACGCGCAAACCACTGCTGTCCTGCAAGAGAACACAAACACTCATATCCCCTGTCGGCAGCACTCCGGTGTTTCTGCGTCGAGTCTTTTCGTACTGAAATTTCATGCGACTCAAAGAAAACAATTGCGATGTAGACAAAATGCTATCGCCATGCGCAGGAAGAACAATCAACGGCGAACGCATACCGGCTTGGGCAGCAAGCATCGAGCCCTCATTCATGACCGAACTTTCAACCCTAAAAGCCACTGCCGAATCCCCCGGATTCCACACGTGCAGGCGGATCATGTTATAGCGAGCCCACTCCATGATATGTCCACTAAGCGTACTGTCCGCCTGCATTTCAGCCTTTAAGACAAAACTCTGTTGAGCTCCGCAAGTCCCGCTGAGGACGAGGCAGGCTAGGCAACATAAGAGGAGAGGCAGAGGGAAACGCCGGATGGCACGACGAACGATATTTTTCACAAAAAGTGGGCTGATGGGTGTTATCATTGCAATGGTTCACAAAAATACAGCACAACGCTTTCAAAGGACACATCATGGCAAGCAACGACCAACTCTTCAATGCCGACAAGGCCAACATGTTTAATGTTCTGCTTACCTTCCCGGAGCAAATACGTCACGCAATCAGCATTGGTGATGAGGCACCATTCTTCAGCAACAAGCCGACATCTGACCAATATGTGATTCTTGGATTAGGAGGTTCCGCCATTGGCGGAGATCTAGCTCGTTCATACTGCGCAGCAACCAAAGGTGCAGACCATCTGCAGATCAGTGTCTCACGTACCTATTCTCTTCCCGGCAATGTCGGCGAGTCAACCAACGTTGTGGCGAGTTCCTACAGTGGTGATACAGAGGAAACTCTTAGTGCCTATGAGCAGGCACGAAAGCGCACGAAGAATATGTTGGTGATTTCGACGGGAGGGCAAATCACCAAAAGAGCAACAAAAAATGGCTTCCCCGTCATTGGTATACCCAAGGGTCTGCAACCTCGCTGTGCTCTTGGTTATAGCTTCTTCCCACTTTTGATGAGTTTGATGAAGCACCCCACCGTCGGCACAGCAGCACGCAAAGCCACGATTGCGGGGATGAAAGAAGTTGTCGAACTACTTGATGCACAGTCTTCGACCTATGCTCAAGCCAATTCGAAAAACACAGCCCTTAATCTTGCCAAAAAGCTAGTAGGAACGGCGCCTGTTATCTATTCGGCTGCCGACCGTATGGATGCAGTGAATTTGCGTTGGCGAGGACAAATCCAGGAAAATGCCAAAAATGTGGCGTTCGGACACGTCTTGCCCGAAATGAATCACAACGAAATCAATGGCTGGTCATACCCTCGCGATACGAAGCAACACTTTTCAATCGTCTTACTTCGCGATGCCGACGACCACCAACGAGTTTCGATTCGCTTTGATGCTTTAAAAGATATCTTGAAAAAGCAAGTCAAAGGACTGCACGAGATTCGTCCTGAAGGTAAAACGCTTCTTGGCCGAATGTTTTCTGCAATCTACCTCGGCGATTGGGTGAGTTACTACATGGCCATGCTCAACAATGTCGACCCAACACCCGTGCCGGTCATCATGAAACTTAAAGCATTGTTGGCAGAGCAGCGATAAGTCAATTCATAGGATTTCTTTTTGTTATGCGGGGGGCTCTGCCCCCCGCTGACATTTTGAGGCTACTCTCCACATCTTGATTGGTACTTGACAACTGTATCACCGGGACCCTGTAACTCATGCTAACGAACACACTTCATAGGAGTGCCAGTACCTACCTACAACAGCACGCATCAAACCCGGTAGCATGGCAGGCGTGGTCTGACCAAGCATGGCAGTATGCTGTGCAGCACGACAAACTTGTGTTGCTCAGTATCGGATATGCTTCATGCCATTGGTGTCATGTAATGGAACATGAGAGTTTTGCCGATGCGTCGATTGCCACGTTGATGAATGATCATTTCGTCTGCATAAAGGTCGATCGCGAAGAGCACCCGGACGTAGATCAATTCTACATGGATGCGGTACAAATGATGAGCGGGCGCGGCGGTTGGCCGCTTAATGTTTTTTGCGTTGCCGATGGTCGACCAATCTATGGTGGAACTTATTTCAGACCTGCACAGTGGAAACAATTGCTTGAACAGCTTAGTACACTGTATACTACTGAACCGGAACGCGTGTTATCGGCGGCCGGTGACAGTATGGATGTGCTTCAGCAGCGCTTTAGTTCGCGCACGCCCAACAACACACACTACCTGTTTCAAGACCTCTTGGAATCGGTCAGCACTTGGTCACGCAATTTCGACCTTGACTATGGTGGAGATCGTGGTGCGCCAAAATTTCCCATGCCCGCAGCCCTCAGCTTTGTTCAGGATCTGAGTAGTGCATTAAAACTCTATTCGAGCGATGAGACGCAGCTTGACCTAGCTCGTCAACTCGAGGCCCATGTTGAACGGAGTGTCGATGGGATGTGCCGAGGTGGATTGTACGATCAGCTCGGCGGAGGATTTTCGCGCTACTCCACGGACGAACGATGGATTGTACCGCACTTTGAAAAGATGTTGTATGACAATGCGCAACTTATTTCTCTCGTTGCCAAACGACACACACTTCGTCCATCGGAGGAAAGTGAACAGGTCCTACGTGCGAGCATAGCATTCCTCGAGCGTGAGTTACGTTCTCCTACAGGCTGTTACTACTCAGCCTTGGATGCAGATAGCGAGGGAGAGGAGGGTCGCTACTACACTTGGACACAAACAGAGTTACGGGAGCTTCTTGGATCCGATTACGATCTCGCGGCTCATGCATTCGGCTTTGGAGCGTATGTGGCTGAGGATGGACGTTACGTACTCGTCCGCCATAACGATAATGAGGCCTGTGCTCGTGCGGTCGGCATGGAGCCCGAGGACCTAAACAGTGCGCTGTCGCGCATACGTCACACACTGTTTGAACATCGACGGCTGCGACCTTCGCCGATCGTTGACCGTAAGCTCCTGGTCTCATGGAATGCCTTAGCCGTCAGCGCACTGGTCAATGCCGCGGGTGCCTTGCATGATTCCGCGTACGCATCAAGAGCTGACGAGATTCTTCGTTGTCTGCTTACAGAGTCCAATCAGGGAACAGCTTCGCTATCGCACATACTGGCTGTGGACGACTATCGCGATCATGAGAGCTTTGATGCTTTTGCAGACGACTACGTGTTTTTGGCACAGGCTTGTCTCGATGTCTATGAAATGAACGGACGTGAGGATCTTCTGCACAAGTCCATTGATTTGTGCGATGAACTCCTTCAACGCTTTGCAGATCCTAGCTCTGCTTATGTGCTCTATTCTTCCAGGCGCTCAACTCTTGCCCTCCAATCACGACCGGAAACGCATGACACCGTGATCCCAAGTTCAAACGCCAAGCTGGCGACCTTGCTGACACAGCTCGGGGTTCTCTGTGCACGACCTGACTATCTCGAGCGCGCTGCTGCGATGATTCAGGCAACTCTCACGACTGCTCTGCGAAATCCGCAGTATCACAGCGCGTGGTTAGGAGCAGCTCTACAATGGTGCTTGTCGCCGCTCTCCTTGCGCAGCTCAACCGAGATTCATGCTAAGGCGCGTACTGCAATAACTCGACATAACCATCCCTATGTCATCTGGATTCAGGACGCGGAAAGTGTTTTAGATCCGGATCATATCGAGTGTTGCGATCAACGCTCGTGTGAACTCTTCTCGCTACAACACCACAATATTGACTACTACGTGAAACGAAAGCGTGGTGTGCTCGCTATGCATCGTTCTCTTATTGCGGAGCACTGAGCGAAACCCATTTGATAGACACAAGCGTGCTGTTTATCAGCTTGTAAGAACCTTCCCCGGTTTAAATATTCTGTAAACCTTGGGTTTTGCACGAGCGTTGAACCGGTACACGGTATGAGTAAAGACTGGTTGCAAGCATAAACTAGTTGCGAGCAGGTGCTGCACTGCTTGACAGACGCCAATCAAACACGTTGTCGTATCGTTGCGCTGTTCAAGCGGCATTATATTTCAAAGGGCGTAGGTTTAGCAGTCGTGCATCCGAACTTTATGGTGAGAGCATACGAATGCGTCCATTTTCATGACTACTCTGTATACAAGCGCTTATTTGCCGGACGCTGAAGTAGTGCATGCATTCTTCGTTGCGATAAAAAAGAAACAGCGCTGCAGTGGGGACTGCAGCGCTGTGAGCAAACGAAGAACAATACCTTAGTGTAATACATAGAAACGGAAACCGTGTTCTTCGCCGTTGATGATGTAGCGGCAGAAGTACACCCCATTGTTCAATTCACTCAAAGGGACATTCACTTCATCGCTTCCGACAATGTTGTGAGTGCTGAGAGAACGTCCGTCGACATCATAGATCTGCACTTGGAGAGGCAGACTAGCGACATCTTTAAAGCGTATACGCAGCGTGGTATTCGCCGGATTGGGTTGCACACTGAGGACTGCATCACCGAGGTCGTTGACTCCCGAAGACTGCTCACCACCACCTTTTACCACGGGGGTGGAGAGAATCCCCACATGGTCTTCGGCGATATCGTAAGCAAAGTTGTCTTGGAAGGTACCGACACTTAGGGGTTTGAATTCCACCTCTGCAACTTTCTGCGTTGCACCTGCTGCGATAGTTAAGGGCAAGCTTGCCGCGTTCTTCAGACGAAAAGACTGAGTTCCACTTTTCAGACTGAGAGATTGGAGAGTTGCGGCAAGCGTGCCTGTGTTTACCGCAAGCACATCGACTGCCCAGTCAGTTCCGACTGTTTTGGTACCAAAGTCCACATCCTTTATAAGAAAGACCAACGTTCCAACGTGTGCGCGGATCTGAGCGCTCTGCGTGTTCGAAGTATCGCAGCCCAAGACGAGTTGCAACTTCGTAGCATAGTCTTTATCGGCTGCACCTTTAAAATGAACGGTGACCTTTAAAGTATCATGCTTCTGCAGTGTGATGTTTTGTACCGTAGAAGCATCGAGCGTGAATTCAGCATCCGGTCCTAGCAATCGAATAGCATTGATTTGCATTGGACCCGCTGTGTTGTTGATGATAGGAATCACATAGCTGATGCTGCTATCAGGATAGACATCGCTGAGTTGCGCATCCGCCATTGTCAGTCGAAGTGGAGTGTAGGTATAGAGTACCGTCGTATCGTTACCTGCATTGTCACGCACATGGACCAGAGCGCGACCATTCTGAGACCAGTCGATGGGACGTAGATTAAACGTAGCAGACACCGTTTTGCCGGGAATGATTGGATCTACAACCAAGGTGTAGTTGTACGAGCTTGCATCGAGGCTAATTGCGCCAAGATTTGCTCGACCTTCCGAGGCATCAGGTTTGTCCGTTGCATTTCCGGTGTACAATCCCGGGCACGACGACGACCACGTTACCGCGGGCTTATCGGAGTCTTTGTATAAGACATGATCGCTCGTGGTGACAGATGAATCGGCGCGTAGGGGTGCAACCAGAGAGGCGGCCATCAGCAAACAAATTTTTAGAAAGGCTTTCATAGGTATCCTTTACGGTCAAGTGAGACATAGAAAAATCGCGAGAGGACAAGATGAGGAGCCGTAGAGCTGCGTCCAGCTCGTCGACACCTGCTTTGATTGATTACTCAACACGAGATCCGGATCGCGTGTTGTCGCGCGTCGTCAAAGCGACTACTCTGTTCTGACACGAAAAGCTGCGTGCAAGGATATCCGATTATTTGCGTGCGTCAGGTTCAAAGACAATAATCAGAACAGCTAAAATTCTGTTTCAGTTCGGACATTATTTTTTTTGAAGTACCTACGAAATACTGTATAAAGAAGTCCCAGAGGCCGCATCAGGACTATGTTTGCGGACACACTCATAGCTTTCTTCGTCGACTGGTGACGCGCGCATTGTCTCTTCGAAAACTCAACCACAAAAAAAAAGCGAACACATTGTACATGTGTTCGCTTCTCTTTTCGCGACCCGGCGTAAGCGTAAATGGCTCATCGCTGTGGTCGACTATCGTATCACAGTTGCGCGATTATTAGAATCCCATCTCTTTCAACTTCGCAACGTTTGCTTGAACATCGTCTGCCGACTTCTTCAGCAAAGCTTGCTCGCTATCGCTAAGTTTGATCTCGAGGATTTGCTCGACGCCGTTCTTGCCAAGTTTGACGGGAACGCCAACGCATACATCGCTCAGTCCGTACTCACCATTGAGCATAACTGCGCAAGGAAGAATGCGGCGCTTGTTCTTTGCGATGGAGTCAACCATTTGCACAGCTGAAGCTGAAGGAGCGTAATATGCCGATCCTGTCTTCAAGTGATTAACGATTTCAATTCCGCCTGCCTTCGCGCGTTCAACGATTGCGTTGATGCGTTCTTCAGACATCAGTTGCGTCAACGGAATACCTGCAACTGTGGTGTAACTCGGCAGCGGAACCATCGAATCGCCGTGTCCACCGAGTAGCAAGGCCTGCACATCTTCAACAGAGCAGTTCAATTCCATTGAGATGAAGGTGCGGTAGCGAGCCGTATCCAAAACACCTGCCATACCGATTACTTTGTTCGCGGCTGCACCGGTGCGTTTCAATGTGAGATAGGTCATCACATCCAGAGGATTTGAGACCACAATAAAAAATGCATTAGGTGACTTTGCATAGGCGGCTTCAACACAGGAGCTCACGATTTTTGCATTGGCAGCGAGCAAGTCGTCGCGACTCATACCCGGCTTGCGCGCCAGGCCTGCTGTCATGATCACGAAGTCTGAACCTTCTGTCTCATCATAACTGTTGGTGCCGATAACGCGCGTATCTGAGGCCAACACCGGCATAGCCTCGTACATATCCAGACCTTTACCTTGGGGAATCCCTTCGGCAATGTCGACCAGTACAACTTCTTCAGCTTTTTCGTAATACGCTAGGTGTTGAGCAGCTGTGGCGCCGACATTTCCGGCACCGATCACGGTAATTTTCATACAAACTCCAGAGTGGGTGTGTTAGAGTGAATGTTGTGAAGGCTTGACCTTCGGTGAGTTGTCTTGTGTATTTGCCTCGAGTGTTTGTTCTGCGTTTGCCGTACAGGCCTTGCGTCACGACAACACTTCAGGACCCGTATGAAGTGGTTGAACGACAAGTTCTAAGAATCCTTGGCTGTCGTTCCGACTTCAAAAAGAAATACCCTACTCAGAATCCTGAACAGGGTATTGACCTTTCGTCATTGCATAAGAAATTCTTAGACAGTTTCGGGAACGACCGAGATTTTCAATCTCTTGCGATCCTTACGTTCGAACTTCACGATACCATCAATCAATGCAAAGATGGTGTAATCCTTGCCCAAACCAACGTTTGTGCCCGGATGCCAGTGCGTGCCGTTCTGACGTGCAATGATGTTACCGGCAGTTACGAATTGTCCGCCGAAACGCTTAATGCCCAATCGCTGCGCATTTGAATCGCGTCCGTTTTTCGTTGAACCGGCCCCTTTTTTATGTGCCATTCTATAACTCCTTAAGCGATACTAACGTTTGTAATTTCAATTTTCGTGAAGTCCTGACGGTGGCCATTCATTTTTTGATAGCCTTTGCGACGACGCTTCTTGAACACAAGAATCTTGTCGCCACGTCCGTGCTCAATGATCTTCGCACTTACACGACCCTGAAGCAGCGGTGTGCCTACACGGGTGCTGTCTCCTTCTGTCAATGCAAGAATGTTCGTGAATTCCACGGTGTCATCCGGGTTGCCGGACAAAAAGGGAACCACAATCTTGTCAGATTGCTTTACGCTGAATTGCTTTCCCGCGATTTCAACTATTGCTGTCATGGTGTTTAGCCTAACGATGATTTGATAGGACTGCAAAAATAGAACGAAAAGTTGAATTTCAAAAAGGATTTTTACACAAGTGGGTATCGTCTCAGGAATTGTATTTTAGACTTCGTCACGAGAATGCACATCTGCTCTGGGGAACTATGCACCTTTCCATCGAGGAAATCGCTCTAAAATTGAAAAATGCGGCCCAATTCATCGGCCAGCGCGTTGTAAACCGCGAAGAAGTCATCGAACAAGCCTTTTGCGCTCTGCTCACCGGAGAGCACATGTTGCTCCAAAGTCGCACGGGTGTGGGCAAAACCCTGCTCGCAGAGCAGATTTTCGGCATGTTTGAGGGCGCAAACATTTTTAGAGTACAAGCTTCCAAGGAGCAGCAGCCGGACACCTATTTCGGTGGCTTGGACATAGAACTGCTCAAAACGGGCATTATAAAGCACAATACGACCGGTTCTTTGGTTGAGAGTGAATTTGGGTTTATTGACGAGATTTTCGATGCAAATGACTTCACTCTCAGAGCACTGCTTTCCTTGCTGAACGAGCGTCGCCTGATCAGAGGGGTTCAAAATCAGGCGGCTTCCATTCACACAGTCATCGCTTCTACCAACTACCTTCGCGTCACGGAGGTAACGGAAGCCTTACTTGACCGATTCATCTTCAAAGCGCTGATTTTGCCTGACAAAGAGCCCTACAATCAGTTCAAAATCGCCCAGAAATACTTGCAGCACGGTTCAAGGACAGCTCCGCCACCCGGAAAAATTCCCTTTTCTGAATTGATCTCGATGCACGAGGTGATAACCGGTCGCAATGAGAAATTTCACATCAGCATCAAGCCGGAAGACCTGTATTTCATGAATCTTGTTGTTCGCCACTTCGAGTTCCTTCGCAATAGAGCACTGCGAGAATCCCATAAGGGTCAGTCCACAGGTCACTACAACGACTTCTATATCTCGCCTCGTACCCAAGCAAAATCTATTGACCTGCTTCGTGCACTCGCGCTACTGCGTGCCCGCACCGCAGTCACGCATGAAGATATATCCAAGCTCTACTTTGTGTTTGCAACGGTAGGTGTTCCGGAGGAAATCGCTCTCTACAAGAAAGCTTTTCAAACGGTGCAGAATACTTTGCTTTCCTCAAATGGTTTCGACCAGATTTCCACACTCCTGGCTTTCGAAACTCTCTTGATGCACATCAGAGATGACCACTCGATGATTAATATGTCTTTGGGTGAGCTAACGCAAACCCCTGCTCGACGGAACTTTGTTGATTGGTTCAAGGAGACCTTTGGAGGTGTGGACAAAACGGTAGCTCAAAACCAACGCTCGCTTGAAAAGTTCATGGCAGACTTTATCCCTTCTTCCGATGAAGTCCGTGAACTTAAGAACTCGGTTGAACAACTTATGACGAAGGTCTTCCAAGACATCGAACGCGAACAGTCACGTGCCCAAGAAAAGAAGGAACGTCTGCAAGAAAGCGGAAAATCCTAATGTCGATAACGTAACGAAAGTATCGACCAAACCTTTGTACCTAGCGCGCATAGTGCTTCACTCAGTGTGCACTTTAAGCCTGCAGTGCGCGGAAGTTTTTCACCACATTTCTACAGCGTGGTGTGCACCTTTTTCTATGCCATCTACGCAGTGAGAGCTGCCTTTCTGTTTAGGTGTACCAGCGTCCAATCAAAGTCATTGTTTGCATCGCGCGTATGCTCAATGCGCTCGACTTCTACCCAATCCTCCTCTCGGAGCTCTACAAAGAAGGCATCACATTCACACACTGCTTTCACTTTGCTGATATACAGATCTGTACACTCTTCAAGCATTTGACGGTAGAGCTCGGCGCCACCGATGATAAAGCACTCCGTCTCGTTCGCCGCCCGCGCGGTATCGAGTGCTGCACTTGGACTGTCAACAACAATACAGCCGCTAGCGCTAAAACTCTTGTTCCTGCTGACAACGATCATGGTACGACCCGGAAGTGGGCGACCGATGCTCTCATAAGTTTTCCTTCCCATCACAATGTGATGCCCCATTGTCCGGGTTTTAAATGCTTTCAAGTCATCGGACAAGCGCCAGGGTAAATTGTTGTTGATGCCAATCCCCCGCTGCTCGTCCATTGCCACTATGATCGATACTTTCATGTCGCCCAAATAATTCTCAAGAAACCTTGGTCTAAGACCCTACCACATGTACATACGAATGACTAGCGCCAGCACGACTCTGTATGCAATAAAAAGCATCGTGCTGTTGGATCGCAAGAATCGCAACAGAAAGGCGATTGAGAAGTAACCACTAATCGCTGCCACGCATGTAGCCACTCCCACAGCAGTCAAATCACTCGAGCTGAGATCTTTGGCGTACTTCATGAATTCATAGAGACCGCTCGCCGCTACAGCCGGAATACTAAGCAAAAACGAGAATCGAGCAGCCGCCTCGCGCGTCATACCAAGAAACAAACCGGCTGACATTGTGGATCCCGATCGAGAAGCACCCGGTAACAAAGCAAAACACTGTGAGAAGCCGATTACTATGGCATCCTTCATGCTCAAGTCAGCAAGAGTACGTTTCAGTGAAGAAACTTTCTCTGCAACAAACAACACAATCGACACAAGAACGAGCATCACCGCAATCACATGAAGATCCTTGGTCAAGGTTCCTTCGATGATTTTTTTCAGCGCAAAACCCAAGAGCATGATCGGCGCGCTACCAATGATGACGTACCAGCCCATTCGAGCGTCATCGCTTTGCTCTCGTAGCGCCCGACGCTCTCGAAGGTTCTCCGCAATGAAGGCGAGACTTACCGACTTAATGTCAGCCGCAAAGTACAGCAGTACCGCCGCCAAAGTCCCGAGCTGCACAACCGCCATAAAAGCCGTCCACTTTTCCGGGTGAGCTGTATCAATGAGGTTCATCAGACTGGCACTGATCGTCATATGTGCCGTTGAACTAACCGGAATAAACTCCGTTAAGCCTTGAACGATACCGATTATGATGGCTTGTAGTAGTGACATGGTGAAATTGCAATCAGTAATTGGATAAAGAAATGAATGTCCGGACGACGCGTAAACACGTGTGCAGTTGAACGAAAGCAGCGTTCGGCTGATTGACTCCGCACGAGTAAACGGGTGAATCTCTAAAAAGTACTGCGGTTGAAGGATGATCGACGCTCTACCGGTCGCCACCATACTCATTCGTGAGAACCTCAGGTCAACATTGAAACAGCTCTCAAGTAGCACTCTGATCTGCCGCAAACACGGAAGTCTGCTGCACCTCGTCGCTTCGCAAACTGGAACCTTCGTCAAAACTATGACGAATCAGCTCACTTAGCTGCTCAAAGAGTTCGTCGATGTTTTGGTCTTCAACATAGATGCTGTACGATTCATTGCGCTTTCGGTAAACCCATTGAGAAATGATGCGAAGCTCATCTACCTGCTCCAAACTCAGCTCAAATGCCAACTCTTCACCACCACCATACAGACCGCGCAAGCTCTCTTTCAGCGGCGCCAAAGAAGCCCGACGTCCGATAATTTGTTGATGTGCCAAAAACCCACGCCTTAAACAAAATACCTCCACGGTCTTTTCTCGCTGACTAGCCGGTACAACGACAATCAAATTCGTCTTGTTCACGGCGGTGGAGCCATTGTGGTTCCTCTCGAAAAGCTTCTTCAGCTCTTTCAAACGGTTGCGCAGCATCGCAGCTTGTTCGAACTCGAGGCGCTCGGCACAGGCTTGCATTTCATGCTCCATCATCGACACCACACCTTCCGAATAGCCGGAAAGAAATCGTCGCACCGCGTCAACCTCAAGAGCGTATGATTCTTTGGACTGCTCGGCAGCACAGGGGGCGGCACACTTTTCAATGTGATAGTAGAAGCAAGGGCGCACAGACGGAGAGGGCTGTAAGGGTTCAGAACAGAGTCGAAGTTTGAAGTTCCGAGTGATAGTCTCTAGCACTTCTTGCACCATCCCCCGGTAGAGGAATGGTCCGTAATACTCCGCGCCGTCGTTGAGGATATAGTCGCAGAACTCAACTGTTGGAAAATCTGAAGTAGTGTCGAGCCTCAAGAACGGATAGCGCCTAATCTTCTTACTCACCGTGTTGAAGGGTGGCTTGTGGCGCTTAATCTCGCGCGACTCAAGTAACAAAGCGCCAAGTTCCGATCCCGTCTCTTCCCAATTAATCGTGTGCACCTTTCGGACCATCTTCGCGATCTTTTCAGGGTGCTGCGCACTCATCTGAAAGTAACTGCGAACCCGGTCCGTCAGAGACTTTGCTTTGCCGATGTACATAATGAACCCATCGGAGTCAAGCATGTAATACACGCCCGGTTCACTAGGCAAGTCATCCAGGTATTGCTGCACCTTTTTGAGAACTTTCGGTTCAGCATGGAAATTTTTCAGTCTCTTATACTGAAATGAAAGCAGGTCATCAAGATCCTCGATGTCATGCTCCTGCTCGAGCATATCCAAGAACTCCAGCAGAACTGTTGCCGTTGCTTCCGCATCGCCAAAAGCTCGGTGTCGGCCTTCGATGCGAACATTGAAATGCTGTGCCACAGCTCCGAGATTCTTCTTCTGCTTTTTGGGGAGCAGACGATTGGCAAGTTTGCAGGTACAGAGAATCGGCAGGTCCGGTACGTCCAATCCGGATCGCAAAAGTGCATTGGAGACAAATGACCAGTCGAAGGTAGCATTGTGTGCGACAAATACCGCGTTCGGCAGGGACATAATTTTGTGCACCTGCTGAAAGACATCCGCCTCTTCCGGTGCATTCATGACCATCGCGTTTGTAATACCGGTCAGGCTCTCTATGAAAGAAGGAATGAACTGTCGAGGGTTAACCAAAGAGCGAAAGGTCTGTCGCACTTCTCCATCGCGCACAACAAGAATCCCGATTTCCGTTACGCGATTGGCACTACCGCTGATACCGGTCGTCTCAACGTCCACTACGATGAAGTGTGCGTCGGCGATTGTTACAGATGTATCAGACATGGTGCTCATTGCGCCAAAATAACACAGCTGCGGGCCGCAAAGAGGTTAAGGTCTCCCGACAGCTCGCAATTGTTGAGAACTTTTTGGGACTTGGTTGCGAGGCATGCGCTACGCGCATGCCCTAAACACCATGCTCTGATGGGCACTTTTTACCTCTGGTCGCCTTGATGGGTGCTTCACACCGCTCATTAAGGAGCTTCGACTGTCATCACGTTGTCTTCGGCATCTCGATCAATGAGTTTGTTCATTGGGTCAATTCCCGCTTTGGCAGGCTTGCCGCTAATTTGAAACTGAAACTCTCGCGATGCATTGTCCAGCTTCACTCTCTTCAGCAGCAGTGCTTTGCCAAGTTTTGTTCGAGGGTCTTCGTGTTCATCGAAAATGCCGATGTCGACATAGTCATGCAGCGGAATCTCGTGCTCCCTTCCTAAGGAGTCGGCCCGCAACTTGCGAGATTCAACGCTGAAGGTCACCGAGTACGAGCCCGGACTTACTTCCTTGTACTTCGCGTTCTTAATTCGGTTATCGTACAAAGTAATCGTCTCGAAGTTGTCTTCAACAAGATACTGCAGTGAGTCAGGAACAACTCGTCGGAGTTCCGCCAAGAAGTTTTTCGACGTTGCATACGGTGCGGCTTGAAAGCGATAGTTCTTACAAAAGCGCGAAAGTGCAGCATTGAGAGAATCTTCACCAATGTAGTCTGCCAATGCGTAGAGCACCAAAGATCCTTTATTGTAGTGCAGATACTGTTGATTCTCATTCAAGTAGAGCGGTTGTTCTTTAGAGCGTTCAGTACTGCGTCCGCGTAGATATGAATTAAGCGCAAACTTGAGAAACTTCTTCATGGTTGCTTCTCCATACTCATGCTTCATAACCATGAGTGCGGAATACTCGGCGAAACTCTCCGACAGCATGGTGGCACCCTGCACCGCTGCGCCCACAACCTGATGTCCCCACCATTGATGGGCAACCTCGTGCGCTGTCACATAGAATGGATAGTCGATGTCTTCTTCACTTTTAATACGTGCAATGAAGCCTATGGATTCGGAGTAAGGGACCGTGTTCGGAAAAGACTGTGCAAAGCTTTGGTAGCGTGGAAACTCCAGAATGCGCATTTGGCGATACTGAAAGGCTGCGAAGTTGGTTGCGAAGTAGTTCAGAGACTTCTTCATGGAGCCAATCATGCGATCGACGTTAAATTCGTGTCCTTTGTGATAGTACACTTCCAGTGCGATGCCGTTCACGCTGTCACGCTTGACTTCATAGCGAGCCGAGAGCAAGGAATAGAAATTCAGGATTGGGGCATCCATCATATAGCGAAACACTCGCCGACCGTTTTCACTCCACTCACGTTGTAGATATCCCGGAGCTACCGCGATTTGATCCGGCGCGGTGCTGATTGTCATCTCGAAGCGCATCCAGTCTGCGTTAGCAGAGAGATAGTTACGCGACAGACCTCGAGGATCATCGATGGACAACATGCGCTCGCGAGTCGACAAGCCTTCTTTTTTTCGCTCCGACTCGTCACTGATCTCAGCCTCTGCTTGATAACCTAATTGAGGAAACACATCGGAGTGGATGAAGGTTCCATTGTAGGCGATGTCAGTCGGCATCGTGCTACTTCGAAATCCTTCCACGGCACAATGCATATTGAAGTTCATTTCGCAACTGTCCTGAGGCAGTAGTGCAGGTTCCAAAACATAGAGACGCACGCCCACCACCGAATCATCTCGTATAAGTCTAGCCGGTCGATTGAACCGGATCATGTCATAGTGCTTGTCATCGTTGAGATTGACGAGCACTGTATCAATGGAGCTTTGCGTGTTGTTTCGCAGAACAAAGGTGCCCTGCGCACTGTAGCGTAGACGCTCGGGTTCAAGATCGACACGGATGCTGGTTGCAACAATATGAGGCTGCGCTTTATAGACGAACGAACGATAGGATCGCTCGTATTTCGCCTGCTGATGCCGTTGGTCCGTACCGGACGCATAGCGATTAAGCACATTTGTGTTGTAGTAGATCCAAGAGCCACTGCCAATAAAGATGAGAAGAACAACAGCTGCAAAGCTGAGCGCTTTCGAGCTCAATCGACGTCGTGCCTGACGTACACGTTCGGCAATGCCCTCTTCCGTCCCGCGAGCATAGAGAAGAAACCCAATCCACGCGAGAATGGTAAAAAAGCTCAGCCAATACAGACTCGTGACAAGGTGTCGCGGGGTGTATGGACCGTAGGCATTCATATCTGAGTACATCCCTGATGCAGTATTCATGAACTGGAACATTATGTGTTCCACTTTCAGAGCCGGCAAGACCAAACTCACAATGTAAAGTGCTACGGCAACTAGGTGTCCTATGTACTTATTGTTGACAATGCTGTGAATACTCAAGGTGAAAAGAGACAACAAGCTCACCGTGATAAGACTGTCAACAAAGTACTCTCGAAGGTAGAGACCGAACTCAATTGCGGTGTAGCCCTTGGCCAGCTGCATGATCATGGCGGCACAATTCAAGGCTGCAATCACGATCATCTGCGCAACGATGAGGGCTACTACTTTCGATGCGAAAGTCGTCCAACCGGGAAGCGCTAAAGAATCGACGATTTGATGTGCACGATACCGACGTTCTCGCCAAATCAGCTCACCGCCGTAAAATGTAGAAATCAGTAACACGAATACGATGAAGCCACCGAGCGTCTCCAACATCATGTAGGTCACCGGAAACACCGGCGTATCGAAGATGCGATCAGAAAAGTATAGCTCTACGAGAGTATTGATAACACCGATGGAGGCCAGAGCTAAAAACAGAACATCTCCGGTTATACTTCGAATCGCTGTCATACTGAGTCTATAAAAGCTCCTCCACCGATACGCAAAACCAAACTCCTGTGTCACCTGCGGTATGCGCAGTTGTGCGCCGGCTTCGCCTACTGTCTCGTCGTCGTTACGTGCGGGAGTTTTACGATGACTTCCTTGTACATCGAACTTGAACAAGCGGTAACACACGAGTAGTAACGAAGCACCTACGGCGAGCCAGACACCGCGATTCAGCAGAAGGAAGGTTCCCAAAGGAACCGATAGGGAGTTCTTTTCAAAGACGGTCCAGTAGCGCGTCTCGAGCGCAAATCCTCGAAGACCGAACATATCCAGCACGGCAGCAAGATGTGTATTCTCCAAACCGCCGACAATCGTTCCGCTGAGGGCATAGGCAAAGACGAGCACTATGCCTTGTACGTACACCGCGAACATGTTTCTGCTCAGCGTTCCAACGGTGAAGAAGATTGATGAGATGACGAAAATGTTTGGTACTACAAAAAGGACAAAGGGGAGCAGGTAGGATGTGAGAAGCATCGGACCCATCTTGTCGGCTTCCACCCATGGCATGACCGAACCCAAAAGCAAGCCTATCGGTATCGACGCATAGACGAAGAGCATCATCACGTATGCACCAATGAAGCGTCCGAAGAGATACTGAGCTTTGCTAATCGGTTTAGTGTAGAAGAGCGAGTGCACACCAAATTCGATGTCGCGTAACACCGCGCTACCGGCAAGGGCTGTGGTGATTATAGAGCCAATCAAGGTGAGCAACACGGTGGCTTGAGCAAGAACATAGGGCGCATTGCGCATAATCTTACCCACTCCTCCACCGAGCGTAACGGCATCGGTGCTTTCATAAAGAAAACTCAGGCTAAAGAGCAAGACAAAGTATACCCATGTCGCCGGTCTCTTGAGCAGGTAGCGTAGCTCGAAGCGTATGATGTTGATCATGAACGCTCCTTTCCTTCGACAAGCAGACCTGTTCCCAATCGATAGAAGTAGACGTCTTCGAGACTTGCGTCGACCGGACTGAAGGCATCGTCCGGACATTGCTCCGCATACACATGCACGACCGGTCGTCCACCTACCAAACGCGATGAAATGACATGGTATAGATCTGCCAAAGCCGCAAGCTCGGTTCGCGCAACGGTGCACTGCCAGATGTTTCCCTGCAGCTCATTGATAAAACTTTGCGGTGCACCGGCAGCTACAACTTGCCCCTTCGCAATCATCGCCATGTTTGAACATAACTCCGTAACATCTTCAACGATATGCGTTGAAAGAATAACGATGACATTTTCGGAAATCTCAGCCAAGAGGTTAAGGAAGCGACGTCGCTCGGTAGGATCCAATCCGGCAGTTGGCTCGTCGACAATGACAAGTTTCGGTTGTCCAAGCAAAGCAATGGCGATACCGAGACGCTGTTTCATACCTCCCGAGAACCCTCCCACGTTTTTCGAGCGTTGGTCGTAGAGATTCGTCTGCTTCAGCAAGGCGTGGACGACATCTCTTCTCTGTGTTGAGGAGTTGATTCCTTTTAATGTAGCAAAGTGATCCAGCGTTACTTCTGCGCTGATGTTCGGATACAATCCAAACTCCTGCGGTAGGTATCCCAACACTTTGCGGACCTCATCAGGTTGCTTCAATACATCCAGCTCACCGAGGTGAATGGATCCACTATCAGCATCCTGAAGCGTGGCTATCGTACGCATCAATGTAGATTTCCCTGCTCCGTTGGGACCAAGCAAGCCGAACATCCCGGTGGGAATGTTAAGCGAAACATCCTGCAGAGCATGCACTCCATTTGCGTACGTTTTGTTGAGATTCTGAATGACAAGCTGCATAGTGTATCTCCAAAAAGTTAGGTCTTTAATTATATGCTTCGGTAGGTAGTACTGTGGCTCTCTCTGCGTCACTCCACATCTGCTATTCACTATCTCCCAATTCCCCATTCATGGTTAACGGCACTCCCGCATACGCTCCTGCAGAGGGAATGTTTCGTCCGAAGGATAACATACGGAATTCGATGCTGTATGGCTAAGACCGGTTGATCCAATTTCAGCTTTTACTCATTGCACTCCTACCTAATTTTGCAGTGCAGTCTATGCAGACCAAGCAGGATCGTTGAGTTCATGAGTATGCTGAGTCTTGCGAACTACTGACTCCGATTCCGCTGCGACCCGAGCCAATCAATTGAGTAGTCCATCCATGGAGCAGTGTTCCTATGACGAGCGCGCATCAAACGGCTAAGCATCACTCTGTGAACGAGGGTGCTTCGGATCTGCTTCGAAGCTGTTCCGAGCAGTCAGTTGAGCACGCTCTGGATCTTCTTGGCAGCTCTGTGCAAGGTTTGACGAAGGAGGAGTCTCAACGTCGTCTTCTGCTCTACGGTCAAAACACCCCTGAGCTAAAACAAGCTCCAAGTTGGTTCCACCAACTCGTACGTTCCTTTCTCTTTCCCTTCAATGCGGTACTTGCAGGCATTATCGTCGTCTCGCTGATTAGCGATGTTGCGTTGTCCGTCGAAGGCGCGCCCGACTACAAAACTGTGAGCGTACTGGGAACCATGATTCTTCTCAGCTCGTTGCTCCGATTCTGGCAAGAATTTCGAAGTTCTCGTGCCGCAGAGGCGCTGAAGAAGATGATTCAAACAACGACTAGCGTTCTTCGCGAAGGACAAAGCATGGAAGTGCACTTGGAAGATGTCGTTCCCGGTGATTGCATTCTCCTTTCCGCCGGCGACCTGATACCCGCTGATTGTCGCGTGCTGCGCTCAAAGGATCTCTTTCTTAGCGAGTCACTACTTAGCGGTGAGTCACTTCCTGTCGAGAAATCCGCGTCGGCGTGTACTCGTAGCCGTACACCGGTTCAGGAGCGAGCGAACTTGTGCTTTATGGGGAGTACAGTAGCTTCTGGGTCGGCAACCGTATTGGTCGTGAATACCGGTAGGAACTGTCTCCTCTCCGACATCAGCTCCGAACTTGACTCTAGTGCGAACGAAAGTAGCTTTGATCGTGATGTTCGCTCTTTAAGCTACGTGCTGATGCGCTACATGATGATTATGGTACCCTTAGTTTTTCTCGTCAATGGCCTCACAAAGCAGAACTGGACGGATGCCCTGCTCTTTGCCGTGAGCGTGGCAGTTGGCTTGACACCTGAAATGCTTCCCATGATCGTCAGTACAAACCTTGCGCGTGGCGCTGTTATAATGTCAAGGAAACGCGTCATCGTTAAGAGACTCTCCGCTATCCAGAACATAGGCGCAATGGATGTTCTTTGTACGGACAAAACAGGGACTCTCACACTCGACAAAATAGTCCTAAAGCGCGCACTCAACGTGTACGGAGAGGAAGATCCGGAGGTCTTACAGTGGGCATACCTCAACGCGTACCATCAAACCGGATTGCGGAGCGTGATGGACAAAGCCGTGCTAGAACATGAGGAGATACGTAGCACCCATAAGATTGACGAGCGATTTAGAAAGGTCGACGAGTTGCCATTCGATTTTGAGCGACGTCGCATGTCGGTCGTTTTGGAACAGAGTAATGGCAAACATCTCCTGATCTGCAAGGGTGCTGTTGAAGAGATGCTTGCAATCTGCAGTGCTGCCTTCGACCCCGGCGATGACAGACTACTACAGATTCAAGAGGACCGAGTTATCCCGCTAGATGCATCGATGCGCGAAGCCATTCAGCAGAGAAGTCGCGAGCTGAATAGCGACGGTCTGAGAGTCTTGATCATAGCAGTGCGTGAAGACGAGCGCAAAGAGCTGAACTACTCCCTCAGTGATGAAAAGGACTTGATACTTGCGGGATTCATTGGCTTTTTGGATCCACCGAAGGCAAGTGCAGCGCAGGCCATAGAGTCCTTGCAGCAGGCTGGCATCGAACTCAAAGTTCTAACCGGAGACAATGAAGTGGTTTGCGCACGGATTTGCAGAGATCTTGGAATTCCGGCAGACGCGGTTCTCTTAGGATCCGATATTCAGACAATGTCGGAAGAAGCTCTTCAAGAGGCATTAACTCGAAGCTCGATATGTGCAAAGCTCAGTCCACTCCAGAAGCAGCGCATTATTACATGTTTACAGACTGCCGGACATACCGTTGGCTTCATGGGCGATGGTATTAACGATGCGGCAGCGCTAAAACACGCCGACGTTGGGATTAGTGTCGATACGGCAGTGGACATCGCGAAGGAAAGCGCGGATGTCATCTTGCTCGACAAAGACCTTCAGGTACTTGGTTCCGCGGTACAAGTTGGGCGCTTGACTTTTGGTAACATCATGAAGTACATCAAGATGGCGACCAGTTCCAACTTCGGCAACATGTTTTCGATGATCGGGGCTTCAGCTCTGCTTCCATTCTTGCCGATGCGACCCATCCAGATCTTACTCCAAAACCTGCTCTACGATTTTTCGCAAATCAGCATTCCATGGGATCGTGTAGACGACGAGTATACTGCGAAGCCGCGCCGTTGGGACGCCGGTGATATCTCGCGATTTATGATCCATATAGGACCACTCTCCTCTCTCTTCGACTTTATCACTTTCGCTGTACTCTTCTGGATCTTTGCCGCAAATACACCAAAACACCAAGCGCTCTTTCAGAGTGGCTGGTTTGTCGAAGGAATGCTCTCGCAAGTTCTCATCGTGCATGTGATTCGAACGACTAAAATCCCCTTTCTTCAAAGTCGTGCAAGTCGTACTATGTCGAGCTTCTCCGTTGTTACCGTCGCCACTGCGTTGGCCCTACCCTTTTCTCCTCTAGCACCTGCGCTGCACATGCAAGCACTGCCTCCGTGGTACCTGTTGTGGCTCTGCATTATACTTCTTTGTTATTGTCTCCTGCTGCAGATCGTTAAGAGTTTGTACATTCGGCGATACAAACAGTGGTTGTAATAACCTACAACGTGTAACACACCAAAAAGAGTCGTTCTTATTATGCGGCTGCAAAGCAGCCGCATAATAAGAGACACCGTCGCAGAACTCGTGCACAAGGAATAGTCCACTAACGAAGTCGATGGAAGGACGCCGTTCTGCCACCCACCCGGGCTGTGCTAATCCTAAGACCTAAGGTGGCACAGAGATTGCAATATGCTAGCCGAGCGAAGTCTTCAGTGTTGTTGCTGACGACTGCTCTGTAGCGCTAACTCTGTGTACTCCAATGGCATCAGAACAATCAGGAACAGTTGAAACGGGCGGCATGAGCGGCATTGTTTCGACTTTAAATAGAATCGGCGAGCACAAGGACGTGTTCCTTGCCGTCGGTATTCTTGCTGTATTGGGCTTGCTGGTACTGCCGCTAAACCCCTTCCTATTGGATGTATTCTTAGGACTTAGTCTTACAATTTCGGTCCTCGTTCTCATGGTTTCGGTCTACTTGAACTCTGCTCTCGAAATGAGTTCCTTTCCGACCGTGCTTCTTATTACGACACTTTTTCGCTTAGGCTTGAACATTGCAACAACTCGTCTGATCTTGGGCGAGGGTGTGGCGGGGAACCTCATTCATGCCTTCGGCTCGTTCGTTGTTGCCGGAAACTTCATTGTCGGTATCATTGTCTTTATCATCCTGTTGGTCATCAACTTTGTGGTGATCATCAAAGGTTCGACGCGTATTGCCGAAGTGGCTGCTCGTTTTACATTGGACGCCTTGCCCGGTAAACAGATGAGTATCGACGCGGATTTGAATTCCGGATTCATCGACGAAAAGGAAGCGCGACGTCGTCGTGAACGCTTGCAGCACGAAGCTGAGTTTCATGGCGCCATGGACGGAGCGTCGAAATTCGTTAAGGGAGATGCTGTGGCAGCTCTCATTATTACTGCGATCAACATCTTGGGTGGTTTTGCCATTGGTGTATTGCAGCGTGGAATGGACATTGCAACCGCTATTAAAACCTACACCATCTTAACGGTGGGTGACGGACTTGTATCGCAGATCCCGGCCCTCTTGATCTCAGTGGCTGCGGGTTTGTTGATTACTCGAACATCGAGTGGCGACAAGCTCGAAAACGAACTTACAAAGCAATTTGCCTCTAAAGCGCGACCGCTCTTCATCGTGGCGTCGGTTATGCTGCTGATGGGTATCCTCCCGGGATTCCCTCTCCTACCTTTTGCATTACTCGCAACGTCTGCAGGAACACTAGGATACTTTAGTTTACAAAGCGAACGTAAAGAGAAGGCTGAGCAAGAAGCCGCCAAGCTGTTGGAGGCAGATGATTCGAAGAAAGACAAGGAGGAGGCACCTGTTGAGGAGCTCCTAAAAATTGATCCTGTGGAAGTTGAACTGGGATACGGTCTCATACAACTCGTGGATGAGACACAGGGCGGCGATGTCTTCAAACGCATAACAAACATTCGAAAGCAACTCGCCGGGGAACTCGGTATCATTTTACCGCCGGTACGAGTTCGCGACAACCTGAACCTCGATGCTGAGGAGTATATCGTGAAGCTGCGTGGCAATGTGATTGCGCGAAATCGTCTCTATCCGGGAATGATGCTCGCCATGAATCCGGGCACTGCCGATGGCGAAGTTCAGGGTATTAATGTCACGGAACCCGTATTTGGTTTGCCGGCAACCTGGATAGCACAATCCGAGCGTGAGAATGCAGAGATCAACGGTTTCACTGTTGTGGAGTCTCCAACTGTTCTTGCGACGCATTTGACTGAGTTGTTGAAGCGAAATGCAGATAAACTGTTGACCAGACAGGATGTGAAGCAGCTCATCGAAAACATGAAGAAAGACTACGCCGCATTGGTTGATGAGATGTCGCCCGAGAATTTGGCAATTGGTATGCTGCAAAAAGTACTGCAGAACTTGCTGCGTGAGGGTGTGCCTGTTCGCGATCTGCCCATCATCAGTGAAGCGCTACTAGAGTATTCGAAAATCACGAAGAATGTGGACGTACTCACGGAATATGTGCGACACAACTTATCCGAAACGATAAAGCGTCTTTACCAAGACGCCAATGGAGTGGTTCATGCAATCAGTGTGGACCAGGGAATGGAAAATCTGTTGACGACGACCTTGCAGACCAATAACGCTGCTTCCTCGAGCGCTACACTTGGTCTTCCGCCGGATGTCGTACGCACGATTCAGGAGTCTCTGGCTCAAGCGATCGACGAAATCACTCTAGCCGGTTACTCTCCGGTCATCATTTGTTCGGCGCCGATTAGACCGTATGTCTATCGCATGATTCACGCTACCTATCCGATCGTAAATGTAATCAGTTACACCGAACTGCCTCCGGACACTGATGTTGATGTCATCGTGAGCATGACGGCGGATCGCAATCTCCTTGGGCATCACAGTCAAGCTCACATGCTCGAGTCTTAAGCTCTCGGGATAGCTTGTCGGCGTCTCGCGTTTTGTCAAGCAGCCCGCACTCGCTAGATTACATCATGCCCACTGATCGGTCTCACACATCACCACCCGGACCCGAAGCATCCTCAATGCAGTCCGACACTGCGTTCAACGACGTTGTTGAGAAGGTCGTTTCACAACATCCACCATCAGTAAAGAAAGCACAGCGTTCACGATTGACACTCTTGGATGCCGTAAAGGTTTTGGCCATGATCATGATGATGCAGGGTCACACACTTGATGCAGTGGTCGTACCTTCTGCCATGGATCTGTACCATTCTCCTTGGGTGATCTGGTTTCATTTGCGAGGTTTTACGGCTCCTGTCTTCTTGAGCGTCTCCGGGATGTTGTTTGCGTTAACTCTCAAGCGTTCAAGTGGAGGAGTCATTCGCGCAGAACAGGCATGGAAACGCATAAGGTGGGCAGCGATACTTGGTCTGATAGGATATCTGTTTGCGATGCCCGCCTCAAACATCTTTCACCTTCAATATGTCGATAGAGCAGGTTGGCAGTCCTTCTTTCAGCTAAACATTCTGCAGCACAACGCACTAAGCTTGACATTGCTAACCCTCGTGGCTGCCCTTTGCAGATCCGATAAAACGTTTGGAATCCTAAGTTTCGGTCTGAGCGCAGTGTTCTGCTTCGCCTCTCCCTGGCTGAATGGTGTACCGTGGTTTTCGCTGGTCCCCGAGTTCATAGGCTCTATGCTCAGTTACGCGCATGGAAGTTACTTTCCCCTATTTCCCTTTTCATCTTACATGTTCTTTGGGGCGGGAGTGGGAAGTCTTCTACGCTCGGTTCCACGGGAGAGACAAAGCGAAGCTTTGATATCACTGAGTCGCTCGCTCGGTGCTGTATTGGCTCTTTGCGGTGCCGTACTGTACTTTGTCGATCCCTTATTGTCGTGGATGCCAAAACAAGACATTCTACGATCGATGCCCTCAACAGTGTTTCTGCGCGAATCGGTTGTTCTACTGAGCATTGTTGCACTCTCGCGCGCTTCAGAATTTCTGTCTCGACATCGTCGTTTGATTGAACTCTTCGGGAAGCAGTCCTTGGTGATTTATGTGGTGCATCTTATTATTCTTTTCGGCACAACATGGTTTTCAAGTTTTGGACGTATGTATTTCAAGTCGCTGCCGCTTAGTGCAGGCTTGATGCTGGCACCGGTTGTTGTCATCTCCACGCTCTTCGTCGTTTATGCCGACGATCGACTGCGTCATCATTACGGAAACCTCCGTCGCCTAATCCACTACTGCTTGACATTTCTACTGATCTACTTTCTTCTTTTCGGTTAATGGGCTTTTTGCGCCGGATGGGTTACTCTCCTTCTCATTCAAAATCCTTCTTTTTCGCGCAAGCTTACGCCTCGTTTGCACTTGTTTCCCGGCCCCCCCTATGTCAAGCTGCATCAAGTCCGTAAATTGCGAGATGCGTTGTGTTTCGTCACTGTACTCTCATCGTCAGCTGCTACTGAGCTTGGTCTTTGGACTCAGTCTCTGGCTGTCGGCATACGCTCAGGACGCTTCGTCGTACAAAGGCGAAGGACGTATGCCGCCGAAGTCCATAGAGCGACGAGCCCTTGCAATTCATGATATACAATTCGAATTGCACCCGGAGAGCACGAGCGGAAGCTTGCCCTCAAACACAGAGCTACTCTCCATGATCAACTCGCGCGCTTGTGATTTCTCACTGACGAGTCGATTGCTTCGCTCCGTCACGTACGAAGCCATGGCGAACCCCGACGTGCCAAGACGCATCACAACGACCCTGCAAGAATTCTACACGCGCTCATCGATGAATGAGCTTCGGTACTTCGATCGCACCGTCGCTTCGCTCGACGTCTATCGTCTGCGAGACTTCTTTGAACAATTGGGCTACCATGACGCGAATATTCGCTTTGTCTTTCAGGTCAGTCGAGACCGACGTAACAACATTCTTCGCTTCATCATCTATCCGCGAAGTCAGTATAAACTGGAACACCTCGTTATACAAGGAATCGATTCCCTCCCGCCCGAATTGCGTACGCACATTGTGGAGATGGCAAACGACGTCAAACGGGAGCAGTACAATGAGCCACAATTGAATCTGCTTGCTGCAAGAATTCTTGACCACTTACACAACAACGGTTATGCTTTTGCGCGAATGGCACAACTTCCACTTAGCGGCAAAGAGTTAGAAGAGGAGCGCGCCCAACAAGTACCGCAGTCTACCAACGTTTCTGCGAACGATCCCAAGAACAAGGACTCAGTGGGCAACAAAACACAAAGCGCAGAGCTCATCCTCTACAAAGATCAACTTCCACTTACCGTTAGTGACACTATACGCAAACAAGACAGTTCGACCATTTACATACAGCCCTTGAAACGCTTTGTGTTCGGTTCAACCAGCTTTATCGATAGTACGCGCGGAAACCCCTTTGTGGTTAATAGTCTTAAACAACAGCAGCTTGACTTCAAGCCGGGCGAGTTCTACAACCTTAGTGCCTTGCGCAGAGCACAAGCAGCCATCAGCTCTCTCGGTCCTTTCGATCGCGTAGCCATCGACACCTTGCAATCGGGAGATAGCATTCTGACAACAGTGTTCAGCAGTTACAAGCGTTCGTGGGACTTGGGTCTCAATTTGTTTATAAACAACACCTTCCCGGATAACTTGACCAATGCAGGTATTGAAGCAAGTTGGTTGCATAGAAACATCTTTCATGACGCAAACAGTTTGTCTATCAATGGTCGCTACACCTGGCGCGGTATTCACATCGATAGTGTTTACAAAGAAATTGTCCACTGGCTCTTTCCTTCTGAACCGAAAGTGAGTGTTGACAAAGAGTTTGAGATCACAGCGAATTACGCGCAACCAAACATTATGCGCATTGGACGCTATCGTGTTGATGGGACTGCCTCAGCTAACTACGCGGATCGTTATATCGTCGATCCCTTTAGCGAGGCGAGCCTGGGTCTGCATGCCGGCATACAGATTCCCTTGGCAGAGAATACTGAACGTTTAACGATCGACCTTCTGGGAGAAATACAGAAACCGCGCAACTATGCCGGGGCATTTGAACGCGCTTACCAACAGTTTGTGAGTGCGAATCCCCTTGTTGATACCGTAAAGCTTCGAGCCGATTTGACGGAACGGCTTGACCCTTATAAAAAACTCGATGAGTATACGAGTGGTTCATTTAGAACCACAAATATTTCTTTGGCTTTTAACTACTATGCAGACAAGAGAAACGATATTTTCGATCCTTCACGCGGACACACCGAGAACTTCCTGTTTGAATTTACCCCCTTTGGTCTGTTGACGAACTACTATCGCATTCTAGGTTCGTTTTATAGCTACGGTACAATTTCTGAGCGGTGGACGTCAGCGTGGAAGATTCGAGGTGGACATATCATGTGGCGTGGCTTCACAGAAACTGACTCAGGAGTTGTCAATCAATATATCGTCCCGGCTGACCGCGGATTTTTTGCCGGAGGCGCATCCAGCATTCGCTCTTTTGCCTCGCGACAGCTTGGCAATCCCGCTTCGGATGACTCCAAGCTTCCGTCGAATGTCAGTGATCTGGCGAATTATGTGGGCTGGGCCTCCGTCATTGAAATCAGCGCAGAGATGCGGTATACATTTCCGTACTATCCGGAGCTTGGTGAGTTTCTTGCCGATAAGATTCGCCGTCTCGGCTTCACGTTTTTTGTCGATCTAGGTAATGCCTTCAATCGTCTAACACCCTCGGCATACGGAAAAGCCCAATTTTTTGATGTTGTCAATCCGGTTAACTGGGCACTGGCTACAGGTGCAGGACTCCGCTTTGCCACTCCTGCCGGTCCGATACGACTTGACATCGGCATCAACGTTTATGATCCAATGATCAACAGTCCGCGCTATTCTTGGATCTTCAATCGTTCGTTCATGAACTCACTGGCTGCACAAATCAGTCTGGGCCACGCTTTCTAAAGCGAAAACGCTTCATAGCCCACAACAGTATAGTTTCAAGCAAGTCTTCCGCTCATCATATCACCTTCGGAGCTGAACACAATCCTGCACCTAGGATTTGATTTGATTCTTACAGTGCGTCTATTGCAAACCGGCACTCGAATAAACCCCGACAGAAGATGCGTGAACAAAGGACGACGCACGGTTTAAGCAACAGTACATCGCTTCATCTTGCTAGCCATCGACTCCAATTCTGTCTCAAACACCTGTAGCTCTGCACGTCTCATACTAAGCTGACGCATCGTTGCGCTTCGAGTGAATATCAGTCGGGCGGTGAACTGCTCCTGCTCCGGATACTCGTAGCTCAGAAGAAGACAATACACCTTCAATTGCAAGGCGTAGTGCGCGAGCCAGTCATCTTCGTTCTTCTGAGCTAAACTATTGGTCTTCCAATCCCAGACCTCCACCTCGGCTTCAGCCGTCGTGAGTAGCAGGTCCATCGTGCCGTTTAAGAAGTCATCGGCAAGTGGCATCATGTAGCTGAACTCGTGTTTGGCCTTGCGAAGCGCAGGTACAAAAGGTTTGAGTATAGTCTGCGAAAACAGGTTCAAGATTTCAGCTTCAACACGTGCGCGTATCGAGTGGTCACTCGATAGCTGATGTTGATACAGTGCATCATTGATCGTAACGGAGAGCGCAGTCATGTTTAGCGTTGCACTATCGTCTATCCACCGCGAAAGTTCGCAGAGCACGGCATGTATCAGAATTCCGGCAAGAGTGGCACTCACCCGATCAGCGTCCTCGTCCGCTTTCATCCTGCGCGATTGAAAGCGCTGCTCATCGGATGAAGCTAAACCTAAGTGGTAAATCCTAAAGTACTCCAAGGGATCGGCAGCGTAAGTCATGGCGTGCGAAGCACTGAAACTCTCGTCACTATGCAGAGTTATGCTCAAGGGAGAGAGTATGCGAGCTCCGCGTTTGTTGAGCGCGGCCAGTTCAGTACCTTGGTCAGACGTCAACGACACGTGTGGTATCTCTGTGCTGAGTATAAGTTCGACGCCGATAGTTCCCTCGGAGTTTTGTCCGGCGTTCCATCGTGAAATCGGAAGCTCGAGCGCCACATGCGCCGATGATCGTGTCGACAACGGAAATGCAATACCCCGAACGAATAGTTCCAAGAAGCCTTGACTAGGTTGCTCGGAGAGCAGGACGGAGTCTTGCGATGCTTTGATCTCGGCGCTGAGTATCAGATGATCGCGAGCCCGCGTTAGCGCAACATAGAGTAGACGTTTACGCTCGGCGCGATCCTTTGCTTCCTCGCGTCGCAATGCACACTCGCGGAGATAGGGAGAAACGCGCGCGCCCTCTTCATCCGACACCTTAAAACACAAGCCCAACTGCTCATCCATGCAGACTTCAGGTGTGTGACGAGACTGGAAGTTCATGTCGTATACTACAACAAGGGGAAACTCCAAACCTTTGGATGCATGGACGGTCATGAGGTGAATCGCATTCTCATCGCCAATAACTGCTGCCTCAGCCTCATTGTCTTCGGCCTGCTGCAAACGCTCCAGCTCATCGACGATATCAAAGACATGCCGAAAGCCGTATTGTTCAAGTGATGCGACGAGCTCCAGACACTTGTCAACGTTCGCTCGACTTTGCTCTGCGCGCTCACTGTACTCAATGCTGCCATACCAACCACATTCCCTAACCAAGCTGCGTAAAAGGTGGGAGCTGCTGGCTGCAGGGCGTTGATCGGCAAGTCGCCACAGAATGTCGAGAGCCCGCCGTAGCCGCATATCACCGTCTACTTGTCGAAGACCGAGTTGCTCAGGATCAGCATCCGCAGAACGCAATGCACTGCCTGAACGTAGATACGACCACAAGGACTGTTTAGGATCACACTGTTCACTGAGACGATAGAGTACGGCATCACTGATCGCGAAATAGGGTGATCGCAGCAGAGCAGCCAGATGAGTGTCGTCGTCGGGATTGGCTAGCACATGGAGAGCACTCATCAGATCGAGCACTTCCTGCGTATCGAAAAAGCCACGTCCTCCACTGCGTAATGCCGGAATAGATCGCAGTCTCAACTCATGCATAAGCTTTGGCAGCTTGGTCCCATTACGTGCCAGCACGGCGATATCTCGAGCTTGAATCGGGCGCCGCTCTTTGCGCTTTTCATCCCAAACAGTCATTCCGGAAGCGGCGTCGAGCAGCGAGCGTAGTCGATCCGCCAGCAGAACGGCTTCCGAAACGTATTCCGTCTTCGTGGCATTGCTTTGCTCTTCGTCTTGCTCCGTTTGATGCTCCGGGGGTGTACTCGTTCGTGCGACGTCCGGAGAATTGGACCGCTGCGTAGGTGCAATGCTCCCTAGAATAAACTCAATGTGAACAGGTGCACAACTGTGCGAGCTACGTCCGCAACGAAGATCTTCATAGTCCACATCGTATTCCGACTCGCGCTCGAGCATGAGCGTGGAGCAAATGCGGTTTACAAAGGCTACCAGTTCCGGCGCCATTCGAAACGAGGTACTCAAATGCACATCTCCCAACGCGCGAGGAGTCGACGATGTTCGTTGCACGCCTTCGTCGGGTTTATCCCTTAAAGGTGCATTGAAATCCAGACGCGGCTGTTCGTTGTGCGTAATGTTGAACTCTTGAGGCGGGAAGCGTCTGCCGTTTGCAGCCAAGATGTCATGTCGCGCCTCTTCAAAGACACGAACATCGGCACGTCGAAATCCATAAATCGACTGTTTCGCGTCACCAACGATGAATACGTTGGGCTGTACTGCGATATCGGAGTCAGACTTCAGTGCTGTCACAATTGAATACACCAGCTCATACTGCAGGGCATTCGTATCCTGAAACTCATCAATCATCAGATAGGGAACGCTCTGTCGCACACTCTTTCGTACTTGTTCATTTTCTAACAAGCGCCGTGTGCGCAGCTGCAAATCGTCGAAGTCAAAGGCAGCAAGTTCGTTTTTCTCTTTTGAGAGTTCAGCGAACATGGCTACAGCGAGCTCGCATACCGCACGCGCACTGCGTAACATTACGGCATCGACCGCCATGCACTTCGAAGTCTGTTCGCGTTTGATAATACCGGCACGGGCTTTTAGTAGAATAGCGCAACTGTGCTCGTCCAGTTCCTTTGCGATGCTTTTAAGAGCTGAGATGAACGAACGAGGACCAAGAACGCAATCCAGCGCTGCTCTCACCATACGGACGAGATTCTCGATCAATACCGGATGCTCAGTCTCTGACGCAACACCATCTCCCTTAAGAAGTAACAAATCCGCATTGTGCAGCAAGGCGGAAAACTCCGCTACGGCAGTGCGCGCTTTGCCGACGATGCGCCCGTCGAGATGATGTAGTTGTTCGACGATAGATTTTAAAAACTCGACGAATTCCCGAAAGTGCTGTTCATGGAGACCTGCTAGAATTTCCGCATCAGTTTTTCTTGAATACAGAGCCGACATCGCAAGAAGGTCTTCAGGTCTGCGAAGAATTCTCTGTAGGAGTTGCAGTAGATTTTTTTGACCTAAAAACATGATCAATCTACGCGTATCATGCGTAAACAAGGGGTCTTCCAAACGTTCTTCCAACACCCGTTGAATGACTGTATCGCGCAGACGTTGGGCCTCTCCGCTACCAAGCTCACGAAAGTCCGGAGAGACTCCTGCTTCGATGGGATACTCTCGAAGCAAGGCTGCGCAGAAAGAGTGTATTGTACTTATGCGCGCTGATGAAAGTCGCTGATGAGATCGAGCTAGCTGTTCTCGTTGAGCATCGGGCATTGCTTCGTCATTCAACAACTCATCGACCCGTTGTGCGATGCGTCCGAGCATCTCTGCAGCAGCCTTGCGAGTAAAGGTGATAGCCACTATCGAACGTGGGTCCACACCTGCTTGGAGCAGTCGCACATAGCGCTCGACCAATACGCGAGTCTTGCCGGACCCGGCGGCCGCACTGACGATGATGTGATGCTCCGCTGAGAGAGCTGCTAGTTGTTCTGAACTGAACATGGATCCGAATTGCGTCGAGCGCAGACTGTGATGCCAAAGGGATGTTCTCCAAGCGGCGGCGGAGCCGCCGCTGAACTGCGAATATGCAACGGAATGCGTTCTACAGCTCCGCGGAAAGCTGTGGCCTCGTTGAGATCACGACAATTAGTGACGAATAGAAAGAAGATGCCTCATTTTGGAGAAAAACGGCCGATTTGTGGTCTTCAACCTCAAGAAGCTTCCTATAATGAGCAGATTGGCGAGACATGTTTCCGCGAACTATCGCAACGCATATGCATCAGGGTACTTTTCAGTGCTCTACGTGGCAAACACGGAGTAAATTGACCTTTCAGACATAAAAAGTTCAACGCATACCATCAATCGACGCAATGGCAAAGCTCCTTCTCGTTGACTCCTTCTCTTTGATTTTTCGTGCCTTCTATGCACTGCAACGTGGACGTCCCCTGACAGCCTCGAACGGCGAGCCGAGCGGAGCCGTATTCGGTTTTGCAAACATTCTTACCTCACTTCTGGAACGTGAAAAACCGGAGTACATCGCCTGCGTATTCGACACGAAGGAACCTACGCACCGACACGTACTCTACGACCAATACAAAGCGAACCGCGATGCAATGCCTGAGGACCTCATCCCGCAAATTCCACGCATCAAGGAACTCATCGACCTGATGGGTATCAAGCGCATCGAGCAGGCGGGTTTTGAAGCGGACGACATCATAGGAACACTTGCTCTTGAGGGTGAGCGAAAAGATGTAGACGTCTACTGCGTAACGAGCGATAAAGATTACTACCAACTCGTCGATTCAAAAGTTCGACTTCTCAAACCGGGCAGTGGCGCGGAATACGAACTACACGGTGAAGAGCAGTGTCGAGACAAATTCGGTGTCGCTCCCAACCAAGTCATCGATGTATTGGCGATCATTGGCGATGCCAGCGACAACGTGCCGGGTGTAAAAGGAGTTGGAGAAAAAACCGCGATCCCCCTGGTTCAACAGTTTGGTACGCTAGAGAATATTTATGCGCATCTCGACGAGATTCCTCGCGAGTCCGTTCGCAAAAAATTTGAGGATGCCCGCGAGATTGCTGCCCTCTCAAAAGTTCTGGTCACAATCGATCGCGGAGTTCCTATTGAGCACGGCTATGAAGAGTGCGTCTTACAAAACGCACAAACCGCAAAACTCGCTGAGTTCTTTGACCTCATGGGCTTCAAAACACTTAAAGCAAAGTGGCAAGCTCGTCAGGCAAACGGTGATGGCTCTGCCGCCGAAGCCGTTGTGTCAACCACATCGCAAGCAACCCTTCTCTCTGCTGCAGATGCTGCCGGTATCGCAGCAGAAGCGGCTGCAGCAAGCGCAGAAGAAACGGTTGGCGGATTTCAAAGTCTATCAGACATCGCACACGAGTATGTGCTTGTGCGCGACGAAGCCGGGCTGCGAGCAATGATCGCAGATCTGAGCACCGCACGTGTTCTCGCCGTTGATCTTGAGACGACTTCGCTCGACGCCATGAGTTGCGAGATTGTCGGTCTGTCCGCCTGTGCATTTGAAGGCAAAGCCTATTATGTGGCACTGAGTCCTGCTTACCCGAGCGACATGGACCTTTCACGCCTGAGCTCCATTCCCCTGCTTAGTGAGGAATCGCTCTTCGAGGGCGGCACACCTTCCGAGTCTGTACACAACGGAATGCTTGAAACAAGGTTTGCGTTGCAAGCGCTGAAAGAACTTCTCGAAGCACCCGGTGTCGGAAAGTGGGGACAAAACATCAAGTTTGATGCTTTGATTTTGAAGCGACACGGTATCGACGTTTCACCAATCGCATTTGACTCCATGATTGCTTCGTACGTGTTGAATCCGGATTCGGCACATGGAATGGATGCATTAGCACAGAAGCTCCTTCACTATTCGCCTATTTCCATTACAGAGCTGATCGGCACGAAGAAGGCTACACAACTATCGATGCGCGACGTAGCTGTAGAGCGCGTCGCAGAGTACGCCGCGGAAGACGCCGATGTCACATGGCGTTTATGTACCACATTACAGTCGCAATTGAACGCCGATACGAAACTCAAAAAAGTTGCTGAGGAAATCGAGTTTCCATTGATTTCCGTTTTGCGCGATATGGAGTACAATGGCATCGCCATCGACACCGAAAAGTTAGCCTCATTGGGATCGCAAGTACGTGCGGAAACAACCGTACTCCGTGAAAAGATCATCAACGAGGCAGGAATGCCTTTCAACCCGGACTCCCCCAAACAGCTTGGAGAGGTTCTTTTCGAAAAGCTTCAACTGCCGGTGGTCAAGAAGAATAAAACAGGATACAGTACCGACGTGCAAGTGCTGACAGAGCTGGCAGTAAGCTATCCGATTGCAGAGTTAATGCTAGAATATCGACAGTTACAAAAGCTGCAAAGCACGTACATTGAGTCGCTCCCTAAGATGGTAAACAAACGCAGCGGGCGCGTACATACAACCTACGCCCAGCACATTGCTGCAACCGGACGTTTGGCCTCAACAGAACCGAACTTGCAGAACATTCCCATTAAGACAGATCTGGGTCGACTCATACGCACAACCTTTGTTCCTCAAGCTAAAAATGCCGTGATTTTGTCGGCCGACTACTCTCAGATCGAGTTGCGCATCATGGCACATATCTGTGGAGATGAGACCCTGACGCACGCCTTTCAGCATGGACTGGACATTCACAGTGCAACGGCAGCGAAGCTTTTCGGAGTTCCTCTGGATCAGGTCGACAGCTCGATGCGACGCAAAGCAAAGACCGTCAACTTCGGAATCATGTACGGTCAGGGAGCCTTTGGATTGGCCAGACAGCTTGGTATTTCTCGAACGGAAGGAAAGGAAATTATCGACACGTACTTCCGACAGTATGATCGCATCAAAAACTACATGGAACAGACCATCCATGCTTGCGAGACGCAGGGTTATGTTGAGACTTTACTCGGGCGACGTCGATATCTACCTGACATTGTAAGTCGCAATCACACTATTAAAGCGGCGGCGGAGAGAACGGCGATCAACACCCCCATCCAGGGTTCGGCAGCTGACATGATCAAAATCGCTATGATCCGTTTGCATGCACAAATGAAGGAACGCGGCTTCCGTTCACTTATGATGCTCCAAGTACACGATGAGTTGGTCTTCGAGGTCATGAACGATGAATTGGATGAGCTTCGTCAGTTAGTCAAGGAAACCATGGAGAGCGCACTTCCGCTTGGAGATGTTCCGGTACTCGTGGAGACCGGTGTGGGTGAAAACTGGGACCAAGCGCATTAGAAGTGAAGGCCAAGCAAATCGTACAATTTCTGTGAATTGCGCTTTTTCATGGCTTTTGGCACGGATTTTCAGGCTTAGGCTCTGACAGTATTGTAAGTTGCATAAGCACTTTAGCGTATTCAAGGATGAAGACAGCTCTTATTACCGGTATTACCGGCCAGGATGGATCTTATTTGACAGAGTATTTGCTGAGCAAAGGCTACACAGTCCACGGCATTATACGTCGGTCCAGCGTGTTCAATACCAATCGTATTGACCATATTTATCAAGACCCAAATGCGAAAGACACGCGTTTGCACTTGCACTACGGCGATCTGACCGATCCGGGTTTGCTAACCGAGATCGTCTACAACATCAAACCGGAAGAAGTGTATCACCTCGGTGCGCAAAGCCACGTTCGCGTGTCATTTGATATGCCCGAGTACACAGGAAATGCAACGGGTCTGGGCACCATTCGAATCTTGGAAGCTATTCGACGCAGTGGCACGAAGACGCGTTTCTATCAGGCTTCAACCTCCGAACTATTCGGCTCTGCTCCCGCTCCTCAGAGCGAATTGACACCCTTCGAACCGCAGAGTCCGTATGCCATTGCAAAGCTCTACTCATATTGGCTCGTGAAAAACTATCGTGAAGCATACAACATGTATGCCTGCAATGGCATTCTCTTCAATCATGAATCTCCACGTCGTGGCGAAACTTTCGTTACCCGTAAAGTGACACGCGCGCTTGCACACATTCTCAGCGGGAAACAAAAAACTTTGTATCTCGGTAACCTTGATGCCAAGCGTGACTGGGGCTTTGCTGCAGAGTATGTTCAAATGATGTGGTTGATGTTGCAGCAAGACACACCGGATGATTACACGGTTGGTACCGGCGACACTCATACAGTTCGACAATTTGTCAACGACTCATTTTCTTATGCCGGTGTTGAGTTGGAATGGCAAGGTGAAGGTGCACATGAAAGCGCACGCGTAAAAAGCCTCGACTCTCAATTTGATGGCGTGCTCAAGACCGGCGATACCGTCGTGCAGATTCTACCAAAGTACTTTCGACCAACTGAAGTGGATTGGCTCCAGGCAGATATTTCCAAAGCAAAACGTCAATTGAACTGGGAACCTAAAGTTGGCTACCACGATCTGCTGCGTATCATGGTTGACTATGATATGCTGTTTGAAAAGCTTAAAGCGCCAATGAAGGGCATCGAATCCGTCAAACACATGGGATTCGATTGGATCCAGCAGCCTCTCTATAACGTTACGGGCGGCGTTTTTTAGCAAGCAGCTGCGCAGCAGCTGCATAAAGAAGAACACTACAAACTAGGTAGAACGACTCCCCGGCCACGGCGGAGTCGTTTTCCGTTTAGACCTGAGCTGTGTATACACGCTGATGAAAACACTCAACCCGCATCATTTTTTTTCATGCCTCCAATATCGCGAGGACTTAAAGTCTGCCATGTTTTAAATTTGGACTCAGAACGGTCACACACAGTCTTAAACACTCAGCGAACACAGCTATGAAACAACGCGGACCTATTTCACAGTTCATGGAGCACCACTACCTGCACTTCAATGCGGCGGCTATGATGGATGCCGTGAAAGGTTATGAAATGCACCTCAACGAGGGTGGCAAAATGATGATAACCCTGGCAGGTGCCATGAGCACTGCCGAGTTAGGAAAATCATTGGCTGAGATGATCCGTCAAGACAAAGTCCAGATCATTTCTTGTACAGGTGCAAACCTTGAAGAAGATATCATGAATCTGGTAGCACACTCTCACTACAAACGTGTTCCCAACTATCGCGACCTCTCGCCCCAGGATGAGTGGGATTTACTAGAAAACCACTACAACAGAGTAACCGACACGTGCATACCGGAAGAAGAGGCGTTCAGACGTTTACAAAAACACATCCATGAGCTATGGAAGAAAGCTGACGATGCAGGCGAGCGCTATTTCCCGCATGAGTACATGTACCAAATGCTACTGAGCGGAGTGTTGGAGCAGTACTATGAAATCGATCCCAAAGATTCTTGGATGTTGGCGGCAGCAGAGAAGAACTTACCAATCGTTGTCCCCGGCTGGGAAGACTCAACCATGGGCAACATCTTTGCTTCGTATGTGATCAAGAACGAAATCAAAGCATCGACCATGAAGTCCGGTGTCGAATACATGGCATGGCTTGCAGGTTGGTACACATCGAATTGCTCAGGCAAGGGAATTGGCTTTTATCAAATTGGCGGTGGCATTGCCGGCGACTTCCCGATTTGCGTCGTACCGATGCTCTATCAAGATATGGGAATGCATGATATTCCATTTTGGGGATACTTCTGTCAGATTAGCGACTCAACAACAAGCTACGGCTCCTACTCCGGCGCTGTACCTAACGAAAAAATCACCTGGGGTAAACTCGGCATCGAAACACCCAAGTACATTGTTGAAAGCGATGCTACCATTGTGGCTCCATTGATGTTCGCATGGCTCCTTGGATGGTAAAGCAGTCCTCTAAAAGAGTCCAATAGTGTGTTTCCTCCCTCGCGCGATGTCTGTATTTCAGTCATCGCGCTTTTTATTCTTCCTCATCACCCACTCAAAGACAGGTCACTATGTACAGGAGCTATAACGTACCACCTGAGATGTACCAAGCCAATGCGCACATCGAAAAAGCGGCTTACAACGAAGCGGAAACACTCCTTAACAATTTCATTCGGCGATGTCTTTCTGAAGTCCATGAACACGACGCAGCACTACATAATCATCTGCAGAACAGCGATCGAATGGCTGTCGTCGATGAGCTTCATGCCCGCATTGGCTATGCCCATCAAATGCTCGGCTATTCTTTCATTCGACAGAACAACTTAGCTGCCGCGGAAAAACACTACAGGGATGGTGTGAGCTATGGCGAGATGTCACGATCCGGATTCAGTTTGGCAACGTGTTGGAGTGGCATCGGTGCAGTTTACAAGCAAATCGGTGATCTTACGACTGCGTTGGAGTGCTATAGTAAAGCGCTTGAAATTCGTGAGCAGATGCAGGACAAGTTCGCTTTAGCAGCTGAGTGTGGCAATCTTGGGATCATTCACCAGATGCTAGGTAACTCCGAACGTGCTATTGTCTATTTGGAGCGGACTCTTCGCGTGTATTTGGAAAAGGAACCGGGTGTTGATCTTGTTCAGTCGTACTCAAACTTGAGCCTGGCTTTTAGAAACATGGGCAAATTGGTAGAAGCCGAAGCAGCATTAGATCGATCGTACGCAATAGCAACGCAACTAAATAATCCCAAGCTGCTGGCAATCACCGAGGGAAACCTGGGCACAATGAAGTATGAAGTTGGCAAGAAACAAGAGGGCATAGACCACATGATTCGGGCGATGGAGATACACCAAAGTGATGGCAGGGCCGGTGACGCAGCCTTGTGGAAATCCAATATCGGCTGGTGTTACGGGCAGCCGAGCGGGCCGGGGTATAATCCCGAAACTGCCGTGACGATGATTAAGGAAGCTATTGACACCATGACTGACCTCAACATGCGGGCGAACTTACCGAACGCCTATGAGTCCCTTAGTCAAGTTTTTGAGAACGTCGGACGCATGGACGAAGCTCTGCAGGCGCATAAGAACTATCACAAGATTTTCATAGAGATTCAAGGAGAGAAAACGAAGCAAGCCGCTGAACAACAAGACTCACGCTACCAACTTGGTTTGGAACGGGCGCGTTCACAGGCTTCGGAGCAAGTACTTCACCGAGTCTTACCTAGCAGCATTGCCGAGCGTTTGACTCGCGGCGAAGAAGTTGCCGATCACTATGAAAATATCTCCGTCTTCTTTTCCGATATCGTAGGTTTCACTCCGATGGCCTCGCGAATGAGTCCGCACGATGTCATCAGCCTCCTCAATTTCCTATTCGAAACCTTCGATCGCATCATGGAACGCCATGGTTGTGAGAAAATAAAAACCATAGGAGACGGCTACATGGCGGTTGCAGGCGCGCCTGAGCCGTGTGAGAACCATGCCGAGCGTATTGTGCAAGCAAGTCTTGCGCTTCTTGCTGAACTCGAGTTGCCGGAGTCCATAAAATCAGCCCTTCCTTCGGGCAGTTCTCTTCAACTGCGCATAGGACTGCACTGTGGACCGGCTATCGCCGGTATCGTGGGGGTTAATCGATTCGTGTACGACGTTTATTCCGACACGGTAAACACCGCTGCTCGGATGGAAAGTCACGGAATGCCGGGTCGCATTCATTGCTCGGCAGACTTCGCTGAGCAGTTGCGTTCACGTCAAGCCCCCTACATTCTGGAAGACCGAGGGGAATTGGAGATCAAGGGCAAAGGAACTATGCGCACCTACTTCTTGAATACCTAAAGATTTGGAGCCCTACCAAGATCGGTGCACTCGTTCCGGTAGTTTGTTCCGATCTACAATGCGCCTCATTTCGTTTGAAGTGACGATACTCTCGATGTATTGATCTAAGCACGAATCCTAGAGCGGAGATGTCTGTCTTCAAACATCCCCTACCATGACCAATATCATTCAGTGTCAAGCTCCGGCGCAGTAACTTGCTCACGAAAGCTCGCGGCGAAGGATGCAGGCTCTCAACCTATGCTAGCGCAGGTGGCTGAGACAGTATCGCTCATGTGGCACGTGTGCAAGAATCTTGTTTTTAGGTGTTGTGTATATCGAAGAGTCTGTTTGATGTGTTTTGTACCCTAACAACGTTCTTTCAAGGTTTTTAGCCAAAAATGGGATATAGTGTCCCGGAACGCTTCCATAAGCATGAAAACGCAGTTTTTTTTGTATTTTTTACGTGATTCTTTTCCAAAAGTCCTTGTGTATTCAAAACTTAGCTCTAAGTTGGGGCGATGAAACGGGGCTCTACACACTTTATTCATCTTCATTTCTAGAGGTTCTATGAGAAAACTATTCTTAGTGCTCGCGGTCGTTTCGCTCGGAACATTGATGTTGCCGGGATGTGATGCTATTACGAAGGCAACGGAAATAACGGTTGATATGCCTATTACGATCGATATCCATGCAAAAGCTTCAACCTTACCGAATACCCAAACGAACATTGTTGATGTATCGAAGAACTCAACCTTTAACGACAACAAATCGAAGTTAAAGGGTGTTGATTTGGCGAGCGTTGCGCTTGCCCTCGATTCATACATGGGCTTGCCGACAGCAGACGTTGCTGTGTTCAACAAAATCACCTATACGTTGACTTTTGATCCCAGCTATGGCGATCCAACTGTCTATACCTTAGGCGAATTCACTAACGTTCCGGTGCTCTCGTTTATGAGCGAAGAGCGTAGCTTCGATGTTACAAATGCTGAACTCAATGCTGCATTGGACAAGTTAGCGGATCGTCCGATCTTTACGGTTACCTCGACCTATTCTCTGCAATCAGGCCCGGGTGCTTTGACATCGATGGACGGAACAGTGAAGCTGAAGTTCAAACTGAAAGCATCAGTGCTCTAATCTTGCAGCAACTTCGATGTTCGTGTCTGCACCTTTATGAGCAGTCCGAGCAATAATGAAAAAAGGCCGAGACAACGTCTCGGCCTTTTTTGTTAGCATATCTCGTAATAAACACTCTTCGATTGTTCTGTACTTCTTCAACCCTCAAAACGCTCTGCGCATCGAGGAAGCAGAGGTTGCAGGATGAGCAAAGGATTTCGAACAGACTAGAGTCTTTAGGAAAGAGGCATCACGTACTTGGCGTCAGGCTTTAGAAGCGCATTGCGCACCCACGCACCACTCTCCTCTACCCAGCGACGAACCGACAAACGTTCCGCATTGCACGGGCCGTCGCCGTTAATGACACGGAAAAACTCATCCCAATCGGGATCTCCATAGTGCCAGACTCCTGTGGTTTCATCTTTTCGAAGCTCAGGATCCGGCAGCGTCAAACCAAGTTCCCAAATTTTTGGAACGTAGGTTTCAAAGAACTGCTGTCGCATATCGTCATTGGTCGCCATCTTCACCTTCCATCGCATAAGCGTTTTGGTGTGTTCGGAGAGTACATCGGGCGGACCAAAAAAGTGCATGAGGGGACGCCACCAACGGTGCATAGCTGCTTGTACCATTTCGCGTTGAACATCGGTACCGGTCGCCAAGGTTACCACTGAGTCGTAGCCGTATTTCAAGTGAAAGGACTCTTCTGTACAGATTCGTTCCAAGGCACGACAATACGGTCCATACGAACCCTTTGAGTTGATGACCTGATTGATGATTGCTGCGGCATCTACAAGCCATGCAATCACGGCTGTGTCGGCCCAGGTCACCGCAGGGTAGTTGAAGATGTTGCAATACTTCGACTTTCCGCTAAGCAGGTCGTTCAACATTGCCTCGCGCGTCTTACCTAGTGTTTCTGCAGCACTGTAAAGCAAGTGTCCATGGCCAATCTCGTCTTGGACTTTGGCGATGAGAGCCATGCGACGGCGGAAGCCCGGTGCGCGTGTAATCCACGTACCTTCGGGCAAAGCACCTATGATCTCAGAGTGAGCATGCTGCTCAATCATACGAATGAGCTGTCGACGATACTCTCGCGGCATCCAGTCACCCGGTTCAATTTTTTCACCACGATCGATTTTTGCTTCGAACTCGGCAAGCAACACGGGATCTTCCGCGAAGCGATCGTTTTTCGAAGGGGCATCTACTACACTGACATTGCCGTACATGGGATTTCTCCTATTCCTGGTTACATGACTGGAGCACCTACAGACACTACGAAGTGTAGGGCTCTATTCTATTGTGGAAGAGAATGCCGTTCTCTAAGGTATCGCCCAAAAATAGCGAAAAATGAGTTGACTACAGATCAGCCGCATACAACGAATACGGCTTGTCCGGAACGTCGGACCATGAGGCTCGATCCTGAACTTAGTCGGCCCAGTCACAAATAAAGACGTTGGTATCACCCGACTTGGCATTGTGGCGATTTGAGCAGAAGATCAAGTGTTTGCCATCACGTGTAAACATGGGGAAGCCGTCAAACTGGTCGAAATATGAAATCCGTTCCAGACCGCTGCCATCGATATTCACCATCCAGAGATCGAAATTTCGTCCTTTTGGGTCAGCCATATTGGACGAAAAAATGATACGCTTTCCGTCCGGATGAAAAAAGGGTGCAAAGTTAGCCCTACCGTTGTTGGTGAGTTGCACGACGTTTTTACCGTCGGCATCCATCACCATGATTTCCAGATTGCGCGGTCGTATCAGGTTCTGTTTAAGTAACTCAACATATTCTATGCTGTCCTTCGCGTGCGGACGTGAGGCGCGAAACACGATCTTGGTTCCGTCAAAACTGTAAAATGCCCCGCCGTCATAGCCCAATAGCGATGTTAATCGTTTAATATCCTTCCCTTCAAGGTCGCATGAATAAAGATCGATGTCACCGTCGCGTGTAGACGTAAAGACAATGCGATCTCCTTTAGGACTGACCGTTGCCTCAGCATCGTAGCCCTTTCCTCCGATAAGTGTATGAAGATTGGAACCGTCGACGCCGGAACAGTACACGTCGTAGTCAGGATAGAGTGGCCATACGTATCCTTTGCTCATGTCGGGCTTTTCAGGACAGCTTGCCGAAGCAGCATGCGTACTGGCATAAACAATGGTACCATTCGGCAGGAAATAGGAGCACGTTGTGCGTCCTTTTCCCGTACTGACGAGTCGCTTTTCAGAACCGTCCAGATTCATGGTATAAATCTGATCGCAGCCTGCTTCATCAACGTGCGCTTGATAAATCAACTTTGTATCATTAAAATTCAGATACGCTTCGGCATTTTCTCCACCATTGGTGAGCTGAATAATATTCTTAAAATGCTTTTCTCGTGCGTCATACAGCGAATCGGCCAAGGGTTGTGCTGCTAAACGCACTGCACCGCACGTACTAAGAAGGACGAGACAAATGCTCAGGAGTTCTTTCATTAGGGGTCTTGTTATGTGAATATCCTTTGTTAGGTTCGGACACACGAAAATACGCTTAGATTCGCAAGAATAAGATTAAGGACATCAAGAGATGGGTCAGGCACTACAACGTCACGTTGCTCAAGATCATTTTTCAAATCCTGTACTCGAGGCTATAATTTCCGTCAGTATAGCTTCCAATTTTATTAACCAACAGGTCGATGACGCATGCGCTCCCATCGGATTGACGGGCGCACAGTACCATGTCTTGCGGATACTTTGCCAAAACCCCAAGGCAGGTTTGTCAAGAACCGACATCCTTCGACGCTTAGTTGAAAAGAGTGTGGACGTCACTCGCTCGATCAATAATCTCGTAAAACTCGGCTTCGTGGAGCGTCTGGATGATGCTCAAGATAAACGTGTCGTGCTGCACAGAATCACGCAAGGCGGACTTGAATCTCTGTCAGGAATCGACCAACGCTTGCGCTCCATGATGTTGAAGATCGGAGATCAGTTTAGTGAAGAAGAGCTGAAAACCTTGATCGCTCTATTGGAAAAAGTTTCACTCAGCGATGAGCAGAACGCCTCGGCACACGAACACCACTATCGACGTCCTTCAAGCCATTAGTTTCTTGGATCGTGAATTCCTGGTTCTGTTATATTTCAGACCTCCATGTTCAGGCCGGAGTCGACTTGCTTTTGTCGATGGCGAGATTGCTCATCCGGCCTTTCTGATCCCATCTAACTGCACAGCTCTCAGTCCTACTTCTTGGCGCCACTGCCTTAGAAATACGTGGCGAAACCGAATTGAACTCCAAAGTTGTCTGAGGGATTTCCAAACAGATCTCGAATCCACTGACGCATGGCGACGACACGGAAGCTGGTTGCTGCAGTTGGACGCAGTCCCACAGCCAGATTCAGTGCACGAATATCATCGTGCTTTACATCACCGGAGCCAAACTCACCAACGTTGTAATCAACATATTCAGCGCGTAGCGCTGCGTTTAGCTGCATGGCTGAGTAATCCAATGCGCTGAATTGTACAACAGGGACGACAGCTTCTACAAACGTTCCCCACTGTTTATCACCATAAGCCGGTGAAATACCTTGTGGAAGCTCCACAGTGTTGATTGCGGCTTCAGCTTGAAGGTGAACTCGTCCTATCTCCACGCTGAAGTCCAGCGCACTCATGCTCAGTGAGCGCTTGGCATCGACGACCGAGCCTTCACTCTGATAACGATTGTAGATACCGAGGTAGCTACTGAGTCCTACTTCCAGCACTCGATTCCATGCCAGAGCTACTCGACCAACAAATGCGGGGCTTCCGTTAAGCGATTCTTCGTAAATCTCGTTTGACTTCGCAGCGGCGATGTTTGTTCTTTGATCTTCATTGTCAATGATATGATCACCGATTGGATTCGCCGCAAAGAGCTCATAGCTGAGCGACATACGATCATCCAACCAAAACTTTCCGCGAACGCCCATCGACATCAGCGATAAGGTTGCCGGGAGAATTGTGGTGCTTACCAAGGGTCGATCAATAAACTCATAGAGAGGCGCATCGTGACGCTGATTGAACGCTCCAATCGGTGCTAACACAATTCCACCGCGAAAGCTGAAGTTCTCCGCCAAACGCCAATCCAATTGCGCCGTCTCTATGCTAATCTCTTCAGACCCGTGCTCAAACTCAATCTCTGCCATCAAACTAAGACGTGAACTCAGCGATGAAAACACAAAAAGATTGAAGTGACGCAACTCCATACTGAGTCCCTCACTCAATCCATCGGTCCTGAAGTAATTGAGGTTTCCATCCATATAGCCACCAATCTGGGTTGACGATCCTAGGCTTCCTGAGGTAGGTCGATTATACAGCGCATTGAGTGGTCCACTCGTAGCTCCTCGCGCACTGTCGCCGGCATTCGCCATGCCCAGACCCAACGAGCCTTGTGCATGAAGCGCAGATGAGAAGACGAATGCTAAACTGATGAAGAAGTACAGAGCTATCAGTGCACTCCATCTGCCAGCATGCTCATGTGGTAGCGCTAATTCACTCTCAATGTCTTTCGTAAGAATAATGCGCGGCTGTGTGGTCGTCACGTTCCGCTCGTCACGCATTACTCGTGCTACTTTTACAAATGTGTTCTGCATGATTCTAAACAATCTTGATACATACTCGCGTCGGAGCTGCCAAACAATGTAGGCAACTCCTCATCAAACATCTTAGCGCGGCACGGTTTCCGCGGCTTACCATAAGAACAACTATTCCGAGGTGTTATCGACAGAGCTTTGAACAAACTCAGTGACTTTGATCGACGATACTCAGAACACTTGGTCACTCTCAACTCTCAACGCCTTTGCTCCCCTTCTCTTCTTGCCAACCCGCTTTGTTGAGCCGACCGAAGTGCGGACTCATTGCTCTTCAACACTCTAGTGCGTTGATAACCTGTCTCGACCATTGATCGACCTATAATTCTATGCTGCACCTACCTTCATACTCTATGCTATCGGCTCAACGCTTCTGAAGCGATCTTTTTGCAACTCGCCATTCACTTCAGCTCAGAGGCCTTGGGAGGCGATCTGTACGACTACCGAGTCAGCTTCGAGTCGAACCGGATATCGTACTAAGTCTTGCGTTGCCGGTGGCGACAAAACATGTCCTTCCTGCGTAAACTCTGAACCATGACAGGGACAACTAAGCTGCGGACCATCTTGTACAAGCTCGCAGCCTTTATGAGAGCACTTCATCAAAACGGCTACGTACTCTTGATTTGCTACCCGCTTCACGAGTACGGGAGCACTTAGAGTTGTAGAGCGTGCTAAGACAACGACTCCGGATTTGTTGAAGGCGGAAAGCGGAACCCGAGCTCCTTCCTTCGTAATCTCCGCGTGGTACTGTGCCGTACTTGAGCATCCTTGTAGACTCGTCATAAGAGGCAGGCTTAACAAGGCTGCTCCGGCACAACTGCAGCTTCGCAAAAACTCCTTGCGACTAAGCGTCCGCTTCGCGTCCGCCGATGCTGCGCGCGATGCATGACTGTCTTCTAAACCTTCGGAATGCTGTGTCATAGAGCTCTTAATCAAACTCGTGTTAACTGTTCTTGTAGCTCCGCAAACTCACTTTGCCTTGCTTGACTTGGTAAACGCCAACAAGCCTTTAGAGCGACTCAAGGAAATTCATGAGGTCGTTTTTCTCAGCTTCGCTCAGAGCTTGGAATCGAGTGCGACTACCGGATCCTTCTCCACCGTGTAAGAGAATTGCATCTGTAATTGTGTGTGCACGTCCATCATGAAGCAGCAAGAGTTTGCCTCCCGTTGATGTAGCTGCCAAGCCAAGTCCCCACAGAGGACTTGTGCGCCATTCCGCACTCTTTGCAGCACCTTCCGTGTATCCATCGTTCAACTCCGTTCCCATATCGTGCAGAAGTAAATCACTATAGGGATGAATGACTTTATTGGACAAAACCGGAATGTCGCTGTGGCCGGTCGTAAAACTGGGGCTATGACATGAGGCACATCCTATTTTGCTAAACACCTGTTCTCCACGAACAACTGATGCATCATTTTGATTTCTACGTGGTGGTGCCTTTAACGTACGCATGTAAAAGACCATGGCATCCACGCGTGAAGTGGGTACTTCGGGCTCGGGGACCAGATCGCCAAAAACGCCTCCCATTTGCGGCATTGAAATGTCGAGCGGATGGAACTCTGTACTTAAACCCATGTCATTGATGAAAGCGTTCACTGTTTGGTGCAGCAACGAAACCGCCGTAGCCTTACGACCAAATCTGGCCAGTGCTTTGTTGCCCATCATAACCATTGAGGATGTGGTTGGCACGAAGTCCGGTTTCTCGACGTACGCTGCCACACCACTGATTCCATCTCCGTCACTATCTGTAGGATCAGCGGCAGCCAAAATATCGTTGTCGCTGATGGCTTCGAGATAGCCTAATCCCGTCACAGGTGGAGCAAGAAATCCGGCCCGAACATTTGATGTTGCCGGTATAAACTCAATACGGAAACCGCTAATGGCTTTGTCTTGTTGTTGGGGTCCACCCTCCGACTCCATATGATCGACACTATCGCCAATCAACCGACCGAAACGATAGAGTACCATTGAGCTGTGTCCTCTTCCATCAGCAACGTGACAACCCTCACAAGACTGAGCATTGAAAATGGGTCCCAGCCCTTCTGCCGAAGTAAACACATGTCCAAATTCGATGTCGCACTGTTCGTGAAACTGTAACTCCTCGGGCGTTAACCCGTCTATAGGACCATCTAAGAGCGCTGTGGTATCCGCAGCAGGGCCAAACACGTTATCACACGCAGCAATAGTGAGTATAACGAAAAGAAGGCTTAATCCAACCAAACTGCGCAATGCCAGACGACGAAGCGAATGAAGCGAGGAATGTGGGTGTTCTTTTGAGCTTTGGTAAACTGTCATGTTCTGAAGTGTCGTTGTCTCAGACAAATATGCTTATTTAGACTTTGTCTAAATTAAGACAACAAGTCTTATGCACCAAAATCATTTTAGCGAACAGTGAAAATTAGTCACGTCAACCAGGTGACTTTTCCGCCTAAAGCACTGAATATCGAGATTTTAGAGGCTTGAAATGTCATACGGAGCCAACATAGTCGTGCAATCAATAAACAGTATCCCCGACTGAAAGCTTGAGCCCTCGGTGTTTTAGCGCTTGGTTTTCGGATCCTCGTCGTCTTGACACTTGCACAATCTGCCGAACTCTGGGTTCTGTATTTGATGGGAATTGAGATACCAAAGTGTATGACGAGAAAGCTGCAGCACACTGTGTTGGTTTGGAAGGAAGTTCCGGTAGCGCAACGCTCCGCAACGCGTCGCCGGTATGGGCTCATGCTCTTCTGAGCGCGAAATATGCTGCATGAATCCCTGAGAGAAACGAAGTACAGTGTAGATGAACAAGGTCAAAAGAAGCTCTCGTTCCATAACACAGTATGCAAGGCAAGATCTCAATGCCGGGAATACCGGCTGTGTCGCTTGAGTCGGATGCGTTCGACGAGCTCGAGTGTCCGCTGAGCTCGATGACTTTAAACTGCTCGACCTAATGTTGAGCGGATAAATTCCGGGTTATCTCGCAGGCGGACTTGTTGAGGACGCGCCACACTTCTATGATGACCCACTCGGCCTTAGGATTTCCGAAGGTTGTTTTTATTGAGTGTCCGATAGCAACTCTTCTGTAACATGGACCACGACCATAGTCAAGTCATCGAAGAGTTCTGTTTTGTGACGAAAGGCATCGACCGATTGTTGAAGTTCGTTCAACAACTCCTGCGAACAGGATGATTGGCTGGCCATCATTGTTGCGGCTACACGGTCATCGCCGAACTGCTCATCGCCGGAATTCATAGCCTCATTGAGTCCATCAGAGTAAAAGAGAAAGCGCTGCCCAACCTCGAGCTTCAAGTTTAGCTCGTGCAAGTGTTGCGAGAAGCGATCGGTACTACATAGTCCAACTCCCAATCCCCTACTTTCTAGTGTTTGAACACCACTCTTTGTTTGAAGCAGTGGTTTTGTGTGACCGCAGCGACAGAAGCGCAGTTCTTTCTTTTCCAGATCAAAAAGAGCTAATGCCATCGTTACATAGGAATTCCGCTCCATCGAACCATAGACGTGCGTGTTCAAGTGACTGAGCATTTCACTTGGACTTTCATATCGCGTGGCGGCCAACTGCATCATTCCTTGAATCTTGGACATGTACAGTGCTGCGGAGATGCCTTTGCCGGATACATCGCCGACAACGACGAGGAGCTTTCGCGGACTTAGTTCGATCAAGTCAAAGAAGTCACCACCTACAATTTCAGCCGGGATGGACATACCACTTGCGTCCAAGCCGCGAATCGAAGGTGAATGCTGAGGCAGGAGACTCTGTTGAATACGTCGAGCAATTGCCAACGAGTCTTCCATTTTTTGCTTTTGAATCTCAGTCTCATGGAGTCGGGCATTTTCAAACGCAATGGCTGCCTGGCTCGCAATCGTCTGAAGCAAATCAACGTCTTCCTTGGAGTATCCCTTACCGCTCTTCTTTTTTCCGACGGCAATCATCCCAAGCACGTCGGACTTCAACATCATGGGAACTGCCAGTACCAAACCGTCTTGAAACAACAGCTCATCTAAAACCGCATCTTCCAAGTATTCAGACTCGTGATGTCCGATCGTCAGCACAATCGGATGAGATTGTATCACGGAAAAAAGCGCCTGTTGAGCCTGAGTCAATTCAATAGACTGGACGACGCTACTTGTCGAGGTGCTCCGTAGTACCTCAGCATAACGTTCTCTTGAAACATAGATGAGCACACGCTCTAAGTGCATGGTCTGCTCCAAACGAGTCTTCAGCGTCTCAACAATCTGGTCGAAGTTGATGAGGCCGGGTAACTCACGACTCAGCTCAAGAAGTGCTTTTTGATAGTTGATTCGTTCCTGGTAGAAAACTCGCGCAACCCAGTCCTCTGTTCGGCGTTTTACCGGATCAAATGCCAATCCGAGTACAACAAACGCAGTGACCGTAACCCATAAACTGTTTCCATGCTCAGTACTGAGTCCGAATGCTGTAGCCATGTAGCCACCCAATACCGAAGACAATAACGATACGAGTACGAAGTACAAGACCGCCAATACAGCCGTGGCAATGGCAAAAATCAACGAGCGCTCAATGATAATTCCAAGATCCATGAGTCCATAGCGGAAGATGCTGTATGCGATGGCAATGGGGGTCGAGGCAAAGAGTAAGAACGGCAGAGAGAGCTCAGGTCGTAAGAACAGTGCAAAGGGAACACTTTGCACGGTTATCGTAAAGACGACAAGTGAGATAATCGAAATACAAAATGCAAAGATGATCGGACGGATTGGTTTTCGTTGTTCAGTATTCAGATCCGAAAAGTAGGTCTGCGTCAGAATTCCAAGTCCGGTTGGATAGAAACTAAATGTGAGAAAGCCACCCAGGCCAAGTATAATCTGCGTGATAATACTTCTCTTTAGACCCAAAAAAGCAATTCCGTCATCGCCAAAAACTTGCGACAACACACAAACCAATGAAGCAGTGTAGACTAAGGGCTTGCCCCACCATGGCATTGGTTTCCGCTGTGTTCGCGGGAAGTACGAGAAAAACAATATCTGCTCAGGAAGAGCCAGTACTAACAGCAGGAGCACGACGACGAGAACGGCTATGACCTGGACTTTGCTGAATCCATAAACATCCAAGGCAACCCCTGAACCCAAGGTAAAGACGTAGGCGTTAGCTAAACAATAATGCATGAATCTCTGCTGAAGCTCGCCCTTGGGTTTACTGAGTACCGATAGTAGACCGACTAACAAAAACAACAGTCCGGTCACGAAGAGTGATGCGGTAAAGAGATTGTATACCTTCACGATGCGAACTCGCAAATGCAGAGTCTCTGTGCCCCGCTTTATGGTATACACCGCATAATCATTGAGTCGTATATGATTGATTAACTCCTGCGCCTGATTGTAAACAAACGATCGACCGTTGATTTGCAATAAGGTGTCGAGATTCCGTATACCCGCTTCATCGGCAACACCGCCTTCCAAGACATTGTCGATGACTGCGATGGAGTCGTTTTTCGGTTGTCGAAGCCAAGCACACTCATCATTGCCCTGAGCGTGCAGATATGCTTTTTGGATGAAGTTGACACTACCTGCGGCAAACAACACCAAGGATGCGCTGAGGTAGATCATCTTTATCGTGGATGCCGAAAGAGAACGAAGAAAGGAGATCATAGGAAGTCTGGTTGCTGCAATCTAGCGAGGGTGGGACTTTAGGACAACTTGGTGTTGATACTGTGGAATACTTGTGTTCAGTGTGACCCTTTGCAAGGTACAATTTGAGCTGCGGCTTCACACTCGAATATCTGTATTTTTATGCACTGCTCACGCTTGGTATCCGGGAGTGAGCGAGAGCCGCTTGTACAAACACACGACTACACCTTATGGTTCAGATAGACCTACAGTACGAAGGAGAATTGCGTTGTCAGCTCAACCACGGACCCTCCGGTGTTGTACTGATTACAGAAGCACCTGTAGACAATATGGGTACAGGTTTGAGTTTTTCACCCACAGATCTTTGCGCAGCCTCACTCGTCTCATGCATCGTCACGACCATGGGCATCGTGGCTCGTAAGCACGGATTTGAGCTGGGTCCTTGCGAAGCAAGTGTCAAGAAGATTATGACGAGCGAGCCGACAAGACGCATCGCCGAACTACCGGTTAGTCTGAGGCTTCATAGCTCCTACAGCGCTCGCGAAATGGCTCTACTTCGAGCGGCAGCCGAAGGCTGTCCGGTTAAAGAAAGTCTTAGTCCAACAATCGTCATTGGCATTGATTGGCAGCTCTCGGAATCGTAAACTAGTCCTTGCACTAAGCAGATGAGGTGTTGACACCTGCTTCAGAAAGAGCAACGACGGTCATGCGCGATCGGTGATCGGCCGCATGCGACAATGTCGATGCATTACATGCGTATCAGGCTGCATCAGCTATTGTTCTGCGTGTCTTGTGCGGTATATAAATAGGCTCTCCGGTCCCGCGAATGGCATCACGGGTCATAATCACTCGACGTAGATTTTCTCTGCTTGGTAAGTCAAACATGATGGGTAGCATCGCCGTTTCCATGATGGAACGTAGTCCGCGAGCTCCCGTCTTCCTCTCTTTTGCCATCTCCACTACCGCCAACAACGCTTCACGTTCGAACTCGAGCTCAACGCCTTCCATGTAGAAAAGTTTTTCATACTGCTTGGTTATAGCATTCTTCGGTTCCGTCAATATGTTAAGCATTGCATCATCATCAAGTGGACGCAGAGGAGCGAAGACCGGGAGTCGTCCCATAAACTCCGGTATAAATCCAAACTTGATGAAGTCATCGGGCTCTGCATGCTGAAATAGCTCATAACTCTCTTCAATGTGCTCATCTGTAGCCGAATGAAAACCTATAGTCGCCGCTTTCAAACGTCGCGCAATGATTTTTTCCAAACCGTCAAACGCGCCACCGCAGATAAAGAGAATGTTCTTGGTGTTCACCTGCAACAATGGTTGCTCGGGATGCTTTCGTCCGCCCCGGGGAGGAACGCCGGCCACAGTGCCTTCAAGCAGTTTCAACAAGCCCTGCTGTACACCTTCCCCACTCACGTCTCTGGTGATACTTGCGCTGTCTGACTTTCGCGTAATCTTATCGATTTCATCGATGTAGATTATGCCAATCTCAGCTCTGGCTACGTCGAAGTCCGCATTCTGCACAAGGTTGACAATAATGCTCTCAACATCGTCTCCCACATAGCCGGACTCCGTAACAGTCGTTGCATCCGCAATTGCAAATGGAACATCAAGTATCCGAGCCAGTGTTTGCGCCAACAATGTCTTACCTGTTCCGGTTGGTCCAAGCATAAGGATGTTACTCTTTTCTATTTCGACGTCTTCATACATCCCAACCATGCCGTGCGACACGATGCGCTTATAGTGGTTGTACACGGCAACAGACAATGCGCGCTTGGCTTCATCTTGCCCAATCACATACTCATCTAACTTGGCCTTCATCTCTTTTGGCTTAGGCAAGTGATAGTTGAGAGGTCGCTGCTCGATAGGTTCAGTTTGCTTTTGATTTTTCTGCATTAAAACCAAGGAGTTGATCAAACACAGATCGCAGATATTTGCTCCGTTTGGCGATGTAATAATTGTCGTGACTTCGTGAGCCTTCCGACCACAAAAAGCACACTGAACTTCTTCCTCGCGATATTCTTTTTTCATCGTTGTTCCTGTTCGTAGGATAAGAAAAACCCACGCTGTTTTGTGTTGCACATACTTCGTCTCAAAGAGACCTTTAGGCCATCCGGGCTTCGCTTTATATCATACGTCGTTGCGCTGCTTCCTGTAGCATTGCCTCACGGCTCCGTTGCTACTCGACTGCCACGCAATTCAATGCTGCTTAAGAAGACACCGCGAGAGGCTCTCTCTGAATGTCTTTTATCGAGCTGCGCGCCGGCGCGCAGCAGATTGCTGACACAAAAACGCTCCGTGTGCGCATGCAAACGGAGCGTCAAAAATACGACAAGAGGCTTAGCTCAGAACTTTAGAATTATGAACAGGAGCTTGAGTTATAAACACCCGGTGTTGAATAGATGTTCGGTCCCTGCTCTTCGTACGCTATTATGCTTTAGTGCTTTCCAATATGCCGTCGATCAAACCGTAGTCAAGGGCTTCCTGGGGTGACATATAGTTGTCACGATCCGCATCTGCCTTGATACGCTCATAGCTTTGTCCGCTGTGACGCTCGATGATCTTATAGAGGGTATCGCGGATTCGTAACATTTCTTTGGTATAGATTTCGATATCGGTTGCCTGACCTTGGGTTCCACCCAATGGCTGGTGAAGCATGATACGCGAATGAGGTAATGCAAATCGCTTCCCTTTTGTTCCTGCACACAACAAGACCTGAGCCATGGAAGCGGCCATACCCACGCAGTAGGTCGAGATGTCGGGCTTTATAAACTGCATCGTGTCGTAGATCGCCAAGCCTGCAGTCACGCTTCCACCGGGCGAATTGATGTACATGAAAATATCTTTTGTCGGATCTTCACTGGCAAGAAACAACAACTGCGCAATACTCAGTGATGCCACATAGTCATCGATAGGAGTACCGATGAAAATGATACGTTCCTTGAGCAATCGAGAATAGATATCGTAGGAACGCTCTCCTCGGCTTGTTTGCTCGATCACATAAGGAACGAGCTGACTTTGGATGTCTGTTGAATGAATCATATATCTACCTTTTAATTACGTAAAGAAAGAGGTTGGTGAATGCGAGCTGCGCGAAGGCTATAGCCAAAGAGCTACAGTTTTGCGACGTCGATGTTGAAGGTAGCGGCAAAGCAAAACTCTCCTACTTGAACTCGCACAGCTGCGACTTAGTGGAACTTGTGACCTTCTCCACCGGTGGGCATCATGCCACCATCACTAACGCTGATCTCACCATATTGTTGTTCGTAGCGCATGATGTTGTCGTTCAGTGCACCTAAGAGAAGCTTTGCATGTTGTGGTGTCATGACAATACGCGACATAACGCGGGCTTTGGGCACGCCGGGAAGAATGCGTGTAAAGTCGATAACAAACTCAGCCGGTGAGTGGGAAATAATCGCAAGGTTTGAGTAGATGCCTTCTGCTTCTTTCTCGCCGAGCTCAATATTGATCTGTTGTGGGTTCTGTTGTGGTTCAGGGTTCGCCATGAAGCTGCCTTAAAACATGATGGTTCAAAAAAAAGAAAGCCGGATGCTGTGCTCCGGCTTCACACCGAGTCGTAGCTCTGGTGACGGCAAAATACGATAATTATTGAGCGCCGACTCCACGCGGTCTACCATGTGGAGAACTCAGCCTAGTCATCACCCTTTCAACTCCTGCGTCTACGCAAACCGCAATGGTTGCGGGTTTACTTCAAACGTGCCTTTGCTTCATCGGCTTTTTTAAAGGCACGATCTGCGCGGTCTGATTGACGAAGTCGGCTGTACACACCACCAAGTATTTCCCAGTAGCGAGGGTTGTTGGTGTTGGAAAACTCTAGACCTTCGAGCTCTGCAACGACTGCTTTGAGCTCATTTGTTTTGCGCATTGTCTCATAGATGTTGACGAGATGTTCCATGCTCGACAAATCATCACGATGTGTACTTAAACGACGGTAGCGATCGAAATACTCTGCTGATTTGTTGAGAAGCGGGAAATAGCGATCGGTGTTCTCCTTATACTTTGAGTCTTTTTCGCGGCGCTCGCGCTCTTCCTTTTGGAACTGCGCCGCACGATTTTTGAGTGCTGCCGCACAGTTGATCAGTGCAACATCATAATCCGGATCAATGGCCAAAGCCTTTTCGTAATTGGAAACGGCATCATCATAACGCTCCATCTTCAACAGTGCCAGAGCGTAGTTACACAAGTAAGATTTGTTTTTCGGATCCTGCTTTACAAGGTCTGACAAGGCCATGAGGGCTTCGGCGGACTTTCCTTGATCTGCATATACTTGCACGCGGAGATTTTGTGCTTGTTCGTCGCTGGGTTTCAATGTTGAAATGACGTCGATGTACTTCAACGCTTTCTCCATGTCACGACGATTGTAGTAGGTACTTGCTAACTGTGCGAATGGGCGAATGTTCATGGGAGCATAGCGCTTCTCTTCCAGATCGGTCCAGCTTGAAGACGGGTTCACACGCCACCCCTCTACGATGTACGTCGACTTATCCTTCTGCAGCGAATAGAGATACACTGTGTCGCGATTCTTGATGACGTCTATGGCGACTGAATCTGCGCCGCTCAACATGCTTTGTGAATTTGCTGCCTGACCGATTTTGTCGAGTGCTACACTGCGATTCATACCCAAATACAAAGCATTGCTTCGTGCCAGTTGAATGGCAGATTGTTGCATGGAAGCATACTTTTCGTATGCGTTTAGCGAAGCAACGGTGTCGCGCTTTGCATCGTACAACAGTCCCAATACGGAATAGTTTTCGGGTAGCTCAGGTTTGAGTTCAATTGCGGTCTTCATGGTTTCGACACCTTTCTCCAACTTCGAGCTGTCGCCGTTTTCTGCGAAACGGTTGTATATCTCGACCGACGTGTTGAAGAGTTCTGCCCAAGCGGTAAAGCGAGCTCGAGAAATTGCGACTTTGAAATCGTCGTTCGCAGCATTGCGCTCGGCAATGGAATATGCCTCGTTCATACCCTTGATATCACCAAGGTGTTGACGTGTCCACCCGAGCATATACCATGCCTCGCCATTATTGCGATTGCGAGCCACTTCTTTTTCCAACAACTGTTTTGCTTCAGGCCAATCTTTGCGATTTACCGCATCTTTAGCCGCGATATACTCGCGAGACATCCTGATACCGCCGCAAGAAACCAAGAGCACCAACAGACCAAAGGCCAAGGTGCGGAAAAGCAGTTGTGAAAATGAACCACGATCTGTCGTGCTTGTCGTCATAGTTTACTCATCTGTTTCGTAGAAATACGCAGCTCCGCTGCCAGAAGCTCGGAGCGGCTATTAGGGCATTTATCGTCCCTCATTCACGGAATATTCACTTCACCCCGACAAAAAAGGCAGAAAATGGCGCTTTTTTGAGTGCTCAGCTCTGTACTTCGCGATGGAACTATTGGTTCCACGCTGGAAATTAGCACACAGTGCAACAACCCGAAAGCGAAGAATTACCTAGTTTTTGAGGCATTCGCATGAAAGTCGAGGAGCATCCAATAGGCCTTGCAGGCGTATTTTTGTGTCTTCGTCCTTTCACTCAGATAGAATCTTCACATGACGCACCTTAAGGATTTCGCGGGGCAAGCCGATGCCGCCGACACGTTTGCATCCTTCCGTGAGCTTTTTCACATTCCCAAGCATGCCGACTCAGACGCAGTGTATCTCTGCGGGAATTCTCTTGGACTTCTTCCCAAGGCAGCCGAGCAATCGGTGACCCGCGAATTCAACGATTGGAAAGAACATGCTGTTGAAGGACATTTTCGTGCTGCTCGACCCTGGTTTGGATACCATCACCAGTTCCGTGATTCGTTAGCCCGCCTGGTGGGAGCACTTCCGTCGGAAGTCGTGTGCATGAATTCGCTGACGGTCAATGTGCACCTCATGCTAAGTTCATTTTACCGACCAAGTGCAGAGCGTCCCGTCATCCTCATTCTTGGAAATGAATTCCCATCAGATCGTTACGCTGTAGAAAGTCATGTGCGTTGGCACGGATACTCTCCTGAGCATGACATCATCGAACTGGTACCCCGGGAGGGACAAGACCTCTTGGATAATGCAGATGTTTTAAGCGTCATTGAGTCTATTGGATCGCGTTTGGCACTCATGCACCTTAGTGCTGTCCATTACTATACCGGACAATTCTATGACATTCAAGCTTGGACTGCGGCTGCTCGAGCCCAAGGTGCAATTGTAGGATGGGACTTAGCGCATGCGATCGGTAACGTTGCCCTTAATCTCCATGAATGGGATGTGGATTACGCAGCGTGGTGCTCTTATAAATATCTCAACTCCGGACCCGGTGGTGTGGGAGGTGTGTATGTCCACGAACGCCATTGCTCAGACGACTCACGTTTGCGTTTAGCCGGTTGGTGGGGTAACGATGAGCAAACTCGATTTAAAATGCCGCAGTGGTTTCAACCGGTTCACACCGCAGACAGCTGGCAACTCAGTAACGCACCGGTTTTCAGCATGGCCATCCACCGAGCATCGCTCGACGTTTTTGATCAGTGCGATATCAAGGAGCTTAGCGCGAAAGGACGTGCATTGTCCGCATTTCTCATACGCTGCATCGAAGAGATTGGGAATGTGTTTCCACAGGATGCCCTGCGTGTTATCAGTCCGCGTATCGCTGAACAGAGGGGTGCCCAAGTTTCAACCATTGCGACACGCAATGGTCGCGCACTCTTCGATTACTTGGCAGCCCATGGCGTAATTGCCGATTGGCGCAATCCGGATGTAATCCGCATGGCTCCTGCTCCGTTGTACACGAGGTTTTCCGACATCGTGCGTTTTGCAGAAGTACTTCGTTCATATTGCGAGGAGCAACGCTAATGTCTTGGGTATTGGTTTATACGACAAACACGGAAGCTGATGCTCGAGTAATTGAAGGCATGCTCCTTGCCAACGAGATTCCCGCTCAGGTGTTATCCCAGGTCGACTCCAGTCGCGGCTTAAGCATTGGCGATTTGGCGATCGCCAAAGTATACGTTCCTGCTGATTATGTGGTCGATGCGGAAGTGCTTATCCGCGAAGCTCGTTCGTAGCTCCTACATCTCTCTACAGAAGCCTATATGCATATTGCATATACACAGAATGTTGTTGAACAGCGCCGCATTGTTTCCTGTGCATCACTTTAATTGTTGAGGGAGAGCGATGTCGCCACTTCGCATACTACATTGACGATAGGCATCGTCGATAGCATACACGGCACTGAGTTCAAGTTGGCAATGACCTTCCTGTATCGATGCTTTTAACTCTGTGTGCACATCAATCGTAAGCACAACTTCGCCATCTTCAAATATCATTTCCGGCGCTTGGATTCGAAAGCTCTGCTTGCGATCGTTCTGTCCGTATGACATACTCGCCAGATGGATGCTATCCACAGCTATTACCACGCCGTCTGCAGGTACATTGCGCAGCATCAGACGTAAGCGTACAGATCCCTTGTCTGTGAGTTCGGCTTTACGAGCACTAAGAACAACTTCACCAAATTGTTGACTACCGCGAAAAGCAGGGATACGCTGCACGGCTGCAGAAGCGACGCGCTCGAAGAGTTTAACACCCGTCTCACTTCGTACTGCCAGAAGCCCGGGCGAGAGAACAAGTACCTTCCAGCTCTGCTGAAGGTTTTCGTGTTTCAGAGTTAGAAGCTGCGCATCCTCGGACAAAGACCAGCTACCATCTTCTCGGGAAATCACCGAATCATGGAGTAGAACGACATGCCTCATGGACGCGTTTCTCGCAAATGCCAAATACTCATCTTCTGAGTCGACCCTTGCGCTACTATCCGTGCAGACATACACGCGCTTCCAAACTTTGCGTGCAGCGGAACTCAATGCCGGCGCCGAATAGCTTGCGGGATGTCCACTAGCTCCTAGTATCGTCCTTAACTGTTCCTGAAGTTCAAGCAACACATTGTCAAATTGTTGAGAGCTGCAAGGCAAGGAGTCTAAACGGTCATGTATAAACGCTGACAATCCCGGTCGATCATCCGTATTTAATGCAAGTGCTCCGAGGAAATACAGTCGCGCTTTGTCTTTGTCCAAAGGCACACCTATGCCGTGAGCATGTCGATATCCCAACTCTGCATGTGCCTTTAAATACGCTCCGCGAGCAGCCTGTTCAAACCACTTCTGGGATTGCACCGTGTCGTGTCCCACACCGACAGCCGCGTAACGAAAGGCTCCGCATTGGTAGGCTCCTTGAGCTGATCCAAGCGCGGCGGCACGCCGCGCATATAGAAAAGCCAAATCTTGGGTTGCTGCACGTTGAGACAAGAGACCCGCCAACTCGATCATTGCAGGTTCATACAATTGATCAGCAGCGCCACGTAGGAAAGCAAGAGCGACTAGTGAATCACGCTCGTTTTGGGCGGCAATAAGGGGCGTGCGGTAATACTGGTGTAAGGCAGGTGCATAGTTCATGGCTGCAGACCTGTTGAGGTACCAAGCCGCGGAATCTTCCCGAACAGGAAGAGCTAAACCGTGAGCGAAGCAAACTGACAAGGCATAAAAACTTTCAGCTTGATACAAAGCACACTCCTCTTGCAACAGCGGAACTGCTCGTTTATAGAGAGTGTGCGCTTCGGACGGACGCGGAATGGTTCCGTCGCCACAGCGAAGACACTCTGCCAATGAGAACAACGCAAAACCTTGATTGGAGGAAGCTGCTCTTTGTGCCCAACGATAGGCAGATGCAGGGTCTTTGCCGACGCCAAGCCCAAGATGGTAAGCCGCTGAAAGTCTGGCTGCTGCGTTCGCATTCCCCTTCTCGGCTTCTGCGCGAAGTGAGTCGACCGTCCAAGCGCGAAGTTCACCCTGTGTCCATAGACTTATGCAGGCAATGACAAAAGTGACGATGTGAAAGGCATACGGTGAGGGAGCAAGATTTCGAGCTTGCTTCGTCCGGTGTGACGACGTACTTCTCTGAGGGCTTTGGGTTGAATTCTGTGTCATAAAGTGAGAGTCCATTCTATTGCTATTCGGTTCGAATCTCGCCTGCGATTTAAAGCTGTTCGGACAGTGACTTTGGTATATTTGCACGACTAGGGATGTACCAATCGCAGCTGCGAAGGCGGTCAAGGATGACAAGAATTTGCTTTAGACATGTAGTCCTCTGCGTCAGCATCCTGCTGGGCATAGGATATGCCGCAACGCCGGTTGCAGCACAGCTTCCTACCGCTGCTTCGGCTGCCCGTTGGTTGTTTCCTCGCGGAAACAGTGAAGGCACGCAGTCACAATTTAGCTCAGGATTAGCCCAAACCCTTGATTCCTTCAATTTGAAGTGGTCGACCAACGCCATCGCGGGCGATGTACAACCACTTATCGGCAATCTCATTAACAATACCCAATTGGCGCCGGCATATCCCTATGCTCCGCTTGAAATTTGTGCTGTCATTGCCGGACAACTCATCACTCTCGACGCCACGGGACGTACCGCAACGAAGACTCGCCTACCGGCTTTCGTTCGCTCCGTGAGTGTTATCCTCGATTCTTCTTCTCTACCCATTGAGCTCTACAAAAAGTATCCCTCCATGTTGGGCTTGGAGACGATTGAGCGACGTGACACAACGGACTCGCTTGCGGTGGGCTACTTGGCAGCTTATGACTCAACCGCCGACAGCATCGCCATCTTAAAAAATCTCAGCGTCGACGTCCGGCCTTATGCACCGAATCTGTTTGCTTCAATTAAGCCTGTGATGGCTCTACCATATGGAGCCGATCAACTGATGATTCATGCCATCGTCGACATGAGTGCACCCGTCATTCCATCTAGTCCGAGTAACGTGCCATTCTTTCGGGGCATGACCTCGTTCTTATCCGGACGCTTTGACAATCTGAGTTTGGCTACCGTCAGTGACACTTTGAGTTCGCGATTCACGGTTGGACCATCGGTGAACAAAAGTCAAGCCTCATTGCGAAAGCTCAGCGAGAATAGCTACGACTGTTTGCTACCAAGCTGGCCGGGGAACTTAGACTGGACAATAGCGGATCCCTTTCGTCCTGCCATAAGCACCTATGGTAATCGTCCCTATCTCATGAGTACGCAATTGGGTTCCGCTTCGATGGGAGAGGGCATCATTCCCGTGGATTTGAGTCCGCTCACCTACCTCGGTCAGAATTCAACACGTCCTCGCATCGAAAATTTCAGCGTACAACTGCGCGATGCCGGAATCGGTGGGGCGGCGCTTCCCTACGTGCTCAGTGCCGAAGAGTATCTGGGTCGCGACTCCAGTATTGGTGTAGCTCGATTGCATTTGTACTCAACTTTGGGGGATCCGATCACGATTCCAACCGATACTGCAAATCCTTCGTTTGTCGGACGGATGAATCACTCATGGGCTGTGGCGGTAGGAGATGTTGATGGCCGTGATACCAATCAACTTTTACCCTACTATCCGAATAACCCCGGAAACGAAATCGTAGTTAGCCAAAGCACTCACGAATTCGCCTTCCCGGCGTCGAGAATTATGGTGCTGCGCTACAGGAGCGGCACGCGTATTCAGAAGCCGGCTCCAAGAAACGCCTATCTGTTCCCTCTTGATACGGTGCTTAGCTTGCAAATGACGGGCTGGGTTGCATGTGTGACGGACTTAGATAACGCATCGGATGGTCGATCAGAGATTTTCATGGCTGATGGCTCGGATCTGTATGTCCTCCACATGCGTGGCTATAAGGACAGCAGATTTACGCGACTCGCTCCCTTCGACACACTCATGCATCTCAGTTTTCCGACAGAAATGATCAACCACGTTGCAGTGGCAGACATCGATGGAGATGGGTTTAACGACGTACTCGTAACCACAAACGTTCGCTGTTATCTCTATGGCTTACCTGTACAGAATTCCATTGTGATTGTTGATCCTTCGAGAAGTCTCAGCGCCCAACAGAACTATTGCCTGGGCGATACACTGAAACTCCGTTGGTACAACGTATTTAGCGGCCAACCGGCTGTGCGCGTTGCCTACCAAGCCTATCGCGACGGATATGCTGTCGGACGTCCACGTATTCTGGATAGCGCATACGACAATCTTGCGGACACCGTCAGCTTTAACCTCGTTGTTGACTCGACATTTGTAGGAACTTATGGTCGCTTGCTGGTGCAGAGCACAAAGCGCAGCGCTCTCATAGACTCCTCTGCTCTAGTCTCCTTCCATGGACCAAGCATTCGTTTTGATTCTTCGACCAAGGCGGGGCGTTTCATCGCAATGGACAAAGGCGACGTAAAGGGCATCATCTCCTGCTTGGACAGCGTCCGTATATACTACTCCTTAGACAGCGCCAAAACTTGGACCTTGATGCGCGCAGAGTACCATGACGAAACTGATACCAGCTTTTGGGCCGGTGTCGACTTTCCATGTCCTGCGTTTTACGATTGTGTTCAAGACCGTGACAGTCTCATACTGTTGCGTGCTGAGGGACATGCCTTTGTAGGCAGCACAGTGTACTCGGATACTATTGCCGTTGTGGTTCGTCCGCACCCCATTCCCTTGCGTATTTATCCCGAACCAAGTGTTTTGTGTTCAGAACGAGGCATACTCTGGATAGCCCCAAAAGATACCGCCTTGTGCGACTCCATTGAAGTACTTGAGTCCTTCGACTTGGGTAAAACATTTCACCGCACCGACATGTTTGATGCAGGCACCGTGGAGTATACCTACCATCCTTCGGCACAGGCTCCTGATAGCGTTGTTGTGCGTATCTGTTGCTCACAATCGTGTTGGCGAACGGACACGTTGCTGGTAAACGGCAAGTCCAAGCTCATTCGAAAAATCGCTCCCAACCCATTTGATCCCGGATCCGAAGTCTGTGAGGTATTTAGTGTTGCACCTGTCGACGCCACGGTAACGGTGAAGATATTTGACCAGAAAGACCATGTAGTGGCTGAAATCGCAAAAAATGAGTCGAGAAAAGCTCAGCGCGTGTACTGCGACCGCTGGGATGGCAAGACAGATGACGGAAAAATCGTCGCAATAGGCATGTATTTCGTGGTTTTAGAGTACGGCGAGGGCTCGCGCGAGTTCTATCCGGTCTTTGTACGGCGAAATTGATGTGCGACGCGAGCGAGCAGCCGATGTACGAGGAGACATGGACCCAAGTTCATGTAAAAAAAACATATTGCGCGCATGTCACTTCCCTTTCCTATCTTTGCTGGACCCATGAGGACGCTCAATGGGCACTGAGGTCATGTAATGACCCAGGTAGTTTGTTTCAGTTTTTCTAGGTAGTAGTTGAAGAATAGCAGTCCCTTCTACAGTCAGTTTGACCGTAACCGCCGTGACAACCGCCAGAGCCGAGAGAGCAAGAGCGGTATCCGAACCAACGAAGATATCAAAGCACAAACCGTCAGAGTATTAGACAGCGATGGCGCCTTGATAGGCATTTTTGCCATTCGTGACGCGCGCGATTTGGCTGCAAAAGAGAACAAGGATCTTGTAGAAATCGCACCTCAGGCCAATCCCCCGGTCTGTAAGATTATCGACTTCGGAAAGTTCTTGTACGAGCAACACAAGAGAGACAAAGAACAAAAGAAGAAAATGCACACTGCGCAGTTGAAGGAAATTCGCTTCAAGGCGCAGACCGACACACACGATTTTGATTTCAAGACCCGTCACGCGCGCGACTTTCTCATGCGTGGAGACAAGGTGAAAGCCTCGGTTATGTTCCGCGGTCGTGAAATGCAACACATGGAGTTTGGTGAAGTCTTGTTGAAACGCTTCATTGAACAATTGGAAGATGTGTCGAAGGTAGACCAGGCATTGCGTGCGGAAGGTCGCACGATGGCAGTGACACTGGCACCTGATAAAGACAAGATCAAGAAAATCGCGCCTGCAAAGACTGATACGAAGTCTGAAAAGGGCGACAAGTCTTCAAAGACTCAAACGTCAGAAACATCTGCATCGGATGGTACGGAGCACAGCGATGTGCAAAGCGGCGCCACTGAAGCCAAGGACTAAGAGCGATCTGAAGACATGACGACCACTCCTCTTTCTTGAATATTGAGAGACGGAAGGTGGTCTAAGAACGCAGATAAAATTTATTTAACCTCAAGGTGTACTATGCCTAAAATGAAGACCCTCGGAAGCGCCAAAAAGCGTTTCAAGATTACAGGTACCGGTGGTATCAAGCGTCAGAAAGCTTTTCGCGCCCACATTTTGACATCAAAGACACGCAAGCGTAAGCGTCAGTTGCGTCAAGATTCAATGGTCGATTCAGCTAATTTGAAACTTGTACGTCGCCAGTTGGTTATTGGTTAAGATTCTGTTCGTCGTTTCGTCCGAAAACCTGAAGTAGTTTTTAGTTCGTACGGTAGTAACGTTAGTCTTGTCAGTAGAGTTCTTTTAATTATGGCACGAAGGGTATTGAGCGCTACTCTCCTTCTGCCTTTTTTCAACATCCTTAATTATAGGAGTTCCTATGCCTAGGGCAGTCAACAAAGCAGCAGCGCACCGCCGTCGTCGTAAGTTTATTCGTCTTGCGAAAGGATATTGGGGTGCGCGTTCTAAAGTATGGACAGTAGCAAAGAACCACATTGAAAAGGGTCTTGGCTACGCATATCGCGATCGTCGCGCAAAGAAAAGATTATTCCGTCGTCTGTGGATCGTTCGTATCAATGCTGCAGCTCGCACAAACAATACGACCTACTCACGCCTGATCGACGCTTTGCACAAGAAGAATATTTCTATTAACCGCAAAGTACTAGCTGACCTTGCCATGAATCATCCGAATGTTTTTTCGGCGGTAGTAAAGCAAGCACTGGCATAGCGCCTGCGGTCCTTTTTTTTCCACTTTCAGGTTTATTCGGATGAAACTCTATATCGGTAACCTCAGTTACCAAACTCGTGAGAACGACCTCGAGCAACTCTTCGGAGCTCATGGTGAGGTTAGTTCCACACAAGTCATCATGGATCGCCAGACCGGTCGTAGCCGCGGCTTCGGCTTCGTCGAAATGGTGAATGATGATGAAGGTCGCGCTGCGATCGAAGCATGCAACGGCATGTCCTTCATGGGCCGTAACATCACAGTGAACGAAGCTCGTCCGCAAGAAGAGCGTCCTCGCCGTGAATTCAAGCCCCGTGGAGACTATCGTGGTGGCGGAGGAAACCGCTTCTAATTGCTACACTCTGGTTTGAAAATTCTCAAGCCTGTTGATCTTGAATCAACAGGCTTTTTTCATGCGCGTTAAGAATTGTACTGACATTGCATAAACTAGGCTTGCGCACTCGAAGCAAAGCGTGCGAACCATCCGTTGGCTTTGAGAAGCTCAGCGGGAGTTCCTTCTTCAGATACCCTTCCATCCTCAAGTACATAAACCATGTCTGCGTCCTTAACCATGCTATAACGATGCGCTATAATGATAACGGTGTGCGCGCTTCGAAACTCTTGGATGGTTGCCCGTATTTCACGCTCGGTTGCAAAGTCAAGATTTGCCGTCGCTTCGTCGAGCACCAAGATGGGAGGGCGGGCAACAAGTATGCGTGCAAGCTGTACGCGTTGACGTTCTCCCACCGACAAACCAATACCTCCTTCACCGATCTCCGTGTCGAGTCCCTCGCTTAATCGCTCCATGAGTGTTGACAAGCCTGCGGCAGCTATGGCACTCAGGACTTGCTCATCCGAAGCTTCTGCCACTGCATATCGAATGTTATCACGTAGAGTTGCTTTGAACACGGTGCCATCTGCCGCAACCAAACCAATATGAGAGCGAATGGAAGAGGGGTCGAGGCCCTGTACCCGTTGTCCATCGATGCGAATCTCTCCTTCTTTCAGATCATAGAGTTTTAGAACTAAATCCATACTTGTGGTTTTTCCGGTACCGGACGCACCGACTAAGGCTGTGATGTGTCCGGGCTCCGCACGCAGACTCAGTCCTTTCAAGATTTTGCGTTTGCTGTACGCGAAATGTACGTTTTCAAACTCGACCAAACCTTTGTCTACACGCAATGGAAGACCGGGCTTCTCTTCTTCCCCACTCTTCAACAATTTGAATGTTCTGGTGAACGATGCAATGCTTTGCTGTAACTCGATCCACACGCCGGACAACTCATCGATTGGCGAGTAGAGCTCCTCGACGTATGCGACAAACATCACGACATCACCGGGGGTAAGCTGTCGCTTTAAGGCAAGGGTTCCGCCGACGATCAAAACAATAGCCGACCCAAGATGCGAGATAAACGCATCCCAAAACACGAAGCGATTGGCAACACGCGTTCGGTGTACGTATTCGGTGTAGGCCGTCGTGGAGAGCTCTTTTAAAGCTTGTATCTCGCGACTCTCTGCGCCGGCGAGCTTCACAGTTTTAATGGATTGCATTGCATTCTGCAGACGTGCCGACATTCTCTCCCAGAGCTCGTAGTATGTACTCAATCCATCTTCGAGTCGTCGAGCTGAGTAGCGAACTAACCAGATATAGGGTGGAATGGTGATGAGAGCGATGAGTGTGAGCTCGGTGTTTAGGGCAAACATCACCAACAGAGTCCCCAGCATTTTCACCACGTTTGGCAAGACGTGTTTACTGAGGTTGGTAATGATGGGTGAGATATGATCTGCTTCGTCGATCTGCTTCGTTAGCACTCCGCTGGAACGTGTACGAAAGAATCCGAAAGGCAGACGTAATACGTGTTGAAAGGTGTCCAGTAGGAACGACTGCTCGACATCGGTGGCGATGCGTTCGGAAATGTTTTCCGCCACGAGCCACAGAGCGTAACCAACCATTCCAAGGATGAACAAAACGACGACCGCCCAAATCATTGTGTGCAGCACTTGATCGGGTGTTCGACGAGCTACATGATTTTGTCCATGAGGTGAATGCTGTTCAGCCCCGCTCCCGCGAAGTCCATCAGATCGGGTGTGCATAGTACTATCTGCTTCATGCTTGGGCACAGAACGTGCTACGGTATCGCGAGCGCCTGAGCTTTGAGCCAGGTGTTTGGCGAGATGAGGATGCGTTTTGGCAGCGAGTTGTTTGAGCCGGTTTCTCTTTGCCACGATGCGCTCGTGTCGAGCCGCGCTATCCGGATGACGGTGCGGCCCCGAAATTGAATCGAGTTCTGCGCCTGAGGTTTTTACTGTACTGTCAGCAGACAAACGCTCCTCGTCTTGCTCATCGTTCTCGGCTTCACTAACTCGCAACGAATCATCTTCTTGTCGTCCAAGTAGCTCATCGATGACATCGTTCAGAACGGAGTTGTCCTCCAAGGCCTCGTCATAGGCCTGTTTCACAAAGAGTCCGGCGATATCGTTGACTACGTCGCGATACACCAATGGATAGAGCAGATCGGTTGCGGTGTAAACAAAACTGAGGGCGACGACCAGAGCCAGAAGACGCTTGTGCGGCTTGGCATAGGTCCATAGTTCGCGTACGACTCGTACGCGAGGTTCTTCTGGATTCATGAGCTCAAGAGTAACTGTACAACATCCGAGCGGATTTGTCAGCAGCGGTGTGTGAGCGGTATGGAGGAGGGTGACTCTTGGATCGTGGGCGGTCGATCAGCAGGAGTAGCAGGGTATAAGCACCGTGTCCAGACAAACAGCACCGGCTGTTTGTCTGAGACACGTTAAACAACGTTGAGTGTTTACTCACTCATTACTTCTTTTTCTTTGGCTTGCGTGGAGGTATCTGTATCTTTTACGTACTTATCCGTGAGCTTTTGGATCTCTTCTTCGGCACGCTTACGGTCATCCTCAGAAAAGCCTTCAGCCTTTTCCGCTTTCTTGAGAGCTTCCATCTGGTCTCGACGTATTGCGCGAATCTGGACCTTGCATTCCTCAGCCATCTTCCAACAGCTTTTTGCGATTTCCTTACGACGTTCCTCGGTCATCGGCGGGATCGGAATACGAATCACGGTTCCGTCGCTTTGAGGATTCAATCCTAGATTCGCCGCCAATATTGCTTTTTCAATGGTACCTAAAATCGTGCGTTCCCATGGTTGAACGATAATCAATCGTGGTTCCGGAACCGAGACGCTGGCAACCTGAGCGATGGGTGTAGGTGAACCGTAATAATCGACGCGCACACTATCGAACATCGATGCGGATGCACGTCCGGTGCGCACTTTGGCTAGGGCTTGTTGATGATGCTCAACAGCTTTGAACATTTGTTCGCTTGTGTTATGGAGTAAATCTGGAAGTGGCATAATGAACCTTGAAAATAGAATTCAAACAATGACTTTTGAAAATACGTTGAACAACGACGCGGACTTAGACTGCGGGATCATCGCTTACTACTGTGGCAATATCCTGTCCTTCAACCAAACGTTTCAGATTTCCCGGCGTATTCATATCGAAGACGAGAATAGGCAATCTATTCTCTTGGCATAAGGTGATCGCTGTCATATCCATCACGCCAAGTTCGCGTTCAATGACTTGCTTGTAACTGAGACGAGAAAAGCGTTTGGCCGAAGGATTCTTCTCAGGGTCGGAATCATAGATACCGTCTACTCTTGTGCCCTTGATAATACACTCGGCTTCAATTTCAATGGCACGCAAAGCAGCAGCTGTATCTGTTGTGAAATAAGGATTGCCGGTGCCTGCGCCAAAGAGCACCACGCGACCCTTTTCCAAGTGACGAAGTGCACGACGACGAATAAACTGCTCTGCAATCTGTGCTACTTGAATTGCACTCTGCAGTCGAGTGGGAACCTGCTGAGCTTCTAACGCGTTCTGCAAGCCAATGGCATTGATTAATGTAGCGAGCATACCCATGTAATCACCGGATACCTTTTCGATTCCGTTTTCTACGGCTTGCACACCTCGAAAAATATTTCCTCCACCGATTACCAAACCAATTTGCACTCCCATTTCATGGACTGCACGTACTTCGCGAGCGAAATGTTGGAGGACCTGGGGATCGATGCCATACTGGCGCTCCCCCATCAACGATTCACCACTGAGTTTGAGGAGTATACGTTTATATTTTGGGTCTGCCATGTGAGTAGTCGTGAGATACGCTGTACGTTCTTGCAAAAATACCAGTGGAAGAGACTCGAATGTTCGCGTCGGGCTAAAAAAAAGACCTCTGAGGAGAGGTCTTTAAACTTCAAAGCTTTATGTCTTATTCACCAAGGAAGAAACGGTGGAATGCTACCACCTTAGCTTCAGGGCTGATATCTTTAACGACATCAGCAACTGTTTTACCGGCATCCTTCACAAAGGATTGCTCGATCAAGCAGTTTTCTTGATAGTACTTTTCGACGCGACCCTTGGAAATACGCTCAGCAATTTCTGCACTCTTTCCTTCGTTCATGGCCTGCTCTTTATAGATTTCGATTTCTTTATCGAGAGCATCGTTTTGTACTTGCGTACGGTCAACATAAAGAGGATTCATTGCGGCGATCTGCATAGAAATATCACGCATCAAGCCGGTACCACGTTCGTCAGCAGCGGGTTGGTTCATTTCCAACACGACAGCCAGCTTGTTTCCGGCGTGGTTATAGGCAACCAAACCACCATTGGTGGTGTAGAATTCAGCGCGACGCAGTTCGATACGCTCGCTAAACTTTGCCAAAATTTCATCACGCAGATTACCAAGCGTTTTGCTGCCCAAACTAGCATTCCACAATGCATCTCCGTCAACAGCTCCGGTAGCCAAAACCGTTTGTGAGATTGCATGCGCAAAGCCGACAAACTCGTCGTTACGACCAACGAAGTCTGTTTCGCAGTTCACTTCAACGAGTGATGCTTTCTTTGCATCGTCACTGGTCAAAGCCAATACCAAACCTTCGTTCGCTGAACGATCCGAGCGCTTGGATACTGAAGCTGCGCCTTTCTTGCGTAGATACTCAATTGCGAGTTGCATATCGCCTTGGGTTTCATCCAAAGCCTTCTTACAATCTGCCATTCCCGCTCCGGTTTTTTCGCGGAGCTCCTTAACCATTTGAGGCGTAATCATGATTGTGTTCAGTTGTTGTTCAAGAATTAATTAGAGTGAAAGACTCTTGGTGAGAGAGTTCTTTAGGTCGTGCCCTCCTATGCATGCCACAAAGAGCTATGCAAGGGACTATCACGAATGAGAATTATGCTTGCCCTTCGGCAGCATCTTGGCCCGGGCGCTTTGTGCGCTCACGCATGCGACGACGCGGCTTGTTGTCTTCCGATGCTTCTGCATCATCAGCACTATCAGCCTGCGATCCAATTTCTGCAGCACGAGTCTTAGCAACTTCGCGACCTTCTACAATAGCATCGCCCATGATGCGGCAGATCAATTCAATTGTTGCAACCGAATCATCATTTGCCGGTATCGGGAAGTCTACTTCCTCCGGATCGGAATTGGTATCGACGATACCAATAACGGGAATGCCTAGAATCTTTGCTTCTTTGATAGCGAGATGTTCTTTCTTGATGTCTACGACAAAGAGGGCGCCCGGCAGACGAGTCATTTGCTCGATACCACCGAATACCTGACGAAGACGATCACGCTCACGGCCAAGCAAGAGACGCTCTTTCTTTGTGATCTTCTCAAAAGTTCCGTCTGCTTCTTTCTTGTCGATAGCAGTCAGCTGCTTAATACTCTTACGAATGGTTGCAAAGTTGGTCAACATGCCACCCAACCAACGCTCAACTACGTAGTTGGTACCGCAGAGCTTGGAAGCATTCTCCACCGGAACCTTTGCCTGAGGCTTGGTTCCAACGAAGAGCACGATCTTACCCTGTGATGCAATCTCAAGAATTGCTTCACGAGCGATATCTACCAATGCTTGGGTCTTACGGAGATCAATAATGTGGATCCCGTTACGATGCGTAAAAATGAAGTTGCGCATCTTGGGATTCCAACGGCGGGTAAGGTGACCAAAATGGGCACCCGCTTCGAGCAGTTGCTCGACGGAAACTGAAGGCATAGCAGTAAAATGTTGTGTTAAACATCTGCTCCCTGCGGTACTCCTGAACATTTCTCAAAAGAGAAACACACGTCAGGCACATGAAGCATGGTAGTATAAAAAAAGTGGGGTCGGAGTTTGACTCTGACCCCAACACTGTCTTAGCGCTTGGAGAACTGGAAGCGTTTACGAGCCTTCTTCTGGCCGTACTTCTTACGCTCAACCATACGCGGGTCACGAGTCAACAAGGAAGCGGTACGCAATGCCGGACGCAAGGTGGAATCAAATTCCAACAACGCACGCGCAATGCCAAGGCTTACAGCACCTGCTTGACCGGTCTTTCCACCGCCATGCACGTTCACGAAAATATCGAACTTTCCTTCCGACTTTGTTTCTGCGATCGGACGGAGAGCTTCCTGACGGGTGGTGATGACCGGAAAGTACTCTTCGAGACTCTTACGGTTTACCATTACTTTTCCTGTACCAGGAACAATGCGGATACGCGCTACTGCGGTTTTACGACGACCTGTACCTTGAAATGCTTTGTTCATCATGACAATCTTAATACTTCAATTGATAGACTTCCGGCTTTTGGGCTGCGTGGCTGTGCTCGGTACCGCGATACACTTTCAACTTTGCACCGATCTTCTTTCCAAGAGAGTTCTTCGGCAACATACCCTTCACAGCAAGCTCGATGATTTCTTCGGGCTTGTCTTGAATGAGTTGCTTGAAGCTGCGGAAACGCTCCCCACCCGGATATTGGGTGTGGTGGAAGTATTCCTTTTGCTCTTGACGCTTACCCTTCATAGTGACCTTGTCCGCATTCAACACGATGACATAATCACCGCAGTCCACGTGCGAGGTAAAGGATGGTTTGTGCTTTCCACGAAGCAATGATGCTACTTGTGAAGCAATGCGACCAAGAGTTTGACCGTTTGCATCCACGACCCACCACTTGGGGTCTGTGTCCTCTTTGCGTACGGACTTTGTAAAGTCACCTGACGTTTTCACACTAAGCCTGTCGTTTGTTGAATAATTTTTTAGCGGACTGCTAATTTACGGGGAAAAAATGATTTGACATAATTTTCATGAAAGATTTTTGTGCTGAGCCTGTTCCCCGCCCGGGTTTTAGAGGCTCATCCGGGACATGCGATTTGCCCCAAGAGCGTGCCGCGTTTCGCTCCGGTGACCGAGGGAAGATTTGAGTGCAAGCCGGCAAGTCTCCTCCAAGCCAAATAGGCAAAACATAGCGATTCTTTGCTTTTTGAGGCGATTCCAAGGCTATCTGAGCTCACCACAGCCGTGGTCCCCAACTGCCCCGCCAAGGCTTCCATCAGGTAGGAATTTTGACTTCCTCCGCCGGACACAATGAGTCTGTCACAATTAGGCATAACCATTCGGATGTTTTGGACAATGCTCCACACAGTGAAGTCACTGATCGTACGTACCACATCTGCAGCCTGCACATGCTGCGTTCGAGATTGGAGGTAGTTCTGGAGACTCGCCCGCGAAAAGAGCTCTCGTCCGGTAGATTTGGGCGCGGGCTGTGTAATGTAATCGATGCCCTTGAGTTCTTCGAACAGCGCGCTATTGAGAGACCCTACTCGCGCACATGCGCCATCTGCATCATATGCACGTCCGTAGAGAAACTGCATCGCAGCATCAATCCAAACATTTCCGGGACCTGTGTCAAAAGCTTGCACGGTCTCATGACGCACGTCGCGCCCTAAGGCTGTAATGTTTGCCATGCCTCCGATGTTCAATGAAACCCGATCTTCGTTCGAGTCGTGCAGAAACATGACATCGAATATCGGAACCAAGGGTGCTCCTTGCCCTCCTAAAGCAACATCACCACTTCGAAAATCAGATACTATTGTTGTCTCGCTCATCACCGCTAAGCTCGCACCATTACACACTTGCAAGGTGGAGCGAATGGGCCGTCCCAATACTTCGTGTTCTTGCGGTGCATGCCAAAGCGTCTGCCCGTGAACACCAATTGCATCCAACTCCGCACTCGAAATCCCAAGCTCTGCACATGCTTTTTGCACAGCTTCATTATACCAAGTGGCCAGTAACACGGGTAGATCGCAATATGTCGATATGGGAAAAGGCTGCTCGACAAGCCTTAACAGGTACTGTCGCTGCTCATCACTATACTCTAGCGATACACAGACTTCTTGCTTCATGCGACAGCCTGCGGCTGTCGCATGTTCAGAAAACTCTGCAATAGTCACATCTATGCCATCCATCGAAGTCCCACTCATAACCCCGGCGACGCGTCTGGATGTACTCAGCCATTCCTCCGTCGACACATAGTTTTTCATAACGCTCTTTTTTCTTTTTTGATGCTGTCGTCAACCTGCACACAACCTTCTTCGAAAATCGACCGCCATCACTATTCCCCGCTGGGCTTCTAGTGTGCATTGCGCAGCTCTGTGCAGAATCGTTGCCGAAGAGTAATTTGCCGAAAATACAACCTCAGCAGGAAGCCAGAGCTTCTAGCCAGCACTCGGAGATCGTAGTGGCCATTCAAAGCCGCCGAGACCCGAGTTTCTTCCGCATTGTTCTGTACGAAATTCGAGGTTGTTGTCGCCGTTGAATGTGCGACTCTATGGCGGTCGCCAACTCGGATTCTGCTGTGTTTTTCTTCGCTTTGTGATGCTTGACTGGTTTCTTGCCTTCGATCAATTCCTGTATTACGCCTTTAATCACGGCTGGGCCAATCCTGTTTTTGACATGCTGATGCCTGTCGTTACGAATGTCAAAATGTGGATGCCGGTTTACGTCGTTGGATTGGCGTTGTTGGTGTGGAGAGGTGGACGTCGTGGACGTGTCTGCACCTGCGTGTTGTTGAGTTGCATCCTTATCAGTGACGCAACGAACAGTCGGTTGCTCAAAGAGCAAGTGCAGCGCGTAAGACCTTCCGTTGCTCTTAGTGATGCCCGCGTACTCGTTCCGGCGGGAGGAAGTTCATTCCCTTCCACGCATGCCACAAATAATTTTGCAGCCGCTGTTGTTCTGAGTTTCTTCTATCGACGTCTGCGTGTGCTGTGGTTTGCCATTGCCGTCGTCATCGCGTTCTCTCGCGTATACGTCGGCGTTCACTATCCCTTGGACGTGTTCGCCGGGGCTATTGAAGGCTTGCTGCTGGCAAGTCTACTACTTCACGTTTATACTGCGTTGGCAAAACGATATGCGCCGCTTCGTCTCAATGATACGGTGCCGGAATAGGTCCAACTCCCATCCCCTTGCACTATAAGCCCCAAACACTTTAGTCTGATGAGCTTCAGAACATTCACGACTTTCATAAACAAGAAAGCCGCTTGTGGCGGCTTTTCTTGCGGTGGTAAAAGGTGAGCGTCGGTTTCGACGAGAGGGGGATGTGCCCCTTGATCTCAACTTTCGTGTGGTATACGTTGTACGGTACTTCTTGACTGAGCTGCTTTCGGAAGTTCGTGGCAGAAGCAGTGGTGATTGCGTTTTCTACCGTTTCGATTGGATTGTAGACCGCTGGTGATCGGCCTGTACCCCTTCCGATGCAAATCGTTGATGTCGAAGTCTCTCGTACTCTATGACCCAGCCCGATCCGTCGGGGTTTACTGCTCCAGCAAGTTTTTAGGTCGTTTGAATGATCGACGTCTGAATAACCATGGACATTGCAATGCGTTTCAAAAAAAGTTATCTACAAGGCTCGGCTCAGCGGCTTTTCTTCCACTCGTGCCTACCGACATAGCCCCTTAAGAAGCATTGACAATCACGTCTACCCTCTTGAAAATCCACCGGTTGCAGGGGCATAGACGGAGTACTGCAGGAAGCTGCCCGACATCGATTCGAATCGGCCGACACTGCACTACGGTCTCACATCTTTTTGTTGCAGGCTATGAGGAACATCGAGTAGAGCGAATCGGAATATCTGCTCCTATTACGGTCGCATGCTCAGCGTTTATCAAAATGTTGGTAATCTTTGGATCCCGACCACTTGCCTCCCCAGGTCCATCCATGGTTCTCGAATGCGCGTACTACCACGTCGCCCGCCTGCAAAGTCCCCGGAATACTGATATCGTAAGGACGAGTTGTTCTGCCATGACCGCCTCTCCAGGGATTGAGATAGGGGTTTAGGTCGATGGCAATACCCTCGGCGTGCTTGGATAGTCGATTTGTACCACTAATGGTGCGGTAGTTAAAGCCGGATGTATTGTTGGCAGCAATAGAGGCGTCGTCGTCCCATCGATAGCGCACAATCGGGATAACCGATTTCAAAGGAAATCGAGCAGAATCGATGGCTTGAAAAATTTCTCGAACATCCTGCACCACACGACGATGAACCACAATTTGTCCTTGGTGTCTACGTCCGTCCATTCCCCAGTATCGCAGCTCGACTAACTCCTGTTGGGCTAGTAGCGATTCCGGTGCAGAGCTACCGCTCAATGCTTGCTCTCTGGTATAGTGAGCATCAATGATGAGCCCGCTATCCCGGTTGATTGATGTGCGCTTCGCTTGGGCTTCGGTTGCATACGAGCTTGGCTGAGCTTCTACTTCGTGCCGGATCAAGGGCCATATGACAGCTGTCGGACTCATGGATGCATCAGCGATGCGAAACAGTGTGACTGCGCTGCCAAGGGCTAGGACGACAAGGATGACACGTGAGAACGTGGCTATGGTTTGGCGACGTACGTCCACGGCTTGGTCAGGTCCGACACAAAGCATTTTTGCGCCACTCTGCGTATTTTCAATCTTCATAGGCTCAGACGAATAATCGTCAATCTACTCAATCACGTCGGATGCACCCGCTCCGCACCAGCACTTGTACATGGACACAAACGAACTCAAACAGAAATTTCTTCATCGCGACCGATCGGCGCGAGCTATAACTACCGACGGAACATTTCGTGCAGCCGCCATCGTCAATACCAACGCAGCACGTGAGGCGCAACGTCGGCATCACCTTGATCCTTTATCTACTCTTTTGCTATCCAGAAGCCTGGCAGCAGCTTCGCTCCTTGCGTCTTTTCTAAAGGGAGAAGAACGCATTGTGCTTGAACTCATGGGAAACGGACTCTATAAACGCATCTTCGCCGAAGCATTGCAGGTAGGTGAAGTACGCGGATACGTGGACAAAAACGACAACCCTGAAAATACTGACAGCGCTTTGGGAGTGGGTCTTCTGCGAGTTACGCGAATTCTCTATGGCAAGTTTGAACCTGTTTCCGGTGTTGTTGCTCTGCAGAATGGGAATGTTAGTGCCGACCTTGCCTACTACCTTACACAGAGCGAACAAATTCCCTCGGCTGTGCGCTTAGATGTCGACATGACTGAAGATGGAGAAATTCTCCACTCGGCAGGTATTATCGTACAAGCTATGCCGGACGCAAGCGAGCATAATATTCAAGTCGTGCATGACAATATGCTCAGCATTGGTTCGGTAGCGGAGCTTGCCAAGAACGGATATCATCCTGATGAGATTCTTCGACAGTTCATGCCTTCAGAGTGTGAAATAATTAACAACACTCCCGTAGACTTCTTCTGTAGGTGTTCTTTGGATCGCTTTAAATCGATCCTTTTGACGCTTGGGATGAAAGAAGTTCGCGGTATGCGTGATGCAGGACAGCGCGAACTGGTTTGTCAGTATTGCAACAACCACTACGAACTTTCGAATGCAGACTTCGACGAGTTGTTGTCTCAGCTTCAAGCCAACCAAAACTAAGTGCCATCTCCGGGCGCGATCGACATCGCGGCACAACGAGCCGGAGCGTACCCCAGGCTGTCATGCAGCGCTGAACGAATAATCTCCTATACATAGTTCGAGGCATCATTCAACAATGAATGATGCCTCGATTTTTTTTCAGCGTATGGTTTTGGGTTCGCCTCTTTGTAAAGAGAACTGACCGGCGAAGCGCGCAGCGCGAGCCTTAACAAAAGAAGTCCTGCTTAACTGAATGCATCTTTTACCTTACCAAAAAAGGAAGCATCTTTCGACGACTTCTTGGACTTTTTGGGAGAGATATTTTCACTTTTGCCGAGCTCTTTTAGCAGCTCTTTCTCTGCAGAACTGAGTTTTGACGGGACGAATACATTGACGTGCACAAGCTCGTCACCCTTGCCGTAGCTATTCAAATGCGGAATACCTCTGTCGCGCATTTTCAATACCGTACCGGGTTGAGTACCTGCTTGAATGGTGAGAGCAGCCGTGCCGCCAAGCGTCGGAACCATCACTTCACCACCTAAGGCGGCATCCGGATAAGAAATCGTCAAGTTGTAAATGACATCGTCGCCTTCGCGCGTAAAATGCTGGTGTTCAATTTCTTGGATCACAACAATCACATCACCGGCAGGCCCCCCGCGACGACCGGCATTGCCTTTTCCTTGAATAGGAATGTAATTGCCTTCGCTGACACCGGCCGGGACATTGACTTTAATAGTTGTCTCTCCGTTGACTCGACCTTCACCTTTACACGTTTCACAATGATCCTTGATGACTTGTCCGGATCCACCGCAATTGTTGCAGGCGCTAATGTTGACGAATTGTCCAAACATGGAGCGCGAAACCTGGCGAATCTCGCCCTGACCTTGGCAGGTCGGACAGGTCACGTTTCCTGAGCCGGCTTTTGCACCACTGCCACTGCAGGTATCACACTCGCGTTGACGCTTAATTTTCAAGGTCTTCTCGACACCGCTGGCAATTTCTTCCAGACTTAGTGGCAAACGAATCTTGAGATCAGACCCGGGTTGGCCAACGCTACGTCGGGATGAGCCACCACGACGTCCTCCGCCTCCTCCAAAGAATTCCTCAAAAATTGACGCCCCGCCTCCGCCGCCAAATATGTCACCGAACTGCGAAAAGATGTCGTTGATGTTTGAATACTGATGGAAGTCTTGCCCGCCCCGTAAACCTTGGTGTCCCATTTGGTCATAGCGAGAACGCTTCGTGCTATCGCTCAACACTTCATAGGCTTCGGATGCCTCTTTGAACTTCTCTTCTGCCTCTTTGTCTCCCTGATTTCGGTCAGGGTGGTACTTCATCGCAAGCTTGCGATACGAAGATTTTATCTCGTCGGCTGATGCACCCTTGCTCAGACCCAGTACCTCATAATAATCGCGCTTATTCATAGAATGCTTGTCTCGCTTGCAAGAACCTAACGATCAATGACCGGCTCTTCTCTAGCGGAGTTGATAATCAATACAGTTGAAACTTATAGACTTAGTTCAGATCCCACAATGGTATGAGCTCTTTGCTTACGACTCGCCGCTGCCTGCCGAAGTCACTACCTTGGCATGGCGTAATACTCTATCATGAAGCATATAACCACGCTGAATCTGTTGAACGACTTGTCCTTCTGCGATTTCAGGATGCGGAATGTGCATGAGTGCTTCATGGACATCGACGTTGAAGGGTGAATTCACCTCGGCGTTCAGTGGCTTCACGCCGTGTTCCTCGTAGATACGGTGTGTCTTGTTGTAGATCATTTCCAGACCACTTAGCATGGAAGCATAGTCGTCGCTCTTGCGTCCGGCTTCGAGTGCCGCGTGCAGATCGTCAAGTACATCCACGAGTCGTCCAAACAGGCGCTCGCTGACATAGAGCGACAACTGTTCTTTCTCTCGCTCCGTTCGCTTGCGCATATTTTCAAACTCGGCCACTTTCCGCATGAGTTGATCGCGCATGTCATCGCGCTCTCTCTCAGCTCGCTGTAGCGCGTCGCGCATTGCCTCAAGCTGTACTTTTACCTCGTCTGCCTCAGATCCGCTCGTTGCCATGCTCTCAACGCCTTCGTCCGAAGTCTGTTCGTGCGGAATGTGAACCTGATTGATGTCCTGAGACGTTGTGGCAGTCACAACTTCTTCACCTGCAACTACTTCCGCCTTCTCGTCACCTCGACGGTAGGCATTGTATATATCTTTAACCTTTGATGCCGCAGTGCGCAGCGGTTTTTGTTTTTCGTCCATTGGTATCGCTTGTACTCCTGATAAGAATGAGGTCGATCACAAAGCTAGCAAATGGCTACGACATGCTTTGTGTGCCGCTCCGTTGTGCTTTCCACAGTGAGTGGTATGCGGCGATTATTGGCCAAGGAGTCAATCGTGCACGCCTCGTGGCTGTGGAAGAGGATGCGTGGCAGAAATTCCAGACGAAAACAGGGTCTCAAAATTGTAGGAAGCAGGTCCTGTGAGGGACAGGACACGGCGTTGTCGGCAAGTACAAAAAGCTGAGAGTCGCCGATTGGCGTTATCGAGAGGCAATGACCTAACGTTGCGAAGTTTTCGGGTCAACCGCATCTCGCAAACCGTCGCCAAACAGGTTAAAAGCATACACGGTAAGACCTAAAGCGATACAGGGATACAGCACGAGTTCAAGGCTTTGTCCAACGAAGAGAAAACCAATACCATCCTGAATCATTTTGCCCCATGAGGCCGTCGGGGGTTGTACTCCCAAACCGATAAAACTCAGGCTCGCCTCAAGCGTGATTGCCGTTGCAAAACCGGCCGTCGCGATCACGGTCACAGGTCCCAAGGTGTTTGGAAGCAGGTGGCGAAAAATGGTTCGCATCGTTCCAAAACCAAAGGCGCGTGTTGCTTCGATGAACTCCGTTTCCCGCAAGGAAAAGAACTGTCCCCGCACAACACGAGTCAAATCAACCCAACCACTAAGTCCAATAGCTACAAACGTTTGCCAAACTCCATTACCAAGGATAACACTAAATGCGATAACGAGGAGTACGGTAGGAAACGACCACATGACATTGGTAAACCACATAATGAGGTCATCGACCCATCCGCGGAAAAATCCGGCTAATGCACCCAGGAGAATGCCAATCGCTATGGATATTGACTCCGAAATAATTGCCACCAAAAGTGCAATGCGAGCACCGTGAAAGATGCGCGAGAGGATGTCCCGGCCATACTTATCGGTGCCAAGGATGTAAAGAGGTTCGCGATGCCATTCGCTTTCGTTGTTGCCAAAGAACGCAGTTTTGGGAAGACTGAAGCTTCTGTTCATTGGATCAACAAAACGCAGGCTGTCGCCGATGATCTCATAGGATTTAACGGCAACGAGGTAGGGCTCGGTTGGATGAACCGGATTCTTTTTCAGTAAGACGTTGCCGCGAAACATACCCGGCTTCGAGGGATACTCCAGAACCTGCGTATTGGGATCCATGGGTGAAATCCAAGGAGCCAGTAGCGCGACGAGCACCAAGGTCACAATAAACCACAATCCAAGAACCGCTCCCCTGTTTTTCTTGAGTCGCTTCCACGCCAATGCGCTCAGCGTTTCCGATGTAGGTGTTGGGCTGGAAGTCATAGTGTGCTACGAAAGTGGTTCAGACTGCGACGGTGGACCGACCTGAGTTCAGCCCCCAGAACAAGGTCCTACCACAGTCAACATAATAAAGTGCTAGTTTTGTGCTGCGGACCATCGCTGTGTTGCGATGTTACGAAAGTGCTCACAACTGACAAACCTGAAATGCGATCTCTGGACTCCACATATCTTGGCGATAAACACTTTCTGAAAAATTTCACCCTCGTGGAGCTCCAAAGCCATCTCAATGCCAAAGGCATACCGGCGTTTCGGGCAACACAAATCTTTCAATCGGTCTACGCCCGACGTGCCTCCGCACTTGCGGAACTCCTGCAACTACCGGCAGTCTTGCGCGAAGAAATCGACCGGTACTTTGTCTTTTCGAGTCTCGAGCTCGAGCGACAACAAGTTTCGTCGGACGGTACAATCAAGTACCTCTTTCGTCTTAAAGACGGTGCGCACATTGAGGCTGTTCTTATCCCAAGCGAGCTCTTGGAAAGTGACGGCTCGCCGAAGCGCCGAACGCTCTGTATTTCCACCCAAGCAGGATGTCCGCTGGGTTGCGCCTTCTGCGCTACGGCAACTCTGCACTTGCAGCGAAACTTAGAGTGCGCGGAAATTGTTGATCAACTGCTCGAGGCTCAGCAGCTCAGCGGAACCGACATCACCAACATCGTGTTTATGGGTATGGGCGAGCCCATGCTGAACTACGATAACGTTATGAAGGCGGTCGACATCATCACGCACCCCGAAGCCAAACTTGTCCCGGCAAAACGCATAACTCTGTCTACCGCAGGTGTTGTACCGGGAATCATGCGCATGGCAGACGAAAAGCGAAGCATTAAGCTGGCACTCTCGCTACATGCAACAACAAACGGGCTGCGACAAAAACTTATGCCCATCGCTCAGAAGTACTCCTTGGAAGAACTGGGTAATGCTCTCGAATATTATTATCGCGCCACGAAGATTCCGGTCACGTTTGAGTACATCGTTTTTGAAGGACTCAACGACTCTGATCTCGATGTAAAACGTTTGGCTCGCTTGACACGTCGCGTACCAACCAAAGTCAATGTCATCCCCTTTCATACGATTGAGTTTACGCATCCCACAGGCATGGCGGCCGAATTGCGTCCGTGCAGTCCGGAACGTTTTAAATCCTTCATTCAAGCCTTGAAGGACAACGATGTCCAAGTCATGGTTCGAAGTTCAAGCGGACTGGACATTGATGCCGCGTGCGGACAGCTCGCTTTGTCTGAAGAACACCAACCGTCCGCTACAGCTGAAACAGCAGATACTGCAGATACACCCGGCTCAAGCGTTAAGGAAGCCTAGGCAAGCAATCTTTGGCACCTGCTTCGCGAGGAGTCTATCTCAGGTTTCAGTCTGTCAATTGATCAGCACTTGGTGAACATGCCTCAGATTGTCTGCTTCTCCGTTAGCCTTAGCATAGGACAGGTGCGCACCGACGAGTATCTTTGTCTACACACTACCTCTTCCCTTGGGCATGAAAAATTCGCTTTGGAGCGTCGTTGTCTTCCTGCTGAGCCTCAGCGTGTATATCATTAGTATGGCACCCTCAGTTGGCTTTACCGATGCAGGTGAGCTTGCCGGAGCGTGTTATTCATTAGGTGTGGCCCACCCCACAGGATATCCGCTTTTTGTGCTGCTGGGATTTGTATGGTCGCATTTGCCAATTCCTCTCAGCGTCATTGCCAAACTCAATCTCTTCGCAGCAGTTTGTACAGCCTTCTCTACCGTTTTTGTATTTCGCCTAAGTCTGCTGCTGATCGGAAGTGTCTTACATCAGCCTAGCACTTCTCAAGGCGCAATTGAGGACAAAGCCGTAGCGCCAAAAAAACGACGCGAAAAGTCAGCCCTCAATAAAAGTGTCAGTTCGACGGCTAGCCCGGTTGACAAAGACCCAACGAGCGGAGTTGCCGCCAATGCGCTAAGCGACACCTTCGTGTCTGTGTTGTCTGCCGCCACAGCACTCAGTTATGCCTTCGCACGAACGGTGTGGTCTCAAGCCACAAGTATCGAAGTGTATTCACTGCACTTGTGTTTGATGACCTTGAGTTTATGGTTGAGCGTAGATGCGGTGATGAGTGGATCCAAACTGAAAATGCGTTTTGCTGCATTGTCGTTGGGACTCTGCTTTACCAATCACCTGACCACGATTCTTATCATCGTTCCAATCCTTGGATTGTACTTTTATCGTCCCGGTGAATTGTTTCGTGTTGATCGCGTAAGAGTACGAGAGTTTCTCATTCTTTTGCTGATCATCATGAGTTGCTCTGTACTCTATGCTAGCCTTGCTTGGAACAGCAATTCCGGTCCGTGGTTTAATTGGGGTGCTGTACATCGCGGTTGGGAGCAGTTCAGTTACCACGTGTTCGGCAAGCAGTACTCCATCTGGATGTTTAGTGATGAGAAAGGAGCAGTCAGCAAGCAGTTTAAGGTCTTTCTTGGACTCATCGGACCAAACACTGCCTATGTCGGAGTTCTGTTATCCGTGGTGGGGTTGTGGTTTACGATGCGACTGAAGCAGCTTCGGAGTTACGCACTCTTTCTTAGTCTGTTAATCATCTGTGGTGTTGCCTACTCCGTCAATTACTCCATTCATGACATCGATAGCTACTTCTTGTCGGCATACACCGCTCTGACACTAAGTGCCGGAATGGGTCTTGCCCTGGTTCTGCGTTACCGCAAGACCTTTGCCGCGGCAGCTTTTGTGCTTCCGCTCATCCTCCTCCTGACGAACTGGAAAGAGAATGATCAACACGACAACACGCTGGTGCGCGAGTATGTTCACATGATGGTAGATCCACTGCCAAAAAATGCTATTCTCTTCTCTCAACAATGGGACTACTTCTGCTCCGCATTCTGGTACATGCAACAAGTGGAAGGATACAGACCGGACGTCGTCCTCATCGAAAAGGAACTCCTGCGTCGCACATGGTACCCCCGACAACTCGAGCGCTGGTATCCTTGGGCTATAGCAAAGAGTGATCGCCTCATCACAGATTACTTGCAAGACTTACAACTCTTCGAACTGAACGCGGATCTGTTTAATGCGCAACCTGAACGTGTGCGCGTCATCCAACAGAAGTTTATTGCGCTACTCAACTCAGTGGTGCGAACGAACATTACCGAGCGACCAATCTTCGCCACGCAAGAAGTGTTTGAAGGCGAGCAGGGTTTTGGTTCTGGCTACGTGCTGAGTCCTTTTGCAATGACCATTCGCATCGCCACTGACTCGAGTTCCGTTGTCGCAGATACCGCTTCCTTTTCAGCCGGCAGCTTCGCTGCCGCTTGTTCCAAACATCATGATGACCATCTTGAACGTGGCATAGCCTCTACCGCTGCTTTGCAGCTGCTGAGCAATGTACCCTCGTTAGCAATAAGCGGGCGTACAACTGAAGCTGATTGGTTTTGTCGTCAAGCCCTGCTGATCGAACCACGCAACTCTACAGCCATACAGTATCGAGAACGGCTGCGTGCTCAAGGACGTTAAAAAAACTAATGTGGAGATTCCTTGACCTTTAGCTGTTTAGGGCAGGATTAACAACTCACGTACCGATGTATCTCAGACACAGAGATTACAGCAACTTGAAAGCAACACTCTGCGTTTCGCGATCGGGAAAGGTTGCCGCATGAGCGATTACTGAGACAATGCGAGATTGAAGTGATGAGTGTTCGCAGCTCGATCAATGTAATACGACGAGTGCGCGAGAGCGAATCCTGTTCTCGTGCTGCACTTTGAGAATGTACTGACCGTTGGCCATATCACGTGTATCCAGTTGAATTCTGAGTTCTGCGGACACTGCGTAGGACTCGTGTCGGATCAACTCCCTTCCCAATAGATCACAGAGAGAGAGAATGACAGGCCCCGGTCCACTCAGCTGTGCTCGTACATCGCAGAAGTCCGAGCAGGGATTTGGCTGCGCCGCTGCAATTGTAAAGATATTCTCACTACCTATTAGAGTTTCGTCTGAGGCAACTGCCGAGACTTCAAGATGTGCGGCCTTCGATAAGACCATGGCACATGCGTTGCCCAAAAGACAATCGTAAGCGCCTGCATCTGCGGCACTAAAGGGGTTAATCTCATACGATGACTGCGTAGCGCCGGCTACGTCTATCCCATTACGGCGCCACTGGTAGATCACCGCAGCAGCTGCTTCGACATGCAACACAACACGCGAGCCTTCTACACCAATTGCGTCGCCGGGTTGCTGTGTAATAACCGGAGGTGTGCTCACGTGCAGATACAGAGCCTCTGTCGATGTGACACTGCAACCATTACTTACGATACACTCCACGCGCTTACCGTTGTCGCTCGTATCAGCGGCAAACTCCAGCTCAGCCGAGGTTGCTCCGGAGATCTCCACTCCCTCGATCTTCCACTGATAGCGAATGGGTCCACCGGTGGCATGTGTACTAAAACGAGCAACCGATCCATTGCAAAAGTCATTTGCTTTTGGTTGAAGGTCGATATGCGGAACATCGAGCAAACGGAGTTTCGCCGGCAAAGACTGAATGGTTGTGCCGGTCGGCTTGGCTGTGACCAAGCAACTATAATCGCCAGTGTCGGTGGAACGCAAGGAAGCAAATACGAGCTCAGGACTATTGGCTCCGTTAATGATGGCGCCATCAACCACATTCTTTCCATCCTTCTTCCATTGATAGCTGTACTGAGCGTTCGCAATGTTCGAAGTTACGAGAATCGATAGATGAACCTCCGTGTTGAGGCACACATCTTGAGATCGCGGTTGATTGACAACCGTCAACTGAGAAAGATAAAATCCACCTTGCAGCGAAGCTTGCGAACCGCATGGTCCCGTCACGACGCAGACATAATCTTTGGTGATGTCACCCTGCTGCATTTGGCGAATTGTCAACTGACTGGTCGTAGTGCCACTCACACGTCCATCGTCCTTAATGGCGACATTGCCATGAAACCACTGATAGCCCGGTTCATAGCCCCCGGGTTGTCCGGTTACTGTTGATTCAACAAAGAGGTAGCCAGTCGTACCTACTGTTGCGCCGGTGATCTCGGGATCCTTTGCAATGATGTTTGCTCCGGCGATGACTACGGGTGCATCGACGGATTTTATCAATGTGGAACCGCAGGTTCCGCTTAGCACAACCCTATACGTACCGGAAGCCTGGAAGCTCACATTTGCAATGCGTAAGTTTTGAGTTGTAGCTCCCGGTATACTGACTCCATCTTTCTGCCACTGATAGGAAACCACAGTGCCTACAGTCTCAACGCCCAAACGGAGTTCGGATCCAACGCATTGTACCGCAGGCGATGGCTGCTTGCTAATGCTTACCGGAGCGTTGACACTTACCATACAGCTTGGTGCAGTGACCGTTTCGGTCCCGCCGCTGGCTGCAATTTTGACCACAATCTCACCCGCATGCAGTGTCGGTTGAGCCGAACTAATCGTGAGAATATTTGTCATTGAACCGCTAATGCCGTTCTGTCCATCGCTCAGCGCCACTCCGTTTCGATACCACTGGTAACTCAGGACAGCGCCGTTACTAACGGTCGCAGCGCAGGTCATGCTAAGGTTCTGTCCGGCACAAACGACTGCCGACGTAGCAGGCGCTTGAGTGACCGTTATTTGCGGTACCAGTTGGTGAGCACCCATATAGACTTCTGAGCGGCCCATGCGAGTTGTCCCGAAGAAGTCATCCGACACAATTGTTCGTAATGCCGAGGTACTAGTTCCATTGGAATTTGAACCTAAACCATAGAGTTGAGGATGTACCCAAGTCAAAGAAAAATCTGCCGTACTCTGATTAACGAAATTTGGATTGAAGAATGAGCTTGCCGCGTCTTGTCCTGAAACTTGTTTGTGCGTCACCAAGGTAGCGCAGTTCACGGTATTCCACACACTGAGTATTGCGCCGGAGCTATAGAGGTCGTTGTAATTTGAGCTTAAGCCCGTCCCCCCACTCAGAGCAGCTCCGCCTCCCACATTCACAAAAATGTTATTAGCCGCTCCTTGGTTTGAAGCCGGACTCGCCAGAAAAGTAGGCTCTGTGCTGAGCGAGTACACGGTGTTGTGAAAGATTCCGAGGTTCGAACACGAACTTGTGTTGAGGCCAACACAACTGCTGCCTTCTATACGAATGAAATTGTTTGCAAAGATTGCCTGCGCCGCATTTGAGCGAGTGCCACTTTGTATAGCGCTGATGCCACTTGCACCGCTTATGTTCACACGATTACGTCGAAACTGAAAACCTCCGTTGTGCTGTGTCAGTACGATGCCGGAATTCAGTGAACTGCCTGAGGCAATCCAGGTGTTCGACGTGATAACTGCCCCATCAGTACCATCAAGCTTCAATCCGGAGCTCACAAAGTTATTGAAACTGTTATTGCTGAGAACGAGTCCGGGACTGCTGTAGGCACTCTGATTGACGAGACACAACGGCAGGGACGATTGATTAAAGGTACAGGAGCTGAAGTTCAAGTTTACATGATATGCGCCGTTTGCCGACAACACGAGAGCGTCACCAATAGCTGCCGAAGATGCTGACAAACCGTTGAACACCATGTTATCAAACTTGATGTTATCGCAACCGGTCGTGGTTCCGCTGTAACCGACAAGCTCTACGGCATTGCCGAAGGCTGAGCTACCAGACAACGCTGCAATGGTGAAGTTCTTGAAAGTGATGTTGTCAGCCGCACACACCCGCAGCGCAGGGGTGTTTCCTACTGAAGTCGTTCCACTCTGAGGGGTCGCACTTGTGTTCAAAAACTGCAGTATGACGGAGTTTTTGTTAGCGCTCTCAGACTGAAACTTCACCGGACGTGTTACGAGACTTCCGGGAAACGCTGTGATTTGCAGTGCCTCGGTGTAAGTCCCGTTGCGGACATTGAAGGTCACTGCTCCGAGTGTACCGCCGGCATTCAGCTGCAACACCGCCAATCCAAAATTCACGAAGTCGGGAGAATTACCACCAATCGTGTACGCACCATTCACGGCGGCTGCCAACGTGGTCTGCGCACTATTGTTCACCGTGTTAAGATCGGAAACACCGTTTACGGCGTTGACCGACAGTGTAGCACCAAGCGTTCCCAAGGCAGGAAAATTATAACTGTAAATATTGAGAGTTGTCGATGCACCGGGTGCCAGTGACACGTTCGTGGTGATCGTGCCGGATATGGTCGAACCGGAAGAAGGGTTCAATGTGTAATTCAGAGCACAAGAGGTAATCGAGTTGGTACCGGCATTTGTGACAACAGCGGTTATGGTGTTCAAACCGGAACTGAACGGTGGCGGAGTGCTGCAGCTCAATGCACCGACGGACAAGTCATTTTGGTTGCCAACATTGAGAACGTAGTCTTCACAATCGCCGTAATACTGAATGCTACCGTTAGCCTCCGATTGACAAGGTCCCCACGTTCCATAATAGGCATAGGCATAGTAGTAATCCCAGTTAACTCGCATACGCTTAGGTCCGGGACTCACGGTACTTGGAACGCTGAATGTTCCTGAATACGAAGCGGACAAGTAGCCTATCGCATTCGCTATGTACTCCGATTGCTCAAAATTTCCGTTGTTGTTCCAATCTATGTACAAGCCAAATTGATTGTAATAGGAAGCATTGGCGGAAATAGTAAACGAGCAGTTTTGACCGGGGACTACGGTGAAGCTCTCGCTCATGTTCGTATTGCCCGTTCCAACAGTACCAACAGCAGCCGGCCAATCCAATCCCGAACTAACACTTTGTCCGTTCAAAGTAAAAGTAGCTATGTAGTAATTGTTGGTGGAATAGTGCCACGTCTGCGCACAGCTGAGGTTGGCTAATTGAGCGCGCAAGACCACACCGCTAAGAAGCAGCGTAAGTATGAGTATCTTCTCTACTAGTCGCCGTAAAGAACTCGACAATGCAGCAGAGCAAGTTGCGATATGTGATTTTTGTGTCACGTTGGTGTTACGCAGACCGAAACCACGATGTGTGTATGGTGGAGAAACAACTCTCGTACCTAGGCTCTTAATCCACTTCAGCTTCACTAGATATCGGAGTCGTACAGTACCAATGTAATGATTTTTTCATCGATCAAAAAGTACTGAATGCACTCTCACAAACCGTAGAAAATGCTGGGCTTGCAAGCGCCTAGCATTGCTAAAGCACCGGAGAACTGCTTTTGTTTCAATTCACTAAACAATTTACGAATTCAGCAAAGAGAACCCACAGCGCTTTTCTTTTATTTACAAGCACTTAAGCGATCTTGTTCAACATGGATCCACTGTGCGTGCTTCGCATAGATGGAGCACAGAAGGATAGAGGACTCTACCCGCACACGACATAAATCGAACAAAGAACGATAAAAAAAAGGACCGAGAGCATCTACTCTCAGTCCTTCAACTTCAAGGCCTAATGCCTTTGATGATGTCCGAAGATCTGTATTACTTCGTTACTACCATCTTACGCGTTAAGCTGTAGGAGCCACTGCTCAAGGTGTAGGTGTAGACGCCATTGTTCAACTTTGTTGCATCGATGCGAACACTTTGGTTCTCACTTGCTACGCCCTCGAACAATACTGCTACTTCACGGCCGAAGCTATCATGCAAGACAACACGGGCTTGTGCTGCACTTGGCATCGTGATGTTCACCTTTGCATAGTCATTGGTCGGTGTCGGTTCTGCATTGCTCAAGCCGAAGCCTGCTGCCAATGCATCTTCTTCACGACCACTGGTGCTCAGACGAGCTGCGTTTGACGTTGTCATGCCACAGCTGTTTGTTACTTCGCATACGTATCCTGGGATTGCTGCTCCGTTGAACTTCCATTGGTAGCTGCTTCCGCCTGTTGCACTTACGGAGATCGTTACAACACTGCCCTTGACCACTACCATGTCGCTCGGTTGTGTCGTGATCACTGGCTTGCTGTTCACGGTCAACGCTGCTTCACTGCTGGTTGTTGTTCCGCAGTTGTTGCTAATCACACAGGTGATCAATTGACCGTTCATCGATGCATCTGTCTCGATTTCTACCGATGCGTCTGTTGCTCCGCTGATGTTCACGCCTGCGCGCTTCCACTGATATCCCAGTGTTCCACCTGTTGCTACAACGTTCATTGTTACCTTCTCGCCTTCACAAACCGTCTTGGCTGCGAGATCGTTGCCGGTTGTGATAACAAGTTTGCGCCTGTGGGGTTGGCTGTTACCAAACAGGTGTAATCGCCTGCTTCGGCTGCCGTTGCTCCCTTGATCGTCAAGACATTGGTTGTTGCACCTTGGTACATGCTTGAGTTCGAAACATTCGTTCCGTTCTTCTTCCACTGATAGCTATACACCACGTTCGGGATGTTGGAGCTAGCACTGACCATCAAGCTTGCATCACTTGAGCTACAAACTTCTTGGCTCGAAGGTTGGTTTTGAATCGAGATCTGTGATACGTAGAAGCCACCTTGTGCTGAGCTCTGAGAACCACAGATACCGGTAACAACACAGTAGTAATCCTTGGTGATGTCTGCTGTTTGCATGTTGCGAATGGTGAGTTGGCTAGTGGTTACACCGCTAACACGACCATCGTCAACCATCTTGCTTGCACCATGGTACCATTGGAAGCTCGGGCTATAGCCATTCGGCTTAGCAGTAGCGTTCACTTCAACTGACAAATAACCGGTGGAACCTACCGCTGCGCCGTTGATTTCCGGATTCGTACCAATAAGGGTGTTCGATGCAATGACAACAGCTGCGTCATTGGATGCAACTGTTGTGGTACCGCAAGTACCGGTCATCACCACACGGTAGCGACCTGATTGTTGGAAGCCTGCATTATTGATAACAAGAATCGGACCTGTAGCACCGGCGATGTTGACGCCGTCTTTTTGCCACTGATAGCCGAGGATAGTACCGCTGGCAACAACTGCCATCGAGGTTTCACTGCCTTGACAAATTATACGTGGAGACGGCTGTTGGTTTATTTCTATCGGTGCATTGACGTTGACGCTAATAATGTTAGAGATCAAAGGATCTGCACCACCGGTAGCGGTAACACGAAGTACGTAATCGCCACCATTGAGCGAGGGTTGCGCATTGGTGATGGTCAGGGTGTTGGTCGATGCACCGGATACACCGTTGACACCGTCGAGGAGCGGAGCACCATTACGTTGCCAGCTATAGCTGAGTTGAGCGCCAAAGCTAACGACAGCATTTGCACTGATTGTCAGAGTTTGGTTAGCGCAACCGCTAAGAGTTGCCGGCGGAGCCGGATTGAAGCTGATCACCGGAACCAGTTGGTGCGCACCCATGAAGATTTCGGAACGCGTGGAACGGTTATTCCCAAAAATGTCATCTTGAATGGTATTGCGTAGTCCTGAGTTATAGGTACCATTCGAAGTGGATCCAACACCATAAAGCAAAGGATCGACAAAGGTCAAAGACAAGTTGTTATTGGCAGCATCGGCGAGTGTAGGAAGGACATTACTACTCTTTGCATCTTGACCTGATGCAGCTTGATAGGCAGCCATTGTCGCATAAGCAGTTCCATTCCAGCTAGCTACATTTCCTGCTACGGAGTAATAGTCATTGTAGTTTGCTGTAACTCCGCTAACAGCTGCAAAAGCAAGTCCGGTTCCTGCATTGATAAAGATGTTATTCGTCACGGCATTCGTGGTTGCGCTTGACGCAGTGAACGCCGATCCGTTGCCGTCTTGATAGACGGTATTGTGAAAGATACCGACATTCGATGTTGCAGAACAGTTGATACCCACAACACTTGCACCTGCAACACGGATGAAATTGTTCGCGATGATTGCCTGATTGGTAGTTGTCCGCGTGAGGGAGCTAAGAGCAGCTGCACCTATGCTTGATACTACATTGATACGGTTCTTCCGGAAATTGAAGGGGCCGTTGTGATTGAACAAATTGAGACCGCTACTTATCGGATTAACAACAGCAGTCCAACTATTACCATTGACTATTGCACCATCTGTTCCATCGATGCGGCCTGCAGAGTAGCCGAAGTCCGTAAAGGTGTTTGCACTCAAAACCATGTTTGGAGCATATGGAGTGCTTGATTTAACATGATAGAAAGGCGTTGCTGAATTGTTGAACGTACAATTCGTTACGCTAAGATTCTGATGATATCCCGCATTCGTCGACAACATGAAAACGTCGCCAATAGCCGAGCTGGTCGAACTCACGCCATTGAAAACCATGTTATCAAAAGTGACATAGTCACAACCTGATGCACCACCGGTTGCGCCGACCAATTCGATGGCATTTCCAAGACCTGACGAGCTATTCAGTGAAGTTATGCTAAAGTTCTTCAGCGTAACATAGTCAGCGTTGTTCATGCGCAACGCAGGAGTATTGCCAATTGAGGTTGTGCCGCTCATTGCAGCTGCTGATGTGTTGGAATACTGCAAAACAACTGAGTTCTTATTACCGTTTTCGGATTGAAAAACCACCGGTCGGGTGGATAAACTACCCGGGATGTTGGCGATATAGACGTTTTCTGTGTAGGTACCGGGTCGGATGTTAAAGGTAACCGGACCCATTGTCCCCCCCGCAGTTAGTTGAGCTGCCGCTTGAGCTATACTGCTAAAGTCAGGACTGGAGCCTCCAACGGTGTACGTACCATTCAAACCTGCGCCGAAAAGCGCTGATGAAGAATTGTTGGACGTATTGCCATCATTGGTTGAGTTTACAGTCGCAATCGACGCCGACACAGTTGCACTACCCACGGCTGGAAAATCGTAGCCGGATACTAAGATAACGGTGGTCGATGCACCATTTGCAAGTGTCGTATTTGAGCTAATGGTTCCGCTTATCGTTGACCCGGTTGAAGGAGTCACAGTGTAGTCCATTGTGAAACCGGTGATCGTGTTCACTCCATTGTTTTTGATTGTCGCCGTGATGTTATTCGTTCCGGCCGGAAAAGGAGGTGCTGTAGAAGTCGAAATCCCTGTCAAGGCTGCGTCATTTTGATAGCCGACATTGAGCAGATAATCTTCACAATCGCCATAGTACTGGGTTTGACCACTCGCGTAAGAACGGCACGGTCCCCAGATGCCGTAGTAATAGTATCCGTAATAGTAGTCCCAGTTTACGCGCATGCGCTTGGGACCCGGCGTCACGCCTGCAGGCACAGTGAAGGCACCTGAATAGTTGTTGGAGTAATAGCCAACGAGATTCGTAATGTATTCACTAGTCTCAAAGGTACCATTGTTGTTCCAATCGATGTAGAGACCAAAGCAATTGTAGTAGGTCAACTGTCCGATAATTTGAAAAGTACAGGTTTGACCCGGGACAACGCTGAAGCTATTAGACATGTTCGTGTTCCCTGTACCTACCGTTGCCGCTATCGACGGCCAGTTAACTCCCGAACTCACAGTTGTACCATTAAACTTGAATGACGAGATCCCGTAAGACGTATAGTACCACGTTTGGCCGCAACTAAGGTTTGCCAGTTGTGCCGACGCGCTTGGACCTACTGCCAAAAACAGTAGTAAAACCAGCCATGCGCGAGTTACGCGCAATGCCATAGAGCGAGTATCAGATCTAAGCATATGAACCCCTTGTAAGTGTGAAAATGACAGTCTAGAATTTCCCTGTGCTGATGCCGTTCTCAATTCGCATTCTGCTGCAGCCATTTCACATGTTCCGCTTCATTACGATCATCCTATCCCCTTGAGCTGCCAGCTTTGAGTGCACCAAACTACAGTTTCATGAATTTATGACAAAATATTTATTCATTTTTCTAGGCATTTTTTTTAGTCTGTATTCATTTTTTGAACCAAGCAGTCTACTCATTAGCCAGCGATTCGGGATCATCGCAACAATATTTTTAACTTGCACGTCTTATTATAGTGATTTTTTGAAGATTTGCAAGCTTTTTCGACCATCCTTGTCCCAAATGAGAAATCAGAATCCCGACACGTTCACGAATTCAGGCTTCAATGTTTGAACATCTGTTGATGAATCTTCATTAATACATGTCGACATTGATTCACTTTTCTTTCCACTTTTATGAATGCTACTCCTAACTTTTTCGGCAAGAGTAGGCATCTATGAGGCTAAGCATGGCTCCAACAAATGAGCATTCGCACCGCGAGTGTTGCCTAGGCGCATCTCTGTCATGTCGTAACCTTTTTTGTGGACTCTTTGTCCTTAAACAGTCCTGTTACAAAAGGGCGTTATAAGCACTTTAGATGAGGTAGGGGCAAATCAGCAGTCTGATCAAGAGGCTGATCCGGCAGGTAATGAAAAAAAAAAAGGACCGAGAGTTTCCACTCTCGGTCCTTCTACTTCAAGGCCTAATGCCTTTGATGATGTCCGAAGATCTGTATTACTTCGTTACTACCATCTTACGCGTTAAGCTGTAGGAGCCACTGCTCAAGGTGTAGGTGTAGACGCCATTGCTCAACTTTGTTGCATCGATGCGAACACTTTGGTTCTCACTTGCTACGCCCTCGAACAATACTGCTACTTCACGGCCGAAGCTATCATGCAAGACAACACGGGCTTGTGCTGCACTTGGCATCGTGATGTTCACCTTTGCATAGTCATTGGTCGGTGTCGGTTCTGCATTGCTCAAGCCGAAGCCTGCTGCCAATGCATCTTCTTCACGACCACTGGTGCTCAGACGAGCTGCGTTTGACGTTGTCATGCCACAGCTGTTTGTTACTTCGCATACGTAGTTGCCGGCCATTGATTCTGTGTAGCTCGGCAGTTCATAGCTCGCTTGTGTTGCGCCGGGGATTGCTGCTCCGTTGAACTTCCATTGGTAGCTGCTTCCGCCTGTTGCACTTACGGAGATCGTTACAACACTGCCCTTGACCACTACCATGTCGCTCGGTTGTGTCGTGATCACTGGCTTGCTGTTCACGGTCAACGCTGCTTCACTGCTGGTTGTTGTTCCGCAGTTGTTGCTAATCACACAGGTGATCAATTGACCGTTCATCGATGCATCTGTCTCGATTTCTACCGATGCGTCTGTTGCTCCGCTGATGTTCACGCCTGCGCGCTTCCACTGATATCCCAGTGTTCCACCTGTTGCTACAACGTTCATTGTTACCTTCTCGCCTTCACAAACCGTCTTGGCTGCCGGTTGTGTGCTGATTGCAGGTGCACTGATCACGGAGATCGTTGCCGGTTGTGATAACAAGTTTGCGCCTGTGGGGTTGGCTGTTACCAAACAGGTGTAATCGCCTGCTTCGGCTGCCGTTGCTCCCTTGATCGTCAAGACGGGTTGTTGCACCTTGGTACATGCTTGAGTTCGAAACATTCGTTCCGTTCTTCTTCCACTGATAGCTATACACCACGTTCGGGATGTTGGAGCTAGCACTGACCATCAAGCTTGCATCACTTGACTACAAACTTCTTGGCTCGAAGGTTGGTTTTGAATCGAGATCTTGTGATACGTAGAAGCCACCTTGTGCTGAGCTCTGAGAACCACAGATACCGGTAACAACACAGTAGTAATCCTTGGTGATGTCTGCTGTTTGCATGTTGCGAATGGTGAGTTGGCTAGTGGTTACACCGCTAACACGACCATCGTCAACCATCTTGGTTGCACCATGGTACCATTGGAAGCTCGGGCTATAGCCGTTCGGCTTCGCAGTAGCGTTTACCTCAACTGACAAATAGCCTGTTGAGCCGACTGCCGCACCACTTACCTCCGGGTTAGTACCGATGAGTGTGTTCGATGCAATGACAACAGCCGCATCATTGGATGCAACCGTTGTGGTACCGCAAGTACCGGACATAACCACACGGTAGCGACCTGATTGTTGGAAGCCCGCATTGTTGATAACAAGAATCGGACCTGTAGCACCCGCGATGTTCACACCATCTTTTTGCCATTGGTAACCGAGGATGGTACCGCTTGCTACGACTGCCATTGAGGTTTCGCTGCCCTGACAGATGATGCGTGCTTCAGGCTGTTGGTTGATAACAATTGGAGCGTTGACCGTAACGGAGATGATGTTGGAGATCAAGGGATCGGCACCACCGGTAGCAGTAACACGAAGTACGTAATCACCACCATTGAGCGAGGGTTGCGCATTGGTGATGGTCAGGGTGTTGGTTGATGCACCGGATACTCCGTTGACTCCATCGAGGAGCGGAGCACCATTACGCTGCCAGCTGTAGCTGAGTTGTGCGCCAAAAGTCACAACAGCGTTTGCGCTAATCGTGAGCGTCTGGTTGGCACATCCCGTCAGGGTTGCAGGCGGAGCCGGGTTAAAGCTGATCACCGGAACAAGTTGGTGAGCGCCCATAAAGATTTCAGCGCGGTTGGAACGGTTGTTACCGAAGATGTCGTCCTGTACGGTGTTACGTAAACCGGAATTATAGGTACCGTTGGAAGTTGATCCTATACCGTAGAGAAGTGGGTTAACGATTGTCAGAGACAAGTTGTTTGTAGCTTGATCGACGAATGGCGGAAGATTGTTGGCGCTTGCCGCATCTTGTCCCGAAGCTGACTTATATGATGCAAAAGTGGTATAGCCGGTACCGTTCCAGGTAGCAAGCGTTGTACCGACAGCATATATGTCATTGTAGTTAGAAACGACACCACTAACACCGGCGAAAGCCGGACCGGTTCCCGCATTGATAAAGATATTGTTTGTGACAGCGATTGACGTTGCCGATGACGATGTAAATGCTGCCAATGGAGTCAAGCTATAGATCGTATTATGGAAGAATCCAACGTTCGAGCTGGCTGAACTATTGATACCATATCCACTCGTTCCAGCAATGCGCAAGAAGTTGTTGGCAAAAATGGCTTGACCGCTCGAGCTACGTGAACCTGATACTACATCTGAAAGACTAGTGGCAGATGTCAAGCTCACGCGGTTTTTACGGAAGTTGAAGGCACCGTTGTGATTAACGAAAATCACTCCTGCGCCAAGTGCACTGCTACTGCTGGACCATGAATTACCACTTACGGTTGCATCTTGAGTTCCCTCAAGGCGCGTTGCATAATAGCCAAAGTTTGAAAAGGTATTGTTCGAGATAACGATACCTGTGGGATATGTTGAGCTAGCGTAAACATGGTAGAACGGAATCGATGCATTGTTGAATGCACAATTGGTTACTGATAGGTTCGGATGATATCCACTGTTCACAGAGAGGAAGAAGACATCACCTAAACTTGTACCCGTTGTTGCCGCTCCGTTAAACACCATGTTATCGAAAGTGACATTGTCGCAACCCGAAGCTCCACCGCTGGCACCAATCAATTCAATACCAATACCAAGACCTGATGTGGTGTTGAGTGCCGCTATAGTAAAGTTTTTAAAGGTGATGTAATCAGCATTGTTGAGACGAAGCGTCGGTGTTGAACCTACAGATGTCGTTCCTGTAAGTGCAGCTGCAGAAACGTTTGAATACTGGAGTATCACGCTATTCTTGTTTCCATTTTCCGACTGGAAGACAATGGGTTTGGTAATCGAATTACCGGGAATGTTCCCCACGTATACATTTTCGGTATATGTACCCGGTCGGATGTTGAAGGTCACCGCCCCGATCGTTCCTCCTGCTGTAAGCTGAGAAGCAGCTTGCGCAGGGCTAGTGAAATCCGGACTACTTCCGCCTACGGTATAGGTACCATTCAAACCTGCTCCAAGAAGAGCCGAAGCGTTGTTGTTTGCCGTATTGCCATCAGCTCCTCCGTTTACCGATGACACCGATGCGGCGACATTCAAGCTCCCTACACTTGGAAAGTTGTAGTTCGTCAACAGTGTCACCGACGTAGAAGAACCAGGTGTAAGCGTTCCGCTATATGTAGCAGTACCGGTAATCGGTGAACCGGTAGATGGGGTTGCTGTGTAGTTGAATGCAGCACTGGTAATGTTGTTCAATCCATTATTCGTGAAGTTGATGACAACATTGTTTGCACCTGCAGTAAACGGAGGTGCGGTTGTGGTTGAAACGTAGTTGAGCTTAGCGTCGTTGTTGTAACCAATGTTCAAGGTAAAATCTTTACAATCACCATAGCCCGGAACAGAGCTATTTGTTTGGACACAAGGATCAACACGATTTGCTGCAGAGAAGTAATAGTCGTAGTAGTAGTAGTAGTGGAACATGACGCGCATACGCTTGGGACCCGGTGTCACGTTAGCCGGGACAACGAAACTACCACTCGTAGTCTGATACATATAGTTGGAGCTATATGCGGGAGACACTTGCGTCCATGTGTTGTTGTTGTTCCAGTCAACAAAAATCAAGTAGTAACCATCATAGTATGAGCCGTAGTAGTATCCGGCTGTCATATTCCAAGAGATAGTACCGCCCGGAACGGATTGAAAGGACTGGTTCGTGTTGTCGGCTGTTGTTCCAACGTCCGACGCTCCGCAATTTGTATTCGAATAGTTTGTACCATTGACCGTAAATGATGCAATGGACATACATCCGTAATAAAAATACGGGAAGCATGATGCTGTGCAGAGCTGCGCCTGCAATTGGGATGCGCTTCCAATCAACATTGTTAGCGCAAAAGCTACGACGAGAAGGCGGCCTCGAAGTCGCTTTGAAAACAAATTCATACTATACTCCCTATAATAAATGGTAAAAAATGTTGTCTTGGAACCTCATGCTTAGCTATGAATACCTCAAAATGAGATGGGTTTCAACGTTGCATCTAAGCTTATTATTTTCAAATTCTTGCTACAAGTTCAATGGCGTAGAGTACCTGATATCAATCGATAAGAATAGTAGTATCCCATAGTTATCGCCCACCAATTCTTACATTTCGTGGTCCTCTATTCTTAACGATGCTCTTATACTTTCCCAATCACCTAGACTCACTCCATAAGGAAACTCTCACCAGCCAAGCTCATTTAGGCATACGAATCGAGTCCCGAATCTCTTTTTTCCGATGTGATGGTAGTACCCTCCCTAAGGCAATCTAATCTACGGGCTTCATGTCCAAGCACCAGTGAATTAAAAGTTAATTTTGTCCTTTATATACCCGGTTATAAGCACGTTATTTACTTCGGTGAAGGACTTGCTAAACAACAACTTACATCGCTTATGAACGTTTATGAGTAAACTTGATTCTTTTTTGACATTTGTTCATTTTCACGCCATGGTGAAGCTAGAAAGCTTATCTGAAGCTATCTGAATCATAGACGACTAAGCTGATGAACGTCGTAAAAAGAAGGATTGCATGCGATAACGATAAGATTGTGGTGACACAGTGCTATGTCGCTCGTATCAGAGGCGGTTGGTAGCTTGTTCAATACGGTCATGAAAACATTGAGAAATAAAAAAGGACCGAGAGTTTCCACTCTCGGTCCTTCTACTTCAAGGCCTAATGCCTTTGATGATGTCCGAAGATCTGTATTACTTCGTTACTACCATCTTACGCGTTAAGCTGTAGGAGCCACTGCTCAAGGTGTAGGTGT
>JBGAKH010000001.1:0-524917 GCA_044224515.1 Chlorobiota bacterium | reverse complement strand
TTGCCGATTCGCGAACGTTGCTCATCGGTTGCTCCTCGAGCCAAGAGGAGGGAACAGCCGGTCGATCCCGGAGGACGCACCACAACCCAGCGTTTGCCCTCACCACGATCGCTATCCTGCTGCAGATCAAATTTCAAAACTTTCGTGTAGTATTCTTTTGCTTTGTCGTAGTCGTCGACGACTAATGCTATTTGTACGAGATCAAGTTTCATCATGGGTACAGTCAAGAGGTCATCAAAAGCAGCTGTGAACGAGTCACCGAAGGTTCTTTAGGCAAGGTGTCATCGGCTAAACCCACACGACACGGTGTATTCAGCGTTTGTCGTCGGATTCGGTAGTTGTCGTTGAGGGAATATGCAAATTATTGTGTGATTGACGAATCAGTCGAGGACGCTCTGTCCATGCGGAGGCGCAGCCCCGCATGGACATGAGGCCATTCATCATCCAGTATGGAGTAGTAAGCGGAGTCTCGCGAGGTTCCATTGTCGCGAATCATATCCTTACGTAGAATCCCTTCAAACTGTGCACCAAGCTTCTCAATGGCACGTCGCGAACGTTTGTTATTGGCATCGGTTTTCAGGTAGACGCGTTGCACTCCGAGTTCTCCGAAACAGAAACTCAAGAGCAAGAGTTTCGCTTCGATGTTTACGACGGAAGACCAAACGGAGGGTACAAGCCATGTCCATCCAATTTCGAGTTTGCGATGCTCAGCTTGCAGATCAAGGAAGCGAGTGGAACCTATGATGGAAGAATCCTCTGCACGTTGCACCACGAAAGGGAATTGGCGAGCGGCATCGCGTTCTTGAAACGCACGTTTCATCTCTCTCTGAAAGACTTCGTGTTGCGAACAGTCAAACAAATAGTGCTCCCATATGCGAGGATCAGCTGCGCAGAGCTCCAAGTCGCCAAGATGCTCCTGCCGAAGTGGCACAAGATGGATGTACTCGCCGCGAAGAATAGTATGCTCCGATAGTGCAAAGCGCTGATTGTTAGAATTCATTTCCTATTGCACTCATAGATGTTAATGTCTTCGATGTCACTCATTCCTGTGTGTCGGCTCCGAACGTTCTCCGCAAATGTACTGCGGTTGGTGGGAAAAGCGCTTTGCTAGGTGCTGCATCAGATGCACTTCACAGCATCTTCAGCGTAAGCCACTAAGCGGCGTATAATAAACCTAAGAAAAGTGTTTGACGACGTTGTGTGGTTAAACGCAATCTTTCTATGTTCTGTTCGAGGTAGCCTGACTCTGATCTGACATAGGATCGAACGCTTGAGTCTAGCCGGAGTCGTCACTACCGACAGTTACCGAAGTCTATTGCCCGCAAGAGGGATACAACCATGCAACATTCCCACCATAGCTACGCGGTGAAATTGGGATACACAGCCAAAAATGAACATCACCAAGCGCTGTATAGAAAAATCCTTAGTTGTCTTGTACCTGCGATCTTTCTGTGCCTTGCCTTAAGCTCAGGTCTCGTTGCCGATCAGCATTCTCGCGACCTCGTACATACCGCTCCTGGGAGCATCGGTCGCGAGTTCTACCTTTGCTATCCACCATTGAACACGCGTGTAGATTCGGTGCAGTACGGCATGACGGTTCTGAGTCAAGCGAACTGTACATTTACCATCATCAAACCGGGAACCTCCTTTGCCAGGGAATACACCTGTAAAAGAAACCTTCCATTACATATTGATTTCGACTCTTCGGTCGCCGCTGTTTTTGAGACCAAGGGTTCTGACAGCGTACCGACAGTTTCGAAGGGTATGGGCTTGCATGTGATAAGCACGGAGCCCATTACTATACAGTGTACGATGCAGCAGCGAACCCGGACGGAGTCCTGGCTCGCGCTCAGCCTTGATGCACTGGGTACGCGGTACGTTGTTTTGGGTGCTTCATCAGCATACACAAGCACCGAAGGAATATTGCCGGCTGTCGTTGCTCTTGTCGCAACGAAGGATAAACAAAAGGTTCACGTTGTTGCAGGTGGAACATCCGGGATCGCCACAGGATATTCGCAGAGTAAAAGCTTTGACATGGTCCTGAATGCTTCCGATGTATTGGTTTTTTACAGCCGAAATCTAGGTCAACAAGACTTATGTGGCTCCATCATTAGTAGCGACGGCCCCTTGTCGGTGTTCTCCGCATCGCAAAGCGCGGTGTTTGCTCGCCATGATTCGAGTGCTTCATTTAGTGTTGAGCAGTTGCAGGCCGCTGAATTCTGGGGACGACAACACTATGTGCCTAGGCTCTTCGATAGTCGGAAAGCAACGCAGATTCATGTTGTTGGAGCACAACCTACAACGATTTATCGCGATTCACTTGCGGTACTCACCTTGACGAAAGATGCATGGTATCCACATCTGGGAAATAGCTTCGTCGACGGACCGCTGGCAGTTGACACGGTGATGACCTTATGGGCTGACACCACAATGTCGGCTGCGCTGCTAAGCGCAGGCTTGTCTCCCACGGACCATTTTGCCAATGCAACATCCTGTACGATCCTTCCGACAGAACAATTCACGTCTACTGTCCTCATTCAACCTGTGCTATTCAAGCATTCCTCCAGGTTGAAGCAGAACACCTTGGGGATCATCGCTCCGCTTAATACGGACAAAAACACCATTTCTGATAGTTTGATGATCGGGGAGTATGTGAGCGGACGCTACGTATGGACTCCGGTTAAGACGCTCGTGCCTGCTATCTCACCGAAAAATGTCTATGCTCAACCGTCAATTACTGATAACGCGGTTCATTACGCCTACCTGGAAATACCGTATAGCTCAGCAAACTCGGCTATCGTTCGCTGCGATCGACCCATTGCGGTCTATCAGTATGGCTATCAAGATTCTACAGCCTATGCACAGACCGCAATGTCGGTAGCACGACGAATACACATGAAGATTCGGGATACGGTTGCACCAAGTGTTTCGATACAAAACGTGATAATCAATGGCTGCAGGGGCACTATTACGGATGGGCCATCCAATTCCACAATACGGTCCAATCTTTGTGCTGTAGACGTTTTGTGGTCGACACGTTTGGTCATCCCCATGATTGATAGCATCACACCCGGCACCACGAGCTCCGTACGATTCATTGCTCAATACCCCTTTGATTCTACCATCATACGTCTGAGTCTCGTTGCCTTCGATATGGCAGGTAACTACCTGTACTTTGACACTCTGGTTGTTGATAAGTTGGCGCGTACGTGGATTGAGCCCCATATCACTTCCATCTGTCGCAGCCAAGCACTAAGTGTCCGGAGCAGCTTTGTCTGTGCAGGATATCGTTGGTCTACCGGCGATACCACACGTTCGACACAACTACGCTTTGACTCGTTAGGGCAGTATACCGTTCGACTCTATCAACGAACAGAGTTTGGCGAGGAATTTTTAGCCGATAGCATGGTCGTCAACGTAGTAGACATACCACAGCATCCGATAATCGAACAACGCGGAGATAGCCTGGTTGCTGCGTCTACAGACCCACAAGCAGTACTCTATGTGTGGATGCAAAACGGTGTGCCCATTGATAGTAGTACCACTCTGCACTCGATCTTTGTGTTTATGCGAGCAGGTAGCTACGCACTACGAGTGTACAATCAGTCCGGCTGTTCAAACACTTCGAACATGGTAGATGTCATTCACGATGAGGTGAAGTCTGACTGTGCATCTGAATGTTTGGTTGGTGCTCATGGAGACCAAATAACTGTTCGGGTTGTGGACTCTAACGTGTCGTCAGCTGGACTTGTGTGTTCGCTATACGATCTTCGTGGACGCTTGATAGCAACAGCAGGAGTCGATGAACAGGGAGTGTGCGTGTTCAGGAATCTGCAAATGGGTGTGTACTTACTGGATTATGTTCTTGGTCAGCAGATAATTTTACTTTCGGAATTACCTTAGTAGCAGAAGCGTTATTGGATTTAGCGGAAATTTGGAGACTGTGGCGAACATTCATGTATATTGAGTAGGCGGAAATTGGTTCCATCCGGATAATAATGACTATGGAGCACTTTGATGGAAACGATTTGTCGCGTTATTACCTTAATTGGCCTGCTGGCCCAATCCGCACTCTGGATCAGTTGCGAAACTGTCACTTCACCGAACGAAGCTGCATTTGTCATTCCTTGTGATAGTATCGTTTTTCCAAGTTTCCTTGTTGCCGGTGACACTGTTGCCCTTCAAGCTGCGGGCTTTCCAACCGATGGTAGCAGATTTGGCGTGTACCTTAACGATCGTCGATTGAAAGTTATTCGGGTTGATCCAGGAGTTGTAATTGTTGCTATACCGACAGATGCAGTTAGCGGTCAACTAGTATTCAGACCCACGACCGGAGCGAGTGCTTGCGCATCGACGAATATGATTCCCGTCTATCGAGAAAAGAAGCCGGTTATAACAGCGCTCGCTCCGTGGCAGTTGTTCAGCGGCGATACCCTGAACTTCTTTGGCAATCGAATTCTGCAGAAGACCTACCCGCTGGTCTTAAAGATTGATGGAGTTGAGCAAGAACCAATTGCTGTAAGCGATTCTGTGTTTAGAGTCATTGTTAAGGACACCGTGCCCGGGATTAAGCAAGCACAATTCTATAGCGACAATTTGGCCCTGGGTGCTCCAATGACCTTTAAGATTAGGCCAAGAAGTGCAGAGATTATCTCGCTTCAGTACGGATCGGGCCATACGAATGAAGGTGATACAATTACAGTAGAGCTTAGACTTGACTCTGCTTCGAGGTATAGTTACGCCTTGCAGGTCGCAAAAGTTGATCAAGAGATACTTCGTCAATATATTCAAGGTGATAGTGTCTGTCGCCTTGTTGTGTTGGCAAGAAACTGCGGTGAGTTGTTCGTGACCTATACTCTCAATACTCAGACAAACTATGCACTGAATAGCTCCAAACTCGCTGTGCATATGGATACATTATTAGCTCCAAAATCAGTCAAGTATTGGAGTAGAGGCGAACTCATCGTGCGCTTCGTAGATCTGTCCCAAGAGCGTTTCTCTCTCACCAATCCGGCGGATATTCCATATGCGGACTACAGGCTGTACAAAGCAAAAGGGGTGTACAATGTAATTGGCTTCATACCAAAAGCCGATCAAAGTAGCGGTGTGTTTCGTCTCACTACATCAACAATCAGGGGTGTCTATGCATCGAACAGAACAGACTTTGTGCGCTCAGCTTCAGAAATCTTCAGTGCATCGCTTTCGATTGACGGTCCGGAGCTTGTGCGTAAAATCGACTCAACCTACCAAGTGTACATGAGCTCTAATATTTTTAAAACATCGTACTTCGATACATTGCGACTTAAAGCAATCGCTGCTCCTGACTATTGGACTAACAGAAGTATTACGGATAGTTCGGTGACATTTTCCAACAGAGTTTGGTATGAAAGCGTAGAGCCATCCAACGAGCAGTCGCATATGAGTCTAGTGACCCTGAAAGTCGTTTTCGACAGAACGCGAAAGGTAGCCGCTGTGACCTATGAGGATACTACATATACACGTTATGTGAATAAGCGCGCCAACGGATTACACTCTTATAATAACACGTATTCTTCGTCACTAGTCCTCAAAGCCGTTGATGTCCCATATGAAGAAAGTGCAACAGCGATTACGGTGTACGCCGAGGATCCTACGCTAAACATACAGGATATCTTTGGGTCATCAAGCTTAATTGAGACAAGCTCGGATCCGTCTAAGAAACAATGGTCTATGTATTCATTTACTAAAGTAGTTTCCCAGAGAAAACCAGCTTTTAAAAGTACTTTAGCTGTGGTGCTTAACCGATAGTGTACATCTCAGCAAATTGTTGGGTGTTAGTGTGTGCCTAGCAAGAGTGTCACGCGAAGTATGGCTGATTGCTTCTACGAATAGTAATGTTCATGAAAACACGAAACGGAAAATTCGCGCATCTCATATGGGTGTTATTGTGTGTACCGGTGCTTGCAGTTGAGGTGTTCAGCCAAGCTGAATTCCAACTCGGTGTCAACTTCGATGGACAGAACACGGGCGCTTTTGTGAATCTGGCCTTGCATTCTCATCGCTACTCAAAGGTGACAGCCTATGATAGTCTTGGTTACCCAATGAGTGACTTCGACTATTTGTTGATGGACGCGAGACCGGTTGCTGAGTGGAGCAAGACAATTGACGATCCGGAGAAGTACCGTGTGAATATGTCAGGTACGTATGCCTGCTCCTTTCGAGGTCAGGCTCAAGTGAGCTCTCCCTGGGTTGCTTCCTCTATTCAGAACATGCAGTATGACGCAGCCACCAATACAAGTCGCTTTGAACTGGTCGTAGGCGGATATCCCGGCGCGGATCATGGTCTGGTTAATCTGGTTTTCACAAACACACGTCGATCCTCATCCGATACATTGCGCTCAGGCATCACGGACCTCGTCATTAATCGTCCCGGATATCCTTTGGGAAGCTCCAAAGTCTTCACCGATGAGTTTCTTGCCTTATGCAGAGCTGCAGACTTTGCCTGTTATCGTTTCTACGGTGTGCAGAATGTGTGGGACAGCGAGCCGGTCTACCCTGCGAAGACTCGTTGGTCCGAGCGCAAACCCGCGAACTACGCGTCTCAAGTTCCTGTAACTGAGACCGCAAAGATTGACGGATGGAGCTGGGAGCATATGATTATGCTGGCGAACATCCTGAAGAAGGATATATGGATCTGTGTGCTGATGTCGGCTGACTCAGACTACGTAACGCAGCTTGCACACCTACTCAAAACAGAGCTTGATCCCTCTATTAATGTTTATGTTGAAAACAGCAATGAAGTATGGAGTCCAACCTTTCATGCGTACGGCGTGTACAATCAAGCTGACGCAAAAGCGCGTTCCTTGAGTTTTGACCAGAACTATGCACGCCGGACAGTTGAACTATCGCAGCTTTTCGCCCAAGTCTTCGGTGCTGAGCAAATTAATAAACGCATTAGGGTCGTGTTAGGCTCACAACAGGGTTATGTGGGGCGTACAGATGTTCACACAAGCTTTATTCAATCGCACTTTGGACCTCCATCCACGTATATCTACGCCCTCAATCCCAGTTTGTACTTCGGCTCTTCAACAGAATCAAACTCAGATGAAGTCGTTGTCGCACAGGGGATGCACACAGATATCGAACGACAACTCAGTGATAAATCCTACGCTCTCTACCGTGAGCCACATCTGGAACGTGCACGCAAATTAGGTCTGGTGGGTGGTTGCGTTTCGTATGAAGGCGGACCGGGTGTTCCTTCGTCGCTCAACAATAATCTCAGCGCACAAATACGTGCTCATCGCACCAAAGAGTGCGCAGATGCCATTCGCTTTAATTACCTACAGGGCTGGAAGGAAAAGGGAGGAGGGCTGGCAAACTTCTTTACTCTTGCTTCTTCCTACAATCGTTACGGTTGTTGGGGTGCAACGGACGACTATAAGAATCCTGACCGAAATTATAAGATGCAAGCTCTTCGTGATATTATCGCAGCTTCACAGTCGACGCCGGTACTCGAGCAGGACGGAGATCGCAGTCGTGAAGCGGGCCGGACTTACGTTCAACCCTCTCCCTGCGACGAACGATGCCACTTTCGATTCGTGCTATCCGGTGTCCGGGAGAATCAAGAGGTCTGCGTTGTGATACGCGATGCCCTCGGCAGAATCCTTCATCGCCAGCGCCACGAGCTACGAGATGGCATGGTTGAAGGGACGTTTGAAACGACTGAGCTCTCCACAGGATTGTATTGTATCGAGTGTATAAGCGATACAGCTGCCGTGGTCAGTAGCCATGCGATAGTTGTCGCGCATCCTTAAGAGTTCTGTCTGAAGTGCATGGAGCATAGACACACGGCCGAGCGCAGCTCGGCCGTATAGAAAAATCACTCTTGATATACAGAGTACAGTGTGTAGTTAGTTCATCGTGCTCAGGACTTCGACTAATTGCTCCACGCAAATGCGTACGCCTTGCTCCATTCCCATTGCGATCACGGTGTTTAGTGCCTCGATCGACGAGTATTGTGTCTTCCACTCGACACGCGTGGTCCCGGCGCTTTCTTCAAAACGTATGCTTCCGCGCGACACCGGTAAATCCGTGTTTGTTGTCCCATGCTCGTCGCAGAATACGTCTTCCATCTCGAATCCCTTGTGCTGCTCAATCATGGTGTAGTTCATGCGGCCCCAATGGCGCTCACCTTCAGGTCCAATCATGGCATAAAGCCACATTCCGCCTGCGCGAAACTCTAAATCCTTGGTTTCCGCTCTCCATGGCCGTGGTCCCCACCACTGGTCAAGAAGCGATGCCTCAGTATATGCTCTCCACACCAACGCTAAGGGAGCATCGAATTCACGGACGACCGTGAAGGTGCAATCGTCAAGATTTGTTCTAATTTCTGTCTCTTTACTCATGGCAACCTCTCAAATGATAGTTAATAAAGGACTTATCGCACTGTTTGTAGTACCCATGCACATCGCAAGGCTGACTATGATGATGCAGAATCTGATAGTCAATGACATCGTGCAACCACGAGAAATCACAGCATACATCGACAAGCGCAACCTTGTGGTTGCAAATATAGTGCAACCGATAGGTTGCACAAAATAAATTATAGTCTGAGATCCAGTTGCAATGGATTCAAGGCTTCCGCTCATATGGGTCCGGGGTCCCAAACGAATACTCGAAGCTGCGCATGGATTTTTCTACTAGGATTCCTTTTCTGCACGGTTCAGCTTCGCTGCCCCGTCTGGCACTGGGACAGACAGAGTTTTTGGAGACCACACCAGCCCGGGTTCGCGCGGTGTAGGAGCTGATGACACGTGTAGCGTAAAAACTTATCGACAGATCATTCTCATCCTACTCCTTTTAACTATATTTACATAGTCTATATTAAGCCGAATAATATTAGTAACATCTATAAAGGAACTGATCATGAGTGAATGTCCGCATCACGCCCACAGCGCCAAAGTTGGAGGGGCGCGTTCCAATCGCGACTGGTGGCCAAACCAATTGAATCTTGATATCCTGAGTCAGCAATCGGAGAAGACAAATCCGATGGGCGCTGATTTTGACTATGCAAAAGAGTTTGAGAGTCTAGACCTCACAGCGTTGAAGAATGACATAGCAGCTGTTATGACGGATTCGAAGGATTGGTGGCCGGCGGACTTCGGACACTATGGTCCGTTCATGATTCGCATGGCATGGCACAGTGCCGGTACCTACCGCACCGGAGATGGTCGAGGCGGCGGAGGAAACGGCAGTCAACGATTCGCACCGTTGAACAGCTGGCCGGACAACGTGAATCTTGACAAGGCCCGTCGTCTGCTTTGGCCCGTGAAGCAGAAGTACGGTCGCAAGATTTCGTGGGCTGACCTTATGATTCTCGCAGGTAACGTTGCCTTGGAAACAATGGGTTTCAAAACTTTTGGTTTTGCGGGCGGACGTGCCGACATCTGGGAGCCGGAGAAAGATATCTACTGGGGTAATGAAGAGAAATGGCTAGAGGACAAACGCTACTCGGGCGATCGCGACTTGGAGAACCCGCTTGCCGCAGTGCAGATGGGCTTGATCTATGTGAATCCCGAAGGACCTAACGGCAAGGCAGATCCACTTCTTGCAGCTAAGGATATTCGTGAGACCTTTGCTCGTATGGCAATGAATGATGAAGAAACCGTCGCATTGATTGCCGGTGGACACACTTTTGGTAAGGCCCACGGTGCCGGTGATGCCAAGCATGTTGGACCGGAGCCTGAAGCAGCAGACATCGCAGAGCAGGGCTTCGGATGGACCAGCAGCTACGGACAAGGCAAAGCAGCGGATACGATTAGTAGTGGACTTGAAGTAACGTGGACTACGACTCCTACCCAGTGGTCGAATAACTTCTTTGAGAATTTGTTTGGTTATGAATGGGAGCTGTTCCACAGTCCTGCAGGTGCACAGCAATGGCGACCAAAAGACAATGCAGGTCAGGGATTAGTGCCGGATGCGCATGACGCTTCAAAGAAGCACGTACCAACCATGCTCACGACGGATTTGTCATTGCGCTTCGACCCTGAATACGAGAAGATCTCACGTCGCTTTCTCGAACATCCTGAACAGTTTGCCGATGCTTTCGCTCGTGCTTGGTTTAAACTGACTCATCGTGACATGGGGCCTCGCTCTCGCTATTTGGGATCGGAAGTACCAGCGGAAGAATTGATTTGGCAAGATCCAATTCCTGCATGCAATCATGAACTCGTTGCTGAAGCTGATATAGCGTCGTTAAAGAAAACCATACGTGCAAGCGGCTTAAGCATCTCAGAATTGGTATCTACTGCGTGGGCATCCGCTTCGACCTTCCGCGGTTCGGATAAGCGTGGCGGCGCTAATGGCGCGCGTGTTCGTTTAGCTCCGCAAAAAGACTGGGCTGTCAATCAACCCGAGCAACTGTCACACGTTTTGTCAACCCTCGAGAAGATTCAGACCGACTTCAATGCCGCACAGAGCAGCAAAAAGATCTCGTTGGCTGACCTGATCGTATTGGCTGGTTCTGCCGCAGTGGAAGCCGCAGCTCACAATGCCGGTGTGAATGTGACTGTACCCTTTAGCGCCGGACGCATGGATGCTTCGCAGGAGCAAACGGACGTTGAGTCTTTCGCTGTTCTCGAGCCCTTGGCCGACGGATTCCGTAACTACACGAAGGCTGCGTTTTCTGTATCCGCTGAAGAACTTCTTATCGATCGCGCGCAACTATTGACACTCACTGCACCGGAAATGACCGTTCTCGTAGGCGGTTTGCGTGTTTTGGGTGCCAACGCGAATAAGAGTGCACATGGTGTACTCACATCGCGCCAAGAAACGCTCTCGAATGATTTCTTCGTTAACCTCTTGGATATGGCTACAAGCTGGAAGCCTTCCGTATCGGAGAAAGGTGTCTATGAGGGCTACGACCGCACAAGTGGTACCTTGAAGTGGACCGCCACACGCGTCGACTTGGTATTCGGATCCAATTCGGTGCTGCGATCGTTGGCTGAAGTGTATGCTTGTCAAGACAGCGCATCGAAATTCGTGCACGACTTTGTCGCTGCTTGGACAAAAGTCATGAATGCCGATCGCTTCGATCTTCGTTAAAATAGCCGCTTCACTACACGAAGCACAATCCTCCATGCTCAGGCAGGAATGACACTCATTGAAACGAAAGGGACCCAGAGCCGGGTCCCTTTTTTTGTGTCCGGATCAATTGACGGCCAGTGCAATGATGTTAGCTGCGGTGAAAAAGAGAGTGTGTATATTTTTACCATCGATTGTCCTCAGCTCCCAAACTGTGTTAAGATGCCCAAAATGAAATTGATGATGTTGCCGCTTGTCGCAATTGCATTTCTCTGTGCCGGTAGTTTTATCGTTCAAGCGCAGAATACTGTTCAACCACACTGGACATCTCCGACAGTGAGTAACGCACGGTGGAGTCCGAAGGGAAATTTCCTTGTGGCGTACTCGGGAGAGACGATTAGCATCTATTCTGCGCAGAACGGAGAGTTTTTGCGCAACATGACGGAACTCAATTATGGTATTGTTGATTTAGCCATGTCCTCCGATGAAAAGTATATCGCTACAGTAAGTCAGGCCTACAGTATAAGTGTGTGGTCACGAGAGGGAGGCCTTGGTCCGCGTTTGTTTATGCTTGGCTTTTCAACAGGTAAAACGGTGGACTTTAGTCCGGACGCTAAGTCACTGGTCAGTACGACAGGGCAGACGAATCTACAAATCTGGGACGTGGAGAAGGGAACGGTCACACAGACGATCGAGGGCGGTAGTGAAAGACATTTTTACTCAGCTCGCTATAGTCCGGACGGTTCGATGATTTTGGCGCTGACATCGGAACATCAAGCCTACGTTTATCAGGTTGCAAGTGCGAAGGAATTGTTTCACTTCAGTATTCAAAACGCTGATGATGCGCGAACCTGTTGGAGTGCAAGCGGACGATACATCATCACCCATGCTGAGCTTGAGAAATCCATACAAGTATGGGACGTAGCAAAGCAAAACCTCCGGTGGTCTTTGGCGAATCCTCAACGTCAGCTTTACGCCATAGCTACTTCGTCAAATGATCGGTTATGTCTGGCACGCAGCAACGGTGACAGTCTCTTTGTGATTGATCTTCCAACGGCATCCATTCTCGCGGCGACAACTGCGCTGATTAGTCCTAACGACAACTGTTTGATCATGAACGCGAATGGGGACAGCGTGTTCTATATTCAAGGTGGACCCTATCGATTGGTCTACTACGATGTTCAACGGAATGCGAAACGGGTTTTGCCATACCGTTGCTATGATTACACGCAGTCTCTGTCGTACAACGAAGCGTCCGGATTGATTGGCATGAGCGATGGCGCCGGCCGTATTCAGGTTCTGCGTAGTGACGCGACCGAGCTCTTCCATGCTCTCGGTGTAGGACAAAAAGTACTGGACCTCGATTTTTCTGAAGCAAGCTCGACAACAACACTAGTCACAGCGTCCACCGTTGGTCACTGGGATCTGCGGAATGGCAAAAACATGAATCTACTGTACAATCCATCGGACAGCGGAGAATTCACGCTCTATAATGCTGCAAGCAAACGTGTACTTCTGAAAACGAGCAGGAACAGTTATAAGGTCTATGATGTTTCCGATATGCACGAGGTGTCTGCATTTCACGACAATGCAAACTTCGTAACGGATCTTAGTTGGAGTATAGATGGATCGCGAGTGGTTGTAAGTGGAACAAACGCTGCCGGCATGCACTGCTGTGTCTATGATGTTGCAACGGGAGCACGTGTCGATTCGGTGTGGAAGGCAGACATTGTCTCTCAGGTAATGGATCGCAGTGCCTCGCACATTCTCTTGCGTTGCAAGGAGCAGAATTCCATCGTTCACATCGACCTACAACCGGGCGTAGCACAAAACATCGGACTCGACCCGGCGTTGACGTGTGGCGATTACCTTCTAGCTAACTCGCGTTATGATCGTCTTGTCAGTTCCGATGGCCTGCGACTACGTTTGGTCAATATGACCGGAGCTAGCACGCTCTGGGAGCGCAGTTACGAGGGAAACGGAGCGCTTAGCTACTGCTTTAGTGCCAAAGGAACCATTCTCTACGTCAGCGATCGTTTCGGTATTCACATCTACGATGCAGTGACAGGTGATTCCACCGGAATGATTCCAAGACCCGGCGTAACCTCTGCTTTCGTTGATCAATCTGGTGCCTTTGTAGCAGTTCCGGCAAACGGTGGTGTCATAAGCCTCAACAATGCAAAACGTGGAGTTGTCGAGTACACCTTACAACCGGGAGGTTTCAGCACCTACGGTACACGTTTTTCAGCTACGGCAAACTTTGTTGGTTGTATCGGACTCTACACAGGCGCACAGGTCTTTGCACTTGAAGACATGCCAAATGCTGTGACCGAAGATGCAAGCGTCGTAGGCGATGTGCAGAGGCTTGTTTGTGAAGTACGATCCGACAACGTTCTCGAGTTGCGTACCGTATCGGAAGAGGATGTAATGGTTAATGGCTTTGAATCTGACGACAGAACACGTCGTTGCTCTGTACGCATTGTGGATCTTCGGGGTGACGAAGTCTACCGATGTTCGGATATCCAAGAGATCAGTCAGCAGGGAATTCGGTTGACCCTGCCCTACCTGCCTAGCGGAAGCTACTATGTTCTCGTAGAGGGACCAACGGCAGTAATGCACGGGCGATTCATGCGTATGCCCTAATAGGTCTCGTTTGTCGTACTCAGCGTCTAGTCTCGAGACGTTTGGCTCCTGTGCTCCGTTTCAGCTGACGATGCACGCTTTCGGCAGCGCGGAATCCCTCAGCGATGGCATTTTCAAAGGCAGAGACGCAGGTGTTGTCGGTGTTGGCGAAGTAAATGTTACCGAATGGTCGAGAGGCACGTTGTGCCGGTCCGCTATGTGAACCCGGTTGTGCTTGCACCATGCTGTGTCCCCAGGCAAAAGTGTAGATTTCCTTTACCTTATCGCGGTCTTCTTGTCCCATTAACTCCAACGCTTTGAGAGCAACCTTGTGCGCATAGTCAACAACGAAGCTTTCATCTAACAGCTGAGCACGACTCTCAACACCGAGCGGTGCATATACACTGGCAACGAAGGCTTCGCCATCGACCGCCGCACCGATTGTCTTAGGATCAATGATATCCGTAAAGAGTTCTCCGGCTTCCGGATACCAGGTATCAAAGCCTTTGTTGGGCATGATGGCTTGGTCCGAGCAAAGATGCACGGTCAACATGGGAGTATAGCGGAACGATCGAATGGCAGTCACCTGATCTTCAGGAAGACTTTCGATCATCCGGGGAAGCATATATTTCTGGGTTGCAACGATCACCGCATCGGCTTTTATGCGCAGTGATTTGTCACCGTGAACGGCATCGACTTCCACGCCACCGTTACTGTTGCGCACGCGCGTAGCGCAGTGCGAAAGTAAAAGAGACTCTTGCGAAAATCGTGAACTCAGTTTTTCGCTCAGACCACCAAGGCCACCATCGAAGGATTGACGCTTGGTTTGAGGATTTTTTGCAATCTCTCCGGTGTAGAAATTGAGCAAAGAGTATGCATTGGTGTTATCCAATCGAGCGCCCATGGAAGAGCGTGTGTAGAGTTCAATGAAAGAGCTCAAAAACTCCGACTTGTATCCTGCGCAAAACTCACGTGCAGACATACGATCAAGTGCCGCCAGTCGAGAGTTCAAGGTGCGTGGAAGCGGATAGGGGGGGACATCGTCTATCTTGAGCATGTCATCACGAAATCTCTTCATCGCATCGCGATCGCTAGCAGCAATTGGCAGCGTAGATAACACGGAGTCTTGCCAATAGTCATAAAAGTACTGTTGTCCTAGAACCAGTGCATCTTCCGGAGCAGGCACAGGCTTAACGCCGGCATAGTCGCACAGCTCGCGAATCATTGGGTTTGCATCCACGAAGTAGATGGAAGCCAGTGGAAAGCGAAGGCCACGGTAGGAACTAAAGACTGCAGCTCCTCCGGCGCGATCTTCGTTTTCAAGAAGTACAACGTCGTGTCCTTGTTTCATGAGCGCGTATGCGGCACTTAAACCACTTGGTCCGCCACCAATGACAACGACCTGAGTTCGTAGTGTCGTCGAAGACTCGCTGATTTCAGCAATACGTCCGTCTCGTAGGTACTCGTGCGGTGTCCGGAAGTTTTGAGCGTGACGATGAAAGGGCGAGGACTTTGGAGCCGCGCTGTTAACGTGTGCCTCGGAGCTGCGTACATGTCGCCTACAGCCTAGATACGGACTCAAGAACACCGCTCCACTGCCCAGTACAATTGTCTTTAAAACATCTCTGCGTGACCTCATGCTCGGACCTCCGTGTTAAATCTCCATATTCTGCCAAAAAGCCAATAGCCTATTAATCTGCCGGACTACTCTAGCTCAGCCCATACTTCGTGCGACAAACAATAATCTTCGCTCACTGTGAATTGTATTCTATTTTGTCCCAACGCACACTTACGAAATCTAGTGTATGACTGCCATCTCGATTCCAATCAGAGCTCTATTCGTCGCCCTGTGTGTGACGATGTTCTCATACGCTGCTGCCGCAGCCCCAAATTGGCACGAATTCTCTCAACGTGGAGTTGGTGTATATCAAGCATACGACATCATCAATACTCAATCCTCTGCGTGGGGCTACTGCTGGTGGACTTCCAACGGAGCGGTGTATCGATACAGTAGAGACGGAAGTTTTGGCCAAGTGCGCGATGCCGATCCGCGTGCCATCTATAGTTGCGCTGCTCAGGTCGACAAAAGTTCGTTCCTCATGGCACGCAGTTTAAGCACAAGCATCTTTCAAAATTTCGACATAGAGTATAGTACCGACAACGGCGCGACATGGCGAACTCTGTTTCGCGCAGACACCGGTCTCTGCAATGCTTATGACATAAAAGTCTTAAGTCGTGACAGTTGGTGGTTGACAACGGAGTTCAAGGGTGTAGGAGCTTTGCTCTCAACCTCCGACGCTGGCGCGCATTGGCTACAAGATGCAATGCCTCATGAGATTCCTGCCGCTTGCATGTGTGTGGATGGCAGTTCAGTAGTCGTCGCTGCGAAGGGAGGCGTGATAACATGGTTTGATACAACTACTCATGTGACCGAGACCTTGGAGCGTAGCTCGACGATGTTCCCGCGCGACATGATTGTTCGGGGTGATACGCTGTTTCTTGCAAGTACTAGCCAGATGGCTTATTCAACAGATCGAGGACTCAGTTGGTCCGAAAATCCTGCACCGCAAGGATCCATGAGACCAATCTATCTTCTTAACGCACACTCCGCGTTGGTTTGTACGGAAACAGGTCTTGCATTCACGAACGACGGAGGGGCGACGTGGCAGTATGATACGGTTGCGACTGCAACACGAAGCTATCAAGCCATGGCAGTTGTAGAAGCAAATGACTCACACTGGCTCGTCATAGCAAAGGCTGCGGATTCGGATTCCTCGTGGATTGTGGAGCGAAGTCCGACTAACGCTGTATCTGAAGGTGGGGCAGGATCAGGCGGTGATTTTGACACGCTGCAACATGGGATTGTTTTTGTTTATGCTGCTGCTTTGCAGCAGCAGTTGAGCGATAGCGGATTGGAATTGTTGGCCGAAGATGAACTACACGTCTATGATTCCAACGGCTGCAGGTGTTGGTGTGGCACAACGACTCGCTTGCCAGCTTTGTCTGTAGCATGCGGTAGGTATTACCTGCAACAGGTCCGAACGCATCGCGTCAGGACTTTATTGAAAATTGATTGAGTGCTCGCAATGCCTTGAAGCAACACGTGTTGAACAAGACTTTACAATGCTTTGTATTCAGATTATTATCAAGGAGAACTGTCGATGAAAAAAGTGACCGGAATTGGTGGTGTGTTTTTTAAGGTGAAAGATCCCAAAGCGACCACTGAGTGGTATGCAAAGCATCTGGGTTTGAATACCAATCCCTATGGAGCAAGTTTTGAATGGTATGAGAGTCCGACATCGGAGACGGCTGCGCAAACACAATGGACGCCGTTTCCGGAGGCGACGGACTACTTTAGTCCATCGCAACGTGAATTCATGATTAACTATAGAGTAGCCGATTTGGAAGCATTAGTCGAAGAGTTACGTGCCGCCGGAATCAGCATACTTGATGAAGTGGCATCGTACGACTACGGGAAATTTGTGCACATCATGGATCCCGAAGGGAATAAAATTGAGCTTTGGGAGCCCATTGACTAGTTCCCCTAATATGAGGGTGAAAGGCGAACGGTCCGGAGTACTTCCCGAGAAAATGTTTAACACTTCTGTAACCAATACTTCATCTCGAAGTTTCTTGGATGAGTCCTATTGAGACTTTGGTCGTTGCCTGAGCGAGTTGCCACTATTAATGTTCGTCCCACGCAGATGCGGAAGGCAGCTGCATACTTAAAAGTCTTCGCCGGCTTGTCGCGGTAATCCGAAGACTTGCGGTCAAGAAAAATCATAGTATCTTATTGTAAACGAAGGCCTTCCATGAGACTTGTCAGGGAAAGTAAAGGGGACAAACAGGGGAAATCTTATGAATCTGAAGAAGCTGAGCTGGGTTTCCGCGCTCATATTTTCGACAGCCTATTTGTGGCAAGGCACTTGGCACGAGTTGGGACATGCCACGGCGGCCGTCTTGCTTCATGCGCAGTCTGTCGTATTGTATCACAATGCAGTGCGTTACGATCCTTCACAGATTGACATGTCGTCCCGCATCATTATTGCAGCAAGCGGAATTCTTTTCAGTCTGGTGAGCGGGATTGTTGGTCAGCTCTGGCTAGCGCGAACAAGGAAACGGGGACCAGTGTTCCTCTTTGTACTCTACGGAAGCGTTTTCGGCTACATCAACATTGGCGGCTACTTGATGATGTCGCCGTTGTTTCCCGGAGGCGATACCGGTTTTATCTGTGCGGCCTTGGAGTTGCCGCTGTGGTTGGTGATTGCTATAGCGATAGCCGGCGGGACGGCAGTGTATTTTCAACTGCGTACGCTTGCCCATTATTTTGCAGAGTGCGCCACATATGAAATCGCAAACAATGCAGAACAACGGGATAGCTTTATTGCTCACCTTGTATGGAAACCCTTACTCTATGGTATAGCGATTACAACCTTGTTTGAACTTCCCGTAGAAGTTCTGCTAAGTTTGCTGTATCCGCTCTGCAGTCCTTTCAGCATCTTATGGATTTATGACTTGATGTTGAAACAGCCTGTTTTGGAACAGAACTGTGCCACAGAGATCGACTCTCTTCAGCACTTAAGTCCGATGTGGATTTTTCTCATGGTCTGCACAGCACTGGCTGAGCGTTTTCTGGTGTGGGGATTACCACTGAACTAAGTGATACCATTCAGATAGACTCCATAATGAATATATGAATTCCTAGGGGTCTGAATTCCTGGTTCAGACTCAATTTCTTGTTACACTCTCAAAGGAACGTGCATGAAGCAAAAAGTTAACTGGATTGCCGTTGTTATCGGCACGGTCGTAATGCAGATCATTCCAATGATCTGGTACGGCATGATATGGCGTGATCAGTGGATGGCTCACAACCACATAACGATGGAGTTTGCAGAGGCACATAAAGCAGAAAGCGGTGGAGCGTATGCTGCGGGACTACTTGCTGCATTCGTTGGCGTCTATATGTTGGCACGACTGTTTATCCTGATTAGGGTTGAGCAAGCGATGCGAGGCTTGATCATTGCAAGCTCAATAGGATTTTCGTTTACCATCTTGCCGCTCATGTGCGTCAATCTGTTCTCTTATCGCCCGTACGCGCTCAGCTGGATTGATGGCCTCCAATTTTGCATAGGTTATGCTGTATCAGGCATATTGCTCGCACAGTGGCGTACATACAGCAAGTCTGAAGCTTGAAAGCACGAGGTGTGTAGCTCACAGGCGCACAGCATTGTAGGGAGCCCGGTCCTCGAGAAGCACCTGCCTATCGTTTATTGACACTCAGTTTAACATTCAAAGCCTAAGACCCGGTCTTAGGGCTTTGCTACCATTAATAAGAGAATCAGGTGAAAAATCCTTGATGTTCGCCGTTGCCTTGCATCCCACCCCTGAAAGAAGATTAAAGTAGACCATATACCTAGCCCGCCAACGCTTTATAAGCGCTGAGAGATTCCGATACTTTATTGATACGTGACCTGCTATAGGTCTGATACGGAATCACATGCCTGAACTACGTATGGAACATCAGTATATAACCGACGATCACCGAGTTTTGAGTGTAGAGGCAATAGATGGATTGAACGAGCGTGCATTGCAATTGCTCAATGTGGATGTTCGACAGACGATTGAACTAGCCACCAAAGCTTTGCACCACAGTGAGCGGTGCAATGATGCGGAGCCGTATCTCAAGGGCAAAGGTCAAGCATTACTTGCCCTTGGCGCCGCAGCCTATCGTCGCAACGAAAATCAAGCTGCCATACGTTACAGCGAACAAGGCTTGGAACTGTGCGAGTTCATCACGGACTTGAAGTCGATGACCTTCGGACTCAACACCATTGGCGCAACGTGGATCAACTTGGGAGAGTATGACAAAGCGTTGGAGACCCACGTTCGCAGCCTGACGATACGTGAAAGCATCCAGGATGAGCATGGGGCTGCTACGTCGCTCATGAATATCGGAAACGTATATTATCTGCTTGGAGAATTCGCCTCGGCGCTTGACTATTACCTGCGAAGCTTGGATATGCGACAACGCATTCAAGATCTCAGCGGCATCGGTACTTCGCTTACTAACATTGCGAATGTATATGGTAGTATGGGAGACTATGATCAAGCACTCGAATATCTCCTTAAGAGTGCTGATATCAAAGAGAGGACAGACAATAAGCAGGGATTAGGACAGACCCTGGTGGACATCGCAAATGAATACTTACGTCGGTGTATGAACACCATAGCAATGGAGTATGCTTTACGGAGTTATGAGATCTCGAAAGACATCGGTAACAAAGTTGCTCAGGGTGCTGCCCTGCATACCATGGCTGCGATTGAAGAAGCGGACGGCTTGAACGAACACGCTCTGAATACGTATCGGCGCTCCTACGAGCTGCGGCGCAGTATCGCACACCATAAAGGTGAAATTGAGTGCCAGATTTCGGTAGGAAAACTGTTGTGTCGAATCGGCGATGCGGATGAAGCCGACAGTGTGTTGCGTGATGCCTTAGCCTTGGCAGAAGACATTAAATCCCGTCCTTTGGTTTTTGAAGCCTGCAGTGCCTTGGCTCAATGTTGCGAGTTGCAAGGCAATTTCAAAGAAGCTCTGCGACACTTCAAACGCTTTCATACCATCAAAGAGGAACTCTTTAACGAGGAATCGGCTCAAAAAACACGGAATCTGCACACACTCCATAAAGTTCAACAAGCACGCGCCGAATCCGAAATCTACCGACTTCGAACTGTCGAACTCAGTGCTGCAAACAAGGAGATCCTGCGTCAACAATCCGCACTGAGTCATCAAGCAGAAGAACTTCATGCACATAACGATGCCTTGCAACAGTTGGTGCGCGAGAAGAACGAACTCCTTGCAATCGTTGCTCACGACCTGAAAAATCCCCTAAGCGGCATTGTTATCACAACTTCGAATCTTCAGAGAAACTATAATCGTATGACGTCAGACGATGCGGCAGCGCAACTCGTCGTGATCGAGAAGACAGCCAAGCGTATGAAGGATATCATTCTCAAACTCCTCGACCTTCACGCCATCGAGTCGAATAAGATAAATCTCAATCCGGAGTTCTTGAACTTGTGTGAGTGTGTTCAGCATGCCGTTGAACTTTACAGTCAGCGAGCGTATGAGAAGGGCATAGCTTTGCAAGTTGATGTCGGCCATTCTGCCATCAACGTTTATGCCGATGAAAGCGCACTGCAGCAAGTCGTCGAGAACCTCTTATCGAACGCCATAAAGTTCTCACAACCCGACAGCGCCATTCACATCATTTGTAGCGGTGCTCAGGGAGAAGCATTTTTGGAGATTCGAGATGAGGGACCCGGCATCGCAGACTCTGAGCGCGAGAGGCTCTTTAAGAAGTTTGCGAAGTTGTCCAACCAACCAACCAATGGTGAGGAAAGCACCGGACTTGGCTTGTCCATTGTCTACCAACTCTGCCAAGTCATGAACTTACAAGTTCGACACCGCAATAGGGAAGAACGGGGTTCGGTGTTTAGCGTCCACTTTGAGCAACCGAGCAGAAACTAAAGCAACAACCTCGTGCTTGTCAATGCGATTTTATATCCAGACTCGAAAAGCCTCGCGGCTATGTGCATGCGTATGGCACAAGACAGCGAAAACGCAGCAGCCCTCCATCAATGACGATGGAGGGCTAAAAGCGATTTTGAAGGAGAACTTCGGTCAACTCACCGTTGACCTCAGCTCCTCGTCAGCTCACCCAAAAGTTCCACGAGTTGAGTGATACCGATGCGCCACATGGACGCTGCCTCGTTTTAGTCTCCCTAGAACGAGGCGCTGTAGTGCGCACAAACATAGAGTCACTGAAAGCTTTGTATCCACACTCAAAAAACACTCAAAGGCAGATTTTTTTTTTCGAATCTCAGTGCCCGTATTGTTGTCGCATGATTTGTTTGACACACCCCGGTGCCGTACTGGACTATCTAGTCTGCGTATGCGTTAATCGATCTCTATGCACTCAGGTTGCATTCAGATCATTTAGTCTTGATGTCAGACCTTGCAGCTTCAAAGAGTTGTCATCTAAGATCTGAGGAGTGTCCGGTAACGCATGCTCGAAAACGATGTCGAGACCAGGTCTGCTTAACATTTTTTGTGAGTTCCACGAGCTCCTACGAACCTAGATTTGCCGTCATTTTTTTACGCAGCATGTACCTCGTGACATACTCCAAAACTCTCCTCTGTGTTAGTGTTTTGCTAAGTCTGAGTCTTGAACTCCATTCACAACAGACGGAGTTGCGGGGACTCGTGCTTGACGACTCAACGCTGCGTCCGATACGAGGTGTGACTGTACTCCTTCGTCGGATGTCCGACAGCTCACTCATTCAAGGCGTGAGGAGTGCGGCAAATGGAAGCTTTGCATTTCGTCACAACGCAGAAAAGAATGTTTTCCTCAGTACCCAAAGACTTGGTTATGCTGCGAAACACTATCGACCGACTGCTGCAAGTTTTCGATCCCAAGGTGACACCCTGTTGCTGCATGCAGTAGACATTCGCACGGCCGATGTGGAAGTGTCGGCGTGGCGCGACTTTCAGGAAATCAGCGCGGACAAAAAGAGCTATCTACTCAGCGACAACCCGACCGTAACCGGAACCAACGTCAGTGAGGTTCTCGATCAGATTCCTTCGGTACAAGTTGACGAAAATGGAGCCGTGTATCTTCGCGGTGATGCCAATGTGCAGATCATGATCGATGACCGTCCACTTAAAATGGACACTGAGCAACGCAATCGCTTTCTGCAGCAGTTAAGCGCTTCGGATGTTGAGAAGATCGAGGTGCGTTCTACTCCGGGCGCGCGTTTCGACGCCCGTTCGACAGCCGGCATCATCAATATTGTAAGTAAGCGAAGTGTTCGTGACTTTCTTGGAGCTAACGTCTCTGCGAACGCCTCAACAAACGGTCAAGGCGGAGCATCCCTGACCTTATTGTATTCCGACAGCTTATTCAACGGCTCCATGATGATCGGTATGAACCGTTGGGAAGAAAACAATCACTCAGAGCATGAGCGCGCTACACCGCAAGATCCCCTCATTGCTCGGATGCATAAGAGCGTCGATTATCAGAATGTAGATGATACCTACTATGTGCGTCCACAGGTAGACGTTAAGATCAGTCCGAAAGATATTCTGTCTTTTAGCTCGACGATGAACTACTCTCCGTCAGACTACTCGGCCTTGGGATACGGTCATCGCTTTGGTCTGAAAGGGGATACTTTGAATGTTATTCGCGATACCGCGGACGGTTCGCAACGCTCTGCCTGGTTGGATTACTCACTGATCTATCGTCGTAGCATCGATAGTTCGTCCTCCCTACGCTTAGGTCTAAGCTATACGCGATTTGCGCCACTGCATGACGACTACAACGTTTCAACCATGTTTGCTCGCGACAGCGTACTACCGGAGTTGTCATTTCGACAACGTATTCATCAACACAACAGCGCTCCCACAGCCGAGGCTACTCTAGATTACACCGGCCGACCACTTGACTATTGCAATCTCGAAGCCGGGCTCAAGTACAGCTCAGAACTCCGCAACAACTTTTACGACACAAAGTCATGGGATTTTGGCCGTAGCGAGTTTGACGTGGACTCGAACGCCACTACGGACACCCACACCTTCGTAAAAGTTGCCGCAGCATATTGTACTGCTGCCTGGAATCTTGGCAGCGAGTGGATGCTCAGTACCGGACTTCGCCTGGAGTCGGCGTCTATCGGCAACGCCGATGTTCTGCAACCGATCGAGCATCGTTATACGTCACTTTTTCCGGATCTTTCTCTAGCATACATCGTCAGTGACAATCTACAGCTTACGATAGCAATGAACCGTCGGGTTCAGCTTCCGGAGGTCGAAGATCTCAACCCGCGATTATTGCGCTATAGCTCGACCTATACTTTGGTCGGCAACCCGGATCTAAAGCCTCAATTTACAAATGCTTATGAGATTCAGTGTTCGGCTCAGCTGGGTTCGATTGCCCTGGTACTCAACCCGTTTATGCGTCGTACTGTCGACGTGATCCGTTCGAGCGGATATCTGGATGGGGCGGTCATCGTGAACACCACGAAGAATTTTGGTCCGGAGCAGACCTTAGGAAGCGACTTTACGATCTCATTCCGCGATAAGAACGGGTTGAACGTTCGCTATGGAATGACGGTCTCCCGTTATTGGAACGACGGCTCCGAGGTCTCGGGCGATGTGCCTATTCAATCAAACTTCTTCTCCGGCAACCTGACACTTAGCTATCAATTCAGCACAGCATACTCCCTGACAGCGAATGCGCGCTACACTGCCGAGTACAAAACTTCCAGCGAGCTCGTCGGTGACTTTCTAGGCTCTTCGCTCAAATTCACGGCCAAACCCTGGTCCAAAGACTTCAGTCTCTCTCTGAATCTCAACGATCCTTTTGACCAACAGCGCCGTCTGCGTACAAAAATGGGCGAGGGGTACATATTGAGCTCCGAATCGAAGAACCACACTCGCTATGTTCAGCTCAGTCTGTCATACAGTTTTGGACACCACGATGTGCGTTTGGAGCAACATCAGCTTCACTGAGCCTATACTTATTAACATAGTCGTTCCTATCGTGCTCGTTCAATGCCCTGAGGGGGTCCTTCATGTTCAGGGTTCAGCTGCGCTACCCCCGGAAGAATTGCATGTGCTAAGCAGCGTCCTGCACACAATATTGCGTTCGAATCCAAGGCTAGGGCCGGTAGATGATATGTTGTCGATCCAAGCAGTGGTTCGAGGCGATGGGTGGAAGTTGTCTAAGTTGTTGAAAAAGAGAAGCTAAAGAGCAGTATGGAGGAGGGGTGAGAGTTGCCCATTCAGCGTCGGCCAACACAAGTAGGATGTCTGAGCCCGGTTCATCAAAGCGACATAACACTGCACAGAGGGGGGGGGCTAGTCAAGCAAGTTCAGCTCACTATGATGGATGAAAGCAAAGTCGAGATCATCCGGTAAGTCCGGATGAGCGTCGACAAAACGTCCATTGCGGAGCACAAAGCCTTGGTAGCCATACTGTGCCAACAGTGTGAAACAATCGCGTCGAACCTGATTATTCCACAGCTCCACGAGAAGGGGCGGATGTTGGTTTTCAAGAATTGAGAGCGAACCTAGCAAGACCTGATATTCGAAATTCTCGACATCGATTTTGATGCCTGCTACATCCGAAGATGATAGAAGTTCATCGAGAGTACGTAGTGCCACAACCTCAGATCGCATGCTCGCTGAACTTTGCTCTGATTGAACCTGGCTTAAACCATGCATGATCACGCCATGATCGATGGGAGTATTGATCGTGCACTCACCGGATTTGGGTCCCAACGCGCAATGTTCGATACGTACGCGTTGACTAATCGCATAATGATCTAAGACTTTGCGCATGACTTGAATACAGAAGGAAGTGGGCTCTATAGCTAGAATAGGGTTCGCACAGCTACGTGCGAAGGTTGCGACGGTGATTCCGATGTTTGCACCGATATCCACGATAACCCAGGATGGGTTTCTTTTGCGCATTACTTCACAAAATCTGATGAGGCTTTGCTCTGATGTGCTTGATTGTATTCTACTTATCTTTACGATTGCGAAGAGAGTGAGACTCCGTTCGACGCCAAGTAGTGTATGAAAACTCTTCTTAATAAATGTCTTAATCAATGCGATCATGTACATGTTGAGCTAACAAGAAGAAAATGTGTTTGGGTCATTCCAAACTTACGACGCATTGCGCACAATCAGGTCTGGATGCTTGGAAAACTCACCAGGTAGCGATGTTGAGAAAGAGCCGGAATGCGAGAAAAAACATGTTTCAACACTGAATCGCCATGATTCCCAAGGTGTTATTGAGTTCCGGAAAGTTCGAGAATTCGAGAACATGTGCGTGCTCGACTGTGCTCGTGTTCCCCGGACTGCGACGAACATAGATTTACGCTACGTGTTTGGTAGCGTTATCAAGCCGAGGTCCGAGAGTCACAACTCTACGTTCCGCATCGTGATCGACATTTACTCTACGTACTACGGTGATTTGAACGCTGTGAGAAGAGGATAGGAGTACGTGGGAAAGCGCTGTTAAGGCACGGTACTGCGCGAATTCTACACGATTATCCGAAGTCTGTGCAAGCGGTCTTGTCTAAAAGATTTACACAGAGTGTTAAACTCTCTTGGCTTCGAAATCATTCTTTTATATTTTGCTGCAACAACAGGGGGTATACCTTAGCGACGGCAAGGTATCTATGTAGTGCATAGTATTAAAATGATTGTTGTAACATTGAGTTGTGAGCCGCACGTTGGTTGTGGTGTTATGTAGGATGAGAGCGAGAAGCTCCTATCCGACAAACATTGATCGTGTTGGTGAAAGCAGTTTGATGAAATGATCGTACTTCGTGAATACTAACCTCAGTTTTTTTTCTCATCATAAGGGATTTCTTATGCACGTATTTACTCTGACGGCGAAAAGATTGTCAATGTTCGCGTTGGCACTCGTACTGGCGTCGAGCCTTTCGTTTGCACAGTGGTCAGAAGTTGGTCAACCGATCAAAAATTCTATCTCATCATGTGCACATACGTACTTGAATGGCAAGCTCTACGTATTTGGTGGTGTCATTGACGGTAGCACTGTTTCGACAGCAGCTTTTTCTCTGGATGTAACCACTCCTGGCGCAGCTTGGAAGCAACTCAAGAATATGCCTGCAAATCGTTTGAACAACGTTGCTGCCGCAGCCAATGGTAAGATCTACATTATGGGTGGAAGAACATTGAACGGTTCAACCCTTTCATACACAAACTCCGTGTATGAGTATGATCCTGCAACAGATACCTATACAACAAAAGCAAACATGAAGACAGCTGTGGGATTTGCGGCAGCTGCTAGCTATGGCGGAAAAATTTTCGTCCTCAACGGATATACCGGATCAGGCTTCTCGAGTCTTGCACAAGTTTATGATCCTGCAACAAACACATGGGCTTTGAGCAACAGCACTTTGGTTTCTAACGCCAACGCTGCTGCTACGGTTATTGATAGCACCCTGTATCTGGTTGGTGGTGAAGATGGCAGTGGTCCAATGGCTACCGTTCAGGTTGCATCAATCAGCGGAAAGTCGTTGTCATGGACATCTGTAGCTGACTTGCCGGATGCTCGTTCCGGAGCCGGCGTTGGTAACTACAAAGGTTCGGTTGTTGTTCTCGGTGGTGTAGATAACAACTCCAACATGACAAGTAGTGTGTATGTATATGATGCTAAAGGCGATACTTGGGGTGCCGGCTATAGCTTCCCGACCCTAACAGGTTACAACGGTAACATGGATGGCGACGGTAATATGCTTTACGCATTTGGCTCCGGTAACACGCAGGCTTTTGCTTATGCTGAGACAGGCGAGAAGCGCGCTATTGCAAAAATTACTGCGACAGCAGTTCTCGACAGTCTGCGCCCGGAAGAGGCAAACTCAAAGTACTTTACCGTACAAAACCTTGGTGTGTTGCCTTTGAGTTTGGATATGTCTACTCCTGAAAAGGATACTTGGCTCAGCCTTAGCCTCCTACAAACCAATGTTCCGGCAGGTGGTAGCATGCAAATTGAAGTTTCCTTCGATGCTACCGGCTTGAAGGGCGGGACATACAGCTCTAAGATTGACATGGTAACAAATGATCCGAACAACAAGAATATCTCGTTGCCGGCGAACCTTGGCGTTTATGAACAAACCGCAAAACGCAGAAACCTCATTGAAGTGTTTACCTCCTCGACATGTCCTCCGTGTAATCCCGGAAACAAGCAACTTGCTTCAGTCTTGGCTGACTTTGATGAAGAAACATACTCTGTCGTGAAGTACCAACAGTATTTCCCCGGAACCGGTGACCCGTACACCACAACAGAAACACGTAATCGTGGTGGATTCTACGGAGTGAACTCGATTCCGAACGTGCAGATCAATGGATTCGGTGACATCAATCCTAATGGCATGAGCGGAAATGACATTGCCAATGCAGACGCAGCAATATCTCTCATGACCATGAAAGTCACATCCAATATCGATTTGGCTTCAAAGACTGTCAGCGTTAAAGTTGATCTAGATCCTATGTACGATCACAATTCAGCAAGCAACCGTTTGTATGTAGCTGTAATGGAGCAACTCACCAAGAAGAACGTGAAGTCAAACGGCGAAACACAATTTGAGCACGTAGTAAAGAAGATGCTGCCCAATGAAACCGGTGACCTCGTTGGTGCAATCAAGGCTGGTTCAACAACGACAAAGAACTACAGCTATTCGTTCCCGGGTAGTTACAGACTTCCGCAAGATGGTCAGCCGGCAAATGTTATCAATCTAACGAAGGAGAATTCTGTAGAAGATTTCAATAATTTTGAAGTAGTTGCATGGGTTCAAGATGCTGCAAACCATGTTGTCTACAACAGTGCTCGCGCACTGGTGTCGAGTGGTGTTGACATTGACATGAGCAATGTATACAGTTTGCAACTCACAGATTGCGTTCCGAATCCTGTTGACAATGTTGCTTCCATGAAGTACTACATGCCAAAGGGTGGACAAGCTACCATCGATCTTGTTGACCTCACAGGTAACAAGGTTCGTACCTTGTTCAACGGCTACCGTGACAATGGCGAAAGCCAATTGTTCGTTGATGCAAGCAACCTCGCAGCCGGATTCTACCAAGTAGTTCTGAAGTGCAACGGTTCGACAGTTTCAAAGTCCTTCGTTGTAGCTCGATAGTACTCCATTGAGCTACGGCGTTTTCCGTAGCTGTGTTAACTCTAAAGTGATCGCAAGCTTGGCTTGCGATCACTTTTTTTTTCTCATCCAGCGGGGTCTCTAAACCACGTAAAATTGATTGAGGGACTCAGTCCTGTTGACGAGAGAACCTTGATCTGTCACTTGCGATAAAAAAGCCCATTCAGTCCTATTCAAAGGCTTCCCACGCAAAGAGTTGTGCGCATTGAAGTCTTGCGGATTCTAAGAAGAAATTCACGAAAAAGGCGGTTGCCATGTGACGGGAACTGCGCAATTTGAAGGGTCGCAAAGACAACATTTCCTTGAACTACAGCAGACTGTATTCCGTTCGCCTTACTGTGCGTAGTAGCGGGCAATGTGTTTTTGCTCTATGATCTTGTAAACTAGACCGCATCATTTTTATTCACATTTCAATTCATACGGAGGATCCATGAAACGTGTTCGTGTCCTTGCTTTATTTATGCTCGTTGCTCTTGCGGCAATGACGCAGTTGAATGCACAACACACACGCAAAGTGCTGATGGAAGAATTTACGGCGATGACTTGTCCACCTTGCGCAGTCTACAAGCCGGGCATTGATGAGTTTGCTAAAACTCCCAATGTTGTAACCGTTACCTACCACCAAAACTATCCTGCACCGGGCGATCCATATAATATGTTGGATCACAACTTGAACGTCTCTCGCCATAACATGTATGGCTTGAACTCCATTCCGCACGTATTTATCGACGGAAAGGAAGCTAACCTTGCATCTGCTGCAGCGCTGGCTGCCGATGCCGCAGCTGACTTGAATTCTAGTTCTCCCTTCTTGATTACCATTACCGAAGATCGTTCTGCGTCTCCGATTAAGGTGACAGTGAAAGTCAAGAACGACGGCACCGATGCACTAAGTGGCGCAAACCTACAGATCATGGTTGTTAACTACTATGCGGATTTGTCAAACTATCCGGATGTAAAGAACAATGCATACACCCGTTACACCGATTTTGACTACTGCTTGCTGAAGGCTATGCCGACCATCAACGGTACCAGTATCTCGTTGGCTCCGGGTGAAGAGAAGACCTTCAACTACAATTACACAATGGGTTCAAATACTACCCTGTGGAATTCACCTTATGTCGTGGCATTTGTACAGGATCCGACAACCAAAGAGGTATTCCAAGCGGAAAGTAGCTTCGAGTCGGTTGCACGTAAAGTGAGCATTGAATCGAACGATGCGCGCTATCAGATGACTGCACGCACGAAGAACGTCAAGAAGACCTTCACGTTGACAAATTCGACAACAAGCAAGTTGACCGTTGGTTTGTCGCTCGCGAACACCTCAGCAGCTGTTCCGACCGGATGGGGAACTCCAAGCTTCTCGTCAACTTCAGTTTCTGTACCTGCAAAAGGTTCGGCAACAGTTGACCTCAGCTTTACTGTTGGCAGCACCGGCGGATCATACTTCAACACGGTGTTGGTTTCTCCCACAGGCACAGGTATTAACGTACCGACTTCTATTGATTTCGGATATGTAGCTGAGAACACCACAACAGCGGTTCTCACACAGATGGCGAATGAGACTCCGGGCGATGCGTACACCCAATTGAACGCTCTCACAAACTACCGCAATGAAGTTGCCTACATCCCTGCAAAGACAGAAGTGTTTGAAGCACTCTCTTCGCTCGTTTTGAAGACTGTTATTGTTCCGATTGATTTCAATCACCGTTCGTCCTATGTTACAGACGAATATGCCGGTGTTGCTCGCACCTTGTTTGAGAATGGAACCAACATGATTTTCTTCGGTGAAGTAGCGTTCTACAACGCAATGCGCGCCGGATATCCGAGCCATGCTTGGGCAGATTTCATGTATAACCTTGGTATCACAGGCATCAAGGGCGATCCGACAACTCGCTTTACCCAAAATGGTTCGACGATCACACCAAAGAGCTTTGCTATCAACGGAACAAAGGGTGATCCGATAGGCAATAATCTGAGTTTGACAGCGAACACCGGAACACAGATGATTTGCTTCTGGACGGAAGATCTTACCTATTCTTCAGGCGTGAACAACATCGCTTCATTCCTTGCGTATGGCGATCAAGCCGGTTCACACGCAGGTGTCCATCTGGAAACGGACAAGGCACGAGCAATCATTCTGGGCTTTAATCTCGATGGCGTAGCTTCGTCAGCCGCACGTCAGACGTTGTATAAGAGCATGATGGAGTGGATGTCTGCAGCACCCGATTTAAAAATCACGGCAAGCGTCGCAGATACGTTGAACTTTGGCGATGTCATCATCAACCAATCCAAGACGGCTACCGCGGTACTACAAAACACCGGAAGCGCCGACTTGACCGTGACATCGGTAGACTTACCGACATCATCAGACTTCACCCTGAGCTGGACAAATCCGATTCCTTTGCCGATGACCATTGCTCCGGGTGGCAAGCAAAATCTCAATATTAGCCTCACACCGAATAAGGAAGGCGCAGTTGAGGCTACCTGTACTATCAGCTCCAACGCTAAGTCCGGTGCAAGTGCAGTTCTCCAACTTCGCGCGAATGCAACGACATCCTCATCAGTCTCAGAAGACAATAGTGCTGACGGTGTCTTGAGTATGCGCGTGAGCCCGAACCCAATCAACTCCGAAGCAACAATTCAATACAGCGTCAACTCGACAATCGCTCAAAACTTAAGCATGCAAGTTGTCGATGAGAAGGGTGTCATTGTCCGTGAACTCTTGAGCTCAGATCTTCATAGCGCAGGGTATTACAAGCAAGCGCTGGATGTTCGTGGTCTTGCAAGCGGCAGCTATCGTCTGATCCTTCGCTCTGCAAGTTCAGCAGTTGCTGCACCGTTTGTTGTGGTGAAATAAGAACTAGATTGATCCGCAAGGCAGTTAGTTCAAAGTACATGAACGACCGAATCTCTACAGATTCGGTCGTTTTTTTTTTTGCTCAGACGCAGGCAAAACTGAGCACATTTCTCGTTGCAGGTTCAGGGTTGCTTGACGATGTGGGGAAGAGGTGTCGAATAGGCTTTGATTGTGTGCAGAATATCCACGCATTGAAGCATTGGTGAGAACTGAACTGCGAGTTCGTAAGAAAGCATCGGCAGTCTGGCACGAACTCAAATCCGCTTTAACATGGTTTATGCCGCGAAGTGTATTTGGTATAAAAATGTCATAGCGTTACTTGCATTGAGACCTTATCGCAGCACGATGAAACTCTTTGTCTGAGACAGTCTACCGTCACTTACGATGAACATATAGCGACCGTTCCTCAAGGAGGTCGTTGAAAGAGTGAGTGCATTCTCTCCTTCGGACCAAGGGGAACTAAGCACTGTTAGGCCAAAAGCATCAACAATCCTTACTTGAGCTTCAGGACTGTATGCTGAAGAGCGCAACAATTTACAATGAGTCGACACCGGATTAGGATAGCACTGAAACTCACATTGATCTGTTGTGGTCGAGTTCTCTACGGAAACACTGCGTTCGGGTAGCCACGCAGCTACATAGGCTGAAACATTCGGTCCGGCATGTAGAAAATCACCGCCGAAAAAGACAGTGTCGCCTCGCACGGCGATAGACCGTGCCGGCGCATCAAGTCCCGTTCCCAACGGATGCCAGAGTTGCTCCTTGATGTTCCACACGGCGACGTAATTGACAGCGCTGTCTCCGACTCCTTTAAAATTCCCTGTGATATACACTTCATCTCCAACTCGCTTCAATGCTTCAACTTGTCCACCCGTAAGACCACCGCTGAGATGCGTCCAAACGCTTCCATTCCAGTGAGCGACACTCGTTGCTTGAATGCCTCCGATGTACGAAAAATATCCGGCAACATACAGGTCATCCTCGTCGCCGTCCATACACGATATTCGATAGGTTCGATTATCTACTTCACCGGGAAATGCTACCCATGATGAACCGGATAGCTCCACAAGACTGCGAGTATGGATATTTCCGATGTCATAAAATGCGCCCCCTACAAAGAGTCGTCCGGATGAAGTGCGATGGATGCACGAGACAGGGTCATAGAATGCTAAGGAGTCAATTCCCGGTGCAACTTTGGACCAAGACACGCCATCCCAGGCGGCGATGTTGTTTGCGGTTACGTTGTCAACCTGAACAAAAGCTCCACCAACTAAAAGTTTACCGCTACTCTCGCGAAAACACGAAACGTTTTCACGTCCCCATGTTGCTGCATTATAGACTCCACCTCGAGGACTACGGAGTGAGGTGCCATCAAAAATGATGAGTCCTTCCGACGAAACGCCACCGCAATCCGTAAAGTCTCCTCCGATGTAATACTCGTCCTTGTATTTAGTCACGCAATTGATTTGCGGTGAGGGCCAAGGCGGGCTTACATTTTGATGGACTCGACCCGTAAAACCTCCCGGAATTCCGCTGCCAACAACTCGCCATTGATGCCCGTCCCATCGCGCCAGGCTCGCCATAGCTGACTCACCTGAATGAGTGAATAATCCGGCTGCGAGGAGCTCACTCTCAGCTCTGTTTACGATACAAGGCCCATTGAATCCTAAGGCATTTTGCGAGTTCAATCGAGTCCACTCATTTGTCTGAGTATGGAAGCATGCCACATTCAAGGAGTAGAATCCCCCGGCTTGTGTAAATCGTCCTCCAACGAACAGTAGGTCATCGTCCAGGTACAGGGTTCGAACCATTGGATTGCGTGCAAAGTCCGATAGTCCACTCCCTGCACCATGCCAGCGCGAAGTGCTACGATCATAACGTGCTAGTGCAGCACTTATGATATTGTCGATTTGCGTTAACGAATCACCGCACACGAACACTTCTCGTTCGCTAACGATGCATTGACGGAGTGCGGACTTGGTCGCTGTGATACTTGAGAACGGGACAGACCACACGTGCGAATCGTATAGAATTAGTCCCGGCGCGTATTGAACGGTGGAGTTGAGACCTACGCTGTCAAAGCGACCACAGATTGCAAGAAGGGAATCGTGTGCACTTATTCCATGGACTCGGTTGACTTTACTTTGCTTAAGGTTTAGTCCGGAAGAGACTTCAAAATTACTCCAACTTGAACCATCCCAAGCCGCGATCGACGTTGTGTTCAGGTCCGCTCCGACGCTCGTGAATTTTCCGGCTATAAGAAGTTTGTCCCGGTAAACACACATGGAACTGATCTCGCCACTAAAGCCATTTGCAACTCCGTTGCCGAGGGATTGCCATTCACTGCCGTTCCAACGAGCAATATTCCGACACGCTTTCTGTCCACCGACTTGAAAGTTTCCTGCAACAATAAGTTCATCACGATAGATAACCATCGCAATGACATTGCCATTGATGCCTTGCCCTAGAGTTTCCCATTGATTTGAATGCGTATCAAATCTCGCGATATGTGGGCAGGGGAATGGACCGGAATACTTAAACAAACCGCCTGCAACGCAGTCACCGCGATAGATACAGATTGCTCTTACTGAACTATCGAGGCCTAAACCCATTTTTTGAAACTGCTGTGTACTACGTTCGTAGCTAACAATGTTAGGACCCAGGTTCGTAAAACTTCCACCTAAGTAGACATAGCGAGAGTCGCTTGCCAAAGACTGGATCACCAGCGAATCTACGGGGTAGATCGATCCTGCTGTATCTCTAGCCAGAACTCCGGGTAATCCAAAACGAGTGCTCCATCGTCGATCATCATAGATACCACTGTGTGCCAGAAGAGAGCACAGCACAAGAAGTAGAAGCAACTGTATGTACCGCCTCAAGGTGTTGTGTTTCATGTGTTTGTTATCCTGGTTAAGGATCGTGCTCAAGGTTGTGACGGTGAACATGGCTTAAAGCTTAGAGAATACTCTGCGAGTAACCCGACCATCCGCAGTTCGAACTTCTACGCAGTAGCTTCCTGAAGGCAACACTGCAGTATTGTAAATGAAGTGGTCTGCTTGTAAGTCCATAGAGGCTACGTGTACTTCGTTCCCCAGTAAATCAAGAATTCTACAGTTGACCATCACTGATTGGGAACTCGGTGTCCTTTCGTTTTGATAGGTGTTGCAGCGAATGGTAATGTGATGTGAGCATGGATTAGGGTAGAGTTCAAGCTGACGTGCTTCATCGACTGTTGAATGCTCTGAAGAATACTGTGAGTCATCATCAACACCTACTGTGTAGGCTTGGGTCCAAGCTGCCAGTTTGTAACAGGGGTAATCTGCAGCTCGTGTTATGTCTCCGCTTACAAACACCGTATCGTGATAAAGAAACACTTGCGCAATTTCTCCCTGGCAACCGTCTCCGAGCGCGCTCCAACGTTTCGTTTTGGAATCCCATGCGGCGATGTTGTTTGCTGCTATAGCACCGATAGCTGAGAACTTTCCTGCAACAATGAGTCTATCTCTGTACCAGACCATTGAATTGATGTGGCCATCACCCACGATACCGCCATCTAAATCAGTCCATACGGTACCATCCCAAACTGCAATTCCATTTACAATTGAGTTTCCCCGCGTTAGGAACTCACCACCGCAGTACACCATTCCCTCGTGCATAACGATACTGTTAACGGATCCAACCGAATCACGAACATCCAGTCCGGGCGCAGTCCACTGTGTGCCGTCCCAACGACTCAATCCGCACAAAGCTTTGCCGGAGCGATCGTGAGTAAATATTCCTCCTGCCCAGATGGCGCTGTCTCCCTCACTTACGAGGCATTTTACTGTAGCTCCGTAATAATTACCTGAAGCACGTAATCCGCCCCCTACAGAATTCCATGTGTCATCCTGTAGAAATGCGATGCTCTCGACCGTCTCAGCGCCCGCCTGCTTGAATGCCCCTGCAACATATAGCCCATTCACAGTTGGTAACAAAGTGCTAACGAGGCTATTGTAGAATGCACCGGCTGACAGGCGCAGGTCGCCGTGAAACATTCCGGCAGCGGAGCCGCTGTAGTACAAGAAATTCTCGATTCGTTGCGAAGCGTACTTCTCAAAATCCCCCCCGATAAGAATCGTGTCTCGATAACTGCAGGCGCAATAGACGGAGGGTATAATAAACATCTTGGGCGCGACTTCTTTTCCTCTTATCTGTTCACTGAAACCGGGTCCAAAGCCGTACCATTGGCGCGAGCTTGCGCCGCTCCAATAGGCGATACCGTTTGAACTTGACATGCCGCTGAAGCTGAACAATCCGGCAATGAACAGGGTATCGTGGTGTGTAAAGTAGTATGGGTTCAGCGAGCCAATCGCTCTCAACTCGTTGCTTGCAGTGAAAGTGTGAGTGCTGTCTAGTGGACGAACTGTGTCGTCGATCAGGTTAATCAGCCCGAGGTTCTGAATGGCAGTGTTTGCTAAACGCGTGTAGCGACCACAAACAATCATATCACTACCATGCATGCCGACCGGTCCTACTGGTACTCCGTATCCATTGTTCCAAATGACGGTATCCAACATCCTCCACAGCTTTGAATGAGAGTTGTAGTATTCAATTGATTGCGTCGTAGTCTGCAGATACGAAGTAGTCCCCACCCGTATCAAATAGTCTCCACTGACCGATTGGGAATAGGATGTTAGAAGACCTCCGGAGTAAACTTGTGACTGTGATTTCCATGTACTTCCGTCATAGACTAAGTTACCGGGGCTCACGATTTCAGTGTTGCTATCCAGAACATTATACCAGAAGCCATTGACCAACAACGAACCATTGTACTCACTCAGCTGGGAAACATATAGGCGATAGTCGTCACTGAGTGCAAGTCGCAATGAATGGGGCATAGGTACCCAGTTAGACCCGTTCCAACCAGCTGCCAAACTGAGCAAGGTGTCAGCTCCTGCATTTCGAAAGTTACCTCCGAAATACAAAATGTCGTTGTAAACACAACTCGTGTTGATGGATCCGGAGTACACACCGTTCGTGACTCCGGTTCCTAAAGCATTCCATCGTTGTCCGTCCCAACGGGCGACGGATCGTACCGCAAGCGGTGGGGCAGCTATGATACTTCCGCCGACGTAGAGTTCATTCTTATACCACGCCAAGCACTCCGGTTGACCGACGAGGCCTTCTCCCATGGTATACCACTTGCGTTCGTCAAGATTCCAACGTGCGATGTTAGAACATGCAACAGATCCTGCGCGATTGAAGCTGCCGGCCACATAGAGGTCGTGATCATGAAACAAGACTGCTTTAACGTAGCCTTGTACGCCTCCTTCGAGAGAATCCCACTTTTGCGTTTTCAAATCATAGATCAGTACCGAGCGTCCAAAACCGTAGAAACTCCCGGCTAGTGCTATGCTGTCACCTCTGATATCTAGAGTAGTGACAGGCATGTCCGACGAACTCGAGATGATGCTACCGCCCATCGTGTTTTTTGGGGTCAGTTTTACATTCGATAGTTCTCGACACCAACCAACATTTGAATCTGCCAAAGCCATCTGAGTCATTCCGAGCATGAAAACCAGAATGCAGTAGAAGGAGCGATTTAGTATTCTCATAAAAACAAGGTTTTGTTTCGTGACTAGAGCTATTTGTTTCTCAATGAGAAAGATGACTTGAAAAAGAAGATTTGAACAGGTAGCTTAATTATAGTGGAGAAGCCTACGTCCTAAAACCCTTGGAAAGAGATCTTGTGCGCAACTTGATCGGTCCATGATCAATGACAAGCGCCTCTCCTTGCAGTTTTTCGATAGCTTCAAAGAGCATTAAATAGAGCATTCAATAGAGCATACAATAGAGCATTCAGGGTTCACCGCCATAAAACATACTACGTGGTCTGCAGGAGTGCGACAAGCATTGCTCCGAGCTGTATTGCCACGCACTTGTTTCCGGACACTGTTTTGATTCAACCGATCATCGAAAACAACAACGAAAAACAATGTCTCCGCCACACGCGCCACAGAACAGCGTTATCTTGTAATCTTGACACCTGATTTCTTCATTCTAGCCTCTGTCCCTTTCTGACATCCGCGGGCTCTGGTGTCCTGCAACCACTAGCGAACAAAGCAACTAGAACTTGTAGGAGTGACACAACCGATGAATCGATATCACGCAAAAATCAGGGCACTAGCCTTAGGTGCCAATTCCTTTTTGTAGTTTTATTGAAACGCATTGTTAGCAGCGCATTCATCGTGTATCATTGAATAGCAAGTACTCCGTAGGCCTGCTGACTACAATCTTTGCGAATTGCCACCTCTCTTTCGTACATCTCTTATCAAGAATTTCATTGAGAACGGTTTACATAGTGCATCCCAGTGCCTCAAAATCCAAGTTATTCAAACAGCTGCGAGAGTTGCTTCACGTACAGGAGGGCGATGTTTGGATAAGTTCTCTCCATGAGGAATCGATCACCCTGGCTAAACGTGCAACCGAGTCAGGGGTGCAGTGCATTGTGGCTGTGGGCGGTGACGGTACAGTTCATCAGGTGGCGAATGGTATAATGATTGCCTCTCCCTCAAGTAGCGCAGAAGATCGCCCTATACTTGCTGTCTTTCCCTTGGGCAGTGGAAACGACTTCGCTCGACATCTGAAACAACGCGCAACACCTCGTCGTTTTGCCGAGGCTCTTCAAGCATGTAAAACGACCAACATTGATCTGCTCGGTATCACGTTTCTTGATCACCATGCTCATAGATGCCGGCGCTTTTGCATCAACGTTGCCGATGTCGGGCTTGGCGGATATGTATCTCGATTAGCACAGCAACGTTTTCAATTTCTTCGTCCAACCATTCGTTATGCATTGGCGGTAATGATCGGAATGCTACGTTTTCGCAGAACGGCTTTAACTGTCTCGATTGATCGCACTTCAGTCCAAGCAACCTGCATGAGTGTGTGTATGGCTAACGGCTCGTATTTCGGTAGCGGGATGGCTATCGCCCCGAAAGCCTGTTTGGACGACGGTATAGCTGAGATGACCATTGTCGGAGATGTAGGATTGATCGACTACCTATTGCAGCTACCCTCCCTCAGAGCAGCCCGACCTCTTCGGCACAAACAGATATTCTATCACCAAGCTTCCACCTGCTCTGTCGAGTCTGAGCGTCAATTGGATTTGGAGATTGATGGCGAATGTCTCGGAACTACTCCTATACACATGCAAGTTCTACCTCATCAATTGAGAATACTCCTTGTGTAGCGTCCTAGATTCGGGCTTCATTACGGACAGCTTCAATTCACAGATGTGCTCAGTCCAAGTGTTGCAATCATACTCAGACACAGTAGCTTGAAAAGTGATGCCAATGCATGGTGTGAGTACAAAAAAAAACGGGACCCTATGTGGATCCCGTTCAAACAATTAACACTGGAACAACTCTTTCAAAAAGTGCGGATCGTTCCAACAGCCCGGTATCTTGTACGTTTCACGACCTTTATCTCTGCTGCTGCGCAGCAGCAGCTAAACAAAAAGCCACCCTCAAACACAGTGCTGTGGCTTCGCTTCGAGTAGAGCTCAATTTTCTGCATAGTCGCTGACAGGAGGACATGCACAGATGAGCGTGCGATCCCCAACGGTGTTGTTGACACGCCCAACCGTTGCCCAGAATTTACTGTGACGCAAGTAGGGAAGCGGGAAGGCAGCTTGGGAGCGAGTGTACACGTGATCCCAGCTGTCTGCGCAGACAACTGCCTGCGTGTGCGGTGCATTCTTTAGAACGTTGTCGGTCTTGTCAGCCGCACCGGATTCAACTGCAGCGATTTCAGCGCGAATACTAATAAGAGCATCGCAGAATCGATCGAGCTCAGCCAAAGGTTCGGACTCAGTCGGTTCAATCATGAGTGTGCCCGGAACGGGGAAGGAGACAGTTGGAGCATGGAAGCCATAATCCATCAAGCGCTTTGCAACATCTTCCGCTTCAATGCCAGCTGCCTTGTATTTACGTAGGTCAACGATCATCTCGTGTGCACAGAATCCATTCGTTCCTGTGTAGAGCAAGTCGAAGTGTTTTTCGAGACGAGTCTTGATGTAATTCGCATTGAGGATCGCATAGCGAGTAGCTTCACGCAATCCGTCTCCGCCCATCATTTGGATGTAGGCGTGTGATATCAAGAGAATGCTTGCGCTACCCCATGGGCCCGCACTAACCGCGTGGGTGGCATGTTCGTGCCCGAGGTCAACCATCGCGTGTCCCGGAAGAAATGGCTCCAGTGCTTTGGTAACGCCAATAGGTCCCATTCCCGGTCCGCCACCTCCGTGGGGGATACAGAATGTTTTATGCAGGTTTAAGTGACAAACATCCGCTCCAATCATACGTGGAGATGTCAAGCCCACTTGTGCGTTCATGTTCGCGCCATCCATGTACACCAGACCACCGTGCTCATGAATCAATGCACAGATCTGTTGAATATGTTCTTCGAAAACGCCGTGAGTTGAAGGGTAGGTGACCATCAAACACGACAACTCGTTACTGTACTGCTCCGCTTTTGCTTTCAAATCGTTGAAATCAATGTAGCCCCGACTGTCGCTCGCCACCACCACCACCTTCATTCCGGCCATAACTGCAGATGCAGGGTTTGTACCGTGGGCTGAAGCGGGAATAAGTGCAACTGTGCGGTGAGCATTGCCGTGGTGCTTGTGGTAGGCTGAGATCACGAGCAAACCGGCATACTCTCCCTGCGCGCCTGCATTGGGTTGCAGAGACATGGCATCGAATCCCGTGATATCACAGAGCGCAGCTTCCAACTCGTTGAAAACATCGGTATAGCCCGCAGCCTGATTACGCGGTGCAAAGGGATGCAAGCTGCCGAACTCAGGCCAGGTGACCGGAATCATTTCCGTTGTTGCGTTCAGTTTCATGGTGCAGGATCCGAGCGCTATCATGCTGTGCACCATCGAGAGATCTTTGTTCTCCAGATGCTTGAGGTAACGCACCATGTCTGTTTCGCTGTGATAGCGGTTAAAGACCGGATGTTGCAGGTAGCCGGAGGTACGTTGCAGCGCTGAAGGAATGGAAGAGTTTGCTGCATTGCTGACAGAAAGCTCCGGTGCCGGTAGCGATACCAGTTGGGCAAATGCTGCGAGAACTGCGCGCACACAATCATCATCACAGCTTTCGTCCAAGGTCAAACCAACTGTTCCTGAACGATCGTATCGAAGATTAAGGCCAGCACTCTCAAACACGGCACGAACCATGTCTTGACTAATCGAAGTCGGTAGATTGACGCTAAGTGTATCGAAAAATGTCGTGTTCGTTGTGTAGCCCATTGCCTGTAATGCCGAGGCAACGGTCGAGGTCATTGCGTGCACACGACTAGCAATGGAGCGCAGACCTTCAGGACCATGATAAACCGCGTACATAGCAGCCATGTTTGCCAGAAGTGCCTGTGCAGTGCAAATGTTTGATGTGGCTTTGTCACGCTTAATGTGTTGCTCTCTCGTTTGAAGAGCCATACGCAGTGCCGGATTTCCTTGGGCGTCAACAGAGACGCCAATAATGCGTCCGGGCATCGAACGTTTGTATGCATCTTTCGTCGCGAAGAACGCAGCGTGGGGTCCACCGTATCCCATGGGCACTCCGAATCGCTGCGCCGAACCAACTGCGATATCCGCGCCAAATTCAGCCGGTGCTTGTAACAAACAGAGCGAGAGGAGATCACAGACCGCGCAAACCAAGACATTAGCACTGTGAGCGCGCGTGCAGAATTCACGGTAATCTTCGATGCTGCCCTTTGCATTCGGATACTGAACGACAGCTCCAAAAAAAGTGTCGTCAAAGGCAATCGTTGCATAGTCGGCCACCACAATCTCAACCCCTATTGCTTCGCAACGTGTTTGCAAAACATCCAAAGTCTGAGGGAAGACGCTGCTATCAACAAAAATCTTGTTCTGATGATCCTTCGCCATCGAATGCATCAAGTGCATTGCTTCGGCTGCTGCAGTAGCTTCATCCAACAATGATGCATTTGCAATCTCCATGCCCGTCAAATCAATGATCATGGTTTGGAAATTCAAGAGGGACTCCAAACGGCCCTGCGCGATCTCCGCTTGATAGGGTGTGTATTGCGTGTACCAGCCCGGATTTTCCAAAACATTGCGCAAGATGACAGTCGGTGTCAGGGTACCGTAGTAGCCCATGCCGATTAACGAACGAGCCTGAACATTCTTAGTTGCCGATATACGTAGCTTCTGCAAGTACTCGGTTTCACTTAAAGCAGCGCCAATCGATAAAGGCCTGGACAAACGGATGTTTGCAGGTATGGTTTTCTCGATGAGTTCGTCTACAGATGCAACGCCAATGGTGGACAACATGGTGGTGGTATCCTGTGCGTTTGGTCCTATGTGACGTTGTACAAAACGGTCGTGACGAGGAAATGAAGTGCGGTGTTCGCTCATAACGAAAAGGCAGTGGAGCCGGACAATGAATGGATATCGTTTTTTGAGTTCGCGGTCGGAACTAAGACCGCAAATTTACGAGGAAAAAGAGCCATAATGATGGACTCAAGGGCGCTAAACACCGGAGAGATTTCCACATTCGGAGATCGGCGATGCTCTCTGAACCAATACCTATGTTGTTTGGCGTATTGTGCAGTAGGAAAGGGGCTTACAAAGGAACGTTTGTTCATATCCTCAGAGTTGGCTGTCAGTCAAAACAAAAACAGCGTTAGAGTGGTTAACTCTAACGCTGTACAATACTTGGGTTTAGGTGGATGCAATCCTAAAATACTTCAACGTTCGGATCTTCAGACCTTGGCATGTAGATGCACTCTATCGTACAACGCTCATGATCTTCGAGAACCGATAACCGGCGGCAGTCAATACACAATGATAGGTACCATTCGCCAAGGTTGAACTATCGAACAACAGGCTATATTCTCCGCCCTCGAGCTGTCCGGAAACAACACTTTGAACTTCCCGTCCAAGATCGTCATAGAGCTTAAGGCTTACGGGACAAGCAAAACCAATGCTGTAGCGGAATTCGACAATCTGGCTGTTTACCGGATTTGGTGCAATGTACTTGAGTTCGAAAGTGTTCAAGCTTGCCACGATTCGTCGCAATGAGCCGGCACAGGTTGCAATCTGAACTTGTCCCGGATCTGCAAACCGCTCTGCGCAGTCTACACGAAGCGTGGGCAAGGTATAACTGAGCGTTGGTCTAGTACTGAGCTCCGGAGCTAGATAGGTGCGGAAATGTGGCTTGAAGAGACTTCCGCTTGTACCGCTCTTTGAACTGAGCGGTGTTGTACCTCGCAAGACAAATCGGGCGGTTCCGGCAACACTGGTTGCGTCATCGTATTTCGCTGACCAAGTAGCGTCCGTTAAATCTCCAAGGGCGAGTGCCACTGAGGTGTCGAGCTGCATAAAGTGAGAGTCGTAGCTAATCGTTGCATCAACGCCGCGTATTGCCAACTCTTTCCAATACTTGGAGTATCCTTCAACAGGAAAGATGAAGGAAGAATCAACCGTTACCGATGTCGAATCCAACTTGAATAACACAGCCAATTGGTATGACGTGCCGTTCAGAACGAGAGAATCAATGCGTGTTTTGTTTTCGCTGTGTACTCGGAGGACGACCGTGTAGCTTCCTTCCGCGCGAGGCAGTATTCGTAAGCGGAAGTCGGGGCTGTGACGTTCATTTGGTTGCAAGGTGTCAGGGAAGTGAAGTACATTTTCCGAAGCCAAGTATGCCGGATCAACATCGGCATTCACCGTTCGTATAATACTGACACTATCAATGCGAATGGCTATTTGTCCAAGATTGCGAATGATGAACGATACTAGCGAGGTATCACAGGCAAGTATGGGTGTGATGGCGGCAGTGGGTTGAATCTGCAGGCTGTCTCCACACGGTTGAACGTTGATGGTCACTCGTGCGCTATCCGTGCATCCACTAGCATTTCGAAGCATAACTGTGTAGGTTGTTGTGGTACTCGGACTAGCCGTCGGTTCCTGAATATCGTCACGATCGAGGCCGGTTGAGGGTGTCCATTTGTACGAGGATGCTGCATTCACGTGAAGCTTCGTACTTTGTTTTTGGCAGATCGTTTGGTCGGCACTAATCGAATCGTGCTTAGGCAATGCATGTACCGTCACATGCAAGGAGTCGAGCTTTGAACAGCCTGACGACTTATCAGTTGCCAGTACATAATAGGTTCGTGAACTATCCGGTCTGATTTCAGTGCGAGCACAGGTTTCGCAACTCACTCCCTGCTTTGGCGTCCAGACGAATGCGACACTGGTGTCACCGCGGAATCGTGTTATCAGCGCAGAGCCTTCACAGAAGGAGGTGTCTTTGTTCAACAGTGTGTCTCTTGGAGCTGCACCCACACCAATGGTTGTGACAATGTTTGTGTCGCATCCATTAGGTCCAACAATCGTCAGAGTATAGGTATTGATACCGGACTTCGTAGGGGTCGCAACGGGGTTGGGGCAGTCCGTACAGCTCAGGCCTTCAGGCGGTGACCATTGTAAAAGGGAACCCGTCGTTGCAAGCGTGAGCCGATACTGTACCGAGCCGCCGTTACAGAGAGATGTGTCTTGGGGACTGATCTGTGCAACCGGACGATCTTTTACCGTAATCGTGATGGTATCTCGCGAGGCGCATCCCCCGGAACCCGAAGTAACCACATAGGTTGTTGTTTTACGCGGAGATGCTTTTGGAGTGAGACATGTCGGACAGTCCAAGCCCACATACGGTGACCACTCAATGGGATTTGTTGTTGAGTTCGATGTGGCGCGAAGGACTATGGTATCACCACGGCAAAGGCTCGTGTCTTTTGGTGCGGCGATAGATGCACGTTGTGACAACTTCACATCCAAGGTAATTTTCGAAGTGCAGCCCGCCGAGTCGCCGGTGATGGTGTACTTAATATTTCCCTTAGGAACGAGAACTTGATCCTTGCAGGTGTCGCAGCTTAAGTTGGTACTTGGCACCCATAAGACTTTACCACCATACTTAATACTGTAACGAAGCGTATCACCCAAGCAGGTGTTTACGACGGTCGGAAGTTGTCCTTCAATTCCGGGTCTGTATTTCACTGTTACAGAATCGATAGCTTCACAATCCGGGCTATTGCCATTTCGCGCATGCACATAGTAGGTCATGTCTTTTTGTGGCGGAATAGCAACAGGAGTCGGACATGTGGTGCATGATAATCCAAGTGTTGGAGTCCAATACACGGACAAGAAACTACCCATTGCGCGTAGGGCGACACCGGTTGAGGTACAGACAACGCTGTCCGGCTGAATATCAACTGTAGCTTTGGGCAAAGGAACAACTTTAACTGAGTCCTTAAAGAGACACCCCAATGCATCGACACCGCTGCAGTAGTAGGTGGTCGTGACTTTTGGTTTGGCGTAGGTAAGTGGACATGTGTCACAGCTTACACCTGTGGAGGGCGTCCACTTCACTGACATGATCTTACCCTGAATCTGTAAGGCGGCACTGTCGTTTTGGTCACAGATATAGATCTCGGAACTTAAGTGAACGGCACCTGAATTCGACTTGAGCTTGAACTTAATTGAGTCAATTCCACTGCAACCGCTACTGTCAAACACTGTCACGTAGTACGTGGTACCGACGTTGGGGCGAGCCTTTGTTTGAATACAGGTATCACAGCCAATGCCAGTTGAAGGGGACCATTTGACTTTCTTAATGACACCGTTTGCCATGGTCACTTTCAGCGTTACTGAGTCAGCGGCACTGCAGAACTCTTGATCCGGTCCGGCATCAACCTGCAGACCCGGTCGGATGGTGACCTTGACCGTGTCGCGTCCTATACAACCTAATGAGTCGATGGCAACGGCGATATAGTTCGTGGTTACGGCAGGGTGGGCGAGAGTTGTAGTGCAAGTGTCACATGATAGACCAATTTTGGGCTGCCAGTTTACGCGTAGAATGGCACCATTGACACCAACCACACTAAGCTTCACGGAATCTCCACCGGGACACATCGAGGTGTCTTTGCCGGCATTGATTTGGAATTTGCGGACGGCAATATTCACAGTGTCGATCTGCGTACATCCAAGTGAGTCAAGCACTGTTACTATGTAGGAAGTGTTCTGCGTCGGTTTTGCGATGACGGTCAAGCAAGTGTCGCAATTCAATCCTGTACTCGGCGTCCATTTTGCTTTTGACGCCCCTCCGACAACTCGCATTTGTGCGGTGTCCCCCAAACAAATAGTTCGGTCCGGACCGGCATCGATATCAACTTCCGCCAAATCCGGTTGGAGGGCCATGCCACCGACATAGCCATACGAGTCCGCATCGCCGTAACCATACACGTAAAGTCCCACGGGTTGGCTACTGGTCAACTTGTGATTTGCAGAGCTAACTCGCACATTGGCGTAGGAGAAGCAGGTATTGGGTATGTCAAGCCATGAAGCGTTCAGTTTGACGCCGTCAAGAAGCACGTTTGCCTGGTTTGCTTTTGTTGTAACGACAGTGATGAACTGCTCGTAAAAGTTCGGAGTCGATTCAATATTTGTAAATCTGTACTCAGTCAAGTACTGGCGACGTGGCGGGATGATCATCATAAATGGATCCCCCGGCTGTAGATTCTGATTGTACGAGTGTGTCTTCTTGAAAAATGCAACCTGTACTTTCTTTGAGGCTACCAGCAGTCCCGGTGTCACCAAAGCTGCTTCATAGTATTGGCCTCGGTTAAGCACGGCGACTTGGGTGTTGTTGAAGTTGAGAATGGTGCCGTCGTCTTGAGCTACTACTCGCCACAAATCATTGCCACCACCGCCTGAAGAACTCGGTTGCCCAAGTGGAGTAATGACATAGCTCCGTCCCCACACTCCCGTTGGTGTCAGCTGTTCATAAAGGTGGTCACGAGAAATGAGCTGTCCACGTAGCTCAACAGGAAGTGTTGCACGCTGGTGTCCGGAAAACACTGCCACAGGTTTAGACGATTGCACATGTGTACCGGTTAAATCCAAACGAATGTTGGATGTCGAGAATTGCGACTGAAAGAGATACGCTTCGCCTTTTTGCAGACTAAAGTTTTTAACGCTGTTTCCGCTTTCTGTTGTGGGAGCAGTAGGTGTTACCGATACAACAGTGTTGCTATCGGTCGCAATTACGCAAAACTCAGAGGGGGTGTACTGCAAGTCAAGCGTACTTCCTTGAGTAACGCCGTCAGCCTTGTACGACATCACCCAGTAATCTTTTCCAAGGAACTCGGTGGGAAAAACGAGTGTCGCATCCGAAGTGGTCTGCGCCTTGTTCAAGGCATATACGGCTACGGCGCGGTTGGTTTGAACGTGGAATACTTGACTTGCGGGAGTTTCCAGATCGTTGTTCGTACTAAACTGTGTACTCTGGTTGTATCCAAGAAGTTCAAAGCCATTCCATTGTAACTGGTACTGCCAAATTTTGGTTGGATCTGTAATGTTTATTGACTGTGTGAATGTGGCTCCGGCACGATTTCTATACGTCAGAGTACCTGTTGTGACGGAATCTGCTACAACGTATACATAGAGAGTATCGCCGCTCTGCAATCCACCATTGTGCAGATTCGGCAGAAAGGAAAAGTAGAAGTCCTTGCCCCGCGATGTCTGCTGTGCTTGAAGCTGCGCTGTATGAAAAAGGAGCAAGGCTAGTACGCAAAAGAGTGCTGACCCGCTCAAAACTCGAAGAGATTTCATGTAGACCCCATGAATGAAGATGTACTGTTGCTCTCAGTTTTTATCGTCTCAGAGAGAACAACTTCACGCAGCAAATTAGAGAAAGAAAGATAACACCTGTCGGTTTCTCACGAGAGTAGTACAGGCGAAGAAAGTTTGTTTCAAGAAAGAAAGTTTTTCAGAGTCAACAACGTGTCGTCGCAACGACAACACATCCAACGACGGTGCACCTCTTCCTCTTGCAACCACTCTGCTCGAACTGTGTTCTTGGTGAAAGAAGCAGTACTAGCATTGAGCGCTTTGCACAGAAGACCTCTACAAAGCGGACGCTGTCGGGAATAGACTTTTTTCGTGAACGAATGCTTTGAAAGGTCTCGTATTTGCTCAAGAACACGCCTGCTGACAATATGTCACAGGATGTTGTGAAATACTTCACATTTATTTAGCATTTAGCTGACACTTTGTCAGCTATTTTCCGTCAAAATCGTCCGCGAAAGCATACATATCTGACAAAATTTCACATTTCCTTATGTAACTATTGGCTGGCACGATTTGTCTTAGCATACATAGAGAACAGGCAAGTTCGGAACTAAAACAACGACACTAGAACACCACCACAATCAGGAGAAAGATATGGATCTCGTGATGCAGCTAGAAGGACTATTTCGCACGGAGCGCAAGAAATTTCTTGGATTTATACGCCAGCGCGTGCGTAGCCATGAAGAAGCGGAAGACATTCTTCAGGACGTCTTCGCTAATGTGATCGCTGCTTCGGCACAGATCGACAAACCCATTGAAAACATTGCCTCATGGGTGTTTACCGCGGTGCGCAATCGCATTATTGACACCTATCGTAAAAAGCGTACATCGAACTTCAGTGATATGAACACGGAAGCACAGATGGACGACGGCGTCGAGTTGTTTGAAAACTACATTGCTGATCTCTCATACAGTCCGGAAACCGACATGGTTCGCAAGACGATATGGGAAGCAGTACAAGAAGGTCTCAAAGAGTTGCCGGCCGAACAACGTGAAGTCTTCGAGAAGAATGAGTTTGAAGGCATCTCCTTCCGCGAAATGAGCGAGGAAACAGGTGTCAACATCAATACCTTGCTCGCACGTAAACGATACGCCGTGTTGCACTTACGTCAAAAATTAGGCGAATTGTACAGCTCGTTGAACGAAGGCTATAATCCTGCTACAGCCGAGCAGCCCTGAGCCTTCTACGCTGGAACCGCGAAACATGAACACAGCGGAAGCCTTTGGCTTCCGCTTTTTTTTTGTGGGAAACTTGACGTCGGAAGCACTTTTTAGTAGTTTCGTTCAATCAATACATCGGAATTTGAGAAAAGTGCTAAAAAAGAAGGTGTGTTGAAAAATGAAAGACTGACTTCTGCGTCAAGGACACAAGAATTACTTGGAAATGCGGATGGCTCAACGATACTCCTTTAAAAACAAGGTAGTGCGGGCAGGATTCTATGTCGCCAGCATAGGTGGATTGATGTTGCTCTTTGCCGGCTTATTGTGTGTAAGCTGGAATAGCCTTGTTGCCGCCAGATTGGATTACGCTCCTCTCAGTTTTTTAGAGGCGGTAGGGCTTGTATCTATTGCCTATATATTCTATTCTTCTATTCGCTTTAGCAGCCACGACGAAGTATGTGCCGATCTTCAGCACGAAAGCCTAAGTCGAAACCAAGAATCCCTGCACAGTACGGCTACCCCATATTCAGCTCAGCAGCGAGGCATTAATGAGCTCAATGGGGAGCAACGAGAACAATTGCGTCGTGAAATAGAACGTTGTTGTGGCAAGCAAAGTCTTGATAACATTGCAGACACAGCCGCAGAATCCCGCCAAAGCTCCTAGATCCATCCGCCAAACCCCTCAAAAACTCCGATTTTAGAGACATTTCCTTCGTCTCCCCAATTTTTTTCAACAAAGTTTGAAAAAAAGGTAGTTACGTCTTAAATTGCAGAGCAATTAAAGATATAATACTCTTTATTCAAATTCATTCCAATGTCTAGCCTTTACGAAAAGGATAGAGTTCTTGTCTCGCAATGCTACCACTGTGGCGCTGTATGTGACGAAGCTTACGTCAGTTACGACAATAAACTATTTTGTTGTACGGGATGCAGCATTGTGCACCAACTCTTGAAGAGTGACACTGTATGCGATGTACTTGCCGATAAAAGGGTAGCAGGGGAACGTTTTTCGAGGAAACCCATACCTAGATTTGAGTTTCTTGACGATGACTCGGTGCGGACATCTCTCATCACTTTTGATGATGGACGACAAGCACATGCGGTATTTAAGATCCCTTCAATTCACTGTGCTTCTTGTATCTGGACTTTAGAAAATCTGTTTCGGATTGATCCGGCGATCATACGGTCTGAAGTCAACTTTTTGAAGAAGACCTTCTCCGTTTCGTTCATCAGTGCTGAGATCTCGTTGCGCCAGGTTGTTGAGCTCATTACTCGATTGGGCTACGAGCCGGATATACGATTGGATGATGAGAGTGGTACACAGCCGCAGCACAACAAGACACTCCGTTCACTGTATTACAAGATTGGTGTTGCGGGTTTTGCCTTTGGCAATGTTATGCTGTTTGCGGCACCCGACTACCTTGCCCGTATTAGTCCGGATGGAGCATTGTTAAGTCCCGCCTTTGCGAAAGCCTTCGCAATTCTTTCAATTGCGATCTCGCTTCCGGTTCTGTTGTATTCGGCTTCAGACTACTTTCTTAATACATGGTATGCGATTCGCGATCGCAGTTTGTCGCTGGACGTCCCGATTGCAATGGGTATCAGCGCTCTTTTTGCGCGTAGTGTCTATGAAGTTCTTAGCGCAAGCGGCACGGGGTATTTCGATTCGTTTACGGGACTTGTTTTCTTTCTTCTCATCGCACGGGTATTCCAGGCAAAGAGCTTCGACACTTTGTCATTCGAACGAAACTATAAGAGCTTCTTTCCTCTTTCCGTAAGTGTAAAGCAGGGTGGACGTATAAGAGTTATCCCTTTGTCGAAGCTGCGCGAGGAAGACGTCATCGTCGTACGTAATGGAGAGCTCGTACCTGCGGACTCCGTTCTACTGAGTCCGCACGTACACGTAGACTACAGCTTTGTTAGTGGAGAGTCCGATCTCGTAGAACTCCTTCGCGGAGCAACAGTGTATGCGGGAGGAAAGATCGTTGGAGGTTCCGGTGAATTCACCGTGACCAAGAGTGTATCCCACAGTTATCTCACGCAACTGTGGAACAACTCCGTGTTTTCAAAAGAGAAGCACTCGTCGCTGAGCGACATTTCCAATGCTTTTGCCAAGTACTTTACCCTTGTGGTCTTGCTCATCGCCGTTGCAACAGGTCTGTATTGGCTACCTGACATCAACAAAGCGCTCAGTACCTTCACTGCCGTACTGATCGTTGCATGTCCTTGCGCGCTGACACTGGCGGCACCCTTCACCTTCGGTGCAGCGCTGAGCATTTTTGCCAAGGCGCAGTTGTTTCTTCGCAACGTTGGAGTCGTGACGGATCTGGCGAAAATCGATACAATGGTGTTCGATAAAACAGGAACGCTTACGCAGTCTTCAAAGTCGATGATAGAGTTCCTCGATGGAGAGCTCAGCGAAGATGAATCTCGCATGGTCGCTACGACCGTACAACATTCGACCCATCCACTGAGCGCACGAATATTGGAGATGCTCAGCGACGGAGCAGCGCACGAACACTCGGTAGGTGTTCAGCATTACATGGAACTTCCGGGCAGCGGAGTTGAGAGCACTATATATGGTCACCACATATTGCTCGGCTCCGCTGACTTGGTTCGTGAGCGAGTTGGCCTTGACCCTCATACGACATCTGGTCAAGTAGCAAACAGTGATGCAAGCGTTGTCTATCTAGCAATTGATGGACAGTATAGAGGCTACTTCCGAATTCGTCTGGCGATGCGCGAAGGCATGGCTCAGGCTTTGGAAACCATGAAAGACCATGCTGAACTCTACGTGTTGAGTGGTGACAACGATCAGCAGCGTAAAGAGTTCGAAGCCTACTTCCCTGAAGATCACCTCGTGTTCAAGCAGAGTCCACAGTCCAAACTTGATTTCATTGCGGACCTACAAACAGGCTCAAGATGGGTCGCAATGGTGGGGGATGGAATCAACGATGCAGGCGCATTGCGGCAGAGTCATGTCGGAATTGCCGTCAGCGAACGTAGCACCTCATTTACACCTGCAAGCGATGCCATCATCAGCGCTGAGCAACTGTACAGACTTCCGGACTTCATCGCATTTGCCCGTTACTCAATAACGGTTCTGAAAATCGCCTTTGCTGTCTCGGTGGTTTACAACGCTTTCGGTTTGTACCTGGCTTGTGGAGGATTCTTGTCGCCAATGTTTGCGGCCATCTTCATGCCTCTCAGTAGCTGGAGTGTGGTTGGTATCGCCTATGGTCTCATGCGTTTGCGGGAGAATAGTGTGACGCATCCTAAAAGTGTTTTCGATAATCGAACAACACTGGCAACAGTAAAGAGCGAAGAAGCATTAACTCACTAGTTGACGAGCAACAAAGGAAAAAAAATGGAAGTATTGTTTATGCTCATTGCCTTCAGTATCCTCATCGCCATTGTGTTTTTGGGGTACTTCATGTGGGCCGTTAGAAACGGACAATACGACGACAATTTTACACCCGCCGTTCGCATTCTACTGGAAGACGAGCAACCGTCAACCATGAACAACGAGACCGGTGGAGAACGTAATCAACGGTTTTAGACCATTCAGTAGTATCACTATTCACTTTAGGGAGACGCGTAATGAATAATGAAGCGTTGCGTATCGAGAAATTCGAATACGACAACAAGATTGTCCGCAATTTCGGTGTGGCAATGATGGCGTGGGGGCTCATTGGCTTTCTTGTCGGACTCATCATCGCATTGAAATTGTACTTCCCGTCATTATTGGGAGGGATATCGATTCTGTCGTACGGTCGTTTGCGTCCTTTGCACACAAACGCCGTCATTTTTGCATTCGCCGGAAACGCCATTTTTGCCGGCGTCTATTATTCGCTACAGCGCTTGTGCAAAGCGCGCATGTGGAGCGATCTATTTTCCAAGCTCCATTTTTGGGGTTGGCAAACTATCATCGTCACAGCTGCGTTAACCTTGCCATTGGGTATTACAACCGGAAAAGAATATGCCGAGTTGGAATGGCCTATCGACATTTTAATCGCGCTTATTTGGGTTGTCTTCGGTGTGAACATGTTGATGACAATCTATAATCGTCGTGAACGACACATCTACGTTGCAATCTGGTTTTACCTCTCGACCTTCGTCACTGTTGCGGTTCTACACATCGTCAACTCATTCGAGTTGCCGGTAAGTTTCCTTAAGAGCTATTCCATGTATGCCGGTGTGCAAGATGCATTGGTTCAGTGGTGGTACGGACACAACGCTGTGGCCTTCTTCTTGACCACACCGTTCCTTGGTATCATGTACTATTTCATTCCCAAAGCTGCCGAGCGTCCGGTATTCTCATATCGCTTATCTATCGTGCACTTCTGGGCATTGGTATTCCTGTATATCTGGGCAGGTCCGCACCACTTGCTCTACACTGCACTTCCTGATTGGGCACAATCACTAGGCACCGTATTTTCCTTCATGCTCATCGCTCCGTCGTGGGGTGGTATGGTTAACGGTCTGTTGACGCTACGTGGAGCATGGGATAAGGTCCGCGAGAGCCCGGTTTTGAAGTTCATGGTTGTCGGTGTAACCGCATACGGTATGTCGACCTTTGAAGGTCCTTTGATGTCACTGAAAAACATCAATGCTCTTACACACTACACAGATTATATCATCGGACACGTTCACCTTGGTGCTTTGGCATGGAATGGTGGCGTCGGATTCGCAATGTTGTACTACGTCTTTCCGAAGATGTATCGCACAGAAATCTTCTCAAAGAAGCTCGCTAACTGGCACTTCTGGTTTGCTACACTCGGTATTCTCTTCTATGCCATCCCGATGTACTGGGCAGGTATTGCTCAATCCTTGATGTGGAAAGAGTTCACAGCAGACGGTGCACTTCGCTACCCGAACTTCCTTGAAACCGTTACGCAGATTACACCGATGTACCTTATCCGTGCACTTGGCGGAACATTGTATATCCTTGGTAGCGTGATCGGCGTTTGGAATCTGTACAAGACGGCAAAGTCTGGTACACTCGTAGCAAACGAAGCTGCTGAAGCTCCAAGTCGTGAGTCCTTACCGGTTGCGCACAGTGCGCAAGACAGCCACTGGCACCGTGTTCTCGAAGGCAAACCCTTCAAGTTCGCGTTGTTTGCTTTGTTGGCAATTCTGGTTGGTACGATCGTTGAGTTTGTACCGACGTTCTTGGTTCAATCCAACATTCCGACAATCGCTTCGGTGAAGCCGTACACGCCACTTGAAGTTCAAGGACGTGACATCTAAATCAGAGAAGGTTGCTACACGTGTCACTCTCAAATGATTCGTCCGTTCCGTTCTGAAACCGAGCGCTATGGAGAGTATTCAAAAGCCGGCGAATTCGTCTATGATCATCCGTTCCAATGGGGTTCAAAGCGTACCGGTCCCGATCTTCATCGTGAAGGTGGAAAGTATCCGAATTCATGGCACTTCTTACACATGAACGATCCTCGTTCCACGTCGCCGAATTCAATCATGCCTGCTTACACGTGGTTGTACGACTCGAACACAGATTATACAAGCACGGAAGGTAAGATCATCACGCTGCGCAAGCTTGGTGTTCCATATCCGGAAGGCTTCGAGTCTATCGCTACCGATAGTGCAAAGGCACAAGCTGCAGCTATCAGCGCAGACCTAGCAAAGAGCGGCAATACGATTTCGGCGGATAAGGAAATCGTAGCCATGATTGCGTATCTGCAACGACTCGGAAAAGACATCAAGTTGAATAAGACAGCCAGCAATTAATCACGACTACGAATTCAAAGGATCCAATCATGTACAAGAACGTTTTGGAAACAATAGCCGATGTGCACATCTATCCCATCATCTCGCTGCTTCTCTTTTTTGCAGTGTTCAGCGCTATGCTGATTTGGGCATTTCGCAAAGACAAAGGGTATTTAAACGAGATGGCTGCCAAGCCGTTGGATGACGGCGAACGCGAAGCGGCCGAAGTCCTTACGCACTAGGGTCCATGATTGATAGAATCACCATAACACAGATAAATATTAGAGGAGAATTCACATGGCTCAAAATGAAATAGACAAGCTGCTTGATCACGATGCCGACGGTATACAGGAATTCGATAACGCACTTCCGAAATGGTGGTTATACGGATTCTACTTTACCATCGTCTTCAGTATCGGCTACATCATCTACTTCCACTTTATGGGTGGACCTTTGTCCGCGGCTGAATATCAAGCGCAGTTGGATGAAGCGAAGGCGATGTACAAGACAGCTTCAGTATCTAGTGCAGACCTAAAGCCTGTCAGCGATCAAGCATCGTTGGATGCGGGAAAGGCAATATTTGAAGGAACGAACAACGTGTGCTTTACTTGTCACCGCAATGATCTTGGTGGACAAGTTGGCCCAAATCTCACGGATGAGTATTGGTTGCACGGTGGAAAGTTTGCCGACATCATCAATAGCATTACAACAGGTTATCCGGACAAGGGAATGTTGCCCTACGGAAGTGGTGCCAAGCTCACACAAGATCAGTTGGTTCAAGTAGCCAGCTACGTGTGGTCCAAGCGTGGCTCAAATCCGCCGGAACCCAAACCAATTGATGCTGAACGCGACAAAAAGGAAGAACCTGCAACGCAAAGCGCTGCGCAATAGTTAGCTAGTCATTAAACGGAAAGGAACAGGATATGTCAATTGTGGAAGTTGAGACAAACGAGCCGGATTCATTTAGAAACAAGCTCTATAACATCGACAAGGAAGGTGTACGCTCGAAAATTTATCCGCACAAGCCTAGTGGTAGGCTCTATCGTGCTCGGACAATCGTGAGCGTTTTTCTCTTGGCATTCCTGTTCCTTGCACCGTTTATTAAGTTCCATGGACATCAGTTCATGCTCTTCAATATTCTCGAGCGCAAGTTCGTAATTTTTGGTCTGGTGTTTTTCCCGCAAGACATGTTCATCGTTGTTCTGGGAATACTCACCTTATTGGTTTCCATTTTTCTCTTCACGGCTGTCATGGGGAGAATCTGGTGTGGTTGGCTTTGTCCTCAAACAGTCTTTATGGAAATGCTCTTTCGAAAGATCGAGTATGCTATTGAAGGCAGCGGAACGCGCCAACGTCTGTTTGATGATGCATCGATGAGTGCTTCTAAGTTTGCACGCAAGGCACTTAAACACTCGATTTTCTTCGCTCTGTCTGTATTGATAGCCAATACCTTCTTAGCATACATTATTGGCTCCGACGCAGTGCGACAACTCGTTCGTGAATCTCCGGCTCTGCACCCGGTCGGTTTCGGGGCCATGCTACTCTTCAGTTTTGTCTTCTACGCAGTATTCGCACGCTTCCGCGAGCAAGCCTGTATCATCGTGTGCCCTTACGGTCGCTATCAGAGCGCGCTTGTCGATCAAGACACCGTGGCGGTGACCTATGATCATACTCGTGGTGAGCCTCGCGGGAAGTTTACAAAAGAAGATAAGCTTGCAATCTTAAGTGGAGGAGATCTCAAATCCGGTCGTGGTGACTGCATCGATTGCGATCGGTGCTATCATGTATGTCCAACAGGAATTGACATTCGAAATGGTATACAGCTCGAGTGTGTGAACTGTACAGCGTGTATGGATGCCTGTGACGAAGTGATGGATAAGGTTAAGAAACCACGAGGTCTCATCCGTTGGGCGTCGGCATCGAGTCTGGGAAATGCCCAGCATCGCTGGCTGACGAACCGCGTGAAAGCATATAGTGCAGTGTGGTTGGTTATCACAACTGTCTTTCTGATTTTCTTCTTGAACCGTCCGATGACGGAAGTTCTGATTCTACGTCAGCCCGGTACCGTAACCCAAACGAATACCGAGGGGGCCAAAATCAACTTCTATGTGTTGAACGTCATCAACAAAAACTTTGATCCGGTTGCAATTGACGTCAAGGTAACGCAGCCCGCAGATGCAAAGTTGACCGTGTTGGGCGACGTTAGTGCAGTTCCACAAGTGAGCGAAAAGTCTGTACGCCTAATGCTTGCGCTGCCGGCCACAACAATTAAACAGGCTGATAACGCCGTAAAGTTTGATGTGTATAGCAATGGCTCATTAGTAAAATCGATTGACAGTCGATTCCTTGCAACACAATAATTCGCACCTGTTCGCGCTTTGGTACGGAGTAGCGAACGCGTGGTACATGAATCCTTCACTAATTTTTGATAGAGGAGTACTCGATGTCTGAAGTTGCACAGCATACGGAAGCACCAAAACGTCGTTGGAACTGGGGATGGGGAATAGCCACCGTCTATACAGTTTTCGCCCTCGGCACTTTGGCATTTGCCTACTTCAGTTTTAGTCAAAAGGTCGAGTTGGTTTCGACCGATTACTACAACAAGGAAGTGAGTTTTGATCAACACGCTTCGCGTGTTCGTAATAGTCAAGCGCTAACTACTCCAGTACAGGCACACTATGATGAGCAGGCTGAACTCATCACACTAAGCTTTCCTTTTAGCGGCGCACATGGCAGCGTTCAGCTCTACAGACCATCGGAATCCGGTCAAGATCAAACACTGGACGTTCGATGTGATGAGCGTAATCAAATGTTCATTCCTACGAAGTCATTGTCTAAGGGACTATGGCGTGTGAAAGTGGAATGGGATGCGGCAGGAAAGAACTATTATGACGAGTTCGGTGAGCATATTTGAGCCGAACAGAGCTCGGTCTTAGATTGTCGGAAGGCTCAAGTACTCGACCTTTGAATTTCTCACTCAGAAGTGGACTTTCGCTGCCTTCGAGCAGAAGGTCCTGAACACAGCGATGTTTGTAGTTAGTGCATTAATCATGGGATTCATCGGTTCCTTCCATTGCGTTGCAATGTGTGGAGCAATAGCGCTTTCACTTCGTAGGGAAGGTGGACGTCGATTCATGGTGCGTCAAGTTGTGTATAATGTCGGACGCATCACAACGTATTTGCTGCTCGCAGCTGCGTTTTCAACTGTGCATACAGTGACGTATCTCAATGACGGACAAAATATGCTCTCGCTTGTCAGCGGTTCATTATTGTTCCTCTTCTCATTGATTCTTTTTTTGGATATTGGACCGGCGCAACGCGTGAGCAATACCGGTCTAGTGTTTCTCTCGCGGTTTCGATCGGTCTTCATTCGGGGACAACAACGTGACTCACTTGGTTCAGCCTACGGAGTAGGACTCGTTAATGGTCTATTGCCCTGCGGATTTGTCTACCTGGCTCTCGCAGGTGCATTGGCGCAATCCTCAGTGCCGGACAGCCTTCTGTTTATGTTTTTCTTCGGATTGGGTACCGTGCCCTCGATGTTGGGACTCGGTGCGCTCTCAAAATTGAAGTCCTTTGCGCAATTCTTCAATTCTCCTCGCTTTCTGAGTGGTGCTACGGCCCTTGCCGGCCTACTTTTGGTACTGCGTGGGATGGCATTGGGAATACCCTACCTTTCACCCCAACTCCCCTCGACAGTTCCCATGCTTAATGAGCTCAGACACGAAAACGTCTGCGCCAGCCCCCAGCTTCGTCCTCAAACCCGTCCATAAGTAACCTAAAGCCCACGCTTCACTCAGATTCCTATCCCTGTTTCCGCCTTTTTTTCCACTACCCACCCGGCCGCTGCGAAGCAGCGGGATAAAAAAGAATTAAAAGCTTCAATTTTCGTCGTTTTAGTCGATTCATACAGTAAACACTCGACTATCACGTCTGTGTCAAAAAGTGTAAGATTTTTTACACACACGGTATTTTATTTAGTAAATTAGAGCAGTTAACAAAAGGTTATTTCAATTGAACTATCGATGGGTTTTTCGTGAAACGCCTGATGAGAATGCCACACAACAACTAGTCGACGAACTCAAAATTCCAAAAAGTCTTGCTAAGGTACTGACTTCGAGGGGTTTGCGTACAACTGAAGACGCCCGTAGTTTCTTTACACCGGAGCTGCAATTTCTGCATGATCCCTTCCTGATGGATGGCATGGAGAAAGCGGTTAAGCGTATAGAACAAGCGGTGAGGGACAAGGAGTTGATCTGGATCCACGGAGATTACGACGTGGATGGCACCACCTCAACGGCGATGACCCTCCAATTCTTACGAGAGATTGGAGCGCGTGCTGAGTATTTCATACCTCGGCGCGATCAGCACGGCTATGGATTGTCTAATATCAGTGTGGACAAGGCCAAAGCAGCCGGTGCCACCTTACTGATTGCCGTTGATTGCGGCATTACCTCCAACGAAACGATCAGTTATGCGAATTCCTGCGGTCTGCAGGTTATCGTGTGCGATCACCACGAACCCGGTGACGCATTGCCTGACGCCTTCGCCATTCTCGATCCAATCAAACCCGGTTGTAGTTATCCCTTTAAGTCACTAGCGGCCTGTGGAGTAGCCTTCAAGCTGATACAAGCGCTAAGTGAAAACCGAGGTGATCCGGAGCGTGCCTACTCCTTTTTGGATTATGTAGCCATAGCTTCAGCTGCCGATATCGTTCCTTTGGTGGGCGAGAACCGCGTACTGGTTCATTATGGCTTGCAGATTCTCAACAGTTTCCCTCGCCCGGGCTTTAAGAGTCTGGTTGATTGTGCGAACCTTGAATTCGGCAATTTGACGACTTCGAGCATCATCTTTGGTTTAGCTCCACGCATTAATGCCGCCGGTCGTATTGGCGACGCCATGAGAGCGGTGGAAATGATGATCCAACAAGACGTTGTTGCTGCCTACAAGATCGCGCAGGAGTTGGAGCAAGAAAATCGCAAGCGACGCACGATTGACGAGATAACATTTAGTCAGGCTTTCGCTGAGGCTGAAAAATACATGGCTTCAGGAACCAGACGTAGCTTGGTTCTGCACTCAGCCGATTGGCATCCGGGTGTGATTGGTATTGTGGCGAGTAGGCTCGTCGAAAAGTTCCAGCTGCCGGTTGTGATGTTAACGAGTGTTGAGGGATATGCAAAGGGCTCGGCACGCAGTATCAAGGAGTTCGACATTCATTCCGCACTGAAGCAATGCGAGCGTTTCTTGAATGAATTCGGCGGACACAAACATGCGGCCGGATTGTCACTACCGGAATCGAACATCGCCGAGTTTAGAGAAGCCTTGGATCTTGTAGCACAACAGCATGTGACCGATGATATGCTGGTGCCTGAAATTCTCATCGACGCGCCGCTTACTCTGAATGAATTGTCCCCGGTCTTCTTCGATCATTTGAAAAAGTTTGCTCCTTTTGGCTTTAGCAATCACAAGCCGGTCTTCTACTCTGAGGGAGTGATGAGTGCAAACGGAGTCAAGGTTGTGGGAAACAATCACCTGAAGTTTCGCGCTCTACAGTCGAATTTTGTTATCGATGCTATTGGATTCAATCTCGGTAACAAGCTGGATATCGCCAATGCCGGGCGACCATTCTCATTGGTCTACACGCTCGAAGAAAACACCTATAACGGCAGTACCGCTCCACAACTGCGAATAAAGGATTTGCGCTTCGACTAAACAGTCCGCTCTGTCTACCTCAGACATCCGTGCATCTCAGTTACAGTGCTATTGAATGACAAGCATCCATCGGGTTACAACTCGTTGAGTGCATTGTCGTGTCTCGTCACCAACTCGCTTGCAACGCTCAGCTTTGTCTTTGCGTCCGTCACTGCGACTTCTTCTATATGACATTGCTTGAGTCTCTGAGAGACCTCCTAACGACATTGAACCACACTCAGGTTGAACAGCACGGGGATGAGGTTCTGCGCTTGCATCTCGTGAAAGATGTTGAACGGCAGTGTCTTGCTTTGCTCAGTGCGAGAGAGACGCAGTTCTTTTCCAATGATTATCAGCGACGTCTCTTTGTCTACGACACCTATCGTCTCAGCGCCGCTCTTCGCCATGAGATCTTCCTATTGCGCGCAAAGGCGCGCAGTATGGAGCATGAAGTCAATCGTGAACAACTCTCAAGCTACACGGAGCGATACACCGCGGCTACGAAGTCAATGCTCCTTGAGCTCGTTGCACGACTGGAAGAGACCGAAAGAAGTAGTGTGCATACTCGCAAAGTGTCTGAAAATACAGTACCACTCAGAGCTTCAGTAAAAGCTGTTGGCATAGAAGAGACCTTGGTGAATGCCTTCACCGCTCCATTGATGAGCGAAGTTTCAACGCAGCGTGCGACAGAAGATGGAGCCCTTCATTCACAAGATCCTGCAGCAGAGCAACAAACGGAAGACAACCGGTTGTGGCGTCTCTATGTGGAGCGACTTGGTGTGACCGAGCGCTATGCCGAACATCGTCGTCGTGTACTCCACGTACACTCCGATACGGAGCAAGATCTTGTACTAGTGCTGTGGGACCGTATTGCAGACCTCTCGCAGGATTGGTGGCAGGGCATGACACTACACGCCGAATCTTTGCACCGGCGAAATGCAAATCAACTACACACAAGCTCTCAAACACTGATTGTCATCGAGCCGGACGTGTTGATGGACGTTACGGACGTTGCCGAGTGTTTTCAAGGAAAAAGTTTCGAAGCGAGGTTGTTTTTTCTGAAGCGGTTGAGCGTTCCCAAGACGTCACAGTCGCTCGCGGTCGGTACACTAGTCAATCATTGTTTTGATGCCTTGTTGGCAAATCCTACAGTTGAATTTGACAGCGTCATCACAGAAGGTTTGCGAGGCAGACCTCTAAGCATGCTCGCAGCCATCCAGGCCAATAGTTTGGGTCAAGTGAAAGAGCTCGTAAGAGAACAATTTAACGCTCTGCGAATCCTGTGCGAACAATGGCAGGGCTTGTTGTTACGGACCGAGCCCAGCTTCGCTTCCGCACGTTACGGACTACAGGGACGTCTGGACTTACTCATAGAGTATCCGGACGACGCTCAGAGAAAGACGATCGTGGAGTTAAAATCCGGTGCTGCTCCCACACTTAGAGTTTCAACGAGCGGATCGACGGGGACCGCCATGTGGTCCAATCACATGGCTCAGATCAGCTGCTACAATCTGTTGCTAGACTCGGCTTTTGAGCATCGCAGAGGAGACAGCCAAATCTTGTATGCGCGGTCAAGCGAAGCTCCGCTTCGAAATGCGCAGAACGATCGTCGCTGGAAAAACGTTGTGTTGGAGTGTCGCAATGCCATTGTAGCACTCGAGCATCAGCTGAGCCAGCGAAACTTCAAACTCTTAAATCGATTGTTGGATGCGGATTTTCAAGTGCCAAGTTTCATGCAGGAAGAGCTGCGTTTGCTTCAAACGGTGCTGTCGAGTTCATCAAAGACAGAACTGCGATACCTTCAAGCGTATTTGTCGTTTGTAGTTCGAGAGCACCTCACTCAACGCCTTGGTCCTGAAGGCAACGGACGTGGTTTTGCGGCACTGTGGTCTGACAGTCTTTCCGAGAAACTGCAGCGAATGAGCGTGGTATTGGGACTGACCATTGATCACGAACTGAGTGACTGGTCGTCCATGCATCCGGTGTTTCGACGAGACACCTCTGAGTATAGCGGCACAACTTTTCGCGTTGGCGATGTTGTCATACTGCGTCCCGAGACCGACGTTCGAGATCAGGCGCTCAAAGGCCAATTATTGAAAGCCTCGATACGAAGACTTGATGAACAGACTGTAGAGCTCAGTCTTCGCAACAAAAGCACGCCAAGAGAGCTCTTTTCGAAGAACATCACCTGGTGTATAGAAGCTGACCTCATGGATTCTTCGCTGAGTGCATTGTATTCATGGTTCATGCGCATCTTTCGAGCTGAGCATTCCAAACGACGTCGACTATTGGGTATGGAAGCGCCTCGTTCGCATCCCATCATTCATCGGCACTACGAGGGGCTCACTTCCTTGCAAGAGGAGATTGTGAACTGTGCGCTTGCGTCTCAGGATTACTTCCTGATACAGGGACCGCCCGGAACCGGGAAAACCTCAGTGATGGTGCGTACAATTGTACAGGAGTTGCTTGGCCGTGATTCGGAGATCGTACTCCTAGCGGCTTTTACCAATCGAGCTGTTGATGAGATGTGCGAAGCGGTGAAAGAAATCATTCCGGCAGGACAGCTTCTACGCATGGGAAAGGTGTATGGCACTGACACTGAGCAGATGTCCTTCCAAGAGCGTGCGGCGTCACTGTCCTTTGAGGAGCAACGAAGTCTGTTAGAATCGGCAAGAGTGATAGCCTGTACAGTTTCCTTCCTTCACGCAAATCCGGATCTGGAGCAACTCAAGCATTTTAGTACTGCCGTTATCGATGAAGCATCTCAGCTCGGAGAAGCTCAGCTCATCGGAATCCTGGCAACTGTCGACCGCACGATTTTGATTGGTGATGAAAAGCAGTTGCCGGCCGTCGTAACGCAAGCTGAGGCTCTGAGCAAGATTGTCAGCCCCGAGTTGGATGCCATTGGAATTCGTGACTTGCGAGCTTCGCTCTTTGAGCGTCTCCTCGAGCGTTGTCGAACTCAGGGCTGGAATAATGCTTTTCGTATGCTGGAACAACAAGCTCGTATGCACGGGGCGATTCAGGATCTCGCATCGCAATTGTACTATCATGGCCGCTTACAACCCTTGTTTCCATGGCAGCGGAATACTGAGAAACCGTTGGGTCCTACAAATGCAGAGGGCTACTGGAAGGACATCGATGAGAGTAGACTTGTTTTTATCCGCTCGCTTCGCGAGCGCAGTGTAAAAAGAAATCTCCAAGAGGCAAGGATGTGTGCTGCCATCGTTGAACACATAGCCCGACGTGCGGGGGATGCATTCCACCACAAAACTGTCGGTGTTATAAGTCCGTTTCGAGCCCAAGTTCGCGAAATTGAAATGATGATCGATCCTGCATTACGTTCCGGAGTGAGCGTCGATACAGTGGAGCGATTTCAGGGATCCGAACGAGATGTCATCATTTTTTCAGCCGCAGTTCATTCTATTTCGGATCTCCGATTGATACAGTCTCTGTCTAGCGTGGATGGCATCGAAGTCGATCGAAAACTTAACGTCGCAATCACCCGAGCTCGGCAGCAGTTTATTTTGATTGGGGACGAAACAATCCTACGAACATCGGTTCACTATCAACGCGTCATTGATTATATTCTAACCTGTGGTACGGTGCTCAATGCGTTTGATGTTAGACCACGGAAATAAAGAGGAAAGAGCGCGAGGTAAAGCGCAGCTTCTGAGTCGCTAGAATATTGTCCTGAGCTACACTAAACCGATGGTTTGTACCTAAAAGCTCACTAAAGAGCATGGCGACAGTGGCATAAAAAAGTTGTTTGGATCACTATGATGGGAAGTAGCCTTATGAAAGTCCACCCGACGTGTCGTAGAAATGTTCTAAGAACAATGTCGTTCGTGTGTTCACTGGTTATTGTGTCTTTTGCTTGTGCTCAGGCGCAAACGAAGACTCCAGGTCTGGTTCCAGACCAAGAAGTGTTTATTGAGAATGTTGGCCAGTATGCTCCCGAGGTCTTGTATCTCGGGCATGCAAAAGGACTCAGCACATGGGTCACGGCAACATCACTGGTGTATGATCTGCAAGGTACACCTTATGCAAGCGGAAGGAAGATCACACGTCCCTCAAAGTTTCGTGCAATGAATGACGAGGCACAACCTGAATTGTTGACACCGCATCACGTTGTTCGACTCGAGTTTGAGGGAGCTATGGCTCTTGAGAACAGTGGAACCAAAGCAGCCCCACACCATTACAATTACTTTCTTGCATCGCAGGACGAAATCGGGACTCGCACGCAACAGACGGAACGATCAAGCCTGAAAGCATCCGGATATCATGAGGTTGAGTTGCGTAGCTTGTATCCGGGTATTGATTTGCGCATGACCTATGTCCGGAGCAATCCGCGTTTCGACTTCATTGTGAAAGCAGGTGCCAAAACCGAGCTCATCCGAATGAAAGCATTTGGGGCCCAATCAATGTATGTTGATGCGGCTGGATCTCTGCATATGTCTACAGGATGCGGCGAACTTGTTCAAGGCTCCCTTTATGCCTATCAGATCATTGATGGTGAACAGAGAGCGGTCAGCTGCCGCTTTCGTGTACATGACCAGAGTATAGTTTTTGACCTCGGCTCCTATGATCGCAATCATGATCTGGTCATAGATCCGACGATTTACACAACTTTTGTCGGTGGCGAAGACATTGATGTTGTGAATGCCGTCGAGCGCATTGGTTCAAACGGAAATGTTATCGTCGTTGGTTATACCCAATCAGCGTCGTTCCCGAGAACGGTGGGTTCCTACGTCAGTTCAAACATCGGGGCGGAGGATGTTTTTGTGGCTCAGCTAAACCCTCAACTCTCGGAGTATCGTTACATCGCAATGGTTGGTGGTGGGTCGACCGACATAGCGTGGGGTGCAGCCATTTCGAAAGACGGTAAAAGCTCTGTCTTCGTCTGCGGCGAGACGAGCTCCGCAAACTTCCCAACAACCTCGGGTGTAGTTTCTCAACTCCAGCGAGGAGCAACCGATGCATTCGTCTTTGAGCTGAACGGTACGGGCGACAAGTTGATCTATTCAACCTTCCACGGTGGAAGTGGTGACGATCGGGCTTATTCTATTGTGTGCGATGATGCAGGAAACGCTTACTACTGTGGAGAGACATCGTCAACGAATCTGAGCGTGAAGAGCGGATCGTATAAAACAACCGCTCCCGGTAGTGGTGATGGTTTTGTTGCAAGTCTAACTCCCGGTGCAGGTCTCTTTAACTATGCTACCTATTTAGGTGGAGCCAATAAGGATCGCTGCACGGATATTGCTTTTAGCGGTACGAGTGACGTCTCCATGGTTGTCGTTGGTGAAACGAAGTCGACAGATTTTCCATTGGCACCGAATACATGGGGTATTCCGCAATGTGCTCAAACCAAATTGAATGGAACGGGCGTTGCCGTGGCCACCGATGCTTTCGTAACCAAGCTGAATCCGCGCGGCTCCGATGCTAGCTACTCGACCTACCTGGGAGCAAATGGCGACGACTATGCTACTGCAGTAAGTGTTGACGTAGTGGGTGTAGCTACCGTTGGCGGCTCTACCAAGTCATCAAACCTGTCAACCATCGGAGAATTCCAGAGTTCTAGAAGAGGAATCCAAGATGGATTCTTGTGCCAGGTTAAGCAAGATGGTTCGGTGTTTACCTATGCCAGCTATTTCGGTGGGAACAACATCGACATCATAAACGACCTGGTCACAAACAACGGCTATATTTATCTTACAGGCTATACCCATTCAAACGATTTTCCTACGAGCGCAGATGCCGTTCGTCAAACAACTGAGGAAGCGCAGTCCGGTTTTGTTGTAAAGATGCGACCAAACGCCCTGGTCTACGGAAGTTATTTAGGCGGAAAGAGCAGCGATCAAGCACAGTCAATCTGTTTGGTCGACGACATGCACGCCTATGTGGGCGGACAAACAACATCGCCGACATTGACGGTCAGTGATAGTGCCGTGCAGAAGAGTTATGGTGGAACGACCGATGGATTTGTTTCGCATGTATGCTTTTCGAATATCGTTCTAGCCTCACCGCAGCCTGCAGCGAATTACTGTGCCGGTAGCGCCATGCTTATCACCTGGACCGCTTCACAGTTCGCTGCAACTGACCCGTTTATGGTGGAATTTTCACCGGATAATGGTGCTCACTGGAGCACTGTCAAAACCCAAGTCACAAATCGAAGTTACACGTGGATCATACCTGCATCTACTGCTTCAACCTCTGCTGCTCGAATTCGAATCGTGCATGAGGGAAGTGGGTTTAGCGCAGACGGTAGTGGTGTGTTTAGCATTAGTGCACCACCGCAGATATTGAGTATCTCGCGCGACACTGCTCTTTGTCCGGGTAAGCTATTAAAGTTGTCAGTTGTAGCCTCGGGCGACGGATTGCAGTATCAATGGCGTAAAGACGGACATGTGATTGGCGGTGCGACAGATGCTTTCTTGGAGTTCCCATCGATCAATCCCTCTGATGGAGCACAATACGATGTCGTGATCAATGGTCAGTGTGGTCAGGCGAAAATCTCTAACCTAATCACCTGCACGGTACTTCGTGCTCCAAAAATCACGGTTGGCTTATCGGAACAAAACGTAAAACTTCACGGCACAGCGGTGCTCTCGGTCGCCGCTACCGGCACACACCTGCGTTACATTTGGCAACGCTACAAAATCAATCTTGACGTTCCGGATTCTTCAAGTCTTGTAATCAAGGACATTAGTTTGGACGACAACGCTCGCTATCGCGTGATAGTCGTTGGAGACTGTGGCTCCGATACTTCAAACGAAGTGTACATCAATGTCAGTATAGATCAATCCGTGGAACCGTGGATCGACGCTGCCTCGATTGGACTTCGTATTGCACCGCAGCCTGCGTACGATTGGCTGACTCTCAAGACCGGCAACCCTGAAGTATTGTCGAGTTTGGATCCGAGTTCAGTCCACATCGAAAATATGCTGGGAGTCGCGTATCCTCATTCACTTGTGACGGACGGAAACATTTGGCGCTTGTCAGTACGTGCATATCCCGTCGGTATCTACGCACTACGTATAAGAACTAACAAAGGTGTTCTCTGCGTACCCTTTGTTGTATCTCGCTAAGGCGACGTCGGAGAGACCGGCACCGGCTTGGCACACAAACGTGCGGAAGAGTTTAGAACTGAGCGTTGCGCACATGTCGTAGGTGGCGAGCTCGGTCTCACTCGTACGCAAACGATGATGAGAGCAACGAGTTGCTCACTCCACTTCAAAAGGCGCGCTCTACACTTGCCTTAAGCTACACTGCCTATGGTATGAGCTGTTTGGAACGAAGTAGGGTGCCATTACTTCAGCGTGGCCTTGCCTCGATAGCAATCAATCCGCAACGTGTAGTTGACGTGGATCTGTAATATGTCTTCCGTACCGCAGCCACGCTGCGCATTGCATGAACCGTTTTGCTCGTCAATACAACTTTGCCGAATCACGAGGGCTCGTAGTTCTTCTTCTTGTTATTGTGTCGGCACATCAAGCAATGCAAGCGCAATACATTGAGTGGAAGCAAGCACACAATCCACTCCCGGGTGCTGTTGAACACTATGAGGTTGATGATGACTTTGTGTATGCACGCGTACAGGGCAATCTCTACCGAACGCATTTAAACGCCGGGGGATGGCGTGTCTTCAAAACTCCATTTGCGGAGTCTACGATTCTGAGTTTTTGTGTTAGCCCAAATCTGCTTACAGTATTGAATAGCTCAGGGAGAATAGCCCAGAGCACGGATGGAGGTGGACATTGGACAATCAAAACAACTGTAGCGCCGCAGGGGGCTCGATTTTTACAGAGATCCGCAGAACGTATTCTCATTGGCTTGGACGACGGCAGTATTGTCGTTACGCAATGGACCGATTCCGTGTGGCAAAAGTCACTCTCGCCGCAGGGGATGCGCCTCACAAGTATCTTTGGTACTCCTACCGCATTTTTTGTTCTTGGTGACTCCGCCATACTTCGTCTAGCAAACGGCGATACGCTCTGGAGAGAATTCTGTTCCATACCTCCAATTCTACGAAGTACAGCAAGAGAGATCGCGGTCAACAATGCCACCGTTCTCTGTAGCTCTGATTCCGGCTTATACAGGAGCGTTGACTCCGGTCATGTCTGGCAGAAGGTTGTCGAGGTTCAGGAGAACTCTTCAGCACGAGTTCGCATGCGCGCTGACTTTGGTCTTATTTGCTGTGTAAGTGGAGCATGTACGCAGGTCAATCCTGGTGTGGTATATAGGTCAAATACTTGGGGTGCGGACTGGTATGCTGTAAGGTCATTCCGAGGACGTCCACTAGAAGCGCTGGGCTATAACAATGAAGTTGTGGTGCGATGTGACAATGAACATATCGTGGATGTGAAGCCCATTATCAGCGACGCAATCGATTTGTGTGCCACGCCAAACCTTGGCCCCATCAGCCTCTGTGCGGTCGACGCTCGTGCCGACGTGGTTGTTTGTGATGACGAAGCACTTGCCCGTATCAGCGGGTGGGATGTGTGGCTTCCGACGACCAAGCCGATTGTTCCTTTGAACGATGCGTTGATTGTTGAGGGACAACTTATAGCCTGTTCGCAAGGAAGCGATCTTGTCTATTCCGACGATCTTGGATTGTCGTGGTTCCCGCTCGCTACAGAGGGTCTCGTTGCGGACATTCGCTACGATGCACTGTTACGCGGCGACTCCGCTGTTTATATCGTTGCGGCACAGGGAGGCGTATTTTCTAGCCGAGATTTCGTTCATTGGACATCAATTGAAGCAAGCTCAAGACTACGATGTTGGGCACAACGAGATCGTCGTGTTGCCATGCTCGATGAATTGGGTCAGAAGCTGTATATCGCGAGCTACCCAAATACGCAGGCAATGCTGATACAGACTCCTATCTCATCTTTGCAGTCAATAGCTTTGTTTGACGAACATACGCTCTTTGCCATCGACTCAGGCTCCTCGACACTTTACACGCTCGACATCGACAGGGCTACGTGGACGAGTACACCGATCGCAGATTTTCCCTCATCTGCTCGCTCGATACATGCCTGGCATTCAAAGCTCTATGTGTTGAGCGCAACACAGGGAGTGTATCAGTCTTCCGACATGGGACTGCACTGGCGTGCACAGAACTATGGTCTGCGCGATAGTGTTCCAACACGTATTCGCTTCCGTGATTCCACCATTCTGCTGGGTACACAATCCAGGGGACTTTACTACGCGCACGAATCGAATCTCGTGACTGTTGATGTGGATGCCGAACAGTCAGATTCTCAAGCGAGAGAAAACACGTTTCGATGTTATCCCAATCCGGCTCAAAACTTTGTGAACATTGAATGCGGTGTTGCGAATTGTCGCCTAGATGTCTACACGGAGCTAGGAGAGCTCGTGCTTTCCGGCACTGTTGGACCAAAGCACCGGCTCGATGTTGAGTTGTTGAGCAATGGGGTGTATGTGATTGTTCTGCAAGATGGTGAGCGCTTACGAAGCTCTCTCCTCAGCGTATATCACTAGTATGTATGAACCTTGAAGAGCTGGCGCCAAAACAAATTTTGATTGAACCATTCACACTAAGGCGTCTGCACTCTACGCGCTGACCAATGTTCACACCTAAAAGGCTTAGCGAGAATGCGGTAGGAAGGATTTGAACAGCAGGGAATAGCATCTCAATCTACGCTCGATTTTGGCAGACTTTGTTTTGAGGACGAAGACTTTGGTTTGCCGGAGCCTGTTTTAGCTTTAGTCTTTTTGACTGTGTTTTGTACGCCGGCATCGATGCCCTCTGCGTTTTCTTCACTTGCCAAGCTGTCGGCACTGCCATCTGTTTCACTTTTCGATCGTTTTGGAGCTTGCTCAGCCAATGTCGAACTCAGGTCGGTCGATGACTTGTATGAATCGAAAAGTTCTTTGAGGGCTTGCCCGGTAAAAGAGCTCTTACTTTTAGCCACCTGCTCGGGGGTGCCCGTGCACACGACTTTACCTCCGCGAATTCCTGCATCCGGTCCAAGATCGATGATCCAATCGGATGAAGCCATGACGTGCAAGTTGTGTTCGATAACGAGCACACTGTTTCCGTTTTGAACCAAACGGTGGAAGCAATCAATTAGACGTGAAACATCATCCAAGTGAAGTCCGGTGGTCGGTTCGTCGAAAATGTAGAGTACGTTTGTCCTGTTCGCTTCATCCAAATGCGTTGCCAGCTTAATGCGCTGAGCTTCACCGCCGGAGAGGATAGACGATGATTGCCCCATGCGAAGGTAACCTAAACCAACCTCCTGTAAAATCTGCAGCCGATCTGTCACTCTCTTGATTCCTTTGAAGAATTCCATCGCCTCGTCAATGGTCATAGCCAACACGTCGACGATTGACTTATCGCGAAACAGTATTGTACGCGCTTCTCGCTTGTAGCGCGTTCCTCTGCAGGTTTCACATTCGAGCTCGATGTCCGGCAGAAACTGCATTTCGACTACAACCGTACCTGAACCCTCACAGGCTTCGCAACGTCCACCGGCTACGTTGAAGGAAAAGTGTCCGGCTTTCCAACCGAGTTGACGCGCAGCTTGTGTATTCGCGAAGGTCTCTCGGATGGTATCAAAGGCTTTTGTATAGGTGACAGGCGTGGAACGTGATGAGCGTCCGATAGGAGACTGGTCTACCATCTCAACGTCACTCACTTCATTCATGCCTTCAATGCTCTCGCACTTGCCGACAATACCATTGTATCCACCGTTTAGACGCTTGAGGTTGGCATAGAGCACTTCATGAACCAGTGTGCTCTTGCCAGATCCTGAAACTCCTGTAACAGTCGCGATGCATCCAAGCGGGATCTTGAGATCAGCGATGTCCAAATTGTTCTCATGCGCACCGACAATCTCGATGAACTTGCCATTTCCTTTGCGCCGCTTTGAAGGAAGGGCAATGCTCTTGCGCCCACTGAGATACGCTCCGGTAAGAGACTTCTCGGAACGAAGTGCTTCATCAAGAGTGCCATGAAACACGACTTCGCCTCCAAGCTCGCCTGCGCGAGGTCCCATGTCGACGATGCTGTCGGCATTCCGCATGATGTCGGTGTCATGCTCAACAACGACCACAGTGTTTCCAAGATTACGCAGTCGGTGCATGATGTTGATCAATCGCTGCGTGTCACGCGGATGCAATCCAATACTTGGTTCATCCAAGACATACAAAGTACCAACCAGAGAGGATCCTAGCGACGTTGCAAGATTGAGCCTCTGCGATTCACCACCGCTAAGGGTGTGCGACAATCGGTCGAGGCTCAAATACCCAACCCCAATGTCGACCAGAAGCTTTAGTCGCCAATTAATTTCTTTAAGAAGTAATCCTGCAACATGTTCCTGATACTTGGTCAACTTCAGGTTACCGAAATACGAAGCAGCTTCTTCAATAGTAAGCAATACCACTTGTGGGATTGACTTCGCTCCCACAAAGACCTGTCTAGCTGAAGTTCGTAAGCGCGAGCCCGCACAAAAGCTGCATCGAGTGTATCCGCGATACCGTGCCAGCATAACACGATTTTGGACTTTATAGGATTTGTCTTCCAAGTCTTTGAAATAGCCGTTGATCCCGTGATATTGTCGATCACCGTTCCATAGCCACTCATACTGCTGAGCGGTGAAAGAGGCAACGGGGGCATCGATGGAAATACCAACTCGCTTCGCTTGATTACAAAGCTCTGCATTCAACGTTGCAGCATACTGAACTTTGAAGGGATGGATAGCACCCTGTCGTAAGCTTTTTGTTTTGTCGGGAATGACTAAGTCTTCGTCTATGCCGATACTGCGCCCGAAACCCTGACATGTTGGGCAAGCACCGAAAGGTGAGTTGAAGGAAAAGAGTCGTGGATCAGGCTCTTGATATACGGTTTTGTCATAGGGACACTCGTACTCGGAACTAAACAAAAAGGTCTCGCCTCTAGATACATTACGAATTGCAACTTTACCGCCGGCGCGTTTGTAGCTCGCGTCAATGGAGTCGAACAGTCGCGATTTCGTATCCTCGTCTTTCTTTAATAGAAGTCTGTCACTGACCGCAAAGAGCCGCTCGATTGTTAGTCCCTTATCAGGCTTTTCTTCTTGCAGGTCTATGATGTCAAAGCTTCCGTCAACCATGACGCGCGTGTAACCGCCTGTGAGCAGGTCTGTGACTGCCTCTTCAACGCTGAGCTCTGCGGATAAGGGAAACATGATGTAAATCCTGTCCTCTGCATTCCATGTTAGGACAGTCTCGAGTATCGATTGTGGAGTGTCGCGTCGCACCACTCTCTCGCAATGCTTACAGATCGTGGTTCCGATACGCCCATACAGCAGTCGCAAGTAATCATACACTTCTGTAGTGGTACCGACGGTTGAGCGAGGATTGCGTGTCAGGGTCTTTTGTTCAATCGCAATAGCGGGTGGCAAGCCTGTGATGCTATCCACTTCAGGCTTGTTTTTGCGTTCAAGAAATTGTCGAGCATAGGCTGACAGCGACTCGACAAAGCGACGTTGTCCCTCGGCGTACAAGGTGTCGAATGCCAACGATGACTTGCCGGAACCGCTTACTCCGGTGATAACCGTTAGGGTGTTGCGCTCAATCTCAACACTGACGTTTTTGAGATTGTTGACACGTGCATTGTTGATGCGAATAACCTTCTTTGCGGGCGTGTCCGAAGTCACAGACGTTGAGCTCATGAACAGTTAAATAGTGGGTTCTGCAGTGCGTTCTGCTAAGACCGATTCGCAAAATAGCGCGAGAAAGAGCTTTAAAGACAGCGGGAGTTATCAACATGCAGAGGTCTTTTTTACAAGCGGGCAGCAGAGCTGCCCGCCTAACAAGAAGACTGGTCGAGCCGGTTGATTTTGAGTGAAATCGCGAAAAACAGTCGCATTGAGATGGATTCTTTCCCGACTCGGTTATTCTTGGCCGTATACGCTGATTTGTCAAACGTATTCTCCGTTCGACATCAGTACATCTTCAGAGTTTCGGATTAGCACTTTCAAGAAGAGGGAAGCCTACACCTATGCGCCACTGTCGACCCGGCATGGGGTAGTTGGCGACAACGACATATGAGGCGTCCAAAAGATTGTCGAGTCTTAGGTAAACATTGAGCGAACGCTCGAAAAGGCTGAACGAGTAGGAAAGTGTCGAACTCAGCGTCCACACACCCGCTAAGCGCGACTCGGGTGCGTTGTCACTTTGCGTAAATCGCTCTCCGCTCCACTGAGCACTAAGCCCAACACTCAGGCTGTCATAGATATAGTGTACGCTAAGGTTCGCAAGTTGCTCGGGTGTATAGGGGAGTTGTTTGCCGAGTTCCTCACTTCCTGCGATGTCGTTGTGCACGAGTTGCTCGCTTATCGATGCCCGAGCGTGCAGTTGCTTCCACCACAATTGCATTCCTAGATCGGCACCTCGTATGTAGACTTGCGCGATGTTCGCTGCAGACCATGCGATGGGAGAGCGCGGAGTTGCAACAATTTGATCGTCGGTGTTTGATATAAAGGCTGTGCAGCCCAGCTCAATGCGAAATGCTGCATCGCGATAGAGCAAGTGTTCGGCACTGAATGTTAGACGCAAATTTTGCTCGGCTTTTAGGTCGGTGCTACCATAGTTCTGATAATACAGTTCGTTAAAAGACGGTAGGCGATACGAGCGACCCAGGAGTAAACGCGCCGTGCTTGTTGATGCGAAGTGTGCTATGACTCCGACTCGTGGACTAAACTGTGGCTGTGCATCGCTTGCAAAATCGGAGCGCAGAACGGCAAATGCGTAAACTTCACTCAGTGAGTCAATACGGTAGGCAGGACTTTGATAGGCAGCTCCCAAACCGCTCGTGCTGCGCCGCACCCACCCGCTGCTTCCGCTTCGAAGCAAATCACCTCTAAGATCACTGTAGCAGAGATCTGCTTGTAGAGTCAGCATCGAACCCGTGACAGTTGCGACTTGGTCTATAAGATGCAAGCCAGCCTCTCGGGCGTAAAAGCGATTGTCAATGGGGTGTCCGAGGAGCGAACGATCAGAATCCGAGTAAGACTCTGCGCCGTACTTGACAAAGGTGTTGATATGGACTTCGTGCCTTGGGCAAGCAGGAAACTCGAGATGTCCGATCAGCAGCACATCTTGGTCTTGTAGTCGAGCAGTAGATGTTTGTGCCACTCCTTGCAATACCGCTCCGGGAGCACCACGCAGCGTGGATCGCAGAAAAGCAGAGCTCCGGAGCGTGAAATCTTGTCGTTGGATAGTGTGCGCGATGGCTGCATGAAGATCTTTCAGATCAGCGTTCTCGCGCACATAGTCTTCTGAAACACCAAAGTTGTCGAAACGAAACGGATAGTTTCCCTCGGCTCGCCGCAAGGATATATTGGCACGAAGGGACTGTGCCGAGTCGATGACTAGTTGAAACTGAGCGTCCGCAGCGAGGTCGTTCCATGAGCCGAGACTCAACTCAGTGCGTAACGCATTTGTTCGAACAGGCTCCGGGCTACGCAAACACAACTCTCCACCGATAGCATGCGCAGGCGAGGCGCTCAAATCCGCTGCCTCTTGTGTTTCAATGCTGCCAATCATACTCAGTGGCAAGGCTGAGAAATCGACGAGCGCGTTTTGTGAGGAGTTGAGGAGTACGCCGTCCAGACTCACTGCTGTTTGTGCCGCCGAAGCACCTCTCAAGGCGACTGTTTTGACACCTCCCAAGCCCCCGTAATCTTTGACGTACACACCCGGAAGGAGGCGCAAGACGTCCACACACTGTTGCGCATATTCCGCATTCAACTCCGTCGAAGACAGACGACCCAGTACGCTCTGCACGACGAGACGGTCCTGACGAATGCGAGATGCTTCGACAGTGATGTCGGGAGTTCGGACAGAGGAGGTGTCGGACTTGCCATTGAAAAGCAACGTTTCAAGTGAGGCGCCTTGTAGCGCAGGAGCCTCACTCATCATCATGCACAAAGCCACACCGCAGATTATCAGATTTCGTACGTGTTGTACCACCGGCATTAGTGATAGAATGCGACCGTGCCGGGAGCAACTCCAACGCTGTAACTTTTACGCATGATGCCTGATGAAGAATAGCACAAGATGTTGCCGCGACTGTTGTAATCACCGGCATCACTTAACCAAATGCTTCCATCACTCTTGCGAACGCTAAATCCGTTTGGATAGAAACCAGCTGACAGGGTCATGACCTTTTGAAGGCTGCCTGTTCCCGATTTGGTATCTACCTTCAGAACGCTTAAAGCACTTTCCGAAGCATCGAGTTTACCAATGGCATACACTGCGCCGTTGTAGTAGTTGAGAAATCCCATTCCGCCAAACTCCCAGCGACGCAATTCCAATTTCGTGGCTTCGTCGTACTCCACAATGCCTTGCTTCGCTGTCGGGTTGCTGTAGAGTTCCTGGTAATACGCATAAACACGTGTTCCGTCGTCACTCATGCAGAGTTCTGTAACATTCTTTCCGGGAGTCAGCGTGTAGCTGGTGAGATTGGTTGAGAGATCGACAACCGATATGGTGCCGGCTCCGGCTTCCGTCGCGCGTTGGTCACCATAACCACTATTGGCCACCCAGGCGTATCGGGAGTTACCGCATACACCTTGAGTTGCCGGACCCGTATGCACACGTGCACCGAGTGCGAAGGTGTTCGGGTCAAAGAAACGAAGTGCATCACCGTTCGTTGTGCTCACCACTGCGAGTTGTGGGCTCAGAAGAGCAATTTTCCAGGGCTGATCATTGCCCGAAAACACCATGGTATGGAGGAGCTTTCCGCTCTTGATATTGATGACTTCAATGGTCTTGGACTTCGTCACACTGATAAACGCAGTGTCGCCCTTGATCAGTATATCATTTGCCGTAGCTCCGAGTTTGCGACCAATATTGGAATCAGAATACCAATTCCAGACCACGGAATCTGTACGGGGGTCGATGCGACTGAGACTTGAGTTGTCTTCCCCAAACTTTCCTTGATTGACGACAAAAACTGCGGAGTCTAATCCGTTTGTTGTCGGTGTTGAGGGAACAGTACTTTCGGTGCACGCCGAAAAAAAGCTTAAGGCGCACACAAACACCGCGCAGAGAAGCTTGGCGTAGGAGGTAGAACGATACATAGAAATGTTGGATTGTTCGTCAGCCAAATGACGAATGGCATAAGGAAGGAAGAAAAGCTAATCAGTGGTCGGTTGCGATCAATGCGATTCAAACGAAGATGTCGTGCTCACGATAGCGATCATGACTCGACACGAAGTTCAACCACGATTGACTCATTCGGCCTAAAGCTACATGCAGCGACCGTGTCAAAACCTAGGTTCATCATGTCGACCGGTCACGCTAGGCACTCAAAGTGCACGCACCAACTCAACCATTATTAACGATTCTATCCTCATCGGCACTGTATGGCGCAGTGCGGTACCGTGCGGTACGTGATGAGCTCCTTAGGCAGGTCTTCCGACTCGGGTTGTGCTACCTCAGACACAATGTTGAGGCAAAGCGTGAGATCCACCTTCCCATCTTACAGCTTGTGTAAGACAGTGGTACCGGACTCTCTCAATCCCTTACGGCGGCGCTACCGTTCCCGAATTCCACGGGATTCCCTATTCTTCTTACACTGTGTAAGACACCTGAGGAGGACAAAGCAAAGATAGAATGTAACGGAGATTTTGACGCGAAATCTTTTCCCACTTCACGAAACCGTCTCGTTCACGCTGTATTTTTGCAGCCGAGACACCCGGAATTAGTCCCCAACACAAAAAACATGACGCTTTCAGGATTCACGTTCATACGCAACGGACTCAGTTTGGGCTATCCCTTCGAAGAGTCTTTAGCTTCCTTACTTGAGCTCTGCGACGATGTTTCTATTGCTGTAGGTGATTCTGCTGACGGCACCTTGGAATATGTTCGTTCACTGAATTCGCCGAAGCTGCAGATCTGTGAGACGGTATGGGATGATAACCTCCGGGTTGGTGGACACATTCTGGCGCAGCAAACAGATATAGCCCGCTCACACTGCGACGGAGATTGGTGCTTATACCTGCAGGGAGATGAGATGCTTCACGAGGATGATTACGATCTCATTCGCCGTGAAATCTCTCGCGCCGATGCCGACACTCGATGCGAAGCCTTGGTTTTTCAATGGATACATCTATTTGGCTCATACTCATATCAAGGCGTGGGCAGGCAATGGTATAGACGTGAGGTTCGAGCTGTTCGGAATAATCCAAACGTTGTATCCTGGGGTGATGCGCAGGGCTTTCGTTTTCGTGAAGGAGACAATACCTTCAGGAAGCTTCGAGCGCGACAAATTCCCGCACGGATTTTTCACTATGGGTGGGTACGCCATCCACGCGCGCAGGGTGCAAAAGCGCAAGCGATGAATCGTCTGTATCACGATGACGAGTGGATGCAGGCGAACATTCCTGCTTCTTCGGAGTTTAAGGCCAAGTGCTATGAACTTCGTCCCTATGCAGGCTCTCATCCTGCACTGATGCGCGAGCGAATCGCTCGCGACGCTGCGTGGACATCCTTGTTTGACCCAAAAGCCGCCATAGTACCCAAGCCTTTTCGAGTGGCATTAAGTGATCGTGTTGAGCAATGGACCGGTTGGCGCATGGGAGAATACACTAATTTTACGGAGATCTGAAGTGCAGGAGTTTGAAGGGCAAACGCTCATCCTCGTACTTCGCGTGATTGATAAAAGTGATACGCCGGTGCTGCCGTATTTGGTTCGCGAGCGTGGACGCCATGAATTGTTTATTGACCATCAGGGAGTTCATCGATGAAGATCCTTGTCGTTCAGATTGGTCGCTATGGTGATCTCATTCTAACAACTCCGTTGCTTGAATCCCTTCGTTCTCTTGAAGACGCAGAAATTCATGTATTGGCTTCGCATCGCTATGCGGATATCTTGCGGGACCAGCGCTGCGTCTCCGTACTTCACGTGTACAAGAAAAATGTGATCGACATAATGCAAAGCTTTATGTCGTTGCGTTCAGTCCGCTTCGACCTCTTGATAGATCCTAAAGATCACTTTTCACAAGAGAGTACTTTTTTTGCCAGAGCGATACCGGCTCTACGATCAATTGGCTTTAATGCTGAAGGGAAGAAGGTCTTCAGCGATGCTCTTCCTTCGAGCGAACAAAACGATTCGTTCAATCCGCCCTTACATGTTGTCGATAGAAACTTAAATGCCCTCAATATTCTTGGGCTGAGACCAACAAGGCGTCGACCAATTCTCGAGAGTACTGATGACAGTCGGGAAGAAAGCCTGCGTCTGGCACCTCCCTTTAAGGAAGGAGTGAAGATGTTTGTCTTAAATATCTCTACGGGACAAGACACCCGTCGTTGGGATGATAGTTCCTGGATAGCCTTAGGACGATTCTTAGCTGTGCGCGGCCAACGAATGTATGTACTGGCGGCGCCCGCGGACCATCAACGTGCGCGAGACATTGCAAAAGGCATTGGCGATCGCGCTACGGCCTTTGAGTCGACACGTATCCAACAAGCCATTGCCCTCATCGAACGCTGCGACATGCTCGTCACGTGTGACTCCGCTCCAGTTCACATTGCATCTGCTTTCAATATTCCTTGTGTTGCACTGTTTAACTCACTGCTGTGGAACTTGCATCGTTTTCGTCCCTTGAGCACACGTCATCGTGTCGTCCAGCCGGAGTCTGAAGGAGAAATTCAATCAATCAAGGTTGAACAAGTTATTGCAGCTGCTAAGTCCTTACTGGAAGATATCAGTGCTTCCAACGAAGCCATCAATCCCACCGATGTTCGTTGAAACAATGAGAAATGCAACGATGCATCCGTCACAGGTTCTGTCACTGACTCCAAACGCAAGAATTCTTGTTCTGCGTATGGACCGAATTGGCGATGTGTTGATTTCGCAACCATTCCTGGCGCAGCTCCGTCGTCACGTACCACATGCCTCGATAAGTGTATTGCTTGGTCAAAGGAATGCGTTAATGGCTTCATACGTTGAGCGCTATGCAGACAGGAGTTTTGTTTATCGAAAGAAGCTCGGGTCGGTGCTTCGTCTCATACGCGCACTGCGTCAATCGCGTTTCGATTTGGTCATTGATATGCACGATAACGCTTCTCGAACATCGAATGTAATTATGCGCCTCTGCGGAGCGCGTTACCGCTTAGGATTCGATAAAGAAAACAGAGCGATCTACACACACACCGTGCCTCGAGCAGATCGTAGCAAGGTACACATCGTGGATCTCATGGTGAGTCTTATGAGTGCTTTTGGTGTGGAAGTGCCAAGCTCGTCTATTCGATTGGAGAGCCCGGACGACACGCTCTGTAAACAACGATCTCAAGCAGCTTTAAAAAACTACACCGATGTCACACCGCTCGCGTCGAGATGTCCGGATGAGCCACCATCGCAAAGAGAGACGCATGTAAGCGAAGTTGGGCAAACTCCTGCGCCTGGTTCAACTTCCGATTCTGTACCTCAGCTGCAACCTCTACCAAACGCGGGAACTGAGAAGGATACCGGCTCCTCCGGGGCGATGGCGAATAGCGAGTCCGACACGAGCGATACGTTTTCGTACGATGTCTGTTTGAACATCAGCGCGGGAAAGGAAAGCATGCGCTGGGGTCAGGAGAAGTGGATAGCCCTGGTCGATATGCTAAGAGCTGACGATGCGACCATCCGCATTTGTGTTGGATCGGAGATTCGTGACCGGGACCAGCGACACGCAATTGCCGCACGATGCTCCGTAGCGGAGATTCCCGATTGTCCTAGTCTTTCAGACTATGCACATCGCTTGCGGTCAGCCAGCTATCTCGTGAGTCCGGATACATCGATAGTGCATATAGCAGCCTCGCAGTCAACGCCTTGCGTTGTACTCTATGCATTCCCACATGCAGACCGAATGCCTTGGTATCCGTACAGCGTTGACTATGAAGCATGTGTGGTTAAGAAGGAGGACAGTGCTATTTCAGCTATTTCCGTTGAAGAAGTGGGGAAGGCCTTGAAAAGACTCATCGAACGACATAGACGCTGACCTGACTAGTCCACTGTACGCTACGTAATCAGGTTTAAAGTGTCGATTCAGTTCAGTTAGAGAGCTCCGTATGCTTATTCTTGTTGAATTCCGGTCGAATCGTATATTTGCTTCACGTCTATGAATTCGTTTTGCTCTCCATACAGCCACCATCTCTCGACAAAGTGTTCTTTGTCAGCAGACCTTGATTGCCCGCAAGGGCACATCAACTAACACCGGTGTGGGTGTTCGCTTCCACACCGGGTCGCAATCCCCACGTGCGACCCACTGCTTCATCTCAAGAGTTCAGCATGACGGTTCCCTCGCATCAACGATGACGGTTGCGGAACGGTCTCCAGGTTTTCTTCGTATTGCTTTGAAATTTCATCACTTTGAGTTGTATTCCTATGTCATTTACTAAACGAACGCATACATGTGGCGAGCTTCGAACGGAGCATGCCGAGCAGCGCGTCACGATTAACGGTTGGGTTCACGCCATTCGAAACTTTGGAGGAGTGTACTTTGTCGATCTTCGAGATCGACACGGTCTCACACAGGCTGTTGTGCAATCCGATGCTCCTGAAGTTCTGGCTGCACTTGCGCGCGAGTTGCGATCCGAGTTTGTGATCGCCATCAGCGGCGTTGTACGAGAACGATCCAACCCCAATCCAAAGATTCCTACAGGGATGATCGAGATCTTGACAGAGGAGATAGAGATCATCAATAGAGCAGAATTGCCACCATTCGAAATCTCGGAACACGATGAATCGAATACGGCTAACGAGGAACTGCGCCTCAAGTATCGCTTTCTGGATTTACGTCGACGCTCTCTATTGAACAATTTTGTTGTGCGCAATCAGTTGTATCAACTGACGCACACATACTTTGCCGAGCAGAAGTTCTTGGAAGTTGAAACACCGGTGTTGATGAAATCCACACCGGAAGGTGCCCGAGATTTTCTAGTGCCCAGTCGTATCAACAAGGGCAAGTTTTACGCTTTACCTCAGTCTCCGCAGTTGTATAAGCAGATCTTGATGGTCAGTGGCTTTGATCGCTATATGCAGATCGTGAAGTGTTTTCGCGATGAGGATTTACGCGCAGATCGTCAGCCGGAATTCACGCAGATCGACGTCGAGATGTCGTTCGTGGATCAAGATGATGTGATAGCATTAGTAGAAGGATTCACGCAGCGCGTGTGGAGTACAGTGCTGGACCGCACCATCTCAGCTCCCTTTACGCGTATCAGCTGGCATGAGGCTATGACACGATTTGGATCGGACAAACCGGATACGCGCTACGGGCTTGAACTGTGTGCGTTGAATGACGTGGTTGCAGAAAGTGGTTTCGCGGTCTTTAAAGATACTGTCGCACGAAAAAATGGTGTTGTAGCAGCCCTAAATGCAAAGGGATGCGCCGAGTTTTCTCGGAAGCAGATTGACGAGCTTAGTGAACACGCCAAAAAGTACGGTGCCAAAGGACTCGCATGGATGAAATTCGCCAACGGAGAAGTGAATTCGCCAATCGCGAAGTTCTTGTCTGAGTCTGAAATTTCCTCCATACGTGAACGTGCCGCCGTTGAGGATGGTGACCTCGTGTTGATCATGGCCGATGAATTCGAGCGTTGCTATACAGTGCTAGGTGCATTACGCATTGAAGTAGCACGTCGAAGCGGAGTTCTGGAGCAGGTGAAAAACGACTTCGCATTCTTGTGGGTTGTTGATTTTCCTCTTATGGAGTTTAGCGAGGAAGAGCAGCGCTACATCGCTCGCCATCACCCGTTCACAGCGCCACTGCACAGAGACGTGGAGCTCCTAAATTCCGATCCGACTCAGGCATGTGCTCAAGCGCATGACCTTGTCTGCAACGGATATGAGATTGCCGGTGGCTCGATGCGTATTCATCGCAGTGAAGTGCAACAACGAATGTTCGATCTCTTGGGATTTAGTCGGGAAGACGCCGAAAGCAAATTCGGCTTCCTACTCAACGCTTTGAAATTCGGTGCCCCGCCTCACGGAGGTATCGCACTTGGATTTGACCGTTGGGTAATGTTGCTTTGCGGAACTGACAATATTCGTGACGTTATTGCATTTCCAAAAACAACGAGCGGCTTGAGTCTTATGGATGGATGTCCATCCGATGTCGATGATCGCCAACTCGGTGAACTCTCCATCGCACTTGTACGTAAAGCTGAGTAAGGGTTTAAAAGCCTGACAATTTGGTGCGAGACCTGGATCAAGGTCTCGCATTTTTTTATCGGTTTTTGTGACACATTGTGCGCGCTACGGTTACTACTCGAAAAGCGGGATTCGGGTGAGATTCCATTTCTCAACCTTGTTTAAGCAGCGCTTCATTACACTGATTCTCTTTAATGCACACAAAGTAGGGGTGCATCGATTGCGCATCAGCCTCCGGAAGAGACGCGGCAACAACATAAGCAAGAGCATGTGCAAGAGCACGTGCAGGAGCAGGAGCAGGAGCAGGAGCAATAACCGAGAGCACAGTCCTAACATTCGATGACAATCTTCATTTTTTTTCTCGAATAGTCGATCGGTACTTCCATTTCTTATAAGCGCAACTGCGTGTTTTACTATGCGAGCTCTGCATTTTCTTAGAGTATGTTTCCTCTGCTTAGTCTTGTCGTCGGGCCTTGTTGCCCAACAACCGGCATGGCAAAAAGCCGATGGCATCTTCGGCGGAACGGTGAATGCCGTGTTGGCGTTGAGCGATCAGGAGTTCTATGCGGCGACCAATGCCGGACTCTTTCATACGACGAATGCGGGAGTACTCTGGCAACAGCGGTCGTTTAAATCGGCTACTATCTATGCTCTGGCAGAGCAGAATGGTGTGCTGTATGCCGGGCTTGGATACTCGGATGAGGACGGAAGTGGTGGACTTTTCCGTTCAACGGACGGAGGAGAAATCTGGCAGGGCACACTGAAATCCGAAGAGGTGTATGCGATTGATGCACGGGACGGACGCATTATCGTCGGTACCGCCTCCAACGGAATATTCATGAGTAGCGATGGAAGTTCATGGACGAATGCCTTGAAAGGGGATGTCTATGCAGTGTGTAGTAAGGGACAACTCATCCTTGCCGGAGGTGATACTGCAGTCTACCGTAGCACTGACGGAGGAAGCACATGGAGAAAGAATCCCTTATCAAATCGCGGAGCATGCTACGCGTTGTGTTTTGGACCTCACGAGATCTACGCGGGAACCGAAAATGGTTTGTTTATAAGCACAGATAATGGCGCGACCTGGACTTCTGCCGGCGTTAAAGGACAAGCCGTGTACGCTTTGGTGTCAGATTCAACGCACTTGTATGTCGGTACCGACACTTCCGGGGTTGTCGTACGAAGTCACCAGAGCGGTTCACTGAATCCATCCGACATGGGATACGTATCAGTTCTCTCGCTTGCCCTTTCTCCGCTCAACTGTGTTGCGGGAGCTTGGGAAGTCGGAGCTTATCTAAGTTACGATCGTGCCCAAACGTTCAGCGATATCAATAACGGCTTGACTGCAGCCCCTATGGTCTGCTTCAGTCGCACATCACAATACGAGTATGCTGCCGGCGACGGAGTGTGTTACTCAACGGATGGAGGAAGAAGTTGGGAGTGGACATCGCTCTATGCCGAGGTTCGTGCATTGCGATGTACGCCGGATCAGATTCAGGCGTATTGCAGCGATGGAATGTATTCGAGTGTCGACGGTGGAGACAATTGGGAATCGATTCTTGCTCTCGAGGGTGAGGACATCACTGCCTTTGCTGAATCAGATGGATTGCTGGTGTGCGCGCTAAAAAACAAGGGTGTTCGTACCAGTTCCGACAGCGGAAACAGCTGGCAGACTACTTCGCTAGGCAGCGGTGATGCGCAGGCATTGCTCGTTGACCGGAGCGTGATCTACGCAGCGATGTCGGATGGAACTCTGAAACGCAGCTCAGATCGTGGCTCAACTTGGAGCTCTGTTCTCATTGACTCAACAGTGCCACTCAGTGCTCTGATACGTGTTGACAACGTACTCATCATTGGTACGGGTGGCAATGATATCTATACAAACGTCATTGGTAGTTCACAGTGGGATCATCACGTGCTGAATTCCATTCTTGAAAACTACCTAAGCGCTTTCGATCTTCGGTCAAAGGAGCTTTTTGCCGCCACTTGGGGTTACGGTGTGTACCTATCAGCTGACTCCGGCCTTAGTTGGTCTGCACATAACGATGGACTCGACAATCCCTTTGTTTATAATATCACGCATTCGGATGACGCGCTGCTGTGTACCACAAACGGACAGGGTGTATTCTATATTGACTACGTGCCAAGCACAGTTTTCGATGTAGCTCGCTCCTCGTCTCTACTCTGTGCGCCTCAACCTGCAAGAGATGTCCTCAATGTTTTTCTCGACACGGAGGAGTCTACCGTCGCGACATCGCGTTGGCTTCGGGTTTACACGATCTTAGGTGAGCTGCTTATGGAAAGACAGCTCAGCACGAATGACCAACGCACTCAAATTGATTGTAGCGGCTTTGCGAATGGACTGTACTGTCTGAGTGTTGACGGTTCCTCCGGACGCCGTTGTAGTACCATTCACGTAGTACATTAAACGTTCTACCCTGTTTCGGAATAGTAGTGATTAGGGTGCCACAAGCAGAGTTAGTTCTTGGCTGCGCTTGATAACAAACTTCGGTAACGTGCGAGTATATCGGTGCGGGCATTGATCCAGTCCAATGGAGCGTATGAGAAAAGGGCTAAGTCTTCCGGGTGATAGCTGGCAAGTTCTTCGGGACGAAATCCCAGTCCGGTATTGAAGACTTGCGTGTTTCCAAACTCTGTTCCGGAGAGCAGGCAGGGGAGTCCTTGCGGACAGCTAAGACTCAACTCAAGCATCGACATAGCTGTGTCATCATCGTGTCGCCCGAAAAGCCGCGGACTATTGTGCGTATCGCAACAAGCCAAAAAAGGAATGGGTGCGCTTTCTATTCTACGTCTGTCAACGTACGCACGAACATGCTCGAGCGTGTCACACTGCAGCCAGAAATCTCCAAGAACCGCATCGAAGCCGGCCTCACGAGATTGTGCCGTCACAAAGAAGTTCTCTTCAATAAAGACCAAATCCGGTTTCAAAGCACGAGCACGTTGTTGAATAGCTTCCTTGAGCTCAGACGGAAGTGCATGACACATATCTAGTACGACGCCGTCAATATCAAAGCGTTCTATGTATCCCGGAATGATAGACTCTAAGGTCTCCCACAGTGCATGATTGTGCCAGCGCTGTTCTCGAAGTGCATCGTCGAACATGCGAACAGTGTTGTAGGCCGGATAGTGAAAATCAGGGTGGGTGTGTAGACGTAGATAACTGACGTCCGTCCACAGCGGCTGCGTATCGTTGGGAGGGTAGTCCGCGAATGCACTTGCAACCCGGCAGCGCGAGCCATCGGCATGAATTCCGATGAACTCTCCCGAAGCGTCTTTTACTACTCGTTGTGGAGGAGCACAGAACATTGTCCGGTACATTTCATCGGGTCGCGGAAGATAAGAGAAGTCACCTGCCTCAATTTTCCGATGGATGCTGTCCAACGTTAGGTCATCAAAGTGTGGCGGATGAAGAGACGAAGCATTGGTTGTTGCACGCTCATCGATCCAATAATACCAATCGGGATGTTCCGCGATCCACTGTGCATCGCGACTCGTTGTGCGTAGTGCACACTCCATGATAACTTTCATGCCGAGGAAGTGAGCGGCTTCCACGAGAGCGCGAAACTGATCATCGAGAGACATCTCTAGTACTTCTTCAGAGAGTTGAGGATCAAGTTCATTCAGAGTGCGCTGCGAATAAATTGAGCCTAAGGTTCCTTTGCGCGAGAGCTCGGCCACCCGTATGCACGGCAACAAATAGAGTTGCGTGATGCCCAGTGTTTGCAGATACGGTAGCAGCGCAATCGTCTTGAGAAATGTTCCGGACTTGCTCCAAAGCTGAACAGAGTCATGGGAAGGAGACTCAGAGTAGGAGTAGTGATCGAATGAACTGAAGTGACGAGGAATGAGACAGTACATGCGTTCTATTCGCTGCACCATAGTGCCGGCGGGCGCTTCAGCGCCCGCATGAAGAAGAGACTCAATGCGTTGCGCATAGTAGTGAGCCGGATTCTTCACAAAACTCAATCCCGATGTGGCGTAGGGCTCGGTCCACAATGTTGGAATTGCGTAGCTCTGCTCGTTGGCATTCACGGAGAGCGCGAGAAGTTTGTCGCGCATGCGCACTAACTGCGGACACGCCCTGGAATTCATACGGTGTTGTCGCTCTCAGTGTGGACTTCAGCACTGTGACTAATGACGCAGCCACTTCTGGTGAACATGGCTGAGACACTGCAATAACTCTGATGCGACAAGTGAATGCAGCGCTCAAGATCTTCGAGTTTTGCATCCGGACTAATCAGTGTGTAGTGCATGTGCACTGAAGTGAAAACCTTCGGGTGTTCATCGGCTCGAACTCCCTTACAGAGTACACGAAATCCGACAATGGTTTTGCGTTTCTTCTTTAAAATGTCAACGACATCAATACCGGAGCAAGCACCGAGGGCTTGCAACATTGCGGAGACGGGAGAGGAACCGGCAGGGAACACATCGTCAGAACGCGAATCAAAGTGCGTCTGTGTGCGTTTTTGATCCGTGCCTACGAAGTGATGCTCTTGCACGAGTTGGACTTCAACGTTCATGCAGACTCCTGCAGTGCTTGCCAGGCTAAGATGCCACCTTTTACGTTGGTAGCATTGAAGCCCAAGTGTCGCAAATATTCGACAGCTTGACCGCTTCGATTTCCGCTGCGGCAGTATACCACAATCTCTTTTTCGCGGTACTCTTCAAGCTCTGATTTGCGGTCCATCAACTCACCAAGAGGTATGAGATGTCCATCTTGAACTCTCTGCGCGGCGTGCTCTTCAGGTTGTCGAACATCAAGGAGGTGGAAGTCATCGTTTGCCTCAAGGCGTTCTTTCAGTTCTTGTACGCTTATCGTTGGAATCATGAAGTAGTGCGAAGTGTCGAAGAAAAAAAGAATAGGAACTAGACCGGCTTTCGGAAAATCATGAGGCGCTCACGACCGGCACGAGCCGGGTGAGATTCGCGCGGAATGTCTGAAGAAACTAACACGAGACCTTCCTGTTCAAACTGTGCACGAATGTCTTCTTCGCGTACGGTAAAAGGAGGACCCTCACGCTCCACCTCGTCCATTGGGAAAAACAATCCCGCCAAGTAACCGCCTGCCTTCAGAATCGTAGCCATGACGTGCGCATACTCCTGACGGCGTGCCGGATCGATAGCGCAGTAGCATGTGTATTCGAGTATACGATCGAATGACGCAGCCAGGTCCCAACCCAAGGTGAAAATATCGCGTTCAAGAATCGACATGGCGAGATTTTGTCGCTGCGCTTCCTCGCGCAGATACTCCAGAGGTTCATGTGCGAAATCTATCGCGCTAACTTGAAATCCTTCACGAGCGAAGGCAAGAGCGTCATGTCCGAAGCCACAACCCGGGATCGCCAAACTGAGCTGTTGGCCCGGACTCAGGCTAAACAATGGATGTCGACCCCGAAGCGCTTGAAACACAGCGGTTTCGCCACCGAGATCCCACTTGTGATCGCCTGTTTGATATCGTTCAGACCAAAAGTCTGCGTTATTACAATCTTGCTGAGCATCATCGTCTGTAGTCATACACAAAAATAGCGATAAGGTGCTATTTTGCACGAATCGCAGGAAAATCAGAGAGTTTCTTTACTATGCGCGCCCTTCGGGCTCGCATTCATGACGTTGCCATGGATGTTCATCAGAAATATTTGCAACCGGATGTGGTTGCTCGCTTGGAATCGCTCGAGTTACGCGCCAGATTGGTTGTCGAAGGATTTATCACGGGTTTGCATCGCTCGCCTTTTCATGGTTTCAGCGTTGAGTTTGCCGAGCACCGACAGTATCGTCCGGGAGATGAGATCAAATTCGTCGACTGGAAGATCTATTCCCGTACGGATCGCTACTATGTTAAGCAGTTTGAAGAAGAAACGAATCTTCGTTCCGTGGTCGTGGTAGATAGTAGCGCGTCGATGGGGTACGCATCCGAAGGTCATGTGACGAAGTTCAATTACGCTACATGTTTGGCAGCCGCATTGAATTACCTTATTCTTAAACAAAAGGATGCGGCAGGATTGGCGGTTTACGACACAGAAGTGCGTCACTATTTTCCGCCGCGGGCAAAGATGTCGTATATACGCGAGCTGATCTCCACCTTAGACTCGGTACGACCGGCAAACAAGACAGGTACCGCGGCAGCACTTGACCGATTAGCCGAACGCATTTCACGTCGAAGTTTTGTTGTCATCATTTCGGATTTCTTTGATGACCTTGAAGCTATTCGTTCCGCGCTGAAGCATTTCCGCCATCAACGGCACGATGTGCTCGCCATTCAGGTGCTGGACCCTCGCGAGCGAGATTTTAATTTCGGTTGGGCCGCCACCTTCCGTGATGTCGAGTCCGGCGAAGAATTGGTTACCCAACCCTTTCAAATTCAACAAGCCTACAAGGGCGCGGTTGAAAATTTCATCGCGTCGCTGAAACGCGAGTGCTATGGCATGAACATTGATTTCCTCCAGCTAACGACCGACACGCCCTACGATCGTGCGCTGAGCGAGTATCTAGTTCGTCGGCGCACAACGATGTAGTCATCGGTCGTTCGTGAGTGCTTGGGTCTTTTAAGCCGAATCATCAGCAGCACGTATTCTTCTACGGTGTATCAGACATGAGCTATAGTTTTTACTAGAAGAGATAATAACCAAAAACTACTGTGAACACCGGATTTTCCATACGAACCGCTATATTTTCCATCGTCTTGGCCTTTGCGCTCTGGACGTTGGTGAGCTTGCGTGGTAGTTATGAAGTGCCGATTTCCGTACCACTGGAGTTTATCTGTCCTCAGGATCGAAGTATCGAAGCCGAAGTACCGAGAAACGTTCGACTGCAGATCCGCTCGAGCGGATGGCATCTTGTGAATCTCTTATACCTTAGTGCCGATGCAAAGTGCGTAATCGATCTGAGTAATCAGAAGGCGACAGTGCTTACGATTACAACCGATGAAATCCAGCAATCCTTCCGTTCTGCAGTTCCGGCAACTGTACTGGAGGTCTTCGCAAAGGCCTTCGCGGTTCAGCTCGGGGTAGTGGGAGAAAAGAGAGTTGCAATTAGAGCAGACATTCCTGTGGAAACTGCACAGGGGTTTATTCTAACAAAGGATGTGGCTGTGCAACCTGACTCGGTTACAGTTCGCGCCAACCTCAAGCTCTTGGAGAGCATTCAGGAGTGGCCAACCATGCGGCTTCCGTTTCGTAGTTGTATGGAGTCTCAAGCAGGGACCATACACATGAGTGACTCGCTGGCATCGATTGTTCACGTAGAGCCTTCCACTGTCAGATACAGCTTTGATATTCAACGCAGCGCAGAATTGAATTTAGAAGATATACCGGTGCGCATTAGTGGTGCAGCGGCATCGAGCACGCATACGGTTAAGCCCGGTCGTGTCAACGTACTCGTTCGCGGCGGCGTTGAAACCATTGAAAAGTTAAAAGCGGAAGACATTTCGGTTTTCGTTGACTATGCGACACTCTCGCGCGATACCACCGGTGTTATCGTACCCACCATTCGTGCTGCTAGCGGTTTGCGTGTGTTGAGCGTACAGCCGGCAGTACTGCTACACATTAATGAGACTGCGCGACCTTCTGTGAGCGAACGAGTAAAGATGAGTCGCCGTAACTAAGAAAGCGATAGTCGTTCTCCAATGCATGCTCGTAGAGTTTTTTACGGTGCGCGTCTCCACAGAATGCGCTGACGAGCACGAGTAAGGTACTTTCCGGTTGGTGAAAGTTTGTCATGAGACTTGTACAAAACTTGAAGTCATAGCCCGGGGCTATCATGAGTTTGGTACGAAAACGAAGTGAGTCCAAGCCCAAGCCATTCATAGCTTCTAACAAGAACAGCAGGGCCTGAGCGGGACTAAAACTCTTCGCATCTTGAGCAAGCTGCTTCCAAACCCATTGTTCTACCAGGGGCACTGCCGACAGACCGGAGACTTCTTGGTTACGGAATGTGTAAGCAAGCCAGTACAACGATTCGATACTTCGAAGCGAAGTCGTCCCCACACACACTACGGCATTCTCTTGTTCGGCAACGATCTGGGTGTGAAGCGCACTGATAGTACGGGAAGGAATCGTGATGAGCTCTGCGTGCATGTGGTGATCACTGACGTCCTCACTCTTCATAGGAAGGAACGTTCCGAGTCCAACGTGTAAGCACAGATCGCCACGGCGCACAGATGCGTTGTCCAAGTGCTCCAAGAGTTCGCTGCTGAGATGCAGTCCTGCCGTCGGTGCTGCAACAGAACCCTCTTCACGAGCGAATACGGTTTGATAGCGCATGCGATCATCCGCAGTTTCTTCTCGTTTGATGTACGGTGGTAGTGGGGAGGAGCCAATGAGCGCTATAACCTCAGCAAATGTCTGTGCGGTGTTCCATTCGAATCGTACCTCAGCACGGTTTTCCTCACGCGTTAGTATGGTTGCCTGAAGGATTTGATCGATATCGGCACTTCGAAGTGTGCTGTCGACACGGACATTCTTTCCACCTATCAAACAATTCCAGGTGCAGGAGGTTGTATGGGCTAGCGCTACTGTGTACTCTTCCGGTTCACGTGGTTCCAACAAAAAAAGCTCGACGCCCGCGCCACTTTCTTTACGAAACACTAAGCGCGCCGGAATGACTTTGGAGGTATTCAGGATGATCAGGCTTGAGGGTGCCAACAGTTCGGGAAGATCTTTTACGTGACGATCTACAATCCGATCCTGTCCAATATCATAGACTAACAGTTTGGCTGCATCTCGTTCGCCGAGAGGTTGTTTTGCAATGCGTTCGTCATCCAGATGATAACTGTAGTGAGATCGAAGGTTAAGTGCTTGCGATATTTCAGACATGATACTCGTTGATTTTTCTGCGGAACTCGCAAAATACGCTCTCGTACGCTTCGTCACCCTAAGGAAAGTCCTGTTGTGCAGGAGTGCATATCAATGACTATGCATTTGTCGTTTTACGATAGCTGCAGCAATACACTTTCTAGAGCAGAGCTATTTTAGCTGCCATGAATATCATCGTGACCATGTTTCGAATTTTGTACAATTCTTTGTGTGTCGGGGCTCTGCTGGTCTTCGGACCGGCTGCAGTATGTCTAGCGCAAGGAGGGACGAAGGGCGGTGACGCATCTCAAACATTTACGCAAAAGAAGACTCCGTCCATCATTGAAATTTGGAATAGTGCGACGCTTCACGAACGCATTATTGAGCAGAAGAGCGACACCACCTATGTCTTGAACTTTTGGGCAACATGGTGCAAACCCTGCGTTGAAGAGTTGCCAAGCTTTGTGAAGCTCGACAGTAGCTTTAAGGCAAGGGGTCTGAAAGCAAGGGTGATTTTGTTGAGTTTGGATTTCCGTAAGGACTATGAAACGAAGTTGTCGTCGTTTTTGATGAAGCGAAATATTCAATCCCAGGTTGTTTTGTTTTCTGACGCCGATATGAATGACGCCATCGATCGTGTCAGTAAAGACTGGTCCGGTGCCTTGCCGGCAACGCTGGTTGTGAATACCGAGAAGCATCAGAGAGTATTTTATGAGCAAAGTTTCAGTGAGCAAGAATTGTTCAAAGCAGTGTATTCACTAATAGGAGAGTAGTATGAGAATTCGCGCAAGCGTGTGGAGTGCGGTAGTGATGTCGGCACTTATGACGACGATGGTGTGGGCCGGTGGTTATAAAGTTGGAGACGAGGCCGCAGATTTCAGTTTAAAGAACATCGATGGTTCGATGCTTTCCATGGCGTCGCTCCAAAACGCCAAAGGGGTGATCGTGGTGTTTACCTGTAACCACTGTCCCTACGCAGTTGCTTATGAAGACCGCATCATTGAGATGCACAAGAAGTTCGCTGCAATGGGATATCCCGTTGTTGCCATTAACCCTAACGACACCAACACGGTACCTGACGACAACTTTTCAAAGATGGTCGAGAGAGCTGCCAAGAAGGAGTTTCCGTTCCCTTATCTCATCGACCCTACACAACAGACAGCGAAGAGTTTCGGCGCTACCCGCACGCCTCACATTTTCTTACTTCAAAAACAAAATGGGAAGTTCTTCGTCAGATACATTGGTGCCATTGACGACAATGCCGAGGACGCAAAACTTGTCAAAACCAAGTACGTGGAACAAGCCGTAGCAGCACTGGAAGGCGGCAAACTTCCCAGTCCGGACTTCGTGAAAGCGGTGGGTTGCACCATAAAATGGACCAAAAACTAGCAGATTCAGCACAAGGCTGAGGTATTTCCTAGACCCTTATGAGAAACCGAGCTGTCTGCGGAACTGCAGACAGCTCTTTTTTTTTAGTGTATAAGATCGTATATTGCGCAAGCGATCAACGTTTCGGGGAAGCCGAGACTTCATATACGGTATGTGCGCCATTGCCTGCTTCTAGTGACCAACCATGTGTTTTTTAGGCAGCGCTCCTATTTCATCGCTGATTAGTACGTGTTATCCTGGTCTTTTTGAATGCGTCGAGTTACCCTACGACTCTGCCTCTTATTAGAGCAGACTGCTTAGATGATTTTCGACCACAGCGACTTTTAAGTATCGTCCGCATGAAGCGTTGACTGTTTTGTTATTTCATCAATAACGACAACTATTATCTCTACCTATTTTCTTTTTTATGAAAAAATCCGCCGCCGCTAAAGCAGCCGGCACGTTGTATGTCGTCGCCACGCCGATTGGAAACTATGACGACATCACGCTACGAGCGTTGAATGCATTGCAGGAGTGCGATGTCATTGTTTGCGAGGAGAGTAAAGAGGCTTTGCGCCTTCTCAAGCACTACGAGATAGATAAAGAAATCATGGAGCTGAATGAACACAACGACACGGAATCTAGTGTTGAGTGTATCAAGCTTCTGACGCAAGGCAAGAAGCTGGCTTTGATCAGCGATGCCGGAACACCATTGTTGGCAGATCCGGGTGACATTCTCGTGAAGACCGCGGTTAAGTACAAGATTGATGTGCGTGTTCTACCCGGAGCTTCAAGTATCCTCACCGCCCTTGTACGCAGCACGCATAGTTCGAAGCAGTTTCTTTATGCTGGGTTCTTGAGTCGCAAGAACGAAGAGCGTGATGCAGAGATTCAAATGCTCTCGCATGAACCTCGTACAATCGTTTTGATGGATACACCGTATCGACTAAAGACGATACTCAGTGCACTCGCGGCAGCTATGCCGGATCGTCAGGCCTACGTTGGCTGCAACCTCACGATGAACAACGAGGCTCACTACTATGGAAGCCTTACGGAACTTGAAGAGTACTTTGAGGCCAACAAGTTCCGCGGTGAATATGTTATTGTCATCGAAGGATCGTCGGAACCCTTCTCGTATACGGCAGCTGCTCATGCTGCGACTTCCGTTCATGTATCCGCGGCAGCTCATCAAGCAGAAGAAGTTGCGGCGGAGGAATCTGATGAGCGCATGCATGAAGTTGAAGAGTCGAGGACATCTGCGCCTCGTGGAAGGGGACGCCGACCACTCAAGGCTATTTCATCGCACGATGATCCCTTGGCAGAAGATGTCGACGTAGCACCACTACCACCATCAGATGAAGAGGCAGTCTCTGCGGTGGGTATGGACGATTACGAACCTGTAATCAGCGAACGCGAATCGGATGAGAACCGTCGTTCCGATGCCGATTCCGGATCACGTGACGGTCAGCAGAGAGATCGCAATTGGAACAACAACGGCCGTCGATGGAACAACAACAACAACTATAAACGTCGTTGGGACAACAACCGTCGAAACAATAACAACAACTACAACGACCGTCGTGATTCGGGCGGACGCGCCGATGGCGACATGCAAGGTTCGCGCGACGGACAAGGTCAACGAGAAAACCAGGGGCAAAACTACCGCTCAAACGGTCGCAACAATTCCTATGGAGGACGTGACGGTTCAAATGGCGGAGGCAACGGTCGTCGCCATAATAACGGACATAGAAACAACCACCGCGGTGGCGGTGGTCGCAATACCTATCGTGATCAGCAACCGCAGGGCGATTCGTTCAACAACAACAATCCCAATCAGAGTACCAATCAAAACCCGAACGCTTTCTACGATGAATCGTATGATCGTCGTGAGAATTTTGGAAATCGCGAAGGTGCTAACTACTCACGCTTCGACCAGACATTACGCGACAATTACGGCAACCGCGGAGGATATAATCGCGGTGGAAACCGTGGCAATCGAGGCGGAAACTTTAATCGTGGAAATGCAGCGGGTATCAATGGGAATGGCAACCGCTCGGACTATCCGGCATTCGGTCAACCTAATGACTATCCACCGAAGCGTCGTAAATGGTAAACCCTCGGAGCGAATACAGCAACTCGCTGATTGCGCCGGCAAAACACTGAGCGCAAAAGCTTCGTTACAAACTTCAAAGGCCTTAGCACATTCATGCTAAGGCCTTTATTTTTTTTGTCCAATTTTCGAACGGAGTCTGCTTGAGTTTAGAAGGTGCTAAGGCGTCGCTTTGTGAAGTCTCTATAGCTGTCTAGTTCTTTGTTCAGAGCACGAAGGACAGCTCCGATCACCAAACCATCATCCATGTATCCCAATCCCGGAATGTAATCCGGCACGAGATCAAAAGGGAGTATAAAGTAGGCCAGACTTGCAATGATAACGGCCTTTGACTTTAGAGTCAATCGAAATTCCGTATCGCGAAGCATTGCCCACAGGAATCGTACGTTTGCCAAGAGCTTCAGTACCGTTGCCACTGGATGACTGTTTTCCAGCGCCTTGAGCTTAGTGGGAAGCTCGCGGTAGACCTGTTGCTCTTCGCCGGGGTCTACGGTAGATTCCGAAAGAACCTGATTTTTCGTGCGAAACTTCATAGTGTAACGAGAGCTTATTCGCTCTTGGTCGTCTTAAAACCACGCATGATGGCAAGAGGAATGATGACGCAGTATCCGAGGACGAGGATAGCGGGTGCAACGGATGTCGCCATCGAGTTGTCCCAGGTCGTTTGATACTTTGCAGGATCATCTGTGATGCCGGTAGACATCAAAACGTAACCGAGGATGATTGTGACAAGTCCGACACCGAACAAAATGAAATTGCTCTTGTCAAAAGGGAATTCCCAAACGACACGTTTTTGTTGGCTTACGCCTTTGATTTGCTTTGCCATAGGACGAGGTAGTTGAAAGAGAACGACACGAATTTACAACCGAATCGGCGCTTTGACCTAACTTTAACTGGATTTTAAATAGCTGCCCGGATTGTGCCTCAAATTGGCATTGAGTACCAGTTTTTAACAACTTGCGCTGCTAGCTTGTTACGTGGGCTGAAGTTTTGGTATGCGTTTGGAGATTCCACAGCTTCCCAATTCCACCAAAAAATACCCTCACACCAAGGCTGCGTACCAAACACCGAAATCATTGTCGAGTAGAAGAGCGCTTGCGATGCTTCATCATGTTGTGCATTGGGATCGTTAATGAGCTGTGAGTTCCAAGGAGCTGCCAGTGCGCCACGTACCGATGCCAGACCACTTTCGGTTAAGATCACATTTTTTCCATACATGGAGGCGCGCTGACGTATGAGGCTGGCAAGGCCGGCAACACGTTGAGCTGCTGTTGAAGCCGAAGGTATCTCGTCTGCCGACTCGGCCAATGCCGGATACACATCAACTCCAAGATAGTCCAACGCATCCCAAAAGTTGACTTGCAGATACTCCGGACGACCACTATTGATGTCGGCAATGCCATCCCAGTTGGCGCAATACACGAGCTTGCCGCTATAGCGTCCGCGCACAGCACTGATGAGCTCACGCCACTGTGAATCATAGCGTGGTTGCGTTGCTCCAACCAACTCGCAACCAACGCTAAACATTTCGATGTTAAGACTTTCGGCAAGAACTGCGTAGCGTATCATCATCGCCGAATACGAGGCGAACCATGCACCTTCGTTATCCGGGACAATCGTCCCTCGCCACGAACCTTGAAGCAGGTCGACATTGACTTTCAGAAAAACGCGCATTCCATTGCGTCGAGCGTCTGAAACACCCTTTCGAATATCGTCATCCGTACTTGTTTGAAAGGTTGGACCGATACTCGTGCTCTGTGCCGTACTTTGATATACGAAGACATTGAGAGCCACATAATCACATTGAAGTTGGGCCTTTGCATCTGCCAAGGCAGCGCGATCGTAACCTGCGCCAAAGTCAGATACACCGAAACTCGTATACGAAACGCCGCGCATTCTGGGAGCACCTAGTGGAACAGGCGTTGTTATCTGCTGGCAGGCACTCATACTCAGTCCAAAAAAGAGTGCTGCAAACAAGACTTTTACCAAACTTCTGTATTGACGCACTGGTACCTTGATTTCGTGTGAACAAAACTCTATACTTCGTTCCGCCAAGTGTGGTGAACATTCAGTGGCGATAGTCATGCTTATCTACCATAACGCAGTACCGGCGGGCTTAGGTAGTTGCGATCATTTAGTGGCAAAATAGTGGCTTCCCGATAAGTTGTCGCTTGAAAATATTCGTGGAAACAAAATTGTATCCCGTAGGCTTAGCTTCGCTGTATTTTGCAGCCCTGCAATCGGGAACTCCGATATGCCCGTCCGACGGCGAACCATAGACAGATTATGAAGCTCATCAGACTCTACATCGTGCCGGTAGCGCTATTCGTGGTGTTAAGCACGTTATCGTGTAACCGTATTCGTCATAGTGCCGACGAGTTCAAGAATCCCGGAGAAGCTACGCCCGGGGATGTCATTTTTTACCACGAACTTTCGGATCCCGAGGGTTTGAATCCACTGACTACGAATGATAACTCGGCCAAAACGCTGTACAGCTTTGTGTACGACGCCATGCTGGAGCAAGATCCCGTGTCGTTGGATTTCGTACCCAACCTTGCCGACTCGTTGCCGACGTTGAGTGAAGATCACTTGCGCTACACTTTTCACCTTCGAAGAGACGCACGATTTTCGGATGGACATACTCTAAACGCTGCCGACGTGGTCTTCACATTCAAGGCAGTAAAGAATCCTCTGATCCTCGATGCCTCGGCGCTTCGCAATTACTTTGAAGATGTGGTTTCGGTAGAGACACCTGATGACTTCACTGTGGTGATTAACATGCGTAAGCCGTACTTCATGGCTGAGATACAGTTGGGTGATCTTCGCATCCTACCGAAACACGTTATGGATCCGAAGAGTCTCACGGATCAATACACCATAGCCGATTGTAACGACACTGTTGCCGTTGCGAAGAATAAAGCCATGCAACAGTTTGCAGAGTGGTTCGGAAGTGCGGAGTTAAAGCGAGAACCGAAGTACCTAATTGGCTCAGGTCCGTACGTGTTTGAAAGCTGGAAGACCGGTGAACAGATTGTGCTACGTAGAAACAAACAGTACTGGAATGCCCCTTGTAACTGGCGCAAAGGTTTTGCAGATGCAATTGTCGGCGTGATTATCAACGACAGAACTGCGGCGATATCTGCACTCAAAACCGAGGACATCGACTTTTTTGAATCCGTTCCTCCGCCGCTCTATGACGAGCAAATGGATACATCGAAAATCAATTACATCACAAAGTCGCCCTATGAACAATCGGTGTATAGCTATGTAGGATGGAACACAAGAAAGCCGATGTTTGCGGACAAACGTGTTCGCCAGGCCCTATGTCATTTGTTCAATCGTGACTATCTGATTAAGACCATCATGCGAGGCTATGCCACCACGATTGAAGGACCTGTCTACAAAAATCGACCGGAGTACGACTCTTCCATGGTGCCCTACGATTACAACCCGGTAAAAGCCAAGGAACTCCTTGCTGAAGCCGGCTGGAAGGATAGCGATGGTGATGGTGTACTGGACAAAATGGTGGATGGTCGTTCAGTGAAGTTTGAGTTTTCGATTAACATTAACGCCGGCAATGAGGCCCGCGAAAACATCGCGATTCTGTTCTCAAACGAGGTGAAAAATCTGGGAATACGCTGTCACGTTGCACGACTTGAGTGGTCGGTCTTTCTCAAGCAAAATCGAACATTAGCGTTTGACGCCTACATCGGTTCATGGATCAACGAGAATATTCCGTCCGATCCCTACCAGTTGTGGCACTCGAGTCAAGCTGAAAATGAAGGCTCGAATTACGTCGGTTTCAGAAACAAGCGTGCCGACGAGATCATGGAAGCAAACAGAGTCGAGTTCGATGTCAACAAGCGTATCGCCTTGATGCGTGAGTTTCAGAACATTGTTCATGATGAAGCACCGTACACATTCTTGTGGACACCACAGTTGCTTGCTTTGTATAACAAGCGTCTTGCGAACGTGAAGTTTATGGCAACGCGTCCGGGCTTCAATCCCCTGGAGTGGTTTGTTCCTCGGCATCTTCAGAGTTTTAGTGCGCGCTAGATTATCGCTTTGCGACCTCGTTCGGAAATACCGTTATGAAACGACATGAGCTGAGAGAGTTGATCCAACAAGGTGAATGCGGAACGATTGAGTTTAAACGAAAATTCTCGTCGTACGAACGCTTCGCGAAGGAGATTTCTGCCTTTGCCAATACCCGCGGTGGTTATCTGTTGGTAGGTATAGACGATGACGGTTCAGTCGTTGGTGTCGACAGCGAAAAAGAGCAAATAGAACTCGTACTCAGTGCAGCTGAATTCTATTTGGAACCGCCTGTGCATTGTCACATCGAGTGTGTGAACATCGAATGGAAAGAAGTGGTTGTCGTGTATGTACCGGAGAGCGACAACAAACCACACATGCTCAAGGACGATCCTGATCAAGCGCAATCCGTTGACCATCGTGCCTACATTAGGAACAACGATCAGTCGGTACTGGCCAGCAAAGAAATGATGCGCTTAATGTCCGGACGCAATATCCACTCGCGTCCCATGACTTTGCATATCGGCGACAGAGAGCGCCGTCTCTTTAGCTACCTCGAGGAGAAACATCGAATTACGGTCAAAGAGTTCGCAGACTTGGTGAACATCTCGCTGCGTAGATCATCACAGATTTTGGTGAGACTTGTGCGTGCCGACGTGTTGAACATTTGCACCGACAATCAAGTTGATTACTTTACGTTGGCAGGCTAGATGAAGACCGCTGCTGAAGCCCTACGGAAGCACTCACAAAAGCTTCTCAAAGACTATTTCGGGTATGATGATTTTCGAAATGGTCAGTTCGAGATCATACACTCGATTTTTGATGCGCACGATACTCTTGTCGTTATGCCCACCGGCGGTGGAAAGTCGCTCTGTTATCAAATTCCGGCAATGATGCGTGAAGGTGTGGCACTGGTCATCTCGCCCCTCATTGCTTTGATGAAAGATCAAGTAGACAACCTCCATAAGTCCGGGGTGCCCGCAAGTTTCATCAACTCTTCTCTGCATATCCGTGACATTCAACAACGAATGACGAATGCCCGCTTCGGTGCGTATAAACTGCTGTACATCGCTCCGGAGAGACTTGAGAGTAAACAGTTTCTGCAAGACCTGAGTCACCTAAATATTTCATTCTTGGCTGTTGATGAGGCGCATTGTATTTCTGAGTGGGGCCACGACTTTCGTCCTTCTTACCTGAACATTCCCAAAGCGCTGGAACAGATCAAGCGCGTCCCAATCATTGCACTGACTGCCACGGCTACTGCGGAGGTACGAACCGACATTGTCAAAGCCCTAGGTATGCAGTCCATAAGTACCTTCGTGAAGGGATTTGACAGGCCGAATTTGTCGTACTTCACTCGCGAGAGCGACGACAAATCCGCTGACGTCGAACGTATTGTTCGATCAACACCCGAAGGTTCAACAATCATATACTGCGGCTCACGACGCAAAGCCGACGAGCAAGCCAAGAAGCTCATGGAGCGCGGTGTGAACTGTATGGCATACCACGCAGGAATGCACGAGCTTGTGCGATCTGAAGTACAGGAGAAGTTCATTAACAATGAGATTCGCGTTCTAACCGCAACTTCTGCGTTTGGGATGGGGGTCGACAAAGCCGATGTACGAAACGTCATCCACACGGACTTGACACTAACTCTTGAAGCGTACTACCAGGAGGCCGGGCGGGCAGGGAGGGATGGCTTAAACGCGCGCTGTACAGTATTGTACCGGCGAGGTGACCGAAGACTGCAGGAGTTCTTCATTTCCTCAACCTATCCTGAACTCAGCGATATCAAGTCTGTTTACGGCTTTCTCTACGACTCCCTGGGAATAGCTAAAGGGGAGCGCGCCCTTCAAGCGGTGTTTCTCGACGAGACAATTATTGGCAATAGACTCAACATGCCAGCAGCGACCGTAGGCAGTGTGTTAAATACGTTGGAGCGAGCCGAACTGATACGACGAGGCGGTCAACAACACAAAGCCACCTTGCAGTTGCTGGCTGAGCCGGACCGTTTGCGCGAGTACTTTCATCAAACAACTCCGGAGCGACGCGAAGTGCTGGAAGCATTGTTGCGCGGTGTCGGTCCCGAAGCTCTGAGGTCGTCTGTTAGCATAGATATGCAGCACTTGGTACGTAAACACGATCTACCCTATGATCAGCTTCATAAAGCTATCCGTGCATTTGAATATGCACGTTTGATGCGCTACGTTCCTGCTGCTGCTTCCGGTGGTATTGTCCTTACAGAGGTGCGTAGTGCGTCCAACGCCATCCCTATAGACTATGCAGGCATTGAGGAACGTCGCGAACGAGCTTTGAAAAAGCTTGATGTTGTGCAGCGCTATGTTGAGACAACACAGTGCAAACGCAATTTTATTCTTGAATACTTTGAAGATCGCGAACATCCTGAGAAATGCGGACGCTGCTCTTCTTGTACGACACCTGAAGTAAAGCAGAAACGAAAGACGCAGCAAGATGAGTTTGTTTTGCGTTGTATTGTGGGATGTGTCATGGAGCTTCAAGAGCGTTTCGGACGTCACGTCATCTCACAGGTGTTAAATGGTCAACGATCCGCCAAAGTGCAGAGTTTTGGTCTTGAACGAAGCCAGTTCTTTGGGATCCTGAAAGAGTTGTCACCTTCGGACATAGTAAGCCGCATCGATGATGCAGTGCGTAGCAACGTGTTGCGTCTGTCTGTGGAGCTTTATCCGCGCGTGATGCTGACAACGCCTGCACGCGATGTTCTTAAAGGAGCGTTTCCTGAGACACTGAGTTTACGGAGTCTACCGGAACATGATAGTGAAAGCGATGTCGTCCTTGAAAAACTAAGGCGCGTTCGTCATAACCTAGCAGCTCTCCACGAATGCTCAGCCCAAGGTATCTTGAGCGATGAGCAGCTTGCAGCTGTAGCCCGATTGAGACCATCCGGTGCTAAGGATTTCAAGCGAGTCCCGGGCTTGAGTACAATGTTTATCTCGCGCTTTGCTGACGAATTCCTTCGTGTATTGCGGGATGACAAAGCACGTGAAGAGCAACCCAAGCTCGAGACGAGTATCTCAGCGGCCGTAAAATCTACCGTAGCCATGGTACGTGAAGGACACTCCCTAACAAGTATAGCCGAAGCACGAAGTATCAGTACCGGCAGCGTCGCGGCCCACATTCAGGAGGCTTTGGAAGCGGGCATTCAGCTCGAGCGTCGCTCCATTGTTCAAGACTCCGTCTACGAGGCTGTGCTTCGTATCCTGCGACGTAAGCCACGTGCCTTGTTGAAGGATCTGCGCATTGAATTGGGAGCGGAGATAGACTTCGCCGACCTACGAGTGGCGGCAGCATTCGCACGCCTGGAAATCGAAACGCTGTAGCTAAGATCGGGCATTACCGGGCCTGCCGAGGTCGATGTCCGAAGAACATTTTACAAGCGTGCGGCGCAGCCGCACGCTTGTAAAAGAAATCTCTGAGACGGGAGTCTCGAATGACCTAAGCACTGGCTCTGACGAAGGTATGCGCCGACAGATGATTGAAAGGACTTAGCGCTTAGAGTAGTCCGCAGCGCTTGAAGACATGATCAACATGCGGTAAAGATTTCTTACCACTAAACAGCACATCCAATTCTTCGGAACTCATGTGCTTCTGAATATCAGGGTTTTCCCAAAGTGTTTCCTTGAGGGGGCGTTGTTCAGCCCATGTGCGCATTGCTGAACTTTGAACGATGGCATAGGAATCTTCACGTGTAAGTCCTTTACGAACCAATTCAAGAAGTACGGTTTGCGAGAATACCAATCCGTGCGAGCGTGCAATGGTGGCTGCCATGTTTTCCGGATAGACCAACAGGGTATCGACCAAGTTAATGGTCAATCCGAGCATGTAATCCAGGGTAATCGTTGAGTCGGGACAGATAACACGTTCGACTGAACTGTGAGAAATGTCTCGTTCATGCCACAATGCATTGTTCTCGATTGCCGCCATAGCATTTGAACGTAACAGTCGCGCCAAGCCACAGATGCGTTCGGAGACGATCGGGTTTCGCTTGTGAGGCATCGCAGAAGAGCCCTTCTGACCTTTGGAGAAGAATTCTTCGACCTCCCGCACCTCGGTGCGCTGAAGGTGACGTACTTCGAGTGCAATCTTCTCAAGCGATGAGCCAATAATGGCGAGAGTGCTCAAAAACTCAGCATGGCGATCACGTTGTACTACTTGAGTCGAAACAGGAGCCGGTTGTAGTCCAAGCTTTGAGCAGACGTATTCTTCGACGCTTGGTGAGATGTGTTCGAAGGTGCCGACCGCACCGCTGATCTTTCCAAAAGAAATCACATCCAATGCAGCTTGCAATCGCGTGATACTGCGTTTACATTCTTCATAAAAAAGCAAGAGTTTGAGGCCGAATGTTGTTGGCTCAGCATGGATACCATGTGAACGACCCACACAAATTGTATCCTTAAACTCCAGAGCTCGGCGTCCCAATACCTCTTTTAATCGTAACAACTCAGTCATAAGCAGTTCACCCGCTTGTTTGAGTTGTACAGAGAGACATGTATCCAAGACATCACTGGACGTCATACCCATATGAATGAAGCGCGATGAAGGTCCGACATACTCTGCCACGTTTGTCAAAAAGGCAATGACGTCATGCTTTGTCGTTTGCTCAATTTCCAACACACGTGCCGTGTCGAAAGAAGCTTTGGCGCGAATTTCTTGTACAGCTTCCTTAGGCACAACCCCAAGTTCCGATTGTGCTTCGCAGGCCAAAATTTCAATTTCAAGCCAGATACGAAATCGGTTTTCATCATTCCAAATGGCCCCCATCTGCGGGCGAGTATATCGTTCAATCATGTGTTTAAAGCGGAATTTTTGCGGAAAAAAGTATCTGCAAATCTACGTCTAGAGCCACATATTGCGGTACAGGGAACTGAAATGCTTTTGCACAGCAGCCGTTGACAAAACCGCTCTCACTGACATGAATACGTTGAAGAATTCCAAAGAGTTAGCGTTCTATTGTAGCTCAGAATCCTGGGGTGGGCTCGAGATGTTGGTGGTGCGCATTGCGCGGTGGATGCGAGACAGAGGATGGAAGATTCGAGTGTATTGTCAGAAGGGGACTTCCATCGATCGTGAGGCCGCAAAGGCTTCGTTGCCTGTTGGACACATCACACTAGCTGCGTCGCTGCTCGATGTCTTGGAAGCCAGGTCACTACTTCGACGCTTTCGCGAGATGAACACGGCAGCGGTTTTTGTTTTTCTTAATCGTGACATCAGTGTGATAGCTTGGCTTCGAAAAATGAGTGGAGCGAGTATCCGAAGTATTTATTTACAGACTATGGGTTTGGGAGTCAACAAACGGGATCTCTTACACACCCGCCGATATGCTCAGCTTGATGCGTGGATTTCTCCCTTGGTCTCACTGCGTAACGAAGTGTTGCAACGAACCCGTATGCGACCCGATGCTCTTCATTGCATCCATCTTGGCGTTGAGGTTGAGAGATTTTCAGAGGAGCTAAGCCAAGCCGAAGCACGCCGAACGCTTGGATTACCTGTCGATGGCCTGTGTGTGGGCGTTATTGGACGGCTTGATCCTGCGAAGGGACAGAAAGTGGTACTTGAGGCGCTGGCACTACTCAGAGCGAGGGATTCGCGATTTGTGTCCGTACATCTTGCCTTCATGGGGGCAGCCACCCTTGGCGGGGGCTCAGACTACGAGCGCGAACTACAGGCAACTGTGCATGAGAAGGGCATGAGTGACGTTGTTCATATGCTTGCTTTCAGTGACTCACCCTTCAACTTTTTCAGAGCAATAGATCTCTGCGTTATGGCTACTCGCAGCGAGACTTATGGGTTGGTGACTGTTGAAGCAATGCTCAGTGCCTGTTCTATAATTGGAACGAACAGCGGAGGCACTCCGGAACTTTTGGATTTCGGGCGACGAGGAGCACTCTTTGAACCGCAGTCAGTTGAAGCCTGTGCTGCGGCACTTGCTGAAGCATTAGCCAAAGTGGGTACGGAACAGGAGCGCATTCGTGTCGAAAGGTGCGCCGCGGAAGTACGGAATCTCTACTCTAGCCATCGACAATGTGAGGAGCTCGAGAGAGTCTTGAGTTCGCTGCTACAATAGGCGATGTGGCTTAGGTTGTCGGAAGACAAGAGAATGTCTTTAGGCTAAGACTCTTGGCTGCCGCTGTTTTGCAATAGTTCTGCCTGCTCTTGTAAGCGCAATTGCTCGATAATAGAGTCAAGTGCACCGTCGATAACTTGTTGCAGAGCTGTGTTTTTACCGTCTCCTTCAATGCGATGATCTGTTACGCGGTTCTGTGGATAGTTATAGGTCCGGATTTTGTCGGAGCGATCACCGCTTTTAACTAAGCTCTTTCGTGTGCTGGCTAGTGCAGAGCTTCGCTTTTCGAGTTCCTGCTCATAGAGTTTGGCTCGCAGCATTTTCATTGCTCGCTCGCGGTTTTGAAGCTGAGAGCGTTCTTGTTGACATCCCACAACGAAACCTGAGGGTTTGTGCGTGATTCGAACAGCGGTTTCAACTTTGTTCACGTTTTGCCCACCTTTTCCGCCTGAGCGAAATGTATCGATTTGCAAGTCAGCAGGATTGATTTCAATGACGATGTCATCGTCAACTTCAGGGAGTACGGCTACCGTTGCGGCTGATGTGTGAATACGACCGTTTGCTTCGGTTTCGGGAACGCGTTGAACTCGATGCACTCCACTCTCAAACTTCAAGAATCCATAGGCGCCATCGCCGTTTACTTCAAATGATATTTCCTTGAATCCACCTCGCTCACTTTCGTTTTCATCGAGCAAAAGGAGCTTCCAGCCTTTGCGTTCGCAATAGCGCATATACATACGGAAGAGATCACCCGCAAAAATGGCGGCTTCGTCGCCACCCGTGCCTGCCCGTACCTCTACCGTGCAATTCTTGGCGTCATTGGGATCGCGGGGGAGTAAGAGTATTCTGAGCTCTTCCTCAGACTCTTCGCGTTTTACAGCCAGACTCTTCAGGTCCTCATAGGCAAGGTCGCGCAATTCTGAGTCGGTGGACACATCACTGATAAGCTCTTTCGTCGAGGCAATGTCACCGACGATCCTTAAGTAGCGTTCGCCTGCTTGAGCTATGGGCTGCAAGTTTTTGTATTCTTTGGACAATGAGCGAAACTGGGCAGCGTCATTTGCAACGTCGGGGTCATTTAGCTTGTTTTCAACGATGTGAAAATGCTCTAAGATTGATGTTATTTTATCTTCCATGGGGTGCATGTCGTGAGACGGTGACTACAAAGATAATTCTCAGCCGTTGTTGCGCAGCCAGACCGTAATTTGAGAGCTGTATCGAAGTCGGATTCTTTGCTCGGAAGCACCGCTAAACCATTTGAAATACTATGAAATTCGTCGTTCGTTTGCTTTTTGCCGTTCCCTTACTTTTCATGCTCTCCTGTGAGTCTGAGAATTGGAATTTGGTTGATCCTCCGGCGGGACGTGATAGCGTGATGGTACGCTACTTGAACTTCTGCGGGGATGGTGCTGCACGAACACTCTACATGGATGGAGTTGCTTTTAGTCAAAACACTCCTGATTTAGCAGTTTCAGATTTAGTAGCCGCATCTGCAGACTCAGGTTATGTGAGCGTACGTGGGGCCGGATCGGAAGCCTTAAACGTGGTCAGCCGTATGCACTTTGCCAAGCAGTCGAATGCTCTGATTATCAGCATGTCATCGGTTTTCGGGGCTCCGAAATATCGTTCGTTGGATACCCTTCTTCAATTCTCTACACAACGAAACATCAATATGGCTTCCGGCTATTCGGCAGTGCGGCTCTTGGTTTGCGCCGATGATTCTGCAGTAGCGAACTATGAGATGCGAGTTGGTTGTCCAAATGGAACAAAACTGGGAACACCTACTGCCGTGCGCCAGGGAACCGCTTATGTAAGTATTCCGCGAGGCGACTTTGTTGTCTCTCTTCTCCGAAATCAAGATGTAGTTGGTGTCTACAAGCTTAGTGTCCAGCAGGGAGGTTATTACTCCTTGATCGTTGCAACAATCAAGGGTCGCTCAGTTGTTCGCATGCTTGACGAATTGAATCCAAGCAACGCAGCACTCACAACACCCCCTTCTGTTCAACAAGCAGATCGTCAGGCATTTGTGCGATGCGTAAACTACTCGTCGCAGGAGGTGGATTCTGTAAGCAGCTCGGATGGGACTTTGGTGAGTTCAAAGCTGGGTGCATCGGGTATTGGATCATATACTTTGCTTGGAACCTGCTTGTCTGACCAGAGTGATGAATTCAGACTATACAGTGGTGGCAAAGCTCAGGGTTCGATTAGTACCTCACTTGGTGTGCTTTCCAAATACACTATTATATGTTACGACTCCAACAACGTCGCAGCATCGGCAATGGTGATAGTACCTCCAACTGTAACACAGACACCTGCCGATTCGGTAACAGTGCGTATCGTGAACGCTCTGAACTCGAGCCGAAATGTGCATGTGCGTATGGGAGCTCGAAGCGACGCCAACGGAAGTTTTCGTAACGGGGAAGTTCTTGCAGGCTCAACCCCGTTTGGTTCGGTTTCGAAGGCACTTCGCCTGCGAGCAGGGTATGCTCCTATCACGGTGTTGAGTGACAGCAGTAACGATCCGGAAGGTCTCTTAGGATGTTTCATCACGACTCTCAGCGCAGGCAAGGAGTATGTGTTCATTGTCGGCAAAAGTGCGTCCGGCTCCGTTACTCTTTCTCAGCTTGAGTCTACTGAAGAGAACTCCACACTAAAAACATTGGCGAATGGCGTCCTTCTGCAAATCGTCAATGCGCGTGAAGATCGCCAATCAAGTCCCTGCTCCGTGAATGGCGTCTTTAACTCGACCTCTCTTAGTTTCGGTACAGTTCTCTCGACCGTTTGTCCGAGCACGGCAGCCACAGTGAATGCAGGATACGCAACGAAGGCGATCAACCCTGATAGCTCGAGAAGGTATACGCTGATTTTATCCGGAAATGCCGCGAATCCGAAACTGGTCAGTATCGACTCCGCTTCAATGAGTCCTCAGCTGCGTCAAGCTCGTTCGCGATTCATCAACGTGACACAAGATATCTCACCACTGCTCCTTGGAGTCGTGGATTCTTCAGCTACGCCGCTGTTCTACAGAACCTACATCGACAATTTGTTTTTCGGTGTCGCAACTCCCACGAGAGCTGAGACAAACCCAACTCGAGTCAATTTTGTACTGGTTGATCAGAATAGCAATAACGTTGTGTATCGTCCGGACTACCCACTAACCTTTGGTATAGGCAAGGCCTACACTCTTATTGTTTGCGGTTCGGCGACTGGTGGCTACTCTCTGATCTTGCAGCAGGAATATTAGGACGCCTCGAGAGAGGGAGCTAGTCGAATTTGCCGGCGTTGTACCGAGTTCAACGGCCGGAATACCGGCTGTTCTTCTACATGTTGCACGCCAAGTCGACTCGTACACAGCCGGGGATTAAACCACATCGGCAGTACCTGACACTAAAACAGACTTGATTGAGCTCTTTGTCTATTGGCACACAGGGACCTTCTCTTATCTACGTTACTCAATGATACTACGGCGTTTCGGGTATACGGTACTTTTTTGTCTGCTCATTTTTGTAGACCAAAGCGCAGGTGCGATTGCGTCGTTTCACACTGCAGCAGGTACTCTAGTGTTCCGATGTCTCATGCAGGCAGACAGCTCTGAAGAAGATAGCACCGTTGTCGAGACTCCGGATACCACCCAAGGTAGGCCGGAAGGAGGACGGGCACCTCTCATAGGTACTGGCATGCGATCAAAGCCGCCGTTTCGTGTTGATAGTACTGAGGTGGAAGAAACGGTAGACTCTTCGGAGACGGAGCCATCAAAGCCTTGGAGGGTATCTATAAAGGCGCAGTGCAGTTCGTTGAATGAACGCAAAGGTGTGGACTTAGGCGGAAATGCCCCAACTTTGGAATTAAGCGCGAGAGTAATGCACGATATTGGTGCGTATGTGTCTTTTTGCGGCACCGAGCGTCTATCATCACCTTTGTTCTATCAACAATCCACACTGTCTGCCGGCTACAGTTATGACTACAGCGATAATATTAGTCTCAGCGCCGACGCCTCTGTTTATGGCTATCCCAATGATTCCGTGAATGCGCTTGCTGGGTCACCGGCCTCGCTCTCGCTCGCCCTTGATGTTGCTGGTAAAGGCTTGGACTACGGATTCAGTCTTGATCATTACTTCGGAAACCCCGTAGCAAACTATCTGACCGCTGCTGTGTCACACGACTTTTCCATAGGCGAGGAAGAGGCCTTGTCGCTTACGCCTTGCCTAAGCTTGACCTATGGAAGTACCAAGTACAAACTCAAGAAGCTCAACACTGAGAAAACAGTGAGGGGATTGAGTGCCGCTACTATAGATCTTTACGCCAGCTATCGATTGGGTGGAGGATTTACATTGAGTGCGGACCCAACGCTTGTCGTTTCATTTCAGAAAGATCTGCTTAAAGTCTTTAAAGGGAACCTCAATGCGACATCAAAAGTGACGCAGTTTCTGATTGTTGCGAGCCTGCGTTACAGCTACTCTTTCTAAGATGAGCTTGAAGAAGAGTCGACCACTGAGTACACCATCTCTCTGTGCGGGATGCCATCTTCGTCATAAACCTCTCCCTGTGCAACAAACCCCAGGTCCTCATAAAACTCTTGGACGTAGCATTGTGCCGAGATCCTAATGCGATTCGTTTGAAAGCTTCGAAGCGCCTCTTCGATGCTCCGTTCCATAATGAGACGTCCAAAGCCTTTTCCGCGTACAGCTTCAGCACTGAGTACACGCCCAATACTGCACTCTTCGAAGCGTGTTGACGGGGCCAAGATTCGTGCATAGGCAACGATGCCTGATGGGTTACGTATCCAAAGATGCAGAGCATGAGCATCGTACTCGTCCGGATCTGCATAGACGCAGTTCTGTTCAACAACAAAGACCTGGGCTCGAAGCTGCAAGATCTCCAGTAGTGCTGCACTGCTTAGCTGCGCTAAGCTAGCGCGATGAAAGCTGTACCCACTCATAGAATCGACGTAGTTCCTGTCCATGTGATGTTCAAGGTTATAGCTATTCCAATGAAGTATTGTTACCAAAGAAAGCGTGGCAAGATGCAGCATGCGGGCTTTTGAGCTTCCGGATGCACATATGACAGGTCGACTTCCTACGCAGTCCGGGTCAGAATACAACAGCGCGAGACCTTTGGCGTCGTTGGTTTAACAGACAGCAAGCACAAGGGTTTAGACCCGAGCTCAAGCAATGCTTGAGCACCGACAAGTCACCTCGTGCGAGCGAACGTAGGGAGCATCGCTGGATGGCTCCACAAACTAGTGTAATTTTGTAGGATATACTCTTCACTTTCGTGATTTTTCCAATCCGAGCATGCGTGGACTCTTCAGCTCCCTGTACTCTTCCGTCATTACAGCCCGTAATCGAGCATTCGATGCCGGACGCGGAGTTAAGAAGCTGGACGTGCCGGTCATCAGCATAGGAAATCTCAGTATGGGTGGCAGCGGAAAATCTCCAACAACTGCACTGGTTACCGAACTGCTGCAAGAAATGGGATATCATCCGGCCATTGTATCGAGAGGTTACGGACGGCGGTCTAGGGGATTGGTTGTTGTGAGTGACGGTACAACGCTTAACACAAATGCTGAGCAATGCGGTGATGAGACCTTGATGCTCGCACACATGCTTCCATCGGCAGTAGTGATCGCTGCGGAAGTGCGGATGCATGGGGCTACCAAAGCCATACGAGATTTTGCCTGTGATTGTGTCGTGCTCGATGATGGCTTTCAACACCGAAAATTGCATCGTTCCTTGGACATCGTCATTGTCGACAGAAATACCCTTGATCATGCACGTGTTGTACCTGCAGGTGTGCTTCGAGAAGAGTTGAAGGGCCTTTTGAGGGCAGACATCATTTTACTTCGTGAAGGTGTGGATGCAGCGGAGGTTGAAACTTTTCGACGTAGCGACTCAACGGTGTATATGCTGAACACGGCGCGCGAGGGTGTCAAAACCTCTCGTGGAGTTGAGCTCGAAGCCCGGGATGTTTCAGTTGTTCTATTGTGCGGCATCGCACAACCGGTCCGTTTTCAAGCTCGAGCTGAAGCTCTCGGATTTAATGTATGTCATAGCATGTTCTTCAGAGACCATGTTCGATATACAGAGAGTATTGTAAGGGAAAGCATAGAAACAGCCATTCGATCGGATGCGCGCGTGATACTCACGACCGAGAAAGACATGGTGAAACTTCGTGATTTTCAATCTCTATTCGATCGTGCCGGAGTTTCTCTCTCTGTTCTGTGGCAGAGACTGTCTGTCAGTGACACGGCTGCATTCTCGAGACAACTTCGAGGACTATTCAAGACCTAGAGGAACACCCTAACGCACTCGTTGGTTGATTTTACCGAGAGATACGATGCCAAGGTATCCTACACAACTAGTCCGTGAGTGCTGAATTCACTTTGAAACATTTTCTGAATAAACCTAAAAACAATGACAAGAATAGCCGTTTCGAGAGCCTCCGGAAGTCCCAAATACCTCATGTATGAGCAGTGGTTGAAACATTATGAAGCCGAGCTCGACAGTGTTGACTTGTGGGATATCTTTCTCAATGCCGGACCGGACGAAGCTCTGCGACACCTTGAAAGCTGTGATGGCTTGCTGTTGACAGGAGGTTCAGATATACATCCCATGCGCTATGATAAGGCAGATGAGGTAGGACGTTGTCACGTGGATGAACATCGGGACAACCTTGAATTTGCTCTGGTTGAGCATGCGCGTTCACTGGCGCTGCCTTTGCTCGGCGTGTGTAGAGGTGCTCAACTTTTGAATGTTGCTTATGGAGGCAGCCTCGTAATCGATATTCCGAGTGATCGACCGGGTGAAGTCGTTCATTCGGCGACAAACGAAGCTGATTCGTATCATGACATCGAGATCGAGGGTGGATCTTTGCTTAAGCGCATCACGCGTTTGGCAAACGGGAGCGTCAATAGTGCACACCACCAAGCGGTATTGAACCTGGCTTCTGACTTCGTATGCAGCGCATCTGCGCCAGACGGAATCGTTGAAGCTTTTGAATCTTCAGCAGTACACGGACAGTCAAGTGTTCTCGCTGTGCAATGGCATCCTGAGCGAATGGACTATGAGAATGCGTTCTCCGCCGCTATCGCTCGCCACTTCATTTTCGAATCAATGAGTTACGCGCAACTCTTAAAGAAATCCAACTAGGGAGCACGACATGTCGGAGCACATTCAAGACCGAGAACAATCCAATAGCGACGAGAGCGCGGAAACGAATCGTCAGCAAAGCCATTTTTCAGTACCGGAGGACCTAGCTCTAGCACAGACCGACACGATAGCGAGAGGAAGACTAGAACAAGAATCAACATCTCCCTCGGTAAAGGAGTGGCTGGCAGGCTTTGTCCAAATCATCTACCGGCCGTCTCGACTGGATGCCTTGCGGGGCGCGAATGTGTTTAAAATCTATGCAGCAGGTGCGCTACTATTGGCATTGAGTTCTACCTTGAGCCTGTGGATCAGTGCCTCAAATCCTGTCTTGCTGCAACAGTCGTATGAGTGCATGAAAGCCGTTGCAAACGGCGACGTCACAAATCTTCCAAAACCCGGATCGCACTTCGATGTCAGCCAAGCATTGGGTAGCACCGTGCTTATCAATGGCTTGGTTGGCTATGCGCTCATGGGGGCGATGCTTTGGCTTCTGCATCGTGTGTTTACAAAAGAACCGTTGGAAGTGTTCGCCTTTCTGGGAATCTGCTCCTATACAGCCTCAATCAGCGCACTTGGTTTTCTCGTAAACGTCGCATTCCAAACCATCTTTTCGTCAATCAGCGCCGGGACCTCATTAGCATGGTTGGTATCCTACCGTGATCAACCGTTTATGTCCGGATTTCTACTCCGTTTCGATTTCTTTAGCGTGTGGGCATACTATGCCGTAGGACTTGCTGTTGCCGGTTTTCTCGCAAAGTCGCGCATCTATGCAATCGTGCTAGCAGCATTAGGACTTCTCATCCATGTCTTGTTTGTGGCTTCGATTACCTACTTGAGTTTCAGTATCAGTCAATCTGCACATTGACAACCAAGGTGGATGTGCGCTGCTGCAACGCCTACACTTAACGTACAGAGCATACACAGGTTTAGCCAGACCGCTGTATACTTCTTAGCTACAATGGTGTCGGCTTTCAGCTACGTTTCATAGAGGTCACGAATTCCATCGGTCAGCCTAAGCAGGATTTCAATCGTAGGTATGCGGACAAGATTCTTGCAGAAAGCTCCCAGTAATGGTGGTAGGCGTAGCGTGGGTTTATGTGGCGGATGAGTCAATGCCGAGAATGCGTGGGACATCATCAATTGCATGGACGCGGTGACAAACAAACCCCATAGACTCGGCGGTTGCAATGTGTTGGGGAGAATCATCAAGGTAAAAAACCTCTTCGGCCTGCAGCTTCATGGAGTCGAGCACCATCGAGTAGATTTGCGGCCAGGGTTTGCGTTGTCCCATCTCGTAACTTAAGAAGAGGTGTTCGAAGCAGTCAAAGAGATCGCGACACTCATCGGCAATACGGTGATGATGTAGGACGTTAATGTTTGAAAGTAAAATGATTCGATGTCGTTTAGACACTTCGCGCAACCAGTGTACACTTCGCTGGTCAAGACCAACAAGTAGTGCGTTCCAAGCAGCGTCCAGATCCTCGTCCGTCGCCTCCATGCTGTAAGCTTGACGCAGGGCAGCCCGAAACTCGGCAGGAGTGGCCTTCCCACATTCAAAACGATCGAAGACTTCGTGCTGAGATGTAAGACTAAAGTCTACGGTTCTACCGGCAAGCAACGAAAAACTGTCGCGAGTTCGCTGCAGATTAATATCATACAGCACACCACCTAAATCGAACATGATCACCGGACACTCGGCTACTCGTTTGTCATGAATTGCAATTGAAGTTTCATTCTCGCGGTTTAGAGAGGTTTCACTCATTGGACTCGTTCCATTCGTGCAATAAAAAATCCATCGCTACCAAAGTCTTGTGGCTCTACCCGCAACTCAGAATCCGATGCGTTGAGATGCACATTCAGTCCAAACTTTTCAAAGTGCTTTTGAAGTGAAGAGCGCTGAAACTCGGGATGTGCGTCGAGAAAGTGTTGAATCTGATCCTCGTTTTCTTCCCGTAGAATGGAGCAGGTTACATACACCAGAGTGCCACCGGGCTTCACATAGACACTGTATTCGCGAAGGATATCGCGTTGCTTCAGCGACATACGATGAAGCGCATCCTCGCTTAAGCGCCATTTGAGAAGTGGTGAACGACGTACCGTTCCCATTCCTGTGCAGGGAGCATCGATGAGAACTGCGTCGAAGCTGCCATGAAGTGCAACGCGTTCGTCCTCCGACAATGCCGCGAGGGCTTGAACTTTGATACTTCGGATATTCGCACGAGATGCTCGTGAATACAATTCTCTCATTCGTTTCGGTTCTGCATCCGAGGCTATGATCGATCCTTTATCACCTTGAACCACCGCCAAGTGTAGACTCTTACCACCCGCTCCGGCACACGCATCTAGTATACGCCACGAGGGATCCGGATCTACAGCAAAAGCTACCAACTGAGAGCTCTCGTCGTGCACTTCGGCATAACCACTGCGAAAGAGCTCGAGTTGCGTTAGTTGTGCTCGCTCTCGAATGCGCACAGCGTGGGGTGAAATTGAGCCGAGTTCGGCCTCCAGTCCCTGACGCACCAGTTCCGCTCGTAGTTGCTCAGCACTACACAACATCACATTTGCACGTACAGTAAGGGGTGCGGGGTGCAACAACGATCGACCAAGGGATTCGATCTGATCAGCGTTTCTGCCTTCATGAAGAAAGCGCAGACATATCCATTCCGACAAGCAGGATTTGACAGACAATGCCCCGGCATCTGATGACTTGGTTAGCTCGGCAAAGGCAGAAAAGACGGCTGCAAGAATTCCCTCGTGCAAGGCAGAGCTGAGCGGATCCTTTTCTTTCAGAACCTCAAGGAACAACGCCTCACATTGCATTTGGTCAACGACCTGATTTTTGAAAAGAGGGGAGAGATGGCTGGCACAGCCCCAATGATCCGCCAAGACCAGGGTACTGAGCACGGATCCTAGGTCGAAATTCGAGTGGAGCTCTGAAGAAGAAGCTAGGTCAACTGACCCAATTACCGATTTCCACACAAGGTCTACACTGTGTAAGCAACGTAAGCTGAGGAAAACCAATGCACTAATGGCGCGGCGGTCTGAAGCCCCAATGTACTTTCTCTCACGCATGTACGAAGCAGTGAGAACATCGGCCGGTTGCGGCGATTTTCGAATAATGCGCAAGAGTTGCGCGCTGTGACCAACCAGAGAAGAAGCTTTCACGCCGCTGTTGAATGAGTGCATGCAAAAATAGGCCGTGTGGCTAAATTTGTTTGCTCTCATGCTTAGGAACTCATGAACATTGTAGCTGCTGTCGATTTATCCAAATCCTATTCGCTTTTAAGTGAGAAGGACACACGGGTGTTACACTCTGTGTCTATCAGCATCGAAAAAGGAGAATTCGTCGCTATCGTAGGTCCCTCGGGGGCAGGAAAAAGTACACTGTTGCACATTCTCGGCACCTTAGACACAGCAGATTCCGGTGTTGTTGAGCTTAGCCTAGCAAGTGGCAGCTATCGTCTATCGGAGCTGAGTGCAACAAAACTGTCTGAACTACGAAACCGTCACATCGGTTTCATTTTTCAGTTTCACCAATTACTTCCTGAGTTTAGTGCCCGTGAAAACGTGATGATGCCGGCACTGATTGCCGGTGCGGCAACTGCTAGTGCTGCCAAGAAAGCTGCAGACTTGCTATCGCTTGTTGGATTAGGACATCGCCACGAACACAAACCACAGGAGATGAGTGGTGGAGAACAGCAACGGGTGGCCATAGCACGTGCGCTGATCAATGACCCCGAGATTCTGTTTGCCGATGAGCCGACAGGGAATCTTGATTCTGCCAATACAACAGCCATATTAGAACTGCTATCTTCAATCCGCCAACAGCGTTCACTGACAATGGTCATTGCAACGCATAGTCTCGACATAGCACAGGCATCACAGCGAGTTGTTCGGATGCGCGATGGAAGAATCGAGTGAACTACATCCTGAGCCGCTATTGTAAAATATACAGACGATAGAATGGTCTCATCAGTCAGTCTGAGCCCAAACCTTCTCTGTCTCCATGCATCTCAATTCGTTATGAAACGCACTTCATCTGCTCTTAGTTTTAGTTATGCCGCTTTCTTGTTCGTTTGTGGTATTTGTGGATACTATTTAGGACCACACCATGCTTCAACAGCACTTGTTGGAGGTGTTGCGGGAGGAATCTTGGTTGCCGGTCTAAGTCTGCTCAATCGGCAGAATGTATTATGGGCGCATCCGGCTCTTCGAAGTGCAATCGCGGTCTTTGCGCTCACATTTGCGTGGAGGGCGGCAGGAGCCTGGTCAAATGTCGTGCAGGGACTCCCGGATTTCAGCCCTGTTGCAGTCTTGCTAAGTCTCATGTGCGTTGTATCCCTTAGCGTCTTAGTTCTTGTGTTGCGATCGCGATGATGCGGCGCGCTCGCGCGACGCATAAACACAAGACTTCATTAACTCAAAATCGTATAGTCTTCTTCATCGCGTCAAAGGATGCAACAACGATCATAGCAACTCGTCGATACATGGCAGTTTTATAGTGTCCTTCAATTGTTGACCCCTTCACTACTTATAAGGTGCATCATATGAACGCTTCGTTTCCGGCGGCAGATGAGACAACCCGGCTACGCTCCACAACGGTGTTGGCCATGCTACGAGAGGGACGTGCTTGTATGGCTTCGGACGGACAAGTCAGTTTCAATGCGACAATTCTAAAACAAAATGCTCGTAAGGTGCGAAGACTGTATAACGACACAGTCCTCTGTGGTTTCGCCGGCGCAACGGCGGATGCATTTACGCTTTTACAACGTTTTGAAGAAAAGCTTGAGTTGCACCGTGGGAATCTCTATCGAAGCGCGGTCGAACTGGCTAAAGAGTGGCGTACAGACAAGTATCTGAGGCAACTGGAAGCAATGCTGCTTGTCATGAGCAGTACGGAGCTCCTCCTCGTATCGGGAACCGGTGATGTAATCCTTCCTGATGATAACATTATTGCCATTGGTTCCGGTGCTAACTACGCACTCTCTGCGGCTCGAGCCTTGTCGCGTCACAGCACTTTGACGGAGCGCCGAATTGTGGAGGAGTCGATGCGCATCGCTGCCGAAATATGCGTCTACACAAATGACAAGTTGTGTATTGAAGAACTTGGTATTGCGGATAGCTCGGAGTCCTGAATCACCATGTGACCTTAGCTCAACTACCCTTACGAAATACTTGAAGAACCGGATGGAAAAGCTTCCCGACGATACTAACGTAGATGCCATGGAATTAGACGATACGTCCACGACCAGCCATAACCTAACGAAGGGCTTGGCATCGCTAAGTCCTCAACAAATCGTTGCTGAGCTCGACAAATATGTCGTTGGACAACAGGCTGCGAAAAAATCGGTAGCCATTGCCTTACGCAACCGCTGGCGCCGACTGCGCGTGAGTACTGAGCTGCGAGACGAAATCATGCCGAACAACATAATCATGATTGGAGCAACCGGTGTTGGAAAAACCGAGATTGCTCGACGTCTTGCAAAGTTGTCTCGTGCACCCTTTGTGAAGGTCGAAGCAACGAAATTCACAGAGGTTGGCTACGTTGGACGTGATGCCGAAAGCATGGTCCGTGAGCTGATGGAGCAGGCCGTTACTATTGTCAGAGCAGAGCGAAGCGCAGAAGTCGAACGTGCAGCCAGGCTCGCTGTTGATGAACGCTTGCTTGACATTTTGGCACCACCGCCTGCTCAGCATAGTGCATCGTTCGATATCGACAACGAGCAGGAGGTTCAAGACTATCCGCAACGACGTGATCTCCTTCGATTTATGCTTGAACAAGGTCAACTCGACGATCAGGTTGTTGAGTTCACACGAGAAGTTGAACACATGCCCTCAATGCACGTGATGGGTCCGCTAGGTTTAGACGAGATGGGTATCAATCTTCAGGAAATGTTTTCCGGTGTGCTGCCCAAGAAAAACAAGAGACGCAAAATGCGTATAGCAGACGCCCGCAAACAACTCGTACAGGAAGAAGCAGAGAAACTCATCGATATGGAAGCGGTCGTCAAAGAAGCGACGGACAGGGCGCAAACTGCCGGAATTATCTTCATTGATGAGATCGACAAAGTCGCATCACGCGGACATGCAGGCGCCGGCCCCGATGTGTCGCGTGAAGGTGTTCAGCGCGATTTACTTCCCATCGTCGAAGGCTGCACAGTAAACACGAAGTACGGTCAAATTCGCACGGACCATGTGTTGTTCATCGCCGGGGGAGCGTTTCACATTGCTAAACCGAGCGACCTCATCCCGGAATTGCAAGGACGCTTTCCGATTCGTGTGGAGCTTGATGCCCTGACGGAGGAGGATTTTGTGCGCATTCTTACACTACCGGAACACGCGCTCGTCAAACAATATCAAGCTCTGTTGGCAACGGAGGGTATAGAAGTTAGCTTTGACGACAGTGCAATTCGTGAGATAGCAGCCACGGCGGCGCGGGTGAACGACAGCGTCTTGAATATTGGAGCACGGCGCTTGCATACAATAATGACCACGGTTCTTGAAGACGTACTTTACGCGGCACCGGATGCCATAGATTCTTCATTGATACACTTTGATGCCGCGGCGGTGAGAGAGCGACTCAAGACATTGAGTCAGGATGTTGATCTTAGTAAGTTTATGTTGTAGAGTCGCGACAAGTTGTCGTTGAGCATAGAAGCGTTTTTCAATACAGAGAGCCGTTCCGATAGCAACCGTATTTGATTGAGGTTCAGAGGCTTGAGTCTGTCAACCTCGGCACTTTCAGATTACACTTGTATTTACCATGATATCATTTCGATACTCTCGATGGCGTCCGGACTCCGAGACCGAAGAACAGAAACTTCAACGGTTGTTGGATCTGTTCAGCTACGTCTTGTTACAAGTTAATGCCGATGCTGAAGAGGCAATGGAGATTCTGCGTCAGTTGCAAGAGCGATACGGTATTGCTTCGGACATGACAATGGACGACTATTTAAATCTGCTCAAAGCTCAAGGTATGCTTGGTGAAGATGAGAATGGCAAACTCAAAGCCACAGAAAAGTCGCTGAGAAAAATCAGAAGCGATGCTCTCAATGAAATCTTTCGTCATCTTAAGAAGTCGGACTTTGGTGGACATGAAACCCCGTTCAACGGCTCGGGTATGGAGCCCTTGCCGGAAACGCGGGACTACATTTTTGGTGACCAAGCTTCGAACATCGACATCACTCAAACCATGCACAATGCCTTGCTGCGTGACCACGAGCTGGAGCGATTTAGCTTGCAGGAAGACGACATACGAGTGCACGAAACCGAACACCAGTCCAGCTGTGCCACAGTACTCATGATCGACATCTCACATAGTATGATTCTCTATGGAGAAGATCGAATCACACCTGCCAAACGAGTTGCGCTCGCATTGGCTGAGCTCATCAGCACGAAGTATCCCAAAGATGTGTTGGAAGTGTTGGTCTTTGGAGATGAAGCGCGCCGCGTATCGGTTCGCGATATTCCCTTCATAGAAGTTGGTCCCTTTCACACCAATACGCGTGACGGACTCCGTCTTGCTCGACAGATGCTAAAGCGAACGAGAGGTGCCAACAAGCAGATTTTCATGGTAACCGATGGAAAGCCCTCCGCCATGTTCGACGACGCCGGACGACTCTACAAAAATCCATACGGCTTGGATGCGCGCATTATTAACAAGACACTTGATGAGGCTGTAGCCGCGCGTCGTGAAGGGATCAGCATTAGCACATTCATGGTCGCTCGAGACAATTACCTCGTGAATTTCGTCGAAGAGTTGACACGAGCCAACAAAGGACGAGCGTTCTATTCGGGATTGGATAACCTTGGTCAGAGTTTGTTTGTAGACTATCTCAAAAACCGACGAAAGAATATTCGCGGCTTGTGACAGAATATGTATGCGATGTTGGCTTCACGTTGATGAAACATCGGATTGTTTCTTATGGTTGCGCTGCGCGCCCCCCATGCTGTTTTGCATGGGCTTCAGCGACGGTATTTCTCAAGGTATTCAATGTATGACCAGTATTGAGCGCTTTCGGCTTTGAATCCGCCGAGCCCAAGGTAGTTGTCGATTTCTTCTTCGCGTCGATCGTGAACTTCATCCAGGTATGCGTTTACTTTGTCACAATTGAGTTCGGTACTCGGATGATGAATGGTGAAGAGTACTTGATAGTTCTGCGTGTTGTAGGTCTCGGCAAGGCTCAAGTCTTGCGGAAACGTCGCACGATCATAACGCAGATGTAGTCGCGTGAAGAATACGCGAGGGTTTGAAGATAGCCAGTCTACACCGGCCTCCATCAGTGCCGCTGTTTCGGGTGTCACACCGGTACAGGGATCACAATGAGAGTAATTGTTAGGGCTCAAATCCCATGCGTACTCGGTAAATACGCAGGAACCATGGCGACGTTGAACTTCACGATCAAAACACCTTGAGTAAAACGCTGCAAACTCAGATTGGACAAACTCCGGGAGATTCTTGTTTGTAGGCATAGAGACAGTCCTGTAATTCGTGCACTCCACCCTGCCTTTGGATGAGAGAGCATAAATCGTAAGATCCTGACTATGGTCCGCGTTCGCCATACCCAAGCGAATAGGTAACATGAATCGTGAAGTGTTGTATTGGATTTGAATTGGACGGAGCTTCTGCCGTGAAGCTGCCGCATGTTCACGTAGATTGACTTTGGCAACAAAGAAATTGAGATCAGATTTGATGTAGGGTTCGATAACATCCGCTGCGCCTGCAGGTATATTGTATTCATGCTCATGCAGCCACTGTTCCAGCGCTTTAGATTCATCGGCCGAAAGTATCACGATGTCATACTCGCCGACGCTGTAGGAGTCCATGACTCTGACCTTTTCTTTGATTACGGGTTGTTGATCGCGAGCCATATCGACTGATATAGTAGACTCGAGAGCCACCTCAATTGTAGACCTCGGTGTGCTGCAGGGACCGTCATCCCAATATTCCGACAAGCGCGGTGTTGAGTAGGCATCCAATGTTGAGAACAAGGTTGCGTCCAAGACTCTGACTGCTTCTTTTTTCAGGACCTCCGGAACAGGGATGATCATAGCAAAGTCTTTGACATCGCCTTGAACGTCTGATTCCATAGTCACCGTCGTCTTCGTACCATTTCGAGCAATGATAACCTGAGATGAAGCGTTGTACAGCTTCACATCTGCCCTTGCAGCATAGAAGCCGCAGAACGCTTTGAGCGTTGTTGTGGAGTCTGTGACAAAGAGCAATAGTATAGATACAACGGATACCGATTTTCTCCAAAACGCCGTATGGAAACCCGATGGTTGGTTCCAACGAAATTGTTCAGCAGGGAAGAACCGATCGATAAGAGAACTAAAAGGCGTCATGATAACGAGAGCATACAACGGTGCTGAGTTCATGTAGTACATGTCTGCGAACAATGAACTGAGAAACGCGACACAGACTGTCCACACCATACGTGGTCCACGTGCATCCGGAATCGTCCGCGGATCAGTGATCATAAAGAACGAAAAGAGATAGAGCGACCCAATAGAAAAGCGGTGCAGAACGAAGTCCAGCGGCCAGCCCAGGTACACACAATTCCATAGGCACTCAAATGCAAACAAACTGCTCAGGTACACAACTGTAACATCAAGTCGGTCGGCTCTGCATAAGACAAAACTGCCCGCTGCACCAACGATAAATAAAATGGTAAGCTCGGTACCCCATTGCGCAGGTGAAATCCAGCTTTGTCCAATAATGCGCACGCACACCAAGATTGCCAGATTCGTTGGGTTAAACAGATGCTTGCTTTTAGTTTTCAAGAGAAACTTTGATGCTATGGCAATGAACGCCGCGCCAACCAGAATCCATCTGTTTTCGGTACGTAGGAGCAGGCACAGACTTAGTGAGCTGATGAGTGCGCTTTTTAGACTGAGCAGCCTCTTGGACCATGGATCGCCGTGATTGGTTAAGGCAACAAAGAAAAGTTGAAAGAAGAGTGCTGAGCCAATCGTAATCGTGATGGACAGGGGAGAGAGTTCCCACTCGCAGTGCACAATTCCAACGAAGAGCAGAAAGCTCAATGCCGCTATTTGAAATTCTCGTGCATCGCGCGAGCGTAGAGCATCTCGCACTGTCGTGAAGGATCGTGTGAGTTGAAGTAGTGGTGTGAAGACCTGCATGATATAATCCCTAAGTACTGAATGGTATCTGTACCTAGGAGCAGGATGCTAGCAATAAGTTACCACGACGTCAAAGCCGTCAGGGAAAAAACAGGTATACGGGAAGTACATCATGGTTTGGGAGGAGGTGCCGTATTGCACCATAGGGCCACTGACTCAACCTAACTATTCGCTTCGGACTCTGTTGCTTCAGAGGCTGTTGAATCCGTATCGTCGATCTGAGGGTATTCATCGTAGCTCTCATCGTTCGCGGAAATTGAGCCATCGGAGGTGTGAAAGTATGCATGAACCTTAGCAGCAGCCGACGCGCCAATGAACGACGAGAGCTGACTAAGGCTTGCTTGACGAACGGCATCGACCGATCCCAGTTCGGTTAAGAGCAGGGTGGCTTTTTTCTCTCCGATACCCTCGATCTCCGTTAGCTCTGTTTGAATAGTTCTCTTGGAACGAAGTTCTCTATGAAATGTAATGGCAAATCTGTGAGCTTCATCGCGAAGGTGCTGAATGAGGCGCAGCGCGCCGGAGCTTCGAGGAAGCATGATCGAGTCGCTTTGGTCAGGCAAGAATACTTCTTCGAGACGTTTTGCCAGACCGATAACCGGAATTTTTTGATACAGATCTAGTGAACGAAGTATCTCGACTGCAGAAGATAGCTGTCCTTTTCCGCCGTCTATGATGATCAAGTCCGGAAGATGTCCTTGTTCCGCAATCAAACGCTTGTACCGACGTTCAACCACCTCGCGCATAGCAGCAAAGTCGTCGTTTCCGACGAAGGACTTTACCTTGAACTTGCGATAGTCACTCTTTCGTGGTCGGCCATCGACGAACACAACCATGGATGACACGTAATCCGTTCCTTGTAAGTGTGAGTTGTCGAAGCATTCTATGCGCCGTGGAGGTCGTTGCAAATGCAGATCTCGCTGCAGTGATGCAATTGCTCGCGGAACTGCCTCTACGCGCTTCATGGCCTGCAGCTGAAGGTCACGCAGTAAAAACTCAGCATTGGCACTTGCCATGTTGATGATCTTTTTCTTTTCACCAATCTTAGGAACAACGATATCCACAGCCGCTGCACGTTTTTTACTCAGCCAGTCAATGAAGAAATCATCATTGGGAATCTCGCACGGCAGAAAAACCTCAGGTGGAATGGAATCGCTTTCAAGGTAGTACTTCGATAACGTACCTTCTACAATGTCGGCGTCGCTTTGATGTAAAACGTTCGATACGATAAAGTGTCTCTTACCAAGAAGTTTGCCATCGCGGATCGTAAAAATCACCGTGCATGCCTGATGATCATCGCGACTTAGTGCAAATACGTCTCGATCGGCAAGGTCGGTTGACATTACTTTTTGTCGCTCGGCATATTCCTTCAACACCAGTAGTCGGTTTCGTATTCGTGCCGCCTCTTCAAACTGGAGTTCCTCGGCGAGAACAACCATTTGATCTTCAAGCTGTTTCTCGACTTCTCGACTGCGTCCGTTGAGTATCTGCATACACTGTCGGATGTGTGTTGCATAATGGAGGCGATCCACGAATGCTTGACATGGACCTTCGCATTTCTTGATGTGATAGTCCAGGCAAACCTTGTACTTCTGCATGGCAATTGTGTCCTCAGTCAGAGGAAGGTCACAGCTACGCAGCGGAAAAAGAGATCGCAAGGTCCGCAGCAAAGAATACATGTAGCGAAGATCCGTATACGGTCCGAAGTACTTACTGCCGTCTCGAATGAGTTTGCGTGTCGAAAACACGCGAGGATATTCTTCGTTGGTGACCCGGATATACGGATACGACTTGTCGTCTTTTAATAAAATATTATAGCGAGGTTTGTGCTGCTTGATCAGGTTGTTTTCAAGGAGCAGTGCTTCAGCTTCCGAGTCGGTAACGATGACTTCGACGTCAGCAATCTTTGAGACCAGAGCCTTCGTTTTAGCGTCAACATGTCGGCTGAGGTCGAAGTACTGCCGGACTCGGTTTCGCAAACTCTTCGCCTTCCCAACGTAGATAATTTTTGCCTCGTCGTTCTTGTGCAAGTACACACCGGGCTTGGTGGGCAAGCCTGCGATCTTTTCTCGGAGGCTACGAGACACTGTATCCACCGGCTCGTCTTCGGATGGCGATGACGGCAGGTCGGAATCGGAAGCATCTGATTTCTGCGAAAAATCAACGTTTTGAGGATCTGAGTCCGGATGTTCGGCGTCGTTGGTCATGGTGCAAGTTAGTGAAAGCTGTAAAGCCTCGTTCTCACCCAAAAAAAATGAGCAGGGCTAAGACCGGACATTTTGTCTAATCCCAAATCCTATCTATCTTTGCTGCTCACATTTTTATGTAATCACGACGAACAGCAACGATGTTTACCTTTTTGATTATTCTCAGTCTGCTTTCCGGAATTCTTCTGATTGGCGCCGTCCTTATCCAGCCCGGTAAAGGCGACATGGCTGCCGGTTTCGGTGGAGGTGTTGGCGGACAATTCGGCACCATGATCGGAATGCGCCGTGCAGCGGATTTCATTGTGAAGACAACCATTGGTTTGGCCATTGCAATCTTCATCTTTTCCGTGTCGGCAAACACGATCTTCAAGCCCACACATGAAGAAGGTAGCGCATCACCCTTTGAAGGAATGCAAACCGGTGGCTCATCATCTGCACCTGCCGCAGCTCCGGCAGCTGCACCGGCAGCACAACCTGCCGCCGGTCAACAAGGTGCTCAACCTGCAGCCCAGCCGACAACGCAACCCGCGCCGGCAGGCAAGTAAGGTTTAAACGCAGCTAACAATTTTTGTGGACTCAGTTCTTCGAATTGAGTCCATTTTTGTTTTATGAAGATTCTCGTTATTAATTGGCAGGACATTCGCAATCCTTTCGGTGGAGGAGCCGAGGTTCATTGTCACGAGATTTTCAAGCGCATAGTTGCTCGCGGACATCAAGTCGTGCAGTTGAGTTGTGCTTTTGATGGAGCAGCCGAGCGAGAAAACATCGACGGTATTGATATTCACCGAATTGCTTCGCGGAATACGTTCAACTTCAGCGTGCCTTCCGCCTATCGCCGGCTTGCAGCCGAAATGCACTTCGATCTCGTGATCGACGATCTGAACAAGATTCCTTTTTATACGCCTCTCTACGTCAAAGAGCCGCTGTTGGCGATTGCGCATCACTTCTTTGGCACAAGTATCTACCGCGAAGCCGATCCTATCCGAGCCACATACGTCTGGCTGTCTGAGCAAGTAGCCAACATCGTGTATCGTAACACCCCATTTGCGGTCGTTTCCGAGAGCACTCGTCAGGAGTGTATCCAAAGAGGACTAGCTGCGAATAAGCTGTATTTGGTACGCAATGCAATCGACCGAACTGCATTTCCCATGAAGATTGGCTTGAAGGAGCCGGTCCCTACTATTTCTTATTTCTCGCGCATTAAGAAGTATAAGAGTCCGGATCATCTTTTGGAAGCCTTTCTGCTTCTTCTCAAAGACATACCTGCTGCACGGTTGTGGTTCATCGGTGATGGCGATTATCGTCCAACACTTGAAAAGCGAGTAAAAGACGCCGGGATAGACGATAAGGTCCTGTTTCATGGCAGAGTGAGTGAGATACAAAAGGTCGAACTCTTGAGCCGTACATGGTGCATGGTAAACACCTCCAAAAAAGAAGGGTGGGGTATCACCAATATCGAGGCGAATGCCTGTGGAAGCCCGGTTATTGCTGCCAATGTTCCCGGTTTGCGCGACTCCGTTAAGGATGGCGAGAGTGGACTCTTGTATCAATATGGTGATATACAAGCTCTCAAGGACTGTTTAGTCCAAATCTGCACTAATACTAAATATCGCAACGACTTATCAGAAGGCGCACTGCGTTGGGCATCGACGTTCTCCTGGGATGCTGAGGCAGAAGCCATGCTGAATGTTTGCAAAGGCATTATAGAAACAGCCTCCGAGCTCCGATAACGTGTCTTGAAATCAGTGGAATCGATTTATCGCTTCCATCACCACCAATTTCAAGGATACGAACACATGCGTAGAGTAGCTGCTCTTCTCATTGCATTCATGGCGTTTTTCACCGTTGGGTTCGCCACCGCACGTGCCGAAGTTCCCGGTTCAAGCGGCACCGACTTCGCCTTTAGCTGCCTCCCGGGCATGCACGCTACGAGCGACTCCATCTTTATCGTATTGAGCTCAGCGCACGTCGCCAGTGGAAGTATTGACTATACCTCGGCGAATGGTGTACCGGTTCAACGCTTCTTCAGCGTCAGCGACCCTCGCAGAGCCACGTATATCGCGATTCCTCGGACAGATCTCGAGCTTCAAGGTGTGTACCGAGACAGCCTACGTCCATTAAATGTACAAACTGAGAAAGTACTCAGCCAGCAAGTCGTTCGAATTCATAGTGACTCCGTAATGTCTGTCGCGGTTCTCATGAACGGCAGTGCAGGTTCGAGCGCGTTTAGTCTCTACCCTACAGCAATCAGTGGAAGCAGCTACGTAATCAGCACCTCGGCATCCGGTGTCGCGGCAGATGCCTCGATGTCTGTCGACGCTCAGCGATCACGTCCCGCTCAGTTTGTCGTGATCGCGACAGCAGACGCAACACAAGTAACGATAGATCTACGTGCAAAGACTGCTGACGGCACGAGTGGACAGCGAACCGTTCTTCTGAATGCCAATCAAGCATACTTCGTTCAGGCTGCGCTTGACACAAGCGTCTCGATGAGTGATTTAAGTGGCACGCAGATTCGATCAACAGCTCCGATAGTTGTGCTCTGCGGACATCAAGCAGCGCAATTGCCATCTCTAGGCGGATTTAGAAATGAGAATGCGCGTGAAGGCGGCTATTGTGTACAGCTCACAAGCGTTGACCGCTGGGGTACGGACTTTGTTCTGGTACCGACAACAACAACTGAAGCTGCTTTAACCAGCGGAGCGGAATACGCGCGAGTTTTTGCCGTGACCGATAACACCGTGTTGTCGATCGACGGCGTTAACAAAGATCCTTTGAAGGCAGGCGACTTCCTTGACCTTACGATACGTGATGCTCATCTTCTTCACAGTTCAGCAGCTGTGTCAGTCTATCAGTTCGCCGTGAACAACAGCGCCGAAAATGTACAACTCGGAAACGCGACCATGTTTCCGGTGACATCGATGCAACAGTGGTCGAATGAACATACTGTATGTGCTCTGCAGACACGAGTGGGAACTGCAAAGACATTTGCGTCACAGTACATTATCGTGATAGCGCCAACAGAGGCTATGAGCACTGTGTTGTATGACGGCGAACCTGCGCTCAATACTGTCTATCCGGTCGCAAACACCCGTTACTCGTACATGATTCGTCGCATTGCTGACGGAATACACTCGTTGACCTGTGATAGTGCCTGCGGCGTGTATGTCTACGGTTTCTCCTCAGACCGACGCTACGTCATGAGCTCCGACCTTGACTTTCCGCAGCGTGCGTTTTTACGTCCGGTTTTCAGTATCCCGGACTGCTCGGCAGACATCGGTGACACAGTGACCGTACGTGTGCACTTGGATTCACTCATCTTACCACCAAAGATTCTTGGACTTCAGCCGGCTTCATTCTCCTTTGATCTGTGCGTCAACTCCACCGTACTGACGCCGGCTGATGCATCCGCTCGTGGACCAATTCGCAATGGACGTCAAGTCATTGCCTTTCACGATACTCTTAGCACATTGACAGAGTCCGTCACGCTTGCCTCGATGCCCATGATTTGTGGACTCGGCGACGCGGAAGAGTCGCGCATAGAGATTGATAACCTGCATTGGTTTACGGCAACCGGTGATACGATTCAGCTGGATTTCAAACCGGTGTTTGGAACCTTTCGGGTGAAGGACGTGTGGAAGGATCACGACGGACCACGGCTCTTTAACCCTCAACCGGGGGATTTGAAACTGGACGTCACGCCAAATCCGGTCCATGGCAGAGCTTTCATTACCTGTTCCTCCGAATTGCCAATGAGCATCGCTCCATCGTTGATCTTATACAACGCGATGGGTGAGGTTGTAGCAGACTTGTCATCGGAGATCCGTTCATTCTCCCACATTGTACAGTTCACCTACAATATGCAGGAACTTGGATCAGGAGTCTATTACTTGCGCTTTGGCGTTGCGGATAAAAGTGTTGTAATCACCGTTGTTAATGAATAAGGAGCTTCCTCTGCCATGAAAAAACTCATTAACAGCATAGTTGTCTTCAGCACACTACTCTCGGTATCCGGTTTTGCGCAGGTCGTGATCGATACAACCAACCCTATTCAGTTTGGTGTATATGGTCATATCGGAAAGAACTGGCAATCAACCGGTGGATTTAGTCAACTGGGATCGTTCACTAAACCCTATGCGCCCTTCAGTGATGGAGAAGGGGACCTAGTCATGTTCGGAGGCGAGGTAAACTCACCCTTGTCGTCCATCTTCAAAGCCACAAACACAACAGCAGCATTCCACCTTGGCATTCGGTTCGGTTTCGATGTTTACAAGGCGAACATGACGGCTTCTGAGAAGACGACGATTATTCAGAATGGTCAACCGGTTGAAGGTACGCTGAAGTACAATCTTAGGGCAAACTTCTCCAGCTACGGATTTGAACCTATGGTGGAATTCACGCCGCCTTTCTACAAACCTCTTCGTTTGCATGCGGGTGTCAAATTCGCCTATGTCTACAAAGCAAACTTCAACCAGACAGAGGCTATTGAACAGCCTTCAGGAGTCGAGTACTTGCAGGGCGGAAGCCTCCGTACGGTGTATGAAGACCAAATCCCCAATCACACACCGTGGCAAGTCTACAGTCTTGTCGGTCTCACGTATAACATTAAACTCAATAAGCGGTTTGCACTGGTACCTGAACTTTTCTATCAGTTGCCTATGAACAACCTGGCTACGGATCAGCAGTGGAACGCAAAGTTCGTTCGCGCGGGTTTATCCATACGTGTCACGCTTCCAACTTCAAAACCGGTTATTCGCGATACGATCATCAAGCGAGATACGGTAACTCGCGCTGTGCCGGATCTGGCGGCGGAGAGAGTAGAGTTGTTGTCTCAAGACTTTCGAACGGTTATTAACGAGAACGACGACGTACGCTATGAGTTCGTTCAACGTACCGAGAAATTCCAGCACTTGATACAAAAAGCTAAGCCAATCGAGATGGCACAGCTGCAAATGCAGGTGTACCGTTACAAGCCGGACAGTAGCTACGTGCAGTTGGACTCCCTTAACTGTCGAGAAATCGTGTGGAACGATTTTCATCCTTTGCTCAACTATGTCTTCTTCGAGTACGGTTCTTCGCAATTGATTGGTCGTTATTCACTTCTGCGTCCGGAAGACGCGGCGAACTACAAGCTGCGCGCCGATCAGACGCAAATGGAGACCTACTATAACATGATGAATATTTTGTCGAAGGGCTTGCTGCTCGACAAAACTTCCAAGATCGATATCGTAGGATGCATGTCCAAGAAAGAGCTCGCTGAGTTGCCAAATGCGACACAGATTGCTCGTGAGCGAGCGACAGCTGTTGCGAACTACTTCAAGAACACATGGGGCATTGAAGAATCGCGTATCAATATTAAGTCGGGAAGTGTTCCACAGAAACCTTCGAACGAGAAGAGTAGGGAAGGACAAGAGGAGAATCAGCGTGTCGAAATCTACTCGTCCAACGAAGCATTGCTTCAACCTGTGATGATTCGCGACACCATGCTGGAAAGTGCTGTCGATCGTTTACGAATTGCCAACATGATCAAATCCGAAACACCAATTTTATCATGGCGTATCTGGGGTGAGCAAGAAGGTCGTACGATATTCAGTGCAAACGGAGAAGGTCAGCCAAAAGAGTTTATGGACATAGCACTTGAACGTAGCACCATGAGACGTTTGATGCGCAAGGAGCACTCGACCTTCAAAATTAGCATGGCAATCGACCAACAGGGGAAAGGCATGATAGAGAAGAGTGTCTCGATTCCTATCACTGTAGAACAGATTGAGAAACTCAAGAAGCAAAACTTGCTAACGGAAGTCGATCGCTTCATCTTGATGCTCTTTGATTTTGGTAAAGACGACATCACGGCAGCAAATGAAAATATTATTAAGTTCATCAAGAAGCGCATCGATACGGCAAGTGCCGTGAGCATTATTGGAACTACCGACCGTTATGGACAACTCGCGTTCAATCTCAAGTTGTCGGAGCGTCGTGCCAACAGTGTCTACAAAGTCCTAGGAATCCCGGACGCAACCGCATTCGGCTTAGGACCAGATACGATAAGCTACGATAACGATCTTCCGGAAGGACGATTCCATGCACGAACCGTACGCATCGAGGTCGAGCACCGTCATGGGCTCTCCCTCATGATGGACCGCTGAAGGAAAGTCAAGAAGCGAGATGACCGCAAGTAGCATGTACCTACTGCACATACCGTGTGGTTCGTGCAACTGAATACCACCTGCCGCAACGAGACATCGTTGCGGCAGTTTCTTTTATGCATGGTTTCGATCACACAAAAACCGGCGCGACATGGAAGATGCCACTCATATTTTTGTGTCTCACAACCGGCCCCGCATTTCTCAATGCTCCTAGCATTCAACAAACCATACGGTGTTCTTAGTCAGTTCACGGACGACGGATCGCAGAATCGCACTTTGGCGGAATTCGGTTTTCCGCCACGAGTCTATGCACTTGGTCGCTTGGATGCCGATTCCGAAGGTTTGTTGTTGTTGAGTGACGAGAGCGGACTGAACTCGGCACTCTTGGATCCCGCGAATGCCCATGCGCGACGATATTTGGTGCAAGTCGAGGGCATACCCTCCGTAAAAAGTATGGAAGATCTGAAGCGAGGACCTACCATAGGTGGTTACAAGACACGTCCATGCCGTGCTGTAGTTCTTGATCCACAACCAGAAATCGAGGATCGTATCCCGCCCATTCGTGTACGTAAGTCTGTACCTGATTGCTGGATCGAGATTGAGCTTCATGAGGGAAAGAATCGTCAGGTACGACGCATGACTGCGGCGGTGGGTCATCCGACTTTACGTCTCATACGTCATAGAATCGGAGGATATGTCATGCAGGGTCTGGCCCCCGGCCAATGGAAGGAACTGGGAGCAACCGAACGAGAACAGATCTTCGAGAACTTTTCCTCAAGCTCGAAAAAAGCCCCACAAAGACCTCGTTGAGTGTCATCGCTCTCTCGATCCAATCGTATATTTGCGCATTGTAGCACGGAGACTGATTCATGTACACTGCACCGAACCTCGTTATACCAAAAATCGAGAATCTGCATCAATTCGACGTTTATGTCAAGAATGGTGGCTATAATCAATACCGTAAGGCCGTTGGTATGTCGCCCGATGATGTAGCCAATGAAGTAAAGAAGTCCGGACTTCGAGGTCGCGGCGGAGCTTGTTTCCCAACCGGACTGAAGTGGACATTCATGCCGAAGGGCAATGATCGCCCGAAATATCTGGCTATCAATGGCGATGAATCCGAACCGGGTTCATTCAAGGATCGTCAAATCCTTGAGTACAATCCGCACCAATTGATTGAAGGTATCATGATGGCCGGCTACGCCATGGGTGTGTGTAAAGCCTTCATCTATATCCGTGGTGAATACCACAAGTGGGTTAACCTGATGCAGCAAGCAGTTGATGAAGCCTATGCTCATGGTTACATCGGTCCCAAGATGTCGCAAACGTTCGGTAATCCCTACACCATCGATATCGTTGTTCACAAGGGAGCCGGCGCTTATGTCTGCGGAGAAGAAACCGCGTTAATGAATTCCTTGGAAGGTGAGCGCGGCTATCCACGATTCAAGCCGCCGTTCCCGGCAAACAAGGGATTGTGGGGTATGCCGACGACTATCAATAACGTAGAAACTTTGGCAACCGTGCCGGCAATTTTTGCCATTGGACCGGAAGCCTATTCAAAGATTGGTGCTCCCGGACACTGTGGTACTTTGCTTTACGGTCTCAGCGGCCATCTCAACACGCCGGGTGTGTACGAACTACCAACGGATGTAACGCTGAGCGACTTGATTTATAAGTATGGTGGAGGAGTGCCGGGCGGAAAGAAAGTGAAAGCTGTTATCCCCGGTGGTTCCTCTATGCCACCGCTATCGGCAGACGAGATCGAAGGCGTGGTCATGAACAACGAAGATTTAAAGAAATACAAGACCTTCATCGGTACCGGTGGAGTGATGGTGATCAACGAGGACACGGATATTCCGAAACTCTTACAGCGCATAGTACATTTTTATCACCATGAGTCCTGCGGACAGTGTACGCCCTGCCGCGAAGGTTGTGGCTGGATGGAGAAGATTCTCAAACGCATCAATGCGGGAGATGCGACCATTGAGGATGTGGATCTACTGCTCAGTGTAGCAAACAATATTGACGGCAATACCATATGCGCGCTCGGAGAAGCTGCGGCGTGGCCTGTGCAAGGGTTCTTACGCAAGTTTCGTCATGAGTTTGAGGCAAAAGTCAAAGCCTCGCGTTCATTTGTACCTCTCAATGTCGTTCACGGTCGTCGCGCAAGCGCTGAGGTCCTTAATCCTGCATAACCTTCACTTTTGTCATTTTCGTAGCAGCCCCTGTGTTCGGCGCAGGGGCTTTTTTTACACCTGGAATGCGCAGACGTCTCGGAATTTTTGGCGGCTCATTTAATCCGGTGCATAGTGGACACTGCATTATGGCCGAACACTTTGTGCAGCAAATGCGCCTTGATAGCTGTTTGTTCGTTCCGACGCATGTGTCGCCTTTCAAGCAACAAGAAGAACAAACTTCAGCTCAGCATCGCTTGAGCATGCTGCGAGCTGTGTGCAGAACCAATGATCGCTTTGCCATCGATGAGTTCGAGATTCGTCGCAAGCAAGTATCCTACACGATCGACACACTGGATTATCTGCGCGAACGTTATCCTGACACGGAGCTTTATTTGCTTGTAGGCACTGATCAGGCACAAAGCTTTCATCAATGGCGGGAGTGGGAGAGAATTCTGGCCGAGTCACATTTGTGTATTGCGCGACGTCCGTTTATCAATGCCGAAGAGGAACAACAGCTTGTTCGTTCATTGAGTAGGGAGAACAGACCCGCCACACTGTTACAGGTGCCCTTCATTGAGATTTCATCGCGTTCGATTCGGACGCTCCATGCTGAGAAGAGTTCAATTCGCTATCTTGTTCCCGAAAGTGTGCGTCGGTATATACGTAAACACAGGCTTTATCGAGAATTGTGATATAACATGCGCGTCGTACGCTTACAGTGGCCTTCAGTTCTGCTTCACTTCGCTCTCTTTGTGGTTGCCCTTGTGATGCTCTTCCCAATGTGCTGGATGATCATTGTGTCCTTCCATGAGAATCCTGAACGCTTTAGCTCCTTGTGGTCAATGGTGCAGGCCCCCTTCAGTACTCGTAACTATTCGGATACCCTTGCTTCAGATGCTTTCGGCATCTACTTTATCAATTCGGTCATAGTAGCCACGACAGTGACTCTCTCGAACGTGCTACTGTGCTTTCTGTGCGGTTATGCCCTGGCTCGTAAGCAGTTCCCCGGCTCCAAACTTCTGTTTACCTCACTCCTTGCGGTGCTGATCTTACCTCCTCAGGTTATCATGATTCCTTTATTCCGAATGATGGTAAGTTTTGGTTGGATTAACACCTATGCTGCTCTCATCGTTCCATGGGTAGTCAGCCCATTCGGGATTTTTCTTGTTCGTCAGTTCGTTGTGGCTCTCCCGCAAGATATTGAGCAGGCGGCTCGACTCGACGGTGCCGGTGAGTGGAGCGTTTTGAGTCGAGTTGTGTTTCCCCTGTGTCGACCCGTGCTAACAGTCCTTGCCATCTACATTTTCCTGGCGAATTGGAATTCTTTCCTCTATCCCTTCTTGTTTACGAATGATGAAGCTCACCGAACGCTTCCGGTAGGCCTCGCTTTTTATCTGGGAAAACAGTCTATTGATTGGGGACACCTCATGGCCGGTGCAAGCATTTCCGCCCTTCCGGTTCTCAGTCTCTTCCTCTTTTTCCAAGCGCACATCATTAAGGGCTTGACTGCCGGTGCTTTGAAGGAATGACGAATGTGAGGTGCTCTGAGACCTAGCGGAGGTCCGGCAGCTCATAAAACGTCACTAGCTCGGATTTGAGTACTCCGATTTTGAATGATACCCAAGAGTCTTTTTTATCATGCGCGCAGCAAAGCTGCTCGCATGATAAAAGGAATCACTGTGCGGCAGGGATGCAGGTACCGTCGAGCCGGAGCGCGATTATGGTGCGGTCTTCCACCATTCCAAGAGTGCTTCTACCGCAGCATGATAGTGCCCCTGATTATCTTTGCAGTTCTATTCTCAGATCACCAACGCCCTCAAGCGTTTTCTTATGGCCAAGACCAATACTTTAGACTCAATAATCTCCTTAGCGAAGCGACGTGGCTTTGTTTTTCAATCTTCTGAAATCTATGGCGGACTTAACGGTTGCTGGGATTATGGTCCTTTGGGTGTTGAGTTGTTACGCAACATCAAAGAAGCATGGTGGAGAGAAATGACCTATCGCGAAAACATTGTCGGTCTCGATGCCGCCATTCTCATGCATCCTCGCACCTGGGAAGCAAGCGGTCACGTGCAGCAGTTCACAGACCCAATGATCGATAACAAGACCAGCAAAGCTCGACACCGTGCCGATAACTTGATTGAAGACTACATTGAGCGTTTACGCAACAAAGAAAAGCTTCATGAGGCAGCGGAGCTGGAGAGACGACTGAATGAGGCAAAAGAACCATCTGACTTGTATGCTATCATCATAGATGCAGGTATTCCGGACCCCGTCAGTGGTACAAAAGACTGGACGGAGGTTCGCAATTTTAACCTGATGTTCAAGACCTTCATTGGTCCGGTGGAAGACACAGGTGCCGCAGTATTCCTACGTCCGGAAACAGCACAGGGGATCTTCGTGAACTTCAAAAACGTGATGGAATCGGCTCGACAAAAAGTACCTTTTGGTATCGCTCAGATAGGTAAGGCCTTTCGCAATGAAATCAACACGAAGAACTTTTTATTCCGCACTCGAGAATTTGAGCAAATGGAAATGCAGTACTTCGTGAAACCCGGAAGCGAGATGGAGGCATTTGAGTACTGGCGTGAGCAGCGCTGGAACTGGTTTCTTCACTACGGTATGAAGCCGGATTCGTTGCATTTGAAAGCTCACGAGAAACTTGCGCACTATGCTAACGCTGCCGTGGATATCGAATATCGTTTTCCTTTCGGGTGGGGGGAAATTGAGGGTATTCACTCACGCACTGATTTTGATCTGAGCAGACATCAAGAGTATAGCTCCAAGAAGTTGGAGTTCGTTGATACCGTTACCAAAGATCGATTTGTTCCGTTTGTGGTGGAGACATCTGCAGGTGCTTCGCGATCGTTTATGGCCTTCCTTTGCAATGCCTTTGACGAAGAAATTGTTCAAGGCGAAAACGACAAGTCCGAAACACGTACAGTGCTACGCTTTCACCCAGGTTTGGCGCCGGTAAGTGCCGCAATTTTGCCGTTGGTTAACAAAGATGGAATGCCGGAGCTGGCTGAAAAGATTTACAAGGACTTACAACGCAGCTTCAAAGTCCAATATGATGACAGCGGAGCGGTTGGACGTCGTTATCGTCGTCAAGACGAGATCGGCACACCCTTCTGTGTGACCATCGACGGACAATCTGTTGAAGACGGAACCGTCACTCTTCGTGATCGCGACACCATGGCTCAAATTCGACTCGACGCAACCGCCATTAAATCTTATGTCCTTGAACGCATTCTCTAGTCTCCGACATCGCATTCGCCTCCATTTTCCGCGGGTCGGTGCTGTCTATACTCTCATGCTTTTGGGAGCGACCGTTATCGTTGTTAGCGCTTGGTCTCCCGGTACGGATGGCACATATTATAAGATCAACAAGTCGATTGAAACCTTCGGTGAAGTGTTTCGACGGGCTACTACTGACTACGTGGACGACGTTGATCCCGAACAATTCGTGCGCAGTGGCATTGACGCTATGATGTCGACACTCGATCCTTATTCTGTCTACATGGATCAAGAACAATCCGAGGATTTTGATTCTCAGGTTAGTGGACAGTACATTGGTTTAGGAATTCAGGCGGGTGTGCACGACAGTATGCTCAGCATTACCGCCATAGCGGATGGTTATGCTGCTCATGTCGCAGGTTTGCGAGTTGGAGATCGTCTCGTTTCGATAGATGGGCACCCAACACTGCGCATTAGCTCGAAAGAATTGCGAAAGTTCACACGTGGGGAAGACAGCTCATCGTGCGTAGTACGCGTATTACGCGACGGAATGTCCGACACCATCAGTTTTACTTTGCTGCGCCGACGTGTCACGGTTTCTTCGGTTCCTTATATCACTCGACTGGCGAATGGCGTTGGTGTGATCAAACTGGAGCGCTTTTCTAGACGATCTTTGGCTGAAGTGCGTGGAGCCATTGACTCACTGCGAAAGATTGGTCCGATGAATGGCTACATTTTGGACTTGCGTGATAACCCGGGAGGCTTGTTGGACGCCGCCATCAACATCTGCGAACTCTTTGTGAAAAACGGTGCGACAATCGTCAGCACCAAAGGTCGAAACAACGTCGAGCCTCGCATCTATACAAACAGTGGGGTGCCCTACGAAGCTGAAGTTCCGCTCGTCGTGTTGGTAAACTCGGCTTCGGCTTCAGCCAGTGAAGTTGTTGCCGGATGCTTGCAGGATCAAGATAGAGCCGTGATTTGCGGCGTTAACTCGTTCGGCAAGGGATTAGTACAGTCGCAGTTCAATGTGAGTTACGGAACAAATTTGAAGCTGACGACACAGCGATATTACTGTCCCTCCGGTCGTTGTGTTCAGCGCATAGACTACGGGAAGAAGCGTGCAGGCATTAACGACACCTCCTCCGCCCCGCGAGTTTTTTATACAGCTGCTCGCCGCGCCGTAAAGGACGGAACAGGTATCGCTCCGGATTCCGTGATCAAGGACAAGGAGCAAGGAGAGTTCGTTCGTGAGCTCGTTGAAAAAGATATGCTGTTTCGCTTTGCCAATGAGTATAGTGCCAACAAGAAAGAGCTGCCGACAAATTTTAATGCGGCCGCTCTCATTGATGACTTAGAGAAATTCGCCGGTCGGCAAAACTTTAAGTACCAAAGTACGTCGCTCAAGAAAGTTGAAGAAGCCAAGAAATTGTTGTCGGAGCAGAAATTTTCCCCCGGCGTCGTTAAGCAATTGGAAGAGGCCGAGTCTCTCATTCAGCGTGAACAACAAAAAATGTTCAGAGTTCATGCAGCTGTCTTAGCCAAGATGCTCGACAAAGACATTCGCTCACGGTTTTACTCGGATCGTCAAGTCTTACGCTATGTAATGAAAGATGACGAGCTGATACAGAAAGCGTCAGACTTGGCTTTAAGCGAAGCCTACAAGAGTTTGCTGCGCACACCCGTGGCTACTCGCTAATTACCTCTGTGTCGCTTTTCCATTTTGACGCGAACCAAGGAACTGAGTGTGTAACAGCCAAGCTACTGTATGATGCGTAGAATCAAAGTCGGACGCTAAGCACGTCTTGTAGGAAGTTCATAGACTCGAGGTGATGAAAGGATACTCACATGAAACTACTTGCTACCGTGTTAGAAGATGGTTCGTTGCATTGTGATTCTGCCGCCATGAAGAAGCTTCGAGCCTATGCCGGACAGACCGTGGAGCTTGAACCACAGAATCTCCTTTACAACGAAGTCCTGAACATTGCTCGAGTACAACATCTGGAAGAACAGACTGTGGTAGAAGGACTCAGGCAGGAGGGGGCTTGGAGCAAGAGCTGAAATCTTCGACTCATTTGCCCGCAACGGAGCCGAACACCGCCAATACGATCGAGTCGAAACAATCATCAACATCGGAGAAGGTCTCGAGTGCGGAGACTCATCAAGGCTTGCTTGTGGAAACCGAGATTATCCTGGCATTTCTTCGAGCTGATGCAGACGCATGGATTTTGAGACGCGCGCTTGCATCCTCGATTTGTTATACCGGCGTGCTGCAATGCACGGAAGTATTGGCGGAGGCCCGCAACGACGCTCAGAAAAGCGCCGCAATGAAAGTGCTGAGCTTGATGAGACCGCTTGGTTTGCCACCTCGTTATGCAATTACGGTAGCTGAATATCTCCGTATCCTATCCGCCATGGACTGCGATGTACCTCTAAGAATAGCGATAACGGCGGCGATTTCAAGCTTTTCCAAACTTCCCGTGCTGAGCATTCGCTTCAAATCCGTATATTCGCGGCTTGATATTCCGACAATAACGCCTGATTCCGACCGTTTATGACATGTTGTCCGTGTGAACTATAACAGTCTCGCACAGGGCGAAGCATCGGCAATCAGCGTCGATGGTGCGGAAGTGCCATTTATATTATCAGTGGACAGAGAATGAGAATAACGAAACAATACACGAATCGTGAGAGCCAGTCACTCGACAAGTACTTGCAGGAGATTGGTCGCGTCGAATTGTTGACAGGAAACGATGAGATTGTGCTTGCGCAGGCAATTAAGCGCGGCAATGCCGAGGGCGAGATCGCATTGGAACGCCTCGTCAAAGCGAATTTGCGATTTGTCGTTTCCGTGGCGAAGCAGTATCAGAATCAAGGTCTGTCATTGGGCGACTTGATTAACGAAGGTAACTTGGGCTTGATTAAAGCAGCCAAGCGTTTCGACGAAACACGTGGCTTCAAGTTTATTTCCTACGCAGTGTGGTGGATTCGTCAGTCCATCCTTCAAGCACTTGCTGAGCAATCTCGTATTGTTCGCTTGCCTTTGAATCGCGTCGGAGCATTGAATAAGATCGGAAAGAAGTTTTCAGAGTTGGAACAGCTCTATGAGCGCGAACCAACAGCAGCCGAGTTGGCTGAGCAGTTGGAAATGAGTATTGCCGAGATTGCTGAGACCATCAAGATTTCCGGCCGACATCTTTCGGTTGATGCTCCTTTTGTACAAGGGGAAGACAATCGACTTTTGGATATTCTCCCCAACGATCTGCAGCCGCCTCCGGACTCAGACTTAATGTTGGAATCATTGCGTATTGAAGTCCAACAAGTGCTCAAGACCTTGTCCGAACGTGAAGCAGAAGTTATTCGCTTGTATTTCGGTCTTGAGGATAAGCAGTGCTTGACTTTGGAAGAAATCGGCGAGAAGTTTAACCTTACGCGTGAGCGCGTTCGCCAGATCAAGGAGAAGGCAATCCGTCGCCTGCGTCACGCTTCTCGCTCCAAATCATTGCGTACGTATTTGGGTTAGTACCCTGCTCGAGACGAAGGCCGGATGCAAGACGTAGGCTTTTGGCGGCGCGAAACAGCGACGAAGTCCTCTAAACGGAAAAGTAGCTTACAACAGACTCCATAGTTCGGGGTCTGTTTTTTTTTGTGCAACTCAGCCCAAGAGCGCAGAGGCACGCGGGAATTGTCCTGTATGCATGAGCGATCTGAGGGACCGACGTGCTCTCACTTTTTGCCAAGCGTTGGACCTGAAGTTGACGTCGATTTTCACCCGGCCATACGTTCAATTGTCCTACCATCGGCAGCGGGACGCGTTTCGGATGCTGCACAATGCTCCTGTTCGTTGGACGTCAACCGACTAGATTTGCACCACGAACGGCGTAGATTGTGCCGTTGTCGACAGCAGCACATAGATTTGGCATATGATCAGCTTTTCGAAGACATTCATACCCGCCGCGGGACTACTGCTCGTGTACTGCAGCATTGCGTTCATGTCATTGGCGCCTTGCCATGCACAGGTGTCACATCGAGTTCAGCCGAGTTTGACGGTCTCATCTGCCCGGTTCAGCGGAGATATGGGCAGCGGTCCGACCGAAGCACTCTCTGACGACACCCTTTACATCTTTGAACCATCCAAATCACTACTGACATCGACATCACAGTCCGGTGGATCAGCCATCATGTATGGACCGACCGTGGCCATATCGGGATCGGGCTATGCAGGCGGCGCGTTTTACCAAATCGACCTGTGGGAGAATACATCTTTAGCGGCTGATTTTGTGATTTCGGCAGCTCGAAGAAGTGCTGAGTTTGAAATTCAAGATGGCAAGTATACCTATGTACCGAATAAAGTGCATCGCGTGCTTGTTTTACCGTTCATGCTTAGTGTGACAAGGGTGCTATTCGCCGATGCCATGACGCAAAACATGCGTCCGTACGTCAATGCCGGCATGGGGGCAAACTGGGTGTTAGTGGGTAGTTACGACCCTTACTCAAACGATTTCTTTCAATCCATCGGCTCTGCCCTTAGTTTTGTACGTCCCGGTGGTTTTTTGGGCTGCGGAGCGTTAATCCGGAATACCGAAAAGACCTACATCAATTTCGCAGTACGATACTATGTTTTACCCTACGGGGGAGACGGTGTGGAGAGTGTGCGAAATCTGCCTATGAAAGACTTCAACGGTTTGTTTCTGTCTCTCTCCGTAGGTTTTCGATAGGTCCTTGCAGCTGGCACGTCATGCAGTCTCATTCCATCGGGTGTAATCCACCATCGTGTCTCACTATAGTCTCTGAAGGTCATGCGTTTAGAATCTGATACCATGGGAACCATCGAGGTTCCTTCCGACAAGTATTATGGCGCTCAAACCGCTCGTTCGCTCGTTCACTTCGCAATAGGTATTGAGCGTATGCCGCGTGAATTGATACGCGCACTAGGAATTCTTAAAAAGGCTGCCGCGGCCGTAAATCACGATGTCGGAACCCTTGGTGCAGAAACCTATCAATTGATTACTCAGGCTGCAGACGAAGTGATTGCCGGAACTCTTGATGCACATTTCCCATTGTCGATTTGGCAGACAGGTTCGGGTACTCAAACCAACATGAACACCAATGAAGTCATTTCGAATCGTGCGATTGAGATAGCGGGTGGGGAAATGGGTTCGAAAAAGCCCGTACATCCCAATGACGATGTGAACAAAGCGCAGAGTTCGAACGACACATTTCCGACGGCGATGCACATTGCTGCTGCGGAACAATTGGTGCATCATCTTTTACCGGCTGTTGAGAAGCTACGTCAAACCTTGGCTGCAAAATCAGAGGAGTTCAGCGGCCTGATCAAGAGCGGTCGTACACACTTAATGGATGCAACACCTGTAACGTTGGGACAAGAGTTTGGCGGATATGTTCAGCAGCTCAGTAACGATATAGAACGCATTCAGTTTAGTCTGAAAGGTCTTTATGAGCTTGCCTTGGGTGGTACTGCGGTTGGTACCGGACTCAATACGCACCCGGAATTTGCGGTTCGTGGTGCTGCAAAAATTGCCGAGCTAACCGGTCTTCCATTTGTTACAGCACCAAACAAGTTTGAGTCTCTCGCGGCACACGATGCTCTTGTTTTCGCCCACGGAGCTTTGAAGACTCTGGCCGCGTCTCTCATGAAGATCGCGAATGATGTTCGTTGGATGGCATCCGGACCACGTTGTGGCTTGAACGAAATTTACATCCCGGAAAATGAGCCTGGTTCTTCGATTATGCCCGGCAAAGTAAATCCGACGCAGAGTGAGGCTATGACCATGGTTGCTGCTCAAGTGTTCGGTAACGATGTTGCAATCAACATGGGTGGAGCATCCGGAAACTTTGAGTTGAATGTGTTTAAACCTGTGATCATCTACAATTTCCTTCAGAGCGTGAGACTCCTTGGAGATACCTGTATCATGTTTGAAGAACATTGTGCACACGGAATTGAACCAAATGTTGCCAAACTTGATTATTACAATAAGAACACACTCATGTTGGTGACGGCTTTGAATCCGCATATTGGATATGATAAGGCCGCGAAAATCGCCAAGCATGCCCATAAAACCGGAGGAACGCTGCGACAAGCAGCCATCGACCTCGAGATTTTGGATGGTGATCGATTCGATGCTTTGGTTAAACCTGAAGAAATGCTCGGACCTAATGTCTAATATTGATTTGCAACAACCGGATGCGCCGACGCAGCACTCTTCCCTTGGAAGGACGGCGAGCGTGTGGTCACTCAAGAACTGTATTGCTGTCGTAACCGGTGCCACAAAAGGCATCGGTCGGGCAGCCGCAGAGGAGCTGGCTTCTTTCGGGGCGAAAGTGTATCTCGTTGCGCGCAGCAGTGATGAACTACAGCGATGTGTTGACGAGCTTCAAGCGAAGGGCTATGATGCCGCTGGATTGGTTGCAGATCTTTCGCTAAGCGAGCAACGCAAGAATTTGGTCCACGATCTGTCGCAGCGCGAGCAGAAAATCCACGTGCTGGTCAACAATGTGGGCACCAACATTCGCAAGTCTACCACTGAATATACAGACGAAGAGATTCGTCTGCTGTTTGAGACGAATCTGCATTCTGCCTTTGACCTTTGTCGCTCTCTGTACACGACTCTTGTGGCAGCAGGTGGAGCCAGCATCATCAATGTAGCGTCGACAAACGGATTGACCTATGCGCGTACAGGCTCGCCGTATTCGATGACCAAAGCGGCTCTCATACACATGTCCAGATATCTGGCAGTGGAGTGGGCTAAAGACAATATTCGCGTGAATGCCGTTGCTCCGTGGTACATACGTACTCCATTAACTGAAGGAGTCTTGTCTAAGCCTGAGTATCACGATGAAGTTGTATCGCGTACACCTCTACGACGTATTGGAACTGTGGACGAAGTGGCGCATACCATAAGTTTTTTGGCACTTCCGGCTTCGTCCTATATCACCGGACAATGCATCGCCGTTGACGGTGGTTTTACTCAGTATGGTTTTTAAGGTATGCTAAGCATGATGAATTCACTTCGCAGCTTTGTTATCGCTATCGGCATCAGTTGTTTGCTTGTGGCTCTGCTGCCACCCGCAGCAACAGCCGCAGCCTCAGCTACCGCACTGCAGCGAGCACTGAAGTATTTTGAGCTTAAGAAGTATGACAGTGCACTTGTGCAGCTGCGTATCGCGTGGAAGAGTGAGCCGAACAACTCGGATCTCCGTTACGAAATGGCTCTTGCGTTTGCACTTCTGAAAAATCAGGATTCGGCAATTGCTATCCTGCATAGTGTAAAGAACAAAACCGGTGCAACTGATAAGTACTTCCAACTTCTTGCGAATTGTTATTCCGAGAAGGATGACACCGTGAAAGCTCGAGAAGTTCTGCAGGAGGGTCTCACCAGATTTCCGCAGTCCGGAAAGATGCACCTTGAACTGGGCTTACTCCAGCTACAACAGCGAAATTTAGAGTCCGCGTTGGATGAGTTCGAAGAAGGAATACAAGTTGAACCGAGCCTGATTGCAAACTACTACTGGGCGGCTCGCAGTTACTCGTCGGGAAACGAGAAAATCTGGACGGTACTCTATGCGGAACTACTCATGAATATCGATCCCAATCCGACACATGCCTCGCTTATGTCAACCATGCTTTTCAGTGCTCATAACACAGTGTACGAGGACTTCAAGACCTCGCATGCCATGGTGTACAGTAAAGTTAGAAAAGGTGTTACCGATGCCTCGCAAGCGAACAGAGAGTCCTTCGAAGATGTATTCAACCGATTGATGACCAAAGGTGCCGAGCCTCTGCGTTTCTTCCGAGACTTCGAGATTCCTGTTGCTAGTATTGACACCATGCAAACTCTGTTTACGAAGTCTTGGTATGCGGGTGGCTACGACAAAACCTTCGCGAATCCCGTTATTGAGCGACACAAACAGCTGCTTGACGTCGGCTTGCACACAGCCTATACATACCATCTCATGCAATTCGCAAAGCCTTTGGAATTCAAGGCCTATATTGACGAACACAAGAAGGATTACATGGCTTTGATGAAGTGGATGCAGGAACATCCGCTTCGCATGAACGAAACGAACAGATTTAGTCGATTTTATTACAATTAGTCTTCTTCTTCATGGCGCAGCGTTGCTGCGCCTGCGAGATTTGTGCTCCGGCAAGAAGCGGATATCCCAAACCAATAGCATGTTATGAAGAAATCAAACCGACCCGATCGCGACATATCGAACTATCATGAGATCTTAGCCAAAGAGGAACGTCCTGATTTGGGCAAGCGCTATCTTCTTCGTATGAACAACGAACCAACCTGCGTCGCCGACATCACAGAGTTCGATGGTGGGTGCTGGGCCAAAGTTCGCGTTGTATCGTCCGCATCCGAGAAGTACAATACCGTATATCATCCCGACATGGAGTTCGAGATAAAAGTAGCCTACTACAGCTTTCAGGAGTTACCGGAAGATCGCGATTAGTGGCCTCGTTTGCCTACCATCTGGCACTTTCAGGAGCAGCTGCTGTAGGGGCAAGTAGCTATGCGTCTCGCGTACAACAGTGTAGCCTGGAGGACAGCCTTTGTTTGGGTGTTTTGGTGTTGGGAAGTGGATTTGTGTGCGACATGGATTCCGCAGACTCTCACCACACTCACCACGCTTTGAATATCGCATCTGCCGTAGCGCCGGCTCTTATCCTTAGTGCTGCGGGAGTCTATTTGCAGAGTCCGACGATGACCTTCCTTATTGCCTCCTTGAGTTTCTGGGCTATTCGTATTGTGTTGCGCGAGGTGGTTCGCCACACAGCTTCTCATCGCGGTATGTTTCACAGTGTACCTGCTGCTGCTGTTTGGTTTTGCATGGTCTTTCTAGCCTTTCGCGGTATAGTGCCGGATCAGCGTTTGCTCTTTGCGGCGGGCGCGTGTGGTGGCTATCTCATTCACTTGATTCTTGACGCTGCAGTGGCACATCAGAGTATGAGTGGACAAAGTTTTAGTCCTTCGAAAAACTCCGGGTTTGCATTGAAACTCTACTCGCCATCACTTTTTGCCAATTTCATTTGTTACGCCTTACTCCTGAGTTTAGGATTCCTGTCGCTGCGAGATGCCGGATTGGTGGACTTTTAAGACACCGGCGTGCCACTGCTACTCGAACTTCAGAGCGAGACGTTTGATGGAGGACGCACTCGAAGTACCGTCGTGTTCCTGGTTCGACTTCCTGAATCGAAGTTTAGCGTGACAGCACTGCGATTTTAAGCTGCGCTACCTCCTCCCGGCATTCTAAGAGCCTCCATACAGGCTGAGATTCCTATTTTTGAAATGCTCGTCGTACCGCATCACCATTGGAGTGCGGTAGTGTACTTGCAGAATTCAAGAGACCGAGCTTCCTCTTGTTGAAAAAACAGCCATCTAACACGCCATGATCGATCTTCGCAGCGATACAGTGACAAGTCCAACCGCAGGTATGAGAAAAGCAATGGCTTCTGCAAAAGTGGGGGATGACGTTTTTAGTGAAGATCCTACGGTGAATGAATTGCAGGATGAGGTTGCCGATCTCTTTCAGAAGGAAGCCGCGCTCTTTGTGCCTAGTGGATGCATGGGAAACCAGATCGCGATTGCACTTCACGCCGGTACAGGTGATGAGATCATCGTCGAGTCTGAGTCGCACATCTTTCACTACGAGACAACAGCTCCATCCATCATCTCACGCGTTCAAATGCACTGCGTTGCTTCGGAACGAGGAGCCATGACTACGGAAAGCATCGCGGCCGCCATACGTCCTGATGCCTACTATTTCCCAAAGACAAAGTTGATATGTGTGGAGAATACACACAACAGACATGGTGGAACCGTGTTGAGCTTGGAGTACATAGCTGCTTTGGATCGATTTCGTCGTAAACGCAAACTTGCTTTACACTGCGATGGAGCGAGAATCTGGAACGCTTGTGCGGCAAGCGGTGAGCAGCCCTCTGCCTTTGCCAAACATTTTGACACCTTGTCCGTTTGTCTTTCAAAAGGACTCGGAGCCCCGGTAGGTTCACTCATTCTTGGAACGAAGGAGCACATTGTGCAAGCCCGGCGTTGGCGTAAGATTCTTGGGGGAGGCATGCGACAGGTAGGTGTGTTGGCCGCCGCCGGTCTCTATGCAGTGCGAAACCACAGGAGCGGCTTGATGCAAGACCACGCGAACGCAGCCTCTTTTGCCAAACGACTCGCCAACTCCGATCACGTTGAAGTCGATAATTATCCGACGCAGTCGAACATTGTGGTCTTCCGACCGAGAACAAAGGTGCAACCAGCGGATTTCATTGCGAGTTGCCAGACTGCAGGATTGCGCATCTCATCCGGACGCGAGGGTGGTTGGTTGCGCGCGGTTTTTCATCATCAGGTTAGCACAATGCAAACGAAGAAAGCGGGGGAGATAGTCGTGCGAAACGCCTCGTCTTCTGCCCTCAGTACTAAAGCCAGATAACATTCAGTTTCTTTTACTACACCATCATGGCACATCAAGCACATATTTCCGTAACACAGCAATCCATGGCTTCAAGTCTGGAAGCAGAGCTGCCGAAGTTCCGTCATCGCCTCCGTACGCGTGTGCGCTCGTATGATGTGAATGGCCAAGGTATCGTGCACAACGCTGTCTTCTTCTACTGGCTAGAAGCAGCACGCGTTGAGTACTTCAGAGCCATTGGCTTGCCCTTAGACCGCGAGACCTTTGTTACCAAGCACCGATTCGTGGTGGCTCATCAGGAAATTGATTTCATGTCGGTTGCCGAGTTCGACGATGAGTACGAGATCTTCACGCGTGTATCGTATGTCAAAAATTCAAGTTTTGGCTTTGAGCAGATCATTCGCTTGGTGGACGGACGTTTTGTTGTCAAAGCCTCGTCAATCCTGGTACAGCTCAATCCCGCTACCGGCCACCCGGAGCATTTACGTGATGCCTATCGCAACCTGCTGCATGACTACGAGCAGGCGAATGTTCAATTCGTGCGATAAAGCATGACCAGCTCGACGATAAACCTTGAGTCTCTGCTCGATTTAAGCGCTAAACTTGTTGAGTCGAACGATGTTGAGTATATCTTAAACTCAGCGGTGCTATCGCTCATGGGAAAGTTGCGTCTAACAAAAGCATGCGCATTGATACCCGAGGGTGAAGGAATGCGTGCGATCATTGTCAAGGGCCTTATGGCCGAGCGTTTTATTGAGCACATTCCCTGTGATCAACTTAGTTTCGGAGATCATGTTCCGGAGGTACTGCTCCGGCAAGGTTTCATCCTCTGCAGTTTGATTCAAAGTAAAGGCACGGTACGAGCCGCATTGGCACTAGGTCCAAGCTTGGGGACTACAGAGTACACGGAAGCGGAACGACATTACGTTTCCCTCGTGAGTATGATTGCGGCGCATGCCTTGCAGTCCACCGAGCACATGCACAACCTTCTTGCCGAGAAGAGTCGCGTAGAAACTCGCAACCAGATGCTTGAATCGTTGTTTGAAATGAGCAATGATTTGGGATCTCTCTTCACACGCGATCAAATCCTGCAGATCTTTTCCTTTCGCTTGATGGGCCAAGTGATGGTGAGTCGCTTTGCTCTGCTAGTGTTTCCACCGAGCGGAGAATGTGAAGTCGTGTTCAACCGCTTTCACGTCGATTTCAGTCCGGTCCTGTGTAACGATTTAAAGGAGCTCAGCGGCATCACGCATTTGAATGCCTGGACGGGTAAAGAGGAGCACAAAGATCTGCTCCGCAGTTGTGCGACCGAGCTTATCGTGCCCTTATTGATTAAGAACGAATGTCGCGGTGTTCTCCTCGTTGGAAAGAAAATGATCGGCGACTTCAGTGATTTCGACATCCGCTTCATTGAGGCTCTGAGTTCCACTCTTGCAACTGCTTTGGAAAATGCACGCTTATTCGAAGAGGCTGTAGAAAAGCAGCGTATCGAGTCCGAGCTGAACGTGGCGCGACAAATTCAACACAAGCTCTTTCCGGAGACATTGCCTCAATTTGATGGCATCGACATCGCTGCCAGAAATATTTCATCACAGCAAGTTGGCGGAGATTACTTCGATGTTGTTCGCTATTCCGATCACGAGGTCCTCTGCTGTGTGGCAGATGTGAGTGGAAAGGGAATGCCTGCATCGATCCTCATGGCGAACGTGCAAGCTGCACTGCGAATTCTTGTACCTCTACACTTGGAGCTTAGTGATCTTGTAACGCGTATCAACGATCTCTTGTACGAGAATACAGGACACGACAAGTTTGTGACCTTTTTTGTGTGCGCTCTCGATTCTACAAACGGTCGCTTACGATATTGCAATGCCGGACACAATCCTCCAATGGTATTTCGAGCGCACGGCGAAGTGGAGGAGTTGGGAGTAGGCGGTTTGATACTCGGTGTGATGCCCACGTTTCGTCCATACGAACAAGCTGAAATACAGTTGGAATCCGGCGACGTCGTATTCATGTTTACAGACGGTGTGAACGAAGCCATGAATGAAGAGCACGTGGAATTCAGCGATGATGCGATTCGTCATCACTTGATAGCTGCGAAAACCGGATCTGCCATTGATATCTTGGATCACGTGTTGCATGGCGTGCATACACATGTTGGTGCGGCTGCGCAGTCTGACGATATCACCATGGTAGTTCTAAAGAAGTTGTAGGAGAGTTCTGTCACGTGGCCTGTGTTAGCTCAAATCTGCGGACCACATTCTAGGAAAATCGGTATGATCGCTCGTTTACGCGGTGAAGTAGTAGCAAAGAGTCCAACCGAACTTGTCATTGACTGCCAAGGCGTTGGCTATGCAGTTCATGTCAGTGTCGGCACAGCAGAGCGCGCGACAGCAGGATCTACAATTTGCGTGCACACCTATCTCGCAGTCCGAGAAGATGCACTACAGTTGTTTGGTTTTGAGACAATGGAGGAACGCAGCATGTTCTTACACCTGATTTCGATCTCGGGCATTGGCGGAAAAACTGCGATGGCAGCCTTGTCTTCAGCGTCAATCGAGGATATTCGTTCGGCGGTCGTTCATAAAAACACGACATTTCTACAAAAACTTCCCGGAGTAGGGAAGAAAACAGCGGAGCGCATCATCGTAGAACTGCAGGATAAACTCCGGTCCGATTATCCTGTTGTACCCGCCGGTGGTACTCACCAACCTGCCCTTAACGCTGTTCAAGCGGATACTGTGTCGGCAATGGTGGCACTCGGATACAACCGACAACATGCGGAGAAAGCAGTTCGAAGTGTCCTCGGTTCAGATTCGCAGAAGCAATGGACAACAGATACCCTTCTTCGTTCAGCTTTGCAATTCATGCAGTAATTCGAACACGAGAACGAAGTTTAAACCGGACTCTAATCACACTCGGCAATGATATTAATAATCCCGGCTATGGAGCTTGCAAACGGTGGTTGCACACGTCAAACTGAAGGACGTCGCGCCACTACGGAATATTATGAGCAACTCTCATCCCAACCGGCAGACCTTGCACGACTCTGGAGAGTAGAAAACGCAAAGACCCTTCATATTACCGATCGTGACGGAGTCATGGGACTGGACAATACCAGAAACTGTGAGGTGATACACGAGATCGTACGATCGGTAGACATCCCCGTGCAGTTGTATTCACGTTTCACTGATGTTGCGAGCTGCACGCATTGGCTTGAGAATGGTGTCTTTCGACTAGTTCTTAGTTCGTTGATTCTAGACGATCCGGATGGAGTCGAGCAGTTGGTACACGAATACACGTCTTCTCGTGTCGTATTGGGGGTTCGCGCAACCGAAGGGTATGTCGATTTCGGTGAAAAGCACGGACGAATGACGGATACGACCTTCGCGCTACTTGGTCGCCAACTTGGTATCACCAGAATGATCTACAGCGATTCATCGTGGGAAGGAACCTACTTCGGACCAGATCCCGATACATTGAGACGAATGGCAGAGACAACACACATGCGCATTACGGCATCGGGAGGAATCGACTCACCGCAAGAGCTGTGGATGTTAGAGGAACTGGCATCGCACAATATCGATTCGGTAGTGGTTGGCCGCGCACTCTTTGAGAATCGCTTTCCATGTCAAAAAATATGGCGCTCGATTGAGTCTGAGTTATCTCAAAAATCCTCGAACTAGCCCATCCTCAGTCTTATTGCTCCGCTTCGGTATAGGCGAAAGGGTGGAGCTTCTGCCGGGTGTGTGTCAATCATGCACAACGTTTCCATGAAGGTGCAACACACTGTCCAAAGGAAAACAACATCGCCCTCACTGTTACAGGACTGACAAGATGCTAGCCGGGATGCGGCGTCCACGGCAATGAGCTGAGTGCTTGACCGTATTCCACACTCAATACGATACAGTATTAAGGCAATGTATGCATGGCGTTGTCACATTGTTCGAACATCATCATCGAGCGATTTCCAAACTATTTTTCAACGAAGTGCGTTCGATGAAAAATATTTCTTGCCATTGCTTCTCTCTCTCGCTATTTTTGCAACGCGTTTACTGTGGAGCAGCAACCAAAGTAAATGACTCAATCCTTTACTCTTCCGTCGGTCTTTTCAAACTCATTGACAGTAACGGGTATATGGCTCGTGTTGAACTCGTGCCATTGTACTTGAGTAGGTGATGTTCTTTTGCATTGTACTTGAAGTATAGCAGTGGCCAAGGTGTCTAGTGATGATACGCAGCACAAAAAATCTGAGCGAGGTATCGGTCAGTTCATTGTGTATCTCATCATAGTAGTCTTTGTCATTGGTGCCGGACTACGGTGGCGTTCACAACAAGAGTTGCGAGCTGTTCATGTTAGTGGTCTACAGTATATGAGTGAAGCAGAGGTCCTGGCAGTATTGGACTCGACCATTGTTCCGCGTAAGATGGCGGACATCAAGCTTCACATTGTACGCACCGCTGTACTCACATTGCCTTACGTGCACAATGTTGTTGTGGAGCGTAACAATGAGAATGAGATCAACATCCAGGTCACTGAGCGCAAGCCTTTGGCATTGATCGTCCGATCCGGTGGGGACTTGCAATACGTTGATGATGAATCAGTGCTCTTGCCGTACCGATTTCTCGCAAATGGCAGTGATGTTCCAATCGTGCGAGGAATAGACAGAAACGGCAGTATTGACACTGTGGTTTTGCAATCGGTCATAACAATGTTGAGAGAATTGCGAAGTGAGGAGAATGCGTTGGTATTCAACGATATATCCGAGCTACGCTACGATTCAGACAAAAAAACGTATAGCTTTGAAAGTTCAGCGGATGCGTCGAATGTTCTATTTGGAAGCTTTGACAATCACGCGGAAAAAATTCGCAATCTGTGTTCATTAGTTCGGTACGTCGGCCAGCAACAGAATCAAGGTGCAGCAAGCTTGATAGATGTGCGGTGGGCGAAAAAAGTATTCGTGACCAGGCGAGCTGCGAAGCAGTAAGCCTTAACAATCAGCTCCCCCGATAGCTGGTGCGTTACCCGACGCGAGGTTCGATACTTTGTTGCTGAATCCGAACATTGAAGGGAGAAGCAGAAGGCGACGTGTTTGCGCAACCCCAATTGGTTGGTGCGAACAGCCGGGCATAACCGGTTCTTGTTGTGTTATGCACGCATAAAGAACGCGAATGAAGTACTGTCGAGAGAAGGGAAGGTATTGACAGTCAAGGACATTGCCAATTGTCTTCGTCATCTTCAGACGCATCATCTAACCCGTTAAGGGGGGAATTCATGATTGCTTCACGCAACGCATCGCTCGATCGATCGCAGAGTATCGACGACGACTCGCGTAGAGATATCATTGTCGGACTCGATATTGGCACAACCAAAGTGTGTGTCATCGTTGCCGCACCGGATCACGACCAAAACACCGTGAACATTCTCGGTGTGGGCATGGCCGAGAGTAGTGGATTGAGTCGTGGAGTGGTAGTGAATATCGAGAAGACCGTTCGTTCTATCGAGCTTGCTGTTGAGCGTGCCGAGATGTCTTCCGGTGTAGCAATCGATGAAGTGGTCGTTGGTATAGCCGGTGATCACATTGAATCCTTCCAAACGCGCAACATCGTTGCGATTTCCAATACCAGCTCAGAAATCACGAAGGCAGACGTCAGCCGCTTGGTCGAAGATGCTCGCAATATTGCGATCCCATCGGACCGACGCATTCTGCACATGTTTCCTCAAGACTTTATTATCGACGGACAAGACGGCGTGACCGATCCTGTCGGTATGAGTGGTGTGCGCATGGAAGCCAATGTGCATGTCGTAACCGGTTTGGTTACCGCCATTCAAAACATCTATCGCTGCGTTGAACGTGCAGGCCTTCGAGTCAGCGAACTCGTTTTGGAGCCAATTGCCTCAAGCCACGCGGTGTTAGACCAAGCAGAGAAAGAAGTAGGCGTTGCGATCATCGATATTGGTGGTGGCACAACCGACATTGCAATTTTTGAGGAAGGCGTGATACGTCACACGGCAATGTTTGGCATAGCAGGGAACAAAGTAACGGACGACATCCGTAAAGGGCTGGGCATCATTCAAACGCATGCAGAGTCTATCAAACTGTCGTACGGCCACGCTCTGCAAGAAAGCATCATGCGAGATGAGATGTTTATGATAGCCGGCATCAATGGACGCAAACCCATGGAAGCCACGAAGAGCTTGCTCTGTCAGATCATACAACCTCGCATGGAAGAGATCTTTGAGTTCGCCTTCGCTGAGATAAAGCGAAGCGGATTCGCACGAAACCTCTCTGCAGGAATCGTTATCACCGGTGGATGTGCTCAAATGCGTGGAGCAGCTGAGCTTGCCGAACAAGTGTTTGGCATCCCGGTGAAGACCGGAATTCCGACAGGAGTTATTCAAGGTGGTCTAGCACCCGAAGTTCAATCTCCAATGTATGCTACGGCTGTTGGCTTGGTGCTTTATGCTTTGAATACGATGAGCTTCAGCTCGAAAGAAGCTCCTTTACACGATATTCAAACGCCCAGTGGTGGTCCTGCGCGACACGTAGTTGGGTACAAAAACTTTATGACGAAAGTCAAAGGCTTTTTCGAACAATTGTAACAAAGATTCATTTCTCATCAGAGGGGTACTATGTCTAAGTCCACGCTCTCACAATTTGCCATTGAGCTGGCTGAGCCAACACCGGAGGGAGCACGCATTCGCGTAATCGGTGTCGGTGGCGGCGGCGGCAATGCAATTAATAGCATGATCAAACGCGGTCTCAGCGGCGTTGACTTCATTGCAGCAAATACAGATGCCCAAGCGCTGGCGGCAAACTTGGCCGCAACAAAGGTCCAAATTGGACGTGAGTTAACTCGCGGACTTGGGGCTGGAGCTGACCCAACGATCGGACAGCTCGCAGTGGAAGAGAGCATCGATGATATTCGCGAAGCACTTCAGCATAGCGACATGATGTTCGTCACCGCAGGTATGGGTGGCGGAACAGGTACCGGGGGAGCTCCGGTTATCGCTCGCATCGGTCGCGAATTGGACTGTCTTGTTGTCGGTATCGTAACCAAACCATTCGGCTGGGAAGCAAAAAAGCGAGCATATTCTGCAGAAATGGGAATCAACGAGTTACGTCGTCACGTTGACGCGTTGATTGTTATTCCCAATCAAAAACTTATGGGGATCATCGATAAAAACACCTCATTCGTGCAAGCCTTTCAAAAAGTTGATGATGTCTTGTATAATGCTACCAAAGGTATTGCGGACATTATCAGCGGAAACGGTATGGTGAACGTAGACTTCGCTGATGTTCGTACCATCATGAAAAACAAGGGAGATGCACTTATGGGTATCGGTATCGCTCGCGGTGAGAATCGCGCGAAGGATGCCGCACTCAATGCAATCCAATCACCGCTGCTCGACGGAGTTTCTATCCATGGCGCAGAGGGAGTGTTGATCAACATTACTGCAACCTCAGATGTTAGCATGGTTGAAATCGGCGATGCCGTACAGACCATCGAAGAAGCAGCAGGCGATCAAGCGAATCTCATTTTCGGCGTTGTCTTCAATGAAGACCTCGGCGATCAAATCATGGTTACGGTTGTTGCAACCGGATTCCAAGAGGCTGCTCAAAGTGGCTATGTTCACGAGACCGAGACTGTTCAAAACACACAGCGTCAAGCTGTGGTCGAACACCAGCATGTTGCAGCTCATGTGACCATGCAAGTGGAGCAGAAGATCGCCGCAAATGGTGGGTCGATCCACATGCCGGCTCAGTTCTCCAACGCGGTTTCGCAACAACAAGCACAGCAAGCCCAACCGGTCGCTCACAGTCATCCTGCCATTATTGCTCATGCGCCGGCTGCGCCGCCGCAACAAGCAGGGCCGACTATGCATCAACATGCAGCACAAAACAGCTATCAACAGAATTCAGTCGTGATGTCGCAACCGACATCACAACATGTGCCGCAACAGCAGCACTCACAGGCTCACTATCAACCTGTACAACATGCAGCTCAACGGGCAATTCCCCAGGCGGCTCCGGTTGGACATAGTGAATCTTCAAAGTATGATGCGCCGGCATTTACACGCCGACATGGTTCAGTTCCGCTAAGTCCTAGCACTGCTGCTGAGACGGAGACTCGTGAGCGAGCACCATTGGAAAAACCGGCATTCTTAAGAAAAATAATGGACTAACTGTTTGGTGAAAAGTGTATTCAACATGGATGTACTGTTTACCGGCAAGGATGCCCTGTTTTCTTCGCTTGGTGTGGAGCATAATCTATCCTAATCCTACCCTTATACGTCCCTGAGATTTCGTGGTTCCCTCCACAAGCTCCACAACCAAGACAGCGCCTCGTACTCCCTCACGAGGCGCTGTTTTTTTTTAATCACACTCCGCTCAAGAGCGTTTGTTTCAGTTTCTTCTTGACAGCGTAGAACGCAGGCTTTTAACCTTTCTTTGACAAAAGCCAGCGATTGTCCGATTAGTCACATGATGAGCTCTGTGTATTTTGCAACGGCAATTCTCCTCATTTCAATCCATTTACTATGAAGCACTGGGGCATGAGCAGCATTCTGATGATGCTGTGTGTAGTGTGCGCGTTTGCACAAAGCGGTGGACCATCCGATCAAAAAGCAGGAAGCCCTGCAAGCATTAAGCGAAACCTTATAAAAAGTTGGACAGAAGTTATTCCATCAGATGTGAAGGTCGACAGCGGATTGTTTATCGTCTATCGTTATGATGACAAAGTACTGTATGAAATTCCAAAGTTGAAACTTGGACGTGAAATGCTCCTTGTGACGCGTGTCGCTAAGACACCGCAGATTGGATACGGAGGAGAAGAATCCAATACAGAGCTTGTTCGATGGGAGCGTAAGTTCGATCGAGTACTACTGCGCGCGGTGTCCTACGTGAATGTTGCAGCCGATTCACTTCCCATAGCAAAAGCTGTACATGCGGCGAATTTCGAAGAGATCATTGCGTCGTTTCCCATCCAATGTTTGTCAAAGGACTCATCGGCGGTTGTCATTGACGTCAGTCCGTTGTTCAGTACAGACATCGGTATCCTGACTCCGCCAAAATCTCAGCGTGATCAGTACAAGATGTCGTCTCTATCCGCTGACAGAAGTTATATCGATTACGTTCACAGCTATCCTACGAACATTGAAGTAGAAAACGTACTGACCTTCGCAGCCGATGCCGCACCACAAAACCCTAGCTCTCGTACAATCAGTATGACTATGCACCATAGCATGGTTGAGTTGCCGACAAAACCCATGACACCGCGTTTGACAGACTGGCGCGTTGGCTTCTTCTCGACATACAAGACAGATTATGGACTCGACGTACAACGAGCGGAGAAGCGTGGTTATATCACGCGGTGGCGATTGGAACCCAAAGATTCCGCAGCATACTTCCGTGGTGAGCTAGTTGAGCCGATCAAGCCAATCACCTATTACATCGATCCCGCAACCCCGGAGAAGTGGCGTCCATGGCTGAAGAAGGGAATTGAAAGCTGGAATTCTGCCTTTGAAAAAGCAGGTTTTAAAAATGCCGTTCGAGTACTGAATCCACCCGATTCAACGCAGGATCCGGAATTTTGTCCGGAGGATGCTCGCTATTCCGTCATCCGATACTTTCCCTCTCCCATCGAAAACGCATATGGTCCGCAGGTGCACGATCCGCGTAGCGGTGAGATTATCGAAAGTGATATCGGTTGGTTCCACAACGTTATGAATTTGCAGACCGGTTGGTACTTTACTCAGGGCATTGCTGACCCTCGTTCGCATAAAGTTCCCTTTCCGGATAGCTTAATGGGTGAGCTTATCTCTACGGTGGCTGCGCATGAGTTCGGACATACCATTGGCTTTCCGCATAACATGAAAGCTTCAAGCTCCTACCCGGTGGACTCTCTGCGTTCGCCAAGCTTTACCAAGAAGTATGGTACTGCTCCGAGTATTATGGACTACGCGCGATACAACTATGTGGCACAGCCCGGAGACGGAGCCGCGTTGATGCCTAAAGTTGGACCGTATGATGACTTCGCTGTGCACTGGGGTTACAGAGTCCTGCCCAATATCAAGAAGTGTGACGACGAGACGGATTCCCTGAACAGCTGGATTTTAGCACAAGACACAAATCCAATGCTGCGCTATGGTCAACAACAGTGGGTGACAGAAGACCCCAGTTCGCAAATGGAAGACCTGGGTGATGACGCAGTAAAAGCTAGCACTTACGGCATTAAGAATCTTGAAAGGGCAATGACCTACCTTCTGGATGCAAGCACGGAGAAAGGTAAAGACTATGATTTATTGGAAGAACTGTATAACGAAGTTTTACATCAATGGCGAAATGAAGTTGGGCATGTTGTAGAAAATGTGGGCGGAGTGGTCGGAGTCTACAAAAACGCCGGGCAAGTAGGTCGTGTGTATTCCATGGTACCCAAAGACAAACAACAGCGATGTGTTGAGTTTGTACACAGTTTTGCCTTTCATCTCCCTACAATGTTTTTGAATCAAGACCTACTTCGTCGCTTTGAATCCAGTGGCTCTACCGAACGTCTTATGCGCACGCAGGAGGGATTACTCAATAGTTTGCTGCGAGGTGACAAACTTCTTCGTTTGCTTGAGTACAATGCGGCTGATCCTTCCAACTACAGCGTCGTCGAACTCTTCAACGACCTTGAGAAAGGTCTGTTCGAAGAAGTCATGCAGAAAAGTGCACAGCCGGATCTGTATCGGCGAAACTTGCAACGGAGTTATGTACAGAACCTTGTTACGAAGTTAAGTCCACCGGCTCCAACCCCTCCCGGCATGCCGGCTCATCTCGGTGCATTGATAGCACCAAATGTCTATAAAACAGATGTACGTGCTTTGGTTCGCGCCCAACTCGAAGGACTCAAGGCAAAGCTTCAGAAAGCGGGATCGACCGACGTTTTGACGCGCGCTCATTTTAAGGACTTGGTCCATGTCATCGAAGACGGACTGAACCCAAAGCGCTCATAAACAGAGATCGCAATCACAAAGTTCACAAACAACAAAGGCAAGCGCACAGCGCTTGCCTTTGTTGTTTACAGAGGTTTTGAACGAGACTTAGAATTCGTTAAACGGACTCGGCAGGTAGGTGATTCTCGAAGAGTGCTTTCACTCTATCGGTTACGTTACGGTGCACCTCGGCGTTAAAAGGACTTGGTACCAGCTCATCCGGAGCAGCTAGTTCCGCTATGGCTGTTGCAGCCGCGATCTTCATATCGCTCGTAATTTTTTCTGCCCGCACTTCAATGGCAGCGCGAAACAAACCCGGGTATGCGAGTGCGTTGTTTACGCTCTTGCCGTCAGCTGCAAATGCCGCCCCTGCGTCCAGCGCGTCCTCGGCACTTATCTCCGGAACCGGATTTGAAAGCGCGAAAATGATCTGTCCGGGTTTGATCATCTCCTTGGTGATCAAACCGACACGACCGGTCGTTGAAATGACCACGTCTGCTTCCATTGCTTCGTCGAAACTGACCATACGCACACCGGCATCAACCACGCGGGCGTGAGAAGACTCGTTCGGATCAAAAGCGACGACGTTGAAACCGTAGTCAATCAGAAGTCGAGCAATGGCACTTCCGGCAGCCCCAAGACCAAGTTGCGCGAAGATCAGAGTTTTGTCGCCGTAACGCTGAACCTTTTTCAACGCATTAAGGACCGCTGCCAATAGAACTGTTGCCGTTCCATGCTGATCATCGTGCATGACGGGTTTGTCAAGGCGACGAATCAATTCATCCTCAATGTAGAAGCAGTCGGGAGTAGAAATGTCTTCCAAGTGTATACCGGCAAAGCCAACTGAGATCCGTTCAACAATGCGAATGAATTCTTCCGGATCTTTGGTGTCTATCAAGATTGGCATTGCGCTCAGACCCACAAACTGATCGTAGAGCATCGACTTTCCTTCCATGACCGGCATTGCGGCCGCTGCGCCAATGTCACCTAAACCCAAAACCCGAGTTCCGTTGGTAAAAATGCCAATGGAGTTCCCGACACTCGTGTAGTCATAGAGCATGGAAGGATTCTGCTGAATCGCTTTACAAACGCGTGCGACACCGGGTGTGTACACATAGCGTAACTCTGCGACACCGGTAACATTACGAGTGCGTGATACACGAATCTTCCCACCGCGGTGGTGCTCAAACACGACATCTTTGATCTCAACGACCTCAGCTTGCGTGCGTTCTTTGATGGCTCGTTCGATTGCGCCGAGGTGCATGCTGTCGAAGACCGAAACCACGATTTCGCGAAGGACGTGGTCATGACCGATAAACAGCGTTCTCATGTCGCCAATGAGGCCACCTTCCTCGCCGATAATCGTGCAGAGTCGTCCGAGCATACCCGGACGGTGAGGATTCTTAATAATAAAAACTACGTCATTATCAGGGAAATGAGGGCGGATCGAAGGGGTACTGCTGTGTTCAGCCATACTGGAATGTCAACGCTAGTCGCTATCAGTCTTACACACGAAAATCCAGTTACAAAGTTAGCACAGAGTTGTGAATAGCAGATGACAGAGTTCTTAGGTTGTGTTTAGTGTTTTTACACAGGTAGAAAACCATATTTCGTTTTTCAAACTCCTGTGGTGTTACAGAGTGAATCCGGTGTGTCTCGATAGTAACGGTAGGTTGCCGCATCTATTCTTGCTATAGGAACGGACATACCGTCTGCACGCTCGTAGAACTCTGAATCGTCAGCGTATCGAAGATGTGCAAAACCACCCATGGCAAGCACTAGTTCTCGACGAATAACAAATGTCCCGCCGACGGCGCAGTCCTCCAGATGAATACGTTTGGATGTGTCGTTCTTATCCGGAACCGTCGGATCTCCAATCACTTCTATGCCACCGTGTATGAAAGGAATCTCTGGGTTTTGTACACATGCTTGCTTTCGCATCGCTAAGTGCTCCGCCAAGTACTCATCGTCCGAATCCAGAAAAGTCACATACAATCCGCACGACGCCAGCACACCTGCGTTGCGACTTGATCCAACTCCTCGATTACTGTGGTAGAGATATCGAATGGACGAATTGTTTTCGGCATAGGAACGGACAATCGCCGCAGTGTCATCGCTGCTGCCGTCATCAACGATGATGAGCTCCCAGTCATGTTCGTCTTGGGCTAAAACACTGTTGATAGCCCGTGGAAGTAGCTGAGCGCGATTGTAGGTGCAACAAATGATGGAGAAAAAGGGTAGTCGATTGGGATAGACGGACATGGCATTCGCAAAGTCACTCATATGCTGGCTCTGTGATTCGTAAATTTGTGACCGCCGTTCTGCGGCATGTGAAGCATGCGTAGAATGAAGCAGTAGTACTGCGATAAACTTGAACCACAAAATACTCAGCCGACGTGGACAAACTGGAATTTTGGACGATCTGTTCAGCCAATGGTATCGTGCTCGACAAAGAGCAAGTTGACCTCTTTGAGCGCTATCACCGTGATCTTTTGCATTGGAATGAAAAGGTAAATCTCATTTCACGTAAAGATGAAGACAATATCTGGGAGCGCCATCTATTGCATTCACTGGGCCTGCTCACACAGGTTGAGTTTCCTCAAAAAGCACGCGTGCTGGACATCGGAACCGGTGGAGGTTTTCCCGGACTGCCGCTGAAAATCGCCCGTCAGGATCTTCGAGTGGTTTGCGCAGACTCGATTGCCAAGAAGATTAAGCTAACCGGCATGTTTGCAGATCACACGGGTTTGCGTGGCATCACGGTACTAAATACTCGAGTGGAGGAACTCGTCAATAATCCGCAGTATGCGGCGGCTTTCGATTGTATAGTGGCTCGAGCCGTTGCTCCTCTCGAGGAGTTGGTGGGCTGGACCAAAGCGCTCCTGAAAAAAGGAGGTCATTTTGCTTTTCTGAAAGGCGGAGATTTGAACGAGGAAATCGCTCATGCTCAACAAAAGTTTCCTAATCTTAACATCGAAGTACGCCCTTTACAGATGAGAGGCTTGGAGTGGTTTGAAGAGCAAGAAAAGAAAATTGTCCTTGCTTCGTTTTCTCAAAAGTAGTGACCTTGTTCTACCATTGCAGATTCTTGCATGCGCCTTTCATATTTCGTCTTTCTTGCGCTGAGCTCTCTAGTGTTGGTGGTACTACCACCAATGGCTGTTTCTGCTCAGCCAAGCAGTGCCTCGGCAATCAAACTTGCCCGTCTGAAGTATAGTGGCGGTGGTGATTGGTATAATGACCCCTCGGCTGAAGTCAATCTTTTAAATTTTGTGCGACAAAACACCAACATCAATGTAAGTCCGGTGTATGAGTACGTTGAACTCAACAGTGACAACATTTTCTTATATCCCTTGTTGTTTATAACCGGACACGGCAACGTCAGTTTCAGCGATGCCGAAGTCAAGCGCCTTCGAGCATATCTCGATAATGGTGGATTCCTCTATATCGATGACGACTATGGCTTGGACGCGTCCATTCGTCGTGAAATGAAGAAAGTCTTTCCGGAGCAGCAGTTTGTAGAGCTGCCTTTCTCGCATCCCATTTATCACAGTCACTTTCAGTTTCCAAATGGACTTCCCAAGATCCATGAGCATGACGCTAAGATGCCTCAAGGCTTCGGCCTTTTTAGTGGCGGACGCTTGTGTGTCTATTACACCTATGAAACGAATCCTTCCGATGGTTGGGCTGACCCTGATGCCCACGCAGATTCTGCAGACAAACGCCAAGTCGCCCTGCGCATGGGCTGTAACATCATCGTCTATGCATTAGGTCATTCGCAATAGGCTGATTGTCGTACGGCAGACAATTCGCTCACTTCCTCGCGGAGCAATTCAATTGCGAGCATCTTGACGACAGACAGTCTTTACTATCGTGATTCAAGAGCTACCTGCTTCTCAAAATGGTCACCTAGTCGGATCGTTAGCTATGGTCCAGCCTTCGGCTGTCCCTCCATACTGCATGAAAACCCGTTTATCTCGACATTGTCATTGCTGTTAGAGCTTCACGAAGTGCACCCGACGTCGCGTCGCGCTGCCATACAGTTCCAGAATGTAGGGTGCTGCCGGAAGATCACGCAGGTCAAGCGTCAGACCGGAGCTTTGCTCCGATAGGTGTTGCGATAAAACACATCTTCCTCGAGAGTCGAAAATTCGCAGTGCTTCGACAGGACCAAGCTCAGACTTCAGATCCCAGCGCAGCTGAAGTTTATCGTGACATGGCTGGGGTGAGATGAAAAGATCAGCGGCATCGACATCAACAACCACACTTGTTTGGGTGTAAGGAAAGGCCGGACTGGTATATGCGCAGCGGTAGGTTGAGAGCACGCTTACACTGTACGATCCGGACTCCGATGGTCTAAAGCTGAATTTGGTAGCGCCAGCTATAGACTTAGAGTTAAAGAGCCACTGATAGACCATCAGGGTTGTATCTGAGCAGCGAAGGACACCGGAGGAATCTTCGATGATGCTGATGTGTCGAGGAAGGTCGTGCACCTCGAACCGCAATTCTGAACTGTCGGCGAAACAAGCATTGCGTCGTGTCAGTACTACAGGTATTGTGCCTGTTTGTGTGCATACAAGGTTCACGGAATCCCGCGTCCCGAAGTCTATCTGTGCAGCACCAACACGCAACGAGCGATTTTCACAACTCATCGTAGAGATATCACTAATCGTAATGGTGTCCCCAAGACATGGGTCACTATTGCTTAATCGCAGCCGCGGAAACTGTTTTGGGAGTACGTTGACAGAATCGAGTGACTCGATGTCGGTGGCGCAACCGGAAGCATAGAGATGTACTGTGTGCGAACCTGAGCCACTAAAGATGACGTCAACTTCGTTTGCAACTGAGCTCTCGGGTACACCGCCCTCGAATCTCCACCTGACACTATTGGCATGACGACTGGTGGATGTGAAATGAATAGTCTCGAGAGGGCAGATCGTTCGCACGTTTGTGGTGAACGACGGTTTGGGTTCGGCTGAGAAGGCTGAACCGCGCCAAAGGCCTCGTCCGGCTGTGGCAACATACATCACCGTATCTGCCACCTGCGCTGAGCGTATTTCAGTAGCGGGGAGGTCAGACAACTTGATTGCGTCGATCCAACTGTTGACTCGTGGATAACACTGGATCAGTCCCTCTGCCGTACGCACAAAAAAGTCCTTCGAACAGAGATCACTTTTCCAGAAACCTCCGACGATGTTCTTGGTAAGCGGCACGCCGATGTTCACATGGTAGAGCGTATACTCAGTCCCAAAATAACGCGATGAGAAACTAGCTTCCAGGTATCCTGTTTTGGTCAATAGACGCAGAGTGCGATCACTGCCCGGAACCGATACCAAGGATACATATTCTGTAGCCGGATGAGCAAGCGGTAGGGTGAACTTCTGCCAATCGGTCCCAATTCCTTGCATCATCCACACGGTAGCATCTGCACAAAAGGCATAGACGGTGGATGAATCCACGGCATCCGGCACAAGATTTTTTATCGCAGCCTTGCCGGGAGGTTGCAAGACTCTCCAGCTTTTCCCGGCATCATAACTGTAAAACAAGGACGTGAGGTTTGCAAACTGTGTTGAATAACTCAGTGGCGAAACATAGTAGGGATGAGGGTCGGCGAATCGTTTCGCGCCGCTTGGGCTACGAAAAGTATCGAAGTGCGTTCCATCGTCGTTTGACTCAAGGAGATAGCCGTCTTTGGTACATATTCGAACGCGATGGGGGAACCGAGAGTCACACTGCACCGAAGTCACTGAGCTATCGTGAATTCGCTTCCACTCTTTCTGGTCAAATCTGTAGGTGCCGAGTGCTCCGGCCGCAAAAACGATGCTGTCATTGAGAGGATGAGTAGCCAGTGATTCGAAGACCATTGCGTTGATCGAAGTTGAGACACGCATCCAGTGAGATCCGCCGTCGCTCGTCTTGTAAATGCCGTTGTCGGTACAGGCGTAGAGCCACGTGGGCTTCGTTGGATGAAACACTAGTGATCGTACACCCTTCCATACAAATGCACTATCTCCCTGCACATCGGAAGAAGCTCGTACCCAGTTACGCCCATTGTCAGTCGACTTCCAGATATACGTAGAAGCAGCATAGAGCTCCGATTCATTCAACGGGGAACAGACCAGGCTCATCAATCGCTTAGCTGAACCTACAGCACCTTTGCCGTCCGGATAGATGCCAAGAATATTCGGGTAGAGTCCTTGAAGAACCCATGTGGCGCCGCTGTTCGTGCTGCGATAGAGTCCATTGAAAGCTCCTTTTTGATCGGAACTCATAACATACGCAACCGAATTGTTGGAGGCAGAGCACGCAATTTTCGCTCTCGAACAATCAACGAGCTTGGTTGCAGCGGAATTGGTCCACGTCTTTCCGGAGTCTTGCGAAGTGTAGATATACGAGCCGAAATAGCCATAAAGGAAGGCATCGCTCGATGGTTTACGCTGCACGTCGCAATAAGCCGGAGGCACAGTCAGCGTAAGGGAAGACAGGCTTACGAGGCTATCTAGAGTTCTGGATCGGTAGAATCCATGATTCGTGCACACGATCCACCATCCTGCAGATGAGGTAGGTGCCAAGAGTTGCCATGTAATCTCGGATATCGGGATGAAGTAACCATATTCGTTCGTAGTGAGTTGTGACCAACTTGAGGTGCTGTCATTACGCGTTGACAGTGCAAACAAGCGTTTTGAATAGCTGAACTGCGCCGTCCAAGCCCCTAGGCTATCCACGATATCCCCAAGGCCAACCTTGAGGCCGGTGCGCGAGCCCGGTATGAAAACGATTGTGGATGTCGCTGTCAAGGCAGTTGTGTCCAAACCCATCGCCTTCCACGCCATACCGCCGTTTGTTGTGTGCCACACACCACCTCCGGCAGCTGCCGCCCATATTTTGAGAGTATCGGTTGGATCGAAGCATACGGCATTGATGGGTCCATTCATGATCTCGGATGACCCAGAAGGTGTCGCCATTTCTGAGAAACGTTGTGCGTGCATTGGCGCAAAGCCAAAGAAAACATGTACGACAAGGAGGACTACAGCGAGGCGGTAGTGAGGTATCATTGGCTTGGTTGGATGGTCAGATTTTTTCAAGTCCACCTCGACTAGTAGGAACCGACGTCTCGATGTATCCGGTTTACGATACGTGCCTGAAGTACCGAGAAGCCGCTTTGGCGACAATCATATTTATCACTTTTTCATCTGATAACCAAAGCCTGTTAATAATGCACTAAAAAGTCGAGCACTTCCTCGAAATAAGTCTGAATACACGTAACTTGTAAACTGTTCGTCAGAAAACGAAGCGTTGAGCCCGTGTCTGGGCAAACGACGTTGATTCTGCGTTTAGCGGTCGGACAACCTGCAATATTTGTGAGAAAATGAGCTACCAACAAGCACATACACACCTTGTCGAACGTTTGCGACAAACAAAGTCTCGCGAAGACCGCGTTCGTATAGGGGCCGCACTGTGCTTGTGGTTGGCACTTAGTATAAGTGTGTTCGCCGTTGTTGCGTTCGCCGAGCTATTCGCGCATGCAGGTACGACGGCACGCACAGCCCTTTTCTTCAGCTGGCTGCTGATGAGTGCGGGGCTGTTTACTTACGTTGTGGGATTAGTGGCATGGGAACGATGGTGGTCAGAGGCAAAACCGGGAGTCGAACAGATTGCATTGCGTGTCGGGAACGTCTATAATGATCTGCGAGACATGCTCTTGAACGCCATGCAACTCATAACTCAACTTGAGTTGCCGGGTGGCGTCTCATCACAGCTCGCTCACGCTACCTTCAATGAGATGGAATCGCATGCCCGCGGCAAAGACTTCAGTCGCATCATTGATTACTCGACTTTAAGAAGAAATGCCATAGTCTTTACCGGTGCTGTCTTCGTATTCGGAGCTCTCTGCGCGTTTAGTCCAATGGGTGCCGCTGCGTATCGTGTGCTGCACTATTCTCAATCATTCGTACCTCCCGCACCCTTCAACCTACATATAGATCCTGTGTTTCAGCAGGTGCTTCACGGTGAAAAAGTGACGATCACGGTGCGCGTACAAGGCACCATTCCGCAGAGTCTCACACTCCAGGTAAAGGAAGACCAACAACAGAATTATGATGCTTATACTCTGCGCGAAGACTCGGTAGGAGTTTATCACTTTGAATTAGGCTCACTGAAACGTTCGGTAGAGTTTTTTGCCCAAGTGCCTTGGTATACGGAATTCGTTCGAAGCGAAGTTGGACATATCGTTGTAACAGATCGACCTCTCATTCGAAGTCTGGAAGGTAGTGTGATACAGCCGTCATACACGGCACTGGCTCCACTTGCGCTCAGCGAACAGCATGCAGATATCTCGTGTTTACGTGGATCGCGCGTGACTCTGAGGATAAACGCAAACAAAGACATTGTATCGGCTCGTATCGTCGTCTCTAGGTCAAAACAGCTTGACGCCGATAGTGTCGTGAACACAGAAGCGAGCGCTACTGCTACATCCGACACTGCGTCGGTCACTATGAGCGTTAGCGGCCGTGAAGCACAGGGAGAGTTTAGGATAAAGCAGAGCGGACAATATTGGATTGAGCTACGCGATGCGGAAGGACGCACCAATGCGGATCCAATACGTTATTCAATAAGTGCTCTTAACGATGGAATGCCAAGCATCGCTCTTATCGAGCCTCAGATGGATGTGCAGCTTAAGAAGGAAGGGCTTCTGACAATTCGAAGCTCTATAACGGACGATTACGGCTTTACCAAACTACTACTACGATACCGTTTGGTAGAGTCTCGATATGCATCGGAGGAGAAACAGTTTCGCACACTGTCTATTCCTTTGACCGCCTCGGGCACGAGTGCGGAAGTCCCGTACATCTGGGACCTGAATACTCTCGGCATATCCCCGGAAGACCGTTACGAGTTCTATTTAGAGGTGTTTGACAACGATGTGGTGAGCGGTCCGAAAAGTGCGAAGACATCGATACTAAGCGTGCGCTTGCCCTCGCTCGATGAAGTGTTTAAGCAAGCCAAGCAAAGTCAGAACGAAGCTGCCAAAGCGCTCGAACAAGTCATGAAGAAAGCTGATGAAGTTGCTCGCGACATGGAGCAACTTCAACGTGAGCTTATGAAGCAGAAACAACCGCAAGCAGAATGGAAAGACAAAAAGAAGATGGAAGACATGCTCAAACAGCAAGAGCTAATGGAGCAGAAGATCAAGGACGTACAGGATAAGCTTGAGGACATGACACAGATGCTCCAGGAGAACAAAGCCTTGTCGCCTGAAACGATGCAGAAGTACATGGAAATGCAGAAGCTCTTGAAGAGTATCGACTCTAAGGAGTTGCGTCAAGCCATGGAGCAGATGCAAAAGGCGATGCAGCAAATGTCTCCGGAACAACTTCAGCAGGCAATGAAGAACTTTAAGTTCAACGAAGAAGATTTCAAGAAGCAGATTGAGCGGACTATGCAGCTGCTGAAGCGAATTCAGACAGAGCAGAAGGTCGACGAAATGGCAAAGAGAGCAGAAGAATTACAGAAGCAGCAAGAGCAACTACAGAAACAAGCTGAGAATACAAATCCGAATGATAAGGACGCGAGAGAACAGTTGGCAAAGAAACAAGATGCCCTGCAGGAGGATATGAAACGTCTTACCCAAGAAATAAGAGACCTTGAGAAGATGGCCAAAGAAGCCGGCTTGGAGAAGCAGCAGAATGTCATGGATCAAATGAAGAAGGCCATGGACGAGCTCAATGCCGAGATGACACAGAAGCAAATGCAGCAGAGCGAGGAACAGCTTGAGCAAGGTGAGATGCAGAAGGCGTCGCAGAACATGCGCAATGCTGAACAGAATCTTAAGAATTTCTCGCAGGGTATGAAGAAGATGAAGCAGGAAATGAAAAAGAACCTGCAGCGTGAGACACAGCGTCAGATGCAGTCCGCAATGAATGACATGATGTCGCTAAGCAAGGCTGAGGAGCAGCTCATGAAAGATGCTGAGCAGATGGACATGAATTCTGCACGGATGAGCGAGAATGCCCGACAGCAACAAAAGGTTCGAGAGCAGATGATGAATCTTGCCAACAAGATGAATCAACTCGGTCAGAAGTCAACAGCTGTAAGTCCGGAAATGGGTAAAGAAATGGGCGACGCTCTTCGTCAAATGCAAAGCGCTCAGGAGAGTATGGAGAATCGCAATGCTCCCATGGCCGCTCAGCAACAACGTGGCGCGATGTCATCAATGAATCAAGCTATGCAACAGATGTCCGGTGCTCTTCAAAAAATGGGTGGCGGTAGCCCGGGCGGAGAAGGCAATGAAGGTGAAGGCGAAGGCGATCCTTCCAATCCCGGTGGTAGCAAACCGGGCAGCAGTGGATCGTTCATGCAACGTTTGCAACAAGCTGCGAATATGCAGCAAGGCGTCAATCAAGGTATGCAACAACTGGGGCAGGGCGGACAAAGCATAAGTAGCGAACAACAAGGCGAAATGGGACGATTGGCGGCTCAGCAGGGTAAAGTGCAAAAGAGTATTCAAGAGCTCGCGAAGGAACAAAAAGAAGCCAGCGGTTCGAAGCAAGCGATGGGTAATCTGGAAAAGATCGCCGAAGAGATGAAGGAAGTGCTGAGTGACATGCAGTCGGGAAATGTGAGTGAAGATACCCGACGGCGCCAAGATCGTATTCTATCTCGTCTGTTGGATGCGTCTCGCTCAATGAATGAACGCGACTATGAGAAGACTCGCGAATCGCGGAGCGGAGAAGATGTAGTACGGAAGAGTCCGGCTGAACTTCGTCTTGAGGATTTGCGCAGTAAACAAGCGGTGCAAGATCTCCTCAAATCGATGCAGCAGGGGTATTCGAAAGATTATGAGCAACTCATTCGACAGTACTTCGAAAAACTGCAGCACGAAGGTTCCTCTAAGTAAGACTTGTACGATGCGAGACCCGCTTTAATATGGCAGAGCACGTTGGTCATCCCTGCCCCAATTCTTAGACCGATCGCACCTGCGTCCATGGCCGGAAAGCGATCCCCTGAATTGCTCAGTCCCTTCAAAGCACATTTGCGGCGTCCGTGCAACCTACAATGGTTACGACGTTGACACTCAGAAGCTTGTACATCTGCTAGTATTTTGCCTAGTGTAAAAAGAAGTGCGTTTCACTTGATACATCCTCGTTTGAACGCAGTAGTCTACCGGATGTTCTATCTAATGTCGTTTCTACCTAGCTAGCATCGCGGTCTTGCACTTCGGTGTACAGACCAAGTGCTTTGCATCTCCTGAAGTACATATTCAGATCTTGAAAAGTGAGTGGTGCCCATTAGCTCTTCACAGGTTCAATGTGGTCTCACATCTTTCATCCTATTGAACGCAGCCCAAAGTGTGAATCGCGCGTTACTTGGCTATCGCAAGGCCGAAGCCAATCTTTTAGTCACATGGTGATGGAACGGATCTTTTTAACATTTTCGCTTCACTGATTCGGACTTGCGGTTATAGCACATCAAATAAAGGTCCACCGAAGGTGCAACGTGCTGAACTGACGTGTACGGTGACTTAACCCGAAGTCCATCCTTTGAATTCGATCTACCATAACAACCTGAATGCAATTTCATCAGTATTCTATTGAAGAGCTGTTTAGTCTGTGTGAGAGCGAGCCCGGTGGTCTCGGTAGTGAACAGGCGAGGCATCGTTTAAGCGTCCATGGTCCCAATGAACTGGGAACATCAACTTCGGTTCCCTGGTGGAGGGTGTTACTGCAACAGTTTGTTGACTTTATGATCATCATTCTGTTGTTAGCGGCATGCATCTCTTGGTTCCTGGGAGACGAGATCGACGCTATCGTTATTATTTCCATCGTCGTCATCAACGCAGCTGTTGGTTTCATACAAGAGTTCCAAGCCGAGCGCGCGATGGAGGCTCTGCAAAAAATGGCTGCGCATTCGGCACGTGTACTACGAGACGGCTACGTACAGGAGATCGCTGCATCGGAGCTTGTTGTGGGAGATGTGATTGTTCTTGAAGCGGGAAACATCATTCCGGCGGATGCGCGCGTACTTGAGTCCTCGTCCGTTCGGGTAGAGGAAGCCGCACTAACGGGTGAATCGATGGCTGTCTTCAAGAACCACGAGCGCCTTCCCGAAGAAGGAGTTGCGCTTGGTGATCGGAGCAATATGCTGTTCAAAGGGACAGCGATGAGCAACGGTAGCGCTAGAGCTCTGGTCGTGGCTATTGGGATGCAGACTGAGCTGGGACGCATCGCAGCGATGCTCCAACAAGAGAATGATCAAAAAACTCCACTTCAACAGCGCTTAGCACGATTTGGCAAGTGGCTGGCTGTAGCGGTCATGGTGATATGCGCCGTTGTGTTTGGCTTCGGTGTACTGCGGGGCGAGGATCCATTTGTCATGCTGTTGACATCCATATCACTTGCTGTAGCTGCTATTCCCGAAGCTCTTCCTGCTGTGGTTACCATTGCGTTGTCCATGAGTGCCAAGCGCATGGTACGACGTCAAAGTCTGGTTCGCAGGCTCCCTGCGGTCGAAACATTAGGTTCGGTGACCTATATCTGTACCGATAAAACCGGAACGCTAACAAAACAGCAGATGAGTGTGCGCGGCATCTCAACACCATCAAAGAGATACCTCAGAGATGATTGGAGTGATCTCTCATTTCGTGAACTGTTGGATCCTGACCTCGTTCGCGTTTTGTGTCTGAGTAATGATGTTGCTCTGCAATCTGATGGTACACTCCTTGGTGAGTCGACAGAGATGGCTCTCTACAAAGCTGCGGTTGAATTTGGCTTGGACAGAGAACAGGAAAGTGGGATGTTCCCAAGAATTCGTACTCTACCCTTTGACTCCGAGCGAAAGCGAATGTCGACTCTGCATCGGGATCCGTTTGGTAATGTGCTCGTTTACTGCAAAGGAGCACCGGAATTGTTGCTCGAGCGATGTACAAGCCTTCGAGGTGCCGGGCTCATTGATGAAGCGACGCGCCAAACACTGCTGGCGGAGTTTCAGGACTTAGCCGGACAAGGACTTCGTGTACTCGCATGTGCAACACGTATTGGAAGCGATGAACTGTTGGACATCGGTACCGACGATGTGGAATCTACACTTGAATATCTTGGCTGCGTGGGTTTGATCGACCCGCCGCGGCCGGAAGTGTTTGAAGCAGTACAACGTTGCAAAGCCGCCAGCATAGTGCCACTCATGATTACCGGTGATCACCCTCTAACCGCTCTGGCAATAGCAAAAGAGTTGGGAATAGCTGATGATGCCCATTCTCGGGTCATCAACGGACGCGAACTTGAGCTAATGTCGCATGACGACCTCTTAAAAAGTGTGCACGAGGTGCGGGTCTATGCGCGCGTTGCGCCAGAGCAAAAACTACGCATTGTGAGAGCCTTACAGGACCTGGGAGAGTTCGTTGCCATGACCGGAGACGGTGTAAACGATGCACCTGCACTAAAAATGGCTAACATCGGAATTGCGATGGGAATCAACGGTACCGAGGTCTCCAAAGAAGCTGCCGCAATGATTTTGTTAGATGACAATTTTGCAACCATTGTGAACGCTGTTGAAGAGGGAAGACGAGTCTATGATAACATTCGGAAGTTCATTAAGTATATCATGACATCAAACAGTGGGGAAATTTGGACGATTTTCCTTGCACCCTTTCTTGGTTTACCCATACCACTACTTCCGGTCCACATTCTCTGGATAAATCTTGTAACCGATGGTCTGCCCGGTTTAGCGCTCGCATCAGAGCCGGCCGCAGCCAATACCATGCAACGTGCCCCACGTGCACCGTCGGAGAGCATATTCGCACATGGACTCGGATTGCATATTGTGTGGGTAGGAGTGCTGCTTGGTATTGTTCCATTAGTCACTCAATACGCAGCGCTCTATCTGCATGACAGTCACTGGCAAACCATGGTGTTCACGGTGCTTTGTTTTAGTCAAATGGGTCACGTCTTGGCTATCCGCTCTGATGAGCCGTTCTGGAAGTCGAGAATTGGTAACAATCCTCTTCTCATTGTAGCCATTGTCAGTACCGTAGCACTACAGCTGCTGACCATCTATGTGCCCTTCTTTCAAAACATCTTCCACACTGAAGCACTGAGTCTCCTTGAACTCGGACTTGCTTGCGCGGCAAGTAGTGTCGTATTCTTAGCAGTTGAAGCAGAGAAACTGATGCGACGTCAACGATCGCGAGATGCAGCTGCTTAGAGTGTGCCCGGCCTCTTGTAGTGTAGTTTAGGACGTCGATCTGCGCTCAGCAGAAATGTACTGTGGTCGGGTTTTCCGGGTGCATTTTTGTAGTCTATCTCTGTGACACGCCATGAAGCAAATCCTCCTCATTTTCATAGTATATTTTTTATGCAGCTTGTCGCTGCGAGCGCAGCCCTTGCCTCGATTCGACGTCTCCGTAGGAAGCGGTTGTACCTTTCAGCTTGCAAAGGTGCTTAATGAAGGATTTATTGTTGGACCACATGCGCACGCAGCGTTCTGCTGGCGTGCTGCTGAGCATAGTGCGATGTCGATCATGCTTGGCTATGACTATATGCGCAGCATTTTTGGTGAACTCAAAGATTCTTTGGATGCTGAAGCACACTTTGTTAGTCTTTGCATGCGAGCGGAAACCTATACCACAGCACAATCATTCAATCCGTTTTTTCTTATTGGTTTTGGTTATGGCTCTGCCTTCATGGTACGACCTGATCCTGGGGCTGATGAGGCTTTGCGCAACACTTCAGTTCAGTTTGGTGTCGGACTTCCGCTACGCTTAACCTCGCGCTGGATGCTTGAGCCCATGATTCGTTTTATGATCAGTGAGGGTGCGGCGGTTTCGATTCCATTTACCTTGAGCCTGAGAAGCGATTTGTGATATGCACAAGGCCGAGACTTCAAAAGCTCCTTTTTCAGCACCGGCTTACGTCCTCGAAGCCTATGCGGAGCGTAAAGCTGCTATCAAATCGCGTCTCAACGACTTCCGAATCGTACCGCAGGAGGAGTGGTTCTACGAACTGTGTTTCTGTATTTGCACACCGCAGAGTAAAGCTCTGCATGCGGAACAAGTTGTAAACAAACTCAAGCAATTGAATTTCTTACATGCCTCCGATGAGGTCGACCCAACGTCCATTCTTCGAGACCCGGAGCATTACATACGATTTCATAACGTCAAGGCACAGAACTTACGACTACTTCGAACTGGATACCCACAAGTAGAGGAATGGTGCCTCAGTGCCGAAGAAGTTGGTGCTATTCGTGAGCGCTTGGTAAGCGGAATACGTGGCATCGGAATGAAAGAGGCGTCACACTTTTTGCGGAATATAGGCCACCGCGGTATTGCGATTATCGATCGTCATATCCTCAAGCACTTGCACCGTTGCGGAGTCGTCGATAGCGCAAAACCACCGTCGTCAAAACGAGCGTATGAAGAGATCGAAGCACAATGGAAACAATTTGCTTCCGATATTCGCATAGATATGGACGAACTAGATTTAGTGTTCTGGTCCTTGGAAACTGGTGTGATCATTAAATAACCACATGGCAAAAAATCAAACAATACGTATTAGCGCGCAGTGCGCCTTTCGTAACAACGGACTACGGTGTCAACGTCAAACAACGTTGTCACACCCCTACTGTGCAATTCATACACGTGAAGTTTATGGTGTAGAGATTCGGGCTTCTCAAATCAAAGCTGCAGGATTGGGTCTTTGGGCAACACGTGATATACCCAAAGGTCAGGTTTTGTTCAACTATGAAGGTGAGCGCTTGACGCAAGCTGAATACGATGAACGTTACGAAGATGATACACTGGGAGTCTATGGAATTGGCTTGACGAAGAAAATCGTCATTGACGCCCGACGCACTGATTCAGGCATTGCACGATACATATGCACCTATCAAGGTTCCGGCAAGAAACCGAATGTTGAGTACCAATCTGACAACAAGGTTATCGAGATGGTTACTACTCGCGCCATCAAAGCGGGAGAAGAACTCCTTAGCGATTATGGCGATGAGATGTGTATCGCATTGGGACTAATCAAACCCAAGGCTCTTGTCAAGAAAGCGAAAAGCTCCGGTACTTCAAACTCGAAGAAGCGTCGAACGAGAACAGTGAAGAAAAAATCGTTACTATAAGCTCGTGCGAGCTACCACCGGGAGTCGAGAAATTTTCTCTACTATGGAAGTGTTGAGGTATGTCGAGATAGCAAGTCAAAAACAGGTGATGCGAATATGATGGGGGAGTGACGTACTACGTGACTCCTCTTCTCGTTTCGCTAAGCCGAGTCATGATGTTTCTACAGCCTACGTTATTTCAGGGTGTCAATTACTTTTCTCTAATCAACTTGCATTAACGCGCATCAGGCTGATAACTACGGATCAACGCAAGGTTAAATCGAGTTTCGGCGAAACTCGAACACACCGATTAGGGTATTGGAATCAATACATTGTCAATAAGTCGAGTGCTTCCCAAGCGCACTGCCACGAGGCAGACGACCAGGTCTCTGCTTTGAAACTCATCTTTCTCCTGAAGGTTATGCGCCAAAACGCAGCTTGCGTAGTCGACATGCAGTGCCGGACCCGGTGCTTCGACCAGCGTGCGACGAAGTATTGCGTCTAATGTTGACTTCGTTCTGATGTGCTGAGATATCGCGCGCTGCACGTTGCTCAGCGCAGTATAGATGATCGCAGCTTTGGCGCGGTTCTCGGGGTTCATATACACATTTCGTGAACTCATTGCCAACCCATCGCTTTCACGAATTGTTGGACCCACCACAACATGAACATCGATATTTAAATCTCGAATGAGCTGGCGTAAAACCAGTGTCTGTTGATAGTCTTTTTGGCCCAAGTACATCTGATGGGCTTTTACAGCCATCAACAGCTTGGTGACGACGAGACATACGCCTTCAAAAAAAGTCGGACGAAACGCACCCTCAAATGGGGCGCTGATGATACCTACGCGGACATGACTCAGAAATCCATCCGGGTACATCTCTTCGCTATTCGGTGCAAAGAGCATGGTGCAACCATGTTCGGTTAAGAGGCGGCAATCGTTTTCAAAATCACGGGGATAGCGGTCCAGATCTTCACCGACAGCAAACTGGGTTGGATTCACATAGATGGAAGCTGCAACAACGTCGCATTCCCTTACAGCTTGATCAACCAGACTGGTATGTCCGGCATGTAGGTAGCCCATTGTTGGCACAAAACCTATGGTTTTCCCGGCTTTGCGCTGGTCGTCGCACCATTGTTGTGCTTCTCGAATACTACGAAGGATGAGCACAAAGACCTTTCTCGTGTCGTGGAGGAGATTGTCTGAATAACTTCAGCACTCCGATGTAAGCGTTAGGACGGAGGAAGAATTCACTGCAAAGATGCAGTCTGCGCTCACGTGGCACAACAAAAGGTGATATTTTAGTACAGGAAGACAAGCACGTACACAGAAAGCGAGCTGAATTCGTCTATCGAAAGAGAAAGCAATGGCAATCGCACGACTTTGCGTTTCTGTCTTTGCGTAAACAAGGTATCCATCTTACAAAACTTTAAAATAGTATGTACGATCCAATTATGGTTCAGCCCATGCGCGAGGAGCTCACTCGCATTGGCTTCACGGAGCTTAAAAGCCCGGATCAAATCGATGAAGCGATGAAAAAAAGTGGTACCACTTTGCTGGTTATCAATTCGGTTTGCGGTTGTGCGGCAGGTTCGGCGCGACCGGGAATTGCCATGTCACTTCGTCATGCGAAGGTTCCCGACCACTTGGTAACTGTTTTCGCAGGCCAAGACCTTGAAGCAACCAAGTATGTGCGTGAAACCTACCTGAATCAGGTTCCGCCATCAAGTCCGAGTATCGCCTTATTTCGAGACGGCTCTCTTATTGGTGTCGTGCACCGACATATGATTGAAGGACGTTTTCCGGAAGCAATTGCTCAAACGCTTAGTTCAGCATACGACGAGTATTGCGGTCAGCCCGAAGGTGCTTAGACGTCTGTTTGTGCATCCATGCAATGATTCTTTACTCAGCGCAGCCTCCGGCTGCGCTTTGTGTTTAATCCCAAAAACCTCAATCAACCGGAAAGTGGTCTAGCTTTTGCTCCTAATTAGCAAGTCTTGCAATGATCCAAAAAGGACCAAAAAGCGTAGTTTTGTGCACACGATAGGATGTCGCCCATCATGGAAAGTACGTTGTATACAAAGAAGTCCGTTGTTGCCGCTGTCGGTTTGGCAGCGTGTGCACTGGCCGGTTTTTTGTTTCAGACGAAACTTTTGATGAATGATGCCGGACCTCTGATCACCTTCGCGATACTCATCTTTATCGTGATGCCTTACAGAGAGCAGTCTGCATTTGTACGACGCTTCATTGTCTTGAGCAGTTTGGTCTTTGTATTGTGGTTCTTGGGTGAGTTGGGCATGACGCTCCTCCCATTTGCTATCGCCTTTTTCATAGCCTACCTTCTTGATCCTCTCGTCACAAAACTTCAGTCTTGGAAACTTAACCGTAGCTTCGTCTCTCTAACCTTACTGCTGACTATTGTTGGTGCACTGGTTCTGGTTTCCGTGTACATTTTTCCAAGTGTTTTTGAGCAGATGAACGACGTTATACGACGTATCTCCTCAATGGTTTCCAGTACCACACAGTACTTGGAGAGTAGACAATTCTATCGTTGGCTGGAGGGCTTTGGTATCTCCGGCGCGAACGCTCGTGAGATTGTTCAAAAGGAAGTCGTTCCTCAACTTGAAAATGCCTCGCAAGTTATCTTCAACGGTTTGCTCCACGTCTTGACTTCCTTGTCATCCGTTGCAGCGCAGGCTGTAAACGTTGTGCTCATCCCGGTTTTGGCTTTCTACTTCCTCAATGATTTGCCTGAACTAAAAAAACTCGTTATAGGAATTCTTGAAGAGCGCAACCCGCGGGTGCTGTTTGATTTGTCGCGTATTAACGAAATCGTCAGAGCCTACATCAGCGGACAAATCATTTCGGCAATATTCGTTGGCACTAGTGCCACAACCATTTTTCTTCTGTTTAAAATTCCCTACGCTATTGTGTTGGGTGTGCTCTGCGGTCTATTGAATCCGATACCCTTTCTAGGCATTCTGGCATCGCTCTTTGTTGCCGTCGTTACGATTCTTGTTGTCGGTGCAGATGCAGCGGCAACCCAGATTATCGTCGTGGCCTTAAGCATCGTGATTCTCCATTTTATCAGCACCTATGTTATTGATCCGCATGTAACGGGAAGCAAGATTGGCTTGCATCCTGTCGCTCTGATAGCGGCTCTTTTCATCTTTGGACACTTCTTTGGATTCCTTGGACTCTTGGTGTCGGTGCCTGCTGCTGCTGTGCTGGTCATGTACTTTACAGATTGGCGCACGCATCGTGCATTGCGAGCAGAAGAACTTCTTCAACCTCAGAGCAGTGCGCCTCCACCGGCTAGTCCGTAGCAGCAATCTGCACTCAACAATCACTACGTCACCATCATCTCTGCATTTCGTTAATGTCGACCTCTCGCTTCTACTTTCTGCCACTAGCTCTGTGCCTCTGTTTGCTGTACAACGCAACAGACGCGCGTCCGCGTCGTGGTTCTGCAAAAAAGAGTGTAGCAGGGGCGCGCGCCGCAGGCTCGGAGGCAAAGAGTGGTGCAGGGCTGCAGGAGACTGTAAACATCTATGTAGATGGACATCAACGTAAGACTATCCACCTTTTGCAACTCAATTCCATACGCTATTGTGCCTTTTCGAGTTTAGGACTGACAGCTGCACCAACTCCTCAGCGTGCGAAAGCTAAATCCGGAAAGAAGACAAGAACGGCATCCGCCTTAAAGATCTTTGACAAGTCTACTACTCCTACAACGTCTGACAATGTCCTCATATCAGGTCATCGCATCGCCACTGCTCCCGGCAGTTTTTTTGTGCGTGCCGAAAGCAATGATCAACAACGTGTACTTCAGTTGACGGTGCCGACCATCCTGGTTGCAAAGACGATACTCGTTCCATATCCTCAATTTTTTGATGCCTTGGCAAGTATTGGTCTCTGCGAGGTGAACGAGAGGAAGCGAAGCATAAGCTGGACAGAGAATTCGACCGGGCCGGTAGGTGATACTCCACGAAGTGGAAGAACCGCTGCGGTCAATCCGCTTACACCCGTTGAACAGCTCGTTGAACAGACAAAGTCCAAAGATGTCGAGCTGCGCAGGTCAAGCAGTAAACAGGTTGAAACTTCCGATTCTCATTCGAACAGTCAGTCGAAAACTGCAAAGGCAACCAAGACAACAAAGACATCGAAGAGTGCGATTGACACTGATCAACCCGATGAGAGTCCGGTCGTAGCGCCGGATCAAGAGTCGTCGGTCCCTATGCGCTATCAACTACCGGGTGATCTTAAGAGGCGCGAGCTGGATGATACTGCCGGACTGAGCATCAACAGGCTCGAATTGAAGAGCTCCGATGGTAGTGTCAGGAGCTTCCAAGACATGCTTGCTTCGATTGCGTTCCTGTCGAGTCCGCACGCCGTTCGCGTAAAGACCATCAGCACCGAGGTATCGGGGTCACATACTACAATTCGCTTCCATGCCGAGAAGGCTTTCCCCGAGTCTCCCACGGTGGAATTTGAGCGAGGTGTAATCCGACTTGTGTTTCCCGCTTGTGTAAACGCGGTGAAAGATTTGGCGGTGATCCGAAAACTAAACGTCGCCGGTGTCCGTTCGGGTCTAGAAGAAGGCGCGCAAGTCTACACCATAGCACTGAAATCGGCGGATCGTAGTGTTCGTCTCGAGCTCAGTTCCGACGAAGAAGCCGTGCTCCACATTGGTCCAAAAGCCGCCGTGCCTTCTGAGACGACGCCGGCCGCGCACTCTAAGTGGAATTTAGATTGTATTGTGATAGACGCCGGACATGGAGGCAAGGATGGCGGTGCCGAGTCTATAAACGGACATTACGAAAAGGATATAACACTCGACATTGCACTGAAGCTCCGTGATGAGATTCGAAAGCGCATGCCGGAGACGAAAGTGGTCATGACCAGAAGCACCGATGTGTTTGTTGAACTTGACAAGCGAGGAGAGATCGCAAACAAAGCCGGAGGAAAGCTGTTTATCTCGATTCACTGTAATTCCACGCCGACACGTCCGACCAACGCATCTGGGTTTGAAACATATATCCTAAGTCCGGCCAAGACAAACACTGCCGTTGAGGTTGCAAAGCGCGAAAATGCCGTTATTCGCCTGGAAGAGAAATCTGATCGATATATAGGTCTAAACGACGATCAGCTGATTGTTGCAACTCTTGCTCAAAATTCGTTTGTAAAACTCAGCTCAACCTTCGCTGCGTTGGTTCAAAAGAACATGAAAGTATGCACATCTATGTGCGAACGATCGGTAAATCAAGCAGGTTTTATCGTCTTGATTGGCGCGTCGATGCCTGCGGTCCTCATTGAGACGGGTTTCGTGACAAACGCTAAAGATGAAAAGACCTTAACGACCACGAGCGGACAACAAAAAATTGCCAAAGGTGTTGCCGCTGCTGTAAAAGAGTACGCTGCCACCTACGCGAAAATGCTGAAGAATTGACGTTATCCACATCTGCAGCCGCGCAACAGCCACATTCAATTCGCTGTGTATATTTGATATCAAGCTCCGTTCACACCGAAAATCGCATCCACGCGCCGTGCTCAGATCCTTATCCATAGCTCATTTTGCCCTCATAGAACGTTTGGAAGTTGACTTCTCGAACGGACTGAATATCATCACAGGCGAAACCGGTGCCGGGAAGTCAATCATTATCGATGCCTTTTTAGCTGCTCTGGGTGAGCGAACCTCCACCGACATGATTCGCCGAGGCTCGCAGCGAGCCGTTATCGAAGCCGTTTTTGAACTTGAAACCGAGAGCCCCGTTCATTCATTTCTGCGTGTACATGATTGCGAAGATCTTGGCGCAACGTTAATCGTGCGACGTGAGCTTTCCGCCAAAGGCTCAAGCAGATGTTTTATCAACGATTCTCCTACGCAACTTGCGCTCTTACGAGAACTCGGAACGATGCTGGTGGATTTTCACGGACAGTACGAACATCAAAGCATACTGCGAGCTGAGTTTCAAGTGCGCATGGTTGATGAGTTGGCACAGAGCGCAATCGAATTTGAGAGGTATCAAGACACCTACCGTGAACTGCGTACAGTGCTTCAGACCTACCGTACGCTTCGAACGCAGGAAGAGGAGTATCGCGCTCGACAGGATTTTCAGCGTGCCCAGCTCGATGAAATAGAGCGTATTGATCCCCGAGCGGATGAAGATGTGGAACTAGAACGAGAGCTTTCCATTCTAAGCAATGCTGAGCTGTTGTTTGCCCAAAGCGATGCGGCCTATCGATTGCTGTATGGAGCGGATGCATCGGCTCGCGATGGACTCATCAAAGTCCGCGAACATCTTCAGCACCTACGTGATATTGATGCGCGATTTGCAGATAGTTGTGCTGAACTTGAGTCTGTGATTATATCTGTTGAAGAGCTGGCAAAAAGTGTAAAACAATACAGTGCCCGTATTGAGTTTCAGCCCGGACGCATTGAGGAGATTCGAGAGCGCCTGTCCATGCTTCAGCGTCTTCGGAAGCGCTACGGTAGTTTGGAGAAGTGTTTGGAGCTTCGTCAGCGATTGGCGGAGGAGTTGAGCTTTATTGAGAATGTTGACGAGCGTACCAAGCAGTTCGAATTACAGATCGCAGATTTACGCAAACAGCTTGGAAAGCATGCCATTGATTTGTCGAAGAAACGACTCGGAATCGTTCAGAGCTTTGCACAATCTATTGTTGATCATTTGTCCGAACTTGGTATTGAACACGCGCGGTTTGAATGCCGTGTGAACCCGATAGAGATGAGCTCGGCGGGGAGCGATGATGAACTCTACGCTGTCCATGCTAAAAAGTACTATCGTTCCGGTCCCACGGGTGTTGACCAGGTGCAGTTCCTGGCTTCGATGAATAAAGGAGAAGAGCTAAAGGCATTGGATAAAGTACTCTCCGGCGGCGAGGCTTCACGACTCATGCTTGCTCTAAAATCGGTGCTTGCGGCTGCAGACAATATCCCCTTGGTGGTCTTCGATGAAATTGACACCGGTGTAAGTGGGCGCATTGCACGACGAGTGGGCATGATGATGCGAACATTGGCATCCAGTCATCAGGTGATAGCGATCACGCACCAGGCACAGATTGCCTCGCTTGGCTCTGAACACATAGCGGTGTCGAAGGAAGATGGAGAAGGTTCTACTCGAATTCTGGCTAGACGCTTAAACGCTAAGGAACGAGTGCACGAGGTGGCAAAGCTCATTTCAGGAGAAACTGTGACTACAACTTCACTGAAAAGTGCTCGGGAACTTATGGAAGTTGGTGAGTAGTCCGCGTTCGCAGGTCTTGTCGACCGCAGGCTTGCGAGGCTGTACACCATATAGATATGCGACTACGTTCAAGGGCGTAGGTAGTAGGATCGAACAACACGGATATACGACTATGTCAGCATTGCTCGAAGTAACAGATCTGGTAAAAACATACGACAACGGAACTCGTGCCTTGCAGGGAGTTAGCCTAAACGTCCGCAAAGGCGAGTTCCTTGCAGTGATTGGCCTCAGCGGATCCGGTAAGTCGACCTTGTTGCGTTGTATTAATGCATTGATCAAACCGAGTTCGGGATCTATTCGCTTTGACGGGAATGAGATAACGAACTACGACGCAAAGCAGCTGCGTGAGCATCGCAAGAACATAGGAATGATCTTCCAACACTTTAATCTGGTGAAACGCCGATCTGTGCTCGACAATGTGCTGAGTGGCGCTTTGGGACAAGTCTCAACCGTGTCATCCATCCTCAATCGTTTTCCCACGGAGCTTCGTGAGCAAGCACTAAAGAATCTAGACATCGTGGGAATTCGAGAGAAGGCAGAGATGCGAGCCGACGCGCTGTCCGGTGGACAACAGCAGCGGGTTGCCATCGCGCGAACACTCATGCAAAATCCCTCGCTCCTACTCGCGGATGAACCGGTAGCATCTCTGGATCCTGCCACTTCTCACTCGGTTATGAAGTATTTGGAGTATGTCAACAAAGAGCTCGGAACAACAGTAGTCTGTAATCTTCACTTTTTGAGCTTGGTTCGCGAGTATGCCACCCGAGTGATTGCATTGCGCGCAGGACGTGTGGTGTTCGAAGGACAGCCTGAACAAATCACCGAGCAGTGGTTCAAGGAAATCTATGGTGAGGATGCCGTAGAAGTTGAGATACGATAAACAGGAGCGTACTGAAGGCATGAAGAAACGATTCACTATACTCGCACTCGACTCTTTTTGGGGTGCTTATTTAGCTATCACACTACATCGTGTGGGCTGGTATCATGTTGTATGCAACAGTTCCGCTCCCGACTTCCTTTGGGAATCTCTCTCGCTCTACGTTGTGTGTGGTTTGGTGTATGCAGCTGCTTCGCAGCTGCTGAAGTGCTCACTCTCGGCGCGAATACTTGGCGAAGGATCTGTCGATGGATGGCGATATTCTTGGACGCAGCATGTAGCGTGGATCCTGATTGTCATGACTGTTGTAAGTGGATGGGTTGTATCGCGGGTAAGCGTGCTTGACCTCTTTTCGCAACAACGTTTGGATGCAGCCGGTCGACTTTTTCGTGACTTGTTAAGTCCGGACTTTTCGAATACCCAACTTCTTGGTGACAGTATCAAGGCAATCGTAGAAACGCTCTACATCGCGTTTATGGCAACTGCCTTTGCTCTGCCCTTTGCTTTTGTTCTAGCATTTCTGTCGGCTCGTAATCTGATGAGGGCAAACACGATAGCGTTTGCCGTGTACAATCTTTTACGTCTCATTACCAATTTCACACGTTCCATCGAACCACTGGTGTGGGCTGTGATTTTCACTGTTTGGGTAAAGGTTGGACCATTTCCCGGTATGCTTGCTCTATGCGTGCACACCGTTGCGTCTCTAGCCAAACAGTATTCAGAGCAGATCGAAGACATTGATACAGGTCCAATGGAGGCGATAGAGGCCACAGGTGCTACACCTTTGCAAGTTGTGTGGTTTGCCGTCGTTCCACAAATCTTCATCCCGTTCCTGTCGTTTACTATTTACCGATGGGACATCAACGTTCGTATGGCTACTATCATCGGCTTGGTTGGAGGCGGTGGCATCGGTTCGATGCTCATCCAATATCAGATGTTAGCTGATTGGAAATCTGTAGGGATGATAGTCCTCATTATCGCTCTGGTAGTCTGGATCATGGATTACTTGTCCGCGCGAGTACGAGAGGCACTGCGTTAGAAATATTCTCTCAATGATCTTAGTCTCTCGTCAGCTCAGATGCCCAATTCACGGAAGCGTCTCCTAGCGTCCGTGCTCTTTATGCTCGGCAAAAAAGTCGTTCAGAGATCGCAGACGTAGCTCGTGACCGTCGAATTCAGCGTAGGTATGATGTCCAAGCCAATCACCAAGATTGACATACACACCGCTGTGAGAGTTGAAGTCCATACGTTTCTCCAAGGGCTTATGACGATGCCCCATGACCACATAGTCAAAGCCCTCTTTGATTTTTTGAGCTGCGAAGTCAGCTAATCCGTCTTGCTTGCCATAGTCTTTTGCATCAGTGTATTCGCGACTCTTTGATGAGGTGTTGGACGCCAAACCTATACCAAGGTCAGGGTGTATCCACTGAAAGAGCTTGATGTTCAGTTTATTGCGAAGAATAGCGCGTAGTATGAGATAACCCCTATCGTTGTACACTTTTCCGTCACCATGAGCAATGTAGAATCGCTTGGCAGAGTGCTCAACCTCGAGGTCTGCCCTATGAACCGGAATGTTCAGTTCACGTTCAAAGAAGTCCTGATGGCCAAAATCATGATTGCCCATGAGGTACTCGATGCGGACGCCTGATGAACGAAGACGGTCAAGCGCAGCTAAGGTTCGAAAAAAATCACGTGGTAGTACAGTGCCGTATTCAAACCAATAGTCAAAAAGGTCGCCGACAATGTATAACACTTCACACTTAGACCGAATGCAATCCAGAAAGGAGATGAGTCGTGCTTCGCGCTCATGGCGCTCTGCGTACGCGCCAAGACCCAAGTGAATGTCAGATATAAAGTAGATCATTGTAATAGGGAGGCGTGGTCATTGAGGTGGTCTCTACTGCTGCAGCCTTGACGCAATGCGACTCTTAACTGCTGCGAATAAAAGAGGTTTTTGCAACAACGCGCCCGTTCTTTCGAAGAAGCAGCCAATAGCGACCCGTAGCAAGATTGTGAACATCGATCCGGTGTTCCACAGCATCTTCATTAGCATTGTCGAGTGATCCACGTTGAAGGCTACGCCCTTGTTCCGACAAAACTTCATAGTCGACATTCCCGCTGTGTGGCAGGGCTGCTTTCATGCTAAGTACGTCGGAACAGGGATTGGGAAACACGGTGAGGCTAAACTCCGGATTTTGCTCCTGTACTCCGACGCCACTCGATTTTGCGTCTTTGACAACGGCATAGGTGGTGTAGATGCCGCGTCCGTGTGTAGCCACGGCGATGAATCCGTCTGTACTTCGTGTTTTGATCATGTCGACGTTAACCGCAGGAATTGCAGTAAATCGATACCAGGCGGTTTGCATTCCACTTAAACTAGTCGTCCAAAACACTCCGGAGGTAGTGCCCAAAAGGTATACAGTTTTTGATTGATAGTTTAGCATTTGGATCCAGCGACATGCAGGACCGGCTCCGGTGCCATCATCGAATTCCTCAAGGTTTCCCGCAATGCACTCCCAATTTAGTCCCGCATCGGTGCTATGATACACACTGAGTACTTCGTAATTGCTAAACACTACAAAGACTTCATTGCCGTTGTTGGGATTCACCGTTATGTTGTTGATGTAGGCGTTCTTTGGCATTTTTGATCCCGTACGAACCGAAATCGTGCGGCTGGTTTTATGAGCGTTATCGATCATCAAAACTGTTCCGGTTTTTGAACCAACATAGACTCGATTTCGCGGAATAGTCGATACGGCCAATGCACTGGCATTGTTTATACTTGTTGTTCCCGATACCAAGTTGATTGAAGTCCACCCGGTGCTATTAGGTTTTGCGTCGTTGAAGTAATCGCGCGCAAAGATGTTAGAGTTACGCCAAAGGCTTTGTCCGCCGACCATGTATAACACAGAATCTTCCGCCGGATCGAGTTGTAGTGGACAGATGAAGTCGAAGTTTCCTGTTGAAGGCCGTAGATTGTTGTACTCTAACACCGCGTCAAGATTGTCGTTCATCCGAACACGGAAAACCTGTCCTCCTTGATAAGCCGGTAGGACAGCTCGACGGTTTGCGCACATCTCGCATACCATTCCATCACCTCCAAGCACCCAACGCATGGCTCTACCATCACGCGATCCGATATTTGAGTTATTGTCTTGTGCGCCACCGATAAACGTTCCATCTCGATTGCCGGCCGGATCAATGGCAATGCTGTAGAACTGTTCAGCGATGATGGTTGCGTTGAGACTCTTCCAGTTCGTCGACGGTAGTTCATCAATTTTTGATGTTTTAAACACACCGCCATCGCAAGCCAAATACACTGCTGTTGACCCCGTGACGGGGGCAAATACACACGCATGCACATCCGGGTGACTATTTCCGTAGAGATACAATTCAGGACGTACAGGATCCCATTTTCTATTCAGGAGGTATTCCTTACTGTAACCGCCTACGTGAAGCATGAGGTCTTCATTCTCGAATCCATCTGAAGAGTAGTAAGCGCTTGTGCCTGCGACCATGACCTTGTTCTCGTCATCGGCTGCAACTCCTACTGCCATTGAATAGCCGCCCTGCGTCTCAAGAACAGAGGATAGACCAAAGCCGCGCTCCTCCCACGTACCGCCGCTCGAGCTGCCGCTGCCACTGAGGTAGGTATACTTCAACAGTATGGACTGACCTGTGCTCGGATTTGCTTTGAGGAACCATACGACGTTTGGGTTGGAGGGACAGATTGCCATTCGAATTCGCAAGGTTGAAGAGCCAACAACAACCGAGGTGGAAATTTTCGTCCACGATATGCCATCGACCGATCGATAAATCCCAACATTTCCGCCGACTCCGATGGTGGCATAAGCGACACCGGTTGGGCTGACAGCAACTTCGGTAAAGACGGTTCTCGCCATCGCCGGACTACCCAAGACCATCGACCACGAGCTACCTCCGTTGTTGGAGCGCATGATGCATCCGTTTGCTGCTGCAAAGACTACGTCGCTGTCCATACGAACCGGATTCACACAAAGAGCTGTTACAAAGTTGAAGGCTGCATCGGGAGATGCTTGTCGATTCGAGGAAGTTGACGGTAGACTATTCCAGTGTTTTGCGCTGTCTGTAGACTTGAAAATTCCCACACCCATGTCCCAGGTATAAGTTGGATAGCCACCGGTTGAGTACACTTCTCCGGTGCCGTAGTACCAAGTGTGACTCCTTCCGGGGCGTGGATCTTGACAAACACAGGTGGCACTCTGAACTGCGTTTTGATCGGATGTTGATAACCATGTTCCGCCATCGTCGCTTGAGCGCCATACGCCACCTCCGGCTGTGGCAATGACAAGCGTTCGTGGGTTGTTGACGTCAATGGCAAGTGCTCTGGTACGGCCCCCGGTTCGCTCGACACCGTGGTTTTGAATCTGATCGACGTCCGGACATAACACACTGTCGGAGGCAGCAAGTCCAAACAGATTTGACGCATCGGTAGGGCCGCTCGGAATTCGAGCAACAAAAGCATTCTCCCGAATTCGTATGTCATCCGGGATACTATTCGTAGCCGGATTCCGTGTTCTTTCAAACTCATACTTCAGAAGTTCGGACCGGTCGTCGGTCGATCCTATTTCATCCGGATCGGCACTGCGGGTCGGAGTCCGGTGCACTGAACACAAACCAAAAGTAAGTACAAGCAGGAAGAGCGATATGAAAACATTCATCTAATCGGTACCGGTTTGTTGTAGATAATAGTCACTCGACCTAGCACTTCGAATCGGGAATCTTCCCAAGACACAAACATCGACTCATTCGTTAGCGAAAGTCAAAGCGCCGATAACTTCACATCCAACTGTGTGCAACATACTTAGATGCAACCTATGGTTCTAACGAGGGCTTTTGGGTGTTGACGATATCAATTTCAGGTTCGCAATGCTGCCGACCTCATCAAAGCCGGCCAACATGAACAATACCAACTACACGAACAACTGCATTGCAGACCCGTCAACATTCTCGACTTTGCTTTGTTTTGCAAGACACCGGACAATGTTCAAGGTTAATACGACTTTTCTTTGTAACGTACCACCTTCAATTCATCAAAAAGAGCTTGTGTCTTTGCTATTCCGTCCTGAGAATTACAATCGAAATAATAAAAGGCTTCTAGATCGCTTTCGTTCATTCCTAGTTGAACAGTGCCTTGAGACTTGTGCTCCGCAACTAACCACGCTACGATGATTTTGTAATTCAAGCGTTTTTTAAAACCAAAAGGAGTGCTCTTGTCGAAGATGAAGGGGCCAACACCGCTTTTGAGTTTGGTAACAGGGTAAGCGTCCAGTGTTTTTGGAATTACGGATAGCGAATCTTTGCGAGCAAATCCAACTCCAAGCACGATCGGCTTTGCTGCACTCATCGAACAGATATGTTGAAGCGCTAAAATGCTGGCACCTTTATGTCCACCATGGGTATCGGGAGTGGGTAGAAGACAAAACACAAAGTCGTATGCACCTTTGTCAATCAGGTTTCCCAATTGTTTCGCAACTAGAGCTGTATCCCAGGCTTCACGAAAGACCTCCTGAACATCGGTTGTATAGCGTTGATCCCAATGTTCGAGAAACACGACATTGCGAATGCCGATTACCTTAGCTGCATTCATCATCTCTTGTTTGCGTATACGCGGCAAATGCTGACGACCCACTGCTTCGTCGGTTAGCTCCAACCCGTACCAATCTTCGGCAAGTGTAGAGTATTTGAATCCACCTTCGCCGTTCGTTATCAAGCAGAGGTCGACAACGCCGTGAAGATCGTGAGTGATCTTGTATACCGTAGCTGCGCACCCACTTTCGTCATCCGGGTGTGCATTTATGATCAGGACTTTTGGCGGGGCGGCACGCAGTGACGCGCTAACAAAAACAATCGCAAAAAGAGCGAGAACGGAAACTCTTCTCAACTTGGTACTGTGTCTCAGCATAAAGTGCTTTCATGGAATGTTGAAACTAGTCGCTGTTGCCGAAGCGACGTGGGCGTCCCACAAGGTTTGTTCCTACAAATTACGTTTTTACGTCCTATATTTCGCTTGATTGAGGTGCTGCCCAATAGGGTGTTTTTTCTATTCCATTACATACGCTGAAGTCGCGTTGACGGTCGAACAGGTACTATGGGGTCTTCATTTCCATTTCGTCACCTAGAGTTTTGTCATCCCTCCGTGTTGAGCGAGGAGTTGTTGCTGCACGCCTACTGTACTTCCTTCTTTCCCATGGCTGAACAGGAAGGCATGATATTCTGGCATTCTCCGGATCCTCGAGCAGTTTTTCCCCTGCACGACTTAAAAGTCTCGCGCTCGCTTCGCAAAGACATAGCAAAAGCCGGTTTTAGGATGACTGTGGACAGTGCTTTTAGTGATGTTATCGAAGCATGCAGTAGACGCGATAAAGGCGATGAAGTGTGGATTTCCGATGATATAATCGCAATATATACTCAGTTGTATGAGCGGGGAGTGGTGCACTCAATCGAAACGTGGCATGAAAATGAACTCGTCGGAGGACTCTATGGTGTAGCCATAGGAGCTGCGTTTTTTGGTGAGTCGATGTTCTCGGTCCGAAGCAATGCATCTAAAGCCGCCTTTGTTTACCTCTTAGATCATCTTCAGTCTCAACACTTTGTGTTGTTGGATACTCAGTATCTCAATCGCTTTACGCTGCAGTTAGGGGCTGTCGAGATCGAACGAGCGCAGTATCTGGAATTGCTGGACTATGCCGTATCTCAGACTCCACGATTTTCTGAAACCGATGGAGAGCGCAATGAGATTTGATAGGCTACGTGCAGGACACATAGCGTCGGTGCTTTTTGTTTTGCTCCACTCCTGTTCGCCGACCCTGCCTCCCAGACCGACGAAGGATTGTCCGATTCCGCAACCTCAACCCTGTGTGCAGAAGGCGGCGCTGGGAATCCCATTCGACACAGTTGACGGTGGTGAAGGCCAGTTTTACTATCCGATCAAGGTAGTGCGCGGATTGAATGGTCAGACTTCGGAATGGACTGCACACTGGCTCAACAAAACGGAGGCACTCGTTTCGCTCGGACCCGCCGGATCAATGAATGTGCGTAAGGCCTTATTTCCATCCGTGGACAGTGCGAGATTGGGTGAAGAGTGGATGGTGGACAGCGTTTTAGGAATAGGTTGTGTCACCGGGCGTAGCTCTCACGTTGCAAGTGTGTATCTGGCTCTCGAAGACGACACAGCGTCGCACATCGTGGACGTGCACAACCCTTCCTCTACAAAGCCAACTTTCCATGGTTTGAAAACGGGTGATGCCATGCCGGGATGGAATTCTCAAGCAAGCCTTTCGCGAGACGGTCGACTGTTGATGTTCGCATCAAATCGTCTTGGAGGTATTGGAGGCACGGACATCTGGTATATGGTGCGCAAGAGCGAAAGCGAAGCCTGGTCTCTTGCCCGAAACCTCGGTAGTGCTGTGAATACTGAGTGCGATGAACTTTGTCCGTACATCTGTGCTGATGGTACCACACTGATGTTTGCTTCAACCGGTCATGAGGGTTACGGAGGATACGACCTATTTCGTTGCAGTTTAGAGTTTGATGTCTCGCGAGGGCTGGTGCGCTGCGCGGGCGTTCAAAATCTCGGAGCTCCTCTGAACGGAGCGTCCGACGAGCTCTTTGCTTCGAGTCCGGGATCAGTGGATGAACTACTTTACTTTAGTTCGAATCGACACGGTTCCACAGGCTTTGATCTGTACGTACGTGAGAGACTAAAGAAGACGAAGACCATCGCCCGTAACGATGTGCAACCCGACTCTGTTGAGACACAACACCGAGAACAAAACACCCAGGTCGATTCAATAACCATTCGTGGAAGGATCCGTACAAGCCGTATGCGCATAGTCCGTCGCGGCGAAGTAATTGCACGTGACCTGAAGGTTCGGCAAGTGGTAGGTCGTACCATTGCAAACGATTCCGGTGACTACTCCATGCGAGTTCCACTGTTACATGACATAGAGGTAGTTGCGGAAACGGAAAACGGTTTCTATGACAGTTATCAAGTACGTAAAGCTCCTAGAGACAGTCTCGTTACTTTGAACCACGATTTTGTTGTCCCTGAAGTCTTGGAGCTGCGAATCAATTTCCCGGAAAACATTGCATTGGAACCGTATAAGACTGTTTTAGATAGCAACGGCCTAGAAACCACGCAAGCTTGGACCGAGCAATTAGATGTAGTGGCTGAGAATCTCAAGAAGTTTAAAGATGGCATCAAGTCTGTCATCTTGGTAGGGCACACCGACGAGAATGGAACAACAGAGTACAACTATAATTTAGGAAAACGAAGAGTTGAGTTTGTTGTTGAGGAGTTGGTGAAACGCGGTGTTCCACGAGCTTTGTTGCAAGCAAGCTCGGCGGGAGAGTTGAAGCCTCTTCCACGACGAAAGGATGAGCAATTGGAGGCGTACTACAAGAGAAATCGACGCGTTGAAATGTCGAAACTCATGCGTTAGTTTTTCACGTTGACGATGCGTGTACTTCATCGCGCGATACGGTTAGGGACGAACTGAGTTCTCGCTTTGCTTTGGCCTACGGCGAATAAAGTAGTAGTAGAGAGGAACTCCGCTTAGACTGATAATCAGTCCATTCAGCGATGGAATTGAGTCCGCACTGCCGTTGAGATAAGCGGAGAGATCTCCCCACAGGGTGCTGCAAACAAAGAGTCCGGCAACGACAATAAACACGAGAGGCACAAAGGGATAGGCCCATACTTTGTATGGCCGCTCTGCCTCGGGCAGGCGTTTTCGAAAAATAATGACACCGACAACGCTCATCGTATAAAAGATCCAGCTTACGAAAATCAGCATGTCGGTCAATGTCTCGAAGCTTCCCGTGATGAGGAGTAGAATTGACCATGCAGCTTGCACCCAGATTGATACGTGCGGGGTCGCAAAACGAGGATGCACGCGACCGACAAGCGGGAAGAACAGTTGATCTCGCGCCATTGCAAAGTATACACGTGCGCTACTGAGTATTGTACCATTCGTCGCACCAAATGTTGAGATCATGACTGCAATTGCGACAAAGGTGGATCCTACAGGACCCATAACTCGGTTGGCAACATCCGACGCGATCAGCTGCGATCTCGCAATGTCTTGCATCGGCATTATATAGACATAAGCTGCGTTGATGAGCAGATAGAGGATGATGACACTGAACACCGAAACGAAGAGAGCACGAGGAAGAGTCTTCTGCGGATTGTTTACTTCACCACCAACGAAAGCAATGCTGGACCATCCGTCATAGGCCCAAAATGCCTTTGACAAGGCGAGACTGAAAGCACTTACTATACCCAAACCTGCAGGAAGTTCCATTGAACGTGGCGTAAAATGTTCAAGCGACCCGGATTGTGCGCCGAGGCAGAAGACAATCAAACAGAGTATCGCGAGCACCTTAAGAGTTGTGAACACGCCGGCTACACGTCCGCCACTTCGAACACCACGAACATTAACCCAACTCAAAAGCAGAATAAGCGAGGCGCTGAGAAGCTTGTGTCCAAGATTAGACAAAAGCTCTATGCGTCCCAAAAGCGGAAGAGCGAAGCTATACTGTTGAACAACAGCAGCGGGGACTTGCCATAGTGGGACGATGCTGTTGGTATAGTCGGAAAACACATAGGCTATGGCGGCTATGCTTCCACTCTGAATAACACTGAAGATTGACCAACCGGACAGAAAAGCGAACAGTTTCCCATACAACATCCTGTAGTATTTGTATTGTCCGCCGGTTTCAGGCATCATGGCCGCAAGTTCAGCGAGACTCAAAGCGCCGAACAGAGTAACTACGCCTGCAACGACCCACACGCTCAGCATCCACGGAGCGGATGGTAGGAGAGTGGCCATCGGAGCGGCCTTCTTAAAGATTCCTGAGCCAATCATGGTACCCATGATGATGGCACTGACATGGGTGAATCGCAGTCCCTTTAGAAGTGACTGAGCATGCTCCGGGCTAACAGTATTGCTTTTAGGTGTTGTAGGGTTGTGTGTTGACAATGTCGTTTTATCTCGCTATGAAGAACTTCGTTCGACTACTGCGACCTGCGATGTTCCGGCCAATCGTTGCGTCCTAACCTAACAATATATCGAGATTCATCCACTCTGCTCAGGTGCTTGTCAATGTTGAAGTGGTAGTCATGTAGGCATTGTACGCAGAACGACCTTTCTTTGTGAAAAAGGCGGTTCAACTACCTGACTAAACCGACCGAGCTCTCTATATTTGAACGATACGAAACGACGATTTCGTATGCATGAGGACCTCGCTCCACGCTTCGGACCTCGTGGAGAACTTTGACTATGTCCAGATACACGATGCAGCAATTCGGTTTAGCAATTCAAACGGTATGTAGTGGTCCGGTTGATACCAACGGTTATATCATAGTGGACGAGGCTACATCCAAGGCGGTTATTGTGGATGCTCCTATGGACAGCGCCGATTGGTATGTACAACGAATTCGCAAAGCCGGATGGCAGGTGACGGATTTGTGGTTGACGCATTCCCACTGGGATCACACCGCCGATTGTGCTAAACTCAAAAGGGAATTGGGGCTGAAGATTTTTCTGCACCAGGCTGACGAGTATCGTTTGTATAATCCAAATGCCCATACCGTTTTTGCCTTGCCTTTTGAGTTGGAAGGTTCTACGGTCGACGCATACTTCCATCATGGCGATATCCTACATTTGGGATCTCAGTGCTGGGAGCTGCGCCACACTCCGGGTCACACGGAAGGCGGGGTTTGTTTTGTAAACCACGATGATGGTGTGGTTATCGCGGGCGATACCTTGTTTCACGGAAGCATCGGTCGAACAGATTTACCCGGAGGAAACATGGAACAGCTTATCTCGTCGATCCACCGAGAGCTTTTGACGCTCGAAGACCACTATCGAGTGCTTTGTGGCCATATGGACCCCACGACTATTGGTGAAGAGCGTGATAACAATCCATTTCTGCAGGATCAATTTGCATGAACGTGAACGGACTTCTAGATAGGACAGCTAAACGTCAAAGCCTGATCAGGGCTATGTTGGTCCTTACGGCTCTCTTACTTCCACTTCTGGGTGCATGCTATTCATTGGTTGGGAACGGAGTTCCGCCTCATTTGCGCACGGTTTCGTTGGCAAATGTGGTGGACAATTCAAACTTTGGATCATCGGTGTATCGCGATTTGGCCACGCAACTTTTGACGGACAGGTTGAGAGCGGAAGGGGCGTTGAAATTTGTCGACAAAGACGGTGATGCTCGTATCATAGCTACTCTCAGCGAGATACGCGACGAAGCAATTTCTGTCAAAGCAGGGGAGATTGAGCGAGAGCGCAAGGTCCGCGTGTCTATAGAGGCGGAATACTACGATGCAGTCAAAAAACGTCAAATTTTCAAGAAAAACTTCACAAACAGCTCAGTTTTCCTCGTCGCAAACGCCAGTACCGATCGCGACAAAGCCATTCGCACTGCGCTTCAACAAGATGTTGATGATATTCTGCTTGCGATAATATCCGGCTGGTGAGTATTTTTGTAGACATCATCGAAACGGTAAGCAGCAGTGATCCGGTATCGCGCGGAAGGAACCCCGATCCTCAAAGCAGTACCGAGATTCCGTTTCACTATCGACGCACAGCATCACCCGATGTTGTGTCTACTTTTTTTATACATCCTAACTCACTCACATGCAGGACATTGTTGTTCTTGTTTACGTAGTGGCTCTGTGCATCCTCTTTGCATTTGGTTTGCACGGACTCGTGATGGTTTATTACTATCACAAAACCAAGTCATTGAAGCAACCTGAAGCGGGACGTCCCGAGGAGCTTCCAATTGTAACCATCCAGCTTCCATTGTACAATGAAATGTACGTAGTGGAACGCTTAATCGAAGCTGTCTGCGCTCTGGATTATCCGCGCGACCGCATGGAGATTCAAGTGCTGGATGATTCAACGGATGATACCGTTACAGCCAATAAGTCACTTGTTGAGGCCTATGCCGAACAAGGTTTTGATATAAAGTATGTACATCGTGTAAATCGTGAAGGTTACAAAGCCGGTGCCTTGAAGAATGGAATGCAAGAAGCTCGTGGAGAGTTTATCGCGATCTTCGATGCCGATTTTGTTCCTAAACCTGACTTCCTCCATCAGACAATCCCGCACTTTCACAATCCCAAGACCGGGATGGTGCAGACTCGCTGGGAGCACTTGAATGAGGAGTACAGCTTTTTAACCCGCGCTCAAGCTCTTGCGTTGGACGGGCACTTTGTTATTGAACAACAAGTGCGTAACAAAGCAGGATTCTTCATCAATTTCAACGGCACAGCGGGAATCTGGCGTAAGTCATGCATTCTGGATGCAGGTAACTGGCAACCGGATACACTGGCTGAAGATTTGGACCTGAGCTTCCGTGCGCAGTTGCGCGGATGGCAATTTGTCTTTTTGAACGACGTTACTTCTCCCGCGGAACTTCCTGCGGATATTAATTCATTGAAGACCCAACAGTTCCGCTGGACGAAGGGAGCAGTCGAGGCTGCATTGAAGCTTTTGCCGGCAGTTTGGCGTTCGTCGATGCCCTTACGAGTGAAGCTCGAAGGAACTGTACATTTGACTTCAAACATCGTGTTCCCATTCATTTTGGTTGTCGCGATGTTGAACATTCCGATGGTGTTGATTAAGCACCTTTCGGAAGGACGTGAGTATGATGACCTCTTTGCAATGATGTCTATCTTCGTTATTGCTTCAATTAGCACCTTCCTATTCTACTTACATGCGCAACGTGCCATTCACTTGGATTGGCGTCGTCGGTTGTTGCTCTTCCCGGTCTTCCTTGCCGGAAGCATGGGCTTGGCAGTGAATAATTCAAAAGCAGTTTTTGAAGCATTGTTTGGTAAGAAGACAGAGTTTAAGCGTACACCGAAGTATAAAATTGTTGACGCGAATGACGACTGGCGTACAAAGAAAAACGACCTTGCAAAGAAGATTGGCATCGAGGTCATTATCGAGCTGGCTTTGGCCGCGTATTTCTTTGTTGGTATCTGTGCATCACTGTACTACTTGGAAATCGCTGCAATTCCGTTCCAATTGATGTTCTTGACCGGTTTTGCAACCGTAGGCATACTGTCGCTGAAGCATCGTCTGAATTCCTAGATAAGGAGCATTCTGCTTCAGTATGAGCAATAAAAGAGTGTTCGAGCCTAGTGTTCGAACACTTTTTTTATGGCGGTAAACGCCGAAGAAAGCATTTTGCAGCGTATGCATGTGATTAACGCAGACTGCGTTGTGGCACGAAGAACTTCCATATCAAGCTTTCTCATGACACGTTATCTTTTTGTTATCGTTTTATTGGTTGTTTATGCCTTGTGCACATTGAGTGCAGAAGCGCAGGGAGCCAGGATAGACAACTTCTACCAATACAGTAATCAGATTGGTGTAAGTTTTTCGACAACGACAGGCTCCGGTTTGTCCTATGCCCGTCGATTCGGAGACGCGCTTAGTGCAAAGGTTGTGGGCTACTATTACATGAGTGAAAATGGTGAGAACACCAACTCGATCTCGAATGTTGCGTTAGAGTTGCAATATGACTTGGTACGCGATTACATGCTCGACAACGGTATGCGCATCTATCTGTGCGGATCGGCTCGCTACTATAATGAGGAGAATTCGCACTGGACGTATTCTGCCTATAACGGTTCCACGTTCATCGATACTACGGTGAGTCAATCGATTTTTCTCAATTGTTATAACTTTGGCTTGGGTATAGACCTGATGTTGGCACGTCGTTTTTGCATGAACGTCAGTCTAGGATATGGTTTTCGTATGGAGAGACAGTATCCCGAGTTTCAAGTGCCTGCACACTTCCCAATGCGTGAGTTGCTGCCGACCGTTGGTTTCGAATTGGGTTACAGATTCTAACTGAGCCGTTATGAATATGCCATCAGGATTGGTTGTCATCTACTGTGTATTGTGTTTCGTGTTTCTTGGCAACACGAGCCCCGCGTTTTCCGAATCTTGCGAAGAACGCGGATCTATGACTTCAACGATGTCTGTGAATCTAGCTGAAGCGACTGCTTCCACCATGAGCGATGACTCTTCCTCAACACCAAGCACTTCCTCAACTACCTCCTCAACTACTTCCTCAATTACCTCAGCACCTGTTGTTGGTAGGGGATCTTCGAAGGTCAGTCTAGGAATAGCGTATAGCATGCTCAACGACCTTTCGTTGCAGGTGGGAGTCGCGGTGGATAGTGAATACACTCTGCAGTTTAGCGGATCAGGCTACATGTCGCAGCAAGGAGACGAAACGGATTATCGCTATCGAACGGCAGTCGAAGTTCAGATCAATGTGCTGAGGGAGGGAGGCATGTGCGGCTATTTGGGGATTGGTTTCCAATACTTTCGTCGGCTTAATTCTTTGTACGAACGAGATTTCGTCGTGGATCCTGCGACACCAAAGTATCGCACAAATGCAGAGCCCTTTTTGAGCATAGGAGCGAAGGTTGAAGTGGTGCCCCGATTTAGCATTAGTATTGGCGCGCTATTTGACAGTGTCATCGTGCATTCTCCGGAGAATATCTACTTTTTGTTTTACCAGCCGATCTTCTATCCCGGTTTCGAAATTGGAGCGCATTTCCGACTCTGAGTCTGCCCCAAGCTCTAACACTAACCTATCCTCTTGTAACGTTTATTAGCGGGTACGTTCTGCCGTCATTAAGCCGTTGCTTTGTTGAGAAACCACCGTTCAACGTTTAACACGAAGAGTTATGCCAACCTACGATTACATCTGTCATACCTGCGGAAAGAAGTTTGAAGTGTTTCAGTCGATGTCGGCCGAAGCCTTGAAAGAATGCCCACGCGATCAGTGTAGCCAAGATCCATGGGCTCATGGTCAGGTTGAGCGAAAGATTGGCGCCGGTGCCGGTTTGATTTTTAACGGCAGTGGATTCTACCTAACTGACTATAAGAACTCAGCCGGCTCGTCAACTTCATCGCCAAGTGCCGATTCAAGCACGTCAACATCGTCAGGCGGGGCATCGGGTGCGGAGACGGTTTAGTGGCGCTTGGATTTAGTGATCCTCGGAAAGAAGTCGTCCAATTCCTATATAAAGTTATTGAGCCTAATACTGTAATTTTGTGTTTAGGTAGCTCGCGTTGCGAGCTACTGCCGGGCTTGACCATTAGGCATTCAAGCCGCCGAACTCATTGTAGTGAGTTCTGTAAACAGGGCGTCACACTCACCAGCAACCACTCAGAGGAGTAGATTTACCATGTCATCTTACATCTTATCTGCAGCGCGAACTCCTATCGGAGCTTTTATGGGCTCGCTTTCAGCATTCAGTGCACCCCAGTTAGGCTCTGTTGCCATCCGTGCGGCAGTAGATCGTTCCGGGGTTAATCCTGCGGAAATCAGTGAAGTTATTCTGGGTAATGTGTTAACGGCCGGAGTTGGACAAGCACCGGCGCGTCAAGCAGCTCTTGGAGCCGGACTCTCCGATTTGGTGCCTTGCTTAACGATAAACAAAGTGTGCGGTAGTGGTTTGAAGTCGGTCATGCTTGCCGATCAAGCCCTTCGTGGTGGCGATGCCGAGATTGTTGTTGCCGGCGGACAAGAATCAATGACGAACGCACCCTACATTTTGCAGAAAGCTCGCAGCGGTTATAAGTATGGAAATGGAGAAATCATTGACTCGATGCAGTATGATGGGCTAACCGATGCGTATGCCAAGGCAGCCATGGGTGAGTTTGCGGAAGCCTGCGCAACGGAGTGCGGTATCAATCGCTCGATGCAAGACGAGTTTACGATAGAGAGTTATACTCGTGCGATCAACGCGCAGAAGAACGGTCTGTTCGCCGATGAGATGGCTGCTGTAATCGTGAAAGATAAAAAAGGTGACATTGAAATCGTCCTCGACGAAGAACCGCAAAAAGTACGCTTTGAAAAAATTCCGGAACTGAAACCGGTCTTTCGCAAAGACGGAACCATAACAGCTGCCAACGCTAGCAGTATTGATGATGGGGCAGCTGCTCTTGTGTTGTGTTCCGAAGAAGTTTTGAAGTCTCGTGGATATAAGGCCATGGCAAGAATCGTCGCACAAGCCTCATACGCGCATGCACCAAAGGATTTCAATACCGCGCCTGTTCATGGCATAAATAAAGTGCTCGCTAAGGCCGGCTTGACGATTAACGACATTGACCTTTTTGAAATCAACGAAGCCTTTTCTGTCACGGCGCTTGTAGCGAAGAACCAGTTGGGAATTGCGCACGACAAAATGAATGTGCACGGTGGGGCAGTCGCGCTCGGACATCCTATCGGTGCGTCAGGCACTCGCGTTTTGACAACCTTGCTTCATGCATTACGTCGCTATAACAAGCGCTTCGGTTTGGCAACACTGTGTATCGGTGGTGGCGAAGCGAGTGCCGTGGTTGTTGAGAATCTTCAATAGAGATTCATGCCGCGAGATGCTCCCGGCTGTAGAAAAATGGGACATAGAGGGGCCGACAGAGGACACCAAAACCTCTGTCGGCCGGGATAGGAGCAGCGTGGGTTTGAACCGTCAATGTGGATAAAAAGGCTTCAAAATTCAGCCTTTTTTGAGTGCAAAGCCTCTTAAATCTCCTTTTTAGCCCATTTCGGGCTTGTCCAAAACAATCTCCTGCCTTATATTTGTAGGCTACTGTGTTTAAGGCGTTCATTTACCTTGGTAAAGGAACTTACCGCCAGTACTACTGGGGCGTCGCCAAGCGGCAAGGCATCGCTCTTTGGAAGCGACATTCGTTGGTTCGAATCCAGCCGCCCCAGCTATCAAAGTATGAGATGTACGGGCGCCGCGTCCTTGCATCTCTTTTATTTTAACCGCGGTGTTTCGATCGCACAATGGAAGCTTTGGAGTCGACGATTGCCCAGGCAGGTTTACGAACCTCGCGTTTTGACGGTACCTCGGAGATTAAGATAGTAGCCGGACGATCGAATCAAGGGTTGGCGGAGAAGGTTGCGCAAGTAGCCGGCCTGCACCTTGCGGGTCTTACCATCACAAATTTCTCGGATGGTGAGATTTGGGCGAAGTTTGAAGAGAATATTCGCGGTGTTGATCTTTTCATTATACAATCAACGCATGCTCCGGCTGATAATCTGCTTGAGTTGCTGATTTTGTTGGATGCTGCTAAACGTGCATCAGCCAATCGTATCACCGCGGTGATACCGTACTTTGGCTACGCTCGTCAGGATCGTAAGGATCAGCCTCGTGTCTCGATCACGGCAAAGTTGCTTGCGAATTTGATTACGTCTGCCGGTGCTGATCGTATTATCACCGTCGATTTGCACACACCGCAGATTCAGGGTTTCTTTGATATACCTTTAGATCACTTGTATGCATCTCGCATACTGCTCCGTGTTTTACGCGAGTTGAACATGGACAACTTGGCAGTGGCAGCCCCTGATGTGGGAAGTGCGAAGACTGCGCGAGCATACGCAAAGCGTTTGGGAGCCGATTTGTTGATTGTCGACAAACGCAGATCAGCTCATAATCAGGCTGAAGTAATGAGCATCATCGGAGATGCACGAGGAAAGAATATCCTCATCATTGACGACCTGATCGACACCGGCGGGACTTTTGTGCAGTGCGCACAAGCCTTGAAGGATCACGGAGCCTTAAAAATAGTTGGAGCGTGTACACACCCTGTCTTTTCAGGTGCAGCGCTCGAGAAGATTGAAAATAGTGATGCGGTTGAGCGAGTGTTTGTCACGGATACTATTCCGCTTACGAATCCCTCGCCAAAAATATCAGTGATCTCCGTTGCGGAGTTGTTGGCCGAAGCTATTGTTCGGACGCACGACAACACATCAATTTCATCGCTGTTTGACATTGTTCGTTAAGTCTCGCGGTTTATGTTTCGTGTGGAGAAGTTAGAACTGACGAGCTAACACGAACCAAGAAAAATTAGTATTTCTTTGCTAAGGAACTATCATGAATGAAGTAGTACTCAATGTGAACTCACGTCCGTCAGGCAAGCGCGCAGCTAAAGACGTTCGTCAGAGTGGCCGAATCCCCGGTGTTTATTACCGTAAGGGGAGTGAGCCGATCGCCATTTCATCCGACAGTCGTGCGATTCGTCCCGTGGTATACACCAAGGACGTACGTGTTGTCAAGTTGCACGTTGATGGTGCTGACAATGCTTTGGATTGCATTTTGAAGGATGTGACCTTTGATCCGGTGACCGATGTCATCACCCACTTTGATCTCCACGGCTTTAGCGAGGATGCATTCATGAACTTTGAAGTTCCTGTGCGTCTGGTTGGAACCGCTATTGGTCAGCGTGACGGCGGTTTGATTCAGCACGTGATCCATAAGCTCGACGTAAAGTGTATGCCGAAGGATCTTCCTTCGCACATTGATGTTGACCTCACACCTCTGAAGATAAACCAATCGGTACACATTGGGGATTTGAAAGTTCCCGGTGTAATCCTCACAGGTAACAAGGAGCTCGCTATCGTTTCGTTGGCTCCTCCGCGCGTTGAAGACCCGACCAAGGGTGGCGGAAAGACCGAACCTGAATTGGTTGGTCAAAAAGGTAAGAAGGAAGACAAGTAATCGCATAGAGGTATCTACGATTACCGTTTTTCTTAAGATCAGTTCAAGGAAAGCAGGCTATTTCAAAATAGACCTGCTTTTTTTGCGTCCCAAGGTGTTGGCAGCAAGCACACATGCGAGATCGCTAAATAGACCAAAGCTTAAGATGAACACCGTCTGCATCCCCTTGGGTTCAATCAAAATCCTGCTATCTTAGCGCATCGAAGGCTTAGCTGTCGCTTTGCATTAAAGCCTACTACGTCAACCTCAACCATGTGCTCGAAACAGTGTAAGCTTTCTCTCAAGGCACAGCGTCTGAGTACCAAGAGAGAGGCGGTCGAGAAGCTACTAGTGAGTGGTAGCTTGGTTGCCTGATACAGACCAGCTAATCGGTAGTGTCACGCCGCAAGGACCAATGCGATACGCTGCTTTCGTGAACGTGGTGAAAGTGAGAAGCTGAGTTTAGCCAAGCCTCACAGATTGTGCGACACTGAGCACTTTCAACCCAAATGGACTACTTCCGGATTCGCTTCATAACACCCTTTGCTAAAAGTAAAAGAACATCATGACTCAACACGAAATGAAAGTGACATCCAATTTCACCCATCGGATCGAAGAAGTAACACCACGGATATGGCAAAGACTTCTAAAGACGAATCCCCATTCTCAACACGCACTCAGTTATGCAGCTCTACTAGTATGTGCTGTACTGAGCTTGTGTCTGCTGAATGCTTGTAGAGGGGCTTCAGTGCAGCAATCAGCGTCTACTGCTTCTTCAACAGGATATCAACATGACGGTGCAACCTTACCGAGCTCAGCACATTTTGTAGCTAAGAGATCGAAGGGCGGCACGATGCGTTTTGACTTTGAGTACATTGTCGCTCGTGATACCAACGTTGCGGCCTTCCCGATTCTGTTCAATGCTACCGATTGCTACGTCGTGCTGTATGACAAAGCTTTGGGGGTGTTGGATACAATTGATGTTCACTTAGCGTTGGGTAGCACGAATGAATCGTCTGATCATGATTCTATCATTGTCAGCAGTAAAGGAAGTTGGCTCAACGCACGCTCAGCAGAATATGGTCAACTCACGTTCGACATCGTCATTAGTTCGCAGAAGAAGCTCTATCACGACCTACACTATGTAGACCTAAGTCCCAAAGATGAAAGCGAGGCTTCCGGACCACTTATGAAGGTCATCCCCGATATCGACTCGCAGACAGACAGTAGCATTGTTTTTGGCTGTGCCGCTCAGCGTATGCGCGGAGCCTATGCAGACTACTTTCCCAATAGTGAACGCTTGCGACTTGAGATCTTGACCCTCAAAGGTGAAGTTGTGTACAACTCGTCTGTTGGCAAGAATTTTCTCCAAGAGGTACAGCCTGTTGAGCCTAAACGTAAGGGCGATATAATACGCTACAACATTCTTTGGAACGGTAAAACAAACAACGGACGCGAGCTCGAAGCGGGAACATACGTTGCGAGACTCAGTTTGATGGCGAAACCTGAAGCCTATGTTGCGAACAATCTGTCTTTTGAGTGGAAGACAAAGAAGCCTTGAACGACAACACTGAGTTTTACGAGCCGTACATGCGGCAGTGTCACGAGCTGGCGATACAGGCTCGTGGATTAGTCAGCCCCAATCCACTCGTTGGAAGCGTTATCCTTCGGGAAGATCGGATTGTGTCGGTAGGTTGGCATCGGCACTATGATGAAGCACATGCAGAGGCGATGGCGATCCGTGCCGCTACTGAGTCGGTAGAGGGAGCAACACTTGTATGCAATCTTGAACCCTGTTCGCATGTCGGTCGAAACCCCTCTTGTGCCGATCTCATCGTAAAAGCTGGAATAAAACGTGTCGTCGTGGGATGTGTCGACCCCAATCCGTTGGTATCCGGACGTGGTATTGGCAAACTTCGTGAGGCCGGTATCGAGGTTGTTGTCGGCGTTTTGGAGCAGGAGAGTCAATGGCTAAATCGCTTTTTTATGACGGCTATAACGGAGCAACGACCCTATGTGATTTTGAAAGTAGCACAGAGTCTCGACACGCGGGTCAATCGAGCACCGGGAGAGCGAGCAGCAATAAGTTCTGATCAAAGTAGGAAAGTCATACACGAACTTCGAGCATCTTGTGATGCCGTTGTTATTGGCGCGGATACAGCCATTGCTGATGACCCGCAATTGACGGTTCGCGATGTTGTAGGTCGACAGCCATACCGAATCCTTCTTGACTCAACACTACGGTGTCCGGAACGTCTCAGGTTGTTTAATGATGAGTATACAAGCAAAACCATAGTCTGCGTTGCAGAGGAACACGCCAACGGACCAAAAGCACGTGCGTTGGAGGAACAGGGTGTACGACTGCAGATTGTCGAGACTACTTCACAAGGACGAATTCAGCTCAAGAAGTGCTTTGAACAACTCTACCGTGTTCACGGTATATGTTCTGTTTTGGTGGAAGCCGGATCCCGGCTGAGTGGGGCGATGGTCCAACACAACATAGCGGATGAGCTCCTCATCATTAGCTCGGCGGATCTCCTTGGTTCAGGCGAGTATGCATTTACGGTATCCACTCCTGATGCTATCGATACACTTCCTCGGTCCGTTGAAGCATTTCGCCTCCGCACATTTGTTACCCACAGTGTGAACAACTTCGGCTCCGACATCCACATGCTAATGCTTCCAAAACCGTAATTTGGGAGATCGTTATCAAGGGTACAATCGGCGTTGGCAAAGCTCATCATTAATACCGTAGTCAGCATGTCTATTCTTGTCGCTCTCTGCGCGAATGCTGGGGCACAGGATGGCTTTTCCAAGCACACTACGCGACTACTCGACTCCGGATTAAGCGTCCTCGACATGAACCGCAAGGACCTAGCTATGCGAGCTGACGCAGTCAATTTCGATCATCAACGTCTGAGCTTGATTAACAAGCTATTCAGCACCCCCTGGAAGAGTGGAGAGGTTGCAGCATACTACAGCGCACAATTCAAAAACTTTAGTATCGGAAACCTTGATCTCGTCGGCGCGCGGGTTATGTCCGACATGCAATTCGGTATCTACAAACCACTGGAGCTGAACGCAGACACTACGCTTCTCAACCTCATACAATCAGTTCAGACCCCGAGCGGAAAAACATTGCCTCGTGAGGTACTAGACAACTTTGTGCTTTCTTCGATCATTCAACAGTACGTGGTACCGACACTCAAGGCCGCGCAGTTAATAGACGCTGCACGGCAAAATTGTCTGCGACACTCCGTTGTCGTTGCGCAGTGTGACAGTCTTTTGATGATGAGTGAAGACGATGCAGCTGCCAATCCTTACGAGTTGAAAGCCGCTGAATTGCGGTCGGACTCCATAGCACAAGTGTATTTCGACGAAGCAACCACTTGCGATGTACAGCAACTCTCAAATTGTGGTTTGAGCTTGTTTAGACAACTCCTCACGCAAGCCGGAATCTCCGCAAGTGCACAACAACTGTTGCGAGATTCCGTACAGAGCATTATACTCAATACCAAGTATGGACCAATCGCCATCGGTGGTGCAGGCAATGATCGTTATGAAGGACAGTATCTCATGATCCTTGATATCGGGGGTGACGATCAGTACTCGATACAATCCTCGAAGGCAAGTGCCTTGCGTTACCCACTGTCCGTACTCGTTGATCTATCCGGAAGCGACATCTATTTGGGCAGTTCATATAGCATTGCCTCCGGTGTCTTTGGCAGTGGGTTTGTCATTGATATGTCAGGTAACGATACCTATAAAGCCGGTTCATTCTCCATGGGTGCGGGTCTTTTCGGTGTCGGAATCCTCTATGATGAATCCGGCACGGATAGTTATCAGGGTGGAGTATTTTCTCAAGGCGCGGGCGCGTTTGGTATCGGGGCACTCATTGATCAGAGTGGAAATGACAGTTATTGCGTTCAAGCCTACGGGCAAGGATTTGGCTACAGCGGCGGATTTGGAGTGTTGTCTGATACAAAGGGCAATGACGTGTACACTACACAGAGTCCCTTTGTCGACATCTTGCGATATGATTCTCACTTTGTGTCATTCACACAAGGCGCGGCTTTGGGCCAACGTCCAACCGCCAGCGGAGGCATAGGCATGCTACTCGATGCACAAGGGAACGATTCCTACAGTTGCGACATTTATGGCCAGGGTTCGGCTTACTGGTTCGGCTTCGCTGCCCTTGTGGACAGTGATGGAGAGGACCGCTACGCAGCCTACCAGTATGCACAGGGAGCAGGAATTCACTTCGCGCATGGATTGCTGTGGGACCGGGGCGGAGACGATGTCTACGTTTCACATGGAGTTTCTCAAGGATGTGGTCACGACGTTGGTGTTGGCATTCTTGTCGACGAGGGTGGTGGTGACTCCTACGTAGCAGAGTCGTTGTCCTTAGGAGCAGGCAACGCAAATGCTGTTTCGATCTTTATCGATGAACAAGGTGACGATAGCTACATAGCCCGAAACATTGCGAACTGCATGGGCTATTCGGATTTCCGACGGAGTTACGGAATGATTGGAGTCTTCATCGACGCCAAGGGTAATGACCTGTACGGTGAGACACAAAGGAATAATACTGTTTCTACGAAATCGAGTTACGGCGCTTTTATTGACTTCGGATTTGAACCCTTTGCAACGCCTGGCGCACTCTCGAATTCAAGCTCGAACTCTATATCGACTTCTTTGTCTAAGGCTGAGGGCTCGAATACGCCGAAGTTGATATTGAGTTCGACCTTAGACTCATTGTTCGTTCAAGCAAGCACTGCTCCTCAGAAGTATCAATACATGGTAAATCCGGCGCGTGATCGGCTCGTCGCGGGAGGTGACTCTGCACTTATGTATTGTGCCGGACATTTCGCCAGCCTAAGTCCCCGTGAACGATTGGCTCTCGAATACATCATTCCAAAGATGTATGAAAAAGACTCGGTAGCCATGATGAAGCTGCTAGGCGACTCTCTAACGTCGACCGGCATTAGCACCCTAAACTTCTGCATGTGGGCAGTCGGAAAGATTAAGATTCCTAGTCTCAGTGATGCGCTGCAGTCTTTGACACAGCACAGCGATTGGCGTATTCGCGCAGCCGCTGCTCAACAGATTGGCGAAGCCGGGATGAACGATGCTCTCGATGCCTGTGAACAGCTCTTGAAGGACTCAATTGCTCCAGTTCGAATGCGTGCTATTTACAGTATCGGACAGTTAGATCCGGAGAGACTTCTAAGGGTCGCGAAGGTATGTCTCAAGGATCCCTTTCAAACAGTTCGAAACAGTGTTGGCTGTGGTTTGAAAGCTCACAAAAATGTTTCTCCGGATCTCCTTGCACAACTACTCGATAATTACACAACGTCGCATGCCAGGCATTCATTGGTACTCGCACTCCCAGGAATTGATACGACGAGCTCAAGTATCAATTTGCAAAAGGCGGTACTTGCCATGGAAGACGATGAACGCGAGTGGTGCTATCGACTGTTACAGGAGCAGAAGGGAAGTTTCTGGGATGGACTTCGAATTCAGCTCGCCTCACATGAACAGAATGTCTCGTTGCGTACCTATCTCCAGACCGGCAGCGGAGCTGCCGGCATAGTAAAAGCTCCTGTAAACTCTACTGAAGCAGCAAAAGCGACTAAACCCAAGAAAAATAAGAGCAAATGATACGGCATCCATTTACTCTTGAGGCTCTTTCGAGCGAACTTGATTCGTTACTTAATAGAGCGGTTCTAACTGAAATCTATAGAACCGATCAAGAAGTGCTGGTTCTTTGCTGGGAGAAAGGCCGAGAGCAGTGGGACATGGAGATCCATCTGAAAGATCCCTTTGTTTCGCTGTTTGTAAGACCACATCAAGGACGCCCGAGGGTAGGCGCCGTTGACCAACTGCCATTAGCGATTGGCTCGATTGTAAGCCGCGTGGTTTATGCTGCTCCGGACCGTATTGTTCGCATTGACTGCAGACGTCTCAACATCGTCGTTCACTTGTTCGGAGGAGCAAATGCCAATGTGCTCCTTGTGAATCCGGATGAATACGTTGTCGATGCGATACGCGAGCGCCATGAACGCATAGCGAAGCCATACGAGTTGAAGGCAATGCAGGAAACTCTTCAGGTCGAGGGGGCGACCATCACCATACAGCAGTGGCTCTCCTCTCTATTCCCTCAATTTGGGAAATGGTATCTAGCTGAAGTACTTCACCGCTGCGCTGTTAACGCAACGCAACTTTTGGCCTCACTCGATGCATCGCAGCGTGAGCGGTTGCAGACCACTAGCCAGGAACTTGTCAGTACCTGTAAAGCAGCACAAACAAGCTACCTAAGTTTAGACGAAGATTCACAGGAAGTACTTAGTCTCATTGAATTGCAGTCTTGCACTCTTCGACAACGTTTTAACACGGTACGCGAGGGGCTACAGTGGCGAGTCATTCATCTCTACCGTACACGTAAGCGCATGACGCTGATCTCTACGATTGGCGGGCGCTGTCGCAAGGAGATACAACGTCTTGAACGCGCATTGTTTCATATGCGGTCAGCAGCTGCACAATCGGAGAAGCACCGACAATTGCAGTATTATGGCGACATCCTGTTATCGCAACCGGATGTCCACCGAAGCGGGCTCTCTGTTTTACAGCTTCGTGGTTGGCACGACGACGAGCTCAAGATCGTCCTGGAACCAACACTCAATCTGGCTGAAAATGCACAGCGATACTATGTGAAAGCAAAGCGTTCTCGAGAATCTTTGCGGGTTAACAAGGAACGCCAACCTCGTTATGAGCAGCGGCTGAAAGATATCTCAAGTATAGTGGATGAGTTAAACACAGACCTCAGTGAAGAGCGTTTACAACAACTTCAACGTCAATGGATACCGACAATGAATTCACAGGATAAAGTTCAAGGACCGCGTGATGAGTCGCTTTACCGTCGCTTCGACCTTGGTGGTGGATACATACTCTATGTCGGTAAAAGTGCCCAAAACAACGATGAGTTGACGATGCGATTTGCAAAGCAAAATGATCTGTGGTTCCATGCCAGAGGTGTCAGCGGCTCGCACGCTGTTCTGCGGTGCACAGATTCCAAAAAGGTTCCGAAAAACATTGTTGAAGCATCTGCCAGTATCGCTGCCTACTACTCGAAATCACGAAACGCAAAGTATACTCCTGTCGTCTTCACGCAACGCAAGTATGTTCGCAAGCCAAAAGGTGCGGCGGTAGGAGCGGTAGTCTTGGAACGAGAAGAAGTTGTAATGGTCGAGCCAAAACTTCCGGCCGGTATGACAGATAACGAATAAACCACGCATGCAGCTTCCTTCATCTCTTAACTGCCGTTGATGTAGCGACGAGTAGGCGGAAACATAAATCCGAAACAGGTCCTAAGGCGATCAAACACAAAACTTCGTCCAAGTACCTGGTCGTTGAATCACGTATCATACACATACAGGCTTAAACGATTCATAGCAAAGACTTGATGAGCAGGGCAGACGTCCGGTTTAAACGCGTGGGTATAAGCATTCAATCGGTCTAAGAAAGAGGCAAGAACTTAGCTGACGAGGTGTTGAATTTCTAGACCTAGGTTGTAGAGAATTGAGAACTGAACTCCGGTATAGTAGCCTGGCTTGACATCGGGCAGAGCGCGAAGCGTATGGCTACGAAGCACACGATACGATAATAAACTCATACATTCGAGCTACGAAGGAAAGTGGTCTTATCGAGATGCACTAATCAAGGAATGTTGACGAAGCCGGAGATTTGGGGCGGAAAGCGGAACTCTATTCGGAAGACTCTAGCGCCACCAAATAGGTGTAACGTAGCTACTCAGATCGTCTGTTATAACAAGTGGGGCCGCGTCACCGGAGCGTGAGGGCTCATAGTATCCGGATGTTGGTGAGGTGCTTACGGCATCGCCAAGATTGAAACCACCACGGAAGCTATTCACCCAGGGAACATTGGTCAAGCAGTTTTGAGCGTCAAAGCGACCAAAGAGAAAGATCAGAGATTTGTTGCGTACAGTACCCACTGTATTGAGTGGAACCCATCCACGAAAATCTTGTCCGTCAGTAGACGCTGACGCATCTGAGTACAAGTAGATGCTTCCAACTCCAACTTTTCCATCGCATCCATAAAACTTTGCGATCAGCGAATCCGGTGGGTAGGAGTCAAACTTCAAGGTGTACGAGTTGGTAAGTTCGTCGATCGTGCCTTTGCCCCAGATGAAATAAGAATCTACATCTCCTGCAGCTTTCCAAAACACCGCAAGTGTCGGGTTCTTCGGTATGCGAAGATTCTTCTCAAACACAATAGGACCACTGATGGTGAAGAGAGATCCTTCTTGCGAGTCGAAGTTTAGCGTTGTGCTGGAATTTGTATTTTTTAAAGCGATAGACTGCTTAGTAATTGAGAGGATTCGAAAGGTTGATGAAGAGGAGCCATCATCAGGACTAAGCGTTACGCTCGTGTCAACGGCATTGTACTTCCAACTACCATGCGTGGTAAGAGCATTCGGGCTTGACGAAACGTATCGACCATTCTTCTGAAAATCCAAGATCCAACCCTGAACAGCGTGATCGGTAGTAGAGGAAGGCAGATTGACAATCCACTTTTGCGCAAAGTACTGCTGGATCTCTGCAGGAATGTTGTCATATGGCACAAGCGCACTCTCTTTACATGCTGTGAAAATCAGCATGCAAGAGGCACAAAGGCTAAGTACTATACGACTCAGGGATTTCATCGAGAAATGGTTTGTCCAAAACTATTCTCTATCTCGATGGGAAAATGTCGAAAACAATGTTCACAAACAAGAAAAAACAATGCACATTTTAAAAATTAATGCGCACTCCATAGGAGAGGGAAGTCTTATTTCCTGTAGGTTGGTTCTTTCCGGTAGGAACGACCAACGATTGTTCGACTCCGGCAACAAAGCTCACACGGGAGTCTGGTTGCCATTCGATACCGGGCATCACTTTCGCGAGGATACCGATATCGGAAACGCCACCACTAAGCTGCAGCACGTGTCTGATCGGCAAGAACTCACTCCATTGATCTGCAGTGTACCGTGCTCCGGCGATAGCCCATGTCATGTATTGGCGAACTTCTGGAGTACCAAAGCCTCCGCCGGCGTTGGTATAGTCCAAGCTTACGAAGTTCTCGTGACCTCCACCTAACAAGAAGCTAAAATGTTCGGAATAAGCATAAACGAGGCTTGCCGAGAAATTAGCGATGTTATGGGCACTTGCGGGGTCGACATCAGCATTACGCGTCTGCGCCAAAGACTGAATGTTCCGCAGTTCCATATTCCAACGCGAGCGCTCTGTTTGTAGAGCTGCAGCTGACGCTGATTCAACTTTCAAGTTGATGTCCGGAACGCTATAACGATCAACGATCACAGTTTTGAATCGTGTATCACCAAGACGCGCCGAGCTTCCAATTGAGGCTTGTGGAATTACTGGAGACAACGATTCATTCGTACCTTGTCGTTCGGAATTGAGCACCGGATAAATGGTCCCGTTGTTGTCCGAAGCGCTTGTCTGCAAGGAACTTCCGAGCGATGCGCCTGTATTGTTGGAAGCATTTCGAGAAGTTGATTCAGACATCGACCCATGTGCGAGTTGAGCGTCTGCTCGTTCCTTGCTGAGTTGTTGAGCAAGTGCACCTAAGTACGAAATGTTGTGTTCGGTTCGACTAATGTGTTCTTGCAGCTCTGCAATGCTTGAGCGTTGATTTAGAATCTGCTGCAGAAGTTGCTCACGATCACTGCCGGTAGCCACATTAGGAGAAGATTCCGGTGTGACTGAAGCTCCGGCGTACACATGTTGAGATTGAGATAGATTGGAGCTCATCGAGGCATAATACCCACCGCCCACACCAAGCAATGGTAGCAGACAGAGCAAAGCGATGTTGGACCAGTGTGAAAAAAGTCCACTGAACCACGGAGACGTAGCGGCCACGACGGCTCCGCCGGCGCTTGCCAACTGCGGCACTGCTGTCGGAGCAAAACCGGCACGCGCCATCAGCGAATGGCCCAGAGCTGCGGATGGTGCAATGTCAGCAGCTTCGCGGGCTGCTGCGTTGCGAATATTGAGAGCATCTTCAAACTCATGCTGAAGCTCCTGATTTTCAGCCATAGCCTTGAACAGCATTGAGCGTTCGACGCCGTTATGCTCACCGTCTAGGAAAAGATAAATCAACTCGGATGGGCTAAACTCTGTACTCATAATATCTCTATCGAGTGTGTTGACATGTTTGTTGTAAAGCGGTTGAACTGTGTCTAGAGCCCCGGCAGTTCTTTGTCTTCGAAATACGGTGCCAGAATATCTCTCATTCGTTTCTTCGAACGCACAACCCAGTTTCGCACTGTTGATACCGGTACCTGCATATGCTCTCCAATTTCCTCGTAGCTCATGCCGTGATAAAGCTGCAAAACCAAAGCTTCACGGTATTCTTCGCTGAGGAGATCCAATGCCATGGTAATAAGCTGGGCCACTTCGCGTGACTCAACCTGATGATCCGTGTTAGGCAAATGGAAGTCCTGAAACTCAACGCTACGCGACTTGTGATCACGCTTCCAATTCAGACAAAGATTTCGTGCAATACGAAGGAGAAAGGCTGCAACGTTCGTCATCTCGCGTTCATCTTGTACAGAACGAAGAAAGCGAATGAAGGTGTCTTGGAAAACATCGTCTGCTGCTGTGTCGTCGGCCAGTATCTTCCGACAATACATATAAACGCGCTGGTTGTACCGCGCATAAATCTCGGCAAACGCAGCCTCACGCATCGAGTCGACTCTCAGGAATTCGTAGAGTTCAACGTCACTATATGTACGATACGCTAAGGACATACGGGTGCTGCGATTACAGTGTCAAAAACACTGTCAATCTCTTCCTGTTTCAGGACAGAATGGTCATTTGCACCCAGAATACGAAATATTTCGTCGAGAATACTACTCTTTTACCAGGCGAAACACGTGACGGGCTTTTGACTCGGTTACAGAAATGAAATACACTCCCGACGGGAGTTCCGAAACCGGGACACGTAATCGACCGCTTCTTTCGTCAATGCCTAGGGTGCCGACGTTAAAGCCAAGGGAGGAATAAATAGTTGAGGAAAGTATGGAAGTGCTTGGAATTGCACAGGATAGATAGGCAATATCGTGTGTGGGATTTGGATACAGTGACCAGCCTACATTGGCATAGTCATCCTCAATCGCCGTTAAACTCATGACATCGATAGAGTCTGAGAGCGCCGTACATCCGAACTGGTTCTTCACTTGAACCTGATAGTAGCCGCTTTTAATGTGCGTTGTGTCCACTGTGTATGTTTTTTGGGTCGCTCCGCTAATCGTCGATCCGTTATAGAACCATTGGTAGCTTGAAGCATTGATTGTGCAGCTAAGTTGATTCCAGGTGTGGATAATTGCAGGCTTTTGTGGTAGCGGGTGCACCGTGATTTGAAAGGATGTAGTAGCGGTACATCCGAGAGAATCAACGATATCCAAGGTCCATGTTTGGGTTGTGTCGACAGCGACGAGTGGCTCGACATCTGCTGAGTTGTTCGGAAAAGTCGTGCAGGACCAGAAATACTGATATGGCTTTAGTCCGCCGCTTACCGTTGCTTTGAGTCTAAAACTATCGTTGGCACATACGGTAGGGGGGGGTACGTTTATGGTAATCGGATTTGTTACAACGATATACTTAGTTCTAGTTACTGTAGCGCTGTCCTGAAAATTGTAGACCATGAGGCGTACACTGTAGGCACCGGGAGTGGTATATGTGTAGTTTGGAAGCGGACCCGAATCATCGTACACCCCATCATTGTTGAAGTCCCATTGCCAGTCTATCACGTCATCGCTGCTTTGATCGTTAAAAAAAACTGTCAGGGGAGCGCAACCAACAAGTGGGCTTGCATCAAATTTAGCCGTAGGTTTTTGAGCCAGAGCGTCGATAGAAAGCTGCAAAACGCTGATTCCGCATACACAGAGCAAGGTACAGTAACGAAGAAGTTTCATAGGGGCATCCGGAAAATGTGAGGTTTCGCTAAAACAATGGAGTGATATCCACAATAACCAACCACAAAGAAGCTGGTAACAAGAATTTGACAAATTATCAAGAAAGTTCAGGGGCAGCTGCGATCATTGAGCACCGGGGCTCGTATATGCACGAACTGAGTCTGACAAGAATTCTACTGTGCGCCACGCAGAGTAGCCTAAGCAGTATCCGCGAATCGAGCTTCTCGTGCTTGGCGCTGAAACTCGCGGCGCATTGACTCATGTTCTGCTCGGCGTAGCTGTGGGTCTTTTTCCACGACGGAAAAAGCGAGGGTTCGGGCGGATTGAACAATTGAACCGTCCTCTACCAAGTCCGCAAATCGGAAGTTTGGAATCCCGGATTGGCGAGTACCCAAAACATCGCCCGGACCCCGCAGACGTAGGTCTACTTCGGCTATCTTAAACCCATCATTGGTTTGTTCCATGGTACGCAATCGAACGACTGCTGAAAGTTTTTCCTGTTGTTCAACATCCTTTCGACGCAGTTGAAATGCGAAGTGATCCTTGGTAGCCAAAAAGCAATAGGAACGATGTGCGCCGCGACCTACACGTCCGCGCAACTGGTGCAATTGCGACAAACCGAATCGTTCGGCGTTTTGAATCAGCATGACTGTCGCATTGGGTACGTCAATACCTACTTCAATCACAGTTGTAGAAATCAAGATGTCGAATTCTCTGCGTTGGAAGGCTTGCATGGCCTCTTCTTTTTCGTACCAAAGCATCTGACCGTGCAATAAGCCGCATCGAAAATCAGGAAACACAACAGTTTTTAACTCCTCAAACGCCTGTGTGGCCGCTTTAAGCTCTAGTTTTTCAGACTCTTCCACTAGGGGGTAGACGATGTAGGCTTGTCTTCCCGCTCGAAGTTCAGATTTTATCCACTCGTACTGTTGTGACAAGCCACTTTCAAACACGATTCTGGTTTCGACGTGTTGTCGCGAAGGCGGTAACTCATCGATGACAGATACGTCCAAATCACCATAAGCTGTCATAGAAAGCGTTCTAGGGATAGGAGTAGCGCTCATGACCAGTATATGCGGAGCGCGCGTTTGATCTTCCGGGAAAGACCGCATTCCCATCTCGCGTAACTTCGCACGTTGCAATACACCGAAACGATGTTGTTCATCAATGACAATGAGTCCAACACGGGCGTAGGGCAATTTCACTTCCACCTTTGCGCGCTTTGCCGAACCTCCAAACAACGCGTGTGTGCCGACGATGATACATGCTTTCGAACGTTGCATACGCTCGGCGATATCCAACCGTGCCTTTTTGGTTTGACCACCTACTACCTGGATAATGTCGATGTCCAACTCTTCGCAGTAACGCTTGATTCCTTGATAGTGTTGTTCAGCTAAAATTTCGGTTGGTGCAAGTAAGACACTTTGGTATCCGGCATCAACTGCCATCAGCATGCTCAACAACGCAACGATAGTCTTTCCTGAACCGACATCGCCCTGCAACAAACGATTCATGGCGGTGTCCTTCTCCATATCATTCACAATTTCCCATACCACGCGCTTCTGCGCTGTAGTGAGCTGGAAGGGAAGCCGCTCGAGTACTTTTCGGGCCGATGGTGAAGGTGGTGCAATTTTTGGCGCGGTGTCTCTTGAGCTGTTTCCCGCATAGCGAAAGGCGAGCACCAATTCGAAGAAAAAGAGCTCTTCAAACTTCATCCGCGCACGGGCAGCATGGAGCTGCTCGAGCGATTGCGGAAAGTGAAGACTATGCAAGGCTTCATTCTTCGAAGGGAATTGATGGTCGCGAAGGATGTAGTCCGCCAGACATTCTTCAGCTTCAACGCGTTCGTTGTGAAGCGCTTGTTCCACAAGGAGCCTCATTGCTCGAATACTGAGTCCCACGTTCTTCATCGCTTGGCTAATGCGATACTTTGGCAGTATTCGACCTTGACGATAAAGTTCCTCATCATCTCCTTCTATGGCTTCGATCTCGGGATGATTAAAGGTCACACGACCGAATCGATTGAGCTCGGCTTTGCCGCTCACCGCGTAGAGCTGATCTTGTTTCAGTGTTTTTTTATAATAGTCGGTGTAGCTCCAAAAGACGATGTCTGCGGTGGCACGCGAATCATCGACCAACTGCACAACTAACATTTTTCGACCTCTGCCGAATACACGTTCTTGAATGGATTGAACACGTGCCACCACCGTTATCTCTGTTCGCAGCGCGTCGATTTCATCCGAGCTCTGAAAGGTATTGAATTGTCCGCCGGACAATCGTTGTCGTAAACGAGCCAGAGTGGAAACCGAGTTTCGGTCGATGTAAGAATGCGGAACATAGAGGAGCAGATCCAGTGCGGTCTTGATTCCCTCTTGCGCCAACACTTCGGCACGCTTGGGTCCAACCCCTTTCAAATATTGCAAGGGGAGTATTGAGCCAGGAGTGGATTGTGGAGACTCAGCCGCAGACATATCAGTACACTATACAGGAGAAGAACTGTCTCAATAATGAAGACGTAAAAATAGCTGAACAAGAAGATCCGCGACGGCTGAGATTATGCACAACTGAGGAAGGTGATCGTTGCTTCATGCGTCGCGCGAAGCGCGCCGCATGAAAAAGAGAGGTGCCACAAACTTTGCGAGCCTAACACGTTATCAAAATGTATTCCTTGAAGCGCTAAGAATTCGGGATTTTTCGTGTGAAAAACCGTGAAGGGAGGTCGGCGAACAATTTTGGACGCCGGATGTCATGAACAGCTTTTCCATCGTTAAACCGTTGAAGTTCCTTAATTTTGTATTCTTTTCACGAAACGAAGGATGTCGTTCGAATTCAGCGATCGACTGTGAAACGACACCACACATTCATACGAGTTTATGACCAGAGAGAATCTACGCAACATCGCCATTATTGCACACGTTGACCACGGCAAAACAACCTTGGTGGACCTCATGCTTCGTCAAGCGGGAACCTTCCGTGAAAATCAGGTTGTAGCCGAACGCGTGATGGACTCAAACGATCTTGAGCGCGAAAAGGGTATTACCATTATGGCGAAGAACACCGCCGTGCGTTGGAACGATGTGAAGATCAACATCGTGGATACGCCGGGCCACTCCGACTTTGGTGGTGAGGTTGAGCGCGTATTGTCGATGGTAGACGGAGTGGTGTTGTTGGTCGACGCTGCTGAAGGTCCATTACCGCAGACAAAGTTCGTGCTGCGTAAAGCTTTCGAGATGAAGTTGACACCAATCGTGATTATCAATAAGATCGATCGTAGTGACGCTCGTCCGGAAGAAGTGTTGAACGAAGTGATGGAGCTTTTCCTTGCCTTGGGTGCGGATTACGATGCTTTGAACTTCCCGGTTATTTATGCAATCGGTAAGGCTGGTATTGCGAAGCGTTCACTCGACGATCCAAGCGAAGATCTCACCCCGCTGTTCGAGACTATTGTTGAAACAATACCCGGACCAACCTACGCGCCTGATGAACCATTCCAAATGGTTATTGCCGCACTTGATTGGAACGACTATATCGGCCGAATTGCAGTTGGTAGAATTCACCGCGGAACAGTTCGTGTTGGTGACTCAGTTGTGCTACTGGCGCGCGATGGATCGGAAGTGCAGTCGAAAATCACAAAAATGTTTGCCTTTGAAGGACTCAACCGAGCTGAGATCGAGGAAGCAAAGGCCGGTGAAATCATTTCACTCTCGGGCTTCGAGAATGTCAAAATTGGAGACACCTTTGCCAATCCTGCTGCTCCTGAACGCCTAACATATGTGGAGATTGACGAGCCGACTCTTGCTATGTACTTCATGGTGAACACTTCACCATTCGCAGGCAAAGAAGGTAAGCACGTCACGACACCGAAACTACGTGAACGCTTGTTCCGCGAGCTTCGAACGAACGTTGCGATGCGCGTTGAAGAAACCGATCAGCCGGATGTGTTTAAAGTTGCCGGTAGAGGCGAATTGCAGATGGCCATCCTTATTGAGACCATGCGCCGCGAAGGATTCGAGTTTGCCGTATCGAAACCGGAAGTGCTGATGAAGCGCGACGACGACGGACAACTCTTGGAGCCATTTGAACATGTTGTCGTTGACTGCTCGGAAACGAGTATTGGAAGCGTGATTGAGAACCTCGGACGTCGTCGTGCAGAAATGACAAACATGGTACCGGCAGGTACGGGAATGCGCGCAGAGTTTATTATTCCATCACGCGGCTTGATTGGTTTTCGTACCGACTTCATGACGCTAACGCGTGGTGATGGTTTGATCCATCACAACTTTACCGGTTATCATCCATTCAAGGGAGAAGTAAGTACTCGTTTGCGTGGAACCTTGGTGTCCATGGAAAACGGTGTTGCAACTGCATACTCCCTCGAGAGCGCACAGGAACGCGGTGTTCTGTTTATTGAGCCGGGAGCCCCAGTGTACGAAGGAATGGTTGTCGGTGAGAATGCAAAGGAGTCCGACTTGTCTGTAAATGTTTCCAAAGCAAAACACTTGACGAACATGCGCGCCAGCGGTTCCGACGGAATCATTCGCCTGGCTCCACCCAGACTCATGAGTTTGGAGCAATTCATCGAGTTTATTGAAGATGACGAGCTGCTCGAAGTCACACCCTTATCACTGCGTATTCGTAAGAAGATTCTGAATACAACGGAGCGCCAGCGTGCTTCAAAGCGTGCTCGCTTGGCTATGGAGAATGAATAAGATTATCGCTGGGTCGTCTCCGAGATGAGGGCTTTGAGGCACACGGTAGTTCTGACTGTATTGATCTTAAGTGCAACTTTTTACATTTTCTCACGTCGTTAGCGGAATTATGCCACTATCAACGGTTCAGAAAGGAACAGCAATGAAGAAATTTCTTACATGTGGACTTGCGGTGTTTGTTGCGCTCTCTTGTGCACTCTCCGCAGCCGATCAAGTTCAGAAAATCCGTGTAAGCAAGGGAGCGAACTTCGGCTACAGCGTCAACAGTCAAACGACGAACACGGTCACCATGATGGGCCAAGAAAACGTCAGCAATCTTAAAGCTACGATGAAGAGTGTGGTATCTGTCAAGGAGACCACGAAAGACTCAACCACTTTTGGTATTGATCTCAAGGATGCCGTGTTAAGCGTTAGTGGGATGTCGATGTTCATGGTACCCGACACCACTATTCGCCGTGATGATTTGAGTGGAGCGAAAGAGATGATTGTCACGAATGCAAGCGGAAAAGTCCTTCGTCGCGACGCACCCGTTCCGGTTCCGTCTGCCGACAAAGATCAAATGATTATTCGCCAAGTTGCCAATCGTAATTTGATGCGTGGTTTGTTCGTCGCTTATCCTGAGCAAGCTTTAACAACAGGTTTGGAGTGGACAAGTTCACAAACTGACACAACGGATCAAGGGAACGGCAAGCTCATCAGTTCAGTCGCCATGCGCTATACATTTCTTGGCAATGTCGACACTCTTGGAATGAAGTGTGGTCGCATTCGTGCCAAGTCCGAGAAGTTCATCATCAATGGTTCAATGAAACAGATGGGCCATGAGGTAACGATTGAAGGTGATGGCGTTGTCAATGCATCCTACTTATTCGAGCTTCAGACCGGTATGCCTGTCTTCATGCAAAGCACATCGCAAAGCGATCAACGAATCGTTGTTGGTGAGGGAATGGAAATTCCTTCATCATTGGAAGTGAAGACAACCATCGTACGCGTAGCGAAGTAAAGGCGACTTGGCGCACAGTGCAACGGAAGCGTCTCGCGGGAGTGCTAGGTCAATAGCGTTTTTTGCTCGTACTTTTGAAGCGAGTGAGCGGATTGCTCACTCGCTTTTTTTATTGCTCCGTAGATTTGAAGTCCCTCGTACACTCGCAATCGAGAAATTGTATGTCAAGCATGAAAGCAATTGTCATTCCGGACGCCTCTCAATCGTTGGCACTGAGCGCGATTCCTAAACCTTCTCTTAAACCCGGGTGTGCACTTGTCCGACTACGAGCGGCGAGTTTGAATCGTCGTGACGTGTGGATAAAGGATGGACACTATGCAAAAATTAGCTATCCGGTAGTACCGGGTTCGGATGGAGCCGGAGTGGTGGAAGCGGTCGCCGATGCAACTGCAGATCATTGGCTCGGACAAGATGTGCTTATCAATCCAAACATTCACTGGGGCGAAAACGATGGAGCGCAAGGTGCCTCGTACGCTATACTTGGCATGCCGAGCCAAGGAACACTTGCGGAATACGTATGTGTTCCGGTAGATCGACTGCATCGTAAACCGACCTATATGAGTTATAGCGAGGCTGCTGCACTTCCTCTTGCCGGATTAACGGCCTACAGAAGTGTGGTGAAGCAAGGTGGCGTGCAGCAGGGGGAGCGAGTGCTTATCAGTGGCATTGGCGGCGGTGTGGCTTGCTTTGCATTGCAGTTCGCTCTTGCTGCGGGAGCTGATGTTTATGTGAGCAGTACCCAAGAGACAAAAATCCGTGCAGCGATGGATCTCGGTGCACGTGGTGGCTTAACCACCGGGCGAGCGAATTGGACGAAGGAGTGGAATGCATCCTTTCCCAATCCGCATCTCATTGTTGATAGTATCGGAGGCCCTTACATCAACGATTTTCTCCAGCTCTTGGAACCGGGCGGCAGATTGGTTTCCTACGGAGCAACCTTAGGAGCAGCGGAAAGGGTTGAGGTTCGCCGAATATTTTGGAAGCAGTTGCGGTGGATCGGAGCCACCATGGGGAGTGACCTAGACTTTGAATCCATGATTGACTTTGTGAGTCGTCATGAGATCAAACCGATCGTGGATAGTGTCTGGCCTCTTGCTCAGTCTGCAGAAGCCTTCGCCCATATGCAGATGGCACAGCAACTAGGGAAAATAGTTGTAGAGATTGCTTAAGAGAAAGCTCAAAGAGTCACAGTGATCACGATCGTATTAATGTTAAGGACCCGGTACCGGTAAGTCTCCTGTTTCGCGACTATGTTGTCGTATCCTGCGCGCTTCGGCTCGCTGACCATAATACACCTTAAGGAAAGACTCCTTTGAGTAACAACCTGAACTACAAAGAGCTCTCGTTCTGAACTCATTCGTACCGTGATGAAGTTGCCAGTACACCGTGTTTGTGCTCATCGTTTGCCAATCGCCTTTATCCACTTTGAACTCGAAATGTCGAATCCACGGGTACGACGAAGTACATACGATTCGATAGCCCGGTTTCTGCAAAAGCGCCTTTGCTTTGTTTGCAGAATAGTCATAGTCCAAGTCCATATGCAGTGTGCCGAGTGAAGCATAGAGCATTGCAGGATCTTTGGTGTATTGTATGCGACTTAGGGGCGTTCCTTGAAAGAGCAGCGGTTCGTTGCGATCCTGTGGCACCAGCATCGCCATCCCAACATTCTTGTCATTGAGAATTGGGATATCGGTAAAAGCGGTGTGCCTCACTATGAACTGTGTATACTGAGCACCCACACTATCCACTAGTGTCTGCGAGTGAGCCGCTATGCTATCCACAACCGTGAATCGCAAGGCGGTTGATGAAGAGGCGATCGCACGTTGAAGCTCTAAGGCGCTGAGGACAGTGTCGTGTGCCGTTGGGTAAAGACCAAACTGTGGATCGACGAACATCCACTTATCGTGCTGACACGACCAAACTTCAACGGCCACATGGCGAGCGCCTGTAGAGGGGTTGGAGATGTTTCTTCGACTGAGACCAACCATGCGAGCCGCGTAACCAAACGAAACCAATACATCGCTTAACACTTTAGCATACTCAACGCAGCTGAAGCGCTCGCCTCGCCGTGCACGTTGAATGATTTCCGGACTGGCACATTGTTCGGCAATCGAATGAACAGGATCGTGTTTCCAAAGTGAGTGAACCCACCACAAGGCGCGCTCAATTGCGTCTGTTTCAGAGAGTCGATCGATAACGCAAATCGGTCGAACGATTCTTCGAATTACCGATGCAATCGAGTCCGTTGGTCGAAAGGGAAATGGATAGAGTGCTGCTCGAATGTCCAGCGGTTTGTTCTCGGACTGCAAGGCACTGATGGTTAGCGAGTCAGGGGAGTCGGTGACTGATTGTGCAGTCAAGCAGCTCGTTAACACGAGCAAGAGAAGTATTGTTGTATGCACCGTTCGATTCATTATCATCCTAAGCGTTCATTCTTGTCGTAACCTCTCGTTTATGCTCCATATCATCGAAAAATGCCGGACTGTGCGGTGCTCTTTTCTCGTTCATATGTGCAGACGAAGTTATCGAGGGACATTTTAGAAGTCAATGAGAAGCACATGACAATACGATCATCCTGGTTGTCATAGACATTCACTCTCGGCTCATAAAACAAAAAGCGCCCCGGTACAATCAACCGGAGCGCTTCATTAAACCTATTTTCTGATCGAAGATCGAGCGCAGCTATTCCGCTACTGCGATATCTTAATGTCTGAAGTGGCGCATACCTGTAAAGAGCATTGCGATATTATGTTCGTTTGCTGCTCGTATTACTTCTTCGTCGCGTACGGATCCGCCAGGCTGAATCACGGCGGTGGCACCTGCCTCTATGCACTGTAAGAGTCCATCCGCAAAGGGGAAGAACGCATCGGATGCTACCGCGGAACCGTTTAAATCGAGCCCAAACTGCTTAGCACGGAAGGCTGCTATGCGCGATGAATCAATGCGTGACATTTGTCCGGCTCCAATGGCCAGGGTTCGATCGCCCGAAGCGTATACGATCGCGTTGGACTTAACATGCTTACAGACGCGCCACGCATACATCATGGCACTCAACTCAGAATCGTGTGGCTCGCGCTCGCTCACTACTCGCATGTGTTCCTGATCAAGCAGTTTGTTATCCGGGCTTTGAACGATAAAACCGCCCAACACACTCTTAACCAGACGATTCTCAAATGCACGAATACGATCGAAGTCAGCCGTCATGAGTCGGCGATCCTTTTTCTTCATCAAGAGTTCTAACGCTTCATCGGTGAAGGAGGGTGCAATGATTACTTCTGTGAAAATTGCGTGAATGACACTGGCAAAGGCACCATCTACTTCGCGATTCACGGCGACAATACCGCCGAACGGGGAGGCAGTGTCGGTGGAGAAAGCTTTCTCCCAAGCCATCGACAAATTCTCTGCACTACCCACACCGCAAGGATTCGTGTGTTTGATGATGGCTACCGTTGGCTCATTGAACTCCATGACCAACTGTTGAGCTGCATCGATATCGACAATGTTGTTGTACGAGAGTTCTTTGCCGTGAAGCTGTTTAAAACACTTTGAAAACTGTCCGTAGAGTGCTGCACTCTGATGCGGGTTTTCGCCATAGCGAAGATCCATTTCCTTTCGTGCCGACATACTGAGGACACTCGGAAAGGTGCGCTCTTCTTTGTTGAAATACTCGGCGATAAGACTGTCGTAATGTGCCGTGTGGCGATAGACCTCACCGGCAAGTCGGCGCCGAAACTCTTTGCTGAGCGACATAGAGTTAGCCTTCAACGATTCAAGGAGTTCGCTATAACGTTCAGGGTTCACGACAACAGCTGTCCATTCGTAATTCTTTGCAGCTGCGCGCAGCATAGCCGGACCACCTATGTCTATGTTCTCGATTATCTCTTCATCGCTTGAACTTTCTCTCTGCACTGTCTGTTCGAAGGGATATAGGTTTATGACCAAGAGGTCGATAGATTCTATCCCGTGATCTTTCATTTGTTCCAGATGTTCGGCATTGTCCAACACACCAAGTAATGCACCATGGATTTTTGGATGCAGGGTTTTTACTCTGCCATCCATAATCTCGGGGAAACCTGTGATATCACTCACATTTGTAACAGGAATACCGGCAGAACGCAGCAAAGCGGCTGTACCTCCGGTCGAGATGAGCTCGACTCCCAAGGCTCGTAAGGAGAGGGCAAGTTCTGTGATGCCGGTTTTGTCTGAAACGGATATCAGAGCACGCTTAATTTGATGTGAAGTCGACATAAAAGTGGCGTTGAGTTGGTAAGCAAGTATGATTCGGCTAGTTCATGAGTTGTCCAGCACACCCGGCAATTGACCGAAACAGGGCCTCTGACCTGCAAAGGGCTGTTAAACGCTGATAAAAACACAGAGGTCGATGCGAAACATCGACCTCTGTGCATCACTACAAAAGTACGGGAAGACAGGCTCTACTTTATCCACAACATCTCGCGATAGCTCGGTAAAGACCAGATTTTTTCCGGAATGATACGCTCGAGTTTGTCGCAAGCGCTGCGCACGGCATTCATTGCCGGGATTACATTGCTGTGCATGTGTTTAGCCTTGTCATGAACACTGTTGCCTCCGAGGTCCTTGTTGACTTTGCGAAGCTGAGCAATAGCGTTACCGAGAGCATCTACCTTGTTTATCGTCTCCTCCAGCACACCTTGAATAGCGGTCGAGCTCAAGCCTAAGTCACCTAATCCCTCTGCAGTTTCCGAAAGCTGAGCAATGTACTCGACGCAAGCAGGGAGAAGCTGGGTACGAGAAATGCGCTCAGTCGTCTCGGCTTCAATGTTGATCGTTTTAAAGTACTGGTCATGGTAAATCTCCTCACGAGCCAGCAATTCGCGCTCACTTAGCACACCGTACTTTTTGAAAACGCTGATGTTCTTCTTGCTGTGAAAGCGTCCAAGTGCATCGAGCGTAGTTTTCAGGTTGAGGAGTCCACGACGTTTTGCTTCCGTCTGCCAATCATCGGAATACCCGTCTTCATTGAAGAGTACTGAACCGCATTCGTCCATGACTTGCTTGATCAACGCATACAGAGCCTCGTCGAGCTTCTTCTTTGCTTTAGGACTCTTCTCTAACGTTGTAGTGAGTTCATCAATAGCCTCAGCCACAATCGTGTTGAGAACGGTTGCAGGGAAGGAGACGCTTTGGGAGGAACCGACAGCGCGAAACTCGAACTTGTTGCCGGTGAATGCAAAGGGCGAAGTTCGATTGCGATCACCGGCGTGGCGTGGTAGTTTCGGCAGAACGTTCGTGCCTAAACCAAGGAATCCGCCATCCTTTGCTTTCTTGTGTTGTCCTTTTTGTATTTGTACAAACACATCCGTGAGTTGCTCACCTAAGAAGATCGAGATAATGGCAGGTGGAGCTTCGTTTGCACCAAGGCGGTGATCATTCGCTGCAGATGCCACACTGATCCGCAATAAGTCTTGGTGGCGGTGAACGGCTTTAATAACGGCTGCACAGAAGAACAAGAAGATCATGTTCTCGTGCGGTGTCTGTCCCGGTTCCAGCAAATTCATTCCTGTATCGGTAGCGACTGACCAATTAAGGTGCTTTCCACTGCCATTTACCCCGGCAAACGGCTTCTCGTGCATGAGACAAACCAGGCCATAGGTACTTGCCGTGTTACGCAATACTTGCATCACCAATTGTTGATGGTCAGCGGCAATGTTAGCGTGTTCAAATATTGGAGCAATCTCGAACTGACCCGGTGCAACCTCATTGTGACGCGTTTTGATGGGTACGCCAAGGCGATAGAGGTGGTATTCGACTTCTGTCATGTACGACAATACGCGCTCGGGGATTGTACCGAAGTAATGGTCTTCCAGCTCCTGCCCGCGAGGCGGCTTTGCTCCAAAAAGAGAGCGACCTGTTTGATAGAGATCCGGTCGACGATAGTAAAACTCTTCGTCGATCAAAAAGTACTCCTGCTCGCAACCAAGCGTTGCAAAAGCCCGTTGAACGTTTGTAATGCCAAACAAACTCAGTGCGCGAACCGTTTGCTTGTGAAGTGCATCGTTGGAGCGCAACAGCGGAATTTTGTTGTCCAACGCTTCACCCGTCCAGGACGCAAATGCGGTGGGGATACAGAGCACTGCGCCGTTTGAGTGGCGAACCAAGAAAGCTGGGGAAGTAGGATCCCACGCTGTATATCCGCGGGCCTCAAATGTTGCTCGAAGACCTCCACTTGGAAATGAAGATGCATCCGGTTCGCCCTGAATCAAATCCTTGCCGGAAAACTCGGCGATCGCCGTTCCGTCGTGACTTGGTGTTACGAAACTCTCATGCTTTTCTGCAGTTGAACCTGTCAGTGGTTGAAACCAGTGCGTATAGTGGGTTGCTCCATGCTCAGTTGCCCACTCTTTCATGGCCAGCGCTACGGTATCGGCCACCGCAGGATCTAAAGTTTGACCACGCTCTATAGTAGCCTGAATTGACTTAAAGACAGGTTTTGAGCAACGTTGACGCATTTCATCCATCGAAAACACGTCAGTCGCAAATACATCGTGAAGATCTCCCATGGTCGTTTGCTGACCTTTGGCTCTCCAACTTTTGGCGGCGTTCATAACGCCATGTGAACTATAAGTGCTCATATGAGGAAGTGTGTGAGGTTATTGAAGCAGGGCAAAGCTTTCGAATTGCGTTGAAAGGACTAAATTTGTTAAGGTGCGTTGTACACCGCTCCACTGTTGAATGCGGGATAATAACTTCTCCAGTGCGGCAGTGTTTTGCACTCTCACTTTCAGAAGGTGCGAAGCGTCGCCGGTAATAGCATGACACTCGAGTATTTCGGAAGTCTTGCGACACTGAGAGATAAATGCAGGATAGGCAGCGCTGTTCTCAACGCGAACAAAGATGAAGCAGGTGATGTCGAGGTCCAATGCCGATGCATTGATTTTTGCATAGTATCCCTCGATCACATTCTGCTCTTCCATCTTCTTGATGTGTTCGCTTACACTGGGAACTGATAAGCCAACCGTCTCGGCGATCTCGCTAAGACTAACTTTGGCGTTCTTTTCAAGCATTTTGCAAATGATGCGATCGGTGTCTTTCACGATGAAAATAGCTGATTGTCGAAGCGAATACTAAATAATCAAGGTTATAGTTGCAAAATACCGAAAAAAAAGTAAAAGAAAGCGGCAATAACATAATCTTCTAAGGATATGTGGAAAAAAATCCTAAAATGGACTCTAAAGTTGGTTATTGGCTTTGTTATAGGCTCCGTTCTCCTTGTTGCAGTGTATGCTGTCATTCGTCCACCGTTTACGATTCTGATGGTGGAACGCGTGGTAGAGGGTTGGTTTGACGGAAAGTCTGTAGGAATAGACAAACAATGGAGATCATACGAAGAGATATCTCCAAATGTTTTTAAGGCCTTAATGTCGGGCGAGGACGCTAAGTTTTTGTCACACGACGGATTCGACTGGAAAGCAATTGAGCGAGCTCGCGAACGCAACAAAAGGTCAGACGGGAAGAAACTCTATGGAGCTTCGACTATTTCAATGCAGACTGCGAAAAACGTTTTCCTCTGGCCCGGACGCAACTACATACGCAAAGCCTTAGAGGCATACTTCACCGTCTTAATTGAAGCTGTATGGGGAAAGAAGAGGATTCTGGAAGTCTACGCTAACGTGATTGAGTGGGGAGATGGCATCTACGGGGTGGAAGCCGCCGCTCAGTTCTATTTCAAAAAATCTGCAAAAAACCTTAGCGCCGGAGAGGCAGCGCTGCTTGCATCAATCGTACCGAACCCACGTCGCTGGTCAGCCTCAAAACCAACGTCGTACATTATGAAACGTAAAGGTTTTATACTGGCGCGCATGAACTCCATTGCTGTACCAAAAACTAAATCGAAAGGCAAAGAATGAGAATAGTATCATGGAACGTGAATGGTATTCGTGCCGTGCACAAAAAGGGCTTTTTCGACTACTTGGAAGCTGATCAACCCGACATTTTGTGTCTGCAAGAAGTTCGCGCGGATCGCGAACAGATAGACGAGGATAAGAGAGAGCCTAAAGGCTACAAAGCATTTTACTACCCGCACCAACTCAAAAAAGGCTACAGCGGCGTTGCGCTCTACTCCAAAACCGAGCCGATATCGGTCCGCAATGGTTTCGGTATCGAGCGCTTCGATGCGGAAGGTCGTTTCATTGAAGCTGATTTTGGTGAGTTCATCGTGATGGGTGTATACTTCCCAAAAGGCTACAGCGAGAAAGAAGCTGAAGGAGATGCGGCAAAGCTAGCTCGACTCTATTACAAGTTAGACTTCTACGAGGCACTCTTCGCCCATGCGAGAGAATTGCGCAAGCAAGGACGCAAACTCGTGATATGCGGAGACTATAACACAGCACACAACGATCTTGATTTGGCCCGACCAAAACAGAACCGAGAGACCTCGGGGTTCCTGGACGTCGAACGTAAAGTATTGGACGGCATTGTGGCTGAAGGCTATACGGATACCTTTCGAGCGTTTCAGCAGGAGGGTGGACACTATTCGTGGTGGAGCCAGCGTGCAGGCGCACGAGAGAAAAACATCGGCTGGCGTATTGATTACCACTTCGTCTCAAACGATCTGCTTCCCAAGCTGACACACGCTGAAATACTTCCACACGTGTTGGGCAGCGACCACTGTCCCGTTGCAATACAATTGACATTGTAGTAGGGTATCACTCAACACAAAAAGTCTTTTTCTTAAGGGCATGCTTCGCATGCCCTTCTTTGCGTGGTGTGTTTTGCAGAGCCGCTTCGATTTCAGACATCGAGTCACATAACTATGGATCGGCGCTATTACTCAGGAATTCTTTGAAGCTGTTACTGCGGCTCTTACGCAGACTCTTACTCAGGCTCTTACGCAGACTCTTACTCAGACTCAGACTCTTACTCAGGCTCTTACGCAGACTCTTACTCAGGCTCTTGCTCGAAACGTCTAAGTTCATCGGTGGCCACTTCCCATTGTGCCATACGTTGCTCTAACTTTTTCTGAGCCTCGTTGTAGGTTGCCAACAGGGAAGCAGATTGCGCGGAGGCGTAGAAATCCGGGTCCTTGAGTTTTTCATCGCTCTTTGCGATTTCTTTCTCTAGCGCTGAGATAGCCTCTTCGTGTTCCTCAACGACACGTTGAAGACGACGCTGTTCCTTCTCTCGATTTTTTCGTGACTCGCGATCGGCTTGATTTTGTGACTTTGGTTGTTCTGCCTGTTGTCTCTGTTTTGAGTTTGCTTCGAGCTCACGAAGATTCTCAATTTGTCGCGCCTTTAAATACTCGTAAATATCACCGCTATATTCACGTAAACCACCGTCGCGAAACTCCACGACCTTGGTTGTCAATCCTTCGAGAAACTCGCGGTCATGCGATACTACGAGAAGCGAACCCTCGTAGCCCAGCAGAGCTTGCTTGAGAACGTCTTTCGAACGCATGTCAAGGTGATTCGTCGGCTCATCAAGGATGAGCAGGTTAGAAGGTTCTAACAGGAGCTTGGCCATAGCAAGACGAGACTTTTCTCCACCGGAAAGAACCTTTACTTTCTTGTATACAGCGTCACCACTGAACAAGAAAGCACCAAGGAGACTACGAATCTTCGAGCGCATTTCTCCTTTGGCGGCGTTGTCAATGACTTCGAAAGCTGTGGCGTCGCCGTCCAACGATTCAGCCTGGTGCTGTTCGAAGTAGCCGATTTGAACATTGTGTCCTATAGTCAAAGTACCATCGTACGTCTCTTTGCCGGCCACGATACGACTCAGAGTTGTCTTGCCTTGTCCGTTTTTACCGACAAAGGCTACACGGTCTCCGCGTTCGAGTGCAAAGTCAACGGAGCGAAGTACGGACTTTTGTCCATATGACTTTGACAATCCGAGGATCTCCACAACCGTCCGACCACTACGTGGTGCAGGAGGGAACTGGAAGTTGATCGCTGAGGTGTCTTCATCCTCCAATTCGATGCGCTCAACCTTATCGAGGAGTTTAACCCGCGACTGTACGCGCGTTGCGAAGGTTGCCTTTGCTCGAAATCGCTCGATAAAACGTTCCTGCTGCGCGATGTCTCGTTGTTGGTTCTTATGGGCTGCTTCCAGTTGTGTGCGTCGTTCAGCGCGTTGTACGACGTATTTCGAGTACGATACGCCGTAATCCTCAATGTGTCCGTTCGTGATCTCAATTGTGCGATTCGTTACCACATCCAGAAAAGCTCTATCGTGGGAGACCATGACAACGCTTCCGTCATACGCTTTCAAGAAGTTCTCCAACCATTGGATAGACTCAATGTCCAAGTGGTTCGTAGGCTCGTCAAGAAGAATGCAGTCGGGCTTGGAGAGCAAGATCTTTCCTAACTCGATACGCATTTGCCAGCCACCGCTAAACTCTTCGCAAAAGCGCTCCATATCGTCGGAACGAAAACCAAGTCCGGACATAACCGTCTCGATTTCCGTTCGCATGGTTGCTCCGCCTATGCGATCAAACTCATCGTGCGCATCACCCATTTCATGCAGCAAATCCATGTACGCATCGCTTTCATAATCAGTGCGCTGCGTCAGCTCATCACTAATGGCATGAATGCGTCTGTCTAACTCCAAGTGTCGTCGAAACGAGTGGGTTGCAATCTCATCATACACACTTTGTCCGCTCGCGGTAATGCCATCTTGTGGCAAGTATGCGATCTTGTAAGCGTTTGGTGTGATGATGTCGCCCTCATCCGGTCTATTGATACGGGCAAGCAGCTTAAGTAGGGAAGACTTGCCGGCACCGTTTTTTCCGACGAGACCGATGCGATCTCGTGGACCAATTGTCGCCGTGATATCATCAAAAAGTGCATGACCGCCAAATCGTATGCTAACGTGTGAAATAGTTATCATGAATCTTCAAATACGAGGTACGAATAAAAAGTAAAGCGAAAAGAACGCTAAGCATAGTCCTTCTCGCCCGTGCGGGCGAAGCCTGCACGGTACAAAGAGACTCAAAGCTACTCAGTGCAACATTCGAGAACTGTACTCCAAAATGGTGAGGGCGCAATTGAACTTGGACATGCGCTGCATCGCTTGCGATTGGACGCCTTCTTCTTCGTTCCAAACCAGTGTTATCTGGTTTTCATCGGAAGCAATCGCGCTGTTATCCGGCTTTGAGCTATTCACTACGATCATGTCGCATTTCTTCTTCCGGAGCTTGTCAGTGCCATACTGGACTTCGTTCTCAGACTCCAGTGCAAACCCAACAACAACCTGTCCTTGCTTCTTCGTTTCGCCGAGCCATCTTAGGATGTCCGGTGTCGCTTGTAGGTGTAAATCAAACTCATCGCCGAGCTGACTCTTTTTCAATTTAGAGGCCACACGTTGCGGGGCATAGTCGGCAACCGCTGCGCAGGCAATCGCGAGATCATAATCATCGGAGTGCTGTTGCACGGCATTCAACATCTGCTGAGCACTCTCGACATCAATTCGTTGGACCTTTGCCGGCGTAGATAAATGAACCGGACCGCTAATGAGTATCACGTTTGCTCCGGCTTTAGCCGCTGCTTCTGCTAAGGCGAATCCCATTTTTCCGCTCGAGTAATTCGAGAGAAATCTGACGTCATCGATCGGTTCTCGGGTTGGACCGGCTGTTATCAGAACTCTCTTGGCTACTAATGGCTGAAGACGCTGCTGTAGCTTCACGTCTAGCAGGTCTAGTTCGGCTTGCAAGCGATTAAGCTCCGCGGCTTGATCAAGACTCAGGCTTGATCGGTTGAGCGCTTGCTGCAAAGATGCTGCTTCGGAAGGACGTGGATCCTTTTCAGTGCTACGTTGCTGCGTTGCGTTTGTGACCGTAGCTGTCGTTGCAAGAGAGGAAACATCGTTCGGAAGTAGTTCGAGTGTGGTCTTCACGATCACTTGAATGTCTGCGAGGCGGCCTTTTCCGTATAGACCGCTGGCAAGCTTCCCGATTTCCGGATCGATGATATGAGCACCTCGTTTACGGAGAAGTTCAATGTTTGCTTGCGTTGCCGGGTGCTCCCACATTTCTGTGTCCATCGCAGGGGCGATGACAAGTGGAGTTTGCGGTGGTAGTGCCATGGCAACCACGCTTAGAGCAGTGTCGCTGAGACCATACGCTAGAGAAGCCAATGTTTTAGCGGAAGCAGGTGCAATGACCAGTGCCGCAGAATCGCGAGCAAGATGAATATGCCAAGAACCATCACGCTGCGTTTGCTCATCGAACATATCTCGTACAACTGCATGTTTGCTCAGATTGCTCAAGACGAGCGGACTTACAAACTCAGCAGCAGAAGGAGTCATGACGACGCGCACGTCTAGTCCGCGTTCTTGGAAAAGGCGCAGAAGGAGAGGACTTTTATACGCCGCAATACTGCCGCTTATACCAAGGAGTATGTATGGACCTGAAGTGCTCATTTCGATGCGTGATGTCGCTGTGCGAATTCAAGGATTCGCGAGAGGGGTAAAAAAAAAGCCGTAATGCTTCGGCAATACGGCTTCCAATCTCAGAAATCAGATTAGTCTTGCTTCTCTTCCGGAATGTTGTATTCCAACGAGTCGTCGAACATTTCACGCATTGCAATGAACGTTGGCTTCGGAACGGAATCAAACTCGCGGCTAACGGCGAGTTGGTCAAAGTTCGTGCCTTCGCTTTCATCACCATCGGTGATGATGTCTGCCATCTTAGCCTGAAGTTGTGTTTTGATTTGATCGTTCACTTGACGAGCCCGCAATCCCATAGCCACAATTGACTCATAGAGTGAGCCACGAGCTGATTCCTTCATTTTGACTTCAACGGGATTAACAATACTCATGTGAGAAACCATACCAACCTCTTTTGATGTGTGTGAAAGTACCAAACGGTAGCGCAGCTTTTGACTGCCAAACCACAAAATTACGTAAAAACAATGAAATGGACAATAGTACGGATAAAGTTGATCGTAGCTTTTGGGGCCATTTTGACGCGTTTTCAAGCAGGAATGCCGGCATCCCTCTATTCAGAGGCTATGGAAGTTCGTAGTGAAGCTCGATGAAAAACTGTAGTGCATTGGTTTTGAAGGAGGTGTCTGTGGAAGAAAGCGCCGTAAGATCCAGGGAGTATTCCACTACCGGACATAAGAACATATGTTTTGACACTCGTAACTCAGCTCCTATCGCAGGACAAAGCGAAACGAGAAAGGAGCTTGCGCCTTGCATTGAGCCTTGTTGCAGGATTACCTCGTTATCATTAAGCATGGTGAATCCGGAGGCTTCCAGGCGCGATCTATCCAGTGAAATGGATACTATATCGCCATTATCCAGTTGCACGGCATTCGTCAGAAGGGTCTTGTGAAACTCCTTTTCAGCCTTGACGACCAGGCTTGCGTTAAGCCCAAGACGTGCAAACACTTTAGGCTTTATCGGAAACCATTTTACGTATGGTTTCAGAAAAAGGGAACTGAGACTAACTGTTGCGGCGTGTCTGAAGGTCAGCTGAACGGTAGAAGGTTTTGTGCTGCCGTTACTTGAGCTTAGGGTCGTGTCTTCTGTTAACAAATAGCGGGCTTCAAGGGAACGTCGTTCAAAGCCAAGCTGCCCTCCAAAGAGGAGGGAACTGTTCGTCTCCGCTTCATAGAGAGCGCCAATGCTAAACTGAGTTCCGCCGCCATCTTTAAAAGAATTGCAATTACAATCCACCGTAAAAAGACCGGACTGCCATAAGCCCCCGAGCCCAAGAAAGCCGCCAACGTGGGCAGGGCGCGTGTTCAGAGCCAAAATTGGTGATTCTTCTTGCTCCCCGGCATAAACGAGAGATGCAGAGCCCAATAAAAGAACCAAAACAAGAGTTAATCGATGCATGGCGCTACGTCCCTGTGTGGCGATACTTGTACCGCGTACTTTCTTATCTTGCAGAGTGAAACCTCCGCAGTGACGCAGGTTTCACCTGAGTAACAAAACTACGACAACAAGGTTTCAGGAGAAAGAAGGAATAATGGCGTTTCAGGCAGATAGTATACCCGGAATAGATACGATGAAAGACGAAGCAGAGCAGCCTTCATTGCTTTTCACCGGCCCACGAGGTGTTGCCGTTCGAATCCTAAGCAAGGCAGAGAGTTCAGCATTTCGTATTGACAAACTTATCGACCTCGAGTTACGAATGAGCGAGTGGTCGCAATACGATCGGGCCTTGCTCATTGAGCTCGTCTATGGAACACTCCGTTGGCAAGCCCGTTTGGACTGGGTACTCACAGGCTTCTATCACGGTGAGTTTACGAAGTGCATTGTTACCGTGAAGAATGCAATGCGGGTCGCGTTGTATCAAATTCTTATGCTCTCGAAAATCCCGCCGAGCATGGCTGTGAACGAGTGTGCTTCCATGATTCGACGGATCAAAGATGATAAGTCGGCAAACATCATTGCCGGTGTCTTGAAGAACATTCTGCGCAACGTTGAAGGAATACGCTATCCAAACAAGGATGAGAATATTCAACTTTTTTATTCCGTGACCTTGTCGCACCCGCTTTGGATCGTCAAGCGCTGGTGTGAACGATTTGGCGATGAGGCTGCCGAACGTATACTCAGCACAAACAACGAGCGACCGAGCATTACACTTGGTGCGAATCGCCTGCGGTGGACAGGCTCTGAGCTTACGCAATGGCTGAAGGATCACGACTGTCATTGCGAACCCATTACGGCGGCTGAAGATCTCATGCGAATCAACGGATTACAAAATGTTGCCGCAATGGAGATTATAAACGATGGTAGAGCTTTTGTTTGCAGTGCATCTGACATGCAGGCCGCGAAACTCGCAAAAATGACCAAGGGCAGCAATGTTTTGTGTTTGGGAGCAACGAACAGTTATCTGTTGCTTGCTTTGTGCGCATTGAGTGCCAACGAAGCACATATCAGCTCTGCCTGTTCGATGGAAGCGTATCTGCCCAGATTACGATCACAGCTCAACATCTTGGGATTTGACAAAACTGTTGCTGTCGCCTCTGCAGCTCTCGAGGTGCAGGAGAAGGGCTATGATATTGTTGTCCTTGAAGTGCCTGTGAGTGGACTCGGAACCTTAAACCTCTTCCCGGAATTGAGGTGGAAGCTGGAGCTTGACGCGGTGCGAAAAGCGGTACAACTCCAACACGCCAAACTAATCGAAGCCGCAGAGCTCGTGCGCATAGGAGGAGCTCTCATTTACTGCGCCCAAAGTTTTGAAGCCGAAGAAACCACAGAGGTCGTGGATTGGTTCCTTGCGCTCCATCCCAACTTCAAGCACGAAACTGCAGAAAACGAATGTGACCCGGACTATGTTGTTGATGGTAATGTACAGTGTCGTCTCGCGCTTCACAAGAACGATAATCTCTTTGCAGCTCGTTTTGTACGGGTTTCCTAACACCATCGTAAAGTCATTATGCTGACGTCCGCTACCTTCGCGCACTGCATAGCCCGCTGTAAGCAGTACTTCGTGATGTTTGTTGCTTGTTGTTGTTTAAGTACGACAGCTTATTCAGTTGTTGATCACGAAACTGAACAAGAGCGCGCGTTTGAAGAGTCGGCGCGCCATGAGCGGATAGACCATGATGTGCTCCGATTAGCCGATCCCAAAAGTGGTCTGATTCCGCATTCCGCAGGTCAGAAGGACAGAGAGTTTGCGCAACGATTTACGGCCCGCACGCAGCAGAAGACTAGTGTGCTGGCACAAGAGCAACCGTTGATCACCTTCCGCAATATAGGACCTTCAAACGTCGGAGGTCGTACGACCGCGTTTGCAGTCGATCGAAATCATGCAAATGTCATGTTGGCAGGCGGTGCGACAGGAGGCATTTGGAGAAGCATCGATGCCGGTTCGACGTGGACCCGCGTTTCCGATCAAAGCGATATCCAAAATGTCAGTTGCATTGTTCAGGATCCAGTCAATTCGGCGAGATGGTATGCAGGCACAGGCGAGGTGCTCTCGACCACAGATCGTCGAACCTCGAAGAACTTACGAACCATACTGACAGGTAGCGGATTGTATCGCTCAGATGATGGAGGTCATCACTGGCAGCGAATGACGCCGACTTTGAACCCGATCCCAAACAGCCTGCGAGATCCTTTTCAGGCCATATGGCGCATAGTACCGACCGGAGATACGATTGGTGACGAGCTTTATGCAGCTTGTTATGGTGGGATCTATAGATGTCGCGGCGGTGTGTTTACGAAAATCGCAGGGGACAGCCTGCGTCCATCGTTCTGTACCGAACTTGCTCTTGCAGCAGATAAAACCACATTGTATGCTGCCTATGGTGCGGACGATCAAGGACAAGCCGGCTCGATGCATGGCATTTGGGTGAGTCGCGATGAGGATCACCAGAAATGGACGAACATTAGTCCTTCTGACTATCCGGCGCATGCGCGCCGCATCGTGATGGCCACAGCGCCGTCCAATACGTCTATTCTTTACGTCTTCGTTCAAGAGCCTCTAGACCAGGGAACACGTTATACGAGCTTTGGTTCGAAGCATTACCTCTGGAAATTCAACGACGCCAATGTCGGATCAAGCAAATGGACGAGTTGTCAAGAGTGGCTCGACTCACTGCAGATAAATACCCTGGCGGGTTATGCTATGTGCTTGGCGGTTCACCCGCGAAATGACTCCGCGGTTTTCATTGCGGGTACAGATTTATACAGGACCAGATCGGCATTTCGAGATGTCAACGATATACGTCATTTGGGAGGCTATCCTTACACCGTGGAGCCGGGCGTCTTACATCCGGATTTACATTGTCTCTTCTTCTCACACACGAGTCCGTACGCACTTTATGCGGCGGGTGACGGAGGCACCACGTACACTGAAAACTCTCTGACTACCGTGCTTCCTTTGTACTGGAAGACTCTAAACAACGGTTTTAATGCAACCCAGTGTTATAGCGTTGCGCAAGACGAGTTTGATGAGACGGACAGTCTGGTCTGTGTGAGCTTACAGGATAACTCGAATTACGTTTGTTTTAAACCTTCACTTCAAAAAGGTTGGACATTTTGCTATGGCGGTGATGGAACCTGCGCACAAATTGTGAAAGGCGGCTCCTTCGTCGTAGCTTCATCGCAGTATGCCTATAGCATGTACGCATTTGGTTTCAATCAAGATGGAGAAGCTGTGCCGAATCAGTTTAGCTGTCCACCGGAAGCCGATAAGAATACTAATCTCTTTGTTAGTCTGTTTCGCTTTGTCGTTCGCAGTGCAACCAAAGACACAATTCTCGTAGCAGCATCAGGTAACCATCTCTATCATTACGATGCATACTCGGAACCTCAGTATTACAATTCCGATGAACGGCACACGTGGAGTGAGTTTAGTTCGGTTGCCGCAACCTTGCCTGCCGGCGCTTTGATTACTGCAATGGCAGCCAGCAAAACACAAGCGAACATATTGTATATCGGTTGCTCGAACGGAAGCGTCTACAAAGTTCTTTTGGATGATGCAGCCGGACCTCCGCAGAAACTCGGTACAGCGCCTGTCAGTGGTTTTGTTTCGTCGATAGACTGCGATGAAGCCGGATACATTGTCATTAGTTACTCCAACTATGCTGCACCTGCTGTCTATCTCAGTTCCGAATCGCTGATTTCTTGGGTGGACATTAGTGATGAGTTACGAGACGGCATTGGAACGGATGAGTGGGGACCTTCTGTTCGTTGTCTACGTTTCTATGCAGACCGTGGCGCGAAAAAAAAATTTCTCCTGGCGGGTACGAGTGCAGGACTTTTTGTTTGTCCATTTGATCAAGGCAAGAACGGAGCATGGCGTCAGTTTGCGATGTCCTCCGTTGGATCCGTTATCGTAGAAAGTATGTCATTGCGACATTCAGACGGGCGCCTACTCCTGGGTACACACGGTGCGGGAGTGTATGAGTCTGTCCCTTCAGATGATACCAACGTAGTTGATAGCTCAGCAACGCACTTCTTTTCGCTGGAACAGAGTTATCCGAATCCCGCCAAGAGCGGTACGTTTATTCGGTACTACACGTCCTCAGACGCGCCGGTTCGATTGGAGCTCTACGATGCTCAGGGAGCTCTCGTACGAGTTCTGGTGAATCAAACTCAGGCAGCCGGCTTGCATCATGTTGAACTGGGCTCCGAAATTTTTGATTCGCTCTCATCCGGAAACTATTATTATAAGCTCACGAGCGCAGGAAAGTCTGCGACGCGGGTTCTCACCTTTGTTCGATAAAAGTCTCTATGAGAATCGTTGCCGCAGACTGTGTTTCGCTTTGCATAGATGTTCAAGAACGATTGTTTGCACACATCCATGATCATGAGCACCTTCTTCAAAGAATGACGGTTCTGGCAAAAGGATTGAAGTTGTTTGAAGTGCCGATCGTGCTGACGGAACAGTATCCAAAGGGCTTGGGTCCCACTGTTGACACATTGAGAGAATCTTTGAGCACCTCACCGCTTTTTGTCAAATCCTGCTTCTCCTGTGCAGACGACGAAGCCATTTATCATCAGCTGTGTCTCAGCAAAGCTTCGACTGTCATACTCTTTGGAGTAGAAGCGCATGTGTGTGTACTCCAGACAGTCATCGATCTACGCGAGCGTGGCTTCCGCGTAGTGCTTGTGGTCGATTGCGTTGGATCTCGATCAGCCTTTGATCGTGATGTTGCTTTGCAGCGTATGAGAGAAGAGGGAGCAATTCTAACCAGTTGTGAATCCATTCTCTTTGAGCTTTGTCGTGTGAGTGGGACAGAGACATTTAAAAAGCTCTCCGCATTGGTGAAATGACGTGGCGCTGACGCCGACGCCGACTCTCAGGTCCGCGCTCATGTTGTGGAGACCGGACGTAGATCTATTTTTCCGTGCTTAAGATGTGACTGAACTTGTATTCATGACTCTAAGTGTGGCATGTCGCATTCTATACGTTTTAGAGAGCCTTTGCAGTTTTTCCATCGATACTAAACGACAAAGCGCGAGATGCATGGCATTCGCGCTTTGTCTTCGGGGGAAACGTATGTGTTCTTCTGCGAACTCAAGAGGTGACTATTTTTCCGGTATCTCGAGCGCTATGATGGCATTTTGATCTTTTACTCGGACCTTCAGCAAGACCACCTCACCAGGTTTTTTCGACTCGATGATCTTCTTGACCTGTGCTGTGGAGCTTACCGGTTGTCGATCAACACTAAGTATAACTTGCTTTGCTTGCAAGCCCTGACTGCGGGCATCAGAATTGGAGTTCACGCGCGAAATCAGAACTCCGTTGCTTATATCAAGGTCTTTCTTCACATCGTCCGGTAAACTGGTGATGCTGAAACCAAGAGACTCTAGAGACACGGGAGCATTTGACTCTTTGTCGCTTTCGCCTTTGATTCCTGAGCTCACGTCATTTGAAGCAACGTCTTTCGATTCTCGCGCTTGCAGAATTACGTCCTTGAAGATTGTCTTTCCATCACGTAGGATCTTCAAACGTACCTTGTCGCCGGGCTTGCGCACTACGACCAAGGATTGAAGCTGGTTCGAAGAGCTGAGTGCATTGCCATCGAGCTCAAGCAACACATCACCGGACTCTATACCTGCGCGAGATGCCGGGGAATCTTTTACGATATCGTCAACCATCACTCCTTCAGGTTTTTCCATTTTTAGGGCTTTGGCGCGTTTCTCATCGACAGTCCTAATACTCACGCCAATGTACGCGCGGTTCACTTTACCGTCATTGATCAAATCCAAAGCAACAGCTTTTACGATATCCACCGGAATAGCAAATCCGTAGCCTTGGTAGTAACCGGTTCGTGTTGCAATTGCTGAATTGATTCCAATAAGTGATCCGGAAAGAGTAAACAGACCACCACCGCTATTTCCGGGGTTGATCGCAGCGTCTGTTTGAATAAAGTTCTCCACGGCAAATGCGTTGTTGTTCAGTCCCAAACCGCCTCGGCCAACAGCACTTACAATGCCCTGTGTCACTGTTGAGCGCAATCCGAGAGGATTGCCAACAGCAATAACCCACTCACCGATTTGGATGTCGTTTTGAGTTCCAAAGTACGCTACCGGTAGATTGTTGCCTTCTACTTTGATTACCGCAAGGTCCGTCAGTGGGTCACGACCCACAAGTTTGGCTTTGAATTCGCGCTTATCGTTCAATACAACACGAATACCATCACTCTTGGCATCTTCTACGACGTGGTTGTTTGTAACGATGTAGCCGTCTGTGCTGATGATGACACCGGAACCGCTGCCTTCGCCACGCTCCGTGCCGGAATCGCCTTCTTCTTCTTCAGGGTTTGGGCTCGTTCGAGGGCCGCCAAAGAATCGAAAGAAGTCTTGCATTTGGTTCCGCGCTGCCGGTCTCTCAGTAACAACGTTGATGGACACAACAGTTGCCGACACAGCCTTGCTCGAAGCCACAAATGCATCGTTCAACAGTTTGACATTCTCTCCGACGTTGATAGGAGCGCTTTTCGCTCCAATATCTCTAACGCCTCCGGCAAACATGGTTGAGATGGATCCTCCGGAGAACGCGGTTACTAAAAAGACACCGGCTATAACACCAATGCCGACAAGCGAGGCAGCAATCAGTGCTGTTTTGCGATTCATACAAACTCCTTCTACTATGTAACTGTGTAACAATCTTCGTGTCTACAAACGATGCGAAAATAAAATTGTTGTCTCGCATTTGTTAAGAAATGTCAAGCGCGTCGGATGAAACAGTGTTCCGTCGATAGGCCGACGATTGGTGGGTATCTGGGACATCTAGTCACTCTAAAGCACGTTCAGAATGCCGTTGAATCGATGCCCGAAATCTCTACTTCACGTGCTCCGCATCCGGTTGAAACGTTGTCATGGTAGCAACATAGCAGGGGGAGAGCAAGGTTACAATAGGTTGGAACGTTCCATACAACGGATGCAATGTATGCGTCAAAAAAAAAAGGGCGACTGCATCGCAGTCGCCCTAAAGGATCGAAATCCGGCGAACCTTACTTCACGACTTGCATCTTTTGAGTAAAGGTGTTTCCGCTGGAAATCATACGTACGAGATATGAGCCACTAGCAAGGTTCTTCGGTACGAAGTTGAGGTTGTAATAACCACCCTTGAGTGTTTCGTTAACGAGTGTTGAGACAACATCACCGTTCGGTCCAATGATATCGATACGTGTCGGGCCGTCGAAGCCAACACCGAAGTCGATACGTGTACCTTCCGAACCAACAGGATTCGGGCTGATACCCTTGAGTTGGAATTGACCGAGACCGATCGATACGTGGTCAAGCGAGTACGCACAAACTTCAGACGCTGTGATGTTGATTGTGCTCGGATCAATGATAGCACAGGTTGAGTTCGTAAAGTTAGCATCACTGTATGCCTTAGCCGGCATGATGGTCACTTTTGTTCCGTTTGTACGGAAGTCTTCTTGATAGGTAACATCCAAGAGTAGTTGGAACTCAAGCATGAACATCTCAGATCCTGCGCCGCCCTTGAGGCTATTGCTGACGCTGCTCAGCTTGACATGAACCGTAGTTGTATCGCCATTCACATCAAATGGTGCCAGTACTGAGAAGCCATTTGCAGCTCCACCGGTTGCTACTTGAACATACGCTTGTGTTTGGTCATTGTCCTTCAAACGCAGGCTCAAATCACGATTGTAGAACTTAACGTCTACTGTCAATGAGTGAATGTTTGCAGCGTCGAGCGGACGATCCAAGCTAACAGGGAAGGAGAAGTAGTTGCTTGTTCCATCAGTTGAAATCGTAGCATGCAGAGAAGGTACTGCGTTTACGAAGAGCTTTGACGGGTAGGTCAAACCGGTAACGGTAAAGGCATCCTCAACTGTTACAAACGGTGCGCCCGGCGTAGCATCGCAGACGAGAGTGTAGGTGTTTGAACCTGCTGTTGTCGGCTTGAACCACATTGAAACCGTGCGGGTTTGACCGCAGAGGATCGGTGTGGTGATGTTTGCCGGCAAGATGATCTCGGTGCTATTCACGTTCTTCAAACGGAAGGTACCGGTTGCGAACATTTGATTACCAAGGGTTGAATCACCGGTATTAGCAATAACGACATTCAAGAGAATGGAGTCGCCAACGCACACTGAAACATCAGGTACAGCAAGTGTGTACTTCAATACACCACCGCTAGCTGAGCCATTCCACAATGAAACGCCTTCTGTTTGAGCATCCGATGTTGTGACCAAAGTGCTGGTGTTGTTTGCCACAGCATTCGGACGATACCAAGCATTGAATTGCGTAGAAACATCACCCGGGTTCATGGTCATCGGGAGGTTCAATTCTGTACGCTCGAACGACATGAATTCGCTACCGGAAACACCACTTTGACCATTGTTTGCAATACCACCTGTAGCGTCTGCAAGATCGGTGATCTCGAGCTTGTCATAGAACGGCCAGTCTTTTGCACCAAGGTTCGTAATCGTAAACTTCTTGTTGTCCGATGCTGAACCATTGACAAGTTGAAGCAATCCAAAGTTCACTGAGTCAATCTTGACGCGTGGAACAACACCTACGCCATATGCATAGAAGAATTGTGATGCACCTGCATTGCTCTTGAACTCAATTGCAAGAGTATCGTATGCCGGACTATCAGGAATGTACTTGATCCAGTACTTCACGGTTTCACCCGGCTTGATGGTCAGATTCTTAAAGTCTGTTGCAACTTTTTCCATTTGGAACTTAGAAGCAGCGCCACTGATGATAGCATCGTCTGTCAATTGGAGATCGGATGTACCGGTGTTTGTCAACGAGATGTAAGCGGTTTCGATCTTGTTGTCAAGGTTGTCGAAAGCCATATCATAGGGGCCAGTGTACTTCTTATTGCCATTGATACGGCAACGTTGGAAGTCTACTTTGTTCACTGAGAGACCCGGTGTCAAGATGTTTGCCTTGATGTAGCAGATGCTGTCGATTGTGGATGCATCGCTGGAGAAAATGACCTTAGCGTTGTACTGTCCGAGAGTATTCGGAGTACAGGTAACAACATAATTCTGTGCGCTACCTGTTGAGCCGTTTGTATCCAAAACCAATGGGCTTTGAGCAGACAATGCCGGAACGTTTGTGCTAAACATGCCATTCGGAATCGGATTACCTTGATCGAGGACAACACCGCTTTGACCGATGACACTCAACTTAACGGTACCCTTGCTTTCTACGCGGAAGGGAAGTTGTACCGGTGTTGAATTGAGCACCAAGTTTCCAAAGTCAACATCGGTAACATTGATGATCGGCTCGCCGGTCTTTGCTTCTACCTTTGTGCGGTATTTAAAGACACAAGTATCGCCGACACCTATGGAATCCGTTATGTAGCCATCATTGTTTGCTGTGTACTGTACTGTGAACGGATACGATTGACCTGCACCCAAAGTGAAAGGCAAATTGACTTTCGGTACGATTTCGAAGACACCTGCACCGCCGGCTTTGAATTCAAGGCGAGCAACGAGAGCATCTGAGCTGCCGAAATTCTTCACGACAAAGTCGTGCGTACGAACTTCACCCTTCTTAGCGGGGCTGGAAGCTGTAAAGCTCCAGAAGTTCGGTTCAATAGTCAACTTGGTAGCCTTATAGTTTACTTCGATACAGCTCTGGTTACCGGCGCGATCGGTGAACACAACAAGTGCGTGACCATCAGCGTCCGGGTCATCAACCGTTAAGCGGAATTTAACGTTCTTGGCAGATGCAGCACCGGCTTCGAATGGGTCGTAATCCAGAGTATAGTTGAATGAAGAATCGGCCACCAAAATGATAGATGACATATTCGAACAGGTTGAGTCGTTCGGCAAGTCGCTGACAACAGCAGGTGTTTTTACACCAACCGAACCGTCGCAGTCAACTTGATAGGTTACACGCGGTTGAATTGTGTCAGGAATGGATGTTACAACCGTCAAAGCACCTGATGTCGGGTGACCATATGAATCGTAGTCAGATCCACCGTAGTTGTAGCTCATGAAAGGAAGGCTGCAACGAAGAGCGTAAACGCCATCTGCACCCAAGGTGCACTCCTTGAACGCGTATGTCTTGCCGTTAACCTGCTCTTTAAAAATGTCCTTCGTGCTAAATGCAGGACCAAACTTTGCTGAAAGGGGCTGCCACTTGATCTTACCATTAACGCTCTGTCCAAACTCAAGATCTTTGGGCATGGAACCGGTTGAGTCAAGTTGGAAGATCACACCGAGATAGTTACGAGTAAAGTTGATACCACCCTTGGTACCCGGTGTACAGAAGATAACGTTCTTCTGGTACTGCTCGATCGGCATGATGTCCATTTGGAAGGGGTCTGTCGATACGTTGTCGTCAGATTGACCGGGATTGAACACTGTAGCGCTAATTGGCTTGTCGCCGCTCAAGCTCAACACATTGTTACCTGTACCGTCAACACGCTGATAAATGTATCCTTGGCCTTCTGAACCTCCGGCCTTTTGCAAGGTCTTCCAGTAGCTGCCATTGTAATTGATCTTCGTATTTGGCGTGCGAGCAAACACCTTCATGAAATAACCGTTCGTACGTGAAGCGTACTTCGGGACTTGAAGGTAACGACCCCACAGGGCCGTAGGAATTTCTTGCTCTGACACGAAATCACACCATGGTGATACCGTCGGAACATTCGCACACTGATTACCGGAAATAACGGCGACAGGCTTCGTTGCTTTAACGATAGAACCCGACATATCGCCTTCTTTGGAGTTGGCATCATTACCAACAACCCAAACATCACCTTTATTCATGTTAAAGGTCTTTGTCTGCCCCGGGGTCATTCCACCACCGGTTTTGGTAACGCTAGGTCCACCCAAGGTGAAGGTAACTACCGTATTGTCATAAGCCGCTACAATGGCGGTTTCTGAAGGAAGTGAGTAACCACCGTACATCCAGCTCATGTCAGCCATGGAAGCTACAATGTAATCCTTACCAAGTGTCTGCACCGGCAACGCCATAAAGGAGTCCGATGTATACGCGAAGCGCGTTACCGCATAGATAACGATAGGTACAGTTGATGTGACGTGCACAGCTGCTCCGGGATATACCTGCTCAGGAGGAATACCGCCGTTAACCGGCTTCGAAAACGCTTGACCGTTACCCGGACCTAATTCCACCGGTACAACGTCATTAGCTTTCAAAACCACTTTTTGTTTGAAACCCTTGTCAACTACTTCCACGGTTGCATAACCTGCAGAAGCACTAGCCAAATACAACATGAGTTTGTTGTTACCGGCTTCTTCATAACAAGGATCGAATGTGAAGTAAAACTCCACTCCGAGGTTACCTGTACCCTTCAGAGCATTACACGTGACCGCGCGGATCTCGTCGTTACTCTGATTCTTACCCGCCAATGCTGTCTGCGGGCCAAACGCTGACAAGGCCATAACACAGAGCATTACAAGCGTAGTAATTCGCTTCATAGTACACTCTCCAATAATGAATGAAAACGTGTGATTAAACTGATAACTGCTACTATTATCTTTCGTATCAATCAAACTCGATCTGCATGAACATGATCTTCGGAAGAAATCATGCTGTATGCGGTGGACTACATCTCGATATGAGCATGAGTTTTTGATTCAAGGCCCACGACGAAAACCATAGCCATTTCAATTCGATCTCAGATCTATCCCACACCGTCAATACTGCCCTAAACCAATGTTGCCGTTTCAATACTGTTGCCGTTTACTCTCGCCGAAGCAATCCCCGGGCAAATCTTGGTCATTTTAGCTAAAAAACAACTGACCGCCAAAGAAATTTTGTACACAGACAAAAAATTCTTGGAGGTCTTTCGTGCTTTCATAAGACAATAATCATCGAGAACGGAATCTGTTTCACCTTGCTCAAAAAAAAAGAAGAAAAAGTATTTCTATTGCCGAAAAATAGACTTAAGTCTATATAAATAAGAAGATGAGTCTCGTAAAAAAATCAGGTACGTCAGAGATTTCTGCCTTCTCGCGTGCGTTGGATGAAGTTTCACTCAGAAAATTTTCAGACAATTCGGTGCAAACATCAATTGGTAGGTGAACGCTTAATGTACCTTATATGAAAGGTTCTGAGTCGCTTTGTCATGGAAAGACGTACTACGCACTCGCAATGACCGCGTAAAATGTCGAAAAACTGGGTTTTTATCGAAGACACAGGCTTTCTAACGGGGGAGTGGTCCGGATGTGCCGCAAGAGTACTAAGTGCTTATTGTGCTTATACTTAGGACAAAAAGTTCATCGTCTAGCCTTCTTGTGGAGGCATCTGCGAGGGTGCATCGCCTCGTAAGACCGTGACTCCTTCTTTTTGATACACGACAGTCTGTTGAACTTCATTCGGTTTTCTTCGTCCCTTGATACCGGAATTCGATGGCGCAATGCCGAAGAGTCGTCTAATGAATCCAAGCACAATATTCGATGCCACGATTACCAGCGTTACAAGTGCAAAAAGTATGAGGATGAATTTGGCCATAAGCGAGAAGAAGTGCGCGAAATTAGTATTGATGAGCCATTTCGAAAAGCATAAAACCGGGACTTGATAACACGACCAAATTTTGCAGATTAACAATCAAAACGCAAATTGATCTCGGTTTGACCTCGGTTTGAACGCAAGCGGAGGCCAAAATAAAGGAATCTTTCAGCTATCTGCCGAGCGCAAAACAAGCTAAAGCCTAAGCCAACAAGGAGCATGACGTTGTATGGAGACAAGTCCTAAAACTCGATTGTCGTTTATTGACTTTTTACGAGGAATCGCGGTTCTTTGGATGATCGAAGTACATGTCATTGACATCTGTCTGGACCCAGCATTGAAAACAGGTCTGGCTTTTGAGTGGTTGGACATCTCGAATGGCTTTGTTGCTGTCGCCTTCATCTTCTGTGCAGGTATTGGTTTTCAGCTAGCTTTCGATAAAAAGGAGCAGGATTACCGAAGTTTCAAAGCACCTTTATGGATCTATCTTCGTCGCCTTTCGCATATACTTCTACTGGCATATTGGCTTCATTTGCCCGCTTTTTCGTTGCAGCGACTTCTTAATGCAAGCCCGATCGAATTCCAGCGCTTCGCTGATTGTGACGTACTTCAAGCCATCGTATTTTCATCGTTGATCGCGTTGCTCATCTCATTGGCAATACCGGGAGCACGTCTAAGAACTCTGACTACGGCAGCTCTGGCTATTGCAAGTTTTGGCTCAGCATGGTTTGTCCTTCCTTTGAATCTCTTTGAACAGAGTCCGTCAATCGTCAGTGCCGCGCTTAGTGGCGTTCCAACGTCAAAGTTTCCGGTTGTTCCGTATAGTGGGTACTTCTTTAGTGGCATGCTGCTTATTCGGCTCTTCATGCAGTCTCCGAACAAAGACCGAGCCGCTCGGATGACCCTCTTGTCGAGTGCGGTGGTGTGTGTGGTTGTAATTTTTCTGAGGGGCAGCTCACACGACTTTCCGGGAGCTCAGGATTGGTGGCACCTATCGTTCGGCCATGGTCTGTTTAGACTGAGCGTCGTTGTCATGGCACTCATGAGCCTTTATCTTTTCCGTTCACTATTGGAGAACACAAAGGTTGGTGACTTTTTAGTGCTCTGCGGCCAGGAATCGCTGTTTATGTACATTTTCCACCTCTTTGTGGTCTACGGCTATATAGGCAATTACTCCTTGCAGGGATGGGCTCAGCATGGCTGGGGTTGGATGGCAAATACAGTCGCCTATGTGCTCATCAGTGCTCTGACCTACGTGCTTTGTCGATACTGGCACCTGTATAAAAAGCAGAAACCTCAAGCCTCGGCCCGAGCTCTACGTGTTGTTCTTGTCGGAGCAATCCTTCTCTTCTGCCTCATTCCGGCCTCATTGACATTATCACACTAGGCAAAAACGACACGACTGCTCATTATATGTTTTATCAAGCAAAGCGCTCAGCGCTTTGCTTGATAAAATGATTCCCAAATGTCAGGGGTTCGGACTCGGCGGAATACTGTCGTCGGGTACCTCGACCGCCTGACTTGGGTCTAGACGACGTATTGAAGTGTCCCGAGCAGGAAATAGCTTTTCCGTGTATCCGGTCCGTGGATCATTATACACCTTGCCCATGAGTCGTCCCCATATCGGTGCCGCAGCCTTGCCACCCATTCCGTACGTGCCGGTAAACTTTATTCGATGATCATCGAAGCCAAGCCAGACACCGGCAACCAGTTGCGGCGTGAATCCCACAAACCAAGCGTCAGCATAGTCGTTGGTAGTACCGGTTTTTCCGGCTGCGTCGTAGCGGAAGTACTTGCGAACGGTTGATGCGGTCCCACCGTCCACGACGCCGCGCATCATGGTCACCATTTGCGAGCAGATTTTTGGGTCCAGAGCGTCAACCGGTCCTGAGGGCAACTTGTTTTCGTACAACACTGTTCCGTGACGGTCTTCGATTCGTAAGATCGCCACCGGTTGCACAGAGATGCCCTGGTTGACCAGGGTACCATAGGCCGATGTGATATCGATGGGATAGACTTCCGCAACGCCAAGTGCGAGGGCCGGGAAGGGATCCATCGGAGTGCTGATTCCCATGCGACGAGCCAGTGACACAACTCTGTCGGGACTGGTGTACTGTGTTATGAGGCGAGCGGCAACAGTGTTGACAGAGAACTTCAATGCCGTGGTTAAACTCAAAGGACCACCATGGTCGCGTGCTCCCTTCGGAGACCAAACGTCACCGCTCGAAAGCTTATAGGAGAATGGTCCGGATTCAACTAGACTTTCAGGACTCAGGTGATTGGTGGCAATTGCCGACGCGTAGACAAATGGTTTGAATGAAGAGCCCGGCTGGCGGCGCACCTCGGTGCAGTGATTGAGAGAATACTTCGCTCCGCTTACACCTTGCATGCTTAATGGAGAAGCACCTACCATGGCTCGTATCGCACCGGTGGCCGGCTCTATAACTGTCAGACCACATTGGACTGTGGTCACGACGCGCTTTACTGAGTCGATAAACCGTTGGGATCGCAGCAATTCCTGCAGTGCACTTTTTTTCTTCGAGTCAGTTTCAGCACCGATGTACTGACGCGATTCTTTGGCTGCGCGCTCAAGGATCGCATTAAGCAGTTCTTGTCGACCTTTCCACGACCAAGATCTGTCGAACTCCTGTTGAAATCCTGCCAACTGTTCTTTTACAGCCTCGTTCGCATAGTGCTGTATTCTAGAGTTTAGCGTGGTATAAATTGTCAACCCATCGCGATAGAGGTCATAGCCCTTAAGACGTTCATCTCTGCTTAGCTTCTTTCGGATCATTTCAATGAAGTGGGGTGCATCGCCGGTTCCAATAGCAGTCCTAACGTTTTCATTGAGTTTGATTTGCTCGTCGCTGTAGCGATCAAAGGCTGCTTGATCAAAACAATTGTTGTCGCGCATCAACGCGAGAACGGTGTTCCGACGGCGGATGGCACGGTCGTAATTCTCTCGGGCATCATAGTTGGTTGGCGCTTTGAGGACAGCTACAAGGTATGCGCATTCAGCTACACTTAAGTCTTTTGGTTGTTTTGCAAAGTACACTTGGGATGCCACTTGTATACCGTACGCGCCTCGACCAAAATTCACGGTATTGGCGTACATCTCAAGAATCTCATGCTTTGTATAGGTCTTCTCAATTTGAACGGCCGTGAACGCCTCTCGAAGTTTGCGATTGACTGTTTGTTCCTGTGTGAAATAGAGATTTCGTGCCAGCTGCTGAGTTATGGTTGAAGCGCCTTCTTTGGCGCGACCCGCGAATATATTCTTTACGGTTGCTTTGACGATTCGAAAACTATGAACTCCCCAATGGTTGTAGAACTCGTGGTCTTCCGTCGAAATCAGTGCATCAAAAAAACTGCCGGCAATAGAATCATAGGGAACATACATCCTGCGTTTGATGAAGAAATTTTCAATGAGATTTCCATCACTGTCCAATACCCTGGTCGCCAGTTCTTGTGGAGGGTTTTCCAGTTGCTCGAGAGAGGGGAGTTTGTCGATAATCGCGAGCTTGACGTAAACCGCCGCAGCCAACACACCAATGCCCAATGCAATAGCCATCAACGGAAGCCAGCGACGAAACGAAAAGGGTGTACGTTGAACAGGTGGTTTGGGATAAAATTGACGTCGATCCATGAGTCAAACCAATGGCAGTAAAAAGAAGAAAGGGCTGTCCCTGAATGCTCTCGATGAACGTGCAATTTCAGAAGCCAAGCGCAATCAACCAAGCTATCATTTCAGACGGTGGTTGCTTCAACCCGGTACAGTGCGAGACTGTGTGAGTGAGACGTTGTCGCACGCCATGCATTGTCAGATTCGTGGCCGGTACTGTCTTGGGTAAAACCATCACCGTCGTTCCACAAACAAAAAACCCCGCGAATGCGGGGTTTTTGTTGATCGTCGAATTGACCTGCGATTTCTCGGTTTATCGTGAGTAGTACTCAACGACGAGAGGTACTTCACAAACGATTGATACTTCTTCGCGCGGCGGCATGTACAAGAACTTCGCAGAAAGATCAGCTTTGGAGATTTCAAGGTAAGGAATGTTACCGGCTGTACGGATCGCTTCGAGGAAGCATTCCATTTTACGGCTCTTTTCACGCACCTGAATGAGTTGATTCGGCTTGACTTTGTAGGAAGGAATATCTACCTTCTTACCATCGACTTCAATATGGCCGTGACGCACATATTGGCGAGCTGCGTACATACTGCGTGCAAGACCTGCACGGAAGACTAATGCGTCCAAACGTGATTCCAACAGCTGAACCAAGTTCTCTCCGGCGTTACCGCCAAGACGAGAAGCTTCAGCCATGTAGTTGGTCATCTGGCGCTCGTGAATATTGTATTGAAGGCGTAAACGCTGCTTTTCGAACAGCTGCTTTCCGTAGTCGGATTGCTTGTTACGCTTCTTGGAATTGCCATGCTGTCCCGGGGGATAACCCTTACGGTCCATGACTTTGCGAGACTTCGGTGTCGTCGAGAAACCGAGCTTGCGGGAAATACGGACTTTAGCTCCGGTATAATTCATTGTACCACGCTACAAAAGATGAAACAAAATTCTTTTGTGCAACATTCGCCACCCTCTGCCTTGCGCAGATGTGGGGTACGTGCATCACTAAGACCAGCAAGTTACGAGAAAAATGTGAATTAGGAAAGAAAAAGCACGTGTTTGAACAACAGTGGGGTGGATTTGTGCCCTCGTTCGAGCCAACCAATTCAGACAGGAAATCGTTGCGTATGATGTTCCATGATGTCACATCTGTTCTTCTTTGCATCTCCTTTGCATCATCGCTCGGCTTTGGCTCTAACACACAGTGAAAGACTTCGCTTTAATCATGTACATGCCGGAAGTGAGGGGTAAAGGCGCATAAGAGCTTGGTAAATATACAGATGCGTCGGTTTTGCGATTCTAGTTATGTGTGTTGACGTGTAAGGATGTGATGAAAAGATGAAGTAGCGGCGAAGTCCTCGTGATGTGTTGTGCTCTTATCGACTCAGCTCATGGACATGGAGAATGAAGTGCTTTAGGACGGTTGGTGATTGAAGCGCTTCAGGCGAGTAGAAGCGGTTTTTGCGCTGCATGCACTCCAAACATTGCAGTGTTACCGTACTAATCGACGATACAATGAAGCTAAACAGAGAACAAATAAGCATAGTTGTAACCCGGAAGTGCTGCTCAACATCGTGCGTTGTTTATGCACAGCCCGACTACAGTCGGTTAACACATCCGATTTGAAGCGGAGAGCAGGGCTGATGTTTAGCTATCCGAATACTTGCAGGAAGTATGCATGCAAGCAGGCATGATGAACGTACATGATTGGAATCTACACTCCGCTTAACCTGGTCAAGGTCCGTCTATTGTGTTAAGTGTTCAAAGGAGATTTCCACAATCCTTCCCTAAATGGAGCTGTGTTGTATTTTGAGGGTCAACTCTACTGCGGCGAACTATGAATATCCTGCGAAATCGTGCTACTCTCGTAGCAATCCTGTTTTTTGTCTATTCTGTCTTGGCAACTGCTCAAACGCAGACCTCAACCCACGTTGATGGTTTAAGGGACAAAACTCAGAAGGTCCTAGTGTTGACTAATTGTACCCTTGTGCCGGCACCGGGTGAGAAAATCGAAGGCGCCTCTATAGTCCTTCAGGGATCGAAGATTCTCGCCGCGGGCAAGAGCGTAAGTATACCGGCCGGAGCAACAATCCGTGATTGCAAAGGAATGTGGTGCTATGCCGGTTTCGTTGAGCCGTACTCCAACGCAGGGATTGGGGTAGCCAAACAAGCGGAAAAACCCATTGGATTTGATGACGACGGTGATAGCCCGACGACGCCAAAGGTCAACGTCGCGCACTACTGGAACATGGCTGTAAATCCGCAACAGAGAGCCGTAGAGAGCTGTCAGTTAGATGACAAAACTGCCGATGAGTTTCGTCGTGCCGGCTTTACTACTTTGCATGTCAATTCCATGGACGGGATCTTTCGTGGAAACTCAGCGGTGGTCTTGGCGAAGCAAGGAAGTACGCACGAAATCACGCTGGCTACAGACGTCGCGCAGTGGATTTCCTTTCGCAAGGGAAGTTCGAAGACGCCGTACCCGAGCTCGATGATGGGATCCATTGCACTTATCCGTCAAGCCATGAATGATGCAGAGTGGTATTCATCGGCTCAGGAAGCGTTTTCTCGTAACCATGCTTTGACCAAGCCGGAGACAAATGTCAGCTTGGAAGCTCTTTCTTCTTCGATAAAGAAGCATCAGCTTTTCATCTTTGAAACGGAGAACGAACATAGCATTTTAAGGGCGCATAAGATTGCCGACGAGTTTAAAATGAACGCTTTGTACGAAGGCAATGGTTATGAGTACCGACGCCTTAACTCTCTGCTAGCCTTCAAGCCAAAACTTATTCTGCCTGTGTCCTTTCCGGCCGTACCGGATGTGAGTTCAACAGAACGCGCGCTCGATATTGCGTATGATGATCTTCTACACTGGGACGCAGCACCCGAGAACGCTCAGCGATGCGACTCAGTTGGTTTGGTGTTTGCGTTTACTACGCACCAGTTGAAATCAAAAGATGAGTTCCTAAAAAACGTTCGCAAAGCTGTTCGCCATGGTTTAAAAAGCGATGTTGCTCTCGCAGCACTAACGACACGTCCTGCAGAGTACGTGGGACTCGCGGACCAAGTAGGCAAAGTCGCTGCGGGATACTATGCCAATCTGGTTCTTTGTGATGCCGAGTTGTTTGGGGATGAAACACAGATTCGCTCAGTGTTCGTTGCCGGTGACGAATTCCAGTACTCAAAGACAGCGGAAGTTGATTGTAGAGGACATTGGACGGTAAAGCCGGAATCGGTGTTACGGCCCTTCACCATAACTCTTGATGCAAAAGCAGAATCTCCTTCTATCACAGCGAAACGCGACAGTGCAAATCTTGGTGCTAGTCTTGCCTTGAGTGGACGCCGCATTAGTTTCAAACTATCGGGCGACAGTATTGGCTTAGTTGGGCAAATTCGTTTTAGTGGCGAGATCGATAGCACTTCAGCTCTCGGAACAGCTCTTCTGAGTGATGGACGTTTGGTGAACTGGACGGCACGACGCGACAGCGCTATCGGCGCTACTTCGGCAGCCAAAGACAAAGATCTAAAGAAAGCTCCGGAGCGCTCGCTAGCTGTACGTTACCCCAATACTGCTTTTGGTTTTGACCAAACACCACGTCAACAATCGGTACTTTTCAAAAATGCAACGGTTTGGACTTGTGCAAAGGACGGAGTACTAGAAGCTTGCGATGTGTTGATCAAGGCCGGAAAAATTGTAGCTGTTGGGAAAAATTTGTCGGGCGGTGACACGACAATTGATGCCAGTTCAAAACATATCAGTCCGGGCATCATCGACGAACACTCCCATATAGCGATTGAACAAGGTGTTAATGAAGGTACGCATGCGATAACAGCCGAAGTTCGTATTGGAGACGTGTTGTTTCCGGATGACATTAACATATACCGCCAGCTAAGCGGTGGGGTAACGTCTTCGCATTTGCTTCATGGTTCGGCGAATCCGATTGGGGGTCAACTACAGCTCATTAAACTTCGTTGGGGTGCTGACGCTGATGGATTGAAGTTTCAGGAAGCTGCCGGAACCATAAAGTTTGCTTTAGGTGAGAATGTCAAACAATCGAACTGGGGTGATCGGTTCACGGTCAGATACCCTCAAACTCGTATGGGTGTGGATGAAATCATGCGCGATGGCTTCCGCTCTGCGCTTGAATATGAGCGACAACGCAGCAACGCTGAAAAATCGGGTATGCCGGTTCGTAAGGATCTTCAATTGGAGACCTTGCTAGAGATCATGAAAGGTCAACGATTCATTCACTGCCATTCGTATGTACAAAGCGAGATTCTCATGCTCATGCGATTGGCTGAAGACTTCAACTTCAAAGTAAAAACCTTCACGCACATACTCGAAGGCTACAAACTCGCACGTGAAATGAAAGAACACGGAGCAAGTGCTTCATCGTTCTCAGATTGGTGGGCGTATAAATATGAAGTGTTTGACGCAATACCCCAAAACACAGGCATCTTGCATGAGCAAGGAGTTGTAACCTCGGTAAATTCCGACGATGCAGAAATGGCACGACGCTTGAACCAAGAGTCAGCCAAGGCTGTGAAGTATGGCGGCGTAAGCCAAGAAGAAGCCCTTAAGATGTGTACGATTAATCCGGCAATACAACTTGGTGTTGACGGTATCACCGGTTCGATTGAGGTTGGAAAACAAGCAGACTTGGTGTTGTGGAGTGCAAATCCGCTTTCGAATATGTCGCGCGTACTTCAAACCTATGTGGATGGACGTCGCTATTTCGACGTAGATACCGATCGTCAACTCCGTGACCGTGATAGAGCACAACGCGCTACATTGGAACAACGTGCGCTAAAAGCTCTTGCTAATGGCGAAGAAAAAGCTTCCGGTGGCGGTGGACGTCGACATCGTGAATATGAATGTGAAGATATTGAAGACGAAGTGCAAGGCAACGAACAAAGTCACTAGTTCGCATCACTTCGCGCTGTGGCTGAGTTCAATCATGCTCGGATGCTTTACTCTTGAGAAGAAGGTCACCCGTGACCATCCACAGCACACGTTGTGGATCTCATGTCATTCATGAAGATCGTAGCTCTAGCCGGTGTATGCTGTCGTATCATGACGATCTGAATCCGTACTAACAAACCAACTACTCCTCATGCCTGCATTTGTACGATTCGCTTTGCATTTAACGAGTGTCGCTATCGTGTTGATAGTCTGCAGTGCATCGAGTTCAGCTGCCTACACCCCTGCAGGCGCAGAGGTTTCCATGGTCAGGGATCAGACAGAGGTTGAGCACACAGGCTGTCGATTTGCAAAACGAACAGGGCCGGTTTCCAACGAAACGAGCAGTGCAGGATTGGATGAGCAGCGTCATGTCGGGTTGCAAAATGCTGCCGAGCTATCCTCGCCAATACTGTTTAGCCCGCAGCATTTTGATGTGTTGAGTTATGATGTCGATCTTGATTTAAGTGCTGTACCTTCCTTGGTCTTGAATTCCAGTAGTTGTGTAATTCGATTCTGTTGGACCTCAACACCGGATAGCATGCGTGTTTTCCTGCGTTCGCTTCGCATTGACAGCATGTACTATATGGAAAGTCCACTGAGCAGCCCCAAACGCGTGGAGGCTCAGTATTTCAAGCGAGACACTACAACTTCTTCCGCCTTCCATTATGCTGTTCCTGCCTCGTCAAGTCAGCATCAGGGTGATACCGTTGACCTCGTCGTTTATTACTCAGGTACGATGACTGCTGAACAAGTATCGTCCGGTAGTATCTGGGGTGGGGTTGCGCGAGACCAGAGCGATGCGGTGTATGCGCTTGGTGTTGGATTTCACTGCAATTACGTGTCGTGTTCGCAGCACTGGATGCCGTGCTTTGATTTACCATCGGACAAAGCCGGTCTGATCGTACGATGCATCTGTCCTGCAACACATACGATGGTCAGTAACGGCTTATTGATGCGCGACACAGTGGTTGAATCCGGCAAACGAAGAGTCGAATGGCGGATGACGAGTCCGTGTGCAACCAATCTCTTCACATTTGCAGTCGGACCCTATAAGAAAATCGATTATGGCGTGAGCTCTAAGAACATACCACAAGTTGTCTATGCCAAGAGCTCCGATACAAACAACGTAAAGATTACCTTTAAACACCTGCCGGACATGGTGCGGTCATTGGAACGATTATATGGCGACTATCCGTTCGAGAAAATCGGATACGTTATAACGAACAATGGTTCCATGGAGCACCAAACCATGATCTCATTCGCGCGCGGCGAGTTCGCGTATAGAGACACACTTAACAAACATGTGGCGCACGAGCTTGCCCATCAATGGTTCGGAGATTTAGTTACTCCTTTTGACTATCGCGATGCGTGGCTCTGTGAGAGTTTTGCTACCTACAGCGAAAGCGCATGGATGGAATCGGTAGGAGGTAAGGCGAAGTACCTGGTAGATCAAAAAACAAAAAGTGATACGTATCTGGCGGATGTGGCGCGCCTGGGAGGACGTTTCTACGAAGGGATTTTGCCGATTTACGATTTCTCACGAAAAGTCCCTTCCAGTAATTATCCTCAAACCATATACCTCAAAGGCGCAGTGGTGTTGGGTATGCTGCGATATTTAGTAGGGGACCAAGTTTTCGATGCATCACTACGTGAATACTTGTCCGTGAATGCACATAAGAACGCCACGTATGATTCACTGGTACACTGCTTCCGCAACAACGTGAAAGCTGAGCACAAGGATTCCATAGTCGCATTCTTCTCACAATGGGTTAAGGGCAAAGGTTGGCCGATCTTGGAGATACAGTGCGCAAAGATTCGTGTTCAAGATGGGTGGCGCGCACAGCTGCGCATCAACCAGCTACAGCCGGACTCGTTCGGAATTTATACCTGGTTGCCATTGGAACTCGCATTTAAAGATGACTCCGGTCATGTCGTAACGAAAGTGGTCGTTCTCAATGCTGCTTCCAATGAGCTTACGCTCGACAGTATTAACGACGTTCGAAGTATCGCCATCAATGGTGGCACCACGGTGCATACCTGCGCCATTCTACAAAAGGCAGCAACGGTGACGTCAGTTGACGAGAACATGTCCGCACCGAGCAATTCAACCGGTTTTGAGGTCTATCCGAATCCGGCTTCAGAGTTATTGAACATACGAGGTACGGCGTGCAGAGAAGTAAAGATCGAGGTGTTTGACGAGTTTGGACGTCGTCGACTAGGTCCACAGCTCTTTGAGTTTATCGATGGAAGTGCAGCTCTTCATATTGAGCAGCTGGAAGTCGGGGCGTTTACACTTCGTATCCAAGCACAAGGAGTAGAGATGAACCTACCATTTGTCGTTCAACGCTAAAACTGCTCCCATGCTACCACTTCGCGTTGCACTTTTGTGGCACAATCACCAGCCCTTGTATCGAATCGATGATGAGTTTGTCTTGCCTTGGGTTCGCCTCCACGCGTTGAAGGACTACGCCGACCTCTTGAAACTGCACCTTGAGTTTCCAGCCTTGCGCTTAAGCTATAACATCGTGCCCTCCTTGCTTATGCAACTGCGAGACTACGCAAAGGGTGTAGAGGATAGACCGCTCGCACTCAGCCGTATCCCTGCAACTGACTTACTCGAAGATCAAAAGCGTGAGATTCTTCATACTTTTTTTCGTTGTCAGCTGCAGACCATGGTGCTGCCATACCCAAGGTACCGTGAGCTTTATGAGAGTTCTCGCGATGCGGAGCATGCACTGGAGCAATGGAGTGCACAAGAATGGCGAGACCTTCAGTTATGGTACATACTGTGTTGGATAGGTCCGGTATCTCGCGAGATGCCTGCATTCAGGAGATTGTTTGACAAAGGACGAGACTTTAGCGAGGAGGACAAAGCTGCACTCTTAGTCCAACACACATTGCTCTTGGAATCCGTAGTTCCTCTTCATCGCGAGATACATCGTTCGGGTCTGGCCGAGCTGAGCATGACCCCTCTCTATCACCCGATTCTTCCGCTCCTCATCGACACGGATTCGGCTAAAGAAGCGCTACCTGAAATCGAGTTGCCAACTAAACGCTATCGGCAGAAGCATGACGCCGAGTGGCACGTGCACAGAGGTCGTCAAATTTTTGAAGAAGAATGTAACACCTCACCGCGTGGGATGTGGTGTTCTGAGGGTTCTATCAGCGATGAGAGTCTTGATATACTTTGCGATGCAGGGTTTCTGTGGACGGCAACCGATGAACAAGTACTTCGCGAAACCAAGGCAAGCGCTTACCAGGAACTAGATCAATACTTCGTGCATTGGTATGCTCGCGAACGACGTCAGCGCATTGCGCTTTTTTTTCGTGATCATCAGCTAAGTGATGCCATTGGTTTTGTGTATCAGTCGTGGAATGCCGATGACGCCGCGCGAGATTTCGTGAACCGATTGAAAGCCATTCGTTCAAGACTTGTGCATGAACGTGGTGAAGATTCCTTAAAAGAGGCAGTAGTACCGGTTATTCTTGATGGGGAGAATTGCTGGGAGTATTATCCTGACAATGGTGTACACTTCCTGAGAGCGTTGTACAAAGCCTTGGAAAGTGATGAAGAACTTCGTAGTTGTACGTTCAGCGAGGTTACCCAGAGCGAGATGGTGGGAGCGGATGCTCTGCATCATCATATGCATCCAAGGAGTTTAGATCACATACGGGCCGGCTCCTGGATCCACGCTAACTTTCGCATTTGGATAGGTCATCCGGAAAAGAATGCTGCTTGGGACGCGTTGCATGCCGCACGTCTTCTAGTTGATACGCATAGAGTCACGAATAAACAATGGCGTGATGCAATGGAACACATTTACGTGGCAGAGGGCAGCGATTGGTTTTGGTGGTTCGGTGATGATCATCAGTCGGAAACACGCGGTGTATTTGATGAAGTGTTTCGATACCATTTACGGCGCGTTTATGAGATCTATCGCATGGAGCTGCCGGCAGTCTTGCTCAAACCCATCATGACCGCCACTAGCCAAACTATCCCAACATACTCAACCATGCATGCGGTGTCCACATTTGAGAGTAGAACATGAAAATCCGCGACTTTGGCAACCGGTCTATGTAGTGTGAGCCGGTAGAAGGGCAATTTTGTTGGTGTAAAGCCACTAGTAGTTGAGCGAAAAGAGTGTAAATTCAGAGAAGCGTACGAAGTCTGGCTGCGCGAAGCGCAGCTCTAATACCATAACATTGGTGGAGTCAGCAATGATAGAATTAACCATCAACGGCACGAAACAAACACTCGATGTCACAGACGACATACCACTACTCTGGGCACTTCGCGACGTTCTGCAGATGTGTGGAACAAAGTATGGTTGTGGAGTGGGGAGTTGCGGTGCATGCACAGTTTTGGTCGATGGATCCGCGGTCAAGTCATGCCAGATGCAGGTTGGGAGCCTTCAAGGCGCGAACATTACAACGATTGAAGGTCTCAGTTCCGACGGCAAACATCCGCTCCAAAAAGCATGGGTCGACATGGATGTAGCACAGTGTGGTTACTGTCAAGCCGGACAAATCATGCGTGCAGCGGCACTTTTGGCGGAACACCCGCATCCCACAACCGAGCAAATCGACGATGCAATGCATTCGAATCTTTGTCGATGCGGTACGTACCAACGCATTCGCGCTGCTATCCTCGAGGCAGTGGGTTAACATGAGTACGAAGACCTCCGAAATGTGGCGTCAATTTAGGATCCCGCAATTGAGTCTTTCTTCAGAGCTCACGAGGTTTTCAAGAATCTCGACACATTGATCAGCACACCTCCGCTTACTATTGTGAAAAAGGATCTGACCATGAATACATCAACAACAAGCACGAAGATTCAAGAACGAACCATGACTCGTCGCAGTTTCGTATTGGGACTCGCGGCAGGTGGGGCAGGAGTGGCGTTGAGTGTCGTACCCGGAGTTGAGAATGTGTACGCTGCAATGCGATCTGTTCAAAGCTTTCAGCCGGTAATTTGGATAGCAATTGATTCAGATGGTACGACGACCGTTACCGTCAATCGTTCAGAAATGGGACAGGGCATACGCACAACCTTTGCAATGGTTGCCGCGGATGAAATGGATGCCGATTGGACAAAAGTTCGAGTAGTGCAGGCCAAGCCCAATAGCGGTTTTGGAAACCTCAGTACCGGAGGAAGTGGAAGTACTGTGGGATCTTACAACAACCTTCGTCGGGCCGGTGCAACAGTGCGCAGTATGATGCTATCGGCGGCCGCGCAAAAGTGGGGTGTGGTAGTGTCGACTCTGAGAACTGACAAGGGCATCGTGCGTGAGAGCACCGGGAGCAGAACAATTGCATATGCTGAGTTGCTTGATATCGCAGCAACTCTCACTGTACCATCAAGCCCGGTTCTCAAAACGAGTTCAGCGTTCACGCTCATTGGTAAAGGACAAAGCCACATCGATGCCTTCGACATAGCTCGAGGAACTGCCGTCTATGGACTAGATGTACGGCTACCGAACATGAAATACGCAATGGCGGTTTTCCCACCCGCTTATGGTTGCACTGTACGAAGCTTCGATGCGGCAGCTGCTCTTAAAGTGCCGGGAGTATTGAAAGCAGAACGAATAAGTGGCGTACCGGGAATCGTGGTCGTTGCAGAAAACACATGGGCTGCCATGAAAGGTAGAGAAGCCTTAAATGTTAACTGGTCTGCCACTACGTATCCCACCTTAAGTTCCGATACCATCCTTGAACAAATGAAGACGGCTGTGGGAACCGTGGCCGATGTGCCAGCGAGCTCTGCCGTGAAAATTGAAGCGCAGTACTTTCTACCCTATGTAGCGCATGCATGCATGGAGCCTATGAACTGCGTAGCAGACGTGCGTGGCTCGTCCGCCGAGATATGGGCGCCGACTCAATCCGGAGACAATGTACTCAGTGCGGTTCAAAGTGCAACCGGCATAAGTGCTGCCAACATTACTGTGCACACGACATTGATGGGGGGAGGTTTTGGCAGACGTTCCCAAACAGATTATGCATCGTATGCCGCTCGCGTATCCAAGCAATATGCAATGCCTATCCTCTTCATGTTTAGTCGTGAAGATGATATTCGCAACGACTACTACAGGCCTGCAAGTTATCATTCTCTTAAAGGTGGCTTAACAGCGGACGGAACTGTGACAGGCTGGAATCACAAGGTAGTGCCCAGCATCATGGGATATAATCCTCCCTACGCAATAAACCCCTCGACAAGTGGTGTAAACGGTCCGTCGTCACCAATTCCGCTAGGTGCATGGCGATCCGTCAACAACAGTACGGCAGTGTTTGCAAACGAGTGTTTCATCGATGAGCTCGCGGTTGCAGCCAAGAAGGATCCCTATGAGTTCCGACACGCTCTGCTGCCCACAGGTCGCTTAAAAACGGTTTTGGAACAAGCGGCGTTGAAGTCGAATTGGTACGAGCCACTTGCAAAAGGATGGGGTAGAGGAATTGCGTGTACGGATGCATATTCCTCGGTTGCACATGTCGTTGAAGTTTCAGTCAATAGCTTTGGCGTTCTTAAAATTGAGCGCGTCGTGATAGTCGTCGACTGCGGCACTGCCGTGAACCCCAGTGGAGTCGAAGCTCAGTTAATAGGAGCTTGTATCGATGGCCTTGCAACGTGCTTGAAAGCCGGAATGACCTTTAAGAACGGCTCCATTGAGCAACACAACTTTACAGATTTTGAGTGGATGAGGTTTGGTGACGCACCGCCAATCGAAGTGCACATACTACCTAGCACATCCTCGCCTAGAGGTATGGGAGAAGCCGGCTTTCCTTCGGTGTCACCGGCTCTATGTAATGCCATTTACAATGCGACGGGCAAACGACTCCGCACTTTGCCATTACAACTCGAATTCTTGACTGACGTGCCTGAAGTTGTCGCAGAACAGGGAACGGAGATGTCACTGCATCCCAATCCCTCTGAGCACTATCTGACTGTTACAGCACGGTGCACCACCCGAATTCATGAGGCTCGACTGCGCATGATTGACTTACTGGGTTTTGTTGTCGCGCAGTTTGACGTGCCGGTAGACGATGCGGGACACATCTCCTATCGCTTCGAGCTACCGGACTGCTCTGCCGGTTCATATATCATCGAACTGCAATGCGGGTCGCAAAGAATTGCGCAATCCTTCGTCAAAGCTTAAGATGAGGTACAGGTCGTGTCGTTTTCAGTCTTCACCCTTTTCTGACTATGTCTGAGATGCAGAACTGCGTTAGCTTCCTTCGAGAGTCACTAGCAGATGCTCGAAGCTGCGCCTTGCTGTGCATCATCCACCTTGAAGGCAGTGGCTTTCGTGGACCGGGTACGTGCATGGTTGTTGACGAAAGTGGACGCACCCAAGGAGCATTGAGCGGTGGTTGTCTTGAAGGCGATTTGTTCGAACAGGCTCGTGCCTGCATGTCAACCGGATCGGTTTCTCTCGTACGCTATGACACTCGCCATGACGAGAATTCAGTGTTCAGTTTGCGCTTGGGTTGCGATGGCGTTCTGCACATACTCATCATACCTTTTCTTGCCTCGGATCGCATTGGGGGCGCTGACCACAGCCTTATAGCTGCCTGTCAAGAGCTCGCCAAGTTGCGATCGCAGGCTGTACTAGTACTTCGCTGTTCTCGGGCGACAAACGAGTTACCACGTTCAAGCAGCATGGTGGAACAGAGTATCTGTCGCATTGAAAGCGCAACCCTACTACTGCACAAATCTCAATGCAACGATCTGAGCGAAGATGAGCGAATCGCCGCGGAACTATCGTGGACCGAAGACCGCTCAATAACTCTACCGATGCTTGTGTCGCCAATGATGCAGACTGCCGAGTTAGAAGCGTTCACTTTTTGCCTCTGTCCCTCTCGACCCATTCAACTAAGTGTTTACGGAGCAGGATCAGACGCTCAGTCACTTGTCCAACAGGCTGTGTTTTTAGACTGGGATGTTGAGGTCTTCGATCAGTCACCAATCAGGGCGACAATGTCTCGATTTCCCGGAGCAACACGAGTACACGTTGCAACTGTGGAACAATGTGCAGCGCACGTTCAGGAAGGTCCCGAAACAGCCTGCGTCATTATGTCGCACAATCTCGATCGTGATACCGCAATACTCCGCGAAGTGTTGTCAAAAGACGTGGCCTTTATAGGGTTACTTGGGACCCGAGAGCGGACTGCTAAAATCCTGCATTCAATCCATGAGCAGATCAATGTTGAACTGAATGTACTTCGTGAGCGTGTTCATGCCCCTATTGGCTTTGATCTCGGCTCTGAAACACCTCAAGAGATTGCGCTCAGCATTACGAGCGAGATCTTAGCATGCATTCGCCGTGCAGACGGGCTTTCACTACGAGACCGGACAGGTCCCATTCACAGGCGCAGACTAGGTCACCACATACAATAGTCAATGAGCATTTCCCATTATCAATCGTTGTCGCGTGTCCCTATTCGACACCTGTACTGTGGTATACTTGCCGCCGGTTCGAGTCAACGCTTTGGTAGTCCTAAACAACTTGCCGAGGTGCACAATACTACTCTGCTTGAGCACTGCTTGCAACAGCTCGTTCGGGCGACGTCTCTTATGAAAACAAGAGGCGAAGTAGAGCATGTATCAATTGGATTGGTGCTAGGTGCGTATGCGGAAGAAATTGTTGCGTCATTGCGTTTGGATGTGGCACGCTTTGGCGTGGACATTCTGTTTAATCCGGTATGGTCCGACGGTATGGCCTCAAGTATTGCCCTTGCAGCCACGGAAGCTGAGCGACGCGGGGCGGAAGCACTGTTGCTCTGTTCGGGAGATCAAGTGGCTTTGACGAGCGACAACTATGTGGAGCTTGTAGGCAGAGCTGTAAATAGTGCAGGAGCAGAGATTGTCTGCGCTCATTACTCCGACACAAAGGGTATTCCTGCATTGTTTCGATCCAGGTTGTTTTCTGAATTGCAGACATTGCACGGACACAAAGGTGCGAAGAGTATCATCGATCGCTCCGAGCCTCATGTAGTAGCTGTAGAGTGCGAGGCGGCATCCATCGATATCGACAGTCCCGAAGATCTGTATGGATTTCTAGTACCGAAAGCCGACTCCACAACAAACGGTAGCATGGATGAAGGGACCGTATTGTAGACCGACTTTTGTTCATCCGGGCGCTTCGCGCCCGCTAGCTAGAGGGTGAATTCGGGTGTTCCGAAGCTGATTGATTTGAGAAAATCAACCGTATTACGTCTTCAATCGGAACTTCCTCGATGGTCAAGTCAACAATCTCAAAACGGTTCAAAAGTTCTGCGGCGACGCGTGGTACTTCGCTACGTCGGACCCTCAGGGTGGCTTCATCCTCAGAGTTTCGACTTAGCTGCCCATATGATACTAAATCAGAGGAATCCACCGCTTGTGCAAAGCGCACATTGAGCACTTTGTCATCAACGAAGCGTTCGACGAGTTTCTCAAGAGCTCCATCGAAGAGGATTTGTCCTTCATCTATCAAGATCACTCTCTTGCACAGTGCTTTAATGTCGTCCATATAATGACTCGTCAGAACAATCGTCGTGTCATTCTCACGGTTAAATCGCTCGATAAAGTTCCGTAGTGCGTGTTGTGCAACGACATCCAAACCGATAGTAGGCTCATCGAGAAAAACGACTTTGGGGGCATGCAGCAGTGCCCCCACGAGCTCGCACTTCATGCGCTCGCCGAGCGATAAGCGGCGAAGTTGGATACTCAATTTGTCTTCAATATCCAAGGCGCTACAGAGCACGTCCAAGCGCTCCTTAAAATCTGCATCTCTGATACCGTACATCTCCTTGTTGAGTAAAAACGAATCGGCAGCCGGTAGGTCCCACCAGAGCTGATTTCGTTGTCCCATGACAATGGATATATTCTTTCGGAAGTCAACCTTGCGTTCCCATGGGCGAAAGCCCAGCACCTGAGCATCTCCTGCATCGGGATGTAACAAACCGCTCAGCATCTTGAGAGTTGTTGTTTTACCGGCTCCATTAGCGCCCAGCATTCCAACTAATTCTCCTTGTTCAATGGAGAACGTGATGTCGCGAACAGCGACGTGTTCCACATACTCGCGATGCAGCAAGGAACGAAGCGAAGCTTTCAATCCGGCTTGTTTCTTATGCGAAACAAAACTCTTGCGAAGGAGCTGACAGCTTATACTAGACACTGGCGTCGATGGTTTGTGGAAGTATGTTTAGATCAGAAAGGCGGAGAAGCACGCTGCGGCTGAACCGTGTTCTGTAATGGAGTCATAATGTGCACAACATCCTCAGTCCGAAGTCTTCCGGCTTCGTAATTTGGCGCTTCTCACGAATCCAATATACACTAAATGAAGTTTGCAGTATTGACAGGAGGCGGTGACTGTTCAGGAATGAACGCATTCATCCGCGGCATTGTACGGTGTTCTCTTAACTTACTTCCCACAACATCAGTTTACGGTGTTATCGACGGGTGGAAGGGCTTAACCTACAATCAGTATCGCTTGCTTGGTAAGAGAGATGTAGCCGGACATTCTCATACGGGAGGAACCATACTGGGTACTGTTCGCGTTCCTGAGCTGGCTCAGGATTTGGACTTGCAACGGACTGTCGCAGTAAATCTTCACGACAATCATTTCGATTACCTCTTCGTGTGCGGAGGAAATGGTAGCGTGAAAGCGGCAAACACGATTAATTCAATACTTCGCAAAGAAAACATGCGAACGAAGATCATGGTATGTCCGGGTTCCATAGACAACGACGTTTGCAATAACATGGGAACGAGCATTGGTTTTTACTCTGCCCTTGATAAGTCTCTTGATATGCTCGAGTGGATTCGTGACACGGCGAGTTCGCACCGACGTGTGTATCTCATTCAATCTATGGGACGAGACAGCGCCTATCTGGCCTTCTATGCCGGTATCGTTACCGGGGCGGAGTATATAGTCCGACCCGGTGAGAACGTCGACTACGAAGCGTTGGTAACGATGATCGACGAGCGAGATCGTGATACAAGAATCATAGTGGCAGAAGGATACGAGCATTCGCTCGAAGAAATCACGCGACGTCTTGATGAGATTTTTAACAAGCGCAACATCAAGCACGAGATTCGATCTGTTGACATGAGTTATTTTCAGCGGGGCGGCAAAGCGGCCGTTACCGACATTTTAAGAGCCTCCTGGCTTGCATACTGGATGGTATGCGATGCTCTTGAAGGTAAAGACAGCGGATTCTACAGCGCCTTTTATACCGGCCATAACCCGGGCGCGATTTCCTTAGAACTTGCTGCGGATGATGCAAAAACCAGTCATCAAGATATTCCACAGAACATCATCGATATGGCCCGAGCTCTGCGCTAGGTAGTGACGAGCGCAGAGCGAGCATAGAGCCTACATACTGCGTTTCCGGACTCAGCGTATACGAGCAGATAGTACATTCACATAGTTAGTACGTGACGTAGATAGTTTAAGCGTTCGTTGTTAAGGAAGAAAATCACCGATGACACATCAAACGGTTTTAGATAGTGAGCGATTGGCGCAGGCTCAGCTGGACGCATATAATCAACGAGATATCCATGCCTTTGCTGCTTGCTATGCGGATGACGTAGAGTTCGTGCGTCTACCGAGTGGTGAGGTCTTTTGTTCCGGTCGCGATGAAGTCATTCAACGCTATGGCTCCATGTTTGAAGAGCATCCGGGTCTCCATTGTGAACTAGTGCGGCGCATCGTGTGCGGGGATTTTTGCTATGACGAGGAACGCGTCAGCGGCTTGGTTGTAGGAGCGGAGGTTCACGCTGTAGCTACGTACTTTGTACAAGATTCTTTAATACGCAAAGCTTGGTTTGTTCGAGCGTGATTTCTAATCAACCCGGTTCCCACACTCCCTTGAACTTGAAGTCATGGCACCTCGAAAAGCTCCATCCAAGCGTTCCGACAAGTCCGAATCCAGTGCTGTGAATTCTGCTCAACCAACTACTAGCAAAGGAAGGGGTAGAACCTTGGCTGCGCGGAGCAAGGCGAATCTCCGAGCGCGGGATACAAAGTCCTCGACGGAACGAGGAGCAACGAAAAAACCTAAATCCCTTTACTCAGAGGCTAAGGTGAAATCCAAGAATGAAGATTTCTTTGAACGGGTGTGGGAAATTGTTCGCTGTATCCCACGAGGAAAAGTGTGCACCTATGGTCACATAGCAGCTGCGTTAGGGGCTAAGTCTTCATCCCGAATGGTTGGTTGGGCCATGAATGTTTCGCACGTTCAACCTTGGGTCCCGGCTCATCGGGTTGTTAATCGTCTGGGTGACTTAAGCGGCAAAATGCACTTCGACACACCGACCTTGATGCGAGAGCTGTTGGAGGCTGAGGGTGTACAGTTTGACGGAGATCATGTGAAGCTTGAACTCCATTTGTGGATTCCACCAATCCAGGGTGATTAACTCGAAGGGGACTGTTCCGGAACGCTTGTTCACCACAAACCGTCGGCGCAATACTGAGTCCGACCTTGATTTGGTAGGTTGTGTGTTAAGAGTGGATCGACGCACAGTCGCAGTTTAAGCAACCTCTGCTACGACGCTTAACGTAGACGTGTTTCTGCATAGGCCCAACTCAAAACTTCGACTGCGCAGGAGCCTTCGGCGAAGCTAAAGCGCAGCACATAGACTTCGTCTCTTTTACGTCCTAAACTGATTGCCGTGTTGAATTTTGTCTGCGCATCCTCTTCGTTGATGCAGGGAATGGTTCGTGAAGAAGGACCCCACTCTTTGATCACGATAAAACTCTTGTAGCGTGTGGTCTTTTGCTTCGTTTTACGAGTCTCTCGTATGGTGCAGTCGCTTTGTCCATCAGCATCGAGATCCCCGCTAAACTGCATGATGTGTTGGTGCACATCGCTTATCTCAATTTGAATGCTTCCGCTGCGAAGGTGAGAGAAAAGTTTGGTTGGAGATTGTGCACGCACATCGCCGTCGGCCAGTTGATGTCCCTGCATATCTACAATTCGTATGTGCAGGTAGTCAGCCGCAAGTGCCGTACTCGTAAACATGAGCAAACACAACGCTCGAACGACGGCTTTATGTAAACAGTTGTATCGCGTTATTCTCATAGCCACGTCGCTCTCCCTTGAGCTTTTGTAATACTGAACGAGAATTTTGCTAACCCTCCGTCTTGATCCGTGCAGATCCCTTCCAATTTAGCTGTGAGCGTACTGTCAACAATGGCTTTGTCGCTCTCAATACTACTAACGCTTCGAAGTGCTTGAGCGACAAGACCGGTCACTCCGGAAGAGCAGGGTATTAACTCGGTACGTTTAGGCTCAACTCAGGTTGTCGAATTTGTATCGCGAAACTGCCGTACGAGCGGTGCGGTAGCAAGGGTGCCATATCTCTGCTCGGAGTAGTAGTGAAAAGATTCCTGCTCCAAAATGCGGTAATAAGCGAGTGGAGTCAAGTGGTTTAGACCTTAGGATCTTGAGCATACAAGCGGCTACGAAGTAGCCGCATACAAAAAAAGCCATCTGAGGAAGATGGCTTTTTGGGCTGAGTAGCGGGGGCAGGACTTGAACCTACAACCTTCGGGTTATGAGCCCGACGAGCTACCAATTGCTCTACCCCGCGATCAATATGAATACAAAGATAGCTAAAAAGTTGCATACCGTGATGGATTATCTCTCCGAGCGTCAAATAAATCTGTGGGCTTCTCAGCAACAAACACCGAAGCTTGTTTGTTGCAACGTAGGAGAGTGAGGTTGACTTCTGAGAGCCATGCTTTCAGTTTGCAGTTGACGCTCCGGACGGAGCTACGCTTCCTTTTCCTTCCGTTTATCCGTACACCACAGGAAAGTTGGTGTGCCAATTGGTGCACTGACTCCTGGCCAAGTATATTTGTTGTTTCGCTTACTATGGTCGTTTGGGAATGAAAATATCGCATAATTGGCTACGGGAGTTTGTGGCTTTTACAAGTACACCTGAGCAGTTGAGTAATACGCTGAATATGATGGGGATCGAGGTTGAATCCTTCGAAGATCGACGCGAGTTGTACACCAACTTCGTGACAGCAAAAGTTCTCTCGAAGGAGAAGCATCCTAAAGCCGATAAGTTGTCAGTTTGTCAAGTGTTTGACGGAAGCGTTGAGCGCACGGTTGTTTGCGGCGCACCGAATGTGGATGCAGGACAAATCATTGTTTTTGCCCAACCCGGTGCGATTGTTCCCAACGGAGGATTTGAGATTTCAGCGCGCGTGCTGCGGGGTATTGAATCGAACGGAATGATCTGTTCAAAGTCCGAATTGAAGTTGGAAGATGATACGGAGGGCATCTGGGTCTTGGAGCCGGACACTCCCATTGGAGAACCGATCGGTACGGCCCTTGGTCTTGCCGATGTCATCTATGAGATCAGTATCACACCCAACCGCGCTGATGCATTGTCGCACCTCGGAATCGCGCGCATCGTAGCAGCAATTGAAAGGCTGCCAGTGCAAAAACCGCAAGCTCGTGTCAATGAGAGCTCTGAGGCGCATGGACTCAACGTTGAAATCAAAGATGAGGTGAATTGTGGACGTTACATGGCTCGCGTACTTCGCGGTGTCAGTGTGGGACCTTCTCCACGATGGATGCGAGTGCGTCTGGAGAGCGTTGGATTACGTCCACGAAACGCAGTCGTCGACATCACCAACTATGTTTTGATGGAATGCGGGCATCCATTGCATGCGTTTGACGCTAGTGTGGTGCGAGACAATACCATTGTGGTTGAATGTGCAACTGACTCTGAGAAGTACATAACCTTAGACGGCAAGGAGCGTGAACTTGATTCATCGAGTTTGATGATTTGTGATCCTTCCCAGCGATTGGCTGTAGCCGGTGTTATGGGGGGTGAGAACTCTTCAATCAAGGACCAAACCACCGAAGTTCTGATCGAATCGGCTTGGTTCAACCCTTCGTCGATCCGTAGAACTGCGCGACGTCTTTCAATTAACTCCGACGCGTCGTATCGATTTGAGAGAGGAACTGACATCAGCAACCTTCCCTATGCACTTGAGCGCGCGGCTCAGTTAATGTCTGAATTGTGTGGGGCAGAAGTGCTAGCCGGGGTCGTAGATGCCTACCCTCAGGCTCAAACCAAGGCTCCGATTGTGTTGAGATTCGAGCGACTGCGTACCATACTTGGTTTTGGCATCACCAATGACGAAGTATGCGATCTCTTGGAACGCTTGGACTGTGGTCTGAGTGCTAGATCGAATGAGCAAGTGCTTGTTAATGCACCGACATACCGCGTTGACTTAAATGAGGAGATTGACCTCATTGAAGATGTGGCAATTCTTTGGAATTATGACAACATACCTCTGTTGAGCGCTGCCGAGGTGTCTTTTGCCGAGGAGGCTTTGCCACCGTCATTTGTAGAGCCGCCTTTAAAGCGCAGGCTTCGTGGTATGCTCGCGTCACTGGGACTGCGAGAAATCGTTACACAGAACCAGATTGACCCGGGATCGGAGAGCATACTGAATGGCGACGGAGTGCCGCTGGCTAATCCACTTGGAGTAGAGCTTTCGATCATGCGTTCATCGCTTGTGGCATCTGCGTTGAAAGTTGTGGCACATAACATCCGTCAGGGTGCCAGCGCCATTCGTGTTTTCGAGTTTGGGAAGACCTTTCATCGTCCGACGGATTCCGCAGAGCGCGATTTGACATCTGTACATGAGAGAGAAGAGTTGTTGATCGTCTTGTGCGGCGACGCTCAGAACAAAGAATGGAATGCAATGCAGAGAAGTGTAGACTTCTTTGACATCAAAGGGCTCTGTACCACTTTGTTGCAATCAAGCGGGGTGGAACCGGAATATCTACCCTCACAGTCTCAGGAATTCGGTCCGGATCAACTGGCCATCTCTCTCGGCGGTGTACAAGTTGGCGTCGTTGGCGAATTGTCTCGCAAAGTCTGTAAAGCTATCGACGTTGACAAGACCGTGTTTGCGTTGCGTATTGATTGTGCTCCTTACTTCGCACAATCCGATCGCATGCGCACCTATAGACCGGTATCGAACTTTCCGCTCATGCAGAGGGATCTCGCGTTTGTTGTTGATAACTCAGTACCTGCCTCCACGATTCAACGCATTATCGAATCCAACGGCAGTGCTATCTTGCAGAGCGTTCATGTCTTTGATCTGTTTGAGCATGCCAGTCTCGGACAATCAAAAAAGAGTCTAGCCTTTAGCTTGACCTTTTCTTCGGATGAGCGTACTCTCACGGATGAGGAGGTTGATGTCGTTGTTAAGACGATAGTCAACGCTGCCGAGCAGCAATTAGGGGCTACGCTGCGGTCCTAACCGAGCGTGCGGGGATGCTATCGTTTACTTCTCATGAGACTTGGAGGTGTGGTGGAAACAGATCGACTTTTAACTCCCTCGAAAGAGGTACAGAAATCCGTTGATGCCTTGTGGCAAATGGTTCGCAACGCTGGGGACATCCTTGCGGCGAAGCAGGAACGCGATGCAGAAATGCAGACACGGCTTAGCGTTTTGGAGGCGGAGCTAGAGGCAAAGAATGATCTGATCGCCACGCAAACATCGACCATTGAGCGATGGAAAGAGGAGGTAGCGACCGTAGATGATTTGCGTGCCACGCTGAAGAGCATGTATGAACGCGTCAACGACCTACAATCGACGCTCAACGCGCGCGAGGAACGCATACTGCAATTGGAACAAGATGCCGTGATTCAAGGTCAGAGTCTCGAAGAAATTGAGCTCTTGCAGGCTCGACTTCGAGCTGCGGAGTCAGAGCTTACCGCATGGCAGACTCGCGCTGAAAACATGGAGCAGAGTTTACAGCAGCGCGGTCTTCAAGTAGCGGAATCCGAAAACGAAGTGAGAGTCATCCGCGCTGAACTCGCTGCCTTGCGTGCTGAATCAGAGCTACGACAAAACACTTCGCACGGCGAGATACAGGAGTTGCTCCAAACAGCCGCAGACCTGGGGCGTCAGTTAAGTGCTCGCGAAAGCAGTGTGCAACAGTCTCAAGAGGAGCAGCTTCGCTTACAAAAAGAGCTAGAGGACCTGAGAGTCAAACTTCAGCGTCAAGACGATGCGACGACAGAGTACAAATCGCAGCTTATGGAAATGACCGCGCGCATGTATGAGCGCGAAAAGCAAGCCGTGCTGGCCGAAGAGCGTGTGAAGGAATTGGAGTCGCAAGCGGAAGAGCATGACGCCGGCGTCGACTCGCAAGAGCTACAACTTCGAACTGAGTTGAATGAGTACAAGTTTAAAGTCGAACAATTCGAATCCGAACTCAACGCCCTACGTACCGATATACATACCGTTACTCAACAACGAGATGAGCTAACGAGAGCTGCCGAGGCCCTTCCCAGACACGAGCGAGAGGATGGTCAAACTGACGTTGTGGTTTCAGATGGACCCTTTAGTCAATTGGCACAATCGATACGACAAACTGCAGAGTACTTAGCAAAAGGAGACAACGCATCGGCATCGAGTGGATTAAGTCTCCTCGGATCTCATAAAGAAAGCGTACACGGAATTGTAGACAAACTTCGTTCCGCCGTGCAAATCCTCGAGTCTGCAATAGCAGCCTAAACTTCTTTCTGCACTGAGGGTACTCAATACAAAAAGATCAGCACCAGAAGAATTACACTTTGCCGGATGTCCTAAGTAATACGACATCCGGCTTTCTTTTTATTGAGAGATGAGTTGTGTACTGCGGGAGCGTCTAGGAGGAGCTGTACGGGGTCTGAGTGATGGAGTTTGCACTGTACTTGAGACCGGCATGGTATTGAGGAAGAGCCGACGCCTTCCGTTAAAAAGAACCAAAAAGCGCAAAATGCTGTTAACACAATTTGTTGGGGCAACTCTGCTTTGCATTTTCGCAGTGTAGTTTATTTAACCGGATTAGCCATGAACCTTCGAGTGATCGTAAGCACAAGCCTAGTATTCTGTGCTCTTTGTAGTGTACAAGCCTCAAGTCAAAGTTATAGAATTGAGCGTGACCCTGCGCTTGGACGTCAGAACCAGCAAAGTGCTAAGAGACCAAACGTCCTTCGTGCTTTAAAGCTGAGTGCTGCGCAAAGAGAAGAGATCGTGTCGATCGTAAGCTCTCTACAGACAGATACCAAGACGCTGCAACGAAAGAAAGAACTTCTTCAGGAAGATTACACAACAGCCAGTCTACAGGAAAATCCGAGCGAGAAGGATTTACTTCGTATACAGGCGGACATTCAGAGCGCTCAGGCAGAAATCAATGCACTTGCCTTGACAAAGATGGCGTCGATCAAAGCTCTGTTGAGCAAGACCCAATTGGCTGTATTAAGTGACTTGCGTACGAACGAACGAGAACGTTTGATCGCAGAACAGAAGAACAAACAGGGAGATGCCGTTTCGCAAGGGAACCGTCGCATCCCCGCCACTCAAGCGTTTAGCATACAGAGCTGGACGAGTAGCGGAGGACAAAAACTCATTGACGCTGATCAACTCTTCGTATATCCGGACCGCGAGTTGTGGATGGACGGTGCATCTATGGGAGCATTCAGCTTTAGCAACAATGAGGATGGAGATCTATTCGGACAACCCTTTGAAAATTTCTTTGGCGACCAAGGCTTTAATTTTCAGATGCCACAGTTTCGTCAGTTTGAGCAACCCAATACCGATGGCTCGGATTTGATGGATGATACTCCATATACGCTGCCTAAGAATAACGACCGAACTCAACAGGCACCGCAAGTGGAGAGCGACCGCTCAATGAGACAGCAACTGGAAGAACTCAAAAGCAAATTGCGTAAACTCGAAAAGCAACTTGATAAACCCAAGGATGGCCGCTCGGATGACTAGCTTAGCCTAGTGCGCGTAGGACAAAAACCTACGAATTCTTGCTGATTTTACAGAAAGCGGGCTCTGCCCGCTTTCTTTTTACGTAGAACTACCTTGTTGAGCCTGTAATATGGTTCTATATTGCATCGCCTAACGAAATAACAACAACGCTCATGGCTATAGTGGATTTCATGTTGCACCTGGATGTGCATTTAGCAGCACTGATCGCAAGCTTCGGTGTGTGGATGTACGTGCTGCTGTTTCTCGTGGTATTCTGTGAGACCGGATTGGTTGTGACGCCATTTCTGCCGGGTGACTCATTGCTCTTTGCCATCGGGGCCATTTGTGCCTTGGGAAGTCTCAATGTGTACATCGTAATCCCTATGCTGATGCTTGCCGCTAACTGCGGCGACTTAGTGAATTACACGGTAGGATCAAAGTTGGGTGAGAGACTGTTGCAGCGATCCTCGCGATTTTTTAACAAGAGCTCGCTGGATCGCACACATGCTTTCTATGAAAAGCATGGTGGGAAAACGATCATTTTCGCCCGATTCATTCCAATCGTTAGGACATTCGCTCCATTTGTGGCCGGACTCGGTAAAATGGGTTTTGGAAAATTCGCAGCCTATAGTGTTGGCGGAGCTGCCGCCTGGGTTGTGTCTTTCGTTGTTCTCGGTTACTATTTCGGTAATCAAGAGATTGTTAAAAAGAACTTTGCGCTCGTCGTGTTAGCGATTATTGCCATCAGCGTGCTGCCGGCTGTGATTGAGTACCTTCGTCACCGTCGTCAACTTCGCCAATCCTAAAATCTATGCGGGTATTCGATTTACAAGCTGCCAATAAAACCCTGCCCTTGGTGAAATCCATCGTGCGAGACATCCTGCAGTGTGGCCAGGAATTGCGTCGTTTGGTTTTCCAATACGGTGAGATAAGCGACAGTCTACCGGAGTATAAAGCACTCAATGAGCAGTTAAGATCGTATATCATTGAATTGGAAGAGCTTGGCTGTGTCTATAAAGATTATGACTTTAGCATCGGACTCGTTGATTTTCCTGCACTTATCGATTCTACTGAAGTGTTCCTATGCTGGCGCTCAGACGAAGACCGCATTGAGCACTATCACGGAATTCAAGAAGGCTTTGCGCAACGCCGTGCCATACCGGAGGAGCTTCATTACGAATACTCGGTTTCCTAGAGCTTGGATAGCTCGGCAATAAATGCCTGCGCCGAATCGTCCCGCATGCAGGCTTTTTTGCATCTCCTTGCCAATGTCAACCTGCAGGTACCGTTGATTAGAGAGTCGCTGTTGATCCCCGGTTGCTTATTCCCGCTGTCGCTTAAGCACTTTGTAATCTGCCCTATTGATGTCTGTTCCGAGCGACACGTACTATTTTTAAAGCCAAGTTCCCGCATTAAACCTCGAGCCTAACCACCAAGTCTATCATGCAGTTCTTTTCGGAGAAACTGCACATGGGATACTCATTGGCACTTCAGTCAGACGATAAAGCGCTCATAGATGAATTTGTCAATGGCGACCGCGATGCGGCCGCCACCAAGTTCGTGCGTCAGCATCAGCGCTTTGTGTATTCGTTGGCCTTACGCCAGCTCCATCAATCTCACGACGATGCGGACGACGCAGCGCAAGAGGTGTTCATACGGGCGATTAAGGGTCTTGCCACCTTTAAGGGCGACAGTTCTTTGCAGACATGGTTATACCGTATAACTGTGAACGTCTGTCACACCATGCGCAAACGTAAGAGATTGGTCTCGTGGTTCGGGGCGGAGGACGGAGAAGCGCCGGATCTCGTTTCGGAGCACGCCACACCTGAGAGAGCCTTACTGGATAAGGATTTTCAACGCCAGTTTGAAACTCTCCTGCAGGACTTACCGGAGAAACAGAGAGAGACATTTTGTCTACGATATTTTGACGAATTGAGTTATGAAGAGATTTCGGAGATTTTAGGCACAAGTATTGGTGGTTTGAAAGCAAACTATTTTCAAGCCGTTCAAAAACTTGCCAAATTGATCCGCTCGACAGACTTTCTGGAAGGGAAGGAGTTCGTATGAACAATGCACATTATACTCGCGAAGAAGTCGAAGGCATGTTGCCTGACTATGTCTTTGGTCGCTTGACTGATGCCGAGACACGCATTTTTGAGGAAACTATTGAGTTTTTCCCCGAACTTCGCTCTGAAATAGATGATGCTCGAGCCTTGTTTGAAAAGATCGAAAACATGGATTTTCCGGCTGAAATTGATCAGAGAACCAGGAATTTATCGGTTAAAGTAAATGAGCGATTGCAGCGGGAGACTGATCGACCAACTGCCATTTCGTGGATACGTCGTCTTGCTCCCGTGATGGTGCTGAGCACTGTCATTTTGGTGTTTTACTACCAGTTGGTGCACAAAGGAGCAGAAGATCAGAGCTTTGACGAGCAATTGGCGCGCATTCTTGACAAGGATCCCGGAACAGCACAATTGGCGCAAAGCGGCCTTGAAGCAAATGTGCTGCCGCTATCATTGGTTCCGCACGATCTAAACGCCGTTTCCTTGGTTCCGGATCAAGATGGAGAACAAATCGAAGGTTTGCTCGCTGAGTCGATCGTTGGTGCTTCGACAGCTGATGCTGATCAGTTGTTGCCGGACGAACAGAGTAATGAGGCTCTCGATTTGCTCAACAGCGTCGATATACAAGAGGTTGAACAACAGATACATGAGGTTGAAAATGGTGAAGGCTAGTTGCAAAGCTTTCTTGTGGTGCCTGCTCGCGGTCTTCATGTGTGTAGGCGGATCCCAGCTCGTCTTTGCTCAAAAGGACGCCCCCGATCCGGAGAAGATCAAGTCGCGCATCATGGAAATGAAGGCTAAAAAGCTGGTCGAAATGCTCGAGTTGAGCGGTGATCAGAAATCAAAGTTCCTTGCAGACTACGAGGCAGGTCAACGAAATATCGACGATGCCAAGAAGTACCTTGATTTAGCCGTTAGAAAACTCAACAAGATGTTGAAGGATGGTTCGGACGCAGAGATCGCAGCAGCTACCGACGAGGTAATGAAAAATTATGATGCCTTGGTCTCAGCTCAAAAAGATCGTATTACGCAACTCAAAGCGCAACTCAGTGTTGAGCAGTATGCAAAATTGACCATGTTTGAAATTCGTTTTCCGGATGTGCTTCAGCGACTCATCATGCGACGTGGAATGATCAACAACGCAGCACCTAAAGACTAGAACCATGTTCGAACGAAGCTACGATAGTTGCGATCGCACAATCGGTGAAAAAGTAAAAAGGCAAGGAATTCGTTTCCTTGCCTTTTTACTTTTTCTACATTGGGGTAGGCGTTCTCTGAAGTACAATGTTTAAGCAGAGACAACTCCTACTTTTCGTCAGTCATAAGCACGACTACTCCCGAAATGATCTTACTCTACTGTTACACTCTTAGCCAGATTGCGCGGCTTGTCCACGTCGCAACCACGCTCAACGGCGATGTAATAGGCAAGGAGCTGAAGTGGGATGGATGCTAGAACCGGTGTAAACTGAGCAAGGGTATTTGGGATATAGATGACATGATTCGACAGACGTTGTATCATGGTGTCACCTTCACTGGCTATAGCAATCACTTTGCCTCCGCGAGCACGAACTTCCTCGATGTTCGAGATAACCTTGTCGTAGATTTCATCTTTGGTTGCAATACAAACGACCGGCATGTTTTCGTCTATCAAGGCAATCGGTCCGTGTTTCATTTCAGCAGCCGGATAGCCCTCAGCATGGATATAGGAAATCTCTTTAAGTTTTAGAGCGCCTTCAAGTGCGACAGGGAAATTCACACCACGTCCTAAGTACAAGAAGTTCGTTGCGTGAACATATTCGTCGACGATTGCCTTTATACGATCGGCATGATCAAGGATATGTTGAATCTTTTCCGGTAGTATGCTCAACTCTGAGGCAAAGGCAATGCCTTCAGGCATGCCCAGTGAGCGCTGTCGGCCTAGGTACAAAGCGAGCAGGGAGAGAACGGCAAGCTGCGAAGTAAAAGCTTTAGTCGAAGCAACGCCAATCTCAGGGCCTGCGTGTAAATAGACTCCGGCATCTGTCTCTCGAGCGATGGTTGAACCTACAACATTCACAAGCCCGAGGGTCGTCGCACCTTTTAGCTTCGCTTCTCGAAGTGCAGCTAAGGTGTCTGCAGTCTCACCGGATTGAGATATCCCTATAACGACATCGTCGCTGTAAATAACCGGGTTTCGATAGCGAAACTCTGAAGCATACTCAACCTCAACGGGGATTTGCGCGAGCTGTTCAATCAGGTACTCTCCAACAAGAGCCGAATGCCACGACGTACCGCATGCGGTAAAAATGATGCGACGCGCCGAGCGAAGCTTTGCAGCTACTGCGCTTATGCCGCCAAGCTTTGCATTGCCGTCGTTCAATAAGAGTCTGCCGCGAATTGAGTCTTTAAATGTTGAAGGTTGTTCGAAGATCTCCTTCAACATGAAGTGCTCGTAATTGCCACGTTGAATTTGTTGAAGGTTAATCTCAAGTTCGTGAACCTCTGAGCTGATGTGTTGATTCTTGATTGTTTTCGTCGCATAACCATCACGACTTAGGACAGCCATTTCGTCATCGTTTAGGTAAATGACACGTCGCATGTGAGCGACAATGGCAGAGGCATCGGAAGCGACAATGTATTCGCCGTCGCCAATGCCAAGCACGATAGGAGAACCCCGTCGCGCAACGATAATCTTGTCGGGTTCGAATTCAGACACAATCACGAGTCCAAAGGTGCCTTCAATCTCATTGAGCGCCAAGCGTACCGCATGCTCAAGGTCTTTTACTTTGTCGTATATGACTCCGATCAATACCGCGAGTACTTCGGAATCGGTGTCACTCGAAAAGCTACATCCTTTTTCCTGAAGCTGCGTCTTAATCGTAGCGTAGTTCTCAACAATACCGTTATGAATCAAGCAAATCTTACCTGAGGCGTCCGTGTGAGGGTGCGCATTCACATCATTGGGTGCTCCGTGAGTAGCCCAACGCGTGTGTCCTATTGCCAAGGTACCGTGAAGGAGGGAGTAGTCTAGCAATTGCTCTAAGTCAGCCACCTTCCCCTTGCATTTATTAATGCGCATGTGACCGTTGTTGATCACCGCCAGACCGGCAGAATCGTAGCCACGGTACTCAAGCATTTTGAGTCCTTCAACAACGATGTTAGCAGCCTGCTTGGCTCCGATATATCCAACTATTCCACACATGAATCCTCCTGTACAACGAAAGGGGTGATCCGAAGCAGCTCAACGACGAACCTTCGGCACTGCTAAAATACAATCAACGTAAAGGTGGTGCAGCAATTGTGCCATCTTTGTATGAAAACTCAGCGAGTTGCATAACTACTGCATTTTCAAGCATTTTGAAGCCGCCGACACCCGATCCGTTGCTGATCATCGAGAAACACAAGCGTTCTCCGTCGCGGGTGCGTACATAGCCACTCAGTGCACTGACATTTGCATGGGTGCCTGTCTTTGCATGGGCATTTCCTTCCGCCGCACTTCCTTTCATCCGACGATGCAGCGTGCCATCAACACCGGCTATAGCCATAGTGTTGTAAAACACTCCTGAAAAAGGCTGGTCCGCTATGTTCCTGAGCATGTTGAGCTGTGTACTGACCGAGGTCTTGTTTCGTCGGGAAAGACCGCTTCCATCAAACAACGCACATCCATCCAGTGGTATGTGTGCAGAGTCTAACATCGCACTCAGTGTTTTAAAAGCGCTCACGTTGCATTGCACGTTTCCGCAACATGTTGCGCCAACAATCTTCATAAGGTGTTCGGCTACAAAATTGTCGGAGTTCTTGTTCACCGGCAAAAGGAGTTCGGTAAGTGGTCGTTTAACCTCGCAGACAAGCTTCGATTGAGACGGAGCTTGTCCCACTCGTAACGTACCGCTAAGCGGAATTCCCTCAGCTTGAATACTACGCATCAACATTCCTGCGGCTGCAAGGGCCGGTTTTCGCATTTCGTAGCTGAATGATTGCGTGCTGTTTCGTGGCGGTAGACCGTTCACGTAGAATTCTTGCGTTCCGTCGGTTTGAACAATGCTAGTTACTCGCACTGACGATTTTGTCGCTCTGCGTTTGGAACCTTTTGCTGATGCCGACCTCGTGGAGCGTTTAGGGCGCTTAAGTATCATGTCGCCAACCGCATAGGGAACGGAGTATGCCGGATACTCAGGAACAATTTCCGCGCGGTGCTTTTTCTTGACGAGCTGTTTGGGCTTGGAAAGTCTCGACTTCTTTGCGTTCTGCGTTGAAGCACTTTGACGAGAACTCGCATTTCGAGTTTTACCAACTGCTTTACTTTTTACGCTGATTTTGGTGGATTGTTTTGAATTTGTAGCTGATGCGACTTCGGCAGAGCTGCCTGACTTTATGGCAACACGAAAAGCTGCCGACTGAGGAAGGGTCTGTACGTGAGCCACACCACCACCATTATTGCTGACCAACACAGTGACAATATTTCGATTGACCCCCAGTGCTGAAATGGGAGGCAGTGCTTCCATTCGCTCGCGGTCGCCACTGTAGGCTTGCCTATCACCTATATCGTCAAAAAAGCTTGCATCGGCGACGACATCTCCGTTAATCGACTTGATGCCGGAGCGACGTATCCTTTCTGCGAGTGATTCAATATCAGCTCCTGTGAGGAGACAATCGCCGTGTCCAACCAGATATACATTGCCGTTCAAGACAGAATCTGCGCCGATTTTACCGTCGATCAGTACCTGTGTCGCAACTCCATAGTCAGCACCAAGCGTGCGCATTGCAGCATAACCAAAAAACAGCTTCGTCGTCGAAGCGGGAGTAAGTGCCTCATGAGCATTGTACTCATAAAGCGAACGATTCTTATCCAACGAGTAAACACTCAAACCGACTTTGGCGTGCTTGACGAATCTTGAAGAGACAATTGACCGTAAGTTGTCGACCAACTGCTTGAGGTTTGCTGAACTGTCGGCACCGTTCATTCGCTTGGTCGACACTGTGCTTTGCGTTTCGGCAACTTCTGACTCTTGTGCCAGGACCACCGGTCCGGAAACGGAAATCGCGAAAACGAGACAGAACGCCAAACGTAGCGTGGAACGAGGGGAAAAAGGTATCTGCACGCGACGGTATCCTATCTGGTAAGGTCGTTGTAGAAAACAAAAGCCATAAGAGCTAACAAGGCAAAGACTCCAATTTGTTGGAATGCCATTTTGATTTTAACAGACACTTCTCGCTTTAGTATTCCTTCGATGATGATGAAGACCAAATGTCCGCCATCTAGAGCAGGGATTGGCAAGATATTCAGTACGGCAAGAGTCACCGAAAGTGTAGACATAAAGACAAGAAAGGTTGACAGACCGGATTGCGCGGATTGACTAGCGCTCTTCGCGATGGCTAGCGGTCCGCCCAAGGACTTCTTGGCAGAAACCTCACCCCTAATAATCATGACCACCATATTTACAAAGGCGCGAGCGAAACTCTGCATCTGGACTGCGCCGACCTTTATTGACTCGAAAACTCCATACTGGGTGGTAATGATCTTTCCGGTTGTTATCGTTTGAATGGTGACGCCAATTCTTCCTGCAGCATCAGGCACGCAACTGAGCTTCACCGGCTCACCACCGCGGCGTACGGTAAAATCTAAGGGAGCTCCAATGTGGGCTCGTACCGAGTCTTGAAATTGCTCGCTGGTGAAAACTTGTGTTCCGCCAATGCTTAACACCGTGTCACCTTTCAAAAAGCCACTAGTCGCAGCCGGCATACTCGCTTCGACACCTGCGATGAGCGTGCGACAGCCGTCCGGGTAGAGACCGAAATCCTTACGATTCTCGACTGCCGATGTAACGTCCTGTGCATTGATATGAAGGTCAACGACGTTGCCTGAACGTTGGACTTGCACCGTGGTATTACGACCAAACTTGTCCAGAAGTACAGCAGTCTCAAAATCGTGGAAGGTCTCAACCGCTACGTTGTCGACCGATATCACTTCGTCTCCGGCTTGAAAGCCACTCTTCGCCGCTGCAGATTCTTTGCTTACATAAGCGATGGATTTCGTAGCAATCACGGTCTTGCCGTTCACAGCATTCAATCCGATAAGAATGACGATAGCCAAAAGCAGATTCATGATGACGCCTGCCGAAATCATAAAGATCTTCGCCCACGTGCCTTTTGCTCGGAATTCCCACGGTTCGACAGGTTTGTCGCTGAAATCCGTGGTCATGCTTTCGTCGACCATGCCGAGGATGCGGACATATCCACCAATAGGCAGCAGAGACAGGCGGTAGTCGGTAAAACCTCCACCATCCCAGTCTTCGGGCAATTTGCCAAAAGTGAATCCTGTGATTTTGTTCCAGCCAAACAGTCGATTACCCATACCAACAGAAAACACGTCCGCACGTGTACCTGTTAGTTTGGCGGCTAGAAAATGTCCCAACTCATGAATAACCACCAGCGGAACGATGGCCAAAATGAAATAGAGTGTGTTTGAAAGTGCATCCATAGTAAAGCTAGGTTCTCTGTGCGATGTAGCGAATACGTATTACAATGACGATGTATAGGCAGCAGCGCGCTCGCGCGCTGCTGCATCATGTTCAATGATTTGCGATAAGGACGGATGATCTACCTGATGAATTGCACGTAGACTGTCTTCCACGATACGTGGAATATCCGTAAAACGAATGGATCGTTCAAGAAATCGCGAAACGGCAATCTCATTGGCGGCGTTCAAGACAGCGGTCGCCGTTCCACCGACGGACAATGCCTCGAAGGCCAAAGCAAGACAGGGGAAACGGTTCACATCCGCTTGTTCGAATGTTAAATTTCCAAGCTCTTGAATAGACAAGCGAGGAAACTCCGAGCATCTGCGTCGTGGATAGCTGAGTGCATAGTGAATCGGCAACTTCATATCAGGCAAGCCCAGCTGTGCCTTCACCGATCCATCCACGAAGGTCACAAAAGAATGAACGATACTCTGCGGATGCACCACTACGTCGATGCGATCGGACGGTACGTCAAACAGCCACTTTGCCTCGATTACTTCAAAACCCTTGTTCATCAGGGTAGAAGAGTCTATCGTGATTTTCGCTCCCATGCTCCAGTTCGGATGCTTTAAAGCATCTTCCACGCGGACGTGGTTCAGTTGTTCAACGCTGTGATTTCGGAACGGTCCACCCGAAGCGGTGATCGTCAGCTTTTCTATTGCTTCCGGAGACTCACCGACCAAGCATTGAAGTATGGCGCTATGCTCGCTATCAACGGCAATAAGATCAACTCCATGGTCTTTTGCGGCTTGCGTAATCACCGAACCTGCGCTGACAAGTGTCTCCTTATTCGCCAACGCGACAGTCGTACCTTGCCGTATTGCGGCAAGCGTCGGGATGACACCGCTAAAACCCACAAGTGCCGAAAGCAAGAGATCGTTTTCAGCGTACGAGGCAGCTTGTGCCACACCCTCATCGCCAACCAAGATCTCTCCTTTAAAATCACTGATCTCTCTGAACCGCTTGGCTGCGCGCTCATCACGAATCGCCACACCTTGTACCTTGACCTTCTGAACTTGTTCAGCCAGCAACTGCACCTTCGTGTTCGTACTTAGATAAGCAATGCATACTTCGGGATGGTGCGCTGCCAAAACCTCCAGACTCTGCGTTCCGATTGATCCGGTAGATCCAAGTATGCTTAGCGTTCTAGTCATGTATACTGATGTTAGACGGACAATTTAGCCCCAACTGCGGGATTAACAGGTATTCTTGGATATGGCGACACTGTATTCGCACCCAAGGAGAGCGCAGCCGCGAGGCCTACCAATTGAGCCTAGCAATTGCATGTCTAGGCAAAATCAGCTCAAAGCTCGGCTAGGTTGACATAAGAAAACGGACATTGGAGGGACCAAAGAGGTCCATGAGACGATCTGCGGTTTCTTGATCCAGACCAAGTGGGACACCACCGGCGTGATACTGCATTAAAGGCGCACCATTTCGCTGAATGTGAAATGCAAGGGTTACACCTTTGGCGGTGGAACCGCTCGTCATGGACTTCAGCTCTTGAAGCTTAAACTCCTCGGTAGCTTCTTCGAGTCGCAAGTTGTATCCACGCGCATATTTTTGAATGGCGTTTTCAATTGGAATCACATCGTCCGCAGTAATCTTGATCTGGCCGTCATCACGCAACTCCGCCTTGCCTGTGACAACAACGATTGAACCATCATAAATCAAGTCGCGGAATTGAGCGCAGGCTTCACTCCAGAAGATCACTTCTCCTTTGCCCGACATATCCTCAATGGTGGCAAAGGCAATCTGCTTCTCACGCTTGTCAAGTCGAGTGCGTACAGCACTCAATAGCCCGCACACTCTTACGCTCTTTCCGATCAACGGTGAATCGTTCTTACTGAGCAGTAGTGAGGCAAAGGACGAAACTTGCAGTGCGTAGCGTTGCAAAGGATGACCGCTAATGTAGAAGTTGAGGTATTCGTATTCTTTTTCGAGTCGCTGCGACTCCGTCCATGGCTCGATATCAGGCAGCTTTGGTTCCACCACCGTTTGCTGAACATCATCTCCGAAGAGCGAGTCCATTTCGCTGTACTTCGAGTCGTTGATTTGCTTAGACCACTCGAGTGCATAATCAATAGCCGTAAAAAGCTGTGCTCGATGTCCGCTGTGCAACGAGTCGAAGGCTCCGGCAGCCACCAGAGCTTCCAAGGCACGCTTATTGACGAGACGGATGTCCACGCGCGACACAAAGTCGTAGAACGACGTGAAATCTCCTTCTTCACGGGCGCGAATGATACTCTCAACCGCCGGCACTCCAACATTTTTTACTCCCGCCATTCCAAAGACAATAGTCTTGCGATCAGCTAATGCTCTAAATGTTACCCCTGATCGATTGACATCCGGCGGCAACACTTTGATATCGAATTTCTTTGCCTCTTCCATCAACGCTGTAATCCTTGTGAGATTGTTGATGTCATTGGTCATGTTCGAAGCGAGAAACTCGGCAGTATAGTGCTTCTTTAACCAAGCTGTTTGATAGGCTAGATAGGAGTATGCTGCGGAGTGCGACTTATTGAAACCATATTGGGAGAACTTCTGGAACAAATCGAAAATCTGTTCTGAAACCTTCTCTTCAATTCCTGCGTGTGACTTCGAGCCCGAAACGAATACCGCACGCTGCTCAGCCATGGCCTTCGCGTCTTTTTTACCCATGGCGCGACGCATCATGTCCGCCTGTGCGAGAGAAAAGCCCGCCAAGTCTTGTACCAGTTGCATAACCTGCTCTTGATACGCAATGATGCCATAGGTATTCTTGAGACGTGTCTCCATCAGAGGATGGATATATGAGATTGGTTTGCGACCATGCTTACGCTCAATAAACTCGGGAATGCTGTCCATAGGACCCGGTCGATACAGGGCGTTCATCGCAGTAAGTTCTTCGAGGTTCTTGGGACGCAATGCGCGCAGGTACTCGGTCATCTTGTCAGACTCAAACTGGAAGACCGCCATTGTTCGACCGGCCGATACCATTTCATACACCGAGGCATCGTCAAAGTCAATCGCATCGATGTCGATGGTCACGCCATAGTTCTCTTGGGCTTGCTCAATAGTTCTGTCGATGATCGACAAGGTGGCCAACCCCAAGAAGTCCATCTTGAGCAGACCTGCATCCTCAAGCTCCTTCATGGTGTACATGGTTGCTTCGGCTGTATTGGGTCCTTTGTAGATAGGAACATAATCCGTAACCGGACCCGGTGTAATGACAACACCGGCAGCATGTGTGGACGCGTTTCGTGCAAAACCTTCGAGTACGGTGGCATACTCGATCATCTGCTTGATTTTGGGGTCGTCGGTATCTTTTACCCATCGAAGCTCCGGTAATTTGAGCGCATCAGCGATGGGGGTTACTTTACCCTGAATGACAGGAATCTTCTCCGTAATGGAGTTGATGACCGAGAGCGGAATACCCAGAACACGACCCACGTCTTTAATTACGGCACGCGGAGCCAAGGTTCCAAAGGTGATGATCTGAGCTACCGACTCGTTACCGTACTTCTCGCGAACGTAGTCGAGCACCACTTCACGCTTCTCATCATTGAAGTCCACGTCGATATCAGGCATGGATACACGATCCGGATTCAAGAAGCGCTCGAAGAACAAATCAAACTTCATGGGATCGATCTTGGTGATACCAAGAGCGTAGGCAACAAGTGAGCCTGCTGCCGATCCGCGGCCCGGACCCACACTCACACCACGATCGCGTGCGGCTTGAATAAAATCTTGTACAATGAGAAAGTAACCTGCGTATCCCATGCGCTTGATGACCGAGAGCTCAAACATTGCTCTATCCATCACTTCACTTGGTATGGGAGCATAAAACTTCTCCAAACCGAGCATCGTCAGCTCTTCCAAGTACTCATCCAAGTTCTGAGACTTGGACTCAGCCGGTATGGGGAAGACCGGCATCTTCAAATCAGACTTCAAGTTTACCGTGCATTTTTCGGCGACCTCGAGCGTAGTCTCAATCGCCGAAGGCATGCTCTTGAAGAGCTTCTTCATTTCATTCTGCGTCTTGAAGTACATCTCAGGTACTTTGTAGCGCAGATTGTTCACATCGTACATGCCGGCGGTTGCCGCACTGACATCTTTGATCATCAGATGAACATTGTGCGGAACAGCATGTTCCTTTCGAATGTAGTGACAGTCGTTACTGACGATCATCTTGATACCACACTCGGCAGCTATTCGCGGAATTCCTTCCAATACTGCTTCGTCTTCCGGCAATCCGTGGTTTTGCAATTCCAAATACCAGTCTTCCGCGAACTGCTCTTTAAACCACAGGGCATTTTTCTTTGCTGTTTCGTAGTCGCCCCGGACCAAGGGTTCATTGACTACACCCGACAAGCAGGCCGAAAGAGCCACCAGACCTTCTTTGTATTGCACCAAGAGCTCTCGGTCAATGCGTGGTTTGTAGTAAAAACCCTCGGTGTGACCCAATGAAACGAGCTTCATGAGGTTCTTGTAACCTATCTCGTTCTTGGCGAGTAAAACGAGGTGGTTGTAGTTGCGTTGATTCGATCCTTTCTTGGTCATCACTCTGTCGAATCGCGACGCGGTTGCCAAGTAGACCTCGCAACCAATGATGGGCTTGATGCCTGCTTTCTTGGCTTTCTTATAGAATTCGGCGCAACCAAACATGACGCCGTGATCCGTCAGCGCAAGGGCAGATTGACCATCCGCCACGGCAGCCTGAATAAGCTGATCAGGTGTACACGCCGCGTCAAGCAGTGAGTAGTGTGTGTGATTGTGAAGGTGAATGTAGTCGGACATACGGCGCTGTCGTTGGCAATCAGGCACCGCGAAGCGGGGCCGGTGTCATGAGAATAGAAGAGAGCAAAGTTAGCTGGGAGGCAGAATTTTGGGAGAGCATAGTTATACACAAGCGACTCGTATACGATGCCGCAAATCTGGCTCTCATAACAAGGTGTGACCAATTGCACAGCGCACGAGCTGTTCTCGGACACCCTTTTCTTCACGCAACGGCTGCGCCGTTGCTCGTATATTTGAAATCACCTAATTCGATATAAAAACACAATGTCTGTAGATGTTCTCGTTCTTGGTGCCGGTGGGAAAGTGGCTTCCGCGTGTGTGCACCTGTTTTTGCAGGAAACGGACTGGTCGCTTGCTCTCTTGAGCTCACGGGAGTTAGGTACCGTAGATCCGAATTCAACTCGTATTCAACCACACCGAGTAGGTGCGTTGGATTTTTCCGAAGTACGAGCACTCTGTCAACAGCTTAAACCAAAAGTTGTCATCAATGCTGCCGCCATGACGAACGTCGACGCCTGCGAAACAGACAAGCAGCTAGCGCAGAATCTGAATGTCAAAGCCGTAGAAAATGTAGTTAGAGCTTGTCGCACTGTCGATGCCCATCTGTTGCATTATTCGACGGATTACATCTTTAACGGACAAAAAGGACCGTATGCGGAAGACGATATACCGGATCCCTTGAACTACTACGGCAAAACCAAACTGGCGGGTGAGAATATCATCAGTACGGCGCAAATATCATCCACCATCATCCGAACAAACATTGTTTACGGTAAAGTGCCGGGTGTGAAAACCGATTTTGTTACATGGGTTCGAGATAAGTGTAAAGCCGGTGAAGAGATAACCGTCGTAAACGATCAGTGGGGAAACCCAACCCTGAGTGATGATATCGCGTTGGCGACGATGCGTGTTATTGAAAAAGGACGCAACGGAATCTACCACGTGGCAGGAGCTGACTATCTAGATCGATTCGATTTCGCGGTCCGTATTGCTGCTTTTTTTGGCGTGCCATCCGATGGTATCAGAGCAATCAGCACTCCTGAGTTGAAGTTGGCAGCCAAACGTCCGCTACGTGCCGGACTTGTAACACTCAAGGCCGAAACAGACCTGGGTATAAAGCCGACATCCATTGCAACCGGTTTACAAGTCTATCGACGTGATGAACCTGCGGTTCGTCATCAACCGCGCTTGAACGGACATTCTTAAACTTAATCAGATTGTTTGCATGGCAAGGTTGCATGGATCCGTACATCACTTCAACGACTCGACGATTGCCCGCTACGTATAAAAAACTCCTGCAACAATGAATGCTATTCTTAGTCCAGCGTTAATGCGAGCTGCCGATGCCGACACCATGAAGTACTATGGTATCAGCTCGCTGCAGCTTATGGAGCAGGCTGCCGAAGCCGCATCCCATATCTGCAGAGAACTTATTCCTTCTGCCTCCACGGTTTTGGTACTCTGTGGTTGTGGGAACAATGGAGGAGACGGTTTTGCGATGGCGCGAATGCTCATGGAGCATGCGAGACTACGCGTTGTCGTACTTGGAGCTCCGGAACGAATGACGGAGGAGACGAGAATCAATTACGATCGTTGTCGTCAGCTCGGCATCCCAATTGAGTTTTGGCTAGCAGAGCGAACATCGGAGAATCCTTCATTGAATGCAGACGTACTCATCGACGCGCTTATGGGTATCGGTGGCACGGAGGAGTTGCGAGGCGAAGTCTTAAGTCTGCTCACACAAATTCAACGGCTGAAGTGTCTGCGAATTGCAGTGGACATCCCAAGCGGTTTGAACGCTGAGACCGGCATCGCACATGAAAGAGCTTTTCGTGCGGATCATTGCATTAGCATGGCCGCACGTAAACAAGGGATGTGCTTAAGACAGGGACCGGACCTTTGCGGTCAGATACATGTAGCTGATATAGGCATTCCTGCTGCCCTGCTGGACGTGCACGCAGAGATTTTCTCCGCCGGACCTCGCGACGTGCAACGGTTGTGGAGGAAACGTTCTCACCAGAGTTCTAAGTTTGATTACGGACGTCTCTGTGTTGTTGCAGGATCACGCGATATGCCCGGTGCAGCAGCCTTATGCGCAAACGCCGCCATTCGGAGTGGTGCGGGCGTCGTGGAGCTGTGTAGTCCGGCAATGCATCCGGCTTTACTGCCGGAAGTGTTGCAAAGCAATCTCCGGGGATCAGAGAGCGGTATGATGTCCAAAGCGGACCTTGACAAAGTGCTGGCGTCCTGTGCCAAAGCTGACGCACTGGTATTAGGATGTGGTTCCGGCGCATCGCAAGTCGTTAAGGAGATATTCAACGTTATTATCAGCGAGTTTGAATCGAGCAAACGTATCGTTGTAGATGCAGATGCTCTGCGGGCAATCGACGCAACACGACGATATAGTCCGAATCTGGTTCTAAGTCCGCATGCCTCGGAGCTTCGACATGTTTTGGGCGCGTCGTACACAGGAAAGGAACTGTATTCTGCGGCTGAGAAATTGGGTTGTCTCATCGTCAACAAAAGCAGACCTGTTGAAGTTATTGGTTTACCCGGTGTACGATATTGGAACGTTTTTGGGAATCCAGGGATGGCGACCGCAGGGAGCGGAGATGTTTTGGCAGGAGTCATTGGTGGAAGCCTGGCGCGACTCAGCGCACAGCATGATCCGCAAACCATACTTGTCCAAGAAATAGCCTGTGCTGTTGCCGTTCACGCGATGGCAGGGGATATGGCTGCAGATCTTTACGGTCAAGAGGCTCTCAGCGCCAGTCACATTCTTGAGCAGCTTCCTCATGCATGGAGGTACATGCTTGACGGGCAGGAATCATGATGATTTCACGCACCATTTCACAAAGTCGCCTATCCTGGTTGCTGCTCATTATCTACTGCGCCTTGATCTATTGGGAGTCTTCACAAGCGAAGGCGCCGGTTCCGGATTTTGGATTTCAGTGGCAAGACAAAGTGTATCATCTTTGTGGCTATGCGCTTTTCGCAGCCCTTTGCTATTGGGCGTTTGCTTCATTAGATCGAACCGCGAAACGAGCCGGAGCTCTCTGCGTACTCACCACGGCATTGTATGGTGCAAGCGACGAACTGCATCAATTTTTTGTTCCCGGACGCAGTTCGGAGATTGGTGATTGGCTAGCAGATGTCTGCGGCGCTCTTCTCGTTGTGAGCCTCGTGTATCTCAGAACGAGAGTGAAGAGAAGAACAACCGTGTCAACTGATACTTAAAGTGCAGACACAGTACATTCAAACACGTTGCGGACTGATGAGTTCAGTCTCCTATCACGATCATTTATGGAAGCATATACATTACTAGCAAACGATCCTCAGTGTGCCGCCCGTGCAGGCGTGCTTCATACTGATCACGGCGACATCAATACACCGATTTTCATGCCTGTAGGCACAAACGGTAGTGTGAAAGCCATTGATGAGCGCTCGCTTAAACAGCTCGGTTCGCAGATCATCCTTGGAAACAGTTATCATTTGTACCTACGTCCGGGAAAGAAAATCTTACGACAATTCGGTGGCTTGCACAAGTTCATGAGTTGGGATAAACCTATTCTTACCGACAGTGGAGGATACCAAGTATTTTCTCTTCGAGATTTACGCAGCATCACACCGGATGGGGTGCAGTTTCGCTCGCACATCGATGGATCCAAGCACTTTTTCAGTTCCGAAGAAGTGATGGATATCCAGCGACATATCGGAAGCGACATCATGATGTGTTTCGACGAGTGCACACCTTATCCCGCAACGCGTAAAGAGGCAGAAGACTCCATGCGGATGACTCTTCAATGGGAAGCTCGTTGTTTAACGGCTTTGAAGAATTCGGAACCACTGTACGGACATCGGCAACTGCTCTTCGCGATAGGTCAGGGAAGTATCTACTCTGATCTACGGAAGCAATGTCTGGAGGAACTCTGCGCCATGGATTTTGACGGATATGCGATTGGCGGGCTTGCAATTGGCGAACCCTTGGATGAAATGTATGACATTGTTGCGGCTTCGACGGCTGTCATTCCGCAACACAAAGCTCGTTATTTGATGGGAGTCGGAACACCTCAGAACATTCTCAATGCCATTGAGTTAGGTGTCGACATGTTTGACTGCGTTATGCCCACGCGAAATGCTCGAAACGGAACATTGTTTACCACAACCGGCAAGCTGAATGTGCGCGCGACCCTAAAGGAGAGTCAAGATCCCATTGATGCAGGTTTGGATAACTACGCGAGCCAGAATTTCAGTCGAGGCTACCTACGTCACCTGTTCGTAGCCGGTGAGATACTCGGATTGCAGCTCGCTACGATGCAAAATCTTGGTTTCTACTTGTGGCTGACACGGACAGCCCGTGAGAAAATACTCGAGGGGACCTTCCGTCAGTGGAAGCGCGACTACTTGGAGCAGTTTTATCCCGATACCAAGAGCTAAGCCCAATTCTTTATTTTTGCAGACCTCTTCTACGCGACAACTCATTTGAAGTCGCTGAACCTGAGTCGTTATCTCGATTGCATACAACATCATTTCTACACAAACGTTATCGTACTATGCACAGCTTATTAGCTTTTATGCCTCCGCAGGGAGCACAGGGTGGAGATCAAGGCGGACAAATGATCTCAACACTTGTCATGTTTGGAACCCTGTTCGTTGTCTTCTACTTCTTCATGATACGCCCGCAACAGAAGAAGCAAAAAGAGATCAAGCAGATGCTCGATTCTTTACAGAAGGGCGACAAAGTTGTGACGTCAAGCGGTATCCATGCATCGGTTTCCGAAGTCGATGAAGAAGGAAAGACGGTTACATTGAACGTATCGGACAACACAAAAATGAAGTTCGACAAGGCAGCAATCGCCGTCGTACTCAAGAAGAAGGACTAATATGCAGACAGAGTTTCGCTTTGATAGCATCGAAGACGCGATCAAAGACATTGCGGAAGGAAAGTTCGTGGTTGTTCTTGACGATGAGGATCGCGAGAACGAAGGTGATCTTATTTGTTCGGCACTGCATTGCAGTACCGAACATGTGAACTTTATGTCGCAACACGGACGCGGCTTGATTTGCGCTGCGATTTCTCGCGAGCGTGCTGCCCAATTGCAGCTTGAGCCAATGGTTCAAAAGAATACGGCTTTGCACGAAACGAATTTCACGGTCTCCATTGACTATGTTCATGGAACAAGTACCGGCATATCATCTCCGGATAGAAGCGCTACCATCAAGGCCCTTTCTGACAATCACGCAAAGCCGGAAGATTTCGGTCGCCCCGGTCACATTTTTCCTATCGTCGCCGTCGAACACGGTGTCTTGCGCAGAACCGGTCACACCGAGGCGGTCGTCGATTTATGTCGTCTCGCCGGTGTTGGGGAAGCAGGAGCATTGTGCGAAATTGTGATGACCGATGGAAGTATGGCCCGCGCACCGCAATTGTTCGAGTTTGCGGCGGCGCACAACCTTCGCATCATTACGATAAAAGACTTGATCAGCTATCGTTTGAAGAGTGAGCACTGTGTTCATCTCAGTGCGGAGTCACCACTGAAAACTGAGTACGGCGACTTCACAATAAAAGTGTATAAGACCACGGAGGATGAGAAGGAGCACGTTGCACTTGTCAAAGGCGTTGTGAGCGCAGACACACCGGTGCTTGTACGAGTACACTCAGAATGTATGACCGGTGACATTTTCCATTCACTACACTGTGATTGCGGCTCTCAGCTTGACGCAGCCTTACGAGCCATTGAACAGGCAGGCAACGGAGTGTTGCTTTATATGCGACAGGAAGGTCGAGGCATTGGTCTCGTCAACAAGATCAAGGCTTATCAACTGCAATCTCAAGGCATGGATACGGTTGAAGCTAACGTACATCTTGGCTTTAAGCCCGATGCCAGAGAGTACGGTATAGGAGCCCAAATTTTGTATGACCTTGGAGTGCGAAAGATGCAACTCTTGACGAATAATCCCACAAAGAGAGTTGGATTGTCGAGCTTCGGACTCGAGATCGTCGAGCTTGTACCCTTAGAGATGAGTCCGAACGACGTAAACGTCGAATACATGCGCACGAAGAAGAACAAGATGGGTCACCTTCTATCGGCTGTTTGATGGAGTGGAGATTCGTCTGACGAAAAAACTTGATTCTTGGTTGTACGAAAGCGTATCTTCGTACAGCCGTTTAGGTACGGTAAACGCAAAGCTGTCACTGTTTGGCAGCTTTGCATTTTTTTTGACCCTCCGGGATTGTTGTACAATCTCTCCGGCATAGCGTCACAGACTACCGAGTGGCATCTAAGGTGGTGAAGCTACCGTCAACTGAATATTTTTCCAACGACTATACGTTCTACAGAGGACTACCATGGCAGCAGTTTATATGACACGCGATCGAGTACGCGAGTTAGAAGAAGAGATTCGCGAAATGAAAACAAATGGGCGCAAAGAGATCGCCAAGAAAATTGCGGATGCTCGTTCACATGGAGACTTATCGGAAAACGCCGATTACGATGCAGCGAAGCACGAGCAGGAATTGTTCGAAATGAAACTTGCGAGCATGGAACGAACGTTGTCAAACGTAAAGGTTATCGATCCCAAAGATCTCCCTGATGATGGAAGTGTCTACATTCTCAGCACCGTGCGACTCATGAATCTGAAAATCAACAAAGAAATTAGCTTCACCCTTGTGAGCGCAGAAGAGGCTGATTTTGAGAAGGGAACACTATCGGTAAGCTCTCCGCTAGGGAAGGCACTCTTAGGTAAACGTGTTGACGACGTCGTTGAGTCTAAAGCTCCGGCCGGTATGATTCAGTACAAAGTTCTAGAGGTAAGCAAATCAATTTAGGAGAGGCGGTGTTGGGCTGTCTTGGTGTCGATTTGAAGTCGAATGAGACAAGAGAATGATCACGAGCCTGCACTCCGGCGACGGTGAATTGCAAAAAGACCAACGAGATGTTTACAGTTGGTATCAAGAACACAGATGCAAGTATTCATGCGGCTTTCAGGCTATCGACGTCCTGAAAGCCGCTGTTGTTTACGATCCGCTCTATTCGTCTTTTCAGCATGCAGTGTGCTTTGCACACTGCTGTCTGTCTAGCGTAGCGGGGAGTAGGCTCTGAAACCCGCATGAAATCACGCTTTGTGGAAAAATAGTCTTGGTTGCCTCTTCAACCCTTGCTATGTTTGTCTCTACAGTTAACTATTGTTTGGTCTACTTTATGGGGTTCTGTCATGAATAAAGGTGAATTGGTTGAAGCCATCGCCGCCGGTGCCGGCTTGTCAAAGTCACAAGCAGAGAAGGCACTCAACACAACAATCGACTCAATCGCCGGTACACTTGCCAAAGGCAACAGTGTATCGTTGATTGGTTTTGGTACATTCAGCGTTTCACACCGTGGCGCACGCAAGGGAAAGAATCCTCGTACCGGTGAGAGCATCAAGATTGCAGCGCGCAAGGTTGCAAAGTTCAAAGCCGGAAAGGGTCTTTCTGACGTTGTAAAGTCAGGCAAGGCTAAGGCAGCGGCTCCGAAAGCAGCAGCTCCGAAGAAGGCAGCAGCAGCAAAGAAGCCTGCCGCTACAAAGAAGGCAGCAGCCAAAGGCAAGAAAAAGTAATCGCTAGCCGTCCTGAGAAATTAGGACGGCTTTTTTTTTGACATTTTGCGATGATGACGACTGTATCCTAGATCTCAAATGCGGTTGTCGTTGTAATTTTGCACTCACAACGTATCGATTAATCTCAGACGTTTCGATTTCTTAGTTCTTCCTGAGATCCGCTTGATACGTCGGTTGAATTATTGTTATCGATCTACCTAGTGACCGACTCGCGACAACACATTCTCGGCACAGAGACTCTGGGTCTCGAAACAGTGCACATGATACTCGACAAAGCGCGTGACTATCGCGCTTTTTTTTCGCACTCTCGGGAGAGTGACGAACTAGCCGGTCGAGTTATCCTTAATGCTTTCTTTGAAAATAGTACGCGTACACGGAGTTCGTTTGAGATAGCGGCTCTGCGCTTGGGTGCGCGTGTCGTCAACTTTAGTTCGTCGGGCTCAAGTGTTGCGAAAGGCGAAAGCCTTTTTGACACTCTGCAAACTTTGGATGCCATGCATCCTGATGCATTTGTGATCAGGCACAGTGCCAGCGGAGCGGCAGAATTCGCCGCATCCTGTGTACGTGCTGCTGTTGTGAACGCAGGTGATGGAATGCACGAGCATCCCACCCAAGCATTGCTCGACGCGTTGAGCTTACTGGATGCATTAGGAAGCTTGGAAGGAAAACGCATTGGGATCATCGGTGATTTGGCGCACAGCCGCGTCTTTCGTTCCAATTACCATTTGCTGAGAGCACTTGGCGCGAAGCTCTTCGTTTGTGCTCCGCCGACACTTCGCCCTCGCGAGATCGATTCGTTCGATGTTGAACAATGCTCTACAGCCGAGGATGTGGTCCACTGTTGCGATGCCGTGATGACGTTGCGACTTCAAAAAGAACGCATGCAGTCGGGGCTCATTCCATCGGAGTCGGAGTACGCGCGTCGATATGGGCTTTTGAATCGTTTGTTCGTAAGCCGAGGAAACGTGCTCGTTCTTCATCCGGGTCCGGTGAACTATGGTGTTGAGATTGAGTATGAGATTGCCAACTCGTCGCAATCATTGATCCGAACGCAAGTAAGCAATGGCGTTTACGTACGAATGGCCTGTTTGTCTTTGGTATGTGCCGGGGCGTAAAAACTTGTTTGCGTAATTGCTGCGCAACGGCGAAGCAAACGCATAGTCTTAGTACACTGTCTAAGATCAACGTGTTTAGCGACAGTGTTGAATCTGATTGAAATCATCATTAGTAAATCATCCTATGCCTAAGAGAAGTGATATACGATCCATTTTGGTTATTGGTTCAGGACCCATCGTTATTGGTCAAGCTTGTGAGTTCGACTATAGCGGTACCCAAGCATGCAAGGTGTTGAGACAAGAGGGCTATCGCGTCATCTTGGTAAACTCCAATCCGGCGACCATCATGACGGATCCCATCGTGGCGGATGCTACCTATATAGAACCGCTGACTGCGGAATACGTTGAAGCAATTCTTCAAAAGGAAAAGCCTGATGCGATACTCCCGACAATGGGAGGCCAAACGGCGTTGAATATCGCCGTAGAGTTGCACGAGCGCGGAGTACTTGAGAAGTTAGGCGTCGAACTCATCGGGTCCAAGATAGAGTCTATCAAAATGGCAGAGGATCGAGAGCTCTTTCTTGAAGCGATTCACCGATGCGAGCTTGAGATGCCCGTGGGAGAGTTTGTCACGAACTATGAAGAGGGCTTGAAAGTAGCCGAGAAGGTAGGATTTCCGGCAATCATACGTCCAAGCTTCACCATGGGAGGCACTGGTGGCGGTATCGCCTATAACATGGAAGACTACCAAGAGATGTTACGCGCCGGCCTCGTTGCTTCGCCAATTGGTCGGGTGTTGGTAGAGGAGTCCGTGCTCGGATGGAAGGAGTATGAACTCGAGGTGATGCGCGACGTCAAGGACAATGTTGTGATCATCTGTTCCATTGAGAATTTTGACCCAATGGGGGTGCACACGGGCGATTCGATCACGGTAGCACCGGCGCAGACACTGAGCGACCGAGAGTATCAACGCATGCGAGATGCGGCGCTGAAGATTATCCGTGCTATTGGAGTGGAGACAGGAGGATCGAATATCCAGTTTGCGATGAATCCTGCTACCGGACGTATGACTGTCATTGAAATGAACCCGCGTGTGTCCAGAAGTTCCGCACTTGCATCAAAGGCAACCGGATTTCCTATCGCCAAAATTGCAGCGAAACTCGCAGTGGGATATACCCTCGATGAGATACAGAATGATATTACCAAGAAAACTCCTGCCTGCTTTGAACCGAGCATTGACTATGTCGTAGTGAAGATTCCACGATGGGACTTTGAAAAGTTCCGTGAAGTGGAGGACTCTCTGACTGTTCAGATGAAGTCGGTTGGTGAGGTGATGTCCTTTGGTCGTACATTCAAAGAAGCATTGCAAAAAGCAGTGCGCTCCCTAGAAAAGAATCGAGGCGGCTTTGGATTTGACAGAGTGGAGCATCGAGTAATAGCTGAACCCACCTATGCAGAACTTGATCGCCTACGCTATTATCTCCGGAAACGGACATCATCTTCGCTGTTTGACCTAAACGACGCCCTGCGATATCGGATGAGTACAGAGGAGATCTTTAGTCTCACGCACTACGATCCCTGGTTCATCGAGCAATGTCGAGAAATCGTGGAGGAAGCGTTCTCGTTTATTGAGGAAACGGCAAGTACCGGCGGACAGCTCTTTGTCGACTCTCTCAACCCAACTACGATACGTCGGATGAAGAAAATGGGCTTCAGTGATCGACAAATCGGTATGATGAGCGGTATTGCCGAAGAAGAGATCCGACAGTTTCGCTTAGCGCAAGAAATCACACCGGTATTCAAGACCGTGGATACTTGCGCTGCGGAGTTTGAGTCGGAGACGCCATATCATTACTCTACCTATGGTGAAGAGAACGAGTCTGTTTGCAGCGCTGCAAAAAAGGTAATCATCCTTGGAAGCGGTCCCAATCGTATTGGACAAGGTATCGAGTTTGATTATTGCTGCGTGCAAGCTGTGTACGCTGCTCGTGCTCGTGGTTGGGAAGCGATCATGATTAATTGCAACCCTGAAACGGTTTCAACCGATTATGATACGACGAACAAACTCTACTTTGAGCCATTGACATTTGAAGACGTGATGAATGTCATCGATTTCGAGAAGCCGGAAGGCGTCGTGGTTTCTTTCGGTGGGCAAACTCCGCTCAAATTGGCTCAGCAACTTGTCAATGCCGGTGTGAAGCTGCTAGGTACTCAGCTTGAAGGTATTGACGTGGCTGAAGACCGGAAGCGATTCGGTGAGATGATCGATAGGTTGAAGATTCCGTGTCCACCATACAGCACAACAACTGATGCCCAGGAAGCGGTAGAGATCGCCGAGCGCATTGGATACCCGGTTCTGGTGCGTCCCTCATACGTGTTGGGCGGTAGAGCAATGGAGCTCTGTTACCGAGAGGAAGCCTTGCGCAAGTACGTTGAGAACGCCGTGCAGCGTTTCCCCGGACGCCCGATTCTCATTGATCATTTTCTTGAAAATGCCTTTGAGTTCGATGTGGATTGCGTGGCAGACGGAAACGACGTTGCCATCGTTGGAGTGATGCAACACATCGAAGAGGCCGGTATCCACTCCGGTGATTCATCGTGCGTGTTGCCACCGTACAACATGAATAATGAACAGTATGAGACGATGTTGGATTACACCCGCCGTATGGCTAAAGAGCTCAAGGTAGTCGGCCTCATGAACGTGCAGTATGCAATACAGGCAGGAAAGATCTATGTGATAGAAGCCAATCCAAGAGCATCGCGCACTGTTCCCTTTGTGGCCAAGGCCACCGGCGTTCCATTGGTTGAGATTGCAATGCGAGTCATACTTGGCGAAAAACTGTCGGACATAGGCGTCCAGGATTTCAAACTCGACACCGATCGTATCGCGATCAAAGAGCCGGTGTTTCCATTTACAAAGTTCCCGAAGGTCAACATCTTCCTTGGTCCGGAAATGAGAAGTACCGGCGAAGTCATGGGCATGGATCGCAGCTTTGGTGATGCTATCCTGAAATCACATTTGTCCTCCGGAAACAATCTTCCGATCCAAGGTTCCGTGTTTATATCCTTACAGTCGCGCGACAAAACATCCCGTGCCGTAGAAATTGCCAAGGGCTATGCTGATTTGGGTTTCAAGATTTACGCTACACGTGGGACCTCGCAATACTTGAACGAACACGGTGTGCAGACGGAGACCGTTCTTAAACACTACGAAGGACGTCCAAGTATCGTTGACAATATCAAGAATGGCGATGTGCAGATTCTTATCAACACACCTTTGGGTGAAAATGCTCGCTATGACGAGTATGTAATGGGGCAGACAGCAATGCGCTACAAGATTCCGTTCTTTACCACCTTGGCCGCCGCGGATGCTTCTTTGGAAGGAATCAAAGCACGACGTCACGGTAGGGTTGACGTACGATCCCTGCAAGAGTACTATGCCTGACGCTAGAGGAAGTCTTTGTGACTTGAGTCCGGAATTGGGATAGAGAACGATTCATAATGCGGAACACGATCACACGATTTTACTTTCGCGTCGACGACAGGGCACGCGAAGCGTGACCATATAAAAGAGATTTCAAGACGGTAGTTCTGCGTCAGCTGCCAAGCTTTCAACGAGTTTCAATGTCGAATTCCACCAATACGCCGAAAACGTGGACGGTTCTGGAGATCCTACAATGGACAGCAGCGTACTTTGAGAAACATGGAGTGGATTCTGCGAGACTTAGTGCGGAGTTGTTATTATGTGAGGTCTTGAGCATCGAGCGACTTCGTCTCTATTTGGATTTTGAGCGCTTGCTGTCAGCGTCTGAGTTAAAGATCTATCGCAGCATGATAGAGCGCCGAGTCAAGCACCGCGAACCACTGCAATATATCCTCGGTTCGACCGACTTCTATACCTGTAACTTTCTTGTGGATTCTCGTGTTTTGATTCCAAGACCTGAAACGGAGCAGTTGGTTGAATGTGCCATTGAGTTGATTGCTTCGTATTCGTACAAGACAGTATTGGACGTCGGAACCGGGAGTGGCTGTATCGCGATATCTGTGGCCAAGGAGTGTCCGCACGCAGATGTCGTTGCCACCGATGTTTCGGACGGGGCACTTGAGCTGGCTTCTCGAAACGCTGAGCGCAACGTAGTGCGCAACGTGGAATTCTTGAAACACGACATCGTACAGGAGAAGTGGGTCAGAGAACCTGTCGATTTGTTGCTTTCCAATCCTCCCTATATCAGCGCTGCTGAATATGCTGCACTTGAGCCGGAAGTTCGAGTGCATGAGCCGAAGACAGCACTTACCGACGGCGCGGACGGCTTGGGATATTACCGTCGTTTTCAACGAATCCTTCCGAGCTTGTGTAAGCCGGGGGCTTCCTTCGTTTTTGAGTGTGGATTTGGAGAATCGGAAGCAATTGCGGAGCTGTTTAAAGACTACCAACTACGCATTTTGAGTGATTATTCAGGTATTCCTCGACTCATTGTCGGCAAGCTTAGCTCTTCATAACACACTCGTTCGGGAGCATTTTCCTTTGGTCTGGACGCGCTCTTTGTCGTAACTTCGCCTTGCTCTTTTCGCACGAAAGGGGCATAATGGGGACCAGTGGACACTTTATCGAACACATAGAAGGAAATCTCATGTTTGATCAAATCAAACATCATACTAGTGATGGAATTGATGTTATGGTTTTACGCGGACAGTTCATCGGTGGTACAGAAACCGACAACCTGCGTACTGCCTTAGCGGAAGCTGCGGAGAAGGAGGGAGGAAACCTTGTTCTCAATCTTGCAGACGTGAGCTATCTCAATTCCACTGCACTGGGCGTTCTCATTTCTGCAAACTCGAACTTCTTAAAGCACAATCGCCGTGTGGTATTGTGCCAGATTTCGAAGTCTATCGAAAACATTTTCGTGATCACCAAACTCACGCTCGTATTCGAGATTTTTGCAAGCCAAGAAGAAGCAATCAAATCATTTACTCACTCTTAAATTCATCGAGGTCAGTTTTATGAAAAACATGTTCAACATGATTGTCATCCTTGCGTCCGTCGTTGTCGGATTCATTGTATGGAATTTCATCTTAGGTGCAGCTCCGAACTTCAATCCGGATGGAACACCGAAGAACTTCATGGGCAATATCGCCATGGGTGGTCCGCTTGTAGCCATGCTTATCGCATGTATCCTGTTGTCCATCACCTATGTGATCGAGCGTATGCTCTCCATCAATAAAGCACTCGGAAAGGGTGATACGTCGATGTTCGTAAAGCGTTGCACGGAGTTGTTGGCCAAAGGTCAAGTAGACGCTGTGTTGAAAGAGTGCGATACGCAAAAAGGTTCCTTGGCTAATGTTATGCGCTCAGGTCTCGATCGTTTCAAGCAAGTGGAGAACGATCCGGAATTCGATCAAGAAAAGAAGATTGCGGAAGTACAACGTGCCATTGACGAAGCAACAAACCTTGAGACACCGTTGCTTGAAAAGAACTTGGTTATTCTCTCGACCGTAGCTTCTATCTCGACCATGATCGGACTTCTCGGAACGACGGTAGGTATGATTCGTTCCTTCCAAGCACTAGGTGCGGCCGGAGGATCAGTCTCTGCTCAGGCATTGTCCATCGGTATTTCCGAGGCTTTGTACAATACGGCCGGTGGTCTTTTGGCCGCTATCATTTCAATTGTTGCCTTCAACGTGTTTACAACTCGCGTTGACAACATTGTGTACATGATCGACGAAGCGATCTTGAACATGATGGAAATCCTGACAATTAAAGTGAAGAAATAAGAACTAATCCGGGAATACTACTGTGCCCAAGGTTAAGAAAAAACGTGTCGGTTTTGCTATTGACATGACTCCTTTGGTGGACGTAACCTTTTTGCTACTGACATTCTTCATGTTTACGGCTAAGTTCAAGAATGAAGCCGAGTCAGAGCAAAAGTTTGTCATTCATCGTCCGGAGGCCAGTGCCGATACCTCCAAGTTGCCGGACAAAGACCTCGTGACAGTCAAGATTGCGATTGACTCAATCTCGAAAGACACTGCGTATTACTATGCCATTGTTGACGATATCACGCGTCAAAAGGTCTATACAGCCATGCAGTTCAACGAGGAGCAGGCAAAGAAAACAATGATCAAGGCAGATATCGAGAACATCGATAAGCTTGTCCAGCAAACTCGCGTCGCGTCGTTCAAGACACAGTACGCGATTGACTGCGACAAAAGCATCCGTTATAAGTATGTAGAAGATTTGGTTGACGTGTTGCGGAAGTACAATGCTACCGCATTCAACTTCGTAACCGAAAAGCACCAATAAAAGAGAACAACCCTTTAACTGAAGTAACTAAATCGCCCTGGTTTCGGTCTTATGTCTAGACCACGGCATCTAGGAGGTTATTATGGCTGGTGGTGGTGGCGGAATGGAAGTACCGCAGCGAGTTAAGCGCGGTTCCAAAGCCCATAAAAAGAAAAAGAAGCATCGTATAGGCTTTCGTCTTGACATGACGCCCCTTGTGGACGTCGCGTTTTTGCTCCTCACGTTCTTTATGTATACGACGAGTTTGATCACGCCGCAGATCATGAAGATGAACGTGCCAAAGGACAAAGCGGATGTTGAAGTGAACCAAAACGACTTGTTTACGATTCAAATCGGAGCAAACGGAAAGGTTTTCACGAACATGGCGCAAGACGATCCTGTTGAAATCAAAACTGAGGCACTCAAGGCCAAAGCTATTGAGCTCAATATGATGCGCTACAATCGTTTGATTACTTCGCTCAAGGCATCTCCGGATGCGAGCTATGGACTTGTGGTTAAGGTCCTCGATATTTTGAATCAAGCAGAAGGAGATATCGTGACCAAGATGCACCAAGACCATCCTACGGACAAACGCAGTCGCAAGTTTGCCTTTGTAAAGATGACTCCTGAAGACGAAGAAAAATTGAAAGGTTTATAATAATGAGTGATGCCTTAGCAGTGCAGATTCCGCAGCGTCCGGTCTATGGCGCAAAGGAACTGAAGGAGATAATCAAGCGCAATACCATGCGCAGCTTTGTGATAACCTTGGCTGCCATCTTATTGTTGCTGCTCATCTTTTTTGTTGTGAACTATATCCGTAATCAATCGATAGCCCTTAAAAAGCCTATCGTTGTTACAAAAGTCAACTTAAGTGATCTTCCGCCTCCGCCACAAGCGGACGCACCTCCTCCGCCGCCGCCTACTGCGAGCGTTTCGACTCCTACGGTCGCGGGAACTCCTGTTCCGGTACCTGAGACGATGTTGACACCGGACACCAAGGAGTTTGCGAATGTAGACGAGCTCAAGAGCGCGCCTGCAATCGCCACGGAGGGTCCCGGTGGACCAACTGAAGTTGTGATTGATCAAGGTGCCCAGGTGGTAAAAGAGGCAGAACCTGCACCGGATGATTTTGTCGCTGTTGAGAAAGATGCTGTAACGGATTTGGGTGACTTGCAACGTCGCGTTGTGTATCCTCCTCAAGCCATCAAGCAGAATCTCGAAGGAAAGGTCTTGATTCGTGTGTTGGTTGGTAAGGATGGACGTCCTAAGCGTTCATTGATCGATCAATCGGTGGCTCCTTCGCTTGATGAAGCCGCTACACGCGCTGTAATGCAATCAGTCTTTACACCTGCCATCCAAAATGGTGCGCCGGTTGAAGAATGGATTACAGTTCCTGTGAACTTTAAATTGCGATAATAGTCTGCACGTCGAAACGTCGGTTGTACCGGAGTTCCTCTTGGTGCAGCTGACGTTTTTGTTTTTGGGTGTTTCCCTATGCGTCTGAATGTTGTACATGTCCTCAACTATAGCGTGCGCGTTGGGATCATAGTCCTCGGCTTGTTCTTTTTGAGTGGTAAAGTAGCCAGTGTTCCCGGTGACCCAAGTTTTACCAAATGGGTTGGGGGAGCATTCGTTGCTTTTGGACTGTACCGCTCTGTCTTGTACTACATTCGCTCTCGCCAAGAAGCGGGGGAAGACGATGACGATCAAGAATTTTCTGCAACGGAGGAAGAGTCTGCTCAACGTAGTCCTCACGAGTCTTAGCATTAGCTCAATACTCGTTGTGCTCTTCTCACTCAACGCATGCGAGGAGCGAGGAGATCCAAATAAAGAGAGTTTTACGAAAGGGTCGACAACACTCTATTGTGATACGGAGTTTGCGGACATGATGCGGCCTTTGATTGACAAGTATAGAGGTCTGCATTCTACCGGCTCCATTACGCTCAGTGTCGGAGATGCTCGCAACGGAATGGCACAACTCTTGGCAGCCAAAACGCGACTGCTCATTACCGGCAGGGAGTACCTGCCGGATGAAGATTCGCTCATGAAGGTTTTTCATGTAGCACCTCACAAGCGTTTTCATCTGGCAACTGACGCATTGGTATTCTTTGCGCGAAAAGACATCGAGATAGACAGTCTATCGGTCGAAGCCTTGGCGGCACAGTTCGGTAGCGGCGTATCACTGAAGCGCCACATCGTAAATCTAAGCTTCGAACCACAGTTTGTGCTTCCATCTGTGCAGTCTTCGATTGTGGCTAACGTGAGACGCTACTGTTGCAACGAAAAAAATATTTCGTCAAGTGCTCGCACGCGTTACTATTCCTCGATTGACTCCGTCAAAGAGAGTGTGAGCAAAGACAAGCAAAGTATTGGAGTAGGGTATTTGTCGCAGTTAGCGTCCGATACGGCACGTTTCAAACTGTTACGCATTCGGCATACCGATGCAGATTCGAACCGAAGTTCGTGCAGTGTGCATCAAAGCAGTGTGTATCGAGAACTATATCCTTATCCCGTGAAGATCTGGGCATATCTGCTTGAAGATCTTCGCAATTATCCTATGGGTGTGGCGTCGTTTTTAGCTTTTGAAGCCGATCCACAAGCCTTTTTTATGAACCGAGGAATCGTCCCGGCTTATGCTAAGATTAAACTCTATGAGGAAGAATAACAGAATGAAGTCAATTGTAGTAGTAGCTGTATTGCTTGTGAGCGCATTCACTGCCGACGCACAAAACGCTTTGGAACGTGCAAAGCAAGCCTATGCAACGCATGACAATGAAGTAGCGGCCACTCAAATTCAGATGGCTCTGAAGGAGTCTGCCAATAACGTTGAGGCATTGATCCTTGCTGGCGACATTTATCGTGAGCTCGAACAAGGCGAGAAATCGTTGCAGTACTTTAAGCGCGCCTACGACCAGAACAACGACAATGCAATGAGTGCCCGAAAGTACGCCAATGCGTTATCGGCAGCCGCTAAGGATCAGCAGGCAATTGAGATCATGCGCAAGGCTGTGAATAAAGATCGAAACGACGTGTACAATCAGCTTATGCTGGGTGAGGTGCTCGTCAATGCTGATTCCCTGAATGCAGCTGAGCTGATTCTTACCAAGGCGCGCGAGTTGAATCGTAAGATTCCGGATGGCTTCTTGGCCTTGGGCAGTTTGTACTATCGTCAGAAAATCTACGAATCTGCTCGCGACAATTATGAGCAAGCCATCAAGATCGACTCGACGAATGAGCTTGCCCTTGAGCGTCTTGCTACGCTGTATTTTAAAATGGCCAATGCCGAGATGGACAACGCTCTTGCAAGCGAGTTGTACACTCGTTCACTTCAGCAGTGGGCGGCGGTGATTCGGATCAATCCAAAGAACGCACGTGCTTACTTTGAGCAAGGGAAGATCTTCTTCTATGCACAGAAGTTCTCTTCAGCCGCTCCTTCGCTCGCGCAGTATTTGCGCTTACGTCCGGATGCCGACAACTCCTCGATAGCGCATTGGTTTCTTGCCCAATCCTTTGCAAAAGTGCAACAGTGTGATAGTGCCGAACCGCACTTCCGCTTCGCAATAGAGAAGATTGATTCTGTAAAAGACAAAGCGCAGTTACTCTTTGCTCGCTGTCAGTTTGATACAAAAAAGTACGCCGGTGCCGCATCATCGTTCAGAGCTGCGAAAGAAATGAATGTGAAGTTGGACGCGGACGATCAGGAACGCTATGGCTACTCGCTAATGCTGAGTGGTGACACAGCCAATGCAATTGAACAAATACGTCTTGCCGTCGAACTCAACCCCACCAAGTGCAAAACGATGGAGCGTCTCGCAAACTTGTGCTACGATCGCAAAATGTATGATGATGCCATCGCTATGTACAAGAAGGTGTTGAATTCGTGTCAGAACGACAAGCCGGCTCGACTGAATGCGCTGCTCGGTCGCAGTTTGTTTAGTGCAAACAAAGCTGATTCAGCTGCTGTGTATTTGGACTTGGCCATCAGTCAGGATTCGACCTTGTTTTTCGCACGTAGTTTGGCCGTTCGATCGTTCGTAAGCGCAGCTCGAGTTGATGAGGCCGCGAGATATTTCGCAAGCGCTGTGGAGTTTGCCAAGCGCGAGCCGGAGAAGTATAAGTCGGACATTGCAAACATGGGTTCTACCATTGCGTCTGCCATCCTCGATAAGAAGGAGTACAAAGAACTTCTCAAGTTCGTGAAGCCTTGGTTGGAATTCGATGCTAGCTCGACTACGGCTAATCTTTATTTAGCCGTAGCCTACCAAGGATCCGGAGATAAGGATAACGCTTGTAAGTACTACCGTGCCGTGCTGAAGTTGGATCCGAATAACAAGCCGGCAAAGGATAATCTTAAGGCACTGCAGTGTCCGTAGCTTGATCCTACGTTGTACATCAGCTACGTCAGCGTAGTTCGTAGCCCGGTATCTTACTGTCAAGACGTCATTTCTTTCAAAAAACGGCCCTTTGGGCCGTTTTTTATTTAGCAAAAAAGCCCTATATTTGTAGTCTGTTCGTAATTGTACCTCGGTGCGCCTCTTATTGTCATGCTTAAACTTTCGGTAAAAAGCTATCGCGAGGGCAGTCACGAGTCAGAACTCAGTTGTGAGGCGTCGGAAATTCTGAGCGCATTCCCCGAGTTTGTGGGAGAAGTTCATGTTCACGTCGTCATAACCAGAGTAGGGCGCCGCTATCAGCTTCGTTGTAAGGCTTCGTGTGAGACTCTCCTAACATGTGACTATTCACTTCAGGAGTATAACGAAACCATCAACGCAGAATTTCAACTGGAGTATGTCTTTGACACAGAGCTCTACTTGGAACAAAAAAACTCTGCGGATCAAGACGAGTTCAGTGTGCGGGCTTTGCATGAGGATGAATCGCAGATCGACATCGGCAATGATGTGCGTCAGGAGCTTGCAGTTCGACTTCCGTTGAAACGCATTGCACCGGAGTTGCGAGACAAGTCCATCGAAGACCTTGTGGATCGACAGTTCTTGGATGACGGCCGCGCCCAAGAGGGAAGAGCCGAAGAAACCTGGGGTGCTTTAAAGAACCTACGGTTTGACAACAACTAGTGATTGAGACGTGGGACGCTCCCGGACTGACGTTCGGTCTATGAAATGCGAGTTTCACACACGCTGAGAAAACGTAGCTTCGCTTACCTGGTTTAGAAAAGGTATTTGGAGCTCGAAAGCATAAAAAGTCGAGAACAACGAATAACTATTTAGTCTGTAAAGAGGAGTTAACAATGCCTAATCCAAAACGCCGTCACTCAAAACAACGTACAGCAAAACGTCGTACACACTACAAGGCGGTTCCCGCAACAACATCTACCTGTCCGCAGTGTCAGGCAGCGAAGTTGTCTCACGCAGCATGCCCTGAGTGTGGCTACTATAACGGTCGTCGAGTTCTTGCAACCGCGTAATCCGTTGGTCTGCTTGTCTGCAAACTCACTGTCGGAAAAACAATAGGATCTCGTGCAAAGAACTCTTCGCATAGCTATTGACGCCATGGGAGGCGATTTCGCTCCGAAAAACGAGATCGATGGTGCCATCCTTGCCGCCAAGCACTTCGGTGGAAAGACGAAGGTCGAGTTCGTTTTTTTTGGTCCCGAAGAGCTGCTTAAACGAGAGCTAGCATCGCGAGATACGGGCGGAATGACCTATTCCGTTGTTCACTGTGATGAAGTGATCAGCATGGATGACGACCCAACTTCTGCTCTCCGCACGAAGAAACAAAGTAGTATTGTGCAAGGCATCAACTACCACCGAGAAGGGAAAGCTGATGCCTTTATTTCTGCCGGTAATACAGGCGCTGTGATGTCGGGCGGGACCTTGTTCCTCGGACGTATACGCGGCGTTTCACGTCCCACCATTGCATCATTTTTCCCGACCGCACGCACTATGCCTTGCCTCGTTGTCGACGTCGGGGCGAATGTCGAGTGCAAACCGAAATTCCTCTATGAGTTTGGCATTATGGGTTCCATCTATGTGAACCAAATTTTGGGAATTGAATCACCGCGTGTCGGACTCCTAAACGTTGGAGAAGAAGAGACGAAGGGGTCAGGCTTGGCTCTCGATACGCACGCACTCATGAAGAACTCAAAGGTGATGAATTTCGCGGGCAATACAGAAGGACGCGACATCCTCATGGGGACCTGTGATGTTGTGGTTTGCGACGGCTTCACGGGCAATATTGTATTGAAATTCGCCGAGAGTTTTATCAACGTTTTGCGCATCAAGCTTAAAGACTTCGCAGGAAGAAGTCTGCTGAACAAGCTATCTGTTGCCATCATGATTCCAACACTACGTCGCGTATTGAAGGAGTTTGATTATCAAGAGTATGGTGGAGTGCCGCTCCTTGGCGTCAACGGCGTTGTCATTATCGGACACGGAAAGTCTTCAGTACTGGCAGTGAAAAATATGCTGCTTCGTGCTGTGGAGGTTATAGAGAAGGATATTAATCAGCGCATTGAAAATGCGTTGGCAACAATCAACGAAACACAAGGGGAAGGATGAGAGCTACTATCAGTGCTATCGCTCACTACGTGCCACCGGATGTTTTTGACAACCACTGGTTCGAGAGCTTTCTCGACACCAATGATGAGTGGATTGTCACACGTACCGGCATCCGCGAACGTAGATTCCTGAAGGAAGGCGGCACGAGCGACATGATTGTACCGGCTGCTCAAGAAGTCCTCGCCAAACGTGGCTTGACACCAGGTGACGTAGACTGCATCATCGTTTGTACGGTAACACCGGACAACTTCTTTCCCTCAACTGCCGCTACGGTGCAGCGCAAGCTTGGTGCATCCAAAGCATGGGGCTTTGATCTAAGCGGAGCCTGCTCGGGATTTCTCTATGGTTTATGGACCGGAGCGAAAATGCTGGAAGCAGGGGGTGCACGTCGCGTACTCGTTTGTGGTGCCGACAAAATGAGTTCCATTATAGACTTCAAAGATCGAGCAACCTGTGTTCTCTTCGGCGATGGTGCCGGCGTGGCGCTATTAGAGCAATCTGCCGATGAGTCGGTAGGCGTTATGGATGCGATTCTCAATATGGATGGAAATGGCGGAAAGTACCTGTACATGCCTGCAGGAGGAAGCGTGAAGCCTCCCTCTAGCGAGACCGTTGCCAACAAAGAACACTACGTGGTACAAGATGGACAATCCGTGTTTAAAGCCGCTGTAGTAGGGATGGCGGAAGTGTCTGCAGCCATCATGGAAAAGAATGGATTAACTGCCGACATGATATCGTGGCTAATCCCTCATCAGGCAAACTTGCGAATCATCGATGCCACAGCAAACCGCATGGGTTTGGCAAAGGAAAAAGTGATGATTAACATCACCAAATATGGCAATACCACGGCAGCTACAATTCCTATTTGTTTGTCGGAGCTGGAAAAGGCCGGTAGCTTGAAGAAAGGCGACAACTTGATTCTGTCAAGCTTTGGTGCCGGCTTCACTTGGGGATCCATTTGGTTGAAGTGGGGAACGGACGTAAAAGCATAAAGAAGTGTAGTATGTATATCACGGACGTGCAAGGCAGTGTTTGATGTGCCGAGGCACGCCATTTTATAATTGTACAAGAGTTTTTCAAGAAGACAAAAGATCGACACCTATGGGCTCACGAGCACTAATGTTTTCGGGACAAGGATCACAGTATGTCGGCATGGGACAAGACCTATGTTCTGACGGTGCCGTGCGTCAACTTTTTCAGTCGGCTGACGACATCCTCGGTTACTCCCTTAGTGAGATATGTTGGAATGGGCCGGTGGAAAAACTCCGTGAAACACGCTATACACAGCCTGCGCTCTTTGTGCACGAAGCCGCATTGCTGACAAACCTTCTTCAGCGCTTAGCACCTTCTGCCGTAGCAGGGCACTCACTCGGAGAGTACTCTGCACTTTATGCTGCCGGAGTTCTCAGCTTTGAAGATGCTTTAAAACTTGTTGCCCTTCGTGGCGAACTGATGTTTCATGCGGGATTGGAACAACCCGGAACCATGGCAGCGATCGTAGGACTCGAAGACGCGAAAGTAGAGGAACTCTGTGCGAGTATTCAAGGCGGCATCGTTGTTCCCGCGAACTATAATTCACCCGGACAGGTGGTTATTAGCGGTGACCAGGTAGTGCTTCGTGACTCACTCGCAGTGTTTAAAGAGGCTGGAGCACGAATGGTCACGGAGCTACAGGTAAGCGGCGCTTTTCACTCACCTTTGATGAAGCCGGCACAAGAGAAACTTGCGGAAACAATACACCGTACGGCGTTTGTAGATGCAAAGGTAGATGTCTACTGTAACGCCGACGCAAGCCTGCACCGAAATGCTGCTGAGTTGAAAGAGCAACTTATTGCACAGCTGGTACAGCCGGTACGTTGGACCCAAACGTTGCTGGCAATGAAAAATGCCGGGATCGACGAGTTTGTGGAGATAGGTCCGGGCAAAGTTTTGCAAGGATTGGTAAAGCGAAGCTTGACAGAGGTACGCATTTCCGGATTTGACAAATTGAGTGACCTTGAGTCACTTCCTTCTTAGGAGTTTGGACATGAGCAGAGGATTAAACGGGAAAGTTGTTATCGTGACAGGTGCTTCCAGAGGCATTGGTGCTTCCATCGTTCGACGCCTGGCTGAGGACGGAGCAAAGGTTTACGGAGTGTTTGCCGGATCGGCTGACCGAGTGGAGAGTTTCCGCTCCGAACTAGAGTCGAGCGGGGCATTTGTGCGTTTTCAGAGTGTCGACGTAACCAATGAAGTTGCGGTGAAGCAGCTAATCGAAAGCGTCCTGGCAGAATCCGGTCGCATTGACGCCGTTGTCAATAACGCCGGCGTGACCCGAGATCAGCTATTGATGCGAATGAGCGAGGAGGACTGGGACACGGTCATGAATGTCAATCTAAAGGCAGTTTTTACCATAACAAAGGCTGTGTTACGTCAGATGATGTCCCAACGCCAGGGTCGAATTGTCAATATTACGTCTGTCGTGGGTATCAGCGGAAATGCAGGCCAGTCCAATTATAGTGCTTCCAAAGCCGGTCTCATTGGCTTTTCGAAGTCTATTGCCAAAGAAGTCGCGTCTCGTAACATTTTAGTAAATTGCATTGCTCCGGGATATATCGAAACTGATATGACTTCAAAGCTTAGCGAAGAGCAGAGGAAGGCATTTAGTGACGGAATTCCGCTTAAACGAGCAGGAAGCGGTGCAGAAGTAGCCGGCGCAGTGAGTTTTCTCCTTTCGGATGATGCCTCCTATATCACAGGGCAGACGCTTTGTGTTGACGGCGGTATGCTCATGTAGCCTCGGTCAATAAAGTACAACTCGTCGATATTCATTTTTTCAATCTTTTCATTTGGAGTTTTTTTCATGACAACTGCAGAACAAGTAAAGCAAATTATCGTGAACAAGCTTGGTGTTGAAGAATCACAAATCACACCGACAGCTTCATTTCAAAATGACCTCGGTGCTGATTCATTGGACACCGTAGAGTTGATCATGGAATTCGAACGCGCATTCAACATTACTATTGAAGACTCTGACGCAGAGAAGATTCAAACAGTAGGTGATGCCGTTTCGTACCTCGAATCCCGCACTGCAGCTTAATTGTGGACAGCGGCGCAGAACCTGAAGTTCTGCGCCGCAATCCCACCACCCCCAACTTGCACACATGCCTACGCGCATCATCCCTCGCATTGTTATTACAGGTGTCGGCGTTGTTTGTCCCATAGGAAACAACAAAGACGAGTTTTGGCGTAACATGATGAGTTCAACCAGTGGTGCAGCACCCATCCAAAAGTTTGACGCTTCCCAATACGACACGCAATTCGCTTGCGAGCTGAAGGGCTATGACCCGTTGCTCCATATCAACCGCAAAGAAGTGCAGCGCATGGATCCCTTTACACACTATGCTCTGTCGAGTGCGGTAATGGCTGTTGAAGACGCGGGTCTTCAGATTGACGCGCTGGATAAAGATCGCGTTGGAGTTGTGTTTGGTAGCGGAATAGGTGGAATGTGGACTTATCATCATCAACAACAGACCTTGTACGAGCGCGGTGGTAGTCCGGACCGAATATCGCCGTTTTTTGTACCGATGTTGATTAGTGATATCGCGGCAGGACACATTGCAATCCGATACGGCTTTAAAGGGCCTAACTATGGCACCGTCAGTGCCTGTGCGACATCGTCGCACTCGATAGCCGATTCCTTCATGCTTTTACAACGCGGTGACGCGGATGTGATGCTTGCGGGTGGCAGCGAAGCCGTGATTTGTCCGATGGGTATAGGCGGTTTTAACGCAATGCGCGCGCTTTCTACCCGCAACGATGCACCTGAAAAGGCCAGCAGACCTTTTGACGCAGGCCGAGATGGATTCGTTATGGGCGAAGGTGGCGGTGTGCTTGTAATGGAAACGCTGGAACACGCGATGAATCGCGGTGCTCGTATTTATGCTGAGATCAGTGGCATTGGATTGACCGATGACGCTCATCACATCACAGCACCCGCACCGGGTGGTGAAGGTGCCGTGCGTAGTATGCGTCTTTGTATGAAAGATGCCGGTGTCGATATCAGTGAAGTTGATTACATCAATGCGCATGGCACGTCGACACCATTTAACGACAAGAACGAAACAGCTGCGATTAAAACAGTGTTTGGTGAGCGTGCATCTTTAATTGCTGTCAGTTCCACTAAGTCAATGACCGGACATCTTCTCGGAGCTGCCGGTGCTGTTGAAGCTATAGCGACAGTTCTTGCTATCGCGAACAGGATGTGTCCACCAACCATCAACTATGAGCAGCCTGACCCGGATTGCGATTTGCATTATGTTCCAAACGTGCCGGAGGCACGTGAAATCCGCGTCGCCATTTCGAATACTTTCGGCTTTGGTGGCCACAATGCTTCGCTCTGCTTTAAACGTTTTCAGCCCGAAGTGTAGTGCACATGCAACAGGGCGTTGCAGTTGCATTGTATACCGAAGGGACTATCCTTGCAGTCGGCTACTCATGATTCCGAGTACGAGTGCTTAGACCTAGAAAGTGATTTTAAATTTTACTGAATTGTCAACCGCAGTGTTGACGCGTACTTTATCAGGGTAGGTTACGCGTCAGCAGCTTGTGAGAATGTCCGACAAGCTATGTCACAGAACGACAAAGAGAATTTCGTCAGCGGGTTCGTCCGCAACATCTATTCCGGCATCGTAAAAATCGCGTTCAAGAAGCGTCCCGTCCGTATGAAGGAACGGGAGCAGATGTTCCAAATCTCGGAATCGCTGCGCGATGAACGGCTCAAGGAGTTCGAGCGTAAGATCGGTGTCCAAGTACACAAACCTCAGTACTTTGAACAAGCACTTACACATCGCTCCTATCTTCAAGTCAAGGCGAATCCGCTTCGCTACTCAAACGAGCGACTGGAGTTTCTGGGTGATGCAATTCTGGGGATGATTGTCGCGGAGTACTTGTTTGATCACCACGGTGAAGTTCAAGAGGGTGAACTTACCAAAATGCGCTCGTGGTTGGTGAACAAAAAGTCCTTGGCGCTCTGTGCTCGAAAGCTTAATCTGGAGCATTTCATGCTCTTGAGCTTTAGTGCTAGCCAGTCACTATCAAAAGGCAACGAGTCGATCCTCGCTGACTGTCTTGAAGCAGTTCTGGCTGCCGTTTACTTGGATTCCGGATTGCAAGTAGCCCGACAGTTTGTGGAAGACACGCTTATGCCAATCATGATCAGTGAAAGCCTGATGCAGGACACGAACTTCAAGAGCATTCTTCTGGAGTATGTCCAAGCACAGGGAAGTTTGTCTCCACGCTACATGGTTGTCGATGAGATTGGTCCGGACCACGACAAACAGTTTACGGTAGCGGTATATGTTGGCGATGATTGCCTGGGTATCGGTGTTGGCAAAAACAAGAAAGAAGCCGAGCAACAAGCAGCAAAAAAAGCAATTGAGATGAAAATGCGATCATAAGGGACCTTGTCCCGAACGACGCACAACCGATGCAGAACTTAAGCGGAACCGATGCATACCCGGAAAACCTCGCTGAGATATTCTTAAGTAGCATGCGGAACATGTTTGTTGTTGACCCGGTACATATGTCGATAACGATCTACTATTGGCTTCACCAGTGCATCACGAGAAATGCAAAGTATTGGCAATCGTGACTTAGCCGATCGAGACTCCGGCAAAAGAGTAGAGACATTTGTTTATTCAATCCGGAGAAGTCCGGACCACGAAATCAAGGATTAGTATGATGGCTGTCAGCACCTTTTTACATCGCTTTGGACAATACCTCTGTATGGTGCTCCTGGCGTTTTTGCTTGGCTCAGGTACCTCGCTAGCAGGATTGAGTGGTCGTCTTGAGATAAGTCCGGAGAAGCCATCGCCGGGAGGGAATCTCGACTTCATCTATGCTCCAGGAGAGTTGTTCAATAAGGCGAAGCTTCCGTTGTATGTTTTTGCTTACGTTTATGACGAAGCAAACATCTACCCGACTGCGTACACCGTGCGTCTGGATAAAACGGGACCTCGCTATATCGGACAATTCAAAGACCTACCCAAGAGTGCAACATATATTCAATTCAAAGTAAGTGATGCTCGCCTCATTGATTGGAATAACGATCAGATGTGGGACGTGAAAATGTACAATGGATCAAAGCCGGTGCGTTCGGCTCAGCTCCGCTCAGCGCTTTCGTATTTGGGTGCCGTAGTTCCTAGTGTCAAGCGCAGTCCGGATCTGGAAAAGTGTAAGCGTGAAATGCGTCTGGAAATACAGTCATTTCCTGACAACGTGCAAGCCAAGATCGGTCTTGCTTCGGTGTTGTTCGAGAGCGGTGAAATCGAAAAAGCAGAGTTTACCAAACGTATCGAAGAAATCATTGCAACAGGATACGATAAGTCCAATGAAATTGAAGTGCGAGCTGTTGCCCGAGCGATGCGCGCTATCGGACGACCCGCTGATGCAGACGACCTAGAGGCTGCATTTGTTAAGGAACATCCTAGTAGTGACTTCGCTGAAGAAGTTTTGCGTTCGACTTGCTACAAAGCACAATCACTGAAAGACTTTGAAGAAGGTCTTGCGAAGTATATGAAGAGCATTCGCTACACCATTTTCAGTGATCGAATGTATATCGATCTTATCAGCAACTTCCTGAGACAAGGTAACGGCGACGAGCCAATACGTATTATTCGCTCTTATCCTATTCCGCCCGGTGTAAATTCCTTCCCGCCGGCCTCGATTCTAAATATGTTTGCAGTCTCACTAGTCAAGCAAGACTCACTGCTCAAGCTTTCTAGACAGTATGCTGAACTGGCAATAAACTCAGCGGCGTCTCACTCAAACGAGGTACGACCGAAGTTTTTGTCCGAAGAAGAGTTTGAGTATTCTGCACGAGAAATCGAAGGTATATGCCATGATACATACGGTTTTATTCTGCGTCAGATGAATCAGCCGGCTGAAGCAGCAACGGAGTTTAAGAAAGCCTGTGATCTGCTCGGAGATGGAGCCACTGCTGAGAATCTGGAGCATTATTCAGAAGCTCTGCAATCCAGCTCACGTCTGCCGGAAGCTGTTGAGGTGATGCGCACGGCAATTCGTACCGATCGAGCCATTCCACAAATGATTAGTCGCTTCAGCTCTGTCGCTTCACCGGATCTCGAACATAACAAGCAAGAGTTACGTCTTCTTCAAGAAGAAGCAAAGCATGCGAAGATGATCAATCTGCGCATGTCGATGATGAACTACGACATCCAAGGTGCTACGTTCACTTCAAACAGCGGTGCAAAAGCTAAGATCAATGATTTTGAACTGACGACAATGGACGGCAAAAGCGTTAAGCTTTCGGATCTCAAAGGTAAAGTGGCTGTCATCGATTTTTGGGCAACATGGTGCGGACCCTGCCGTGCGTCTATGCCATACATGCAAAAAGTCTATGAGAAGTATAAGGACAATCCAAGTGTTCAGATACTTATGGTAAATGTCTGGGAACGTACATCAGATACAAGCGTCACTCAGAAGATTCAGTCTCGGAAGAAGATTGTCAGCAGTTTCCTAAGTCAAAATCCGACGTACAGCTTTCCCATGTTTATCGATGGTGGCGATGCAATCGTGAGCTGTTTCGGTGTCACCGGTATTCCAACGAAGTTTTTTGTTGATAAGCAGGGAAAAGTCCAGTTCAAGGAGGTTGGATTCCCGGGTGCGGATGTCTTCGTTGAGGAAACGAGTCAAAAGATCGATGCACTCTTGAATCCCTAACTGCGAGTCGTCATTCGCTCCTTGCTAAAGTTATCTTGAGTATGCGCAGCCTCCGGCTGCGCTTGCTTTTTGTAAGGCATACGTTGAAAACTAACAATCGATCAATAATGCCATAGTCGAGAGGATTTTCCTGTCACGAACTGCACGCTTGACGCATTGCCAGCGGCAACAACAAGTATGATCTTCCGACAGGCCTATATTGAATGCAGGATTGGGTGAATAGAATGACAAGTGAAACGAAGAGCACAACGAAGAGCACAACGAACAGCACAACGAACACCGGATCTTCCGCAATTAGCAGAACGGTTGTGATGTTGTCGTTGGTCAGCTTGTTCGCAGACATTGCAAGTGAAATGCTGTATCCCATTGTTCCGGTGTATCTGAAGAATATTGGCTTCAGTGTCGTGTTGATTGGGTTACTTGAGGGATTAGCCGTGACAACTTCGGGATTGATGAAGGGGGTATTCGGTCAGTGGTCCGATCGACTTGGACGCCGTGTACCGTTTATCCGCTGGGGTTACTTTATCAGCGCCTGTTCCAAACCGATGCTGGTACTCTTTAGTGCAAGTTGGTGGATTTTCTTCGCCCGCACTCTCGATCGCTTTGCAAAAGGAATGCGTACAACTCCTCGTGATGCACTGTTGAGTTTGGAAGCAACGCCACAGACAAAGGCTCAGGTCTTTGGCTTTCACCGATCGCTTGACACTGTTGGTGCAGTTCTTGGACCTTTGTTAGCCCTTTGGTACATCCATGAACATCCGAATGCCTTAGCGATGATGTTCTATTACTCCTTTATTCCCGGAATGCTTGCCGTACTGGTGACAATGCTCATTCGAGAGCATGCTCAGGATAGGCCACAACAAGTAATCTCTCAGCGTTCGGGACTCTTCTCTTATTTTGGTTATTGGCGTCGAGCACCGAAGAGATTTAGACTCATTGCCATTCCCATGTTAGTCTACATGTTTTTCAATTCTTCTGACATGTTTCTGTTGCTCCAGGTTCGCGAGCTCAGCGGCAATGACACGGCACCAATCCTTGGCTATGTGGTATACAACATAGTCTTCGCGGCATCCTCATACATTCTTGGTCGTGTCGCCGATCGCTTTGGAATGAAACGAGTCATTTTGTTTGGATTGTTGTGCTTCTCAGCAGCCTATGCTGCTATCACGAAGGCACGCTCAACTGAATTGATATTCCTCGTATTCTGCATCTACGGTTTAAGTGAATCGGCAATTGAGTCGAACATAAAAGCTTGGCTAAGCAACCTTGTTCCGAGGACGGAAGTGGGGACGGCACTGGGACTCTTTGCCTCGCTGCAGAGCATAGCAGTGTTCTGTGCCAGTACTATTGCCGGACTACTCTGGTTTAACTTTGGTGCAGCGGCAACTTTTTTGAGTAGTTCTGTCGCAGCCTTCATTGCCTTCCTGTGGTTGTTGGGCGCAACCAACGATGCCGAACACGAACTGAATCAGGTAGAGTTAGCGTGATGGGTAGAGTTTTTCAAACTCTTCAGTCATTAATGCTTCTTCAGCTATAGACATGGTTTTGGAACGACGTGCCATGACGGTTTTGCCTACCGATAAAGCTTTTCGCAAAGGATATTGACGATGCTCAGAAAGCCCACCCCAGGTAAACGAAGGGAGTTCAGACGGGGTATAGCCGGCACCGAAGATGTTCGCGTGAATTCCGCACACGGTTCCTGTGTTGAACATGGTGTTTATACCGCTTTTAGTATGATCACCGCAGAGCAGACCAAGAAACATACGATTTGTGTCTTCCACAACGGATCGACGAGACACAGAAATGTTGCCGTATGTGTTTTTTAAGTCGCTTGTATTGGTATCGGCACCAAGGTTAACCCATTCAGACAAAAAGCTATGTCCTAAAAACCCTTCGTGCTGCTTGTTCGTGAAGGCGTGGATGATACTGTTTTCGATCTCACCCCCAACTTTCGACCATTCGCCAATCACGGTGGAGGGATAGATCTTCGCTCCCGCTTTAACGATGCAGTGCGCACCAATTGATGCAGGTCCCATTATGACACTATGCGCCATGACTTCAACTGCATCATCGATGATGATTGCACCTTTCCTTGCGTCTAGGACCGTGCCCGGACATAGGAAGACGTCTCGACCTACGTAGACAGGTGCGTCACCAACAAGAAGCAGGCCGTCAGCTCTCGCAGAGTTTCTTTCAAGGAGTGAAAGTCCAGCAAAGTCGTCGTGAATCGTGTGAGATACACTATCGAGGCAATCCCAAAGATTGATTACTCGCTGTGCTTGAATATCTACACGAAGGCATGAACTCGTGAGTTCCTTCAGCTCAGTAGGGGTTGCCGAAGGCAACACCATGGAGAAGATATCATGGTTGACGGAGCAGCATACAGCAACGACTTCGTCGTCTTGATAAAACACTGTATCGCGGCTATGCTGCGACCCCAGTATTGTGCTGAGTTGTGTAGTCGGAACTAATGACGCCAACACGATAAGGCATCGCTGATCCACGTTCGAAGGCGATGATGAAATATTCAGAGGGAAGCGTTCACGAAAGGACTGCAGGTGTAACGTTCTTCCTCGCAGCTCCAAACTGCTTGGCTGCAACAGATCAATCCAGCGCTCAAAGAAGCGCGAGCGTGAGCAACGAAGTTCCCAACTACAGTGTAAGACAGAGAAGGGATAGAGAGACTCTACTTGATCTTCAACAAGCACTAGATGCATTACTCGACCTTTACAAGTTCAACGAAAACGATCAGTGTTTCATTAGGCAGGATACCAACTGAGGGATAACCGGCCGTGCCGTACGCCAAAGCCGGAGGCAGAAGCAACTGACGTCTTCCACCGCATCGCATACCTCGGATTCCAAGTTCAAGGCCTCGCATAACTTCGTTTGCTCCCATGACAAAGGAAAAGAGGACCTTGTCGTTGGCGTGGCTGGTGTCAAACAAATCACCATTAGAGTGGCTGCCGATAAAGCGAATGAAATGTCGCTTACCTTCTGCGGCAGAGTCACCCTTTCCGATAGCAAAATCGTAGAAGCGAAATCCTTCAGGGTCTCGCTCTTCTCTCATCGGAGCGGGGCTTGCCTTTTTGGGGTCGACCGGTGTCGTAAAGAAGTTGACAAAATTGGAGCCGTCGATGGGCGCTAACTGTTGCCCAACCACGTAGGCACTGTTGAACAAAGTCAGAAGCACAATGAAAAGTGAACTGCCAAAAGTCTTCATACTATCACAAAAAGAGGAAACAAAAGGAGACGCCACCGGAATCTGTACAATCCGTACGTTTAGACATCCGCAATGAAGCCGGAGATTACACAGCAGGGGTCAAAATACAAAGGAAAGACAAAACTGTTTAGGGGGTGCGACGACGACGTTCGGCATGGCGTCTGCGTTTCATGTCGGTCAAGGTGTTTTGCTCAAACAGTATTCCATTATCGCCGGGATGCGGTCGAGTATGTTCAATCTCGTCATTCCAGAGCTCCGGAGGTATTCCATCCGGATAGGCAACGCATCGTTTGCGTGTGCGCTCAATAAGGTTCAAGCAGAGCTCACATTGTTGGCTATGACTTTGATAGGGCTGAAAGCTGTTCATAGGTGTTTAGGGACGATGTCACGTGTCGTTGCTCCAGGGACTAGGAATGCGGCTCCGGGGCTTAGCCGGTAGTTACGCGATGTCAAGAAATGAACTCATGGAGAGCGGCGAGTGACTTCTCAACGAAATGTTATACGTTGAACCAGCGGAGCCCCGATCCCTTCATTGAGTTTAGCGAGTAGGTCGTCATGTCGTAGTTTCAACTCACTGCGCCAAACAGAAGAGTCTACTTTAATCTTGAGTTCCGATTGCTCAAAACTTACAATCTGGCAATGCCGCGCAGCGCTTTCGCCAACGATGCCGGCCCACACATCCGGTATAGATGCTTCTCGTACCACATGTTCCATACCGTGTGATTTGAGTAGTTCTTGTAAAACCCCTTGAAGCGAATGAGCGGTTGATTCCATGATTTAGTTTCCGAAATGATCTTCAACATGATCGATCTGACCTTTGTACAGTCGAAAGAATCGAGTATGTTTTGGTAGGGCAGCGATGCTGCGCAAGCGCTCTGCCTCAGTAGTGGTTATAAAGCTTTGCCTCGCTTCTCGCAATACCGTTGCAAAAATGCGAGAGGTACGAGCTTCGTCAAGTTCCGAGAAAACGTCGTCAAGCAGAAGTATTGGCGTTTCCTCGCGCTGTTCACGAAGGTACTCAAATTCTGCTTTCTTCAGACACACGAGCAAAGATTTGTGTTGTCCTTGTGAAGCACTTTCTCGAGCTCTGCCGCCATTGATACGAATCTCGAGATCGTCTTTTTGAGGTCCCCAAAGACTTAACATACGTCTACATTCTTCTTCCTCGAGAGCCTCAGCGCGCGCGCGAATCAAGCGAGTGATGTCATTGGGGCTTAGCTGATCGTCAAGAGCAGCGCCGTTGGCAGCATCAGCGATATAGCTAACTCCAACAACTTCGTCATCCGGAGAAAGAGTGTGGTAGGCATCCATAAAAAATGGCACAAAGCCTTTGACAAAGTCACGTCTGCGAACGCTGATTTCCGTTGCGCACTGTATAAGCTGCTCGGTCCAAACGCTGAACTGCATTCTATCGAAATAGCCTCCACGTGCACTTAACAAGAGGTTGCGCTGCTTAAGAATGCGGCGAAGATTAGTCAACTCGTCGTAGTACCTACTGCTACATTGCGCTAATAGACGATCCATGAAGGCACGTCGGTCTTGCGGAGAGCCAAAGGTAATAGACTTAAAGTCAGGAGACAACACGACCATTGGGATCTGACCAACCACGTCTTTGGGACTTAGATTGTTTCCCATGCCGGAGCTGATACTTCTCTTCTCGTTTCTGGGCGCACTTATTGAGATCTTATATGAACTACCGTGGTCGGTTTCCGCTTCGCAGCCAATTGCGAATCCCTGAGCACTATGTTGTGTGAGCTCGTCGTCGGAGCTTGGGAGAAAAGTCTTAGTAAATGCGCAGAGAGTTAGGGCTTCCAGAATGGTGGTTTTGCCTGCACCGTTGGGACCATGCAAGACATTGATGCCGTCACAAAACTCAACCGAACTGAACGCGTGGTTGCGCAAGTTCTGAATACGAAGAGTACGTATGATCACGTGAATCTGGCTCCCTTGACTTAGTGTCCGGGCTGAAGCTCCGCTTCAGCTTGTTGACCTGTCGGTGATGCCTCGCCATCGTCTTTCTTATCATCATTAATTGATGCTACACTATTCGAAGCTTTGCTTCGCATCGTACGGATCATAGCAAGTACAAAGCCGAGAACCATGGTAATCACACCAAGCCAGACAAAGTTTATGTAGGGCTTCACAGAGACGTCTGCAACGAAAACTTCCTTCTCCAAGGTCTCCGGTTTACTGCTATCGCTGAAGGCAAAAGTTGCGCTGGACAGTTCGGGGTTTTGCTGGTTACGATGAATGCGATTCACCGAAACTTTCAGGCTAGTACCGGGAATGCTATAACTGATCGGTATAAATTCGGTTCCGTTTGTATAGCAGTAGAGTTTCTTATCATAGCCACTGTCAGCGGAATTGATATGGGCCACAACGGCAAGTTTTAAGTAACCCGGCATGTCGCTTTTTTGGGCTTCACTCATGTCGAAGCGGCGAAGCTCGAGTGTCCGAGAAGAATCGAAAGGAAAGGCAACAGTCGAAGATTTTACCACCTCCTGAATGATAGGTTTTCCTTCTCGTTCGATTGCTTTTGGCGAAACATAGAGGTCGCGTCCGAGTGTCCATGCAATTCCCGGTTCAAGAAAGGCAGATTGTCGTTGATTGAAGTCGCTGTAATACAATACCGGGTGCACCATTTGTGTGGTACCGTTACGAGCGACTTCGATATGATACTCATATTTCTCTCGGTCTTTGTACTCCTGTTCTACCTGGAGTTTGCCTTTAAAGTTCAATGTATATCCCAATACCTCGGTGGCGCGACCTTCGACCATTCGCGCATGTTGGGTCTCCGTATATCCTGCCGTTGCAATGACCCCAAGGAGCATGAGAGCTACACCAAAGTGTGAAATGTATGCTCCTGCACGAACAATTGATTTTCGAACAAGAGAGATTGCATGACGTACGTTGATGATGAGGCTTGTCCACGATAGAAAGGCGAGAATCAACCAAATTGGTTCGCGCAAGCCGACCGCATAACTTAGAGCAGTAACAAGCAGCGCTCCCAGCGCAGCCACTTGTATACGACTACGTATTTGCGCTGTAGGAGTGGCCTTCCAGGATAGTGCCATAGACAACGCATTCACCAGGAACACGATCATCATCAGGTACTGATGCGTCATGTTGTAGAACGCTCCTTCTACGGCAACTTTGGGTTTGCCAAAAATCTCAGCCAGCATCGGATAACTCGTCCCGAGTGTCACGATAAGTGCGCTGGCAAGCAAGAGACTGGAACCAACTCCAAGAGAGAATTCTCTCGAACTTGGTGAAAAACTGTCGTTCATTTTCGCCATGTCTCTCATGCGCCACACGATGAGCCCAACTCCAATGAGTGCAAAACAACTGAGAAAAACGAGCAACAGTACATACACGAAAAAGCCCGGCTCAACAAAGGCATGAACCGATGTGTCGCCCAATACGCCGCTTCGCGTAAGAAAAGTGCTGTACAGAACACTGAGGAATCCAAGTAAAGCCAAGACGACATTTGTTTTGACCAGGCCTTTCGTACGCTGTTGAACAAGCATCGTGTGCACCATTGCTACACAGACCAACCACGGAATCAAGGAGGAATTTTCGACCGGGTCCCACGCCCAAAATCCTCCCCAACCGAGTGTCACATAAGCCCAGAATCCTCCGAGCATGATACCGAAGCCAAGAACTGCACACGCAAACAAAGCCCAAGGCAGTGCTATTTGTATCCATCGTTGATATTCACGACGAATAAGTCCACCCATCGCAAAGACGAAAGGAACAGACATCGCCGCAAAACCGGCAAACAGTATTGGGGGATGGATCATGATCCACCTGTTCTGAAGAACAGGGTTCATGCCTTTACCGTTATAGCGTGCCGGGTCGTTTCGAATGCTATCAATGAAGGCCTCTGTTGTACCATCTTTCGCAAAGGTCTCCCACAAAAAGCTGAAGGGGTTTTTCGCGACCAACATCAAAAAAAGGAAGCAGAGAATTAAGCTATAGAAAAACATCACCGGTGCTTCGTAGTTGTGCTTTCGTGCATAGGGGAGTAGAAAGACGCCGAGTAAGGCAGTCATCACTGTCCAAAGCATAAAGCTTCCTTCTTGGCCTGAATAGAAGGAGGCGTACAAGAAGGGTGGTGCCAGTTCGCGAGAGGAGTATGCGTAGACGTAGTGGATATCGAAGTTATGGTTAACGATGTTCCACATCTGCAGCGCGCTGATCAACAAGGTGCCTGCTACGATAGCAAAGTAGACCATCCTGGCGTAGGAGACGTAGAAGGTATAACCACGAAGCGACAAAAAGTAGGCGCTCATGCAGCCAAAGCTCAGTCCAAACAAGAGATGAACGAGAAGTTGCGGTATCATACAGCGAGGTCCTTCGTGAATCGTTGGTTTGTGAGAAGAAGACACGTACCGTCTTCATTCGCTATTTAGTTTTTGGGTACATCAGCCGGGTGCTGTCCCATAGTATTTGTGCCTTCATACTTAGAGGGACACTTGGTTAGGATATCCGATGCAACAAAGACATCGTTTTCCATTTTACCTTTGACAACTACCGACTCAGCAAGTTCAAAATTGTTCGGTTTGGATCCACTGTACACGACGTTAACAACATTGCTGTTGTCATCTTTCATTGCAAAGCGAAAGACATTCTGCTGAGAGTCGTAACTGTACTCTTTTTCTTTGATCCAGTGTCCCTTAATCGACACACGTTTCTTGATTTCAGCTGCCTGTGCAATCGTTGTGTACTGAACTCCCGTTGAACTTAGCAGCCAGAGACTCGCAGCGATGCAAACAAGCGCTAATCCCGCGCCAACCATATACCGTGTTTTCATGACTTTAGTCCTTTGGAATCATTCGTACTGTCGGACATGCGTTGCTCCAATCGTTCCAAACGTGCATCAAGTCGACTCAGATACCATGAGATCCCGAGCCAGACCACTAAGGCAATAACAAGAACCAGGTAGAGAGCGTTTCGGGTAAAGAAATCGTACATAAAAGTGTTATTACTAAGATTTGTTCAGCAAAACAGCGCTGCCACATCGTGATGCAACAGCGCTGTTTCAAATGTGTTAAAGGAAGAGCTGCTTAGGAGCCAACGCGCACAACCAAATCAGCCAAGCGATTTGAATAACCCCACTCGTTGTCGTACCAGCCGACAATCTTGACCGATGTTCCCATGGACATCGTCGACAAGCTATCGAAAATACAGGAGTGCGGGTTACCGACGATATCAATGCTTACCAATGGGTCTTCACTGTATTCAAGAATACCCTTTAGTGGTCCTGCTGCAGCGGCTTTAAATGCTGCATTGATTTCTTCCTTCGTTGCCGGCTTTGCAAGCACGGCCGTAAGATCTGTGAGCGATCCATCGGGAACCGGGACACGCGTTGCAAATCCGTCGAGCTTGCCCTTCAAGTGGGGAAGTACGAGTCCAACAGCTTTGGCTGCTCCCGTTGTTGTTGGGATGATGCTTACTGCTGCTGCTCGAGCACGACGTAAGTCTTTGTGCGGCAAGTCCAAAATGTTTTGATCGTTTGTATAGGCGTGAACAGTTGTCATGAAGCCATTTACCAAACCAAAAGAATCATCGAGTACCTTGACCATTGGGGCAAGACAATTTGTTGTGCATGATGCGTTCGAAAGGGTCTTCTCGTTACCCGTCAACGTTTGATCGTTAACACCCAATACGATGGTTGCATCGAGAGCATCCTTTGCCGGAGCTGAGAGCACAACTTTGCGAGCGCCATGCATGAGGTGCTTCTCCATGTCAGCTTTCGAGCTGAATTTTCCGGTACTTTCGATAACGACATCGACCTTTCCATTCCAGGGAAGATTCTCAATCTGCTTTTCGGCAGAGATCATGATAGACTTGTTGTTCACGATCAATGCATTTTCTTCTACTCGAATATCAGCATTGAAACGTCCGTGCACCGAGTCAAACTTCAATAAGTGTGCAAGTGTTTTGGCATCTGTTAAATCATTTATGGCAACGATTTCAACGTTCGGATGATTGTTGAGAAGAGCGCGAAAAACCAGGCGTCCAATACGACCGAATCCATTGATCGCTATACGAATCGACATAGTCAGAATCCTCGATGTTGGTGAGAAAAACTAGAGTACAAAACTACGAAGAAGACGAAGCATGAGGGGAGGGAATTGTCCACGTGCGGAGTCTTGCCGCGATGTTTACAAATCGACAAAGAATCTCGTCGGTTGTCGCACGAGTGTGATGCTGCAGGACGGTACAGTGCAGTCCGACTATCGAGGTTTTGGACAAAAAAAAGGACGTTTCTCAGTGAAAAACGTCCTGAACACTAGCGGTTCTTCTTCTTATGACGATTCTTACGCAAGCGTTTTTTGCGCTTATGCGTAGCCATTTTATGGCGCTTTCTTTTCTTGCCACAGGGCATGCAGACCTCCGCAATTAAGTAATGAGTGATAGTTGATTATGATTTCAAAGTCGGGACTCTGTCGCGTTTCACACGGCACTGAAGTTTTCCTTCGATACACCCGGTAAACGCTGATTTTGTGTAGTTCTATTTTGTCTGTGAACGTTCTTTGGCAAGTTCTGCCAGAGCGCTCTTGGCCAAAATTCCTACGTTTGATGCCGTGTCCGCAGCTAAACATCGCTCCATCCACGTCGTCGCTTCTATTAAATTGTTCTGCTTGTACCGCATCGCAGCCATGTTGAACAGTGCTATCTGATTCTTGGGATCGTTTTTGATCACCTTCAACATACGCTGCTCACCTTCTTCAGTCCTACCGCTTACGAAAAGAAGATAGGCATAGTCTGTTTGTGCAGACAGATTAGCCGGGTTTACTTCGTTGACGTAGCGGCCCAACACTTGGACTGCTCCGACGGTATCGCCAATCGCGATTCGAGCACTGCTCAGACTCAAGAGGATAGAAGTATCCTTAGGATTCTTCTGCAGTGAATCGCCAAGTAGCTTGGCAATGCCTCGTTGTTCCTCAATGTACCGTTGCTCTTGCTCGGACGCATCATGAGGCGACGAAGCGCCATGATCGTGTTCTGCTTTCAAACGCTTCTCGGTGCCTTCAGCAATGTCTTTTTGTAAAGAGTACTGCTGGACCGCAAAAGACAATGCTGCGATGACGAGAGAGACCATCAAAATAACAAAGAAAGCGCTATAATGCGCAGAAATCTTTGATCCTGATGAACTTAGCGGTTCTATCTCCTCGTGTTCGCTCAATGGAAGCTTTTTTATGCTGCGTTTTCTGACTTCGACTTGATGTTGGCATCCACTTCTGCAATGAAATCGTTGGAAGCCTTGAATACCGGAGCGAAGCGTGCTTTAAGCTCAACGCTGTCACCGGTACGCGGATTACGAGCAATACGTGGCTTGCGACTTTTCACTGAAAAAACGCCGAAGCCGCGAATCTCAATGCGACGACGCTCTGACATCGACGCCAGGATGCCGTTAATCAAACCTTCAACAACAGCTTTAACTTCAAGTTTGGTAAGGCCTGTCTGTTCTGAAATCTTATCGACAAGCTCTGCTTTTGTTACGTTATCCGATTTTTTTTCTCGTTGTGCCATGTAATAGTGTAGTCCGAAAAACGGTGGTAGTGAAACGTTCCGAGCTACAAAGATACGAAGCGGCACACTAATTCGCGAAAAACAAGCGATTGTCAAGAAAATTTAGAGCCCTCGACATCTCTTTTTAACGTTTTTGTATGAAACAGCCGCGAAATACCCGCTCAGCCACGCGAATCGACAACGCATAGAGGCCGCCGTCCAAGTCTCGGCAGTCTAGAGTCCAGATCGGACCATTTACGAGGTGGTCGCGGCGAATGACACGTCCCAACGCGTCGCTAATCTCTAGCTCAGCCTCGGCGGACTCAATCGGCAAGCGGACACTGAGCTGCGATTCCACCGGATTCGGAAACACACGTAACTCTCCGGCCGCTGCTTGTTCGCTCACGGCGTTGACTACACGCTTCTGTTCTACCATGTACCACAACGACGGACTCTGGCGCTGATCCAGTTCAAAACTGAATTTGCCGCTCTGAGACTTGGTCGCAACAATCTTCACGGCCTTCTTTTGCGCTAATGAATCTAAGGGCCACACGATCAGGCTGTCAAAATCACTGCGAATGCTGACCCTCAGTCGCGCTGCTGAGGATATCACTCCACCACGTCCCCAACCCTGCCATAGCGAGGAATCACCTTCCATTTGTGCACCGATGTTTTGAGCCTTCGTCGCAAAAGTGAGCAAGCTCGTTTGCGCTTCCGTAATAGGCAGAGAATCGACACTGAGCCAACTATAGCTCAGATACGCGTTTGAGTCGAGCTGTTCAATGCTGATATTATCAAAGCTCTGAATACTGCTTCGCAGCTTGCCGGTTGCTGAGATGAATTGAGGAGTATTAACGCGCATCCAACCGGCTGTTTGATTCCACTGTAGTTCCTTTGTATCGCTTTGTATGTTGGACATATCAAGACCGGAAGGGCTGTTGAATTCGGGGATCACGAGGTGCGGCAACACCGTTTGAACTTTTGCATCGAAGGAGTCAATCTCAATGCGACGAAACAGAGCCATTCTCTGATCGGCGTTATCCAGCAGGTAGTTGCCATTCTGTTGCCACTTGATGTTCATGCGCTGCTCGGTGTTGAAGTTGATGGCAATAGCATCGACAGCCGGTTTTACCAGATTGCGGGAGAAGAGGGCGGAGACACCGGGGAAGAAGGATTGCAAGGTGTACTGACTTTTGATTTCCCAGATGTTCTGGGGTGTCATCCAATTCGAGTCGAGATCCACCGGATTATTGGATCCATTCCAATCTCCAACAATAAAGGCATCAACGTCCTGATATGCCGCATAAGGAGCTAAGTACGATACCAACTCGCTCAAGTGGGGTGTTGGATAGATTTGAAACTGACCGCAAACCACGGTTGGTTTGTTCTTGATTTTGGCGCGAGCAAAGCTCGCGACGTTTGAAGCATATCGATCCTCAACGTTGAGGAGTTTTTGGACCGACCAGTGGTTATTCCATGGCGACCCGGAAGGGGCGACTGCCCATGCACCACGATAGCCAATGGAAGAGCTGAAGTCGAGGTTGCGCTCCGTGTACACGTCATTCAGATTTTGATTGGAGACGCTTCCTCCAACCAAGATTTTCGATTTCAAACTGTCACGTAAGAAGTTTCGAATCATAGTGTAGTACTGTTCTTGCAACAGGTTGATGAAGTTACCCGTTTCCAGTATTCGTTTTGTGCTGACAGGAGCGTTCGCTACGCGAACGCCAATAACAGAGCTAACAATTGACTCACCGGGTCGCAATGCAACGACACTGTCCTCTCTGAACGATGACTTGTCGATATAAACATCCGAGTTGTATCCTCCGACTTGAATAATCAACAGAGTATTGTCGTCGGAACTGTTGGAGCGGAACGAGGTACTGTACTCTTTCCAGCCTGTGGCGAGAGCGTACGAGGCACTGAGTCCGTAACCCGTGTACGGAGTAGATCCTCTGAGCAGATAGACATATATTTTACGGCCGGCCTCCGGACTCTTTGCCCAAATCTTGAATGTGTATTGCTTGCCTTTCTCGATTTTGATACCTCTGGCCAGGAGCTGTATGTCACCAGCTGCACTGCCACCTTTCAGTACTTTGAAGACTGCTGAGCGCGATCCCTCAACCTTATCTGCATCGCTTGAAATGTAGGCAGCTTGCGCATTGGTTGAGTTGATATTGGATTGCCAGGGCGAGGTGAAGAGATCCTCAAATCCGGGGTCCAAAACACGATTTGCAGTGTCTGGCGGTCCATACGACCACCGCGCCTTTAAAGCCTCATCACTGGTCACACCAAGATTTATGCGCAGGTAACGACTAAAAAGTGAATCCAGATATCGCAATTGGTATTGCGGTAGCATGGGTGCCGAGGATGATAGGAAGTCATTATTCCAGTAGTATGAAAGGGAGTTTTCATCCGTCGCTGTCAGCAAAGCTAGAGTCGGTTCGTCCGCATAGCGCAAGCCGGTATAGGGATTCACCCGGTTGAACAGTCGTCGTAAGAATTTCTTCTGGGCGCGTTGATAATCCGGATCGATGTACTGGAATCCCTGAACGAGCCACGAGTATGTAATGCTGTCATACTGATGCACACCGTCTTCACGCTTTGGTAAAAACGCCATCTGACTTAGGAGTACATAAATACCTTGTTTCTTAAGCTGCGAAATGAACCAATCAAATCTCTTGATGTAGTCGGCGTTAAACGTTGTGTCGGTTGTATTCAAACCTGTATTGAAGAGATACCAGGTATAGTCCCATCCACGCATGCGCACACAATTCATCCCCAAATCGTGAAGACGTCTGGCTAAATAAATTGCCTGTATGCTGTCCGGAAAACACGTTCCGTACGATAGCAAGGTTCCAAACAGTTTGACACGCTCTCCTTTGGCGTTCACAAAGTGACCCATCTGGACCTTGAGGAGCTTGGAGGAATCCAAGGACTCGGCTGCAGGCACGAAGAGATTACGTGCGTTCACGTTTTGTCGAAACGGGATCGTCACATTAAACGGATTTTGGATGGGCTGAGCTTCCAGTTCAGCACTTGAAACAAATAGCGCGAAGACCAAGCAAACTGAGAACTTTGCTAGGTAAAGTCCGAGGGTCAACAGCACATCTCGAACAGCGAAAGGAGAAGGAGCGGAAACCGCGTACCGCGTATGCGTCGAACGTTGAGCTAAATGGTTCATGGTTGAAGGAGATAGATCGAATCGAGTATTGTAGTCCGTGGTCCAAATTGACCAGACCCCTGATCGCTCAAATTACACAGACAGGGCATACCGGAAGCTTTTTTTAGCCTCCGGCAGACGGATCAACTCCGCTCTTTTCAACATCCGATATTTCGGCGAATTCTGAAATGCACTGCATCGTAATTTGCTCCTCTATCCAAGCACATGAAACGAAGAATTACCATTGCAATCGATGGACCTGCCGGGTCCGGAAAATCAACATCTGCCAGACTAGTGGCAAAAGAGCTGGGGTACACCTATTTGGACACCGGAGCCATGTACCGCGCAATTACGCTTGCCATGCTTGAACGTGGGTTGTTAAACGATCCAAACGGCATTCAACGTGCCCTCGAAGAGGTCCGAGTGCGAGTTGAGCAAAGTGCGGATGGACAGCGAACCCTCCTGAACGACAAAGATGTCAGTGAGCGAATTCGTGCGGCTGATGTTACGCGTGCCGTGAGTGCGATCTCCGCGATAGCAGACGTCAGAACCAGGCTTGTGCGCATGCAACAAGAATTGGGTGAGCAAGGTGGTATTGTTATGGATGGACGTGACATCGGTACAGTGGTTTTTCCCAACGCAGAACTCAAGATATTTCTCGTAGCCTCAATAGAGACCCGAGCTAAACGTCGATTGGCTGAAGCAGGAGACCATTCTTCGGAGAAACTTCCTGAGATGGCTCAAGAATTGGAGCGACGTGATGAAATTGACTCAACGCGAACGCTAAGTCCGTTATTGAAAGCTGAAGATGCAGTCGAAATTGACACATCTGAGTTAAGAATTGAAGACCAGGTAGCCAGAATTCTGGATCTGGTTCGAGAACGACTTGGGCAATCAGAGGGCATAGGCTAGTCGTCCATAGCTACGGTTTTAGGACCTGAAATGCCACACTGTTGTAGGCGTGTTATGGGTCTCAACAAGAGCTACATGAACGACACAACTGTTTGCGCTCAATTGACAAGCATACCATTTTGTACTGTACATGAAAAACGTTCGAATCGACAAGCAATCCGGTTTTTGTTGGGGAGTTGTGCGCACTGTTAAGATCGCAGAGCAAAGCCTCGAAGAAAACAAGCATGAGAATGTGTATGTTCTCGGACATATCATTCACAACCCGAAGGAGACCGGTCGTTTGGCAGAGCAAGGACTGAAAACGATAAGCGTGGATGATTTCCCTTCGCTTGCGGGAACGGGTGCGCGGGTGATCATTCGTGCGCACGGCGAACCTCCGGAAACCTATCGTTTAGCCATGAAGTATGGCATTGAGATTATTGACGCTACGTGTCCGGTTGTTACAAAGCTTCAGGAACGCGTGCGCAAGTTTTATGATCAGGGATATCAGATCGTCATCTTTGGAAAGAGAGACCATGCAGAAGTTATTGGGGTGCGAGGCGTCTGTCAAGACAACTGCGTCGTTGTGTTGAGCGTAGAACAAGCTGCCGAAGGAGTGGACGTAGGCAAGAAGACAGTACTCTTCTCACAAACAACAATGGATCGTCCTACCTTTCTCTCGATTAAAGAATTCTTGAGCTCCAGGATTAAGGAATTTGTCGTCGACGAGATGAAAGACATTGCCATTGAGTTCCATGCTAAGGATACGATCTGCGGCCAAGTCTCCGGTAGAGAGGATCAGTTGGCGAACTTCGCTCGTGAGAATGACGTACTCATTTTTGTTGCCGGCCATGCGTCGTCCAATGGGAAAGTGCTGTACAACGTAGCCAAAGCCGCGAACCCGCACTCGTACTTTATCGAAGACCTGCGTGAACTTGATTTCTCATGGATTGACGCCGCTCAAAGCATAGGTATTAGCGGAGCTACCAGTACTCCGCAATGGCATATGGATGAAGTTAAACGAGCCATAGAAGAGTACGAGGCTTGATATCGTGTCTAGATTGTAGAAGTCTTTAATGCGACTCTTATATTCAGCACCAGCAGGTGTTGAGGTAGGAGTAGAGCGCATCTATATCGGTCAGCTCCGATGACAAAAAAATACGAGGAGCTTTAGTTCTCGCCAAAGAGTCCAACAGGTTGCAGGCTGACAACTCTGCGAAGGTTGAATTTTTGCAGAGACTTCGTCTTAATGTGGTTCATGGCTTCCTCGACAGAGTCTGTGATAAGCATCAGGTCTCGATCTTCCGGTGCGATCGCGCCTTTCTTCTCCATAACATCAAGCAGCTCTTTAATATCTGTCCAGTACTCTTTTCCCATTAAGATTACGGGAAACTGCTGGATTTTCTTCGTCTGTATAAGAGTGATCGCCTCAAACAGCTCATCGACTGTCCCTATGCCACCGGGCATTGCAACAAAAGCGTACGAGTACTTGAATAAGAGAACTTTACGGACAAAGAAATAGCGGAAGTTGATCCAATGATCCAGGTAAGGGTTTGGGTGTTGCTCCATGGGAAGGATAATGTTGCACCCAACACTCACTCCTCCGGCTTCCTTAGCGCCACGATTTGCAGCTTCCATGAGTCCGGGACCTCCACCGGTCATCACCGTGAAACCCAAGTCAACCAACGCGCTTCCAACTTTTCTCGTAAGGTCATAGAATTCGTGTCCCTCAGAAAACCGAGCTGATCCAAAGACTGTTACGCATGGACCCACAAAGTGTAGAGTGCGAAAACCGCGTAGGAACTCGGTAACAACGCGGGCTAAAAATCTCAGTTCCACCAGTCGAGAGTGGGGACCTTCAAGGGCATGCTGGTCGTGGTGATTTCGGTGCTGACCAAATCCAAACATATATACTCCGATTCTTGATGCTAATTGCCTCTACAGTGGTGGACCGAAGGCAAGCTGCGCTGTTTGTATCTTGACGCAAGAAGTGATAGCAGTGGCAACAGAAGCCGTGCTAAAAACCCAATGCATTGAGGACCTTTACAAGGCTATCTGCAAATATGTTCACGGACTCACCAAAAGTAGCGTCTTGCGGTATCAATAACAAGCAACCAAAAGTTGAAGGATTCATGTCCTCGACTTGCGATGTTGCAAGAGTAGTTTCCTCCTCCGGACGATACTCGTTATCGACATCGTGGACTACAACGCTGCATCCGATTTCGACAATCTCGTGAGGATCTTTTACAGGGACCGAATCGAAACCCAAGAGCGCGAAAGGGACTCGAATACGGGCAACATAACCTTTGTCTCTCAAAGCGACCTTCTGACTTAGATGCTTGAGTGCCAGTTGTTGCTTATTGTCACTTTGTGCGATATCTGTACTGCTGACTTTAATGTAAGGAGGTCTCTCTTTGAAGTCTCCGAGAGACAGATGCAAACAGAAGAGGTTTGAGTCCGTACTGTTGCGAAACTGAAGACGCCTTGCCTTTTTGCGGAACACTCTCTCGACGTCTGACTCAACAATACGTGTATCAAACCACAGATCAATGTTATCCGCAGGGCAGGTATCACAGCGTGCAGTGACCACTTGATCGTCTCGAACATTCAAAGTCACGTAGAGAAACTTGTCGTCAAATACGGACTTGATATTGAAACTACAATCGTCAGGTCCTGTCCAATAAAAACTACCATGATTGACAAAGTCCGTGATGGACACATCGGCAGAAGCATTCAAGCCACGATTCGTGCTTTCGCCGCGAGCATAGCTCGGTATGGCTACGTACTGTAAATCAAAGTTTACATCGCCGGTTGCCTGTTGTATAAACTTCAGTTCGTGTCGAAGATTTTGAAAGTTACGATAGTACTCTCTCGAGTAATGATCCACTCGAGTAGTGCTGAACTCATCGAGAAGTGAAATACACCCCTGGCTAAAACGATAACCCCTCACAGTCCATTCAAACTGTTTCTTTTTCTGCGTAACATAGCATGCGTTGTTCTTTATCACCATGCCGACTTCGAGGGGAGTTTCAACGAAGCTGTTCTGCATTGACAGAACGTTACTTAGATAACCATCGATGTCGACAAAGAGAAATACATGGACCTGTCGTTTGCGATCGTCATTCATTCGGATGGTGAACGCAACGTCATAGTTTCCATCACCGCTATAGTCACCTACGTCCCATCCCCACACTCGGAACTCACCATCATGAGGTAGTTGGTTTTGCACATCTTCGACCATTGCCTTGTCGTAGTACAGATCCAGCTTCGTCGAGAACTCTCGGAAGTCCATACCGCTTTGAGCACTCACGCTCTCTTGCATAACAAGACAGAGTACAAAACGTGTGACAAGCCAGCAGAGCTTGACTAGGAGAGAACGGTCTACGGTTTTCTCAGTTCTCATGCCTTCCCTCAACAATCGAATCAAAATGATCTGCAGTTATGCGATAGGGAAACCACTCGCGCATATGTGTTGCACCCAGTCGATTGTAAAACGTAATCGCAGGCTCATTCCAATCCAATACCTGCCACTCAATGCGTCCGCAGTTCTGCTCCTTGGCATGTTGAGCCAGAAACTGAAAACATAGACTGCCATATCCCATACGTCGGTACTCGGGTAAGATGAAGAGATCCTCCAAGTACAAAGTTGGCAGCGCAAGGAAAGAAGAATAGGTATAGAAGAGGATGAAATAGCCTATAGGTGTTGAATCAGACAAACGGAGGAGATAGGCTTCGAACCTGGGTCTATCACTCAGAGCGTCGCGACGAAGACGCTCGAAAGCGTCCTGATTGGGCGGGTCGAGTTTCTCATACTCTGCCAAAGCCCGTATAAGATCTGAGAAGGCCGAAAAATCTTCCTCCCGAACTCGTGCGATCCGCGGTTCTAACACGGTGTATCCTTCCAGTCAGTAGAGAACTAATGCAATTCGTAATGTGCGGCTAGCATCCCCTTCGATGCAAAGAACAACGCCGTGATCAAGGAGCTACTGTTCCATCCGGCACTTCAATCTCCATGAGCAGCATGGCGGAAGCGATCGTCTTGCCTTGTGCATCAAGTTTCAGCGAAACCGTGCCACCTCCACCAAGTGTATTGTGGAGTACAAAATTCAGCGCCCACAGATTGGGCATTTCATAACGCTCAACTTTTCCTAAACAGATTCCATCGAAATGTTGTTGCACTCGTTCGGTTGTCAGGGCAGTTTGTAGGAGCGGAAACCACTCCTCTTTGAAAGCGATGACACCACAATTCACAGCGTCGCCTTTGTCGCCACTGCGGGCATGAGCGATTTTACGGAGTTGAATTTTCATACGAAGCACGTGATAATCACTAATTGCGAAGATTTGGGCTAAAATAGCGATTCCTGAAGCTTTATGAGAGAAGAAATCGCGACTCTTGAAAAGATGTTTGGATTCTCTCGTGCAATGTGTCAGCTACATTGGCGTCCAATTCAAAGAAATGAACGCATAGCACCAAAGCTGTGCAGGTTGTAATTTGCGTGTTCATTGTTGAGTGGCTTTTGAGGATATGACTAGAACTTTTTTCAAATCAAAGATTCACCGCGCTGTTATCACCCAAGCGGAGCTGCATTACGAAGGCAGCCTTACCATCGATCTCGATCTCATGGAGGCAGCCGATCTACTCGCCTACGAAAAAGTGAGTGTGGTCAACGTCAATAATGGAGAGCGCCTGGAAACCTACGTTATCCCGGGGGAACGCGGATCCAAGACCATATGTTTGAACGGCGCTGCAGCACGAAAAGGACAAGTTGGTGACTTGATCATCATCATAAGCTACGCGCAGCTCAACGAGGATGAACTGAAGAGCTTTGAACCCACAGTTATCTTGGTTGACGCCAACAACAATATTGTCGATAAGTGTCATTCAGTCGAAGCCGGACGTTTCTATGGTGGTAGTCACGATTAGATCGTGTGTCCCGAATTCTGCGTAGCGTTTGATTGTAAGCACGGTACCAAGAATTGTAGCAACGTAGTTTCCGAACGACAGCGTCATCTCGTTTAGGAGCCCCGCCTTCGAGTTACTCCCAATCCCCAGAATTCTCAGAAATCTACTTGACAATGAATCAACTCGCACTCGTAGTACTTGCAGCCGGCAAGGGTAAGCGTATGGGTAACCCGGATCTGCCAAAAGTCATGGCACTTTTGTCGGGAAAAGAACTGCTTTCATACGTGTTAGATCAAGCGGCACTTCTCGATTCAAGCAGAACAATAGTCATCGTCGGTCACCAACGTCAACTTGTGATAGATTTCCTTCATCGGTGTTATCCACGCGTCGAGTACGCTGTGCAGTCTGAACAGTTGGGTACCGGGCACGCAGTTCAACAATGTGAAGAACAGTTGAAGGGCTTTGATGGCGATGTTCTCATTCTATCGGGCGATGTGCCGCTGTTGAGCGCAGCTACCCTTAGTGATTTTGTGAGTGATCACATTGCATCTGCCTCCGACGTTTCCGTCTTAAGTTGTTTTGCACCGGATCCTAGCGGCTATGGACGTATCGTTCGCGATGAAACAGGTTCTTTTCAGGCGATCGTTGAGCATCGCGATGCAAGTGAAGAGCAGCGCACGATTACCGAGATTAACAGCGGCATCTACGTGATCAAGTCTCCCTTACTGTTTTCGTCACTACGTGTGGTGCAAAACAGTAATGCTCAACAAGAATACTATCTAACGGATGTAATTGGGATTCTACGGAGCAAAGGACACCGCGTATCGGCTTTCTCGTCCTCGGATTTTCAGGAACTGATGGGCATCAACACTCTGGAGGAATTAGCCCGCGCCGAGCAGATAATCGATCAACGATAGTCCACCGAGTCTCAAGGTAAAATGACAACTCGCAAGAATTCACTTCAGATCACAAACCGAAACACATATCATGATCCAATGCATTGACCATCTCGGCATCGCAGTTAAGAATCTAGAAGAAGCGGTGTCTTTGTATGCCGGCATTTTTTCCGTTCCGCCGGATCAGATGCATCGTGAAGTTGTGGACGATCAAAAAGTTTCCATAGCCAGCTTCCTGGTCGGCGATATGCGAGTCGAGCTGACAGCAGCAACTTCTGAAGATTCACCGATTGCGAAATTCATCGAAAAACGAGGCGAGGGGATACACCATGTTGCTTTTCGTGTCGAGGGTATTCAAAAAGAGCTCCAATCTATGGAAAGCAAGGGAGTACGACTTATCAATCAGCAGGCTCAAAAAGGTGCCCATGATATGATGATTGCTTTTCTCCACCCAAAATCTACAGGCGGTGTTTTAGTGGAACTGTGTGAGCACTCCTCATAAATCTGCCGTATTTTTGCCGAGCGATTACGAACAACATTCTGCACTTCATATGTCCAGCTTAACGCTTATTCGTCACGGTGAATCTGTATGGAATCTTGAGAATCGGTTTACGGGATGGGTCGATGTTGACCTTTCCGACCGAGGAGTTCTTGAGGCGAAATCTGCCGGGCAGAAACTCAAAGGTCAACATTTTGATGCACTCTTTACTTCCGTTCTCACACGTGCCAAGCGCACAGCCGAGCTTGCTCTGCAAGAAGCCGGAATTGCTGAACTGCCCACGCAAAGAGATCAAGCGCTGAACGAACGGCACTATGGCGATTTGCAAGGCTTGAACAAGGATGATATCGGACGCCAATATGGTTTGGAGCAATTGAAAGTATGGCGTCGTAGCTACGATATACCGCCTCCGAACGGTGAATCTTTGAAAATGACTCAGGAGCGCGTGTTACCATATTATCATGATCATATCGAACCGTTACTTAAAGCAGGGAAAGACGTTCTCGTCGTCGCACATGGAAACTCACTGCGTGCTTTAGTTATGCACATTGAAGGCATGAGTCCCGAGCAGATATTAGAGACCAACATTCCAACCGGAAGTCCATTTCGCTATGACTTCGACGAAGGACTGGTCCTCATTGCGAAGCATGATACTCCCTGGTAAGACTTGCTAAAGGAGTTTCGCGCTTTGACAACCGCTTGCATCATTGCCCCAAGTTTCGGTTGATTCTTCGCAACGCATCGCCGCTCAGAGTTCACTCCTTCGTTACAAACCGTTCGTTCAACGATGATGTCACACGGAATACACATTCGAATACAGCGAGGTCGCATTCTGTCGATTCATAGTGCCGACGACGGTGTGATGATTGAGTCGGAGAGTGGACTACGACATTTTCCTGGCTGTTTTGTGTATCCCGGTTTTGTAGACGCTCACGCCCATGTGATTGGCTTAGGCATGAAGCTTCTTGGCCTAGGACTCTATGATGCCCGATCCGCAGAAGAATGTGTTCGACGTTGTTCGGATACCGGAGCAAACAGAGGAGATTGGATTGTGGGGATGGGGTGGAACCAGGAGTTGTGGGACGTTCCGCTCATGCCCGATCGAAAACTTCTTGACGAGCAGTTTCCTTCGACACCGGTGTGTCTGCGTCGCGCCGACGGACATGCACTGTGGCTCAACTCCGAGGCATTACATCGCTGTACCATCAGTGAAGGGAAGAGTGACCCACCGGGGGGATACTACCTGCGACGTGCAGACGGTAGCCTTAGTGGAGTTGTAGTAGACGCAGCAATGGAAGGGGTGCTACGGGTCCTACCTGAGTACAAACGAGACCAGTATATCGAGTTTATCCGAGCAGCGTTACATGCGTGTGCCGCTCAAGGCATCACGGAGATACACGATATGGATGTTGCTCCGCACCATGTTGAGCTCTTTCGTGAGATGGCCGAAAAGGGAGATTTAGCGTGTCGAATTCAGTCGTATGTCAGTGCTCAAAACAATGAGTGGGCTGAGTTTGGCCTGCTACCTGCAGTGGGTGAATTCCAACAGACTGTCGGTGTGAAATTCTATGCCGATGGCGCACTTGGCTCTCGCGGTGCAGCCCTGTTTGATGACTACAGTGACGATCCGGGAAACTGTGGCCTCCGGCTTCTATCCGAAGAACAACTGTATCGACAAGCTGCGATGGCTATCGAGCAAGGTTTTCACGTCGCAACACATGCCATTGGAGACGCGGCAAACAGTCTGGTTCTCAATGTCTATGAGCGATTGCGCAAGGAAGGTGTCGCCAACGAGCAGACTATCCTTCGCATTGAGCATGCTCAAATACTGCGACCACAAGACCGTGCACGATTTGCGGCCTCAGACATCGTGGCTTCGGTTCAGCCCGTTCACTGTGTATCCGACGCACCGATGGCGCTGAAACGACTTGGTGATCGTTGCACTTCCGAAGGATATCCCTGGCATTCCTTGCTGAAGCAGAATGCACTCATGTGTGCCGGTTCGGATTTCCCAATAGAATCCAGTTCGGTTCTGCTAGGTCTAGATGCGTTTTGTCGTCGTATTCCATTTGGTTCCTCACATCCTTGGAACTCGCATGAATGCATCGATCGCAGCTCCGCCATCGCAGCCTATACAGTCAACGCTCACAAGGCAGCAGACATGGCCTACCGCAGAGGTGCGATACGCAGTGGCTTTGATGCCGATTTAGTGATTGTCGATAATGATCTTGAGACGTGTGCAGATTCTGAATTGGCTTCAACTACAATAGTCGCAACGTACTGCGGCGCAAAACTCACCTACGAAGCATAAGTTATGCTCCCACACCTTCAACGTCGATTTGCAGATTCACTGTTTGGGACATCGAAGCATGAGTCCATGCTTCATGCAATGCATCAAGAGCTCGGTAGACCGATTGAGTTCCGCGTTATGGAGGCACCTGTTTTTTGTTCGCACGATTTACGCGAACAGATTGCGCAAGCCTCTGTGGCCTTAGTCAAGCAGTGTGCACAACCCCGGTACAAAGCGCAATCTGAAGCGTCATTGCAAGATCGATATCGCGTGCGAAACGAGAGCGAGCATACTACCTTTGCGGTAGTTGACTTTGCGGTCAGCGTGGTGAATGGTCGTTACGTTCCGAGACTTGTGGAACTGCAAGGATTTCCCTCGCTCTTCTGCTATCAACAAGTCTTATCGGATTGGTTCCACAAGAGCTATGACCTCTCTTCCGAGCTTAGTCCGTTTTTTCAAGAATTGCACCGAGACGACTACCTGCACTTGCTGCATGAAGTCATCGTGGGTGGGGAATTGCCGGAGCACGTAGGACTCTTGGAACTGCGCCCTTACACTCAAAAGACACTTCCTGATTTTTTAGCGACGAAGAATTTTCTGGGAATTGAGCCGGTAGATATTCTGGCTGTCGAAAAATCGGGCGATAAACTCTTCTACACGCGTGAAGGAGTACGCACACAGCTACGTCGGGTGTACAATCGGGCAATTGTTGATGAACTCGAAGATGCGAAGGTCTCCTTGGCGTTTTCTTGGGGTGATAATTTGGATGTACGGTGGGTAGGACACCCAAACTGGTATTTCCGAATGAGTAAATATTCTTTGCCCTTTCTGCAGCACGAAACCCTTCCACAATGCAGCTTCGTATCGGACCTCAGCTCAATTCCGGACGATCTCTCAAACTACGTCCTCAAACCTCTCTATGCTTTCGCCGGCAAGGGGGTCAATGTTGAACCTACGCGAGCGGATGTTGAGGCTATAACGGAATCTGAACGTGCCAACTGGGTACTCATGGAAAAGATTGATTATGCAGAATGTGTCTATACTCCTCTCGGTATGAACAAGCTCGAGGTTCGATGCATGGTCGTTTGGCCTGACGGAGCCGACGATCCCATTCCAACGATCAATTTGATTCGCAGTGGAAGAGCAGCAATGATGGGTGCACGTTACAATACGGTTGAGTGGTCCGGCGCAACAATCGCATTCTTTGGAGAAGAGTAGTCACTACGGCTCAGCGAATTAGGGACGGAAGGCGATGCCGATCGACCATGTGTTGGTGGGATCGGCCGAAATACGAACAACTTCGTCAAACGAACGTTCATTGCAGAGCATAATACTTAGTTCACCTGCTTTTCCTCGCATATCAATGCGTAACTCCGCCCGTGAAAGGTAGCCTTGGGCTGCCGCTAGCGCTAAGTCTCGGCTAAAGAGCATTTGGGAAATGTAGGTGCGTAGAGCAAGAGCATGATGCTGCGAGATAGTATGTTTGAGTTCAAGTCCGACGCATAGTGCCGCCCGCGCTCTACTCCAAGAAGTGCCGAATGTCAAGACAGGATAGCGATAATCTCGGTGCATAAGATAGTACTCAGCACCAATTTCAGCCTGAAGTTGAAGTCCTGAATCTGCACGTAGCATCATCGGTTGCAGCTTCTCACGTACTGCAAATCCACTTAAGATGATACTTCGCTTTTGAACACGTCCCGGAACGATCTCGTCGTTTTGCTCTTGATCGGAATTGTCCACGTCGTGCTTACAGCGATGAAAAGCGGCTACTGAAGTACTCCATTGACCACCGGCTCTGAAGTCGAACAACCCCCGTACAGAAAGCTCTTCCTCCCAGATGATTGAGCGCGGATTGAAGTGAATATCGTTGCGTTCATTTGCGCACAGTTCTTGTCCTGCTACAAAGCGCAGGTGCCCCAGTTCTGACCAACGATAGAGTTCCACATCTTCCACGAATTTGATATTCCAAGCTTGATCCCGAGATGGAAACTCGGACAGCTCTTCTTCCTCGGTTTCGTCGATTGGTGGTGTGACGGAACCCAGGGCTCTCTGCATCTCCAACCCAAATTTCATGGATGACAAAAAGCCAAACTCGGAGCTGTTTGTTTGCACATCGCGAAAGTCAATTCCACGTGACGCGTGAATTTGAGCGCACAGTGTCGGTACATTGAAGTGACTGAGCATCAAACAAAGTGCAACGAAGAGAGATACTCGAGAGCCGGACGACGTATTCATTGTTGGAGTTGTTAGTGGGAATTGAAGGGATGTCGAGAGAATAATACCGGTTAGAGTTTCTAGGTCTTCGACTCGAAGGTGTGCGCAGATATGAGCAAAGTCTTTGTCGTCATCATAATGTAGATGATCGGCACAATAACAAGCACAAAGGCAAAATACCACAAAAGGGTCAAGGGGAGATCGCATTGCACTTCAAGATTAGCGGGCATTTTACCGTTTTGGCTTGCCGTCGCAGAAAGAGCCTGTGAGCTGCGTACGATAGGATTTGTATACAGGGTCGTTGAACCACTATCGATCTCACATCGTACATACTGATCGTCGGCTTGCAGAGCATAACGAAGTATCGTATCATTCTCAGAAGTTGCCACAACATGTCCATGTTGACGAATTACACGAGCCCGCGTGAAACTCTCATGTGTGCGCAAAATGAGAGTGTCGTGCTCTACTGCAATGTCGGAAAGTCGAAGGTCACAACGTCCGTGATATCCTGCCACACCGAAAGAGGAACCACGACGTAGCGCTGATACGATTGAGTCTCTACTGGCTGAACCTGTACATGCTAAAGTCCAGCGGACTCCTGTTTCATGATCATTGTCTGCTCGATGCGAATCATCGTTTGCAATCAGCCAAACTAGGTGACCACAACTTAGTGCGCTATCCCAGTGCGCCAGGGAATTGCGATAGTGATTCAATACTTCCATACAGTCATATCCACTCAGACACTGCGCATCCTCAACAGTGTAACTAGGTCGACCGAAAGCCGGATGCGCCATCACGAGCAGATCGCACTGCGGTTTCAAGACTGAGAAGAAAAACTGTTTGATATGCCTGGTCTGCAGAAGCGGAGCATCCAGCCAGAATACGGAGCGCGCCCCTACTACAAGTCGATGACTCTTCTGCACACTGTATCCATGTTCATAAGCCGGAATGAAGCTCGAGTCGGCTGGTTGGTGGAGCGTGTCTACCGAAAAGTAATTCGAGAGATTTACCACGTTGTATCCCATTGCGCGGTAGATCGAATCGATGCGCCTTGCATCTGTGTGTCCATCAGTTAGACCACCCCAGGCATGAGAATGCAGGTGAAAGTTGCACTTTTGAACGGCTGAATCGCACGAGCTGTACGGGTTGTACCAGTATGCGCCGTTGAAAGGTCTGGGCGCAGGAAAAGCATAATGCGGAAGCAGGAAGTAGGGCCAGCAGAGGAGTAGAAGAAGCAAACTCAGAGCACTTCGAACGAGGAGCTTTTTTCCTTGCACAAGGCGTCGGCTTAGGAACCAACGTAAAAAGGTAGCCATATTCAATCCGAGGACGACGTCAGTGCTGAAGAACTGCGGTTGTCATACGATGTTTTGGGTACAGGTTGCCGGCTTCGCCGGCAACCTGACACAAGAAATCACTACGACTCCAAATAGGTGTAACCGTACAAGCCCGAACGGTAGATAGCTAGAAACTCTTTGCCTTCCTGAGGTGAAATCACGCCGTCCTTCATGGATTGGGAAACCCAAGCCTCCATAGTACGAACGAGTTTCTTTCCACTAAACTGAACGTAATCGAGCACATCTTCAACTGTTTCTCCTTCGTGAATCTGCTGCAAAGAATAACCGTTCTCATCACAAATAACGTGAACCGCATTCGTGTCGCCGAACAGGTTATGCAAGTCACCCAAGATTTCCTGATAGGCACCTACGAGGAATACTCCGAGGTAATACGGTGTGCTTGGATTGAAATCGTGAACAGGAAGGTACTGTGCAAAATCTCGAACACCAATGAAATGATCTATTTTTCCATCGCTGTCGCAGGTTATGTCTTGAATAGTGGCATAACGTGTCGGCTTCTCATCGAGACGATGAATCGGCAGAATAGGGAAGATCTGATCGATAGCCCAACTATCAGGCAAGGACTGAAAGAGTGAAAAATTACAGAAGTATTTATCAGCCAAGAGCTTCGACAGATTGCGCAACTCTTCAGGCTGGTGCTTCATGTCAAGGCTCATGCGCTGAACCTCCATTGCGATTGACCAGAACAGTCGTTCTGCTTTAGCTCTGGTTTCCAAGTCGATCATACCGAGTGAAAAGAGGTTGAGAATCTCTTCACGTTCCTGCTGTGCATCGTGCCAGGTTTCCAGCATGCTTCGAGCATTCAAGTCCTTCAACAAACGATAGAGGTCACGGACTAAATCATGATCTTGATCAGAGACCTCGTTCTGCGCTTCGTTCCATACCGGTATCGACGCTGTCTCGAGAACGTTAAAGATGAGCATAGAATGATGCGCTGTGAGTGCGCGCCCTGCCTCGGTAATGATATTCGGGTGAGGCAAGCCCGACTTGTCTGCAGCATCGATCAAGGTGTAGATGGCATCATTCGCGTACTCTTGGATAGAATAGTTGATGCTTGAGGCCATTGCAGTTCGTGAACCGTCGTAGTCAACACCTAATCCACCGCCGATATCAACGAACTCGACCATGCAGCCCATCTTACGCAACTGCACATAAAACTGTGCAACTTCCTTGAGTCCGGCTTTGATTTTGCGAATGTTTGTGATTTGAGAGCCGAGGTGAAAGTGTATCAAACGGACCCAGTCCATCACACCTTCGCTTTTAACCAATTCGATGGCTTCAAGTAACTCGGCTGAATTCAGACCAAACTTCGACTGATCACCGCCACTCTCTTCCCACTTGCCACTTCCTGCTGAGGCGAGCTTGATTCGTATTCCGATGTTTGGATTAACATTGAGACGTCGAGCAACGGATATGATCAGACGTAACTCGTTAAGTTTCTCGACTACAAGGAAAATCTTCTTGCCCATTTTGAGAGCCAGCAATGCTAACTCAATGAACTCCTCATCTTTATAGCCATTGCAAATAATGAGCGCTTCCGAGTTGTCCATAATCGGAAGAACGGCGTGCAACTCTGGTTTGGAACCTGCTTCCAAACCGATGTTGAACTTCTTGCCATAGCGAACGATTTCTTCAACAACAGGTCGCTGCTGGTTTACTTTAATGGGGTAAACGTTGTAATACTTTCCTCGATAGCCATACTCTTTGGATGCAGCTCCGAAGCAACCGCTAATCTTCTCGATGCGGTTGTCAAGAATGTCCGGAAATCGTAAGAGTACCGGACAGTTAATGTCTTTCAAGGCTAACTCATCGATCAACTCTTTCAAGTCGATACTCACGCCATTCGATTTGCGTGGTGAGATTTCGATGTTGCCCTTGGCGTTAACGCCAACATAGCTAATACCCCATCCGTTGATGTTGTAGAGTTCGATTGAATCATCGATTGACCAGCTTCGCAAGGTAGACTCCTTTGGTTACGTTAAACGGTAGTCACTCAGGGACTGAGCGACGGTGGACTCACAACTCAGGTTTTGCGTGTGATCCTGAGTCGTGCGTCGTTAATTGAAATGGATACTCAACACATACTATTGCGGAACACTTCGCCAATAGGCGCGAAGGGAGCATTGGAACAGCGAAGTTTGTCTTAGTCGATAATGAAACTTTTTACAATGGTTCCCGACTCTCCTTGACAGCGGATCGTGTACATGCCGGGGCTCAGCTCCAACGTCGATAAGCGGAACAAGCGAATCTCAGCCGGCATGTAACCACTGTAGAGTTTTGAAACACTCAAACCAAGCATATCCAAAACCTCTACATCTATGTGTTGTGCATGCTCATTGACAAACTCAATCATCCCTTGTTCGTGCATCGGGTTGGGAGCTATGCGAAGAGTTGCACCTTGCAGTAGCTTCTCTTCAGGGACTCCAACAACGATATTCTCTAGATACAGACGAGTTGAAACGGGCACGTGGTCGCTTACCGTAGACGTATATGAAGATAAGAATGCCTGTGGAGTCTCAAGTTTTGTTCGGTACACACTTGGGACAACTTCATTCGAGACGACAATATGATCGATCATTCTACCGGATGAACCAAGGTAAGAAGCAAGTCCTTTTTCGCTCAGTGATTTAGTAATCGCTGTCCAATTTGTTGCGTCATCAACGAACGACTTATAGGGAGTAGGGTTTCCGCTTCCAACAACAGACGTTGTTACGTCATCATTGAAGTCACCAAGAACAATGACCGCCTCGTTTGCGTAAAAATTGTTGAGGTACTCGTGAAAGGTCTCGGCATCTGTGGTTCGTCGAGCTAAGTCGGCGGTTTCCGTCCCGCTGCCGGTAGCTTTGGCATGGATGCTAAAGGCAGTCATTTTTTTACTTTGCCCGTTAACTGTAGCGGTAAAGCTCAATCGAAGAGGAAAGCGACCATTGGCCCACGCTTGCGCACCGCCATTCACTGCCAGTCCTGAACCTGAAACGCTGACTACATCTTTGCGATAGATAAAGCCCATCTTCTGATCTTGAAGTATCTCGGTTGCAAGGCGACCTTCTGACTTTTGTGCCAATGTATCAACGAGACGTTGGAATCCTTCCGGGTTGGCAACTTCTTCCAATGACACAAGGTCAGCCTGAATTGAATCGAGAGCACGCTTGACGGATTCAAGCTGTCGCTGTTTGTCCTTAATGGTTGTGTCAATCGAGCTCATGAATTGCTTGACATTCCAACATGTGACATCAAAGGTGCGATCTTTGCCGACGGTATCAATATCTATAGTTGCGCCGATATCAGAAGCGAACCGAGGTTGAATTTGATAGGTTCCTCGAAACTGAGATAGACAGCCAATTAAATCTACCGCGCCGTTGGGAATCAAGAGGTTGTTCTTGGCGATTTCAGTATTAGCATCAATGCGAACTTGAACAGAATCCCCATTGGCATTCTTTACGAAATAGTTCTTATCTCCTTGAAATGATCCTGTACTTGTAAAAGTTACGCTGCGGACCTTCACCAGCATACCTTCAATGCCTTCGCCAATTGACTGTATTGCCGAAATCTTTGCAACCGGCGCTGTGTTCGCAGCCGGAATGAGAGTGAATACGAATTGAGAACCTGCAATTTCACTTAGGCCGGATTTTGGTTGGCCACTCACGGCTTGAAAGTCTTGAAGCTGACCGCCGCTGATTTCAACTGAATCACCAATCTGCACCGCTGAGTGAAAGTTTGAATTGAAAACAGCTATACCGCCGGTCGCATCTTGTATGAAGCTCGTGTTGCGAAACTCCGTGCCTGCAGAAACACGACCTGCAATCTTCTCACCCTTTACCAGAGTGTCATTTACCGTTCGAGAACGAAATGCTGAAATAGTAATGTACTGAGCATTGGCATGTATCGAGAGGATACAGAATGAGAGAAGAGAGAGTAGCAGTCTAGCCATTGTGGAATCCTTAAAGTATTAAAGAGTTGATATACGTTGTATGACTTCTAAGTATTTCGAAACTGACAGGCGAAGCATTTGGCGATGTATCTATCCGAACCGCCAATGTGGTGCCTGCAGAAGATTGAAAAGAGACAAGGTGCGACATTCGCAAGACCGTGAATCACATCCTCAAAGACGCGATCACTTTACTTCCCGAAGCAAAACTCGCTGCGTCAAACCATTACCGAGCGGCGCGTCGTAGACGATGAGGTCATAAACTTTGCCCGGCTCAAAACTGAAAGACTGATGATCAACTTCTGCATTCGCATAGATGTTATTGGTATAGACCACATAGGTTCCTGGATCAAACGTGTACAGGTTGGTAAACGACTGTATGTCTGCCAATTTTACTACGACATTCGTATCGATAGAAACCGAGCACGAAACCGTATCGGTTGCATTGATTACTCGCAAAGCGGACTTCGTAGGTAAAGGGCTAACACTGATCTCGGGAACGGGATTCATGAAATCGGTAATATTCCAACCGTGGACGACAAGTAAGTAGGTCGCGTCGTCTGCAAACATGTAGCGCTGACTAGCGATAATTCCGTTTGCGGACGAATCGCTCGATGATTGACAGAAGAATGAATGGTAGAGCCCACTTGTCAGACTAAAATCCGGACTCGTTTCACCGTTTGTGAGACTGTTCACTCGTACTTGCGTGTCTATTTCAACCACCATGGAGCTGCCTTTGAGTTGGGCATTAAAGACACGTACGCGAGCAGATCCACCGGTAAATGTAATGACACCGTCGTCGCACGACTGTAGCCCGGTCAGCCCTAACAAGCTGAGCAACAGGATGAAGAAGGTTGATTTAGTCGAAAGCATTGAAATAATGGACCTATATCTTAAAATTCGTATCGTAGACCGAGCTGCATACGCCACCGTGAATAGAAGCTGTCCGTCGTGTATACTCCGGGGCGACCACTAACGGTTGGTGTGCTGTAGTTGATGCGCATCTTGCCATTCTCGAAAACGCTGCCATCATTAGCTGCTTTAACTTCAATGAGCTGGTAGCTTTGAAATCTCAGGAATTGTTGAATACCCCAATCTTTGTCGAGCATGTTGAGCAAGTTCTGAACATCTAGTGATATCTGGAGTTTCTCCAAACCTTGTACAGGCAAAGCTTGGGTGAGACGTAAGTCAACTTCGTGAACAAAAGGAGCGCGCATTTCGTTTCTGGGTAGCACTTTTCCTTGATACTTCTTCAAGGTCGGGTTTGCTTCAATAAAACTCATCAACTGTGCCCAAATCTGGGGCGCGGTTCGTTGATCGATGCCGTTCGTCGGTACGATTTTAATCTTTGTGTCGTAGTCGTCGCTCTTCGGCACATAGATAAGGTCATTGAAACTAATACCGTCTCCATTTGCGTCGCCGTTGTAAACAAAACTATATGGTTGACCGCTGCTGGCGCTGTAGCTAAGATTTAGGCGGGTCGGGGCGTTGCTAAAGATGTCTAAGCGGTAGCCAAGATTGACGAAAAAACGGTGAGGTACATCGAAATTTGAACGCGCCATGTCAACATGATTGGGATCGGTGGCGTAGGTGTTTTGCCAGTTCGAAAGGGCAACCGACGAAGTAGCGGCCTGCAAATCGTACGCTGCGGAGTACACGTAGCTCATGAGCACAGACAACCCGGGAACAACCGAATTCTTGTCGTTGAGTTTCACACTCAGCATACCACTATATTGATAGCCTTCATCTCTTGAGCTTAAGTACAAGACTTGGGTAAAGGCTGATGAGTTGTTGGAATCCACACTTGTACGCGACGTGTTGGCCGCATACAAAGGTCTGCCATCCACCGGTGAAGTAGCTAAGCGCAGTGATCGTTTGAGGTTGAGATTGGCATAATCGACATTGTTGTATGCCGAACTGTACATGAGTTCCGCACTCAAGCTAAGTTCAGGCGCAAGTCGTACATCATATCCAAGCGTAGATCGCCAGACTTGGGGTGGGCGGAAATCCTTACTGACCACGTTAATAGCACTGGTCCTATCGTTTGCGCCTGCGAAACTGCCGTCGCCGGGTCTCGGCGGATTGTAAGGATTCAGACTAACTTTCAAAGGCTTACCATCTGCGCCAATAAGTGCTGCGCCGGTGCTTGCATCCGAACCCACTGCAATATGGTTGAGTTCGATTCCGGTGTTTGAAAACTGATTCGAGAGCCAAACAGCCGCAACTTTTCCGTTAAAGAGTCCGGTCCCTCCTCGCAGCTGCATAGTCTTTTCTCCACCACTCAAATCCCAATTAAAGCCAACACGTGGGGACAGCAATACCGCAGGATCCGGTAGCTGGGCAGTCTTCAAACCATCGGGGATCGGGGTGTTCAGTTTCTTCTCCGGATCTGATAGCAGAGAATAGCGTTGAGCTAGCGCGTGAAAAACAGAATCAAATTTCGGGTTGTCGGTTGGCGTATCCAGGTAAATGGGAACGTCCGCACGCAAACCCATTTTCACGCTGAACTCCGGGCTCACTTTCCATTCATCCTGAATGTACAAACCTGTCTGCATCATCGACCACAGTGCACGAGGTTGAAGATTCCCACCGGTGTGCGCTGTGTCAGCATAGCTCAACGAGTAATAGCTGGGTGTGCTATCACGAAGCGCGTTTACCGTAGGAAAAACGTAGTAGCCATAGTAATCCGGAATGAACAAATTATTGAATCGGTACCACTCGGTATGGGTCCCAACACTGAGTGTGTGATCATCAAAATTAAAGCTAAGATCATCGGTGAAAGCGAGTTGAGTTTGGTCCAAACTGTTTGCCTGAGAGTTGCTCTCCGGACCAAAAAGCACGTAATCAGTCGCATTCAGAAAGACTTTTATCTGACCGAGATTTGCTGCCTGAAGTACTCGTGCATCGCTGGTCTTGGTGAAGGTCAAGCGCGCTTCATTTGATACGTCGTTTGAAAACTGGCTGTTCCATTGTAGCACAGACGAGTGGTTTACGGAACGAAACTCGTTCCACTGACTCGAAAGTGAGAACACATTCGGTGTTCGCTGAACATTGCGGTCTTGAAATGCATTTGTGTAGTTATGGCGAAACTGAATTTTATCCTTCTGACCGATGTTCCAGTCAAGACGTGCAAGCACATTGTAAGTATTGTTTCTACTATTGAAGAGGTCGCTTGAACCGGCATCATATCCATAACGCGACTTCGCGATAGAGACGATCTCGTTGATCTCGTTGATCGAGTGGGGAAAGTTGTTGAGTGTCGATGGATTGTTGATGCCGAGGTCTAGAGGACGTGTCCTCAACCGTGTCTCAAATGTCAGGTGATAAAAAAGTTCATTGCGATAGATCGCACCGCCGACTCTGCCACCGAACTGTATATCGCGAAATGTCGGATAGGCACTTCGGCTTGCATCCGGACTTGGACCAACCATCCATTGATTGCGTCCGTAGCTAAACACCGAACCATGAGTTGTATTCGAACCACTGCGCGTAACTGCATTAACAAGGGCGCCGGTGAAACCGCTTTGGCGTACGTCGTAAGGGGAGACGTTTACTTGAAGCTCTTGAACCGCGTCCAGTGACATCATATTGGAATTTGCTTGGGAACCAGCAGTACCGGCTTGTCCCAATCCGAACATGTCGTTTGCAACTGCACCGTCGATCTGAATGTTGTTAAAGCGAGAGTTGACACCTGCTACGCTCATACCCTGAAGTCCGTCGTCACCACCGTAGTTCGTGGTTTGAGAAGTGTAGGGATTGATTTTAGCAACATCCGCAAGCGATCTATTGATGGAGGGAGCAGCTTGTATATCAGCTTCCGAGACCGTACTTCCACTGCCGGTCTTAGATTGGTGAAAAACGTCGTCTTGCTTCGCGGTAACGACGATCTCTTTGGTCGTTGTTTGTGTTTCGCTCAAGGAGAAGCTTAGCTCATCGTTTTCACCGAGGCTTATCACGACGTTTTCTCTACTCGTTGTCTGATATCCAATGAAGCTGCAGCTAAATCGGTATCCCTGGCCAACACGCAAGCCACGAAGTACGAAGGTGCCGTTCTTTCGAGTGATTGCTCCGTACTTTGATCCCGTTGGCACATGTACGGCTACAACAGTAGCACCATTAAGCGCTTTCCGTGTTTTGGAATCAATGACGGTGCCTCGAATAGAGCCGGTCGTAACCCCTTGCGAAAAAAGAGAGTAGGAAACGACAAGGCATAGAATGACACAAGAGGAGAAGACTCTCATCCGACTGCAGTGTTTAGTACGTAAAGCAAATGTGCGTCCCTTGCACAGACACAAAATTACGAAGGAAACACCTACGAGTGTTTTACCTTCTGATGACAGCGGAGGAACTCTTAGCAGTAGGGGAAGATGAGGTTTTTGACGCATCGCTCAAAAGCGCATTCAACACTATGCACGTAGGAACAATCAACAACCATTCCGTATCCAGTTTGAATCTGATGTTCTGCGTGTGTGTGAACGCATATACCAACGTGAAATACATTGCACAGGCGGCAATTGCTTTAACCCACGCATCCTTTCGGCTGCGCCGTAGAAGCAGACTGAGCAAAAGTCCGACGCTAAGTATGGTCTCGGGAATGACCCGTCCTAGAACAAACCGAAGGTCCCGAAGTTGCGCGTCGAAACGCGGAGGGAAGGTCCAAAATCGAATAGCTTGAATGGCAGTCTTCTGAGCATACTGCAACGGATGCCCCAGAATTGCATTGAGGCTGATGTCTCGATACAGATTTTCAATGTACACATCGTCCAATCGCTCTTGCGCACTCAGAATGCGGGCTTGATCTAATGATGATATGAACGAAAGAGACGAGTCGCCATGCGACGCATAGTCGAATCCTACATACACGTTCATCCAGACACTAGACTTAAAAGGAATGAAACGACCAAACTGCTGATGGTTCCGCAGTGTCCACGGGGTCCACAGTATGGCGCAAATCAACAGCGCACTCACAAATCCTCGAACAGAAAGTCGCATGGATATCAACAGACCAAACAGCGGGATTGCGGCGAGTGGCTGACATAACACCACCAACGCCAAGCATACAATGGCTGCGATGTCACTTCTATGCAAGTGCAACACTCCGCCACGACTATCTTCAAAAGTCCTTGTTCGCTCTACCAAGTACCAACAACACAGGCTGAGAGGAATGAAGAGATTCGTAGCCTCAAGCGTTGAGGGATAGAACCAGTAGCTTGGATGCAGTGCCAAGGCCAGTGCTGCTATGAAGGCAAGGCGCGAGGAGAAACGAGAACTGACAATGAGGTAAAGAAGAAGCGGACAAAAACTGATGAGTACATGCTGGATCATTGCAGCCATTACCAACTCATGACCGGGTGAGAGGTACAGAACGAGACTCAAAAAGAAAGGGTAGAGTGGAGCTTTAAGGGCAGTGGGACCCAAGTCCGCCACCGCGCTAAAGCCATTGCCTGCAACGATGTTCGCCGCAATGTTATAATCTTCAATGTGTCGCACTCCATCAGGACCTTGGATGCTTACATTGACAATACGCAAGAAGGCAGATAAGCAACAGCATATAAGAACATAGGCTCGTAGCTGCGTCGACCTTCTCTGCAGACTTTTTGTTTCACTCAACTCGGTCATGTGCTGCGTGGCTCGCTAAAGTGACTCGCAAGCGAGCGCAGAGCGCTCGCTTGCGAAGAATACTATTGCTTCGAGCCAAAAATGCGCAAGTTATAGCTAAAGGTCAAGAGGAAGTAACGATTCAAGACACGAGTTTGTGAATCCTCGAAATAACCGCTGGAGGTCGTTCTACTCACGGTATTGTTTTTGTTCAGTACGTCGAAAACGGAGAGCTTCAATTCAGCCCTCTGATCAAAAAAACGCTTGCCGATTCCGAAGTTTAACAAGGGCACAGCCGTATTGTAACCTGCAGCTAAGCCACTTGTAACCACATAGTTGAAGTCTACAGATCCCACCCAGCCATCGAGAAGAGCCGAGGAATCATGACTGATAACGTTTGCGCGAGCGATTACTGTGGTTGTGTAGTAATTGGTGTTGAGAGACGATTGTAACGAATTTCTGAGTGTGCTATACGCGGTTCGTGCAGAAACAGAGAAATCTGTGTACTCACTGATGTTTGAACTAAATCCGAGTGAAGGCGTTACAGCCAGGGTTTTTGCGACATTCTCGGCGCTGTCGATCAAACTGAGGTCTCTGGTGTACATAAGTCCCACGTTTGTATTCATATTCAACTTCAATCCTTTAAAAGGCTCGACGGGGAAGCTGTATACGATAAACGAGTTTGCATTGATGTATCCATCACGGTTGATTGGCATTGTGAACTGCGAGCCTACGGGCAAGGTGTCACCGATTCCCAGAATACTTCCACGCGTGCGCGTTGAGTTGACAATTTTATCCTGCGTGAGATTCACATTAGCCATCACGAAAAAGCCGGAGGCGGTGATCATGTTAAAAACACCGTAGTTCGCAAACAGGCTATGATTAAACTCTTGCTTAAGGTTGGAATTGCCACGGGACAAGTGGATCGGGTCCGTGTTATCAATAACATCTTGTAGTTGCGAAATACTCGGAGAACTTGTGGACGTACGATAATTCAATCGAATATTTGACGTCATGCTCGGACGCGCTACCATGCTGAAGTTAGGCAAGATGTTGTAGAAAGTCTTGCTTCCGTCCAGAGCTGACGGGAATGTCTGAGTTGTTTGCAGAGTAGCGATTTGATATTCCGCTCCCACACCGAATGTCCATGTTCCGACAGATCCACCCATCATTCCCATCATCCGATTTCCCATACCGCGATCACCTCCGGGAGGACCTCCCATGAGCGACATAGGGTCAAACTTTTTTTTCATGCTATCCGGAGGCAAAATGCTGAAACGATAGCTAAGGCCCGGACGTTGAGTCAAGTACTCACTGGTTGCTTTGCTTGATAGCAAAGAGATCGGGTTAGTATCAACAGCACCACTTGAGTCTACGAGATAACTCAGCTTGTCCGACGTCGTCTTCGAGTCATTGATGTTATAGGTGAGTTGCAGCTGGTGATTCGTAGCAACAGGTTCCGTGTAGCTCAGGTTGGCACTTAATGTCTTCGTATTTCCGTCGCTTGGAACCGAGAGGTCATACACGTTTGTAATGGTATCCGGAAGAAAGGCAGTTACACTCGAAGTATTACGACCTGTTCCATCATTATTACGGAAGGTACCATTCAATTGTGCGGAAAAGGTTCTGCCTTCGGTTGCAAAGCGCAGACGATAAAGAAGGTCTGTGCTAAAGTTGTAAGCATTCGTCTCTCCGCCGGTTTTTGTGGTTGTCTGACTCAAGCTTTGCAGAGCGGAAGGAGTTGAGTTCGAGATTTCACTGTATTGGGTGTTGTCTTTTACACTGTTCTGAAGAGTGAACTTCGGATTCAGTAAAATGCTACTCATGCTATCGATACTGTAATCCGCTCGGAGGTTTAGCCTGTGGTTTATGTTGATGGGATTGTTGTTGTTTATCTGAGGATTCAACTGACTTAGTGTGTCATTGATGATATACGTACGGTCGACCGTTTGATACTGCGCTGTTGCTGTTCGGTTAAAGAAATAGCTACCGCTGATAGCAAAATCACGACCAAACTGGTCGGTGTAGTTCAAACCGAGGCCGGATGACTTTGATATACCATCGTTAGGGCTGATTGAAAAGTCGCCACCACTTCCGGGACCGCGCGGTGCTGAGCTCTTGCCGCCACCGCTCGTCGTAAACATGGCCATACTGCGACCTGCCATTCGCATGTACTGGGTTCCACCTCCACCCATTGCCCCAATGATATCTTGAATCGCGAAGTTTTGCTCGTTGATGTTGTTTGCAATACCGAGAAGGGAAATACGCTGGTCTCCGTTGAAGTAATTGATATTACCACCGGCATTGTAGCGACTGTCTGTTCCATATCCCGCATAGAGCTTGCCGAATTGACCGACTCTCTTATCTGCTTTCGTAATAACATTAAGCGTTTTGTTTCGTTCTCCGTCGTCAAAACGCGTGAATTGAGCCTGATCACTTGACTGGTCGTAGACTTGGACCTTATCGATTATATCGGAAGGCAGTGTTTTTAATGTTGTAGCCGGATCATCACCAAAGAAGGGCTTGCCATCAACCAATACTCTCTTGACTTGTTCGCCTTGAGCTTTCACCGTGCCGTTTTCAACTTCAACTCCCGGCATTTTCTTCACTAAGTCTTCAGCGCTGGCATTTTTATCCGTTTTGAAAGCCTTTGCGTTGAACTCGGTTGTGTCGCCACGTTGTTCACCTCGAATCTGCTGAGCTTCGACTTCAATAGTATTGGTAAGTACGGAGGACTGTGCAAGGCGAATGGTTCCGAGAACCAGTGTGTCGTTGTCCTTAAGTTTTAGCGTTCTCTTAATGTCTTTGTACCCTAGTGAGCGCATGTCAACGCTATAGCTGCCACCACTGATTCCATGCACAAGGAAGTAGCCTTTTTTGTCGGTATAGTCACCAAAGACTTTGCCTTCTGAATTCCGAACCTCGACCGTTGCGTGCACAAGGGGGGTTCCACTTGCGCTATCCAACAAGACTCCGCTAATAGCCGAATGTTGAGCAGATGCAACACTTAGCGGAATCAAACAAAGCAACAGGTATACAAAACTTCTCATATCGGGTAACAAAGGTGACAAAGGCAGATAGATGTGTCGACAATGTTCGACAGCCCTCAAATTACAGCTTAGTAACGATTGGAGGCAGATTGGATTGTTTAATCGGTGTTAAGAATGGCCGGATGCGATTGTAGCGGTTCTTTACGATACGGACGCGTAAAATGGGCGCGCACAAGCGTAAAAACCCGAATCAAGGTCTGCATACGTATACGCGAACTACGAACCTACGCTAGGATCTCAATACACTATCAGCCGAAAGACTCAAGACTTGGTTGGCGGAGAAACTTCAGTTCGCGGGCTACCAAGCGCGGGAACACAGACTGGAATGATTCTATAGGGTCAGATTTACTTGGTCGATCTGGACAGTAGGATGATCGTTGCAGCTACTTGAACGACCAGTGCAATGTCGCGAATTACACCCAGCGTCGTTTGGAACGATGAGATTGCATTGCCCGGAACGATTATGGTATCACCGGGGTAGAGCATTGGATTTTGAGTTGGGTCGCCAAACTTTTGGAACTGCTCGAGGTTGCAGAGGATCACCAATTCCTTCATGGTGCTATCAACCTTTTTGTCTCGCACGATGCGCACATCGGTTAAGCGCGCAAAGTCCGTAGGACCTCCGCCATAGCTCAGTAGCTGAACTAAGGTCGTTGAGCTTGATACCACGTAACGTCCGGGGTTTCGGACGTAGCCCCAAAGATTTACCGGTATAGTGAGGCCCGCCCCCAAAGAGACGTCGTAATACGATGAGCCACCGGTGTTGACAACCTGGCCACTACCACCGCCATTGCCGAGCATTAATCCTTGCTGTGCAAATCCTGAAACGGTGCAGCACAAGAAAAGTGCGAAGCTCAATACATACTTCATTGTTCATCCTTGAATGTGGTAGTGTATCGCTAAACAAGCTGATAGACTTAAAGCTTGATATCCATGACTAGTCTACAAAAATAGTCGTTCGAGTCGGAATGCAAGACTCAACTGGTGATTTAATCCTAATATGCTGTTACTGCTTGCCTGAAAGCTATAGTCAACAATGAAGAATCGAAGATCTGCTCCGACCCCGCAGCAGAAGGAGCTACCATAGAATCCGGCGCGCAGGTTGTAGTACTTGCGATAACGCCATTCAACCCCGATGCGCTCCTGCGCGGATCCCAGGTTGTCATGGTCATAGTCGATGCTTACCTGGCTTTCCAATGACTCAAGAGGTTGTATGAGAGCAAAACCCACTACTGTATGCGAATCGTAGCCGTCGACCCTTCCGCTCTTCCAGTGCATCGCAGCTGCCCCTATGTTTTTCCAATTCCATCCGAACGACAAATAAGGGTACTCATCGCTGAAAAACATATCTCTCAAATTGATTCGAATCATCATTGCGGCGTCGAGGCTCAGGGCCTTGCCTCCAAGACCATTGAGGGCTGCATGAGTGTAGCGTGCTGTGACCCCCAGTGGTATCTCAACGGGAAGGATGTATTGGTTCCAGCCCCAATCGATCTTTACAATGTTTTGTCGCGCGATGCTAATACTAAGGGCATCTTCATAAGCCGGACTAAAAACATTGGCTTTGGATGCTACGATGGCTCGTTCTGCAGCCGTCAAATCATCGGTAGCTATTGCCGGAGTGGTGAGCTGATCGGCACTTTGGAAACGAACCCAGTTTGCAGAGACTGCCCATTGATCGACCGCATAGTGTAATCCACCCCACGTTTGGTTTGCCAGCGGAGTGCCAAGCGAACCATGCAGTGACGAGTATTGACCACTTAAGACCATGCTCTTTTCTAAGATGAGACCTGAGGGGTTGTACGCAAAGGCAGATGCGTCGTTCGCGAGTCCACAATACGCTCGCCCCATCGCAGAAGCCCTTCCACCAACTACAGTTTCAGAACTGACTAAGGTGCCTTGCGAATGCAGATGCACGAGGCTCAAACAAAATAGAACGAGGGCGACTCTAAAATCAATGGAAGATTTCGGTGTTTGAACATCTGACAATGCGGGATGCTTTGCTAGGTGTCGAAGTTGAACGGAAAAGCTTTTGCATGTGCTCATTACTTTCTCCTCATGCAAAGACTACGATGCACGACGCTATGATCGTCGAAGAAAACTTCGAGCTCAACATAGTATACTCCATTGGGCACTTGAACCGAATCAGCCTCACCGCGCCAGATGCACTCATAAAAACCCTCCAAAGGTGAGCCATGAGACCCTATGAAGGTTTGTGATGTCGAGTCTTTGGCGGGATCGAAACCATAACTCTGTATTGCTTCTCCGGCAGCGTTATACATGGTGCAGCGCAATGATCGAGCTTGTGTGTTAAGAAGCTTGAACGCCAATACCGTTGAATCTTGCCAGGGATTTGGGTACAGACCATAGACTACAACTTCAGTTGCAGGATCTGATAAGGTTCCTTGTTGATCATTCGGATTATTGGGAGCCGAACAAGAGCTCAGCGAAAACAGGCATGCAAGTACAAGCAGAGGTGTGTGCCTGAATGGTAGAAGCATTGATCTCAAAGCAGCATCCATGTTGAAAAGTGTTTCGCATCCGGCGAAAAAAAAATACCTAATTTAGAACCCGTTCGACATCGACTCACCGCGTTCTTCCTAGCTACGTCCGTGGCTATCAAGCACCTCCGTACTAGTCTGTACAAAGTTAGTGTTTAGAACAATCAAACTGCAAAAGCTTCAACGCGAATGCGCTTGGCTGTGATGCTGTGCATCATAGCCAACATTTGTTTTACCTAATGACTTTGGTCACGTTCCATGAGCACTCCTGCAAAAACAAAAACGAAGTTTGTATTCATTACCGGTGGTGTGTTGTCCTCCTTGGGAAAGGGAATTGCATCGGCGTCTCTTGGATTGTTACTGAAATCACGCGGGTATACTGTCACCATTCAGAAGTTTGATCCATACATTAACGTAGATCCGGGCACCATGAACCCCTTGCAACATGGTGAGGTATATGTAACGGATGACGGAGCGGAAACAGATCTTGACTTGGGTCATTATGAGCGATTTCTCGATGTATCGATGACCCGTCAGAACAACTCGACTACCGGTCAGGTCTACTTCGAGGTCATCCAGAAGGAGCGCAAGGGACAATACCTTGGCAAAACTGTACAGGTCGTACCGCATATCACCGATGAGATTAAGCGTCGAATGACCTACTTCGACAAGCGCTTCGACTTTGTGATTATTGAAATTGGCGGAACAGTCGGCGACATCGAGTCGCAACCGTATTTGGAAGCGGCACGCCAAGTTCAATTGGAGCGGGGGCGACGTAATTGCATCAATATATTGCTTACTTATGTGCCGTACATACGTTCAGCCGGTGAGCTGAAGACCAAGCCTACACAGCACTCCGTCAAAGAACTCATGGAATTCGGAATACTTCCGGACATCCTCTTGTGTCGAACGGAAATGAAGCTCAGCAAAGAAATGCGCGCCAAAATTGGTCTCTTCTGTAATGTGGCTGAAGAAGCGGTTATTGAAGCAATCGACGCAGAAACGATTTACGAAGTTCCGATTTTGTTCGGTCGTCGAGATTTCGACGAGATTGTGTTGCGCAAGTTGAACATGAAAGCGCACGATCAAGATCTCGATACGTGGACCCGTTTTGTACAGCGAATAAAAAATCCAAAGTCTTCCGTAAACGTGGCACTTGTTGGTAAATACACAGCATACAAGGATTCCTACAAAAGTATTAGTGAAGCCTTCATTCACGCGGGTGCCGTGAATAATTGTAGAGTAGATGTACGTTGGATCGATTCAGAGCAATTGACCCCCGACAACATTGCCGAACAGCTTAAAGATATCGACGGAGTGCTCGTGGCACCGGGTTTTGGATCAAGAGGAATCGAGGGCAAAATCACGACTGTTCAATACGTCCGCACGCACAATATTCCTTTTTTCGGGATTTGTCTCGGCATGCAATGCGCCGTCATCGAGTATGCAAGAAACGTTTGCGGAATCAGCGAAGCAAACTCTTCAGAGTTCAAGAAAAACAGATTCGATGTCATCGATTTGATGCCGGATCAACGCAATGTGACGGATAAAGGTGGTACCATGCGTTTAGGCGCATATCCTTGTGTTCTCGAAAAGAATTCCAAGGCCGCCACAGCCTACAAGAGTGAGTTCATCTATGAACGCCATCGCCATCGTTTTGAAGTAAACAATGATTTCCGCGATGCACTTGTCGAAAAAGGACTGACCTTAAGCGGTTTGTCGCCGGATCGTCGACTCGTCGAAATCGTTGAATTGCCGAACCACCCATGGTTTGTTGGTGTGCAATTCCATCCTGAGTTAAAGTCACGCGCCGTGAGCGGTCACCCTTTGTTCATTGCCTTCATTAAGGCTGCCCTCAAACATAATCGCATCAAGAATAATCAAGAAGTTGAGGACGTGGTCGAGTAGAGCAAAAAAAACTGGCTGAAGTTGGTCTAAGCTTTGGTACCACGGCTATCGAAGTACCTTTTTAACCAGGGACGCGGGTCGTTGGATCTAGGGGCTGATGCATACTTTGCATTCTCCAAAATAGTTTGAATCGTGCGACGCGGGCTATCGTTGCCTTCTTCGTTGTACGTTACTATTCTTGATCCGTGTTGGTGTCTTGAATTGGATCTGTAGATCTGTTTGCATGTGCGTGGGGAAGTGCAGCATAGTCCTTAAGCATGCGTGCATTTCGTTGAAGTCCCTGAAGCTTGGTGCGTTTGATCGGACTGTTTTTGAAGCGAGCAGAGAATTCCTCCTGAGTCATCGACATCACCGCGTTTAAAGGAAGTGACGCTTGCATATGGCGTGCCTCGAATTCACTACGCTCGGAGTCCGTTCGAAATCGATTCCATGGGCAGACATCTTGACAGGTGTCGCATCCGTACAACCAACCATCAAGCTTTGAGCGTAGTCGGGGAAGGAAGGCAAGATCGCCTTTGGACTCAATGGTAAGATAAGAGATGCAGGACCCAGAGTCGACGACATAGGGTTCAACGATTGCACCGGTTGGACACGCATCAATACACGCAGTACACGTTCCGCAATGATCCTGTACAACAGGATCTGAATCGAGGGGTAGTGAGCTTAAGATCACACCTAAGAAGAAAAAGCTGCCTCTGCTGCGCGAAATGATGTTCGAGTGCTTTCCTTGCCAGCCCATGCCTGCTCGTACAGCCCACTGTTTTTCCAAGACAGGACCGGTATCGACATAATACTTGAAGGCGTGCTCAGGATAGCTTAAACGAAGCTCCGCACAAAAGCGATCCAACAAACGACCCAGTACGTCATGATAGTCGTCAAGCATAGCGAGAGATTTTACCGCTGACTACCCCCGGTTCATTGGACTCATCGTGACGAAGAGGTGTATCATAGTTTAGGGCACTAACGATTATCGATTGGGCTTCCGGAAGAATTAGACGTGGATCCGCGCGTTTCTCAACATTTCGTTGCATCCATGCCATGTCGGCTTGGTATCCACGATTTAACCACTCTCGTAAAAGAGACTCTTCTCTAGGCAGCGCTTGTAGCGCTGCAACATGCACACTGTCCAATCCAAGCTCGCTGCCAATGCGTGCAATAGTTGATCGCATCAGCGCTGAGCTTGAAGGAGGTGTCGGTGGAGTGCTCATCGTTCGTAACACGGTCGGTTAGATGTCCGAGTTCATCCAGGCCGGTCTGGAGTTGGGTGTGTATTCAACGTAGACATATCCTTCTTGCTCGAAGGACTCAAATGTTTTAATTCGACCTAGGTTGTCAACTTCTTGCCCATCATCCAGACGAAACTGCCAACCATGCATCGGGCAGATCACACAACCACGATCGACGATGCCTTCCGCAATGATCGGTTGGTGCTGATGAGGGCAAATGTTAGACAACGCGTAGCAGGTTCCGGCTACACGAAACAACGCAACCTCTGTCAGTTCATCAAGTACAGCTCTTTTTCCGCGTGCACGCAAAACGTCAGACGATGCGCAAACCGCCACAAATGTCTTGCCGTCTCGCTCTACTATTCTCTTTCGATCTTCAATCATACTAAGTGTGGACTTCGTTCTGTACGTCTCTGCTTCATTGCTCAGGTCAACGCGAAATAGTACGAGTAAGCAGAGTGTGCATCCGATTTCAACGTTATCCTATAGTAGTGGCCTGTCGACTATCGTCGTACTCCGCCGGCTGACTTCAATTTATAGTTCAATAGGCTCGCCTGCAACGAAACCCTTTTCGGTGCGACGTATAGTTGATGCTTGGAGAAGAGCATCGTGTTCAAACACTACGACCCATTGTTCCTCAGCTGCTCGGTTCAGAGTATGCTTCTTTTCTTCAATTGTGGTCAGAGGAAAATTGTCGTAACCCATGACATATGGAACCGGGACGTGAGCATGTGTTGGCATAAGGTCTGCCGGGAACACCAGCGTTTGATTGCCGTCGTGCAGACGAAGCATTTGTAGCGCTTTGGTGTGACCGTGGAAGCATTCGACGGATACTCCCGGGAAAATGTCGCCGGGTCCGTCCACAAGTTCCATCTGGCCATGCTCGACAATCGGCTGATAATTCTCCGGCCAGAATGAAGCTCGATCCTTTTCAGTTGGAGATAGAGCCCAGGCATAGTGTTCGCGTTGGACGTAGTAGCGAGCATTCTTAAACGCAGGAACGCTTTCTCCATTCTGAAGGCGAGTTGCCCCGCCGGCATGATCGAAATGCAGGTGTGTCAACAACACATCGGTTATCATTTCGGGTTGCAGACCGAGCTCTGTGAGCGAGTCGAGAAGTGAGTACCTGGAATTGTCGACGCCATAGATACTCTTAAGTTTCTCGCTCATTTTATCGCCATTTCCCGTGTCAACCAGCATGACGTGCTCATCCCAACGAACGACCAGAACGCGAGCTGCCATAGGAATGCGATTCTGCTCATCGCCCGGATGATAGGCTTTGGACCACAGGTTTTTCGGTACGACCCCAAACATGGCACCTCCATCTAAGGCAAAATTGCCTGTTTCAAGGGCATCTACGCGAAATTTGCCAATTTGGAGCATGAGGAAAAAGGACGTTTGTGGACAATCTCTGAACCCAAAAATACCTCAAAAGCGCCTCAAAACGTTGTGTATTTCCCGGAAGCCCTTTAAATTTGCTTTCTTAGTTCGTACATCAGCATAATTCAACTACATAGGGAGTAAAGGTTCACATGGGCTTTATGCATCGCATACGCTCACTTTCACCAGTTCTTATTACAGCGGTGATGGTGCTGTTTCTTCTTTTGATGGTCAAACCTGATAATCTTGAGGAGACGATCAATACCATCCGTCGTGGTGGAGCTAACCCGTCAATGGGTTCTGTCAATGGGGAAGATATTCCCCGCGCTGAGTTTGAAGCACGTGTCACCGAAATGGCTGACCAGCAAAGAGCTCAGGCAAAACAACAGGGTAGAGAGGATGTTGACGTTGACGAAGCCAGCATTCGTCAACAGGTCTGGGACCAAATGGTTCAAGAAAAACTCGTTTCGCAAGAGGCTGAAAAAGCAGGCGTAAAAGTTAGTATGGAAGAAGTTGCGGATCTCTTGTTTGAGAATCCACCGGAATACCTGAAGAACGTGTTCAAGGACTCTTCAGGTGTCTTCATGCGTGACATTTATGAGAAGCTTTTGAAAGACCCGGATAGTTACGGCAATTACATTCGCAACGAAGCCGACAAACCGGCTGCCATCGCCGAGTGGAAAGATCGTATCAAGAAGATCACCGAAGGTGAAACTCAGCAAAAGATGATGAACAACATGGCTGTTGTTACAGGCGCTGCTGCTGTGTACTCACCTATGCATGTACGTCGTCAATTCGAAATCGATAACGGCACTGCTGATTTCTCGTTTGTCTTCTTGGACTACTCACGAATCTCGGATAATGATGCCAAAGTGAGTGATGATGAGATCTCAAAGTACTATGATCAAAACAAGCAGTACTTTAAGCAAAAAGACACACGTAAGGTTAAGTACGTTTCCTTTCCAATCATGCCCTCACACGAGGATAGCATGACGGTGCAACGCCGTATGATGAAACTCAATGACACACTGAATGCTCCGGGTGTTGACCGTTCAGCGGTTTTTGAGGCTTACCTCAGTGAATTCAACGGAAAGACCTTCGACAGCAAGCCTGTTTCCGAAATTGATCCGATGCACGCCGCCATTTTGTCAAACATGCAACAAGGTGATGTAGTTGGACCGGTTCAGTTGGGACCTATGTCAGGTTTCCTTCGTCTTGACGGACGTAATAGCGCTGCCGATACTTCGGTTCGTGCTTCTCACATTTTGATTGGTTTCGGCAGCAACAAAGACAGCGCGAAAGCTCTTGCAACAAAGCTGTACAATGAAGCGAAGTCTGGTAGCGATTTTGCCAAGCTGGCTGAAGAGAATTCTACGGACAAAGGCTCAGCTGCTCGCGGTGGAGATGTTGATTTCTTTGGACACGGACGCATGGTTCCCGAGTTTGAAAAAGCTGCATTTGCTGCATCGGTAGGTTCCATTGTTGGTCCGGTAGAATCGCAGTTTGGTTTCCACATCATTAAGGTTACGGATAAGCGTCACGAGACCATGAAGTGGAGCGAAATCCTGATGGTCCCGACCATTTCTTCGAACACTCGCAAGACACTCTTACGTGACGCTCTCGGATTGAAAGAACGCGTTGAAAAGGGTGAGAACATTGATACAGTTGCTCGCCAAATGAAGCGCTTTGCAATCGAGAGTGCCTTCTTTGAGAAGAATTCTCAAATGCTTGGTACCTTCGATGCTGCAAACTTTGCCTTTGCGAACGATGTCGGCAAAGTATCAAAACCAATGGAAATTCGTGGCCAAGGTTACACAGTCATGCAGGTTACCGAGCGACGCGAAGTTGGAATTAAGCCTTTAAGCGATGTGAAGGATGTTATTCGCATGCGCTTGATGAAAACCAAGAAACTGGATATCACTAAAGGCCGTGCTGAAGACCTTGCGCAAAAACTTGGCGCAGCTGGTAATCTTGAAGCGGTTAAAGGTATCGATACCACTCTTGACGTACGCGTTGGTTCAAACGTCAAAGACGATGGTAACGTGCCGGCTGTTGGAAATGATGCAGCATTGACCGCCAGTGTCATGATGCAGCAAGTGGGTAAAATTTCCGGTGCCATCCGTGGCGAAAAGGGGTACTATATCGTCCTCGCAACACGTATCAGCAAAGCGGATGAATCCAAGTTTGGCGCGGAAGCAGCGGCGATTGAAAACAAACTCCGCATGCAGTCTCGTCAGAACGCCTACTATACCTGGTACAACATGGTCAAAGAAAACGCAAAAATCGTTGATCGTCGTTCCGAGTTTTATGGCTCATCTAACTAAGACTGCACACATGGCTAACGGAGAGTAAATCGCACTCTTTTCAGCCGTACATTCTTGACCCGGTTCTACTTAGAATCGGGTCTTTTTTTTTGTACGACCTTCGGTTACGCTGTGGTGGACAGAAGCCTAGTATTAACGAACGCCGAAATTCTAAAACGGGCCGACTCGGATCAGAACCGAGTGATGCGATGGACACCGGGATGCCATGTGCCGTTTATGGGCGTAGTACTTTGGCAACAAAAAGCTCTCCACGGAACAATATGCTGAAACCTTAACACGTTTTTGTTGTCACTACACTGAACACCGTGGCACCGTTGTGTGTTATTTTTCGGTATACCGTGATGGAGCATGGAGATAATGATCACCACAAAGAAAGTCGTCGTCCTCTTAGGTTTTGTTCTTGCCTTCGTGAGTCCGTGCATCGCACAGAAAGACACGCTGCCTGACAGTAAGGGAAAGGACTTTTGGTTTTGCTTCTTGCCAAATTTCCATAACGGAAGTAGAGGACAAACAGAGGATGGAATTGACGATCCCGAAATTCAACGTCGAGATTCACTCTACATTTTCGTTGCGTCCGAGAAACCAACGAATGTGACGCTACAGTATGCGGATTCTTCAGGACAAGTAAAGACCCGGACTTTTAGCATAACGGATCCAAAGAAAGTCCTTTCCATCGGCGAGCAGTTTTATCCTTATGAACTCATTGGTTTCAATCGCTGCGGACAGCGCATCGACCAAACCGGGGGACAGAACCTGCGCATTGCAAATCAGTACTTCCATCTCTGGAGCGATGAGGATGTAACCGTGTATGCAATGGACCAAGCTTTTCGCACCAGTGACGCATTTTTGGTACTTCCCACGGATGCGCTTGGGAATAGTTATTATGTACTTTCTTATTACTCTGACCCTAGCTCCGCCACACAAAACACCCCTTCGCAATTTGCCATCGTCGCGACAGAAGATTCAACCGTCGTGCGCTTTGAAGCGCCGAGGCCTGGGCTCATTTTTCGTTATGGCAACTTGCCACCCTCCATTACACTGAACAAAGGCCAAGTGTATCTGGTTCAGTCGAACACGGGGAGCTACGGTGATCCTCCTGACCTTACAGGTACAAAGATCGTGTCAACAAAACCGATTGCTCTCTTCTCAGGACATCAACGTGCACTGCTGCCTATTCAAAGTCACAACTCACTTACTTCAAGAGATTGTTTGATCGAACAGCTCACCCCAATTGCAACGTGGGGTCACTCTGCTCTATTAGTTCCATACCCGGAGCCCGTTGGATCTGTGGTTACAAGTGGAGACAAGTATCGAATTCTCGCCGCTTACGACAGCACGGAAGTGTGGATCGACAGCGTATTCAATAGGCTCTTATACGCGGGTGAGTGGATGGAAGGCGATTTGCGAACGGCTCACAGCGTGTTCTGTACACGTGCGGTGGAGATTGCGCAGTACAAACACACAGGTACGCCAAATTCGGCGCCTGATAACTTCGTGTACAACGGCGACCCCTTCATGATGGTCATTCCTCCATCGAACCAATTCCTAAAGTCGTACCGATTCGTTAACGTTCAAGCCTCTGAAAACACAAGCGGGGTAGGCAATACAACAACCTACAAAGAACAGTGGCTCACAGTGATCTTGCCAACCACGTCGATACCTTCACTACTGGTAGATTCGAAACCCTGGAGTAGCGGCTTTGTTCCGATTCCAAAATCAGAGTATTCCTATGCTTGGATCCGCATGACGGATGGTGTTCACACAGTATCTGCAGATACGGGGGTAGGCATTCTCGTTTATGGATACGGTGGCGCGAATTCATACGGATACGTTGGAGGTATGGCGTATAAGCGTTATGATTTCAATGCACCGCAGATTCTTGGAACACCGATGTGCTATGAAATCAATGGCGGTGCATTTGATACTACGCTAGCAGATACGAAGCTTGTGATGTTTCGACTAGTCAAAGACTCAATCAAGAACGTAAACCTTAGTATTGATCCGTTCATTCCGCCATCAGATAGTATCCATTACCACGCGAGCTTGGTTGATCCATACTCGGATGGATACTTCGTACTGGAAGCGCGTGATGTTGAAGGCTATTTGACTCGTCAACGTTTTGACTTGCCCGGTTATACACTGAGAATCGTTGATAAGGATTCCAGTTTAAAAATAGATAGGACTGAGAACGTGAAAAACGGACCTGACCGTACGTACTGCCGCGATTATATCTTTTTGAACAACGGAACCTTCACCCACACGATAAAGAACCTTCGCAGTTCTAATCCTGCGTCGACTATAAGTACTGATAAGCCGCTTCCGCTCGAACTCAAAGCAAATGACACGCTTCGATTCAGTGTTTGTTACCGATATCACGATTTTGGCGACTACAATGAAACGATCTTTATGGACGAAGGTTGTCCGGAAAGACCCATTGTCTTCTTGTCGATTGGCATTGGTATCGACACAGTGCAACCCTCGATTGCGGCGATACCGGGAAGTTGTGGTGACCTTAAATCCTACGTCATTAGTGATGTCGGTGACTACCAGACCGGTTTGATGGCAACCAAAGTCATCGATACCACAAATTGCACCGTGACCACCGATTTCGATCCTGACTCCAGTGTCATCCGTGTAGCGATCAATGATTGGCGTCTGGATGCTTGGTTTGGCTTGGAAGTTTCGGATTCGACAGGAAACAAACGAACCATCGTCGATACGATTCCCGGATTTACCGTGATGTACACGAATGTGGACTCACTGCGTCCGGAACTTCGGCTAGCCGACACGCATTTTAGAATTGCAGTCTGCGATACCATTGAGCTGTTTAACTATGGACGCTTCACCAAATCCTATGCAAGCTTGCCACTTTCACAAAACACGCGATTCTCATTCCCGCAGCATCAGTTGCCACTGACCTTGCAACCCGGAGAGAGCAGGCGAGTGGCCATCTGCAACTATCTTAATGAGTATCCGGCAACCTCAGACAGTTTGTGGAGGGACACGTTGATACTGTCCGAAGATTGCCATGTTCGACCACTGTATCTTTCGGCAGCCGTTCTGGTGAGCGAGTACGTTGGTCAAACCAGATGTAATGTGCCAATAACCTCGCGTAGTATTCCGGGAGGCAGCAGTTTTGTCTATTCCATATACCCACAACCCGCGTCCTCACAGCTATCCATAATGGTTCACCTCGAACAAGCCGAGCAACTTCGCGTTGAAGCGGTAAATCAAATCGGCCTTAGTCATGAGATGCTTGATTTCCACAGTGGCAGGGGAGACTATGTTGTACCTGTAGACGTTTCAGCCTTGCGCTCTGGGGTCTATACTATTGTTGTAAGGAGCGGAGGCCAAGTCATTTCGACAAGTACTCAGATCATAACGCACTAGTCTGTCCTGTTATGCCGCGCAACTTTCTATCTTTGCATAGCTTCCCGGAGCACAAAGACAACTCACTTTACACTTGCATCGTAGACACATGGAACTTTACGTAGATACCGCCAATATTCAAGAGATTCAACACGCCAATTCCTTAGGGATTATCCGTGGTGTGACAACCAATCCAAGTCTACTGGCTAAGGAAGATCCCTCGGTAGATGTCCGCCAGCGCATTATCGATATCTACAATACGGTCGGAGGTCACCTGTCGGTTGAAGTAAACTCAACGGACTCCGATGGTATGCTTCGAGAAGCCGAAGAAATCTTGTCATGGTTCCCGGAAGCGACTATCAAAATTCCTATGATTCCGGAGGGATTGAAAGCCGTAAATGTGTTGTCTCAACAGGATGTTCCAACGAATGTGACGCTCATTTTCTCAGCAACCCAAGCATTGGCAGCCGCGCAAGCGGGAGCCACCTACGTCAGTGTTTTTCTCGGTCGACTGGACGATGTTGGACACGATGGAGTCCAAGTTGTCAGAGATGTTGTTGAGATATGGGATATGCATGACATCGAGTCACTCATTATTGCCGCCTCCATTCGTCATCCAATTCACGTCACAGAGTGCGCCAAAGCAGGAGCCCATATTGCTACCGTACCTTATAAAGTGCTCATGCAGACCTTGAAACATCCTCTAACGGACGCTGGCTTGCAGTCATTCTTGAATGACTATGCTAAAATGCAAGCCGAAAAGGCCAAGCTAAAGGCCTAATGTGCGAACCTCACGTGCATGCTACCATAACATCGTTGCGTTAATTTTAGTCGTGCACCACCTCTTTGATTCTAAGAGCTTGAAGTCCGGCAGTGGTCGGACTTCAAGCGTTTATGACCACTTTCTTTCTCCATGAGCTCTAACGAGATTATTATCTATACGGACGGATCCTGCCTCAATAATCCGGGACGCGGTGGTTGGGCGGCTGTCATTTTGTCGTCGAACGGCCGACTTGAGCTTAGTGGTGGATTCCGCCTCAGTACGAATAATCGAATGGAGCTTAACGCAGCCATTCAAGCGCTTCGAGCAACTCCGCCCGACACGACTACCGCAATACGCCTACACACGGATTCGCAGCTCTTGGTCAACGGTATCGAGTTGGGCTGGGCACGTAAGTGGCGTGCAAATGCTTGGAAGCGCAACAAAAGCGATAAAGCAGAAAACCCGGATCTCTGGGGCGCTTTACTAGAGGAAGTTGAGCAACGTCAAGTCAAGTTTGTATGGATCAAGGCTCACGTCGGCACAAAAGAGAATGAGCGATGCGATGAGCTCGCAAAAGCTGCTGCCGAGATCGCCACGGAGCCGGATGTCGTCTATGAGCGTACAAAGAGCGCAGACACATTGAGTCCAATAGTTGTATCGCAACAGAAAAAAAGCAGCGTTACAGCAAAAAGTGGATTAGGACCAAAGTCGTCGGCACCCCACGAAGCCGACTCTGCGCATCACCCGGAGCTTTTTAACGAGGAAGCCGACAGCGATCTTCCCGGAGTTGCTGCTAAAGGTTATCGCGTTAGGATGCGCAGAGGACCAAGTCGTCTTCATGTTCAGCATGACCGACAGGGGAGTATAGAGATTCCATTGGCAGATTTGGCTGAGCTTTTTGAGCTTATGAAGCAGTGTATTCAATTGTCTGACAATAGGTAGTACTGCCTCTCATGCGCCATCACCACATCATACGCGCCCTCGTTCTTCAACTTTTGGTTGGTGCCGGACTTTGCTATTCTCAACCAATCAGCATAAATCTTCGACTTCAGGATCGTCCACCCAAATCTCTTTCCGAGTGGATTGAAAAACTTAATGTAGTGAGCTTAAGGCTTGAAAATAAAGGAATAGAGCCAGTGCAGTTAAAAATTCGAACTGTGATACGGAAAGACTCGCAAGTAGTTGCTTATACAAGATTTAATGATGCAGCGCTGATAAATGTCGAGCCCGGTCAAATCGAGCTGGGTTCGGAGGCTTTGTTGTCATCTGAAAGTTTGGAGATATTGCCGGAGGTTGGACGCTCGATCGTACGCGGGGGACAGTTAAGTCCAGGAAATTACACACTTTGCTGTCAGCTTCTTGACGCTTCAAATCCTGATGAACTCTTGCAATGCTCTGAGCTGAAGAGTTTTACGATAGGCGGATACGATGCACCTCAGCTAAGCGAACCCGGAAACTATCGTTGGGTTGCTCGCGATAAGCCTTTACAATTCAAGTGGAAAGCTGTTCAACCTCTGCCTCAAGTGCCGCGTTTGGTGCGATACAAATTTCTCTTGTACGAAGCGCCCCGAGGAGTAGATCCGATGTACGTTATCGAGACTTTGGAGCCGATGTTCGAAAAGTATAGCGACAATGTGAGCCCCCTCTCCATAGTACTTCCTTTACAGAAAATGGAACTCAGTATTGGCAAACAGTATATTTGGACGGTTCAGGCTGTGGATCAAGATGATCGTCCCTACGGCGATCCGGATGGAAAAGCTGATCCCTTTGTGTTAAGGCTGCGCTGAAGCGCAGCCTTGATAAAAACACGACAAACACTCTTCGCGCCGGGACTTACTTGTAGTCTTTAGTAATATCTCGTTGCGTTCTCACAGAATGAAACGAGAATTCCGTAACCGAATGGGAATCAGTGGGCTGAATGCTGATTTTAACAAAGTAGCGGAGCATTAGTTTGGAGAGCTTTGAGAAGCGTCCCGAGCTCAGATATGAAGCTACCTCCGGGTGAACTTGCAGCAGCAATCGAAATTCGCGAGATTTTTGTCGGAATGAATAGAGCCAACGGTCAATCTGATTGACGAGCAGGGCTTTTGTGTGAACTCTTCCCGACCCGTTGCAGGTGGGGCATGCATCACTGACCCATTCGCTCATATTTTGACGCACACGCTGGCGTGTAATCTGTATAAGTCCAAGTTGAGTAACAGGATACACGATAGCTTTAGCGCGATCTTTTTGAAGTTCATGCCTCATTTCATGGAAGAGCTTATTCCGATTTTTCTCTTCCGACATATCGATAAAGTCAACCACAATCATCCCGCCGATATCGCGAAGACGTAGTTGACGTGCTACTTCACGCGCCGCTTCGAGATTCACTTTAACGGCGTTATTCTCCTGATCTGAATCGAAGGTAGCTCGACCAGAGTTGACATCGATAACGAGCATAGCCTCGGTATGGTCAAAAATGATGTAACCTCCGCCCGGCAGCTGCACGCGCTTGGTAAAAATGGAATCGATTTCCGATTGTAAGCCAACCGCTTCAAAGAGGGGTAAACGAGAAGAGTAGAACTGAAGCCGGTTCAGAAAAATGGGTGCATTATCTTCTAAATACTTCTCTAAGTCCTTGTATAACTTCTTGTTATTAACAACAACGCGGTAGACGTCTCGCGTAAACAAATCTCGAATAATCGAGTTGGCGATACTGAGGTCTTTGTAGACAAGGCCCGGACGAGTCATTTGTTTGACTTTTGTCTCGACGTCGTTCCAGTGCTCCAACAATGCGTCCCAATCCCGTTTAAGTTCAACATCTGTATGATGTTGCGAAGCAGTTCGGATAATACAACCTGATCCATGTGGTAGTGCTTGCTTTGCAAGACTCCGCAGGCGCTTTCGTTCTTTAAACGATTCAATCTTCTTCGAAACGCCAATTACGTTCTCAAAGGGCATAAACACCACATATCGTCCCGGAATAGAGATACGGGTAGTGACTCTAACTCCTTTGCTCGCATAGGCTTCGCGAACGACTTGCACCAGCACCATTTGCTTTGGCTGCAGGTTAATGACTACGTCACCGGAGCGTTTCGTTTGAAAAACCGGCTTGGATCTCGTCGTTTTGCGCGTGGTGGATACACGGAGAGCTTCGGTGGCGGCATCGGAGAGTTGTTCCTCGTCGTCTTCATCGTCATCGTCGACATCGAAAGAGTCCTCCATGCTGGAATCCACGTCCGAAAAATGAAGAAAACCGTCTTGGTCTAGTCCAATATCGATGAACGCGGCATTCATTCCTTGGACAATTTTCTGGACTTTTCCCAAGAAAATGCTCCCAACAAGTCGCTCACGGTCGGGTATTTCGATGAAGTATTCTGCTAGATTACCATCTTCAGTAATGGCAACACGCGTTTCTTCAAGTTCGGCGTTGATGTAGATTTCTTTTTTCATCGGGGATCCGGGATCTGGATCAACAATCAGGCAGGCAGATAAAAAAAATGGTCAAGTTGACCGTGGCGCTCTGTGAACACTCTGACCGTTGCTTTCTTCCGAACCTGGCGGAGTTGGGAGAGACGCAGCCGCACGGGACTTGACCGCTTCAAAAATAGTCAAAATCGAGCAATTTCAGCTCGTGAAAATTGCGAGCCTATGTACGTGAGCTCATGTAAAAGTCGCTAAGTGTAGTACTACAAACATCTTAAGCGATGTTCTTGCCGGTCAAAAAGCGCTCTAAGCCCTATTAATTCGCGACCCAAAGACTGGTCTGAGGGCTACATGTTAAGCAACAAGGCTCTGCAAAACACGAGGAAGCGATGTTGTCCGGGAAGGTGTTTCAGAACCCCCGAGTTGCTGTATTAGCTCAGATATGAGTGTGAATGTCAATCCTTCCAAAATTTAGGGGTGAGTTCTACTGAACAGGCATTCGTTGCCGATACTACAGAAAACTCTGAAATAGGCATAGGAGGCACGTTTTCAGGCCAAGAATATGGACGAAAACAAGCTTTGTTTCCCATTTAATTACGTGTTAGTACGTATTGAAGGAGGATTCGGGCACGCCTATCTTGCTACATAACGAATAAAAACAGCCACTTTAGGCAGTTATTTCTTCAGTTGTACAGCTTTATCCTGAAACATGCTTGGCATTGCTAGGGTATAAGGCGGAATTTCGGTGTTGGCATTCCGTAAATCGTTTGCGCCACATGCGATGAGCGGCGAAAATTGGAAATATGTTTACAAGATACACTTTCACGCACCTATGAATTATCGCAGACTGCTTCGTTGTTTTGCTCTTTTCGCTGCCCTGATGTGTCAGGCAGCGTACCTACATGCTGACGACAACGTCGGTATTGGAACGGATAAACCGGATACTTCTGCAGTACTCGACATTGTTTCGACAAACAAGGGTCTGTTGATATCACGGTTAACGCAGGTACAGCGCGACAGAATCGTGCTACCGGCGCACAGCTTGCTGATTTTTAACAGCACGGCAAACCGTTATGAGTGGAATCGCGGCACGCCGCAGGCTCCGGACTGGTGGCCCATAAACTCGGATCTAGGTTGGAATCTGACCGGTAACTCGGGTTTGACGATCAATAACTTCCTTGGCACGAGCGATTCGGCAGGCATTCCGTTCCGCACGAACAATGTGGAGCGCATGCGCATTAGTCCTACGGGTCTCGTCGGTATTGGAACGCCGTCTCCAAAGTCAATGCTCGACGTCAACGGCGATCTCAGCATTAGCCACAGTGGAAGCGCTGCTTCCTCGGTGCGCTTTTATGATCCGAGTTCAAACTTCTACTCTGCATTCAAGGCAGGGGCACAGTCTGCCAACATCAATTATACCTTGCCTCTAACAGCGCCGAGCGGAGTGCAGTATTTGCGCGGCGATTCGACAGGTGCGATGAGTTGGAAATCTCTGCTTGAGTTACCAAGTGGTGGAGGCAACCTCTATTCAACCTTGGTATGGAACGGAACGACCTGGATTTCAAGTCCCAACGTCACGATCAACAACAATACCGTAACAATTGGCAACAAGAACAACCCGGGCATCTTGATATTGAATGATCCGGATACGAACTATGTAAGCCTGAAAGTTGAAAACCTAACGAACAACCGTGTGTACATCCTTCCTGAAGTTGGCGACACAGCGTACTTCGTGATGACAAAGGGCAACCAAATCATTGGTGGTAATAAGTCATTCACCAATAGTGTATCTCTGCTTGGTGGAACTGATCTTCGCTGGTATGAGCCAACAGCCTCCGGCAACAACTATGTAGCATTCAAAGCTCCAACATTGGCGAACGATGTGATCTACACATTACCGATTGCGGACGGAGCGAATGGTCAGGTTCTTACAACCAACGGTGCGGGCCAGATGTCATGGGCAACAGCTCAGGCAGGCGTGAATGGCAGCGGTTTAGCTGGGAAGATTGCTTACTGGAACAGCTCAAATAGCTTAACTGCCACCACTTTGTTAAGTGTAGACACTACAAACCTGTTCGTTGGAATAGGTACCGCAAATCCTTTGAGTCGCCTTACGGTAAATAACGGCAACCTCTCGATAACGAACGCAAATGGTACTGCAGGCGAACTGCGCTGGTACGAACCGTCGACCGCAGGTACGAACTATGTATCGTTTAAGGCGCCGGTTCTTTCAACCGATCTGAGTTTTACCTGGCCTTCGACAACGGGAACAAGTAGTCAAGTACTGAGTACCGATGGCACAGGCGTATTGAGTTGGATAAATGCATTGACTTCAAACACGGGATGGACCACAGCCGGTAACAGCGGAACCAGTCCATCCACCAACTTCATCGGAACCACCGACAACCAACCATTAGTTGTTCGCACGAACAATACGGAGGTCATCCGCTTCGGAACAAACGGAAATGTTGGTTTTGGCACATCAGCTCCGAACTCCAAAATCGAACTTGCCAATGGCAACCTCTCTTTGACGAACAGTGCTAACGCTGCCGGCGAACTTCGTTGGTATGAGCCATCGGCTGCAGGCAACAATTACACTGCGTTTAAAGCGCAAGCTCAAGCATCGAACATTAGCTATACCTTGCCCGCGAACTCCGGCACCTCGAATCAATTGTTGAGTTGGGGTAGTGGTGATACTCTTTCCTGGACCGGTATCAACACACTGGCATGGGGACTCAACGGTAATAGCGGAACCAATCCGAACGCACCGAATTTGAACTTCATGGGAACCACAGATAATCAATCTTTGGCTTTCCGCACAAACAATGTTGAGCGGGTGCGTATGCGCAATGATGGCGGTATTATCATTGGAACGAACACAACACTTGCCAATTCGTATGGTAAGATCCAGATCAACGATAACTCAACAACGAACAACTATGCCGGTTTCGGAGTTGTTTCCACCGGTGTGGTGAGTGGTGCCAATACCGTGACGATGGCGATGCAGGCTTCTAAGCAAACGAATTCTACGACAAACGTCGCAGGTTACTTTATCGCAGCTTCCGGTACCAACAATTACGGCGTCGTTGTCGGCAATGGTGGCGATGTGTATTTGGGACATGTAGATTCCCTAACACCTCCTGCTCTGCGCAATTCAATCCTTGCAAACGGTAATCCGAATCGCACGTACACACACCATTTGAACCTTAGCGGTGAGTTGGTTACTTCACAACAAAGCGGCGGATTCGGTCCGGGCGATGCCGGTCAAATGCTCATCAGCCAGGGTTCATCATCGGCACCACAGTGGGCATCTCCTTCGCAAGTATTGGGTGGAACGGTCTGGGTTCAAAACGGAAACTCACTTGCTACAGAACAAACACTCGGTACGACCAGCAACACAGCATTACCATTGATCACCAATAACATCGAGCGTATGCGTATTAGCGCTGACGGCCGTGTTGGTATTGGTACGAACGCCCCGGCAGCTTCTGCTCAAGCTGAAGTGTTCTCGACATCAAAAGGTATGTTGATTCCTCGTATGTCAGCCGCACAACGCAATGCTATTGCAAGTCCGGCACAAGGTCTGTTGGTGTATGTCACCACAAGCACAGAAGAAGGTTTCTGGTATTACTCCAACGCGCACTGGATTCCGATGTCAAGTACATTGAGCTCCAACAGCACTGTTGCAGTTAAGCGCAAGACCTCCGATCAAAGCATCGCCAATTCCGCCACCTTGCAAGACGATGCTGAACTCAGCGCGCAAGTTGTCTCGGCCGGCGTCTACGAAGTTGAAGGTATGTTACAATTCACCGCTGCAACAACAGATCCTGACGCGGCTTTTTCATTCTCTGCTCCCGCCGGCTCAACAGTTTCGATCAGTTATACCGCGAATGACGGTTCAGCTACAGCATTTACCGCCGGTCTGAACAACGGTTCATCTGCTTCATCCATTCAAGTTGGTGCAGCTCAGACCGGCGTTGTTCACTATCGTGGAATTATCGAGGTTGGTTCAAGCAGTGGTGCTGTGACACTCCAATGGTCACAAAACAGCTCGAACATCAACGCGTTGACCTTCAAAAAGAACTCGTATCTGAAATTGACGCGTATTCAATAAGAATCGCTAAGAGTCGAGTGGCGAGACCATTTGAAGCTCCACTTGTGATGCTCGTAATGAGAATTGCGTAATACTACGCATTGAACAAGGATTCGCATTCAGACTACATTGGATAAATCGTGAAAGGACACAATATGAAACTCATAACCACACTCTGCAGTTTTGTTGCGCTTATCGTTTTTGGACAGCAAAGCATTGCGCAAACAATGACGAACGTCGGTTCATTGGTGTATGTAGCGCCCAAAGGTGTACTCACCGTGTGTGGCACATTCAACGTGAACAGCGCAGGAATGGTCATTGCAGAAGACAGTTCTAAGGTTACAGTGCAAGGGACAATGAATGTAAGCAATGGGAGTATGAGTTTGAACAAAAGCTCGCTGGCGACCATTCTTCAGGACCTTGTTACCGGAGGAACATGTGGTAGTCCAACAGGACGTGTGCTAAGAAACCTCCCGGGTCTGCTGGATGTGCGCGGAAATGTGAATAACAAAGGACAAACGACCAATTACTCGACCATTCTCATTGGCAAAGACCTCAATAATGACGGGGAACTTAACAATCAGAGTGGCGCTTTGATCGATGTCTCGCCCTAAGTCCTGATCAAGGCTTACACACAATTTTGACTTCTTAAACTTGGTTGAGCAGCGGAACGAAGTTGTTGTCGAATCCGATGCTTAAAAAATCTCATTACTCCACAATGACTATTCAACGATTTCTTAGCAGTGTTTGCGCCCTTGTTGTGCTCGTACAGAGCAGCGCAATCGTGCAGTCTCAGGACTGTAACAATGGTGTCTGCGGCAAAATCTCCAATGCCGGAACCATACGCTTCACGAAGAAGAGCGCTCAATTCCGAAATGCCGGACCTACGTCCAACGTTAACAACGACCAAGGTGTTATCGAGTTTCGTGGAACGACCAGCGCTTTTAGCGGTGCTCAGCCGTTAGGAAGTTCGACTGCAAGTCGCATCGGTGGATGGGTCGTTTGGACGGCTACGGACTCCAATCAAATCGTACAGCCTCGATACTTCACCAATCTTGGAGTCTCGGGCTTGAACAAGTTTATCGGAGACAGCTGTTTTGTTGCAGGTGCCTACCGAGTCGATGCCGGAACCGGACGAAGACTTTATAACGGTTTGTTTTGTTATGACGGAACACGTCAACAAAGTATCGTTGCCGAGCATGGTCTAAACTCTTACGATAAACTTGAACTTCAAAATGCGTTAAGTGCAAATACGAAGACCTTAAGCGCCGATACTGCTACGGTTCGTGGTTTGTTCCTCAACAACAAGAACAATATTGGTGGCTTGGACGTGCGAACCGGGGGAGTTCTCAATCTTCTATCCAATGGTGTTAGCTCGGCATTGTTATCCGTACATGGAGACACCAGTCGCATCTTGGTTAATACGAACGCATCACAACTCATTCTGAAAGATAGCTCGACCATGCTTGCCGACAACGGCGGACGTGTCGATGTGAACAGCACATATCAGCCAGCGGCCTTCATCATTCAGGAAGGATCCAGCTTTAGAATCAATGCTGGCGGAAATGGGGGACAATACCACCTATTTGCCAACACAGCGATGAACGTCGAAGGATATTACGTCAACATTTATCCGGCGCTCACAAACGCTTACTACGAGTGTTCGTCAACAGTACGATACATTAGCCAAATCAATGGACAAAATCTTCAAGCTTCGGCTAGTCCTGTAGCAAATCGATACGGTAAGCTGGAGACCATCGGCGCGAACAAGCTCGCCAACGGTAACGTGTACATCAAATGCGGTTTCTGGGTTAACCCCGGTACACGTCCGCATACCGTTACCATACCGAAGAACAACTCACTCTTCGTCTACAATGAAAATTATGCTTTGACTCCGGTGCAGTATGACACGGCTGCCACAGATTGTCAGACGCAATCAGAGGTTATCGGAAACTTCGTACAAATGGTGCCGAGCGATATTAGTGCTCGAAGCTTGACGTTCAACAATCGTCTAACAACACTTAGCTTTAGTGATCATACCGGAGTGCCACAAAGCTTCGGAATCAATTCTCAACCGAACACCGATCCGAACAATTTCGTCGCTGCAAGTGATGTAAAGCGTAAACTGACCGTTAGCTACACGAACCCGCAAAGTGGTTCAGCACAGTGGAAGGCACGTATTCAAGCGGCATTCAGAGAATCCGAATGTAGTACGCTTCGCGCATCGAGACTACTTGGCGCAGTGCGTACCTTCAACGATCCCACAAGCGGAAGCCCGAACAAAATTGGCGTTGCGTACAACCGGTCCGTTGACTCGAGCTGCATCCTGCACTGGGTAAGCGCCGAAGAGATTAGCCACAGCGGTTCGAATACTCTGGCTAGTGGCAATGATTTACTCTTGCGTTCTGCTCCTTCCGTTATCTATAGTGTTCGTCCCGGACGTTGGTCTAACCCGGCAACATGGTCCGACCGAACCGAGCCTTTTCCTTTCGATTCAGTCGTAGTCTATCACAATGTGTGGGCCGGATTTACACGTCCTCTGAGCAATGGTTGGGATGGATACAGTACAGCGGAAGCGTTTCCGAACTCTATGGCCGCTTCGGTCGTAATTGATGGAGGAGACTCAGCTTCAGCCACAGCTGCATTGATCTTCGGTTTAGACTCTACAGCCGCCAACAACAACGGACTCTTCCGTTATGGTAACATCCCATCACTTAGTTCGACAGCACCCGGTACGGGAGCGCAACTTGAAATTCGTGATTGCGGCGCACGTGGCAGCCTGGAAGCAGTGCAAAGCACCAATTTCACACAATTCGCTCTCTTCCGTACCAGCGTTCAACCGGCAGTTCGTGGTCTATTGATTTATCAGGTTCCGGGAGCTCTGCAGCCCACGGTTCACATAAATACGCTTGAAAACGCCGGTTGGATCCAAAATGGAGCGACTTTGGAAGTGGGAGACTAAGACCCTTGATAAACTAGGTAATTCTCGGTATTTATCAGATTTAGCTCTATCGGGAATTCAGATTGCGGTAAAAGTGACGAAAATTGAAATCAAACTGTGCACGATGGCTGAGAAAACCTCATCACCCTTCGGAGCATTTACTCTAGATACTCATGGTACAGAGACTGAAAACGACATTACTTACGCTTGCTTTGACACTTCTGGGTGTACACTCGGCAGCTGCTCAAGACTTGAGTAACACCACGTGTGGCAAAGTTGCCAATAGCGGTCGCATCGTTGTGCGAGGTGCACTGCAAAGTGTAACCGGAGCTTCTATCGAAAACAAAGAAGGAACCCTTATTTGTGGCGGAAACACCGAAATACGCCAAGCTGAGATATTGGGTCACGTCGAGTATGTCGAAGATTCCACCAAAACGCAGCTTGTACCACAAATCCGCCACTCAATCGTACGATTTAGCGGACGTAGTCCGAAACTTCTCGACACTTCGTACAACGGTAACCTCTTCGTTAGCGTCGATACCATGATCAGTCATGCAGAAGTGAATCTTCTGATTCATCCACGCTATCCAATGATTTCGTGGGGACGTATTAGCCATGACGGAACTGTAAATACAAACGGTCCTGACGCATCGATTATTCTCCAAGGAAACACGGCACAGAACATCGATGGTCTGGGAAGTTATAAAACACTAGAACTTGACAATCGTGCCGGGGCCTATGTCATCAATCGTGGTGGCTTTGCCATTCAGAACAACCTGTACTTGCACAGAGGCGTTTTTCACAACAACGACTCAAATAATCTTCTCATGCTTACGAACTCCTTGATCACACGTAGTGACGAGTCGAGCATCGAGAGTCACCCTAATTTGAACAAGCGCTATTCTGTGCGCTATGTGGGTACCAATGAAATAATTTCAGGAAATGAGATTCCTCTTGATTCATTGGCTCTTAAATCAATGACGGTGCACAACAACAACGGGTTGACCATGAGCCGAAATATCATGGTAAACGATTCGCTTGTAGTTGGGCGCGACAGCACGACAATCGTCGTTCGTACGGATCAAGATACCGTTCGTCACACATTGACATTTAGTCGTCGAGACAACGATCCGCTCTACCCGAGTCCGCGATCGGAAGTTATTGGTACACTCCGTCGTACCAATCTTCGCAGCGCAGGTACCTACATGGTCTTCAACAACCGATATACCGGATTCTTGTTTAACCAAGATCAAGACATGAACGGTGCTTCGTGGATGAGCTTAGATAGCCGTCCACATACCTATCCGGTTCAAGGAAACGGTACGCAGAAAGTAGAACGCAAACTCATCGTGGAAGCACATGATGCAAACGACAGTACGATCAGCAAAGGCATGCGTTATCGTTTCCACTATGCTTGGGTCAACGATCCCTCACAGACAGCTCTAAACGAATCAAACTCTCTGGACATTAAGCAAGTGATTTTGCAGCGTTGGGACGACAAGCGTTGGGCGAACTACAAATCATCACGCACTCCTGCCTCAACAACTCCTGAGAACTGGGCTTATTCATTTGCAGATTCAGTTGCACATACAGGATTTTTTGCGATTGGTATGCCTTCGCCGGTTCCGCCAATGTTGGCTTCGCGCGTCTTGATGGAAGGACCATATCGTAATGGTTCCATGCAGGCAGATCTACTGAAGCACAACTTGATCCCGTCAACACCTCCGGATATCTTCCCTTACAATCTTGATCCGCTTCGTGCTCAGGATAGTATGGCGGTCATTCCAAAGAACGTCATCGACTGGGTCGTGGTTGAGCTTCGTGAAAGTCTTAGCTCAAAAGCATCCTATGTGAAAACCGGCTTCTTGTTGACTGACGGAAGCATCATTAATCCCGATGGTAAAGGTCTGATCAGTTTCCCGGATACTTTGTCCAAGCGTCAGTACTATGTCGTGGTTCACCACCGCAGCCACTTGTCAATGATGACATCGGCTCCGTGGTTGCTTGTTGACGAAGATGCGCAGACTTTCAGTACTCTAGACTTTAGCGATGGTTCAAAGGTTCTTGGTGGGTTCCAAGCCTTGAAGCCGATTTGCTTCGGTGACGGAGAGCCTACGGTCTTCGCTATGGTTGCAGGTGATGTTAACTCCGACGGTGTGATTGACGATCGTGATCGTTCCGATTATGATTCGATTTACCAAAGCCGCGATCGTGAAGCATATATCAATCAAGATACTGACATGAGTGGTATAGTGACGACACGCGATATCAACAAGACATGGAATAACCGCACGCGTCGTACAAACGTTCCGCGTTAATCACAACGAATCAGAACTCAATTCAGATTATGATAACAGTAGGCACATATAGAAATACGATTCTGGCGGGAGTGATAGCGTTCTTAGGACTCTTTTCACCAATGTCTGCGCAGACCAGAGAAGTGCTTTCACAAGTTTCTGTGAATAACATTACCCAAGTCAACAACACAGAGTTGGAGTTCGACCTCTATTTACATCGTAAATCTACAGCCTGGGAACGCTGGGCTAACGGAACCTTTCAACTCCATCTAGTTGGCGTTCGAGACGATGAGTACACTGATGCGAATATGAGGGTTGAGTTGGTGAACGGATCATCGGATTTGCAGCTTCAGAGCTACAAGAACGATGTTTTGAGTCGCTATGTCATAACGCCGCGCGTGGTGCCCGGTCGCATATCTATTTCCGTGGTTGGTCCGGATGTGTTCGCCGATTCGAGATTTATTCCACGAAACGATTCCATTCGCATTGGACGTTTTCATGTGCTTATGCTTGATAGCACACACTTGCGAGATACTCTTTCGTGGGCTACCCCGATCGAGTATTATCAAGCCAATGCTTATAAAATCGAGAAGGATAGTCTGGTAGGAAATGTTTTGCTCTATGCTGAGAACGACAACATTGAAATGCGTGAATTGCCCTGTTTTGGAGACACCAACAACAGAGTAATTCGTACCGATACATTCGTCATAGCAGCACGTCCACCAAAATGTTTGGTTGTTGATACGTTTTATACTGTTTATGTCGGGGAGCGAAAAGTATCGATCCACTGGAAAACGAGTTGTGAACAAGGTGTGCAAGGTTTCGTATTGCGTCGTCGCGTAAAAGAAGGCTTCTGTTTGAATCCCAGCGAGCTCGAATTCCACGAGATCCGTCGTTTTGGCAGTATATATGATCCGGAAATGTTCTCCAAGGGACATTCCACCACCGGCTATCTTTATGACTTGAGTATACCGGATACTGTTGATTATCGTGATATGACCTACCAATACGAACTGTCGGCGATCTTCTTCGACGGTACACGTCGTTATCTTGACACAACAGACCAGTATATACCAAATGCAATCATTGTTCGTGCCGGAGTCTTTCCGAATCCTATCACGCAATCCACGGACAGTGCTGTGATCCGTTACATGGTTGAGGATGACGTTCGCATAACTGCCAAGGTATATGATGTAAATGGACGTGAACTCCAGACATTACTTGATAAAGTTCCGCATTCACGTAAAACGTTGAGCGCTGACCCCAAGCAAAAGAAGTGGCTTGATGAAAATGGTAAGCTCATGTGGTCACTTGTGCCAAACTCAGACTCCTACGCAATTCAATGGCGTAAGCCGGAACAGGGTGCTCAGGGTGCATACTTCGTGATCTTTATAGCGTATCCGATTGATGACGGTAGTATAGAAATGTCAAGAGCGGTCGTAAAAATGATGGTCCTTCGATAATTGAATTCAAGACGAGAATCGCACCTCACATGAAGAGAATAAACATACTTGCAATTGTGATAGCTTTGGGTCTATGCTGCACGCAGCTGAGCCTGGCGCAGTCCGCCTTGAGTCCGATTACCATCAGTCTGCTAAACCGGGATGGAGATACCGTTGTGTATCGTCGTACGGCTTCGGAGTGGCGCTTCGGTCCAACAATGAGTGGTACTCTACACTACCACTTCGGAAAGCTAGTCATGCCTATGAATCCACAGTTTCCTTGCGACGGATATTATCTGATAGACGGGGGAGCCATGGGTGGTGGCGGTATTACTGTTGGTGTGGCGTTTGACTATCAACAACCCGGCGAAACCTGGGGTTTCAGTTTCCTTGGTAATATTCTTGACTATCGCTCAACGACGACCTACACTCGTATTCCCGGCGCGGATATACACCCGACATTTCCTATCGACAATACGATTATCTCAAAGATCTCCGTTGGATATGTCAGTTTCATGCCGCAGGCACGGTACAACATTGAAGAATATCCGGGGCTCCATGCACTGATGGGCTTGGACGTCGACGTTAAAGTATCACAGCATATGGAGCGTTATACTGTACACTATGATGTTGAACACGTTGATGTGGTTCGAAACATTCCTTTTCAAGCAGATAACCTTCGCTTTGGTCTTGCCCTCGGAGCAGGATGGGATTTGTTAGCCGGAGTCGTGAACAATTATCGAATGACGATTGAGCCCTATGCTTTGCTGCATTTTGGTTCAAACGTGTACTCTCGCAACGGATCGAACTGGAACTCAGCCTACGGACAATTTGGTGTGTCACTGAAGTTTGGTGAAGACATCGTGACGAATGAAGTATTCAAGCGCAATCCGGCAGTTGTTGAAGACAACACGGCACCAACACTTGCTCGTACTGATGACAAAATCAACATTACGATGCCCGAATCCAAGGGTATGCTGATCGAAATGCTGGTGCCTTCACTCGCAGATGCCGCTTCAGCCGTGGATCAGACGGTTAGCCAACCGGTACAAAGCAGTACGGGTAACCAACTTAAGATTGCGTATATGGGACGTATTGCGACGAACGCAGTACAAACCTTCAGTACATACAATAATCCTTTGGATACTGCAATCAGCCCACGTTTACGTGGCTATTTGGATGCCGTTGCAGACTATCTCCAGAAGAATCCTACGGCTCAATTGCGTATTGTTGGACATGCTGACAACTTTGGCGGAACCCCGACCGAAACACAGCGTGTTTCAGATGAACGCGCATTGCAGATTGTTCGTTACATGATCCGACAGGGCATCTCGCGCGATCGTCTCTTGGCTTCGGGTCTGGGTGCACGTTCTCCGATACAGAACAATCGTACGCCTGCAGGTCGTACAGCGAACCGTCGCGTGGAAATCACCGTGGTTCAGTAGGGAAACATGGATATGTATCTTCTGAAAACCGCTTCGGAGCTAGCTCCGAAGCGGTTTTCTCGTTTAAAAAAAGCCCAAAGAAAATACTTTATTTCAGCCCAAAGAAGCCGATACTCAGCATAGTGTATTTACTCGAACACGTGCTATGTATACAGCCCATTCTGTCGAAAACAACCAAGGTGCTAAACGGTCGTTCACTCTTCCGTCCCTCAAGCGCCTTATAAGTCCTCTCATTGTGCTCATTGTAGGTGTTGGGCTCAGCATAACAGCCATGAAGTTGGTTGAAGTCAAAGTACGCACCGACATGCAGATGGAGTTTGACAAATCTGTCAGCTCGCTAACCAGTCGTACCGAAACCGGTTTCGCGAAGCAGGAGCAGGTCCTTCATAACCTGGACGGATTGTTCAAAGCCAGCGTTCAGGTGGTTCGCGATGTGTTTGAGTTGTATAGCACTATTCCGGCGAAGTCGGAGCCGGGCATTTTAAGCATTGCATATGCCAACCATGTCTCTCATCCGCAACTCGCTGACTTAGTGCTCTATAATCGCAGCGAGGGTAACATGAATTATAAAGTCTATCCTCCGGGCGAGCGTTCGACATACGAACCAATATCGTATGTGGTTCCCTTTGCTCGTAACCAGCACATCAGTGGTTTTGACTTGCTGTCCAACCCTGTATTCGCACACGCCTTGCACAGAGCATCGGCATCACACGGCATGGTGAGCACACCGGTGTTCAACTTCCGAGGCGGAGACACCGCAAGTATCGTGCTCATGACTGTTGTCGATAAAAAGCAAAGTGCTCAAGCTCCGGTAGATCTCTTATTGGCACATGCCGGCGATCGATTTGACGGAGTAGTATATGTCGAGCTTGAAGCAAATCGTTTCTTGCATGGCGCGATAGGAGATACCGTTGGAACCGATAAGAACATCGTGTATACGCTTACTACCAAGGATATCAATGGTAATGACCAGGTTGCGTATAAGTCACCAAACTATGAAGCGGCGTTATCTACAGGAGGAGTCATCCTGAACACGAAGAGAAGCTTTAGCTTTGGAGATCGAGAATTCACCATCAACTTCAGTAGCTCCAATGTTCTGGGCAAAGGTTTGCAGTCAAATCTCTCATGGATTACACTCGCAGCGGGTTTACTACTTACCATCGCGTTGTGCGGATTCTTGATGACACTTGTAATGAGTCACGACCGTGCGCTCAACTTGGCTGATAAAATTACCTCGAGCAATCGTCGCGTTCTGGAGTTGAGCCAAGACATGATTGCAACTATGAGTCAACAAGGGATCTGGCAAGCAGTGAATCCTGCAGTTCAGACGATTATGGGATTCAACGAGGCAGAGTTCCTGAATCATCACTTCTCACAGTTCTTGGTAAATGGTCAGGATTTCGATAAGATTCTCCCTCTACTTACGAATTCGGCGGCTGAGTTTGACTTCAAGTTGGAGGTTCTTATGAAAACCAAGAACGGCCAGCAGCGTTGGATCAATTGGAGCTTCACAGCAGTCGCTCATGAATCCACGATTTATTGCAACGGAAGAGATGTGACGGAAGCAAAGGCAGCCGAAGAGCAAATCAAGTTGAAATCAAAGCAGCTTGAAATCGCCGAACAATTGGCTTACGAGTCAAGTGAATTCAAGTCGACATTCATGATAAACTTAACGGAGCGCGTGCGCGGCTCCTTAGCCGATTCGTTGATGAACCTGCACAAGATCTCCGCAAACATGGATTACGAAGATGAACGTCAGTTGCAGTTCCTAAAGCTAGCCAATCAAAGCTCGGATCAGATGTACAACATCGTCAGCGATTTGCTTGAAGTTGCAAAGGGAACGAGTCATCAAGATGATCATCAGTCAAGTTACCTGCTTAGCTGTATTAGCTCCGCCACCAAGGCGCTTCGAGAGAGTCAGGACTCGGCTCCAATCAACGTCATTACGAATAGCGTTAGTCCGGAATATACCGTGCGCGCAGAAGAACAACTCTTGAGCAATGCCATTCATCACCTACTCGGTGCTTTATGTGAAGGAAAGTCCGACACCGTCGTACAGTGCAGCGTAGAAGAAAACACGGTGGAGAGTGTGCTGGAAGTCCAGATGTTAGCCAGCCACAACAATTTGGTTGAGCGCATGATACATCGCTACAACAATGCCACGAATAATCTAATCGATGAGTTAGAGCATGATGAGTGTAATATCATGTTCAGACTAGGAGTTGCGGCTTCTCAGTTCCGACGTATGAATTGTAGTATCACGGTTGGATCTCTTGGTGAAGACGGAAACGTGGTAATGATTACCATTCCTTCGGTCATGGCTGCGGCAACGGGAGCAAAACCTCGCGCCACGGAGCATGCCTTGTAGAATGCACTACCGAAGTTGTATTGATGGTGCACAGTAATAGCATCAACACCGACACTAATCCGCAGCTCGTACGACTAAGCCCGTACGAGCTGTGTCATTTCTCGTACGGCTGATGCCAAACCCGTGTAGACGGCTCGTGCCATGAGCGCATGACCAATACTGACTTCAACAATTTCACGCAATGCGACAATAGGGGCAATGTTTACGTAGTTCAATCCATGTCCGGCAGTTACGCGTAAACCTTGAGTGCTTGCAAAGCTTACCGCTGAACGAATATCCGCCAGACTACGTTGTATGTCGGCTGCCGTGCGAGCATTTGCATAAATGCCGGTATGCAATTCTATGATGTCTGCTCCGGTTTGTAAGACGGCTTCGATCTGTTCTCTGGCAGGTTCGATGAAGAAACTCACTTCGATATCTTGATTGTGCATAATCTCAACGAGATTACGGTAGCGCTTGACATCAGCAGCAACATCTAGACCTCCTTCGGTGGTCAATTCCTGCCGATGTTCCGGAACGATGGTTACTAAATCCGGTCCTACATCCAATGCTATTGAGATTATCTCTTCTGTAGCACCCATTTCCAGATCCAGTTTGGTTTGCACGAGTTCACGCAGTAGACGGACATCTCGGTCATTGACATGACGTCTGTCTTCACGCAAATGGCAAACAATGCCCACAGCGCCGTTCAATTCGGCTATGAGCGCTGCACTTACGGGATCCGGTTCCGTTCCGCCTCTGGCTTCTCGGAGTGTAGCTATATGGTCTATGTTTACCGCTAGATCTGCCATTGGTCGCGATGTATTGGTGATGAGTGGTTCGTCCAAAAAAGGTCTGTATGCGCCGTGCATAGTAGCTACGGAACGACCGATCACACGAAAATAGTGGAGAATGGAATGGATGAAAAAGTCTTGTTTATCTATGTAACAATTGCGTATATTTGGAATAAATCCAAATAAGAATATGCTACAGAGTATTCTCGACTTGCCGGCCGGTGCTGTTGCGAAAATCGTTAGTTATTCGCAGGAAAACGCGTTTACCCGACGATTGAGCGAATTGGGACTTGTTCCCGGCACCACCTTTACATTTGTACGACGCGCCCCCTTGCGCGGACCGATCGAGATTCGTTTTGGGCAATCACGCATAGCGATGCGTCCTGCACATAGTCTGGAGATTTGCGTGGAGCAGATCCACTAATTTATCGCACTGCGAACAACGTCAACAGATGCCTCAAGAGTTCCAATCTCCAAAGCCCTACGTTGCCCTCGTAGGCACTCCTAATAGCGGTAAGTCAACCTTGTTTAATCATCTGACCGGTCTTCGTCAGAAAGTTGGCAATTTTCCCGGCGTAACAGTCGAGCCTAAAAAAGGAAGTGTTCGACTCGAAAGCGGCAGTTCTGAACTCGTTGACCTACCCGGCTTGTACTCGCTTGAAGCGCATTCACAAGACGAAGAATTTGGAGTTGCTGTACTCAGCGGTAAGAGCACCCATCTACAACGTCCACACGCATGTTTGTTTGTCATTGACGGCACCAATGTCGAGAAGAGTTTGACACTCTTCGCTCAATTTGCAGAGCTGCAAATTCCTACCATTGTTGTGGTGACGATGATCGACTCCATCAAAGCGCAAGGTGGTGTACTCGATGATATCGGTTTGGAGCGTGCCCTAGGAATACCGGTATTGGGGGTTGTTGGTTCGAAGGGAATCGGCGTGCAGAATGTGCGCAAGAAACTTGGCTCACTGAAAGACTTCGCTATTCCTCGAATAGCAAATATCCCGAACGATGCTAGCGTGGTAGATCGTGTTGAGTGGGCTCGAGGGCTCAGTCAACGCGTATTGAATCGTCATGAACAAGACCTTCTGACAGCGCGACTTGACTCAGTGCTGCTGCATCCTCTGTGGGGTGGATTGGCTTTTGCAGCTGTGATGATGTTGTTCTTCATTGGAATCTTTAGCGGTGCCGAACCGCTTATGCAAGGGATTGAGAAGGGAATCGATGCACTTCGTGCTCTCGTGGAAACGAACATAGCACCGGGGCTGCTTCGAGATGCCTTGAACAAGGGTGTGTTGAATGGAGTCGGCTCCGTACTGGTGTTTCTACCTCAGATTGTGATTCTCATGTTAGTTGTGACCCTGCTGGAGGACTGTGGCTACCTTGCACGCGCCGCTTTTATCGTCGATAGAGCCATGGGCATCTTCGGACTCCAAGGACGTTCTTTTATACCCTTGTTGGGCTCCTTTGCTTGCGCAATACCCGGAATAATGTCCGCACGCATTATTCCTTCGCACAAGGATCGTATGACCACGATTATGGTTGCTCCATTGATGACGTGTAGTGCGCGATTACCGGTTTATGCGCTCTTGATAGCAGCATTTGTGCCGGCTCACAACCTGATTGGTCTGATTCCTCTGCAGTCGGCTGTCATGGCAATGCTTTACCTTGTCGGTCTGTTAAGTGGACTAGTCGTGGCGCTAGTCCTGCGAAAGACACTTTTCCGTTCTGAGACTCTGCACTTCCTCATTGAGTTTCCGCCGTATCGGGTTCCGTCGTTCAAAACTGTTACTCTGACCGTTTGGACTCGTTGTCAGGATTTTCTCAAAACTGCCGGAACCGTTATTCTTGGAATCTCACTGGCACTTTGGCTTCTCTCGGAATTCCCTCGGACCGAGGCACTGACCGCAATGACCGACGCTCAAAATGAACAGCTCCAATTAGAGCATAGCTACATCGGGCAACTGGGAAGGGCAGTACAGCCGGTTTTTGCACCTTGCGGTTTCGATTGGAAGATTAGCATTGGCGTACTAGGTTCATTTGCAGCGCGCGAGACATTTGTTTCCGTCATGGCGCAACTCTTCGCTACAACATCCGAACAGGGAGATTCCAATTTGTTGCTAAACCTACGGTCCTCTATGAGCCCTGCTTCTGCTTTTTCGGTATTGGCTTTTTACATATTTGCGCTGCAATGTATGTCAACCGTAGCCATTATTCGACGAGAGAGCGGATCTTGGAAGTGGGCAGCGATTGCTTTCGGCTATACTTTTGTACTGGCATATGTCGCATCGGTGTTGGTCTTCAACATCACAAAAGTCATGTCGAGCTGATTGACACAGAAAGAGCCGCCTGTGCCGACCGGTACTTCATTCTTGACGTAAGTTTCTTGTATCGACCGGGTCTTTGTTGCATTCATTTACTTATCGACACCATCCATTGTTGCTATGAAAACAGACTCATTTATCGTTGTGGGAGATCGCGTACTCTTAAAAGCGCGGAGTCACGAGCAGCAAACACGATCAGGTTTGTACTTACCCCCGGGTGTCAAAGAAAACGAAAAAATCCAGAGCGCTTATGTTATCAAAGTAGGTCCGGGTTATCCAATACCCGCAATTGCCGATGAAGTTGAACCCTGGAAGGAAGCGCATGAAAAAGTGCGTTACATTCCACTGCAAGCTCAAGTGGGAGATCTTGCCATTTATCTGCAGGCGAGCGCATTCGAAGTTGAATATGAGTCGGAACAATATCTCATAGTTCCGCAGAGCGCTATCCTCATGCTCATTAGAGAAGAGTTTTGAGACGAGTTTTAGGTAGGGGTGGGCGCCATCCTTTGCGGACGCATTATCAAAGCTGCCTACTTTTTCCTGTGCGGGCTACGCCCGCACAGGATAGAAAATGTCCCACGACGTTACGCTTCCAACACACTGGAACATTTGTGTAGTAGAGGCGCTACATACGACAATCAGAACGAAGCTGTACTATGAAGCTGAGGCTTCAAAGTGAGGAGCTCAGTCTTCGAGAAGGTATCTCAATTGACAACCGTTACATGTCGAGAAACGAATTGCGATCCGGCTTGAACAACAACGACGTATACACCTGAAGCTAATCCTCTAATCGTCGCCTCGTAGTCTACTGTACCGGACTGCGGAACAATACGCGACTCTCCGGCGCAACGTCCGTCGGAATGGTAGATGCGAACAATGTGCTCAAAGTCGACACTGCTCTTTACAGCTACGTGTACATCTGCAGTCGCGGGGTTTGGACTGAGTTCTAAAGACAGTGGTGTGACCTCAACCAAGTTAAAATGATCACCGTTACAGCCGGTGATGGTCAACGTTCCGCTTGAATCTTGCGTGGCCGCCGAAATGGTACGTAGCCAAACAATTGACGGGGACGTCACGGCAACGGAATCACGATCGGTTAGGGCAGTACCGACGATGTCAAAAAGCTTGGCGCCGCTTTTGAGTGTTGCATTCATCAAATCAACGCTGATTGTCCTTTCACGCCCTGCAACCACATTGGACTTCAGCGTGCCGCTGCTAATCGATGTAGGATGGAAAATGTACGCGTTAAGCTTTACTGTCACCCGGCAATCAACGTCAGTGTATTCTTGGTTGTTTGAAAACTTGAGAAAGACTGGTAGTCGAACTTCGTCGCCGGATGCACCACGAACATCCGTCATCCATAGCACTGCACTGATAGAGTCCTTCGTACCTCTTCCACTAAGTGCAATACGAATGGTGTCCGGACAGGGTAGTGAAATGACTACTACCAAAGTGTCAGTGTAGGATTGCAGATCACTTGGACTAAAACTCAAATCTGCTAGCAAGGATTGATTGGGGAGAAGTACGCCGGGCGGTTTTGGATTAACCGATTTAAGCTTGAATTCAGGACTAGCGTTGGCAATGTAGACGTCTTGAATTGTGATGCTCTCCGAGTTTGTATTTGGGATACTGTACCTCAGTGTGCTTGTTTGATTGACAAGGACAGTATTGAAATCAAGGGAGTTAGATCCGCTGATGTTCACACGTATTATGCTAACGACACGCGACGATGTCGTTTCGCAGCCATTGGTGTCGCGAACGGTGACACTATAACTTCCCGGAGTCGACACAGTAGTTGTACTTGTGGAGTCGCCATTGGACCAGCGATAGGAAACAAAGCCCGGGCTGGCACTGAGAACGGTTGAAGCTCCGGCACAAATTGACGTGTCACCCTGAATCGAAACGCTGATTGGCGGTGCACTTTTTATCTCAACTGTGTCGCTGGTGCCATTGCAACCACCGGATACAACGCGTACAGAATAGCGGCCGGCAGTATTTACTGTTATGCTTGAAGTTGTTTCGCCGCTTGACCAGACATAACTGTCGTATCCAAGAGGAGCTTTGATAATGGTCGAAGTATTTCCGCAGAGTACACTGACTCCGTCAATGCTTAGCGTAGGGCTTAAGGTTGTACTGATCGTTACAGGGAGCTGTTTGCTGATCACGCAGCCACTACGAGTATCTGTGATGACAACACGCACTGTATCAGTGCCCTGAGAGGACCACTTCACAGAAATGCGAGCACTCGTCGGATCACCGACAATCGTTGCGGTCGAACCGGCCACCCAATTATAGGTCCATGCCGAGTTTGTATCGACACTAAAGGTTCCGTCAACACCGGCGCACAGAGAGTTTGGTCCGTTCAGTTGCGCTGCCATACGCGAAACGTGAACCTGCACCGTGTCTGAGTATCCTACACATCCAAGTGAGTCAGTTACGCTGACCCAATACGAGCCTTCTTGACTTACTTGGTTGCTCGGACCTGGTATTCCGTTGGACCACCGGACTGATGACCATGTGCCTTGAACTCGTAGCAACGCGCTGCCACCTTCACATATCATTGTGTCGGGAGGGTTCGCAAGGCGTGCTTGCGGGGCTGTTTGAACACGTATATAAACAGAGTCCTTGCCTTCACAGCCGTTCTTGTTTTTGATAGACACTACATATGTGCCTTCAGCGTTTACTTTGATCTTTTGAGTCTTTTCACCGGTTGACCATGAATACGTCACTCCTGTATAGGTTCCGGCATCCAGTTGCAAGGCGGAGCCATTACAAATTGCTTTCTTATTGCCCTCGGTGCTAATGCGTGGGTTCGAAGCAGAGTCAACCTTGACCACCACGCTTTTGATCGTTGAGCATCCTAGTGAGTCGATAACAGTAGCGCTGAACGTTGTCGTCTGTTGTATGGTCGCAGTCACAGTGCTGTCTTTACCACCAAGTGTAAGAGATGGATCTGAAGCTTTCCATCGTATTGCATAAGGAGGTTGTCCGCCCTTGATTGAGACTTGTACACTGATCGGCGTACCTTTACACACAATACTGTCAGCCTTCAAACTTAAAGCGGTAGGAGGGCTGTAGCGCACCAGAATCGAGTCTCTTGATGTGCAGGAAAGCGAATCTGTTATCGCTAAGTAAAACATGGTGGTAGAATCAACAGTAAAAGTAGGTGTAGCACTCGTTGAGAGCGTTGCGCTACCTTTTGTCGTCCACTTAAATGCAAGAGGGTTAATACCACCTTCTATTCGAGGTGCCAATTTAATCGCGTTCAGTCCGCACAAAGTTGTGTCATGTGTACTCTTAACTCTCGAACGAGAGATTCGCACCAAGACAGAGTCAGAGCGCTGACAGCCTGCCGTATCGGAGACAATGAGTACATACATGGTCGTGGTGTCAGGATTCGCCAAGGGATTCGCGATGTTAGAACTGTCGAGACCAACTGCCGGATACCACTGATAGGTCTTTTGTCCCATACCGCCGGTAACCTTGGTGTTTAAACGAGTATTGCGTCCCCAACACACGACAGTATCAGACCCGGGACGCACTTTGAGCAAAAGTGGGACGAGACTCACTGTGTTCACAGCGACATTTCCGCCCGCATCCGTTACAGTCACTTTATACTCCATGCCGGTGGTCGTTGTGAAGGTTACTGGCTTATCGCTGTGCGGGTCGCTGAGATTTGTGGTTGGTGTCCAAGAATAACTATAGGGTCCAACACCACATGCAGGAGTGGCAGCTAGATACACCGTATTTCCGAATCCGGTACAGCTGTACATAATGTCATTACCGGCGTTCACAGTAAAGCCGGCCGTCGGATCAATCTTCAGCACAATACCATCGGTAAGTTTGCGAACCGGCTGATAGGAGCCGGTGGTAGTCGGAAAGCTGTAATCCCAACTCGATCCGCACAGATACACATGTCCGTTTGACTGTCGTGCGATCCCATAGGCGATGTCGGTTCCACCACCACCAAGGAAGGTGGAATAGGTTACGACAGAACCGGTTGAGTTAAGGACAGTGAACACGAGATCTGCAACACCGTTTTGAGTAGAGTCGATGCAGCACGCCGTTGCAGGATAATCCGGCGAGTATGAAATACCGGTCAGTAGAGCCGATCCATTCGGAGCTGTCGTTACTCGTTGAAACCAGTCGGAAGATTTACCTCCAATGTATGTACTGTACAGCAACTGATAACTTGACGAAAGCTTAAAAACAAAACCGTCGTAGTAATCATCGTAGGGGTCCCCGGTTCTTGAGCTGTTTCGAATCCAGTTATAGCTGCGGTCATAGGCCCCGGCAGTTGTCGGCCAATTGTCCGAACGTGTCTTGCCACAAACAATGATGTTACTCGATGCGTCCAAACACACACCATAGGCAATATCTTCGTCCTCTCCGCCAATGTAAGTGCCATACAACAAGCTCGTACATGTCGAGTTGATTTTAACAAGATACGCGTCGCTGAAAATACCGTTGCGATTTCGCTTATAAGCGTTGGCTGTTGTCTGAAGTGTCGTGTCGATTTCAACGCCAACGATATACATGTTGGAACTGTTGTCAATAGCCAGATCGAATGCGGTACCACGACCACCGATATAGGTAGAGCCGTTTAGAGCTGTCAAATTTTTATTGAAGACTGAGGCGACACAACACCACCACAGGTCGTTATGTGCCTGAAGTGCGTTCAGAGTCGTTGGATAGCCATCAAACAGTGTCCAGCCGCACACGTAAACTCCGGCATTGTCTGCTTTGATGCTAAGGAGTTGATCGAAGTTTGGTCCGCCAATGAGGGTGCTGGCAAGAAGCGTACTGCCATTTGGGCTGAACTTGGCGACAAAAGCATCACTACTTCCTGAACGTACTTGAGAAAACGAACCACTCGTGGTGGGGAAGTCACCGGACTCCGTTCCGCCGCACACGTAGATTGTGTCGTTCGACAAACATATACCTCGGCCCCAATCGCTAGCCTTCCCTCCCAGGTATGTTGAAAAAACAAGGCCGCTACCATTCGCGTTAAACTTTGTTACGAATGCCTCGCAATACGAGACCGTATCATCGATGTTTTTCTTTATTCTGGAATACGCACCAACTGTGGTCGGAAAATCGTTGGTCTCAGTCGTTCCAACAATTACCGGATTCCCGGCGGCATCCACGGTCATATCAAAACAATCTTCGGTGTTCTGCCCGTTAGTTCCGGTTAGAGCCATTGCCATGCCGCCCACATAGCTAGACCAAACAATAGGATCTACTACAAGTGGTATAGATGAATTGTACGCACCACAGCGGAAACCAATTTCACCATTGTCATAGACTTTAAAGGCACACGCAACCGGAACACGTTTTGAACCGATCGTCTGATATGCTTCTAATTTCTTTTGCGTTATCTCGCCCAGACTTGTTCCTATGACAAGCTCCCCAAGAGCATTGACGCGAACTTGGGTTGCGCCCTCAATGTTGAATCGCACGCCTGAAGGTTCGGCGCCGGGTGGGACGATGAGGTCGTAGCGTAATGTACCCTCGTCAACATAGTAACGTGTGGAGATTTTTGAGGCGATGCCTGAGCTATTGACTTCTTTGTAGAGTGCTACATTTGAGCGCCATTTGGACTTGTCTTTGCCAAGGAAGTAGTTATGGACGCCCGGTAGCTGTTCATACCCACATAGTATGTGCTTGTCGGTGTTGGTGAAACGTATACGAATCACGTGGCCGCGTATCGAGTCGATAGGTTGACTGTTTCCCGGTTCATGATTCTTGGTTTCGGGTCGCGTCACGAAGTACTGCTTTGTGTCGTACACAAAACCGTCGTCACAAATCCAAAACACTCCGCGCGCAGCTTGTAGCTTAAACTTGACTTGATCGTCCCACTGACCCTTGTTTTCTACGTAGAAAAGTCCTGGAGAGCCCGGATGATGTATTGGGTTCATGCCTGCCTGAAGACAGGTTCCTGAAGCTGCAAGCAAGAAGAGCAAAGAAAGGCGTAGCCGATTGATGCTGCGGTGCATGATTCGTCCGAATTAGTCGTAGGTACAAGAAATCTACAACTATTTTGATCAATGAAAAGCGGAAAGAAATGCACATGTATTCCGAGCCAAAGCTATGCAAATCGAAATGGATATTCTGTGATGTCGTACCTACCTACGAAGCAGTGTTCAAGATCTGCAAAGCGTTGCGTATGGATGAGCGGTGGTGCTCGGAAAGGGGAGTTAAAGGTAAACGAAGGTTGTTTTCGATGAACCCTAGCTCTGAAAGAATAAATTTGACCGGAATCGGGTTGGATTCGCAGAAATTTAGTTTCATCAAGGGCAGCAGTTTATAATGAAGCTCTCTGGCCAGAGAGAAGTCACCGTCCAACGCCGCCCGGACTCCACTGCTATACACAGCGGGTGCGTAGTTGGAAATCACAGCTATCACGCCTTGCGCTCCACAAGCAACAGCCGGAAGCACCAACGAATCGTCACCGCTGAGCAATGAAAAATGCGCCGGGGCAGAACGTATGATCTCTTGCATTTGTTCAAGATTGGCAGACGCTTCTTTGGTTGCAATGATGGAAGGGGAAAGTTCGGCAATTCGCAGCTGCGTTTCTGCCGACATGTTCGTACCGGTTCTTCCCGGCACATTGTAAATGATGATGGGTAGATCTATTGCATCGGCGATGGCGCTGAAGTGTCGGACATGCCCTTCCTGAGTTGGCTTGTTGTAGTATGGACCTACGAGCAACAACGCATCAGCTCCTGCAGCACGCGCATCTAAACTTAATCGGATGGTGGCGGCTGTGTCATTCGAACCGGTTCCCGCGATCACTTTGATACGGCCTTGTACACGTTCTACACAAAAGCGAATAACGGAGAGCTTTTCGTCGTGCGACATCGTTGCGGCTTCTCCTGTTGAGCCACAGGGTACAATGCCTTCCACGCCACCATGAATCTGTGAATCCACAACTGTACCAAGCGCTTTAAAATCGATCGAACCGTCGGCATGAAAAGGTGTAACGATTGCTGTTGCAGTGCCGCGAAATTTCATAGGACTATGTGCTTAAGTGGTCAAGTGAGTCAGATTGTCGGTGCCATCGACGGCTCATTCAATGCATGCTGAGTTTTGTCGTGCTCGTAAACGGTCGGAGACGGGTCTTTACTATGCTGCAGCTTCGCTGCAGCATACAAAAATACAACTCCAATAGTTTAAAAAAGCCACAGCCGTTCCGCATAGTCCGTATTGAAGGATGGGTCGAGGATTGGTGACGCTATTCATCTTCGTCGCCTTCGTTGTGTATCTGGCGAATCTCCTCTTCGAGCTCTGTGCGCATTTTTACCAGCAACTGGAAACGCTGCAAAGCGTCAATATCATCGCCATGCTCTCGAATGTGCTGTTGCAGAATGGCGAGTTCCTTGAGCACGTGCTGCAGGCGCAGCCTTAAGAGTGCATTTGGAATAACGAGGGTAATGTCAACCTCGTTTATCGTGATCTCAAAGTTCTTCCAGTTTTCACTCGGCTGCTCCTCACTGAAAAGAAGATCAGATAGAATCTGTTGTTCTTCTTCATTGAGATGCTCAGAGTCAGTTAAGAGGGCACCAATCTCAACGCCATTGTGAACAGCATGTTCTACGGCACGAAAGATGTGTTGTGCAGCGGGAGTTGGAAACGACAGTTCATTGATACCAAACTCGTGAACCATCAGACCAAGTTTGGTTTGATCTTTTACAGCCCATCGAAGTAGCGCGCGCTCCTCTGCTAGTATTGGACTAATGCGCTGTGAACTTGAGCTTGGTATTGTAGAGACAGAGGCAATAGGGGTGCCGGGGTTACGCTTGGCAATCGGTTGAAGTGGGGTGCTCGCTCCTTGCGTTTTCAGTTCGGCGTAAAGGAGCTCTTCCCTTAAGCTGAACTTCTGAGCCAAACTGCGAATGAGAAATTCCCGATGCAGAGGGTCACGTATTAGACCAACGAGGCGCATGAGTTCGCGAACAGCATCGGCTTGACCTTTTGCCGTTGCGAACATACCTTGACTTCGAAAGCGATCGGCAAGAAAGTCAGGAAAGGAACGAGCTTCGCGCAAATAGGATTCGAAGGACCCTGCTCCGTGCTCGTGTACGAAGGTGTCCGGATCTTCTCCGTTCGGCAAAACGACGACCGAGACGTCGAAACCTTGTTCCAGTGCTATCTCCACACCACGCGTGGCTGCTTTCAGACCTGCTTCGTCTCCGTCGTACACAATGACTACATTCTTCGTGTAACGAGCTAGTAAACGTAACTGATCCGCGGTCAGTGCGGTTCCGGAAGACGCTATGGCATTGCTGAAGCCAAACTGATGTAAGCTGATGGTGTCGGCATATCCTTCGGTAAGCAATGCACGATCTTGTTGACGGATAGATTGCTTAGCCTGATACAGTCCATAGAGTACTTTGCTCTTGTCATAGACCAGAGACTGTGGTGAGTTTATGTATTTAGCCTGTGTTTTATCGCTCGATAGCGAGCGAGCGCCAAAACCTACCACGCGTCCCATACTGTCGTGAATAGGGAACATGACGCGTCCGCGAAAGCGATCGTGGATGCTTCCATCGTCACGACGAACAACCAGGCCTGCATCTTCAATACATTGCTCGGAGTAACCCTTATGGAGGAGCTCAGAACACAAGGTTTGCCACTCGTCGAACGAGTAACCTAGACCGAACGACATCACAACGCGGTCATCAAAACCTCGTTGGTTGATATACCTCATGGCTAGTGAACCTTTGGGTGAGTGGAGAGCGTTCTGGAAAAAATCTGCGGCATGCGCCAATGCTCTGTGCGCAGCATCATGGCGATTCTGACTTTCTCGTTGCTCGGCAGTTTGTTCGTCTTCTTCTATGACGATCCCGACACGCTGCGCCAAACTCTTCACAGCATCCGGAAAGGTCATGCCGTTGTGTTCCATCATGAATTTGTAGACGTTCCCACTCTTACCGCAGCCAAAGCACTTGTAGATACCAAGCTCGGGGTTGACGTTGAACGAGGGAGTCTTCTCCGAGTGAAATGGACAGAGTCCCAGATAGTTTTTTCCGCGCTTTGTCAGGTGCACGTGTTCGCCCACGATCTCAACAATGTCGCTGCGAGAACGAATATCCTCAACTAGATGTTCCGGTATGTGCATAGAAGCGTAGGATCAGACTCATCAAATCACTGCAGGGCAGACACAAGACTGATCTCACCGTACATCGATGCGGACGCAAGACCAGTAAGTGTATAACAACTAGAGTCTAGCGATAGACTCATGGTAGAACTCCAATCGACTAGGATCCGGACATCGATCCAATAACTCTTCAATACTGCATTGAAAACGCGGATGTATCATGTGTGGACACAACTCCGCTGCCGGTTGCAGAACAAAACGGCGTTCGTGCATGCGTGGGTGCGGGAGCTCCAGGGTGGAATCTCTGTAACTGAGTTGGTCAACGAGGAGAATATCGATGTCTAATTCGCGCTCATGCCAACGAGGTCGTTGCAGTCTGCCGCGATCACTTTCAACTTCTCGTAAAAAACCGTGTAATTGAAGTGGGGAGCAGGCCGTGGTGCCACTCACGCAACAGTTAAGAAACAAGGGTTGTTCCGTGAAACCTAAAGGTTGAGACTGAACAATAGTAGAACATCGAAGATCCTTCAGTATACCGTCGCCACGAAGGCGCTCTATTGCATACTCGATACTTTCAAGTCTGTCACCAAGATTGGCACCCAACGAAAGAATAACAGTTGACATGTTGTCCTATCTCGGCGTTGAGCGCTGCATTGTTTGCTCACATTCCACATACTCGGTCAAGTGACGAAGAGGTGCATTGAGTTTACGAACGCGCGCCGTTGCTTCTTGCACGGCCTCGAACTTGTCGAGCACCATATTCAAGATCTCATAGGTTAAGGTCTCGATCAAATTACAGGGCTCACCACTCAATACTTCGTCGATGCAAAACATGAGTTCTTCGTAGTTCACCGCTTTGTTGATGTCGTCACTTAGGACTGCTTGGGTTGCATCATACACAACGTCCAGATCCACCTGATACTGGCCGCCTAACTCTTTTTCTTCATTACCGACGCCGTGGTAGGCATAGAACACTGCGTTAACGATGGACGTTCTGCTCAAGGAGACAATTTTACTCATGGCTTCAAATCAAATTGTGTCAAAAAAATATCTTCCAACAATGCTGCACTACATTCTTTGCCTCATGTGCACGGTCCGCACCTGCGTAACCGTATTAGAGAGCCTGCTTGATTGCGTCGACGGCCTTACGTACGTCGGATGGACGTTCGCATCGCATTGCTTCTTCAAAAATCTGCAATGATCTCGAATAGGAAGAGCAAATAATTCGATTTTTCAGCTCAGGGAGTAGAGGTGCATTTACGCTGAACACTTCAACCCCCATACCTATAAGAAGTTCCGTAGCGGCAGAGTGTCCTGCGAACTCACCACAGACACTCACACTGAGATGTTGTTGATGCGCTGCCTCGATTGAATGCTTCATGAGTCTCAGTACAGCAGGATTGAATGAGTCATATATACTGCTGACGAGATCGCTGTTTCGATCGGCAGCCAAAGTGTATTGTGTCAGATCATTCGTACCGATGCTGAAGAAATCTACCATCTCAGCAAACTTATCTGCCAACAGAGCGGCTGCCGGTGTTTCGATCATGATGCCTATAGGCATCGACTCATCGAAATCACATTGGCGGGACCTCAACTCGGATCTGGCTTCTTCCAAAATGGCTAGGGAGTCTTCGATTTCGCTGACTCGTGTAACCATGGGAATCATGAAGCGGACGTTTTTATGTCGAGATGCACGCAACACAGCGAGAAGCTGTCGCTTGTAAATATCCGGACGACTCAAGAGAAATCGAACGCCTCGTATTCCTAACGAAGGATTCTTCTCGTGTGGTAAGCCGCTCACAAACTTGTCGGTTCCGATGTCGAAGGCGCGTAATGTGACCGGCTTCGGATAAGCCCGTTCGGCGATAGATGCATACCATTCACTTTGTTCTTCTTCGTCCGGAAATCTGTCCAAACGTATGATGAGCATTTCCGTGCGAACGAGGCCAATGCCTTCAGCACCCAATTGCATTGCGGCTGAAGTTTCATCAGGTGAGTCGACGTTTGCCATCAGCAGCAGTCGATGCGCATCCGTTGTCTGCGCCGGTTTGTCTCGAAGCTCAGCCAGACGTAGATGACGCTCTCGCGACTCCATGAGCTTTGCCTCGTACAGATGGAGGGTCTCTATGCGAGGGTTTGTAATCAGAATACCCTCATGACCATCAACAATAACGGTGCTGTCGGCGCTCACATTGCGGCAAAGATTTTTGACACCAATCACAGCAGGTAAACCAAGTGAACGGGCAAGAATGGACGAGTGTGAAGTCAATCCTCCTAGCTCTGTAACATAGGCTAAGATTTGTCCTTCATTGAACAGGATAACATCTTGAGGAATGAGTGAAGGGGCAATAACAATAGTATCGCGCGCAATAGTGTGACTAAGCTGACGATTGTGCAAGGCCAGAATCAAACGATCTTTTACATTTTCAAGGTCAAATGCTCGTTCACGTAGAATTGGATCTTTGGCATTCTTGAAGAGGTTGCGATGGTCGTCATACTCAGCAAGGACGGCGTTCTCGGCAGGAAAGCCATCTCGGATCCGAGTCGCAATTGCCTCATTGATTGTCATATCGGTGAGGATAAGCTCGTAACTCTCGAGGATCGAGGCGACGTTTCCGATTTCTCGCTCAGCAATTCTATAGGTTTCGCGAAGCTCAAGGAGACAAGATTCCACGGCTTTTTCATACCGCACAAACTCACCGTGTCGTTGATCTTCAGCAATGAGGCGTAAGGTTATGACATCTTGCGATTCATTCTTTAAAAGAATGCAGCGTCCGATAGCAATACCGGGAGACGCGGGTATGCCACGATAGATAATTTCAGAGCGGGAAAGCCCGTCGGCTTCACCTGTTCCCTCGGCAGGTGGATCGGCGTCGTGATGATTCATGAAATGTTGTGTGTAATCCCGACTGAAATATAGGGTTTAGAAGGGATTAAAGCAATTTCTATGTAGTGCCGTACAAAACAGGAGTGATGGCGGCAGAGGAGATTAGATTTGCTCACCAAATCCAGATTCAAACAGGTCGCGAAGCTTCGTTGTGGCATCGGCCTCGTCGGGTCCATCGATGCTAAGTGTCAGGCAAGTCCCTTGAGCAGCTGCAAGTGTCATAACTCCTATGATGCTTTTTGCGTTGATTCGCATGTTGTTCTCGCCCGTTAGAAATACATTGGACTTGAACTGCGCTGCGAGTTTTACAATCATGGCCGCCGGGCGAGTATGCACTCCGGCTCGATTGCGAATAGTTACGGTCACTTCTTGCATGGTGTTCTATCAGTCGTCGACTCAAAATTACCGAAAAATGAGTGGCGAGGCGAAGCCGAGCATTGAAAAAAAAATCGCACAAATCTTAGATGTATTGTCGACCTTTTTAGGTCTAGGATGAGACTATTCGCCCTAAAAAGATCAAAAACACTCAGATCTTCAAAAAAACAGCATCCTCTCGAGTGGTCGACTAGTCACCGGATGCGGCTTTAACAAGTCTGTTCATGAGTGCCACATTGGCTTTTGAATGATCGCCAAGAAGAACAGCAATACCATGGCATCCATCATCCTCAGCTTGTCGCATATCACTATACAGTCTTTCCGGTCTAAGCGGTATGAGCTGTGATTGATCGAGATCTGTTCTTTCTTGCAATTGCCGGTAATGATCTTCATCGCACAAGACCCGTGTATTAACCGGTAGACTGCTTAGCTCTTCAACGTTGTGCAAGATGCGAAGCGGGATGTTCGGTGCATAGTGTCGGTACTTCATGCCGGGTGAACTGACCGGACCTGTGTCAACTTCGTTGTGAGTTAGTGCTGAGAGGTCTAACTCGACACCCAGCACTGCTTCTATCTGGTCTTGACGAATGTGTCCGGGGCGCAACAAACGTGGCCGATCCGGATTGACCATACTGATCACCGTTGACTCCAACCCAATGCTGCACGGACCTCCGTCGAGTACCGCGGCTATGCGACCTTTGAGGTCGCGGAGTACATGTGCCGCGCTCGTCGGACTCGGACGTCCACTTCGGTTTGCTGAAGGAGCCACTAAGCTTGCATGCGCACGTCGAATCAATTCAAGTGCGAGTGGATGTGCAGGCATCCGAAAGGCGATGGTGTCTAGTCCGGCGCTGACAATCGATGGCACGGTTTGTCTTCTCCTACAGACGAGTGTCAGTGGTCCCGGAAAAAAAACGTCCATGAGCTTCAACGCTCGTGATCCCAGATGGATTGCCAAAGTATCTGCGTCTTCTACAGACCCAATGTGTGCTATGAGCGGATTGTCAGCCGGACGTCCCTTGGCGACAAAAATCTTTGCAATAGCTACCTCGTCTGTTACACGCGCACCTAGTCCATACACCGTTTCGGTGGGAAAGGCCACGAGTTCTGATTTCCTGAGCAGCTCAACGGCTCTATCTATCGACTGCGCAAACGAACCAATCCCATCCAACAGCTCTGTTGTGAGTTCCGGGTTTTTGTTGTCGTTGTCGCGGTGTACGTTCATGAGTCGAACCACGCTTCTTTAAGTTGTATTCTGTTCATTGCATCCAAGGGATAGTTTCTGACATTTGGCTGCAGCAAGCGATAATGCATTTCATAGAACAACATGATCGAAGGAGCATCTATGCTTGCACTTCGCTCCGCCTCATAATAGTATCGATATCGTTGGTCGATGTTTGGTTCAGCCATGGCTCTCTCCAACATTGTAGACATATCCGGATTAACATAGCGCGTGCTGTTCGGATATGATGGTTGCGATGAATCTTTCGGCACCAAGCTACCATCCCAAAGTGCGAGATAGTTTTCTACGTCCGGGTAGTCACCGTACCAGCGCGTTCCCCACATACTGAGCTTCCCGGCCTCAGCCATCTCTAGTAGTTGCGCGAACTGAAGAACCTGGATCTTTATCCTGATGTTTAGATTCTCGTGTATCATGTGTTGAATACTCTCTGCAACTTGTAATAACCGCGGTTCTGGGTAGACCGAGAGTGTCAATTCCGGTACATTTGAACCATCTTCAAATCCGGCCGCACGAAGCTCTTCACGGGCTCGCTTTGGATTAAAGCTGAAGCCCGGAATGGAGTCGATGGTGTATCCGGGCATCACCGGAGGTGTTATACCATGCAACGCCGGAGCAAAGGGAGCATTTCGAAGTACGAAGCGGACGAGTTTTTCTCTGTCGATGGAATAGGCAAGAGCGCGCCGCAAGTGCACATTGTCAAAAGGTGGCTTTGAACAGAGAAAGTCAATAAACCAGCTGAGCATAGCAGGCTTCTGTTGTACCACGAAGTCAAAGTTCTTTCGTAGGGTCTTCGTTTCCGGATCAAAGAGTACTCCGAACATCTCAGTCGGGATTGTAAAACTCTCATCAAGATTTTGAGCCACAAACTCCTGGAACTGCACTTTGTCGTCTGTAATAAAGGATACTCGTATAGCGTCGAAAAACGGTAACCGATTACCATGCCGATCAAGTTTCCAATAGTGCGGATTGCGTTCTAGGAGCATCTCATGGTCATCGGCCCAGTGTCGCATCCTGAAAGCTCCGGTACCCACCGGGTGTCGAAAAAAGTCCTTCTTGTAATACTCCACGGCTTCGTAGGGTACCACGCAGCCGAGGGCATTGGCCAATTGCATAAGAAAAGGTGCATAGGCTTTTGTCAGGCGAATGCAAAAGGTTGAATCATCCGGACAACTAAAACCGGGAACAATGTTGTGATAGCCGTTATGAGATGCCGGCTCTTGAAATGACGGATCACTGCGTAATTCGAAATATTCGTTGGCACCCGGAACTTTGTCTTTGAACACCCAAAATGCGACACTTCGTGTACGTGGATCACAGCAGCGACTTAGTGAATAGGCAACATCCCGAGAAATCATAGCTCTGCCGCGACCTTCAGGAAAGCATGGGTCATCCTGAAACACCACATCTGTGCGAAGATGGAAAGTGTACACCAGCGATTTGGGGTCGTACTCCCAACGTAATGCTAGCTCAGGTACTATTGAAAGCGTACTGTCAAAGGTGATCAAGCGGTCGTAGATCTGCAGTGCAAGGTCGTCGGCTAACTTTGAGGAGATTAACACCGGGTCCAAACCACCGGGGTTGCCACGAATCATATTGATACGATAGGTGCCACCATAATGAGCACCGCCCAAAGCCTCACGTAAAACATGTCTCGGACGCTCCGGTGTACAGGCACATAGTCCGACAGCGATCACCATCGTCAGGAGCACGCGAGCGCTTGCCCCCGCGTTGAGAGTCCACCTTACTTGGCTTAGTATGTGTAGAGGGTGCATGAGTGGCAAAGATACAGAGGCTGCGTCTTGATGTGGAGTGCAGAGTTTGAGAAGAATCACCGTCAACCATTTCGTTTGCATGGGCGACTTGTTTACAAGGACTGCTCTTTTAGTGCACCCGTGATGCGAGAGAGTGAATGTACTTTTGCACAAGCCGATGAGGCTCATTCGACTGACTTCAAAGACAGACGTCAGGAAGAAGCCGTCAGCGAGAACCCAGTTTTTATCTTTTTGTTCCTCGAGTCATGGATCTAGCATCATTACCAAACACTCTGTTCGACGTTGTCATCATTGGCGCCGGGCCTGCCGGTCTCTCATGCGCTATCGAGGCACAACGCAAAGGACTAACCGTGCTTGTGCTCGACAAGGGGAGTTTGTGTAATTCCATTCGTTGCTTCCCTTATGACATGACCTTCTATTCCACGGCTGAGTTGTTGGAGATTGGTGGCATTCCGTTCACCTGCACCTCGGCTCGACCATCGCGTGTGGAAGTTTTACAGTACTATCGACGTGTTGCACAACGTGAGAACATCAGGTGCGCACTCTACACAGAACTCAAGGGAGTGCAACGACTCGACAATGGGAGCTTCAACTTGCAGACCTCAGGTGGTGCTTTGATCTCTCGCTTTGTCATTGTGGCAACCGGATATTTTGATACTACGAATGAACTTGAATGTGATGGATCACACCTTCCTCACGTTCACCGTTACTACACGGAAGCCTTTGCCTATACCGGAACGAGAGTCGTGGTTGTTGGTGGTCGTAATTCTGCAGTGGAGACGGCATTGGATCTGTGGCGACATGGAGTTGAGGTGCATATCGTACATCGTGGACCGGGTATAGCGGAGACAGTAAAGTATTGGCAAAAACCGGATATAGAGAATCGAATCAATGCCGGTGAGATCCGTGCGCATTTCAACTCACGATTGGTGAAGACACGAGCAGGGCAAACGGAAATTGAAAATATTGAGTCCGGACAACGAGAGCTGCTTGCGGCGGACTATGTAATCCCGCACATCGGATACCGACCAAGCGAGTCACTTTTTCGCATGTTCGGAATTGACTACAACAACGAGAACCTTCGTGCCGAAATCGATACTGATAGTCATGAGTCTTCCGTACCCGGCGTATACTTGGCAGGAAGTGTGTTGTGTGGTTGTAAGGTGTGGAATATCTTTATCGAAAACGGAAGGGAACATGCGGTGCCGATTGTTCGGCATATAACGCAAAAAAGCCTGTCAGTCTGACAGGCTTTTATAAGCGGAACCGACGGGGCTCGAACCCGCGACCTCTGCCTTGACAGGGCAGCGCTCTAACCAGCTGAGCTACGATTCCAATTTTCAATTACCCTTCGATGTCAATGTGAGCCACACAAGTCTAACGATGTGGACTTAAGGGGAATCGAACCCCTGACCTCTTGAATGCCATTCAAGCGCTCTCCCATCTGAGCTATAAGCCCTTCCGCTTGAAACGGACTTCTAAAATAGGGCATTTGAGACAATTCACCAAATGATTTTGAATTTTGTGCATGATTCTTGCCGTCTGCTCTTGGTGTGAATTGTCGTAATTTTGTGAGTCACATTGTGTTAGCTTCAATGATCAGTTATTCAGACGTAGAGCATCGCTTGTTTGCTGTGCTTAAGGAAAGTAACCACGAAAAGCGTCGCGAGTTAGCTCAGGGACTTTGGTCTGATATCCAGCGTTCTCAGCAGCAACCCGTTGCCATTGACAATCGTGCTCTGTTCCTCTATTACGGCAAGGCTCAGCGCGTAGAAGTTGTGGGAGATTGGTCTTTTTGGCAGCCCGCTTCGTTTCTCGAGCGCATCGAGCATACGGATCTTTTCTACTCGATTCTGCAGTTTGCTCCCGATGCGCGATTACAATACAAATTAATCGTCGACGGGAATTGGATCAACGATCCGGCGAATAGCAGAATTCAGGCAGAGGGTTTTGGATATAACTCCGAGTTCTGGATGCCTCAGTATGAAGATGAATCGATGCTCGACATTCATCGTGAAGTTGAGCGCGGAAAGATTGAACGCGTCTTGTTTGAGTCGCAGATTTTGCATAGTCATCGGGAGCTCTTTTTCTATGTTCCGCCGCGTCCTTCGGGCGCGCCGAAGAACAAGGAAGCTTCTAAGTCTGTTCTGCCTCTTCTCGTAGTTCACGACGGCGGTGAAGCGCTGCGTTTGGGTCGCTTCCATGTGATTCTAGATAACCTTCTGGCTGAAGGATTGATCGAACCTGTTGCGGCGATCTTTGTCAGTCCACAGATGCGTAACGAAGAGTATGCAAGTAGCAATCAGTATATCGAGTTTTGTTCGAAGGAGTTGTTTCCTTTCGCACAGCGTGAGTTTGCAAAGAGGGGAATAGAAATCAACGCAGATCCGCATTCTCATTGTATGAGTGGAGCATCGTTGGGTGGACTTCTGTCGACCAAAGTCGTTCTGCGTCATCCTGAGCTCTACGGTTCGGTCATCGCGCAGTCTCCTTCATACTGGTGGAACAAGGGCGAGATTTTTCGTTCACCCGATCTCATGAATGCTTCTAAAATTGACTTTGTCATTCAAACCGGAACTATTTGTGACGCAAAAGATCTAGCGAGCTTGATGACCCAACGTCTGCGTCTTATGGGTGCACACGTTGAGTATTTCGAGTACTCACAAGGACACACCTGGGGGAATTGGCGTACCAACTTTGCGCAGGGCTTGCGCGCATGGTTACAGCCAAAAAACATCGAGCATCTCATCTCATAGGAGCAGTCGCGGTCGCAGCATAACATGTCTGAGTGCTATATTCTCATCGACACCATTTAACGGGGACAATCATGGAAACCAAATCAGTCTTGTGCATTGCCGGTGCACTATTCGGCCGCCCATTCATTTCAGAGGCTAGTCGTCAAGGATGGAAAGTCTACTTACTTACCGAAGAAAAGTACTTGAAAGAGGCTTGGGAACGGGAGTACTTGGAAGATGTTTTCGCCGTACCGGATTTGTACGATGAGAAGGTCGTACAAAACGTTGTGACCTATCTTGCTCGAACCATAAAGTTTGACCGCATAGTAGGTCTTGGCGAGTTTGATATAGAAGTCGCAGCAGCTCTTCGAGAGCACACACGCATTCCCGGCATGGGTGAAACAACGGCACACTATTTCCGCGACAAACTCGCCATGAGAATGAAGGCGCGTGAAGAAGGTCTTAATGTTCCGGACTTCGTGCGAATTCTGAATCATAAAGAAGTTGCCGAGTTTATGGATCGTGTACCTGCACCTTGGGTTTTCAAACCCCGCATGGGCGCGTCCAGTGCTCGTGTGAAGAAGATCTTTCACCCCGATGAACTATGGACAGAAGTCGAGAAGCTCGGAGACAAACAGAGTCGCTTCTTACTTGAACATTACATCCCGGGTGATGTTTATCACGTCGATTCGGTAGTGTATGACTACAAACCGGTGTTCGCCAGTACATCCAAGTACGGAATTTCGATGCTTGATCTCAATACATCCGGAGGGATTTTCACGACACGGATGATACGCAGAGGTTCTGAAGACGAAAAAGCACTGAAGAAGATCAATGCGGATTTGATCAAATCTTTCGGTCTGAAACAAGGCGCTACTCATATCGAATACATTAAATCAAAGGCTGACGGCTCGTTCTATTTCCTCGAAGCAGGTTGTAGAGTTGGTGGAGCACGTATTCCCGATATTGTATGGCATGCGACCGGTGTCTGCATGTGGCACGAATGGGCCCGCTTGGAACTAAGTGAGGAAGGTCAGTACAGCTGCTCCAAACCGGCCAATATGTACGGCGGTGGAATCTTCACGTTGTCCAGAGAAGAGCATCCGGATATGAGCAGTTACAACGACCCTGAAATCTGCTGGGTTCAGCAGAAGAAAAACTACGCCGGACTCATTATGCGATCAAAGGACCCGGATCGTATCGAGGAACTTCTTGCCAACTATTATCCGCGCTTCGCTCAGGATTTCATGGCTCACGTTCCGGCGAGTACCTAGGACAACTGCGAAACGAACAACTGCGAAACGAGTTCAGAACTCTGAGAGAATAAAAAAAGCTCTGCTGAATGATATCAGCAGAGCTTTTCTCTTCGATGCGATGTGTGAGATTCAACTCAGCATCTACCCCGTTATTATTGCGCGATATGGAAACGCAGCAAACTTCTAAAGTTACCCGGATTTTTTGGCAAGGGCACGGGTATTGCTGCGCTCGCTGCAAAGCTTGAAGGTTCGGTTACCTCAGCGACGAGGGCAACCCCGTCCGCAAAGAATTGATGGATTCTACCGCCGACGAGATTGAGGTCAGTCACCTTAATGATTTTCGACGCATAGGCTGCTCCGACGACCATCGGTGAGATAATGCTCTCTTTGCACTTGTAAGTTGTACCACTCGCTACAGTAATCGTTGAGTCTTTACTCGCTGCATCCATCCACATATTCGCATTGATCGTCACATCGAAGCTACTCACTTTTACATCACGTGTAAGCTTCATGGTGTCGACAATGATCCACTTCGTTGTTGCTTCCTGATTCACAACAAGTACCCACATTTTGGGTAATGTCACGGTGTCCATTGGAAGTTGGGGCGGCTGAATGTAGGCATAGAGCTTATTCGCATCGCGATAGATATAGGTCGTATCATAGCTAGGTGTTCCACCTTGAGCAGAGTAGGTGACAAGAACCGTAGCTTGCTTGCCATCGATAAACTGTACGCCATTTACCCACATGGAATCAGTATAGGTAGCACCGCTTAGCACACCATTGGTGTCGATTTCTTGATTTTGGTAAATCCAATAACTACCCATCTTGTCAATGCCTTTGTAGTAGTCAGGCGGAGTTGTTGGAGTTGTACTGGAGCAGGCATTGAAGAACAGTGCTGCTGCCGCAAGCACAACAACTCCCAGGTAATGCTTAGTTCTCATAGAGTGATGTAAAATGAAGTGTGAATACAACTATTCGGGTTCATGGTGAAAATATACAACGAAAGCCTTTTTTAGCAATGCTATGTCTCATTAAAACCAATGGACAAAAAAGCTTCGACATCGGTTGAGCTACGAGACCCTTGCTCCCCAAATATCAGCGACGAAGCATAAAATTAAAAGGATGGGGCCGTCGATGACGCTATACGTACGTCTTTTCCAAACTGCAACTCGCAGAGTCGGGCATACAACGAGGTTTCATTACGTAGAAGTTCATCATGAGTGCCGCGTTCAATGACCTGTCCCTTCGAAAAGACAAAAATCGTGTCACAACGTCGAATAGTCGACAGTCGATGCGCAATGATTACTGTTGTCCGACCCTTCATTAAGTTTTCAAGGGCATTTTGAATGAGATGTTCGGACTGAGAATCCAACGATGAGGTTGCCTCGTCCAGAACGAGTATTGGTGGATTTTTAAGTATTGCTCTGGCTATCGCAATACGCTGACGTTGACCACCGCTGAGTTTGACGCCTCGTTCCCCAACAAAGGTTTGAAGCTTTTCAGGAAATTGTTCAATAAATTCTGCTGCATTGGCCAAGCGAGCCGCAGTCCACACGTCTTCGCTACTCGCTTCGACGTTGCCATAACGAATATTTTCTTCGATCGTTGAACCGAAGAGCACGATGTCTTGAGGCACAATACCAATGTTAGAGCGAACTTCATGGAGCGACAGATCTCTACTGTTTTGTCCATCGAAGAATATGTCGCCGGATTGCGGCTCATAGAACTTCTGTAGAAGCGCAGCAGTAGTACTTTTGCCTGCGCCACTTTCTCCTACGAAAGCCACTCGTGATCCTGCAGGAATCTCGAGCGAAATGCCATCGAGAGCGACGCTCTCCATACGTGTGGGATAGCTGAACCGTACTTCACGCAAACTTATGTTGCGAAGTACCAAAGGTTGCTTCGCTCTGCTTGTGTCTTCCGTCTTCTCAGCCAGGATTTCACGTACACGTGTGGAGGCACCTAATGTTCTTTGAATCTGACCAAACAGCTCTGCAAATGTTCCCAATGCACCGGCCACGAAGAACGAATAGAGTATGAACGAAAGCAGTTCGCCTATTGACAGTTCGTTGTTGTGTACAAGGTACACGCCGTAACTCAGAACGCCTGCAATACCACCAAACATGGCAAACATGATGAACGAGAAGAAGATGCTTCGTAATCGAGCGGCCTTGATAGCCATGTGAACGTACTCTGAAACACGCGAGCTGTAACGCTGCTCTTCATATTCTTCGTTGGTGTACGATTTTACACTTTCTATTGCCTGAAAGGTCTCTTCAACAATCGTTGTGGCACTCGCTAGGATGTCCTGTATTGCCGTACTTAAGCGTCGTAAACGGCGACCAAATACTATGGCGATGACAATGAGCAAGGGGAGAGTTAAGAGGACCGGAACGGTGAGTCGCACTGAACGCATCACAATGAAAACAATTCCGCCAACAAGGAAAATACTCTGGCGAATCATCTGCATGACAGTGAAGGTGAAGGTCTCTTGAATTTGAGTCACATCCGAACTGACACGAGACATCAACTCTCCGACACGCTTCTCACCGAAGAAACTCATCGGGAGGTGTAGGATGTGACGAAAGAGGGCTGTTCGAAGTTTGGCCAGTACTGTTTCCGTTATGCGAGCCAGCGACACAGACGTGAAGTAATTCACTACAGCCTGGACGAGAAACACGGCTAACAAAACGCCTACGATCTGCCACACATTGGCACTGAGTGCGGTTGTTTGAATAGTATCAAGTAGATGTCCTATGAATGCCGGAAAAGCAAGAGACAAACCATTGCTCGCCATCATGAAAGCCAAGATGATAAGTGCTTTCCAGCGATGTTCTTGATAAAAGGACAGGATGAACAAGAATTCGCTCTTCTGTTGAGCAAAACTGAGTTTGACTTTCGGTGTATCGTTTAGTCGTCGGTTCTTAGCCATGATTGAAATGAAAGTGTCGGATTGGGTCAGGTACGCTGTACGTATGAAGAGGAAGCAGGATCTATGGTGGTCAAGACACGAACAACACCAAGTTTTAGTGTGTGGCTTTGTTACCTCTTTTCACCGAAGACCTTGACACCAATAAAGCTCGTTCTTACTAGCCCTCTATTGAGGCGATTATCGAATCTCAGTCGTCAGTCACCGCGCTCATTGTGCAGCGAGATCGCGTGGCGTACAACACCTTGAGCTCGGTTCAACCGTTCAACGGCGCTTGCGGCATCAACGCCAAGAATCAACATGACCAATGCGGTTTTGACCTGTCCATCAGCTCGTATCAAAGCATCCGAAGCAGCGTCATAGCTTACATCGGCGATCGTCATGAGGATTTTTTTGGCTCGTTCATGAAGCTTGGCGTTGCTCAGTTTAAGATCAACCATAATGTTGCCGTAGGTCTTTCCGATACGAATCATAGCGCCGGAGCTCAACATATTCAACACCAATTTCTGTGCTGTACCGGATTTCATTCGAGTGGAACCCGCGATTACTTCGGGACCAACTTGTGGGGCTATAATACAGTTAGCATTGACTCCAAGTTGACGTAAATTGTCTCGTGAATTGGTCGTGACCAAGATGCTAAAGATGCCTCGTCTCATCGCTTCGTCCAGTGCACCGCGTACAAAAGGGGTTCGCCCTGAAGCAGCTATACCACAAACAATGTCGTCAGGCCCGATGGCATACTCATCGATGCAGCCGGCTCCTCGCTCAAAGGAGTCTTCGGCACCTTCCTGAGCCTGAAACATGGCCTCGTTGCCGCCTGCGATGATTCCTTGAACCAATTCGCGCTCCACACCGAAGGTTGGCGGACATTCGGACGCGTCTACAACACCGAGCCGACCACTCGTTCCGGCACCTATGTAGAACAATCTACCTCCGGCTCTGAATGCTACTGCAATACGATCAACTGCAATCTCGATTTGTGGAATCTCAGCACGAACAGCCGGGGCAACCAGAGCGTCTTCATCGTTGATCATTAGCAACATGTCGCGCAGGGATGCCCTGTCGATATCGCAGGTTCGACTATTGTTCTGCTCTGTCAGTAGAGATGATATTTCGTTAAACAATGAGGTCATGGAGGCTGACGATATATTCAAATCTGCAGGAGTCCTCAACGAGTAGCACGAAAAGGGGGGGGCACCTGTTGTGGCTCTTCGAGCGCTTTCATCTTAATGAGTTGCCGGAGTAACAAACGCGTATCACACACAGAACAATGTTTTGACTGCAACCGTACAAAACTATACACAGAATAGAGAACCGGACTCATTGCAAAATATCACTTTGTCCGGCGTTAGGGCACGATTAGCTCGGCAGGTACGTCTTGCATCAAAGCTGCGCTCAGGGCTGTGTTGATGTCATACATAACCATTATTGCAGCGTATGACATCGCACATGAGCCCTTGCCAACTCCTTAGACCCTATATTGCACTTCTCTATGTTAGACTCTCTTTTCGATCAGATTAGCCTTCGCGACGGACTGTATGACGCAGACGGGCAACCTCGATTCACAACCGGAAACATTGTGAGTGGGGCACTGTTACGCGCTTTGCTGACAATTGTTGTCGGCTTCGGGCTATGGTACTGGAAGGGTGATGAAACGACCTATCTTATTACGCTTATCCTCTTGTGGGGATACGTAGCGTACCCGGCATACCGCCAGTATACAATCTTCAATGAACACCTTGAGCATGTTCAGCTGGAGACCTTGTGTGGACAATGCAAGCACTTCAACCCCACAGGACAAAGTTGCTTTCGCTACGACGAACATGTGAGCAACGAATATGTGCCATGTGAGGGCTTGGATTGGGAGCCGCGGTCATGAATCTTCGTCAAGTAGGAGTGATCACCGCCTTTGAACTACGCCAACGCGTACGGTCACCACTACTTATCGCGATGCTCGTCCTTTCGCCACTTCTCAGCATCATCACCACCTTTTTGCCCCTTTCGTCATTCGTTCAGCAGTCTTCGGTTGAGTCGCGCTCTGCCTGTGTAGCGCTCGGAGGGTGTTCACATTCGTTTCTTGACTCATTGAATACACTAGCGCGTGAGACATGGTTACGCGATACCACTTCTTTACGTTTGACCGTGATTCCACTCAGCGATCACGACGATGTCAAGAATCTCTCTCTCATGGCGATCGCGGACTTGGAGGGTAATAGTCCACAACTTCGTATCATCGGGAGAAATGATAGGGGACTATCGGTGCAAGAGTATCTCTATGCATTGATTACACAAGTTCTAAGACACGATAGTACCAAACCAATGCTTGCCATTCGACGCGAGTATAGTGTTGACGACAAACAACAATCTGCGCGCATGTCGTTGCTTCTGGGGGCTTTGAGTCTTCAGCTCTTGTCGCTGAGCTTAGTCAGCGGATCCGCTCAGCTTCTCGTACGCTCATTTTTCGAAGAACGTTCTTCGAAAGTCATCGATGTCGTGGTTAGTTCCACATCTCCAAGCACGTTACTCTTTGCAAAGTATGGGAGTGTCTTGGTGTTTGGGCTCTTTCATACCGCGGCTTGGTACCTGGTTGTAAGTCAAGTTGCCCAACACGGCTTCGCAATTGACTTTTCATCGCCGGGTTTGGTCGTGTCTATTCACGCCTATCTATGCTTTGTCTTTTTCTCAGCCCTGTATTTGTGGATCGGTGCGGTTGTCGAGAAGGAGAGTACAGCGCAGGCGGCGAGTATGCTCATAACAATGAGCTTGATCGTGCCACTAACGTTTCTATTGGGAAGCAAAGCATCGGAATTTGGTGCAACTGACAGTGTCTTGACACTCATCCCTTTTACGTCCATGTTTGTACAAGGTATGCGCTATCTTCAGAATGATCATGTCGTACACAGTTCAGACGTTTTGTCTTACCTAGTGTTGGTACTGGCAACTCTCGGGTGTTTGGTTGCAGCCAGGGCAAGTTTTATGCGTAGAGTACAAGGGACGGAGTAGCACGAAGAAAACAACTCTTCTAAGTGGATCTCCGTAGAAGCTGGTTAGTAAAGCTGATTAGAGTGATTCAACATTCACAATTCGATACATATCTCGTTGATCACGTTCGAAAACGATGCGCTTTTTGACTTTGTTGGAGTACGTCCATGTTTCCCTGGCTGCGCCATTCTTCGGACTCGTTTGTTCAACGTCCGTCGGTAGACCATACAGAATATAGACACGGCCACGTTCCGTTCGCATGCCGTCGCGCTCCGCAGGCGTCATAAACATAGCTCTGGACTCATCGACTCGACGGAAGAACGCTATCATCGCTTCGTTATAAACCGTCGAAGGACTCGGGTCTTTTTTACGCCACCAAGATATCAACTGACGCCTCTGATCCTGCTCTGATCCTTGTGACAAGCTCTCCAACTCGTCCTCCGTAGCCACATATTTCATTGCGCTCAATGCGGTCGTCAACGACTTGAGACAGAGAGGCATCGTTGACCAGCCAATCTGGAATTTTGTGGATAACGTATCAAGCGATGCAGGCGAATATGCTTGAAACTCATACATGCCGGGACCTAAACTAGCTACCTCCAGATCCGCGCGTAATGTGAAGAGATCCGGACCGAAAGTTTGAGCGACGAAACATGGTGCGTCGTTAAAAGCACTATCCATCGGGGTACGCAACATGACCGCATCCTTGCGTTTCATACTTCCGTTGATCTCTTTCTTTGCATCGCTATACCATTCATCACTAGACTTTGTTCTTCGAACTCTGTAATTCAACGGACGCGAGGCTGCAGCGGAGCTGCAGCTATAGTAAAGAGACACATTGTCTGTTCCAAAATCAAAGCCTTGAGCAGAAACACACAAAGGAAGACAACCGTTGTGATCGCTTCCTTGGAGAAAGATGGGTGACGAGCATGAAGAAAACAATTTCTGAGCATGCAGGTCGAGGACCGAAGAACTACTTCGTTGTAGAACACCCTCTCTTTGCTCAATTTCCAGCTTTACTGTGTAGGCCGTATTCGGAACGATAATTGAGTAGTAACGGAGTACTGTAGTGGAGCGATTATGGGTTTCGCTGTAAGCGCAACAGCGCAGAGTGTCACGGATGAGTTGTCCATGACGAATGACGCCGCTGCTGTCATAGACATCGATAGAGAGAGAGTAGGGAGCTTCGAACGATGATGCGGACTTATCAGTCGGATTCGACACGAAGCTAAAAAAGTCGTTGGCACTGCGCAGAGAAACAACGAGACGTGCTTCTGTTGCACGCTCCGTCGGAAGGAGTGAGCTCTGAAGCCAACATGACGCGTGTGAGCCGGGAGGAGCAAGCGGTACGGGTGGTTGTGCTCCGAAACTAGAGACACACACAGCTACAATGGCAATCGTACACACGAAAGTCCTTGCAAGAGAAATCTTGTTCTTGGCAAGGCGGTTCTTCACTCAAGCTCCAAAAGAAAATCACGTAACACAATAGCAGCCGAGATTTCGTCGGTCCTTTCTTTATCTCTACGCTTCATTTTCGGTACACCAATTTGCACCATCGTTTGAACAGCACGTTTGGAACTAAAAGACTCGTCTACTTCGAGAACGTTTAAGCCCGATTTTTCCTGTAGCAGGCGAGCGAATTCTCGTGTCTTTTCAACCATCGGTCCGGCTTTCGTGTGTTCACGCAGAGGTACTCCGACTAGTACAAAGCCAACGCGTTCGCGTTGTAGACCTTGTACAACTTGCTCCCAGAAGTCAGGTGCACTTCGGAGAAAAACGCCTTTCGTATTGGTTGTAATGTGATACTCATCGCACACAGCCCATCCCACGCGTTTTAGCCCATAGTCAAATGCGGCGATGCGTATGTTCTTGAGTTGTTTGCGGAGATCAGCCACGGACATAAAGTGCAAGGGGTAGTTTAAAGTAAATCGTTGTGCCTTTCCCGACCGCTGTTTCAACTTCTATTTTCCCGCCATGAAGTGCAATAGCCCGTTGCATAATCATCGTTCCTATGCCCGTCCCACCGTACTGTCGGTAATTCGAATAATAGGGTTTGAAGAAATTAGCCAAGGTTTGTTCATCCATTCCTTTACCACTGTCTTTCACGCCGATGACCAGCTCTGTCTTCGTTGTCAATGCAAGAAACTCTATCGTTCCTGATTCCTGCCCAATTGCTCGCAGCGCATTCTCAACAACATTACGAAGCGCTCTCAGCATCTTGGCCTTGTCGAGTTTGACAAGCAGTAAACGCTCCGGAGTAAGAAAGCGAACGTGGGCAAATGAACTGTCGTCAAACTCTCGAACGACTTCATGAAACACTGCACGGAGCTCATTCTCACTCAGATGCAATTGTTCGTCTCGTCCAATACTGACAATGTCGCGAACCCTTTGTAAAAGTAGGCTCGCCTGATGGCGTATCCGAAGACGCTTTTCTTCAGATGCCACATCGACAGATCCTTCCAATTGTTCAGAGTTAAGCTTGATAATGGAAAGATTGGTCTGCATGTCATGTGCCAGCTGTGCCCAGTTCACAAGACGTTTTCGTTCAAGTTCCTCGGTGATGTCGACGCCGCTTACAACCAAGCCATCAAAGCCTCCACTCATGGATCTCAAAGGCTGAGCCGTAAAGATAATCTCTTGATCTCCGCTCGCGTTCTTAAACATAAGCTTCTGGATTTGCGTCCCACGAACCGCCAAAGCACTAGCAACAAAGCTCTCCACGATGCGCTGCGACTCGCCGTTGCAGTAGTACTTTAAAACACGACGCAGAGGAGTACTCGTATCCATCTCAAAAAGCTCCCGTGCGCGAGAGTTGATGCGCCGCAAACGCATAGACTTATCGACAACGAAAGAGATCCCTGTCGATCCAAGTTCTATAACATCCCGAAGTTGTCTTCGATATCGAAGCATCCGAGCCAAGAGGAAAATAACGAGGAGACTCAATAGTACTAGTATTCCGTAGCGACGGAAAAAGCCAAACATTGACCGAACCCGAAACCACGAGTCACTCACGATGCCAAAGCGATACATTTGGTGACGACTGTGCGCGACAATATCGTTTGCGACAAACTCAACAGTTGTTGGCGCTTCGATGTCGTGCAAAGGAAGGTGGTCGGCAGAGACAACAGACTGCGCCGTACAACGCACGACCCCGTTGCGAAACAGCACGACACAGGTGTCGTGTTGCACGCCCAGTGCCGTCAACTCAAAAAAGTCGTCAGGTATGTCGACACTCAACGGGATTTGTTGATTTGAATGAAGCGAAAGTATGTGTAGAACGTAGTGTCCCGCCCGTACACTCACGGCGTATACAGCAGATGCCGAATGTGTGATGGCACCATCGCGTGCGGGCACGATTCCTATGCTATGCCACTGCCCGTCCGAGTATCGTTCCACCGAGCGTATATCCGAGTTTAATGTCGAGGCGACCACGACGATGGAGTCACTAAGGCGGGCATAGACCGGAGCACGCTGATTGCGAGCAAGTCGAAGGACCTGTAGAGCACTGTCGTCTGTCGGAAGTTGACAGAGAAACAAAGAGTCTGACGACACCAAGGTGAACGACGAAGATGTTCTATCCAGAAGCTGTAGGTTGTGGCCGTTACACACACGCATCTCTCGATCAACAACAGCCCCTTGACCAAGTCGTGCGGAGTACACGGAGTCACCACGTTGATAAATCAAGAACCAATAGTGTCTCCCGGTGAACGCGCAAATCACAGAGTCCGCCGGAATATCTAAGGACGACATTGAGCTATCGACCGTCAAGCTCAAGGACAGGCTACCCGGTATACTCCGTATGACATCGATGCCCGACATCTTTCCCTGAAGCTCAGCGGCAAAGTGTCGCTCAGTGTAACTGCGCTGATCTTTCAACACGGTACGCTGCGGCCAATACTGTGGAGCTGCCACAAGTGGCAGGACAGCGAACACGAAGCAATATGCTATCGGGCGAAAGTGCATGTGTGCTTCTAGAGTTCCGAAGACATGTGATAGACACTGCAGCAACAATAGGCTTGAATACCATGACCCTGACCAACGAATCCTAATTTTTCTGAGGTCGTGGCTTTAATATTGACTCGCTCTTCAATCAGCCCGAGCATTTCGGCAATGCTCCTACGCATGGCTTCTTTGTAAGGTTTGAGCTTCGGTGCTTCCAACACAACGGCAATGTCGACGTTTACCAAACGGTAGTTTCTGGTATGGATCATCGTTAGTACTTCTTTGACAAACACGGTGCTGGACATTCCTTTCCAACGACTGTCGGTGTCGGGAAAATGCTCTCCGATATCTCCCATTCCCGCGGCCCCCAACATTGCATCACAGAGGGCGTGAAGAATAACATCGCCGTCTGAGTGCGCAATAGTTCCAATAGTCGATTCTATTGGGATTCCGCCCAGGACAAGGGATTCGCCCTCAGCCAAGCGGTGAACATCGTATCCAAAACCAACGAGATGTAGGGGCATAGTGTATGAAGAAGTAGTAGCGCAACAAATTTAGCGTTTTCGACTGAGCCACTCTGCATGGCTATAAAGTGTGCACGTTGGAAGCCTGAGATGTGACACAAATGGCGTTTCTGTACCATTCTCGATTGAAATCTCAGTATCCGAACTCAAGATCTGCATGTGTCTCTTTTCTTTATCCGGCGCGTTTCGCGCCGCCTGCCACAAGAAAGAACAGACTAGTATCGAGTGAGTTCTGGAATCGGCACTCTCCGCTGATACTGCTGACCGTGTAGACCAGCACCTGATAATTTCCGCATTGCAGGTCAAAGAGCATCCGCACTTCACCTGTGTATAAGTGTCCTGGCATCGTCTTGAATTACCAGCCCAGGTCTTTCTATTTTGCACCATGAATCAAGAAGCACTTAGCGTAACGTTGCTTACGCGCATTATTCAAGAGACCCTAGAGCAAGGTTTTCCATTCGTACGCGTAGTCGGTGAGATTTCCAACTACAAACACCATTCAAGCGGCCACAAATATTTCACTTTGAAGGATGAGGGTGCGCAGATCAGAGCAGTGATGTGGAAGACGCGACAACTGGATTTCAAGCCCTTTGACGGAATGAAGGTCATCGTGAGTGGTCGCATTACTCTCTATGCCTCTCAAGGTAACTATCAGATTGACTGCTTCTCGCTTGTGCCTGCCGGTATAGGTGATCTTTATGTGGCGTTTGAAAAGTTGAAAGCTGAATTGCAAGCTCTTGGCTATTTCGACGCCTCAAGAAAGAAGGCTTTACCGGCATTTCCTTTGAAAGTTGGAGTAGCGACCTCTCCGACCGGAGCTGCGATTAGGGATATCTTGAGCACGATGGAACAGCGGATGCCGGCGTGCGAAATCGTCTTCCGTCCGACTCTGGTACAAGGAGAAGGATCGGCAAGAGATATCGTAGCAGCCATCGCAACGTTAGATCAACAGCGTTGTGATGTTATCATCATAGGACGAGGCGGAGGTAGTATTGAAGACTTGTGGTCCTTTAACACACGAGAAGTCGCCGATGCAGTATTGCGAGCCGAAACGCCAATCATTTCGGCGGTAGGTCACGAAACGGACGTATGTATTGCTGATTTTGTGGCTGACTATCGGGCAGCAACACCCACGGCTGCAGCTGTTTTATGTGCACCGGTGCGTGCCGATGAGCTGCGTTTTGAGCTAGACCATACATCCGACAGGATGACGGATTCGATAACAGATGTCTTGGAGCTGAAGCTCTCCATGGTGAAATCATGGGTTGATCAGTCGGTACTCGGACTTATCTCGCGCCACATTGCGGAGCATCGACAACACATGGACCGATTTGTTCAAAGCTGTACCGCGTCGATGCAGTATAAAGTATCGCTGTTGGAGACAACAATCGAGGGAGCCTCTCGTAGCTTGCGAGCGGTGCAACCATTGTCACCCTTGCAACGTGGCTTTGCTTTGATACGCCAAAACGGTAAAGTTGTCGCAACGAATGCGGTTTTATCTGTATCCGATGAGATAGAAGTAGTACGTGCACACCAGGAACTTGAGGTCGTTGTACGTGGAGTTAAGACTCGTGATGCACGTCGCGTCGAAGGCACATAGCGGTCGAAGGCAGTTCTGATAACGAATGGTTGGGTTGTTCTGCTGAGTTCGGTGATTTCGGCATTCTCATGCTTCTGAGACGAGGCCTATACAGAACTGCAAGGCATAGCTGTTCGTTCCGGTGATAAAATTTTGTAGTACCATTAATAGGTTGAAACCATGGCAAAAAAGGTTAAGAACATTGAAGAACAACTGAAGAGGTTGGAAGAGATTCAGACAACTCTGGAAGCCGGTACAGCCCCTATCGAGGACATGTTGAAACTCTATGAAGAGGGGATGAGCTTAGTGAACGATGCTCGTTATTTTTTAGAGCAAGCACAGCAAAAAGTTACCGAGATAAGTAACAAGAAGGGTGAAGTCGACGATGAGAGTGACGACTAAGGGTGAATCTTCGTAACAAGAGCCGCGAGTTGGCCTCTTGACAAAACGCGAGCGTGATCGCAGAATTTACCACCATGCAGCGGCACCGAAACTAACTGCGGAAGCAGTGGGAGAGTCATTCCACTGATCGTATCCGAGAGCCGTTCCTTTTCCGGGTTTTACGCTATTAAGCATAGTCCAAACGGGAGGTAGGCCGCAGATTCGACGTCGATCGTGATTTCGAGCAATTGTACCAAAGTACTCATAAGCTTTGCCGTTAATCATTGAGTTCATGACCTCAAAATCTTCCGAGCGCAGCGTATCGAGCAGCGAGACGGCTTCCCACTCATCACCAAAACGCTTACCAATGTGCGCGAGATCTCCGCTAACGAGCCATAGTGCTTTCTTGTTGCTCTCCTCAACAACTTTGTTCAGCGTATCACAAAACTCTTTGACTTTTGAGTCCGTTTGCGGTTCACGTTGAACATTTACAAAGTCTTGAAAAGAGCTGACTAAAATGGGTACAATGCTAAAGTCTCGATTTGGAAAAAGGTGTTGGAGAAAGATATGGTGAAACTCCAGAGAGTGTTCAGGTTGGTGCGCGGAGTCATTGGTTGTAAGACGATTGCTCATCCGACTTCTCAGCTCGCGAATGAGATCTTTGTCGCTGCGTAATCGTCCGAGAGGAGTCAAGAAATCCTTCTCGCTAAGGATAAATCTATCGTTCCATCCATAATGAGAAGTGCCGATGTGTATCACGACATCAAACTCAGCATCGCGTAGAGCATTAAACGGAGCAGCATAGACTTCTTTATTGACTCGGAAGTCAATGTGGGGCGCAAGAACTGCTTTTGCTTGAGTCGGATAACTTCTTACCGGACTCATTGCCAATATCTCATCCAAGAACTGAGCAAGCTCAACGGGATCACTCGGATAACAGGTTCCGCTGCACACGGGATGACGGACGTCGGAATCAAGGAAGAGCTTCTGTTGAAGAAAAAACTCAGAGTCGAGAAGGCAAGCCTCATCAAGAGCATTGATGAAAGCAGACAATTCAGTGATAGAAAACGTAGCCTCATGATCCACAAGGAGCGCCTGATGCAAGCTGCCTAAGGTGTGCGTGCCATCCAGTCCGTTAAGCAAGGGGAGTAAGGTCGCATCCAGCATGATATCAGATTCTGCAATACCTTCTTCGTCCCGTAACAGCACGACATCGCGATCTTCGTGTCGGTGAAGTTCGACAACGAGCGAAGAGCGAAGCGGGGCAAGGCGAGTTGAGGCAGAGTTCACGACACTTATCGAATATTGGCGTCTTTGAAGCGCTTCTCTAGCTTCTTGACAAAGGCAACGAAGAGAATTCCGGCCAGAGCAAAGACGATACCTGCCACTAGTATCCAATAGGTCTCACCATCCGGATTATAACGGCGCAGAAGGAAAAACGTGACAATCATGATGACGGCAGACAAAAAGTTCGCGCCGGCAATGTACTTCTTTGCTTTTTGTAGGTTTTCTAATGCTGACATAGCTTTGTTTATGCAGTAGTTAACGTAATGCAGATTCTAGTGCCGTACGAGCATCGGTTTTGGCGTCGCGGTATTTGACAATGAGTGGACTTGCAATGCTCAGGCCATGATCTTTTGCAAAGGTCGAGCTCAAGCTACGAGTTCCCTGAACAACGACGGCTCCTTCCGGAATCTCCAATGGTTGGTCAGCACTACTACGCAACACTTGCTCGTTAACAAGGTCATAAACAGGAGTAGAAGCATTCAGGATAACACCGCTTCCCAGCACGGCGCGTTTGCGGATGAGCACGCCTTCGTATACCCCACAGTTCCCTCCAACCATGACATCGTCTTCTATGATAACCGGACGTGCTCCTGCCGGTTCAAGGACACCTCCGATTTGTGCAGCGGCTGAGAGGTGCACACGTTTGCCTATCTGGGCGCAGGTGCCAACCAAGGCATGTGAATCGACCATTGTTCCGCTGTCAACATACGCACCAATGTTGATGTACATCGGAGGCATGCAGATCACACCGGAAGCGACATACGATCCATTGCGAATTGCAGATCCACCCGGCACGATCCGAATATTTCTCTCGAGTTCGAAGTGTTGCAGTGCAATCGTGTTTTTGTCGAAAAATTTGAAATCACCGAGTGAACGATCAACGTTCGTGCCACTACGAAAGCAAAGAAGTATACCTTCCTTAACCCAACGGTGTACGACCCAATTGCCATCATCCGACGGTTCGGCTGAGCGAATAGTGCCGTCATTCAAGGCGTTTAAAAAGTCCTCAATAAGCTGCAGCAGTGCGTCCACCTGCGGAGCAGTATTCAAAGCGTCTACAATACGTTGCTGGAGTGTCATTCGCGTTTTAGCCTAGTGATTACTTTTTTCCGGAATTCTTAGTTTTTGTCGCGAAAGCGAAGTTCAACATCTTGTAGAGCAAACGTGCCGTCGTCAGATTTGGGTGACTGAGACCTTTCATGGGAGCTAGCTCAACAATGTCAAATCCAACAATCTGCTTGCCAGCCTTGACGATTTTTCGAAAGACGTCGAGCGTTTCGGCATAAAGGAAACCATCAGGTTCAGGAGTTCCTGTTGCAGGCATAATTGAAGGATCGAAGTAGTCAACATCGAAGGTTACATACACCTGCTTGCCGAGCGTTTTCACAATGGACGTCTGCCAGTCAGAACCATGGACACCACGTCGAAGAGCTGAAGCATAAAATGTGTTGATCGAATTCTTTTTGATAAAGTCGGCCTCTTCACGACACTGAGCTCGAATACCAACTTGCGTAATACGCTTGGTAGGGAAGAACTCGGATACTCTTGCCATAAACGAAGCATGCGACCACTTGGTGCCTTCATAAGAATCTCGCAGGTCGGAATGTGCATCGAAGTGAAGGATGCTCATGTCCGGGTACTTCTCATAGTGAGCGCGGATGGGAGCGGTCGACAACGAGTGCTCGCCACCCAAGGTGACACAAAACTTTCCGTCCTGTAGAACTTGACTGACTTGAGCTCCGATTTTTTGAATCGCCATATCTCCCTTTAGGGTTGCTAGCTTCAATGGTTCAAGTGTTGCAATACCTTTTTCGAAACACAGTTCGCGATCGAATTCATCGTCGTAAAACTCAACGTATGCACTGGCTTTGATGATTTCTTCCGGACCTTTGGCAGTACCGCCGCCGTAACTCACCGTAGCTTCAAGGGGGGCAGAGACCAACACTATGGCAGAGTCATCGTAGGAGGAATACTGTTTATCGATAGCGAGAAAGTTCTTTTTCGGACCGTGTACACGCATGGGTAAATCTATGAAAGGGCGAGAATTTTAGTGAAAAGGTGTCGGGACTTACAACGATAATCATCACTAATGTTGAATCCGCTTCGGTTGTAAGGGACAGTAGGTCTATCCTGACAAAGCGGATCAAGTCACTTGAGTGACCGACTATTCTCAATCGCTAAATCCGGCTGCGAACTCCGTTGTGACGTGGCGTCGGTTTTGCCTAAGACGACATGATCTTACTTCAATGCGGGAAGTAACCTATCACGGATGATGACAATCATCTCCAGAATTTTCTCAGGGGCTTTGAAAATATTCTTCGCAGCATGGTTTGGGTCAGCCATTTTGGTGTCTACGTTGTAACAATAAACATTCAGCAACATTTTGCCGGCGTTCATGTTGAAGTTTCCGGTAACGGCATACTGGCAATTCAATTTCGCAACAGACTTCCAAACGTCCGACTCATATTGAGCATTGTTCGGATCGAGATTGAGCTCGGCAAGTACCGCTTCAACCGAATCGGCTGAGACCACTACGAATTGCTTGCCATTGAGTTCCGAAGTGCTAAGCACCGTACGCAGACTGTCCGCGATCTTGTAGCAATAGCTGTTGAGAGAGAAGTTGCCATCTGCGTTTTTAATCGGTAGTACTGCAACTCGCGGCTGTGCGAAGCCAGCGAGAGAAGCTGCCAGTAGTGTTACAAGTACAGCGAATGTTTTCATATGTCTACAGGTTAGATGGTATGTCACGAAAGCGGTCAGCCGGTGCAATGCCGTTTTCGATCACGAATTGCTTGACGTATACTAGCTCATCAGAAAGTCGTTGTTGTAGGGCAGGCAATAGGTCCCACCGTTCAGAACGAGCACATTCTTGAACCTCCATTCCGAGGTCTGACATTGCAAGAAGACCAAACTGTCGACCTGAGCCTCGGAGCGTGTGGCCAAAGCGAAACAACTCTTCGGCATGCTTTTCTTGAACAATCGCCGGCAACTTGTCGTTGAAGTCACGCTGCCACGACTCAACGAAATCTCCGAGCATATCTCTTATGATTGGATCTTCAGGAACAATGATGCGATGGTCTGAACTCACGCGGGCCTAACAAATCAAGGTGAACAAAACGAATCACTCGGTTGAATGTGGTGACAGTGTGCCACGTGACACTGATCGTTTGGCGAGTAGTACCCTCACACGACCTGAGTAAGGAGACACCGTCGAAAAAAAAAAGAGAGGAAAACTGTAAGCCGGTTTCTGTCTTTTTCGCTATGCGAAAGAGGCAGTCATTTATCTAGGGTGTGCGTTGCCGCGCACCTCAAGCAACCTACCCGATACAGATGACACGCGAGCAACATGTCTGAAAACCGTAGTCTTCGCCTGCATCCTATTTGGTCTTGCACTGCGCGGGGTTTACACTGCCATTATACTCACGCATAATGCGGTGCGCTCTTACCGCACCATTTCACCCTTACCTTGCAAAGCAAGGCGGTATTTTTTCTGTTGCACTCTCCGTCGCGATGCGAGAGAACTCGCATCACGCCTTGACGTTATCAAGCGCGCTGCTCTTTAGTGACCGGACTTTCCTCATACACGTTATACGTGTACGCGACTGCCCGTTTTCCTCAAATTCTTTGTTCTATTTGACTGATTCTAGACGAATTCTTCTTCAACGCGCAGCTCCTCAGGGTAGAGGATGCGGCCACAGATCTGGCAACTAAAGAATGCCTCTTTGTTATTCCGCATTTCAACTTGTCGCTGTGGGGGAATTGCACTGAAGCATCCGCTGCATGAGCCTTTACGAATATGAACTGCCGCATCACTGTGATAGGTACGGATACGCTCGTATTCGGAATACCACTCAGCGTTTAGACCCGCGATTATGCTCTTTCGTTTCGCTTGAAGCTGTTTGAATTCATCGTTTTGTTCATTAGACAAATGATCCAGCTCTTGCTCTTTTGCCGCAAGATTCGTCTGCGCTTCCAGTAATTCGGCTTGTTGACCTACAAGCATATTCTTCCAGTTCTCTTCTTTAACGCTCGTTTGCGCCAGTTCGCCTTCAATACGTATACGCTCGGTTCTGATGAATTCCAGCTCTTTGGTAATCGCATCAAACTCTTTGTTGTTACGAACCGAGGACTGCGAGTCAGTGAGCTTTTTCTGCTTATCACCAAACTCCTGAAGCATTACATTCGAAGTTGAACGGAAGTTTTCAGCAGCAGTGAGTTCACCTTGCGTCGCTTCAACAGCATTTGAGCGCTCCCGTACCAGTCCTTCCAATTTCTTGACCTGCTTCGGAAGATCGCCAAGTTCTTCGTGCATTTCATCCAACTTCTCATCCACATGTGCAAGCGCTGCAATACGCTGTACATCATTTTCCACTTCGACTCCTGATATGGTATGTAAAAATCTTATTCGTTGCCGTTGTAATAGCGTACGGGGTTTGTATTGAGCTGCGTCGTCATGAACGTCATGTCTGCATCATCGCTACAAGCGTTTTGAAAAAGTTCCACCAACGCTGATGGAACAAAACGCTCCATCTCGTAATGTCCGGGGTCTATCAAAGCGATACGACCTTCGGTCTGAAAAAAGTTGTGATACTTTAGGTCTGCTGTAATAAACACTTGAGAGCCGGAGAGAAGTGCCTGCGAAAAGAAAGAGAAGCCACTTCCGGCAACAAGTGCTACACGCTGCAGAGGTGTCGGACAAACTGCGCTGTGACGAATCGGCGAAGTGCAAACGTGTCGGACTCGACCGAGGAGCTCTTGATAGCTCAGTCCCATCGCGTTGCAAACCACACCCATTCCGTGACCACTTACTAGCGCATCAGGCACTAGAAGGCTCTCGATCTCCAAACCAAGTGCCCGTGCAAGTGCTTCATTTGTTCCTTGTGGATGTGCGTCAAAATTGGTGTGCGCGCTAATAAGACAAATCGAGTTTCTTATGAGCGTTTGGATACAATGACCAATTCGATTGTCATCCACAATGCGAGTCTGAGGACTGAATATCAAAGGATGAAAACACACGATTGTGTCAACACCTCTCGTCAGAGCCTCATTAACGACCTCTTCCGTGCAGTCCAAGCAGCACAAAACTCTCCGGACTGTAGAGCGACCACTCTGAACCTGAAGTCCAAGACGATCACCTTGCATCGCTGTGGATGCCGGGAGTAATGTCTCCAATCGATGCAGGAATTCAGTTAAGAGCATTGCAGCTTAGATCCGTTGAGTACAAAACTACGAAGAATGCTTTGTTTTTTGCACTATTTCAAGGACTGAACTGTCGCAATCAGTTCTTCATAGTTCGGCTCAACACCTGGACTCGGTGCAACCCAAGCATAGCGTACCACACCTTCGTTGTCGATGATAAAAGCACTGCGGTTTGCTACGTTATACCCTTCTACACCACCAAGACTCGGCCATGTCACTCCATAAGCGGAGGTAACGGTTCGTTCGAAGTCTGCTAGAACAGTGAAATTCAATTGATACTTGGTGGCAAACTCCCTGAGTGCGAAAGGACCATCAACACTGATTCCGAGGACTGTTGCACCAAGCTCGTTGTAACGCGCCATACCATCGCGCAAAGAACACACTTCTTTGTCGCACACGCCTGTAAATGCTCCAGGGTAAAACGCCAAGACAACTGCGCCTTTGCCGATGTATGAACTCAAGGTGTGTTGTTTCTTCTCTGAATCAAACAAGGTGAAATCGATGTAACGGTCGCCTACAGTAACGGACATAAGATCTCCAGTGATAAGTGTTGAAATAGTCAGCAAAAATACACTATGATTGTCACCTGAGGATTTCGCTTGCGTGAAAGTTCTGAGGTAGTATTTTGCACGCTCAATGCTCTGTACACGCCGGTGCCCTAGGGATGTGGCACTTTTACAGGGGAATGCTAGCCTAGAGAACTTTACTACTGGAGAATTCTGCTTATGAAGGAAATGCTTTTTGCGAAAAAGTCACTGGAGTATCTCCAGGCTGAAGCCGACGGGTCAGGGGATGCCCATACCCTCAAGAGAACGCTGGGAGCAACACAACTCGTTGTACTTGGCATCGGTGCGATAATTGGTGCGGGACTGTTCTCGTTAACGGGTATCGCCGCCGCAAACAATGCCGGTCCTGCTGTAACCTTGTCGTTCGTCATAGCTGCCGTAGGCTGCGCTTTTGCCGGACTTTGCTATGCCGAGTTTGCATCAATGATCCCGGTGGCGGGCAGCGCCTACACCTATTCATATGCAACGATGGGGGAGTTTATAGCATGGATTATCGGTTGGGATTTGTTCCTTGAATACGCAGTCGGAGCCAGTACAGTTGCCGTTAGCTGGTCGCGTTATCTCGGACGCTTGTTTCACTCATTCGGAATGGATCTGCCGGCACAGTTCATGATGTCCCCTTGGGTCAAGGAGATGGTCACCGATCCGCAAACGCACGCTGTAACGGAAGTACACGGTATCATTAACATTCCCGCGATGATCATTGTTGTCCTGATCTCAATGCTTTTGATCAGAGGAACGCAAGAGTCAGCTCGCACGACAGCGGTAATGGTAGCTCTGAAAATCGCCGTTGTTATCCTCTTTATCGTACTCGGTTGGGGATACATCAATCCTGCAAACTACGTTCCGTACATCCCGGAAAATACAGGCGCATTTGAACACTTTGGTTGGACAGGTATTGTCACGGGTGCAGCCGTTGTGTTTTTTGCCTTTATCGGTTTTGACGCTGTTTCGACCGCAGCGCAGGAAGCAAAGAATCCTCAACGCGACATGCCGATCGGGATCCTTGGTTCTCTTGCCGTTTGTACAGTTCTCTACTTGGTTTTCGCGCACGTCATGACGGGACTCGAGAACTACAAGAATTTTGCCGGAGAAGCTGCACCGGTTGCCAAAGCAATCGCAAACACGCCCTATGATTGGTTGTACCGCGCCATTATCGTAGCCATCCTGATAGGGTATATGTCGGTTATCTTGGTAATGCTCATGGGACAATCCCGTGTTGCCTACGCTATGTCAAAAGATGGTTTGCTCGGTGGTGTATTTTCAAAGGTACATCCCAAGTTCAGAACTCCATATCAAGCAAACATTTTGTTTATGATTATTGTAGCACTGATTGCCGGCTTAGTACCGGTGGATGTGCTTGGTGAGGCTACGAGCATTGGTACCCTACTGGCGTTTGTGTTGGTATGTCTTGGAGTGATTATCCTTCGACGTACCATGCCGGACGCGCCGCGTTCCTTTAAAACGCCTTTGGTGCCGCTTGTACCGATCTTGGGTATCATAACCTGTGCCTATATGATGTACTCATTGCCACTTGACACGTGGGGCCGACTGATCGGTTGGTTCGCGCTTGGCTTGATCGTGTACTTCGGCTACTCCATCAAGCACTCTAAAATTCGCAACGCCGCTTAATAGGTTTTGTCAATTGTTTTTTCTAAGCGCCGCTTTGCGGCGCTTGTTTTTTATGGGACATTTTCATGGCTGAACAAACTGAGTTTAAACGTGATATCAAACTGCTGGATGCAATTCTCATTGTAGTCGGCATTATGATTGGCTCGGGCATTTTCCTTGTCTCCTCAGACATCGCACGTAGTGTCGGTTCTGCAGGGTGGCTTTTGGTTGTTTGGGGTGTTACCGGATTGATTACACTTGTCGGAGCATTGAGTTACGGAGAGTTGGGGGGATTATTCCCACAAGCAGGCGGACAATACATCTATCTGCGGGAGGCTTTTAATCCATTGGTAGCTTTTCTCTACGGATGGACGTTCTTCATGGTAATCCAAACCGGATCCATCGCAGCGGTAGGTGTTGCCTTTGCGAAGTACCTCTCGGTTCTGGTTCCGACTCTCGGTGAGTCGAACGAACTTCTAATTATCGGCGGGCTCGGTATCAATGCAGCACAGCTTGTGGCTATCGTGATGATTTCGTTTCTGACCTGGGTCAACACTCGTGGCGTTCACACCGGTAAACTCATTCAGAACGTCTTTACCTTCGCCAAAGTCGGTTCTATTATCGGCGTTATCGTCCTAGGATTCGTCATTGGATACAATAGCGACGTCGTGCGTCAAAACCTTGCGCACTTCTGGGAGGCCTCAATGTGGACTAAAGATGCAGCCGGTAACTTTAGCAACGTAGTTCAGCTTAGTGGATGGTCAATCATCACCGCGATCGCTGTTGCGCAGGTCGGTTCATTGTTTTCGAGTGACGGATGGAATAATCTGACCTTTGCTGCGGGCGAGGTTGTGAATCCTCGGAAGAACATTCCGCTTGCGTTGTTATTTGGAACCTTGATTGTTACTGCCCTGTACATCAGCGTTAACTTGGCCTATATCGTTACTCTGCCGGTCAGTGGAACGCCTCAAGCTACCACAGTCTTAACACAAGGTATTCAGTTTGCTGTGAATGATCGAGTTGGAACAGCTTCAGCAGAGATGATCTTTCCGGGACTCGGGGCGACCCTCATGGCTGTACTTATCATGGTATCAACCTTCGGATGTAATAATGGAATGATATTGGCCGGAGCTCGATGCTATTATGCTATGGCCAAAGATAAGTTGTTTTTCGACAAGGTTGGTACATTGAACGAGAAGTCCGTGCCGGCTTTCGCTTTGTGGATTCAAGGTATTTGGGCTAGTATTCTGTGCCTTTCCGGTAAGTACGGAGATTTGCTTGATTACGTGATCTTCGCTGTCTTGCTGTTTTATATCGCTACAATCGCCGGAATATTTGTCTTGCGTAAAACGATGCCTGATGCCGATCGTCCTGTGCGCGCCGTTGGTTATCCGTTCCTGCCTTTGGTGTACATCGTCATGGCAACAATCATCTGTATCGTCTTGCTCAGCGAGAAGCCCATGTATACGTATCCCGGTCTTGGCATTGTGTTACTTGGAGTGCCGGTGTACTACATGTGGCAACGCCAGAGTAACACTACCCGGAAACAAGAGGCTTAGAAATCGGGTGACCTGAGGGGCATCGAAATGAAGCCTGGTTCAGTGTAGCGTTGGAACGTGTACACTGATCAGACAACTAGGGAAACTCGTTCAAGCAAAAGAAAAGCCGTTGCGATCTCGCAACGGCTTTTCTTTTTTACTTGTTCAAATACAGTTTACAAAACATGCAAACCGTCAAGAAAGGCGACAAAGCAGCCTAATAGAAGATTGGAGCACGGAACATGAAACTAAGCCCTATCGACAACGAAACCGGAGTCGGTGACACATCGTCGGTTGGAGTGACATGAACATTGACATATTTCTTACCATCCTCATACATTCCTGCAAAACAATAACCACCAATAATATTGAAGTTGACGCGACCCCATTCACCATCTAGGAGCGGAACCGATGCACCCAGACGTGGAATAATGAAGGTTTTGAGTTTAGGAACGTTAGTGAAACCATCTGTTTTGACAGAACCGGTGGGAGACAAACCAATCATGGCACCTATCACCAAGCCATTAATGTAGAAATGAGGAAAGAAGCTTGTAAAGGTATAGGATTCAGGATGTTTAGGAAAAGTGCTGTCCGCTAGACTGGTGTTCTGCGTGGTAAACGCTAAGGCACTATTACCATATTCTAAAGCAAGACCAGTTGTTGCTTTTTTATTGAAAGGAATAAACAATTGAAACGCTTGTTCCGAAGTGAAGTCAACTCCGGTCTTATATCCCGAGTTTGGGTTGGTGGCAATGGCTCCAACGAGGTGATAACTAAGCCCGTAGCAGAGATCAAAATGTCGATTTATGTAATCTGTTGTTTGGAAGTTCTCATCAACCGCGCGAAGTTCAGCGGTAGAGCCAAAGAAAAGGAAGACCAACGATGAGATCCAAAGACAACTAGAGTAAAGTCTGTTGAGTTTCATAGGTTTTCGAAGTATTCGTAAAATGAAGGAAATTCATCATGTAAGCAATGGAGAGTTCCATCGCGAAAGACAGTGTGCAGAGCTCAATTCCTATTCACCGGTGACAGTGCAGGTGTAAGCTTGAATAATTCCGAGAAAATCCGACTGATGAAAATCAACAGTAGCAATCCTGGTAATGCCTGCGTTTTTCGCAGCTCGACGAATGCCGACATCCACGCCGAAGGCTAATCCGAAAAATGTGTTCCCGGAAGACTGCCCAACTTTCGAGCCGATCGAATTCGAGCTGGCATTAATAGGGTGTGTGATGTCTTTAAACGGCAAGGCGGCACCGGCTACAGCAGCCACTGGCGAAGTCGCCGGGCCGGCTATGGAGCCATTAACGCCAGGAGAACTTAAAAAACCACAAGAGTTCAAACTCATGGCAGCTATCACAGCACCACAGAGGAGAATGCGATTACGACAAATCATAGGTCCCCGTTATAATGAATAGTACAAAAATTTTCTATTGACATGGTCCCACAAAAATTGGAACGTCCCCGATTGTAATCTAGAGGGAATACTTGAATTAATCAAGGCAAATTTTTAGCAACGGCACGAAGCGCGTCGACAAAAGAACCGGAAGCCCGTTCAGTATAGAGTGATCCCTCAATATCGATCATGAGAGTGTAGCTTATACCCGACTTCGACGAGAGATCGACCAGTCGAACAAAAGCTTCTTGTGGCATTGTTCCCGTAAACCGACATTCATCATCTTCGCAAAACAGTTTGCGCACTGCTTCAACTCGCACGGTATCGGTGTTGTTGGAATTGACAAAATAGAGACTTTTGATTTTGTCGATAGGAACACTCGACGAAAAAGCAGAGATGTTACAAATAGTGGCAACATAGGCAGTCGAGTTGTATGTTAGGTCAACTTTGACATCGAATGAAGAGCCATCGAAGCTATTGGGTCTAACAAAAAGAAGCTTGTTGCCGTCAGCCAAGCTGAAATACGTGACAGGTGAGGAGCTTCCGCATGAAGTGAGAATAATCACTAAAACAAGCGCTGAGTTGACTGCGAGCAGACGCATAAGGGTTGGTTAATGTAGACGTTTCGAGAGAGAACTGCCACTTGCGATGAAATCCTGAGCCGCGGTTGAATCTGAAGTTACGTAGCAGAAGACTTCTCGCATGTTTGATACTTTTGATGGTTTCCAAATTTGAGCCCCAAAATTGTTGTTTTGACGCACAAGTATGGTAGTCCACTGTTGTTGGTCAACAGTGATGTTTGCTCTACTAAGGACTAAGCGCCCTGTGCTTCCAAGTAACGAAACATAGTCGTCTACCTTTTGGCTGGTATCTGCAAAACAGATGTACAGGGTTCCACCCGGACGCTTTAGAACGCGATTGATAGGAATAGACCAATCTGCGGGTACACACAACGATTCATATGGAGCGATAATCTCTTTGGTAGCGGCGATCTCGAACTCATCATTGCTTAGCGTGTAGCTTTGTCCCATGCCGTACTGACATACTCGTTGAGCCGAGTTTGAACACGAAGTCAGGAAAGTCAGGCAGAAAAAGGCTAGCATACCGCAGAGTAGAAGTTTTCGCATATAGATTGTGTGCATTGAAGAGATGGTAAGGAAATGTTGCGGACTCGACATTTCAGCAATAAAAAAGGACCAAGCATTCTAGACGCTTGGTCCCAACTTTAGTGTCTCAGGAACTACAACCAATGGATTACTCTCCGGTAACCGTAGTTGTATAGGTCTGAAGAAGGCCAAGAAGATCGGTTTGCTTGAAGTCAACAGTCGAGATCTTGCTGATATTGCCATTCTTTGCTGCGGTGCGGATGCTACAATCAACACCGAGCAAGATGAAACGCAAGTAACCGTTGCCGGAAGCTTCGCCAACCTTTGAGCCAACAGGATTGCTTGTTGCGCAAACCGGACCGGTGAATGAACAGGAGCTTAGAAGGGCGGCAACTGCGAGCGATGCGAATCCCCATTGGAAAAATTTCTTCATGCGTACACTCCGAATAAATATGTAAGAATATGGTGTCTCATGCTGAGACACTCCCCGTTAAGCAGCGTGAATTCGGTGGGATGCGCACAAGATCAAATCAACTAGATTCCCCAGTAACCGCATCACGTTATTCTACTGCGTACGCAAGATACTGCACCAAAGTGCTCGAGTCAAGGCAAAAAAAAACAACTGCAGGGCAGAGTTCTTTGTGCGTGTCCCTCTGTAGAACCTACATCAACACACATACTTGTCGCGCCCATCATGAGAGGAGAGTGTCGTCAACTACCCTCGAATTTTCAACAATGGTGCATTCAACCGTGTCAATTCCGTAAATTGCGACACTTTGGCAGCGCACCTCCGTGCCGGTACTCCAAAGGGGAACATACAATCGTACATTGGATACCTTATGTCTTCGAAGCGTACTCTATTCGGTTCGACCGTCATGCAGAAGATGATCGTCGCGATCAGTGGTTTGGCGGTGGTTGGTTTTCTCATTGCACACTTAGCCGGAAACCTATTGATCTTTTCCGGTCCATCAGCGTTCAACAAGTACGCCCAGGGTCTTCGTGACCTAGGCGCACTTCTTTGGATCATGCGTGCAGGTATTCTTGTTTCCTTCGTGGCACACATTGTTTTTACAGTTAAGCTGAAGGGACGTAACGCAAGCGCCAGACCAACGAGTTATCAGTCCCTGACTCCCGTAGCGTCTACCGTGTATTCGCGCTCCATGATTATCAGCGGACTCAGTATTCTTGCCTTTTTGCTCTTTCACCTGGCTCACTTTACCTGGCATAAAGTTGCGGTTGTACCCTACAATCAGACATGGCTTTTGCTTGACGGACGTCTCGTGCACAATGCCTACGCCATGGCTGTGGCTGGCTTCAGGTCACTGCCTATCAGTATTTTCTACGTGCTTGCAGTGACGATGGTATTCCTTCACATGAATCATGCTGTTCAAAGCGCTTTTCAGACTTTGGGTTTCAATCATCCTAGATATCGTCCGATGGTGCTTCGTGCTACGATGGTTCTTTCGCTCGTGTTGTGGTTGGGCTTCATCATGATTCCCATTAGCGTCTTGATGGGATTTGTACAATAGGATTGTGGAGAAACAATGAACTTAGACTCAAAAATTCCATCCGGACCGATTCAAGAGAAGTGGGACCGTCATCGTCGGGAAATCAAGCTCGTTAACCCCGCCAATAAGCGAAAGTTTAAAGTCATCGTCGTTGGCGCCGGCTTGGCCGGAGCCTCTGCAGCCGCTACGCTCGCTGAACTTGGCTACCAAGTTGATGTACTCAGCTTTCATGATTCCCCGCGTCGCGCACACTCTATCGCCGCACAAGGTGGCATCAATGCTGCCAAGAATTACCAAAACGACGGTGACAGTATCTACCGCTTGTTCTATGATACAGTTAAAGGCGGTGATTTTCGAGCTCGTGAAGGCAATGTGTACCGATTGGCTCAAGTTAGTGTGAGTATCATCGATCAATGCGTTGCGCAGGGTGTACCGTTCGCGCGTGAGTACGGTGGCTTGCTTGACAATCGTTCGTTTGGAGGTGCTCAAGTGTCGCGTACTTTCTACGCTCGTGGGCAAACCGGTCAACAGCTTCTTATCGGCGCATACCAAGCTATGATGCGAATGGTAGGTCTGGGTAAAATCAACTTATGGGCTAGAGAAGAAATGCTCGAGTTGGTCGTGATCGATGGTCACGCAAAGGGCATTATCTCACGAAACCTGGTAACCGGGGCTATTACCCGACACGCTGCCGACGCTGTTCTACTTGCAACAGGCGGTTATGGGAACGTTTTTTTCTTGTCAACAAATGCCAAGAATTCGAATGTTACCTCGACGTATCGAGCCTACAAAAAAGGCGCTGCATTTGCGAATCCCTGTTACACGCAAATTCACCCGACCTGCATTCCCGTGAGTGGAGATCATCAGTCGAAGCTGACGCTTATGTCGGAGTCTTTGCGTAACGACGGACGTATCTGGGTTCCGAAAAGTGGCTCCGACAAACGTCCTTCCGGCGAAATTCCGGATTCAGAACGCGACTACTATTTGGAGCGCAAGTACCCAAGTTTTGGCAACCTCTCTCCGCGAGACATTGCCTCGCGCGCTGCCAAGCAAGTGTGTGATGAAGGCAGAGGAGTGGGTCCCGGCGGTCTAGGTGTGTACCTTGACTTTGCTGATGCAATAAAGCGTCTTGGTAAAAACGTTGTTGAGCAGCGCTACGGAAATCTCTTTGAGATGTATGAGCGTATCACGGCTGAAAATCCTTATGAAGTCCCCATGCGCATCTACCCGGCTGTGCACTATACAATGGGTGGCCTTTGGGTTGACTACAATTTGATGAGCAACATTCCTGGTTTGCACGTCCTAGGGGAAGCGAACTTCTCTGATCACGGAGCAAATCGTTTGGGTGCAAGCGCACTCATGCAAGGTCTGGCCGACGGGTATTTTGTTATTCCATACACCTTGGGACATTACTTCGCTTCCAATGCGCAGAATCGTCCGTCAACAGACCATCCCGCATTTGCAGAAGCTGAGAATAGTGTGAGTTCGAAGATCGATCGCCTGTTGAATATTAAGGGTTCTCGGTCGGCGATGTCATTCCATCGCGAACTCGGAAAGATCATGTGGGACTACTGCGGAATGTCTCGAAACGCGGATGGTCTGCAAAAAGCACTCGACCTCATCCCCAAGCTTCGCGAGGAGTTCTGGCAAAATTTGAAAGTTCCGGGTTCAGGAGCTGAATTGAACCAAAATCTTGAAGTAGCAGGTCGTGTTGCTGACTTCATGGAGTTCTCGGAACTCATGGTTCGAGACGCACTCCACAGAAATGAGTCGTGTGGCGGACACTTCCGAGAGGAGTATCAAACTGCAGACGGTGAAGCGGAGCGTAACGATGCGGACTTTACCTACGTAGCGGCTTGGGAGTATCAAGGCGACGATCAGAAGCCGCTGTTGCATAAGGAAGCACTTGAGTTCGAGAACGTACATCTTGCAGTTCGTAGCTATAAATAAGATCCATAAGTAAGGTTCTACCATTCATTAACGGCGTAGGTCTCGCTCGTGACTGAATACGAAAAGGAAAGAGATTATGAAGCTAAAGCTTAACATTTGGCGACAAGCCGGCTCGAAGGAAACAGGTGGTATGAAAACATACGACTTGGATAATGTCAGTCCGGACATGAGCTTTCTAGAGATGCTGGACATTCTCAATGAAAAGTTGATCGAGCGTGACGAAGATCCGGTCGCCTTTGAGCACGATTGTCGCGAAGGTATTTGCGGTTCTTGTGGAATGATGATCAATGGGCAGGCGCATGGTCCGGAGAGTCTGACGACAACATGTCAGCTGCATATGCGAAAGTTCTCTGACGGTGATGAAATCACCATTGAACCCTGGCGCGCAAAAGCGTTCCCGGTGATTAAGGATTTGGTTGTTGATCGCGCATCACTGGACCGCATCATTGCATCGGGTGGGTTTGTGAGTGTGAATACCGGAGGTATTCCTGACGCAAATGCAATACCGATTCCCAAAGCTGCCGCAGATCTTGCGTTCGATGCCGCTGCCTGTATTGGTTGCGGGGCTTGTGTCGCGGCTTGTCCGAATGCTTCGGCAATGTTGTTTACCTCTGCAAAGGTGATGCACTTGGCTCAGCTACCGCAAGGCCAAGCGGAGCGCTATGAACGAGTCTTAAACATGGTCGGAACCATGGACGCTGAAGGTTTCGGCGGTTGCACTAATCATTACGAATGTGAAGCGGCTTGTCCTAAGGGTATTCGTGTTGAGAACATTGCAAAAATGAATCGCGATATGATGAAGGCGAGTCTCCTGGCTCGAGACTAAAACCCTTCGTTGAGTAGCATGTTAAAAAGCAAAAAGGCAAAGCGACGTGCTTTGCCTTTTTTGTTAAATGATTGGAACAGAACTTGATCGCTACGTTATCGGTACGTTATCGGTACGTGGTCGGTACTTGATCGGAACATCAATGAGATACTGAAGGTCAGCTTTTCACGGCTAATCAAGAACGTCATTCGCTTGAAAAATTCTAGCGCTACAACGTTAGCTGTTTAAAACGACGAAACACAATTAGTCAGTAATCTGCAAGAGTTTTACTGCAGCTCGTTGAGAACCGTTGTACACGCGAAGAAGATAGCTACCTGCGGAAACAGAAGACCCCTTCGTGTCACGTCCATCCCAGTTAAGAGTGTGGGTTCCAAGATCCATCAATTCGTTGTCAGCCAACGAGCAGACTTTAACTCCACGCAAGTCAAAGATCTCGGCTGTTACCCGTGTCGCGTTCTCGACATGTACGCGAATAGTAGTGGAAGAGTGAAATGGATTTGGGTAAATCGACTCGATGATACGCGAGTTCTCCGCATAGTCCAGAGAGGGAACATCGTCAATGATTTGCTGCAGGTCATGGTAGAAAAGTCCACCACCTGCAGTGCCTACAAACAGTGTTTTTGAGGTCGACACAAAAGCGCGAATGTCTGTGAAGACCAGACCATTGTTTGAAGATGACCAATGCAATCCGTTATCGCGAGTCAGGAAGACGCCGCCGCCGTCAGTTCCTGCAAAAACCACGTTGTTGGTCACAGTCATCGCATTAATGGTAAGATTGCTTAAACCTGTGTTTGATGCTACCCAGGTCATACCGCCGTTAGAAGAGGTGAAGGCACCTGAAGCCGTACCGGCAAAGATTACTGTACCGTTCACGACAAAAGAGCTCACCAAGTTCGCAGCACTTCCCATATCCTGACCTACTTGAGTCCAATTCTGGCCGGCATCTTGTGAAAGAAAAACACCTTTCTGTGTCGCCGCCACTACGTTTGTGCCGAGAGCAGCAACGGTATTCACTAAAGCTTCTGGTAGACCGTTCTTGGAAGCGTTCCAGTCTGTACCGTTGTTTGTTGAAATGAAGACTCCTACCTGCGTACCTGCCACAAGCAAACCAGAGCTCGCAACGAGTGATGTTACATTAAGATTTGTAAGGCCGTTGTTGACAGGAGTCCATGTAGCCCCGTCGTTATTCGTTACAAAAACACCACCACCATAGGTGCCCGCATACATGGACGAACCGTTGCCCGCAACTGCAAATGCACGCGTGTTGGTAAGTCCGGTGTTTGCCTCTGCCAGGGAATGTCCGTTGTCTTTGGACACAAACACACCGTTCGCACTAGTACCGGCAAACAGTATTGAGCCATTTAACGCTAGTGACTTTATGGTCAGTCCACCAACAGGAGCGGAAGCTTGCTTCCATTGCGCATTCAACAGTGTGCTCGCAAGGAAGAGAAGGGCAATACCCGCTCGAAGCGAGAATGTAATGCTGCGTTTCATAAGGATAAATTTTAATGTATAATACTCTAATGCGTTGTGAGTGCCTTCGCAAACACTGCAGACCAATGACACAAAATGATGCATCGGACACACAAGATCGAGCCGTTGTGCTCAACAGAATATACGCTACAAGAATTGCCCGATCCACTCGGTAGTTTTACCGAAGGTGATTTGTTCAAGTTCCAAATTGGCCGGCAATGCACAGCAAAAACACGTAGGGGCATAGAACTATGCTCGCGCATGTAGTTAAAATGTCTACCATGCGACACCATATTCATGCTGCGGTTTCAGCCGCAGCATGAAAAAAGAAGACTATGGATTCAGGCCTCCGAACATTTCAATAACGGAACCATTGGTAGCCTTCATACTGTCGCTGCACAAGGACTCGATGCAGTTAGCGCAATCCTCGAGACCAATCCATCCTGATTCTTCGCCATGAGTGGCCCACTCAAGATTTGCGGCTGTTTTCAGAATTCCCGGTACAATGACATGCGCTCTGTACGAACGTCCTCGAGATTCTGCGGCTGCGCTCTTTATGAGAGAAATGACTGCAGCTTTCGAGGCGCTATAGGCTGCGCGCTTGGCGGCCGGATAAAGAGCAGACATTGCCCCCACAGCAACAAAGCAGCCTGCATCTCTATCGAGATACGGAATACTAGTATTGAGTAATGCAAAAGTCGTGCGTGTATTGCTCGACATCATTTCATCGAACTCTTCCAACGAGGCTTCTTCCAACAGCGAACCGGCTCGAATTCCACCGGCTAGATGTACGACCGCATCAACACGCTCGAGGTTTTGAAACACCGAGGAGAGCGAGGAAATAGAACTAAGTTCGCAAACGAGTTCCTTGTACGCATCATGCTGAAACGCCTGGCCCTTGGAGCCTCGAACGAGAGCTACTACCTGCCAATGAGCACTTAAAAAATGCGCGCAGCATGCTGTTCCCAGTGCGCCGCTTGCTCCACTAATAACAACTGTCTTCATCTTAGTAGACTAGGAATACTTGGGAATTGTGACGCGCGCCGTTCTGAAGCGATACGCTATAAAGACCACGTTCGAGTGTAGAAGTTGTGATGTTGATCAGTCCTGACACAGCGCTGAGTTTTACACGCTCATGACCTAGAGCGTCATGAACGCTGACACATATTGTCTTCTCCGAACTGTATACTCTCAATGATGGAGTTCCGAACGCAATAGCCGTTGGAATGTCCGCAAGCTCGCTGCTGAACTCGTCGTTTACGTCCGATGGAAAAGTTGCCGGATCCATACCGCAGGGAATCAGTTGATCACCGTAGCGCAATGAGGCGTAGCCGGTGGCCGGTATGCGTCTAGTTCTGCCGGCATCGCGCACCTGCAGAGAATAGACCATTGGGTGTAGATCATCTCTCGGTACTCGTGCGTAGTACTGATCCGGGTCTGACGTAGATGTTTTCTCTAATGGATAATCGCTAAATGTTGAACCATTATCAAAGCTCACACTCAGGACCATGGAAGTCAGTGGAAGTGCGCTACGCATGGAGTAAACGAAATACTGAGACGTAGGGGCCGGATAACTCAAGAGCGGGCTTATCACAATGCCATAGTGCATTGCAGCTTCCATGAAGTTGGGTACTCCGTAGCCCACGACATTGTTTGGCGCTAGCGTATTCGAGCTATATCTGTAGAGTAACGTTCGTACCTCATAAGGTCTTAACTCGGGAAACTGACTCAGGAGTAGTGCTATACCGCCGGCTATTGTCGGGGTTGCGAATGAAGTTCCGTTGTTCAACCCAATCTCCGTTCGCGAACCGAGCTTCGCTCCTATGACGTTTACGCCGAGTGTGGCAACGTCCGGTTTCAATGATCCGGAGGCGGAAGGCCCCTTAGAAGTCCATGACGGAGTGTGCAGGCTATCGTCACTGACCGCACCAACGGTAATCGCGGAGTCGGCATCACCGGGAGTGATCAGTGTTTCTGATGAGCCACCTTCATTTCCGGCGGCAGTACAACATACTACCCCAAGACGTGTTGCGCGGTTAAGCGCCATGTCACAGATCGTATTCTTCCCATCCAACATAGAGTAGGGGTAGGACTGTTGAAGAGAATCCAGATTGCGATAACCGACACTAGAGGTAGTTAAGTCAACACCGGCAGCTTCCAGCCACTCTATGGCAGCTGCGTAATTGTCTTCCTCCACATGTGTCTCCGAGCGCATGTCTTCCGTTTTGGCCATCATAACTTGAACAGCAGGTGCGATGCCAATCAAACTGTCGGGTTGCCAAGCTGCAATCACCGATAGTGTGCCGGTACCATGCGCATCCTGATTCCCAATGTCCAGTGAGTCATTGTATACGGTTGAGTCGTTAAACACAAAGTCATACGCTCCACGCTTGTTCATTTGGTTGAAACAGTCATGAGCAGGGTAACGAAAGCCGTTATCGATAATACCCAATAAACACTGTGATCCCAGTTCACCCATCCTGTGGAATTCAGGCGAATGAACCAATTGGTTCTGAAATCGGGAAGGGCCGTAGCGAAAGAGACCGCAGCTGCTATCCTCAAGTGCCACGTGCGGAGTGCGCTTCACATGCTCTTCTTTAATACCAAGTGTCTTGAAAAACTCGGAAGCTAGCGTGATGTCTCGCACGTAGCTTTTGGACTTAAGTTTCAAAGCCACTGCGGAATCGCAGGATACCACGACGTAGTTTTTCCATCTGAGTTGTTGGAGAATCGTCGCACCGGTGGTCACAATGTTGTCCAAGTAAGGACGATACAAGGGTGCGTCTTCGAGGCTGATCAGGGAATCTTTCGGCAGCACTTTTGCTCGTCGCGCCAGACATCGCGGACTTAGCAATGCCTTCGTTTGTGAATACAGCTCGCTACCTTCAATAAAAGGAGAAATGCCTTTGTTTCGCAGGTAGAGTCGCCAGGTATCGGCCGAGGCAGGACCCACCTCCATCATCAAGCAGAGTAGTCCTAAGACCAGTATTCGTATGCTCTTAAAGCAAAGGTGGAGCTGTTGCGCACGAGGCATGTCAATCATGAAGTAAATTGCCAATGGAATTGCCCTATAAATTAGCGAATAACGATGGATAGCATCTCATCAGAAGCCTATAATGCCGCCTTCGGTACCAGCGCTTGGCATCGCAGAAACGACCTGACGCTTATCAGAGTCTACGGCAGTGAAGGACTCGATTATCTCAATAGAATAACCACAAATGAGCTGCGTGACCTCAGGCCCATGATGCATCGGCAGACCATTCTGTGTTCCGACAAAGGACGCATTGTTGATGTACTACATGTTCTGGTAGAAGAACAGTACCTAACGCTTTTGGTTTCGAAGTCAGGTGTGCAATTGGTTGGGGAGCACCTACGCAAGTACGCAGTCATGGATGATGTGCGTTTCGAGCTTCCTGCTCAGCAGCCACTCATCGTAGAGTGGCTTGGACCTCAGAGCCAACAAGCAATGCGCTTCGCGTTGACTTCATTGCTTGAATCGACCGATAGCCGCTATGTGTCGCGATCCAACGATGACGGCATAGAGAGCGTCGTCCTTCCGCTCGGTACACTACCCGAAGCCGGATCCCTGGTCATTAGCTATGCCGACGCGGACGCGAAGCAGCGCTTGCTTGAGCGCTTTGCCTCAACCGCTCATGAGCTGGAGGATGCAGTTTATGAAGTCTTGCGAATTGAAGCCGGCATTCCAAAGGAAAGCATGGAACTGAATGAGGAGCACAACCCACTGGAAGCAAATTTGTTGCACCTTGTCAACTTTAAAAAGGGGTGTTACATAGGACAAGAAGTCATTGCTCGATTGGATTCATATAACAAGGTCAAACAACGCTTGGTGGGCCTGCGCGTTGAACGTAGTACCGTGTCCGGAAGCATTATTGAAGTGGATGGACAAGCAGTCGGACAAATCTCAAGCGCTGCGGAATCTCCTCGATTTGGCGCCATAGCTCTTGGTTATATTCGTACAGAGCATGCCCTTGAAGGAAAGGAGTGTCTAGTGAAGGACATCGAAGGGCTAACGAAGGGTCGAATCTGCATACTGCCTTTTTCTTAAATCATCAAAACAATGAATCCTAACGAAGAAATTCCGGATCGGCTGGATCGCGCGCCCAAAGCGTACGACAACAAAGACTTCTTACATTCTCCGCGCGCTAGAATACTTCGCATCCTTGCTGAGTATCAGCATCCGGACATGCACCTACGTGCAAATGACATACACAGCACGATTATATTCTTTGGCAGTGCACGTATACGATCCAAAGCACAACTCCATGAGGAGATGGAAGCATTACGTTTACATGCAGCCAATTCTATCGGAGAGGAACAGCTCCGTAGCCAGAGAAAACTGGACCGTATGACAGCGCACAGTGAAATGAGCGAGTATTACGAAGATGCGGTGGAACTTGCACGCCTGATGACGGAGTGGTCTATGAAGCTTCCGGACGGCGCTGAGTATGTTATCTGTACGGGTGGTGGTCCGGGAATAATGGAGGCAGGGAATAAAGGAGCGCATCTAGCCGGTGGGAAATCTGTTGGTCTTAACATCTCTCTCCCGTTTGAACAGTATCCCAACCCATATATCACGCCGGACCTAAATTTTGAGTTCCACTACTTTTTCATGAGAAAGTACTGGTTCATCTATATGGCCAAAGCATTGGTCGTGTTTCCGGGTGGCTTCGGGACAATGGACGAGTTGATGGAGGTCCTTACTTTGGTGCAGACACGGAAGATTCGAAAGAAAATGCCGATATGTATCTATGGCGAGAAATTCTGGAAAAACCTCATCAATTTTGACTATCTGGCCGATATGAATATGATCGAAGCGGACGACCTCAATCTGTTCAGATTCGTGAATTCACCTGAAGAAGCGTTTAACTACCTGAAGACAGAGTTGACTCGTATTCACGGACTCGCTGACGTATAACCACTATTACCCTTATGCAGAATAGCGAGGCACAAACCGACGAGCAGTTGAAGGCGGAGATTCAGCCTTTGCTCTCGTTGTTGGATGATACCGATACTACCGTTACGACAGCAGTTCAAAACAAGCTGTTATCGTACGGGCATCGAGTTGTGCCCTTTCTCAACGAAGTTCTGCAAAGAGAAATAGAGCTCACCAGGGATGACGAAAACCCGGTCGTTATCAATGCGCGGGCTTGCGTCCGCGCCCTTCAAACAGGTGCATTGTCGAAACTCTTTTCGCAGATTATCGACGCTCATTTGGATGAAGTGGATGTGAATCTGGATCAAGCATCGTATCTACTTTCCTCATTCGGTTTCCCGGATATCGACGAGACCGATTACTACGCGAAGCTAGATGCTATCGCACTCCGTGTTCACAGCATCTTTGTTCAAATGAAGAATGCGTCGGACTTGACACTTCTCATGAGTCTCAACACGGTCTTCTTTGAAGAGGAAGATTTTCGAGGCGCAACGAAGAACTACTATGCTCCTGAAAACTCGTACATTTCACAGTTGTTGAGTTCAAAGCGGGGGATCCCCATCTCCATCTCCGTGGCCTACATGATGGTTGCCGATCGTGTAGGAATTGAACTGCATGGCATCGGTATGCCTCTGCACTTTCTGGTCTACCATCCGGGCTTGAATGTCTTTATTGATACCTTTAACCACGGAGCGTTCATATCGCGCTCTGATTGCGAGCAGTTTATTCGACAGTCCGGTTTTGCCTATTCCGAAAAGATGCTGTCAAAGTCGTCGAACATTGACATCTGTGTAAGAATGATGCGTAATCTCATTTACGCACATTCCAAGTACAATCAAAAGTGGGAAGCAGAAACGCTGCAGGAAACACTCGATGAGATACTCCGTCTGACAGACGACAAACACCAATCAGGCTCGAGTTCCGGGGGATTGTAGGATCTAGGGAAAAACGGTAAAGAATTGGCTGAGCGCCTCTGCTAAGCCGGTGAAGCACGCGCGTGAACCCGCGCTAGGTCTCGCATGAGGCACACCTTCGCTACACTTTACAAACGACTGAAATGGGAAGTGGAAGATCCCGACTACGCGTTGTCGAAGGCTGTTAGTTTGTCGCGTAAATCATTGCACACTTGAGTGTGTATTTGGCAAATACGACTTTCCGTCAGTGAAAGAAGAACCCCGATTTCCTTGAAGGTTAGGTTTTCGTAGTAGTACAAGGTCACGACCAATCGCTTGCGCTCAGGTAGATTCTTCAAGTAGCGCATCAGAAAAGCCATGCGCTCTTCGTCGGCCATGCGCGTTAGTGGATTCTCACAATCCATGTCTGGAATTTCTTGCAGAAGATCACGCTCGTCGCCATCGTCTGAAAGTCCCAGAGAAGACTTGGACTCGTTCATCGAAAGGGAGGCGACTGCAGCAGCTGCTGCGCTCAGGTACGTCTGGTACTCTTCGAGACTGACATTCAAACGCTGACGAATCTCTTCTTCGCTTACTTCACGTCCGGTCTCTTTTCGCAATTGATCGGACACCGCAACTAACTCATGTGCCTTCTTACGAGCAGTCCGGGAGAGCCAGTCAAGTCGGCGCATCTCGTCGAGGACTGTACCTCTTACTCTTGGCATCGCGAACGTTTCGAACTTAATTCCGCGTTCGGCTTCAAAACGATCTATCGCTTCGTTGAGACCCAAAATACCAACGTGAAGGAAGTCCTCATCGCATAGGATAGCATTCGTCGGCAGTGACATTGTATGCAAAGTGTATCGAACAAGCCACATGTAGTTTAACATGAGTTTCTTCTTCGCTTCGGCGCGCTTTGCAGCGGAATTGCGTTTTGAGTGAAACTCTTTCCACGCGGCACGCACGTGCGTATCGTCTGTACCCGGTGCCGGTTTCGAGATTACTGTTTCCTGCTCAACCATATGATCGTTCCTGAGAGTTAATAGTCAGTCGGTACGTAGTATTCTACTCGTTCGAGATGAACGTTTGATTTATACGGTCTTCTCGTTCTTGCTGAGCGGCGCGCTGCTGTGATTCAAACAGCTGCTGTTCCGCCAATTGTTCTTCTGCCAAGCGTCTGAGTCGGTCTTCGGTTTCCTGCATCTTTACCCGATGGAGGACTCCAACCACCGTTACCATTACTAGACCAAGACATACGCTCACGCCTACAAACACCACCAAAGCCCTGTAAATGGCAGTGGCGAAGTCCAGATGCGAACCACTACTGAAAAGCAAGTACGAAACACAAGCCGCAAGCGTACTAACCTGAAAGAGCAGTCCTATAGGGTAGCGTGATCGCTTTGCTAAGTCTTTGTCATTAGAAGACTTGTTGTTTTTCTTTGCTGTAGCCATTCTCGTAAAGCCAAAGTTCAATGTGGCAACCTCAATTATAGTGCCACTTTGAGTGTTTTCTATCGATTTCACGATGAAGGACATTTATCCTTCATCGTTGTCTGTAATCACCTTAGGGTGTCCGTGTAAGCACCGATTCAAGTATTCGTTCCGGAGTAGCAGCCTTAATCGACTGCGGAATACTACGTCCGTCACTTACGAATGAGACGGGGACATCTGCCTGTTCAAGCATTTCAAGGGTAGAGCCTTTGAGTTTGTTGCAATCGAGTTGTGTGAACACAACTGAGCTCTGGTCTAAATTCTGAGCAATGTTCAGCCAGTCTTGAGTAGTGACATCGCTTGAATTCGCTGAGACGGTCAGAAGTGTCGATTCAGCATTACACAGGGCTCGGAATTGCTTGATGTGAGCCAGTGTGTCGGCGTTCGCGCGATCGCATTGTAACTCAATAAAAACGAAGTCCTGATCATCGGTTGCTTGCATAGCGCCAACCAAATCGTCTGCAGAGCTGTAACTCTTCATGGAGATTGTGGCAAGTCCCAATGGCTGATTCTGCTGTGAATTGGACGGTTGCAGAATCATGCTCGAAGCATTCATGGTAAGGGCAAATGTTGCAGCGAGCTTGGAGACAATGGATGACTTGCCACTGCCCGGAGCACCGCATACCAACACGACTTTAGTGCTTTCTGCCGGACGAATAGGTTGAGCTGTTTTGATACAAGAAAGTAGGTGACTCCGCAGCGCTGCGCTTAGTCCTTCAACGGTTGAATCTGCCGATGAGTCATACAATGCCTGCAGAGTGCTTTGACTGAAATGTGCCGAGAATCCGGCATCCTCGAGCGTGCGTTGTGCTTTTGCGTATGACGGAGGACAAAATATTGCTGCGTTGGGCGAAAGCGTTTGTTTGGTTGCCAACTGTTCTTTGAGCGAACGCAATTCGCTTAAGATGCTTTCTGTTTGAGGAGTGGATGTGCCATGGCGTGCGCCCAATGGCGCTGAAGGCGCTATTGGAGCCACGTCGGCGTCCTTCTGAACGCTGCGATGAGCGCTTGTGCGTGGAGTTCCTGCGGCATAGGCTATTTCGACCGGAACTCGTCGATGCTGACGATGCAATTCCAGTTCTTCGGGCTCAATGCCCGCTACGACTTCGGTGACAGGCAACGAACCGGGTTCATGTATCTCTCTCGAAGAAAGAATGATTGCCTCTTCTCCTAAGTCTCTGCGCATTTGCTCTAAGCTGTCGCGCATGTTTCTTCCGTGAAACTTTTTGATCCTCATACTATCTCCAAGCACATAATGTCAGCCTAGAGCAGTAATAATTATGCCAATCTTAAGGAAGAAGGTGAGATATGAGACCTATCTCGCGATAGACACCGTATTTGCAAAAAAAAGGCTGCTACGCAAAGCGTAGCAGCCGTACAAAGAATCGACGCATCCCAAAATTCGCTTCGATGCGATAGGTACGATTACTTGCTCACAACCATCGGACGAGTGTAGTTGAGATGGGCACTGGTCATACGAACGTGATACACTCCTGAGGCGTAGTTCTGCAGGTCGAGAACGAAGGTGTATTCGCCCTTCTTATGCATTTCGTCAGACAATGTGCTGACTATTTCACCTTTATCGTTTATAACTTCAATTCTTGTGGGAGCATCAAAACCAACGGAGTACTTTATTGTCGCATAGCCATTCGTAGCGGGTTGGGGAGCGACTGACTGTAAGGCAAATGGTGTTTCGCTGACTTTGATGAATCGACCACCCATATAACAGCCGCTGATCGTCGTTGAATCATGCGCCAATTGGATGATAACGCAGTTCTCACGTCCGTTTGGCTTAAAATCAACTAAAGAAGCGTGGAAAACGCGAGTTTGAACACTGTCGATCAACATTTGCATGGTGGTGCGAAGCACCACACCGGAAGCATTGAGAGCTGTGTTTCCGGATGCGCTAATAACCAAATCGACGGAATCCGGGCTGGTTGAATTTACTTGCACAGCTGAATCGATCTTCCATGTGTTGTCGAACATAGTACCCAATTGAGCGCTGCCTTTGCTAAAGATCAGGTCATTTCGATGATAGCGTACAACGGCGGTGAAAGACTTTAGTCCCGCATCTGTCCATGTTGCACAGTTTGCCTCCACATTCATGATCGTTAAACTTCCATCGAGTGTCAAATCTTGACTGTGATTGGGGAAGCTCGTCTTCGCACTGACAGTAGAGACTAATGCGAAAGCCATGACGGAATCATGCAGTGTAGTACCATCACTGAAACGCGCATGTACATACGCTATGTACGCACCTTTACGCAGAGGCGACGGAATGAAGTTCAACGCTACATGGGCAAATGTATCCGGAGGAATAGTAAGCGTTGCGCTTGTTGTTGGAGCATTGACCAGAGAAAAATTCGTTGCGTCGGCTCCGTCTACCCAAAGACTATCTACAATTCGATCGGAGTTCAACGATCCCTTTAGTGCTGTATTTCCAATAGTAACATAACCTACCGGAAGGTCACATGCCGTATGAGTACGGAAATCATAACCCTTTAAGTATGGTTGATTTTGAATGACACCTTGACCGGTTACGAGAACTGTGTCAAATGCATGGAATGTGGGATTGGCTGTGATTGGTTCTGCATTGTGCTCAATCCAAACTCGAACATGCTCATATCCCTGTTTGGAAGGCGTGAACGTAATCGGAAGCTGAAGGGCAGGATCACCGATGTTCATGGTAACATTTTGCGGTGGAGGCGCAGCCCAAGCGAAGTCGGTCGGATACATGCGGGTAGCATCGTTGTTCGGTTCGTTGACGAATCCAACTCTGTATATGGTTAACCAACGTGATGTACTCGTGTTGTGAATACCAACATACTCTCCGGTCTTTGAAGAGCTCACACTGGTACCCACCAATTTTGGCTCTGTAAACTCAGCTGAATCGCATCGAATCTTCTCAAGGTAGCCATAACCCAGTAAGGCGCCGTCCTTCTTGAGAGTTCCGTCAAAAAGACCTTCCAACTTCAATGATTTTTTACCTTCAACCGTAGGTGTAAAGGTAACGTCCACGCGAACCATATCTAGATTGTTGGGGTAAACGATAAAGGGAAGATCACGCTCTGTCTTTGTAACAGCATATTCATTATAAACACCGCCGATTGTATCAATTGCCGAACAGGTCGCCTGTAATGTTCCGCTGTTCTTAACATAGCAGGGAAGCATTTTTGACACGCCTAGACGGACACTGTCCCAGTCGTTTCCGATTACATAAGGTCCCGGTGACGTCGATGCACCTGTCCATGTCGAGATTGGATCATCTTTCGGTGAAGTCGGAGCATCACTCAAGAAAGGAACATCGATACTGAACTGGTTCTCCATTGTTGGACTGAAGCAAATTTCTTTAAACACAACTTTACCACCGGGAGGAATGGCAAAGGTAAACGGAGGTGTAGTCGGCTTCTTAATCGAGAAGGGTGGAATTATCTTGGATTCATCAATACCGCTGACATGTAAGGTATCTGTACCGGTGTTCTGTATCAAGAGATTGTTCGATACGCTTCCGTTGCAGGCCGATTGACCGACACCGATTGTGCCCGCGTTGTAATCGCCAACCTTGATGTGCGGAAGAACCCCTTGTCCGCGGACATAGAACGCAAAGGCAGGACAAGTTTCTTCAACGAGCAAAGAGTCAGGATCGAAGTCCGAAACCAGATCGGTGACCTCTTCCGTCGGAGAATACGTAATCTTCACTAAGATCGAGTCCTTTGCTTTGAGCAGGAGTCCGAGAGTATCAGACGTAGAGTCAGCCTTGCAGGAATAGAACGTACCAAGCTTCATCTTGACGCTCTTTATTCGATGATCTACATTGTCGAAATTCTTGACCCACACATCCATTGTCTTTGAAGTTCCCACTCGAACTCGACCGAAATCAATAGGGTCAGGAATCGTTCGTATATCCGGTGCAATCCACTGGACGCTATCATACGTGATATTGAGAGCACGGTCCATAACGTAGAACTTGGCAAAAGCGCTCTTCGTCTTGTCAATCACTTCCAGACGGAAGGTCATTTTAAAGTTGTTGCGATCCGTGGGAACACGATTGTCTTGAATATCTTTGCCTTCGGACGTTAGCAATACGATTCGATAGTTATAGCTCTTGGCATCAGCGGTATCCACAAAGTCAATCTCACGTACACCGGTCTCAGTATGGTTCAGTGTGTCGTTTACTTTGAAATTTCTGATCTCGGTACTGAGATAAGTAAAGTCTCCACACTCCTCAACTTTGGTAAGGACAGGAGGTAGCGTATCAAATTGATTGAGTTGTCGAAACGCGGTTGCAGCCGGCCAGCCATACGAATCAAACTGACCATAGCCATAAATTTCACCACCGAACGGAGTGTCGCCCATGATGACGTGAGCACCACTCGCCATGCCCATACGGGCCCAGTACAGATTCGTCCCGGGAATTCTATTACCTAAGAAGCTTGGTGTTGTATTGTAAATGTACTTACCGTCTATCTTAATCGACTTAAGCAGCTTTGCTGAGGGATCTGCAGAGTCGCCTACGGCAATAATGGCGAAGTAGTGAGTGGAGTACCGTGGGTTGGTTGGACACTGGAAAATTGTTCCTTTCGTGTACTGTTCCTGAGGAACGCTGTAAATGATGTAAGGATCATAATCACCGTCTCCGTCCCACTCAGCAGAACAGCATTCATGCATAAGCTGAAAAGGTTTGTTACCACGGAAGATAGCCATACCCTGAATACCTTTGGACTGTGCGGTTGTGGATCCCGGACCTTGTGAAACTTCTTCCGGTGATTTGGGTAGTGAACGGACCTCTCCGGCTTTCATGTTGAGGACTCCGGTAGGACCATTGAGTCTTTTACCGCTTTTGAAATCGTAGCACTCCCATGTAATGTTGGTGCCGTCCTCCTTTGCTACTGCTCGATACAAATCACCGTAGCCTTTTCGCAGGAACTCAACTGAAACGTAGGTTCGTCCCCATTGCTCAGTGGGCGGTACCATCTCACAGATATGATCTCGGCCGCCTCCAAGCGCAAAGCAGGGGATCATTGTACGTTGATGAAAATCAATGAAACCAATGGGCTTAGAAGCGACAACTCGAGAACCACTAAGATCGAATTGTCCACGAGTTGTACCGTCTCCCTGAACGATATACGCTTGACCGCGCATAAGATTCACTTGAAAATGGTCGCCATACCTGTGGCCACCCTCGGTGCGCGTATTCAAGCCAGACACGGCATATTCACCATAGGTTCTTGAGCGAAGAAAGACATCGACGAGTGTGTTGTCTTCCGATGCCATAAAACAAAAACCACCCTTCCAATCATCAAACTCACGGAAATCAGGATAACTGAGAGCGTAGTACTCTTTACCCCATGATGCGACCGGAATTGCGAGGTAGCCGTCTGATGACACATTCTTTCCGTTATAGACATAAACCGACACGTTGTCGTCGGCTTTAATACTCATACACAAGTCAGATGCCGTCTCGCTTGGTTCGATTTCCGGCATTGGAAACACACCACCCGCTCCATTAATAACCGTTACTTTGCCTGCCTTGACCTGAAGTCTGGATTTAAAGCCAAGTGCAGGCACTTCATAGTCGAATGCTGTATTCTTGGATGACGTAACATAGATTTCACGTGCAGTCGGAGGACATGTAGGACAGTCATTTAACGGCAAACAGAAAACAAACTCACGTCCCTGCGAGCCATTGTTCATGATCCACTGCGGAGTAGGCTTCGAACCTTGCGGTTTTGGTGTTTTTGGTGGTTTTGCTTTTCCGGCAAAGGTTGTGGCGGTACCTAGTCCAAATACAACCAGCATTAGCATTCCAAGCGAACGAAATAACATAGAATATCCCCGTAATAACGTACAATCCTTCGTACTTATGCGTACTAAACTATTAATATTTTGTAACAAAATACACAAACGTGGTTCAATCCAATGGATTGTTCAAAAATATTTTTTGTTTGGGCTTCGGCATGTCTTACTGCCTGACATACAGGCTCATTCTTAGGGATGTTGAGATCACTTTCCGGTGACCAATCTGTAGTGGCTTTTGCCGCGAGTATTGCTCGAGCTTGGCGCTGTTTTTAGCTATATTTGCATGATTTGTCAACGATATTCTCTTCCGGCTATGGCAGGTGAATTTGCGGTGGAATTTGATCAAAACGTGTATGCAAACGGCACACACTCACACGAAGAATTCAAGAAGATCGCGACGAACATACGTCGCGACATCATTAAACAGCTGGTTTCAGCCGGCAGTGGACACTCCGGCGGCCCTTTGGGATCGGCAGACATCTTTGCTGTCCTGTATTTCGGTGGTTTTATGCGCTATGATCCGTCGAACTGGTTCGGAAGCGCCCATGACCGCTTTGTGTTAAGCGCCGGTCATATGTGTCCGGTAATGTATGCCACTTTGGCTAATACAGGGGCTTTTCCGAAGTCTGAATTGGCGACACTACGCAAGTACGGCACACGTTTGCAAGGTCACCCGGGCCGCGATATGGGACTTCCCGGTGTTGAAACGTCATCTGGTTCACTTGGACAAGGCTTGTCCGTAGCTGTAGGCATGGCCATGTCAGATAAGCTTCTTGACAAAAATGATCACGTTGTGTTTTCGTTGACCGGCGACGGGGAGCTACAAGAAGGCAGCATTTGGGAAGCTGCGATGTCAGCATCACACTTCAAGCTTGACAATTTTTGTTGGATTATCGATAACAATGACTGCCAGATTGACGGACGCGTTCCGGACGTGATGAACGTGTATCCGATTGCGCAAAAATGCGAGAGCTTCGGCTTTGATGTCGTGGTGTGTGATGGACATAATCCTGACGAACTGTCGGCGGCATTCAAACGATTCCAAGCGAATCATTCCTCAGGATGCGGCAAGCCTACAGCGGTTGTTGCTCGCACCTACATGGGCAACCCGGTATCCTTCATGAACGACAAGTTTGAATGGCACGGCAAACCGCCTAGTTGGGAACAAGCAAAGATTGCTCTCGACGAACTCGCATTGTAAAACGCTTCAATACTAACACACTTCCAACGAAATCAACCTACGTATCATGCAAGAAATTCAGAAACTCGGAATGAAACCCACACGCTTCGGCTTTGGCGAAGCTCTCGTGGTTCTTGGAGAACGCAACCCCAATGTGGTTGTTCTTGGCGGCGACATAACCGGTTCGGTAATGACAAGCTACTTTAAAGAAAAGTTCCCGGAACGATTCTTTTCCATTGGTATCGCTGAACAGAATGCGACAACCATAGCTGCCGGTCTGGCACTAAGTGGTAAGATCCCTTTCTTTGCCAGTTATGGAGCTTTCTGCGCTTTGCGCAACGCTGACCAACTTCGCATTAGTGTGTGTTACAACGAGGCCAATGTCAAGATTGGCGGAGGACATGCCGGTATCAGTGTCGGACCCGACGGCGCAACACACCAGGTCTTGGAAGAGGTCTCCTTCCTTCGCGCTTTACCTCACATGACCATGGTTGTACCGTGTGACTATCTCGAAGCGAAGAAAGCTACTATTGCTTGTGGTGAAATGGTTGGTCCGGCATACATTCGTTTTGGTCGCTCTCCGGTGCCGTTGTTCACGACGGACGATACCCCCTTTGAACTAGGAAAAGCAATTCAACTACGTGAGGGAAGTGATGTTGCCATCCTTGCAAATGGTGCAATGGTGTGGGAAGCCCTCACCGCAGCTACAGAACTGGCGAAAAAGGGAGTTCAAGCACGTGTTCTTAACGTGCATACCGTAAAGCCGATTGATGTGCAAGCCATAACGAACGCTGCTCGCGATTGCGGATGTATTGTCAGCGCTGAAGAACACCAAGTTCACGGTGGATTGGGAGCTGCGATTGCAGAAGTCGTTGTGAAGAATGCTCCTGTGCCAATGGAATTTGTTGGCGTAAAGGATAGTTTTGGTGGATCAGGAGAACCTGAAGAACTCATGGAAAAGTTCGGGTTAACCTGGAAGGAAATCTATGCTTCAGCACTAGTGGCCATCGAGCGTCGTGACAAAGGTTCCAGTGGTTTCCGAAAACTCAGCGAAGTCGCGACGTACACAGCGTAGAGATGATGTCCTAACCGCTCTGTGTGTTGGTGATTCGCCTACAGAACGGATGATGCTGATTTCTTTGTACAATGAAGACTTGTTTTTAGGAAGATCACGCCTAGCGTGGTCTTTCTTTTTTTCGTCCGATGTGCTCGTAACCTTTCACGCTCTTTCGAAGTCCTTCACATTAGAACAAACTATTCCGGAATCTTCACTATGAGCAACAACGCTTCACGCTTTCATTCACATCGTAACGTAGCCAAGGGATACTACGTACTCGTTTTATGTTCTTTCTATACGGTCGTAGCAGCTTCGCTGCTACAAGCCCAACAAACAAGCGTTTCAACGGCTGTCGATACCAAGAAGACTTCACTTTCGGTTTACAATAGTGGTTTCGGCATTGTCCGACAACAACGCAGCCTTCAATTGCAGGAAGGTTTATCTGTACTACGATTTGAAGATGTTGCAGCGAGGATAGATCCGACTTCTATTAGCATAAAGTCTATATCTCATCCCGATGCACTCAGTGTTCGAGAACAGAACTATCAGTACGATCTCCTGAACCCTGCTTCGATTCTTAACAAGTCCATTGACAAATCGGTGAAGTTGCGTCGAGTTCTTCCGAACGGACAAACTGAGATTGTGGAAGGTACACTTCTTCATGCACCCAATCTTTCGCCGCCCGGAAACGTTGACTACGACGCGCTTCAGTCGGGTCAAGGCACCGGATTAGTGATTCGAACACGCGATAACAAGATAGTGCTCAATCCGCTTGGCGAGATTGTGCTAGACGAAGTCCCGGCAGGCTTGGTTACGAAGCCATCCCTCCTGTGGAAACTTCGTAACACCCAACGTAACACGCAAACAGCCGAAGTCGCGTATATGACAGAAGGATTGACTTGGGCAGCCGATTATGTATGTGTTCTCAATGAGAGTGACTCAAAACTAGATCTGAATGCTTGGGTAACACTAACGAACCAAAGTGGTACAAGCTATCATGACGCGGAGCTGCAGTTGATTGCAGGAACTGTACGTAGAGCTGCGGAAGAAAAGTCGGAGTACATTTTGGCAAAAGCGGTGAGTAGAGGTTCTCGTGTTTCTGAAACGTCTTTTCAAGAAGAATCATTCTTTGAGTATCATCTTTATAGTCTTGACGGAACTACAACTCTTGCGAACAACGAAATCAAGCAGATGCAATTGCTTAGTTCAAATGACGTCAGTGTGACCAAGAAGTTGGTTTTTGACGTTGATCGATACCACAGTTATGCGTCCACTCCCGGAAACGGAAGTTCTACTGAAGAAGTTAAAGCTGCGGTTATTGTAGAGCTTAAAAATTCCAAGCAGAATAATATGGGTATGCCCTTACCTAAAGGAAAAGTTCGTATGTATAAAGCTGACCGTCAGGGACGCTTACAATTTGTTGGCGAAGATGCCATTGATCATACCGCCAACGATGAGAAAGTACGCTTGTACATTGGCGATGCGTTCGATGTTGTCGGCACCAAAATCCAAAAGGAAGTGAAGCAAGTTTCAAAGCGAGCAAACGAAGTTAGCTACGAAGTCACCCTGCGCAACCACAAGGAGAATAGTGTTGAGGTTTCGATCATGGAGCACGCCTATGGCGACTGGGAAGTAGTATCAAGTTCTTTGAAGTCGGCAAAGATTGATGCCAGTACTGCTGAGTTCGTAACGACCTTGGCTAAAGATGAAAGCAAAACGATTAGTTATACCATTCGAACGAAGTGGTAGCATGCATACATCAGGCCTCATTCTTGCCATTGAATCCTCTTGTGATGATACTTCTGCTGCAGTGCTCCGCGACGGAGTAGTGCTGAGTAACATCATTTCGTCTCAAGCTTTTCACACCACCTGGGGTGGAGTTATCCCGGAGTTGGCATCCCGCGCGCATTTAGAGAATGTTGCACCGGTAGTCAGCGCTGCACTGAGTGAGGCGGGTGTGAGCTTTATGGATTTGCAAGCAATTGCCTGTACTACTCAGCCAGGATTGACCGGGGCATTGTTGGTTGGTTCCAATTATGCTAAAGGTTTGGCGCTTCGTTTCGCTCTGCCTTGCGTGCCTATCAACCATATCGAAGGACATCTCTATTCTGCTTTTTTAGAGGATTCCTCTCTGGAGTTTCCCTTCGTAGCACTTGTTGTAAGTGGCGGACATACATCGCTTTTCTTGGTAAAGAGTTTCAGCGACTACATTGTGGTGGGATCTACGCGAGACGACGCGGCCGGCGAAGCCTTCGACAAAACCGCCAAACTCATGGGGCTCGGATATCCGGGTGGCGCAAGCATAGACCGCCGATCCAAAGGGTTGAACCCCGATGCCATCCACTTTCCTCGATCGTTGATGAACGAGGATAACTACGAGTTTAGTTTTAGTGGAATGAAGACCGCCGTTCGAACCTTCCTACAATCTGTGGACGGTGAACTGGACGACAGTCTACGTAATCAAATGTGCTGTAGTATTCAAGAAGCCATCGTAGATGTGTTAGTTCACAAAAGTGTCAGAGCCACTCGCGAATTCGGCGTCAAGCATTTGGTAGTGGCAGGAGGTGTTTCTGCCAACTCTCGTCTGCGTGAGCGATTGCATCACGAGGCGGAGTGTCATGCCTTCGGTTTTATTGCACCGCGTATGTCATATTCTCTCGATAATGCAGCAATGATAGGATACTTGGCGCATCAAAAAGTATGCGAGAAGGGAGCGGAGAGTTTTCGACGACTGGATTTTGAAGTGAGTTCCCAAGCCCTTCGAATGCATAGACACGGTTCGGCTGTCTGACAGGATTATAGCCGGTGTCTAAGCCAAGTCCATTTGGCTTAGCCCTGCCAACAAAAAAAGCCGGCAAAGCCGGCTTTTTTTGTTTTATCAACGTAACTGAGGAGACGTGTGACGCCATTGGACGCTTATGCAATCAAGCTCTTCGGATCCGTATACTTCATGCCAAACGGTTCAGCAACTGCCTCGTATACAACATGTCCATCCAAAAAGTTAAGACCTAACCACAACTCATGGTTAGCCTTTACAGCTTCTTTCCAGCCCATGCCGGCAAGTTGCAGAGCATAGGGAAGAGTAGCGTTGGTCAAAGCGATGGTAGAGGTGTACGGTACAGCACCGGGCATATTTGCCACACAATAGTGTACAACATCATCAATCACGAAGGTTGGGTTTTCGTGTGTTGTCGGTTTAGTTGTTTCGATGCATCCGCCTTGGTCAACAGAAACGTCTACGAGCACTGCACCCTTCTTCATCGTCGGGAGCATGTCGCGTGTTACCAAGTACGGTGCCTTTGCTCCGGGAATAAGAACAGCGCCAACGACCACGTCAGCTTCCATGACTGCCTTTTGGACATTGCTAGGTGTTGACATCATTGTCATGACGTTCTTCGGCATAACATCGTCAAGGTAACGCAGACGGTACAGATTGTTATCCATGATTGTTACTCGTGCACCGAATCCTGCAGCGATTTTTGCTGCATTGATACCAACGATACCACCACCGAGTACAAGCACGTTTCCGGGAGCGGTTCCCGGAACACCACCGAGCAAAACACCACGACCGCCCATTGCACGCTCAAGATACTTAGCCCCTTGTTGTGGCGCCATCCGACCGGCAACTTCGCTCATAGGAATCAACAAGGGAAGTGATCCATCTGCTTTTTGAACAGTCTCATACGCAATGCAGATAGAGTTCGTTTTTACCATAGCTTCCGTCAGCTCGCGACTTGCAGCTGCGTGGAAGTAGGTGAACACGACCTGACCCGCACGAATAAGATCATATTCCTGCTTGATGGGTTCTTTTACTTTCATGATCATGTCTGCCTTGGCAAACACTTCGGCAGCGGTTGGGATGATTGTTGCTCCGGCTTTGATGTAGTCTTCATTGGTGAAACCACTACCAACACCGCCGTTGTTTTCAACTAATACCGTGTGACCGTGCTTTACGAGCATATCAGCGCCACCGGGTGTGAGCGCGATACGATTCTCATTCGTTTTAATTTCCTTAGGAACGCCGACAATCATTGTTCTGCCTTTCGATTGAGTGAAAAAATTGTCTTTCGTATATCGTACAAAAGTACGGGCTTTGTTCAAAAGGCTAGGTGAATATTAGGCTAAAAATGACTCTTGCGAGGGCTTTTGTGGAAAAGTTGGAGTGGATTGACTCCTCGAAATGGCTCGGAAAAGTGCCTATTCGACCGGTTGAATCTGTTTGTAAGTCAAGCTTGTCAGAATACGTCCGATACACTCTGCAAAGTCTTGTTGGGACCGGTAGTGTAAATTGCCACCCATTCAAGGATGAATCGTTTGTGCGATTCTGATCAATCGATCACTCACACAGTCACTGCTATGCTCAACGGAAAGAAAGTTGTTGTTGTCATGCCGGCTTACAATGCCGAACTAACTCTTGAAAAGACGATCAAGGAAGTCCCGATGGATGTGGTCGATGAACTTGTTCTCGTGGATGACAACAGCAAAGACAACACCATCGCAAAAGCCAAAGAACTCGGCCTCAAGCACATCATCAAGCATGAGAACAACAAGGGTTACGGGGGCAACCAAAAAACCTGTTATGCCAAAGCCATGGAGCTTGGCGCTGACATCGTTATTATGCTGCATCCGGATTATCAGTATACCCCTCTTCTCATTATCGCCATGGCTAGCATCATCGCCAACGAGGTTTATCCGGTTGTTCTCGGCTCCCGAATTCTTGGAAAGGGAGCTCTGCGTGGTGGAATGCCCAAGTATAAGTATGTAGCAAATCGACTGCTAACGCTTTCTCAAAACTTGCTTAGCGGACAAAAACTAAGCGAGTATCACACAGGGTATCGGGCATTTTCGAGGGAAGTGTTCGATCGAATTGACATCAGCGTCAATAATGACGACTTCGTATTCGACAATGAGATGTTGTCTCAAATTATCTATGCCGGTTTCGAGATAGCGGAAGTGACCTGCCCCACAAAGTACTTTGAAGAGGCGTCTTCGATTAACTTCAGTCGCAGTGTCAAGTATGGTCTTGGAGTGCTAAGCGTTTCTTTTCAGCACTTTCTGGCACGAATTGGAGTCATGCGCCATAGTCGCTATAGCCCGGCAGTTGTAAAAGTTCTACGCTCGTAGCTTTCGATCTGAACACGACGACTTTTCAAGCCTGATAACTCACAGAGCTGAATCAAGAAACTCCTTGAGCATGTCTTTGTATTCCGCAGGCAGAGACGGAATGCGTTGTAACAACTGACGCGAAGACGCCTTTGCATCTTCAATTTTTCCAATCTTCTTAAGCGCCATGATACGGCGCACAGTTGCCTCAAAACTCTGTCGGTGTAACTGGTGTCGTTGCGTTGCATGATGAAACACTGAGTCGGCGATAACTTGTTGTCGATTACTGTACTGCTCAAAAAATGCCAGACGTAACTCTCGTTGTTGCTCGCTAGAGGCAGAAAAAGGTACGATAACACTATCGGCATATTCAACGGATTCCGATCGTGATACGAATGAGCTGAGCTCTTGATTCTGCACGATGACGGTTTGACTGTCGAGCTTGAACAAGCTAGGGTTGCCGTAGTCGACACTCAGAGTTTTGCTAAAGCATGGAGCATTGAAACGATACAGTTCCAAACCGCGTGAGGCAGTTCCGGATGAACCACCGGTGTTGGTAAAGACGACAAGGTCCATATGCCCGCTTCTCTGAAGATCCAGGAGCTGCCCTGTTTCAAAATCTTCGAGTGCAAAAACACATACTTGTTTGAATTGTTTGTCTGTGGGATGCCACAGAAAAAGATGCACCGAATCTTGTCGGTGACTGCGAACTAAACTGTCACGTACAACTATAACGGCATCCTCAACGCCATCGCCGTTTATGTCTGCGCGTAGTTGAACGTGGGGCTGATGACTGAGGTTCAGGGGTACTTCAAAGAGCTGAGCAGTAGCAACAGGTTCGGTACGTTTCTCGCCGCATGATACGAGCAGAAGCACAGAGAAAATCAGAAGCGCTATAATCGAAGAGCTGAGCGTCGCTTTCATATATTTGGCGTCAGATAGGTTCGAGCGAAGCATAAACCCGCTTCGCAATACTACAAAACTACGTCGCAGACTCAGAGTTTCATTTCATGAAGTTTTTCTTTCTTGTACTCACGTTTTTGTTAGCGCTCGATGCAGTGGCGCAACCGAAGTGGCAAGCAGCATCTGAGCTGAGCTCTCTCAATAGCTCGGCTAACGAATACGCACCCATGTACATCAAAGAGAGTGGCCTGTTGATTTTTTGCACGGAGAAAAATGGTCGCCCGCTATTACGTCAATCAGACAGCAACTTTACTACGACGTCCACTCCGAGCGGTCTACCTTCTAAAGCAGGGAAGCAATTCACCTACACCAGCTTAAGTAGTGACGGTTTCTTTGTCTGCTCGATGCAACGTGAGTCATCTCTGGGAATGATTGTCAATATTGCCGGTGCTCAGCGCTCGAATGGTGTTTGGTCTGAGCTTAGATTTGATCCGGTACTTTCTGCGGAGTCGTTTAGCGCACAGCCGGCTCTTTCGCCAAGTGGAAACACGCTTGTGTTTGTCTCGGACAGGCAGGGAGGAGAGGGTGGAACAGATCTTTGGTTGTGTACACGAAGCGGCACGTCATGGAGTCCACCGATGAACCTTGGAGAGGTGTTAAACTCTGCTGCTGATGAACTCACGCCTTTTCTGGCAAGCGACGATACTCTCTACTTTTCGTCGAATGGTTTTGGTGGCCGTGGAGGTTTTGATGTCTTCATGAGCGTACGCGTCGCCGGGGAGTGGCAGCCTCCATTACCCCTGCACTCGGTGAATACGTCGTTCGACGAAACCGATTTCATCGTTCTCCCGGATCGTAGAGCGATATTCGTGAGTTCTCGTGATGTGTCGTCTTCCAACCTGGATTTGTTTATCGCACTTCCATAGTGTCCGTGCTCCAAAGTCTACGCATCCGATCAGTATGATCGCGTATGAGCTACATAACAAAAAAGCTCGGCGAAGCCGAGCTTTAGAAAAACAACTTCCTGAGATCCAACTACACTACTAGTTCACTTTAAAATTCGTGAGCCACGAAGTGCTTCCGTCACGACGCATAATTGGGTTTCCGCCAAATCGGACCGAGGATGCCTCTGAACGTGTTTGATACATTCCCACGCCGTCAATAAACAAGTAGTGCTGAGTGAGGACGTAGCTAATGGTGTTGCTGTTCACTGCAATGCTGTAGTTCTGGACATATTCGTAGGCGTCGTAGTTTTTTGCATTGATGGTGACGGACTTTGAAAGACCTTTGGTACCTGTTGCCTTAAAATTCACTGTTGCGGCAATTTTGGTCAGACCCATGGAGGTTAGGTCGAGTGTCACTCCGGTGTATGTCGTATCAAAGGATGTCCAAGATGCTGACTCACTGCCCGGCTTAATCGGAACCCACTTTTGAGGAGGAACCAAATCCGGTGCGAGAACTGCCAATTCCGGTGTAGAAGTATTGACAAAGTAGTAGACTGTTCCGTCGCTACCTTTTGAGTAGTAGCTGGTATCACGTTGTGAGAGGTCCAGTGGGTTTACACTAACTAGGCGATAGGCCATTTTGCCGTTAAAGCTCAAGGAGTCCATGTAGTATGTTGAGTCAACTGCTATTTCGCCTCGAACATCATTCGTAACGGAATCAATCATTTGGACATTGTAGATCCAGTAGTTTCCGGATTTGACCGGAAGGTAGTTCGCACCGCTATTCGTGGGTGGGTTAGTCGTGTCGTCTGACGAGCACGCGGCAAATACCATCGCTAAGCAGATCGTAAGACCGAGTGTAAGGTTCTTTAACATATAAGAAGTAAATGGTGAACAAGTTGTCAGTGAACTGAAGAGGAAGCTCGTTTGGCATTTATCGCTGTACTGAGAGAAGCACCAAGCTCTTCTGTGGCAAGCGCGTTCGACGCATCGATATTTATTCGGGCTACGCAGACCTTGGAAACGACTCCTCATTTCTTTTGCGAACGCAAAGTACGCAGACCGCTAAACCTAAACCTCAAAAAAGTTAGGTGCGCTACTTTGCATCTGCAGCAACTCCACGTTGTACATCAGTGGCGAAAATGCTCCGGAAAAACAACTATACGTGGCCAAAGTATTTAATACAAAGTACTCCTATATCGTCGGATTGAACCACCTGGCTACAGTATCGATGCACAGTTTCCACCACATGCATCATGAGTGCATTGGCGCTTAAGTGTTGGTGCTTTTCAAGTGCAAGTTGAAGACCTGATTGACCAAACATCTCGCCTTGAATGTTGGCGGCTTCGGTAACGCCATCGGTAACGACGAACACGAAATCGCCTGAATCTAAATGAATGCTTTTCGTGGCGTAGGGCATCTGGGGGATCATTCCAATAGCCATGTTCATTGTAGGCTCACATTCGCTCACGCTGCCGTCCGCATGAAGAATCATGGGATTGACATGAGCACCGTTACAGTATTGCAACACTCCGGTCGGAATGTGAAGGATACCTAGAAAAACGGTGGCAAACATTGCTTGCTTGTTTTCATCCGCGATGATGTTGTTGACTACAAACAAGGTCTCTGCAGGAGACAACCCCTGCATGCTATATGAGCGAATAAGAATTCGTATCTGCGCCATGAGTAGGGCGGCAGAGATACCCTTTCCTGATACATCGCCGACAACGAAAGCTAGTCGCTGTTCGTCGACCATCATGTAGTCGTAGAAGTCTCCACCAACATGTCTGGCGGGAAGCATTCCTCCATCCAACTCGAACGCAGTCTGATTCTGAAGTTCAGGCAAGTGACGTGGAAGCATTTCCTGTTGGATCTCATGTGCGATGCGAAGTTCACTCTCGTATGCTTTTAAGGTATCTCGCGCTTTGAGAGCTTCGCGTACGATATCGACCCGTGCAGCGGCGCGCATAATACTTTGTTGAAGGTCATCGAAACTGATAGGCTTAACCAAGTAGTCTGAAGCGCCGGCATTCATCGCTCGCCGGATATACTGCATGTCCGCGAAGCCGCTTATTACAATTGTTCGAATGTGCGGATTATAGGCATTGATTTGCTCAAGAAGAGTCAGACCATCCATGTGGGGCATTGAGATGTCGGTCATGACAAGAGCAATCTCAGGATGCGAAGCAATCATATCTAAGGCTTCAATCCCATCGCGTGCAAAGAGGAGCGAGAGTTCACCGTGGTCTACAATCGGTTGAAGCGCGAACTCAACAAGTGTGCTGAACTCTTCGCTGTCATCCACAAGCAATAGTTGATACTGTGCACGCATATGGGTCCCCTTATAATCACGATTTCGTCGTGTTGCACGATAAAAAAAGCGGTCCAAGGTATCCCCCGGACCGCTTATGGTTCAACTGCATATGATCGTCAACGAAAGGAATGCGCATGTACCAATCCTAAACGCATACTCTGTTGGATCACTGACCAAAGCTTGAGTCATCCGTACCGCCGGAAGTTCCCTCATACATGGGTTTGAGTTGGAAAAGCGCCCACAGGTACAGAAAGTCCCCGAACAGTCCTGGGATATTAAAATCCAAGATACTAATAATCACGGCAACTAGGATGCTATAGAAGGCAAAGCTAAAGCCTTGCGAATATTGACCGCGTACGAGCATCAGACCGGCCATGAGCGCTAGAACAGCTCTCAGTCCTTCGAGAACAAGGGTGATGAAGAATCCTGTGCCATGGACAGGACTCACCATGGTTGCGACAACGCCAATTCCCATACCTGCCAAAATGAAGACAATGCTGATAACCGAAGAAATCAACAAAAGGTAGGGAAAGACTTTCTTGAGAAAGTCCAGGAAAGCCGCAGGCCATCGTGGAAGTTTAGCAAAAAACGCCTCTGCTTGTTTAATAAGTTCGTTCATACGAGTTCCCCTGAATAAGTGTAAAGTACAGTCGAACAATGAAGAGCATACAGTGCGGACTACAGACTTAGCTATGAGAAGCTTTGGCTGTGACTCGTCAAGTTACTTGCCGGCCAAGTCCGATAAGCGCATGCCTGAAGCAACGGATTTTAGAAAATCGTTATTTGCTTGCTTTTCAGCCTTAAGAGTTACGATGAAGCGTCCACCAACAGCAATTGTCAGTTCGGATCTCTTGTCTTGCTTGTAGTAGTGCTCGAATGCGGCGCTGTAAGCAAGCTGGGGGTCGTAAGTTTTTGAGAATTCGCGGTCGTTATCGACCGACATACCCATAGCCCATAACGCAGTGATGCCTTCATACATTCCCGGGTTCTGATTGTAGTCTAAGATGTTCACTTCAACTTCGGCATCGTTGGCACCTTTGTAGTTGCGCTTTGCAGAGGAGTAGGACATACCACCCATGTTGACGCTTTCACCGCTCGGTTCCTCGGCGGTGAAGCCATTGATAGAAGCCGGTAGGTACTGTTGTAAGTCTTTGTAGGGAATTGCCAGCGTGTCTCCCTTCGCTTTACGAGCTTCACGACGTTGTTGAACTTCATCGATCTTCTTCGTCATTTGGTCTGCGTTCTCACTGAGATTCTTGGCAGCCTCCATGGCGTCTTTCATCTCTTTCGCCTTCTCTCCGCAGCCGAATAAGGCGATGCACAATAGTGCACACAGTACTGAACGTTGTCTCATGTGTGTGGTCTCCGAATAGTGTGAGATGTGTGTCGCTTATTTACGACTCTTTTATCTGTGAAACTTAGTGAATCACAGCAGAAGGGCGAAGGACGAATTTCTTCATTACTTTCCGATGCCTGTCAACGCTTAGTCCGTGTAGAGGGTCAGAAAAAGCACCGTTTTCAAGTGGGCAATCGATTCGCGTAGCACTCTCATCAACCGACGCTCAGAAGCCAAGAAGGCTAAGCGAACATGAGGAGGGAGATGAATGTCCAAACCAAGTTTATTGCCTACATATGGTTAATTTTATAGCCTCGACTCAACAAGTCGTCGAACGGACAGTAGCTAAGAACCCATGAAAACAAATACAGCTCCATCCATGAATATCATCAAACATCCTCTGTTGACGGTCATTAGCAGACTCATCGTCGGATACATTTTTGTCTCGTACGGCTTTGAAAAGATCCTCGCACCCAAGGATTTCGCCCATTCTATCATGAACTACGAGATGATGCCACACACCTGGGTCAACATGGCTGCGTTGATAATGCCCTGGGTGGAAGTGTTTGCGGGAGTCATGCTGCTGTTCGGTATACGCTTAAAAGCTGCGTCGCTGATCTGTTCGGCTATGCTGGTTGTGTTTATCATGGCTATTGGTACTGCCATGACACGTGGCTTAGAAATAAACTGTGGGTGTTCAGCTCATGCGGAACCGGTAGGTTTTCCTAAAATATTTGAAGATTTAGGCTTTTTGGTACTATCCTTGCTAATCTACTTTGTTCCGAATGGCATGCTTAGCCTTGAGGACTACCTCCAACGTCAGCGAGCATCGGAACTAATATCTTCATCAGATCAGGTAGAACAGGGAATATGAGCAGCGAACAACCGAAAAGCTTTGAAGAACGACTCGCACAAGGAGTCGTCGTTGCTGACGGATCCATCCATTCAGAACTGATACGACGTGGCTTTGAGGAGTTTCCACCGGATCTCTACAATCTGAAAAACCCGGTTGTAGTTGAGGAAATTCATCGCTTGTTCGTGGATGCCGGAGCGGAACTTGTACAAACGAATACTCGATATGCCAATCGTTTTGCACTGGCAGCCGCCAGTTTGTCCGATAAAGTCTATGAGATCAATCGTAAAGCTGTGTGGATTGCTCGGACAATTGCACTGCACCGTGCGTGGGTAGCCGGAGTTGTTGGTCCAACAGGACGTAAGCTCGCTCCGGTCGGAAATCTTAAAGCCGACACAGCCCACCAGGCTTTTGTTGAGCAAATCGTTGCTCTGATCGACGGCGGTGCAGATGTGTTACTCTTCAAGTCTTTTATCGACATTGAAGAGCTTGAGATCGCAGTATCCGCTGCCAGATTTGTCAACACCTCCATTCCGCTTATAGCGCTAAAGACATTCCCGGAAGACGGCTCGGTACTTGCTACCGAGTATCCTCGCGAAATCGCGGATAGACTTGCTGCACATAAAGTAATCTGTTTGGGCTCAAACGGAACAGTGGGTCCCCAACGCATGGTGAGTATTATGCAGGCGATAGGGGACATCGAAGTTCCTCTATGTGCGCTACCGGATATCGGCATTCCAACTATAGTTAAGGGCAGACCGGTATATCATGCAGATCCTAATTACGTCTCCGAAGTGGCAGTGCGTTTGGTCGAGCAAGGCGTGCGGATAATAGGCGCAGACGGAGGGGCAACGTATGAGCACATCAAAGCTATAGCGGATGCGGTACGTTCGGTAGTTCCCGGATCGAAGAAGGTTGTTCAAAAGACCAAACCGACAGTCAACTCGGATGAACCGATTCCGGATACACGTTCGAACTTTGGCAAACAGCTGTCGCAGAAGTTCCTGTGGACCGTTGAACTCGATATTCCGCGTGGTGCGGATATCGACGGCTTGATAGACTCAGCTCGCTACCTACGAGATCATGGTTTTGATGCGGTGAATATCAGCGACGGAGCACGCGCACGTTTGCGGATGAATCCCGTCGCGATTTCGCATGCGATTCAACGTGAAACTTCGATGGAGTGTGTTACGCACATTGCATGTCGCGATCGAAATATGGTGGCTCTTCAAAGCGATATGCTTGCAGCCCATATACTTGGAATTCGAAACATCCTTGCCGTAACCGGCGACCCAACGCATATAGGAGATTTTCCTCTGGCGACAAGTGTGTACGACATCGATTCCGTTGGACTGATTCGAAGTCTTTCGCGGATGAACGGTGGACGTGATCTGAGTGGAAACGCGCTCGGTGCTCGCACACAATTTACGATCTGTTGCGCTGTAAATCCTGCCGCAGAAGATCTCGATCACGAGATAGAACGATTGGTACGAAAAGCAGCCGAAGGCTGCGAAGTAGCATTCTCCCAACCACTTTTTGAGTATGCGCTACTAGAGCGATTTAGGGAGAAGACGGCACATCTTCCAATCCGCTTTATGCTTGGTGTCATTCCACTAAGAACTCTACGACACGCTGAGTTCCTGCACTATGAAGTGCCCGGTATGACCGTTCCCGCTTCAATTCGAGAGCGCATGCGCTCCGCCGGAACGAGTACAGAAACAGCTTCAAGAGAAGGTATCGAAATCGCCGTTGAGTTTCTGAAACAAGCCCGACCATTGGTCGATGGCGCGTACCTCATGCCGCCCTTCAAGAAGTACGATATGGCCGTAGAAATCATGCGCAGAATTGAGGATCGAGAACCTACGCCAGACCGGTAGCCGGAACTGCAGCTTGTCTTAGACCGGGGTCCGTGACTAGCCGAGTTCGTTTTTGTTAACTTTTTTCTTATGCGCAGGCAAGCCTGCGCACGATTCGACACTGTAACAAATGCTGCCTCCAAGCATCGTTTTTTATTCTGTGTGTTTCCGTCTGAATACTCGGCTGTGTAGTTTTGCCTGATCTACATCACTAAACAGGGGACAGTTCCATGGATGAGCTCAACGCACCATCATTTATTCCTCAAGATCCAAACACAGTAACCATTGAAGAGCGAAGGATTGGCTTTGGTCGCCGCTTTGGCGCTATGCTATTGGACTTTGCCATTGCTGTCATCATCGCAGTCATTGTCATGCTGACCATGGGTGATATGGTTCATGAATACAGTGAGCGCATTATGGGTGCCCAAATGGAAGCGCAGCGTCAGTCGATGCAAGCGTTACCGGAGCAGTTTGCCGGCATTTTACAGTCATTCCTCGGGATGAGCTTTGTTATGTCGATTGGAGGCATCGTGTTAAGTCTGCTTGAGATCTTCACCGGTGCATCAGTTGGGAAAATGCTTTTGGGAATTCAAGCTGCACACGCTGACGGTACGAAGGGGAATATAGGTTTGTGGGGTTTGCGCTGGTCCTTAAAGCACCTCTCTTCGGTTCTTTCGACACTGAATCTATTTTTTCCTCTCGCCGGTTTGAGTCTGGTCAGTGGCCTTTTGGGATTCGTCTATTTTGTAGGATGTTTCTTTTGTCTAGCAGCACATAAGCAAGCATTGCATGATCTCATCTGCAAAACGGCAATCTTTCGCAATGAGGATCTGAACACAGACCACGCCTGATTGGTACGTCTTCTCCCCTGTATACAGCACTAAGCGACAAGAATGGCTTAGCTCAGTTTGCATCACCACAATAACACGCTCATGGCTTCCGAATTGTATTATGGCTCATATCTTCAGCTCGACAAAATCCTGAATGCGCAGGAGCTTGAGAGTGCAAAGCATGGGGTTCATGCTCATGACGAAATGCTGTTTATCGTTGTACACCAAGCCTTTGAACTGTGGTTCAAACAGGTACTCTTTGAAGTAGGTGACGTTGTCGCCATCTTAGAACGAGACTATGTACCGGAAGCAGAAGTTGGGAAATGCCTGGAACGCGTTCAGCGCGTGAACCGAATTCTCAATATGCTGCCTGAACAATTCAGCATTCTTGAGACGATGACCCCGCGTGGTTTTATGGAGTTTCGCGACTATTTAAATCCTGCGTCCGGGTTTCAGAGCTGGCAGTTTCGCCTGTTTGAAATCGCGTTTGGCGTCGATGAATCCAAACGACTCCATTTGGATAAGAAGGGATTCATCTCGCGTTTGGCGGAAGAGCACCAACAAGAGGTTCGAGATGCCCAGCTTCGCAGCAGCCTATTCTCTGTCGTCGAACGATGGCTCGAAAAAATGCCGTTCATGGAGACCAATCGCTATGCTTTCTGGGATGAATACCGGAGTGCTGCTGCAGCAATATTTGAGCATGATCGACACGAACTGCATAAAGTAGAGTCTCTAACCTCTGAACAAATTGAACGTCAAGAACGTCAAATTGCTAGCCTCGAAACAAGTTTTAATGCTTTGTTCGATGAAGAACGCTTTAATGAGCTTCGAGCCAACGGTGAGAAGAGGTTATCGCAGCGAGCCACTTTGGCTGCGCTCTTCATTTCTGTTTATGCCCAATACCCATTGCTTCAAACACCGTATAGATTGTTAGATGCGATCCTGGAGATGGACAAACTTGCCAGCATCTTTCGCTTCAGACACACGGCCATGGTTACGCGAATGATTGGTCAGCGCACCGGGACAGGTGGGTCTAGCGGCGCCGACTACTTGATGAAAACTGTTACGCAGCACAGAGTTTTTACAGATATTGCTGCACTGAGCAGTTACTTATTGCCACCCTCACGTGTTCCTGTATTGCCGGACGACATTGTGAAAAAACTGCAATTCGCTGTCGAGGTATAGAATACCGAACCGGTGAGCGGCAAAATGTCTAGACCTTGGCATTCGAAATTCTGGTGCGCCCAGCTAGTTTTGCGATCAGAATATCTGTTGTACTTGTGCGTCAAGAGAACACGTAGAGGTGCAACGCAAAGTCGTACAGTTCATACGGTAAACGGAAAAGAATACACACTTACGATACTATTACTCATGAAGATTACATCTTTAGCTAAAGCTACATTCATAGTAGCCGGCTGTTTCATTTTGACCCTCGGCAGCATGACATCATATGCCGGCACGGATTTCCGCATGGGAGCAGGCATTCCACTTAGCTTCGTACTAGGAAAAGCTTCTTCAGCCATCGGTACAGGTATCGGTGGTCAGGTTGTGTTTGATTTCCAGTCTGAGCGGCAAACGAGCTACTATGTCACGATTGACTACTTGCATATGGGAGGCAATGAAACAAATGTTAGTTCGATTTTTTCGGAACCCATCATGCAGACCCCGACAGTGACTGATTGGGGATTCAGTATCGGCGCATCATTCTTTCCAATGAGTCGCAAAGAGTCGGTGACGCCGGTGCTGGCTGCCGAATATGGCTTACGCTTTGTAAGCGAGGATGTAACTCAGGATGACAAGGTGTCAGGCATTAAAACTCAATGGACGAACACGATGTTGTTCCAAAATTTGGGTCTTTTGCTCGGCGCTGAAGTGCAAATCGATCGCAGATTGTCCGTAAATGGTAAACTTCGTTTCCTGCTGAACATTCCAATGACGGCGCCTAGCGAATCGTCGTTTGTGTATTCAAACAATTCGCTTGACTACTTGCAGCTGCAATTTGTGGCAGGGGTTCAATATCGGCTTTCTCGTTAACGTTTGGTGAAGTAGAGTTGGCGCAGACTTCAGATATACATCTTTGAATGTCGCCAACAGTTAGCATATACATATAAACAAAGAAGGCCGGGATATCCCGGCCTTCTTTGTTTATGTGATAGCGCTGAACTTGAGTAAAGTCTGTGACATCAGAGGTAGCTACTCCAATGTCTCTTTCAGATACTTCTTTGCGACAAGGTATTTGGTTGCCACTTCGCCAAACGAACGCAGCTCTTTGTCTTCGCTGCGCAAGAACTGGTAGGGATAGCCCCAGTAAATAAGCTTGTTGTCTTTAAAAGCATAGATCCAGTAATTGTCATTGTTAGCCGCACGCAGGGTTGAAATGAGCATGGAGTATTCGGACTTTGAACTCAATCCATCATTCTGGATTTTTACAGGTGTTGGTTCCACTAAATCTCCATCGGCTGCAGTTACTTCAGTAACTGTACTACCCATGCGAATCTTTAGGAGCTTTTCCCCAACAAATGAACTACATGCGCTCAGAAAAGCAAGGCAGACAAGCGCTGTTATGAGTTGACTTTTCATTGACGTTCCTCCGGCAGTGAGTTCCAAATTGAAGCTCCAACTTTACGCATTTCAGGATTCTCGCTCATGTTGAACTCATAGCGGAAGCCCCAGTTGATGAGTTTTCCATCTTCGAAAACAAGTGCAAATGGATTGTATGTATAATACACACTCGATCCGCCACGGTTACTGTTGCCATTTGTCTCATACAACTGGACTAACACCCAAAGATACTTAACCGTGTAAGGTGTGTTGGGAACAGCAAAAGTTTGACGTTCGCGAAGAGTGCTGTTGTCAAACAATTTGTCAACCGACGAAGTATCCATTCCACGACGAAGCATGGATAGATCATTATAGGTTGACACGGTCATTGTTTTACAACTTTCGATGCCCAAAGCTGCAACTGCGAGTACCAAGATGAATAGTATTTTTTTCATGCTTAAAACTCCTTTAACAATTGATCATTGAGCTTCATCGAGATGGCTTGTAGTTCCGCATTTGATGTCTTTTTCAGATCATCCGGCGTCCCACAATACAACAAACGATTGTTTTGATACACGAACAAAATATAGTCGTATTTCGTTTTATAAACGGTTAATCCGACGAGACGGAAATACCACGGAATAGTACGTGACAAAACCATTTGATAGAGATCCACGTGTGTAGCTTTCATTGTACCGTCTGCGGTCAAATCATAGCTAAACTGTGGTTCTTGATTCTTCACAGAATCAATGACGCTTCTTGTTTCACCTTTTTGAAAGCGACCCAAGAAATTGTAATCCGGGTTAGGAATCGCTTTGCAGGCAAACAAGAGGAGTGGCAATGCTAGTGCGATACCAAATCGCACAACAGTAAACTTCATAGCTCCCCTGTACTTTGTGAATAGATTTCTCAAGACTGAATGGTCTTCAGTGTAGTTCTTGGAAGTTAGCACTTTCTTGTTCAACCATTGGCATTACAAAGTCGTTAAATGGTGGGTTGGGGATAAAAAAAAGGCTTCAATGAAGCCTTTTTAATGCAATGTTATAACAGCGAATAATCTCTCGGATAAACGCTAACGATGACTACGATACACAAGTTACAGTAGAGAACTTATAAGCCTTGATTTATCGTTGCATCCTACCAATTGCGAAGCATGTCCACGAAGAGGCGTACGCCAACTCCGCTTCCTCCTTTAGGAGTGTAGGGACCATCCTTGGGTGCGATACCCGTTCCCGCGATATCCAAGTGAGCCCAAGGGTAGTTGCCAATAAACTTCTTGAGAAAAAGTGCCGCAGTAATTGAACCTGCAGGTCTTCCACCGCTGTTCTTGACATCCGCCACATCGCTCTTAATCTGCTCCTCGTATTCTTCATACAGAGGAAGTTCACATACGTACTCACTCGTGCGTTGAGCTGCACCCTTAATGCGAGCCTTTAGGCTATCGTCTGTACCCATAAGGCCTGAGGTGACGCTTCCTAACGCGATGACACATGCACCGGTAAGTGTTGCGATGTCCACCACGGCTTGTGGTTTGTAACGATCCGCATAGCTCAACGCGTCGGCTAAGACGAGGCGTCCTTCAGCGTCGGTATTATCGATTTCTGAAGTCACTCCATTCATGTGTGTGATTACATCACCCGGTACATATGCGCTACCGCTCGGCATGTTTTCCGTTGAGGGGACCAAGCATACGAGGTTGATGGGAAGCTTTAGCTTTGCTACCGCGTACATTGCTCCGATAACTGAGGCAGAGCCGTGCATGTCCAACTTCATTTCCATCATACCGGCGCCTGGCTTGATACTGATACCTCCGGTGTCGAACGTGATTCCTTTTCCAACAAGAACTACAGGTTTCTCGTTTTTCTTGCCACCGAAATACTCCATGACAATAAATACGGGAGGACGCACACTACCTTGATTTACGGCAAGCAATCCACCCATCTTCAATGACTGAATCTTCTTCTTGTTAAAGACATCTACTTTAAATCCTGCCTCTTTGCCGGCCTTCTTGGCGCGCTCGCCAAGTGCTTCAGGATAGATTTCATTGTTCGGTGCATTTGCTAAGTCGCGTGTCAAGTACACTCCTTCACACAAAGCACTTGCGAACTTGATTCCTGCCTCAATAGCCTTCTGATCTGCTTTGGGTCCATTAAGACCAATACTTTCAATACGCGATGTCGTAGGATTGATGGTGAAGTACTTATCGAATCGATATACACCAAGAACCGAACCCTCGATGATGGCTTCAGCAACATCTCCGGGGCTGAGACCGCTTTGTGTCGGAAACTCGAACTCGAGCGCAGTGGACTTCATGCTTTGCGCCATACGAGCAACTTTGGAACTTGCTCGACGCAGACCTTCAGTCGAGCACGCTGATACAGAACCAAGTCCTACAAGAAATACTCTCTTTGTCGCATGACCCTTTGTGTCATAGCACATTGCGACACTCCCTTTGGCTCCGCTGAAGTCACCACTCTCAAGCGTTGAGCTTGAGTTAGGGAACATAGTGCTGACTTCGCCTTTCTTGGCAGAAAAGAGTTTTGGGTCTTCAAAGAAAAACACAACGATGCTATCGGCTTTGGAAGAGGCAAGAGCTGTGCTAAGGAATTGAGTTTTCATTCGATTAGAATACACAATAGTGATGGATACAAGGCTACAAAGTTACGGTTTTGTTCAAGAATCGTAAGACGAAAAGGTGTTAAGGCTGCACGCTCACAGTCAAATGCGAGTGTATTGTCCTATATGAACTGCCGAGAATTCAACAACCATGCGGCTTGTACGTCATGACAGAGGTAGGCTGAGCTACGATTTCATTGCGTAGTTTCGCAGCGAAATTTTTCATTGGATGAGACACGGCTATGAATCCGAACGACGTTTATGTCGAGGAAAACTATTATCAATACTTACGGGATCCCAACTCAGTATCAGCCGAATGGCAGGCATATTTTCGAGCTGGAAATATACCTCAACAGCAAGCGGTCAGTGTAGATCACAATGCACAGTCAACACTCAAGATTACGCAATCGGTAGAGCAACAGACTGAAAGCAGGATAACTACGAGCATGGACCATTCGCGGGCGACGATCATATCTTCCGGCTCTCATGGAACTCAGCCGAAGCCGGTGCTTGGAAATCTCGACCATCTCCAGTCGCTCAGTGGAGTCCCGGAGAAGATTGCTCGGAACATGATGCAATCATTGGACGTACCCACGGCAACCTCTGTACGAACGGTGCCTGTGAAAGTATTGGAAGAGAATAGACGACTCATCGTCAAGTTTCTCACCAAACAACGCCGTCCAAAAATCAGTTATACGCACATTATCGCGTGGGCGATGGTGAAATCCCTGATGCGATTTCCCGCGATGAACGATTCATGCTACGTTGATGAACAAGGAGCCGTCCATCGTGTAAAACGAGGCAGCATCAATCTTGGTCTCGCCGTCGATACGACGCGCAAGGATGGTACACGTGCCTTGGTCGTCCCGAGCATTAAGGACTCCCAAAACATGCGTTTCGACGAGTTCATTGTGAAGTATGATGAACTCATAGGCAAAGCGCGGACGAACAAGCTTAGTATCGAAGATCTGAGTGGCGCAACGGTCTCTCTTACAAACCCCGGTGGCATCGGTACGCAGATGTCGATGCCGCGTTTGATGCAAGGTCAAGGCTTGATCATTGCAACAGGCGCGATAGACTTTCCCGCTGAAGTGCATGCCATCATGCCGGAAGTTCGATCAACATTGGCGGTGTCGAAAGTCATGACGCTGACAAGCACTTATGATCACAGAGTCATCCAAGGTGCTGAATCCGGTGAGTACCTGCAATACATGCACCGTCTGCTTCTAGGCGAATTCAATTTTTATGATCAGATTTTTGCAGCGCTGCACATACATCATGAGCCGGCTGCTTGGTCCACTGATCAGCGATTGAATCCGTTTGGTCCCCAAAACGAATTTGAGAGTGTCGATAAAGAAGCAAAAGTCCTTCAGCTCATTAATGCGTATCGAGTCCGCGGTCACTTGATGGCTAATATCAACCCCCTCGGTATTCAAGCTTATTACTATCCGGAACTGCAGCCGAGTTACTATGGTTTCACGGTGTGGGACTTAGATCGCGAGTTTGATACCGGAGGCTTAGGTGGCGTCAAGCGTGCAAGCTTGCGAGATATCATCGACATCCTGCGTGATACGTACTGTGAGGAGATTGGAATTGAGTATATGCATATTCAGTCGCCGGATCGAAAGTTCTGGGTGCAGAGCAAAGCAGAGACTACAAGAAATCAGACGAGTTACAGCGCAGAAGAGAAGATCTCGATTTATAGAAAAGTAATGCAGGCAGAGGCCTTTGAAAATTACATCAACACGAAATTCATAGGTATGAAGCGCTTCTCTGTTGAGGGAGGCGAAGCGGTCTTGCCGATTGTCGAGAACATCTTTCAAAATGCGGCACAGAACAAGCTCAAAGGTGTTGTGCTCGGAATGGCACACAGAGGACGTTTAAACATCCTAGCTAACCTGATGGGAAAGAAACTCGAAAAGATCTTCAATGAGTTTGAAGGTGTTCTCGATGCTTCTACAGTACAGGGAAGTGGTGATGTTAAGTATCATCTTGGTGCTCGAGGTTCCTATACGTCGGCTCGCGGTGAATCTGTCGACATCTCGCTCGTTCCAAATCCTTCGCACTTGGAGGCAGCCGATCCTGTCGTCCAGGGTACGGCCCGCGCTTGGTGTGACGAAATAGGGGACAGAAGTTACACCAGTGTGCTACCGGTATTGATACACGGTGATGCGGCATTCATGGGTCAAGGTGTTGTGCCGGAGACAATGAATTTGGCGAATCTTCGAGGATATAAGACCGGAGGAACCGTTCATATCATCATCAATAATCAAGTGGGCTTCACCACAAACCCCGAAGACTCTCGCTCTACAAGCTATGCTTCAGATATGGCGAAGTTCTTGCAAGTACCGATTCTCCATGTAAACGGTGACTCCCCTGAAGCCTGCATTACGGCGACTCAGTTTGCCTGTGAGTATCGGAATACTTTTCAGGAAGATGTGGTCATTGACATGTACTGTTATCGAAAGTACGGACATAATGAGGGCGATGACCCAACAACAACACAACCGCTGCTCTATAAAAAGATTAAACAGCAACTGTCAGTCCGAGCTAAGTATAGACAGCGTATCATTGAAGAGAAGGTTGTGACTGCGTCCGAAGCGGATGCAATCGGTGCAGCCTATGCCGACATTCTCAATGCGGCTTTTGACTCTCGTGCGTCTATAGCACAGTCAGCCGCAACGCCTCCTCTGTCACAACTACTTCACGAGAGGGCACAGCATAGTGCCGGGGAGAGTATTTTTCAACCCGTTCAAACCGCGGTTGCAACCGAAGTGTTGTTGGAAATTGGTCGTGCGTTGACAAAGGTTCCGTCAAGTTTTCATGTACATCCCAAAGTTGCAGATGAGTTATCGCGTCGCTCTAAGCAGATCGAGACTGATCAGCATGCAATCTCATGGGGTCTGGCTGAAGCTCTGGCTTTTGGTACACTCCTTGTTGAGGATCATCCTGTACGCATGAGTGGCCAAGACAGTGGACGAGGCACATTTAACCACCGTCAAGCGATTATTCATGACATTGAAAATCAAACCGAATACATCCCCTTAAATCACATCCGTACGCAACAACGATCACTTCATATTTTCAACTCGCCATTGTCGGAGTATGCAGTTCTCGGATTTGAATACGGTTATAGCGTGGTCCGCAGCTCCGGTCTAACTCTGTGGGAGGCACAGTTCGGCGATTTCGCAAATGGTGCGCAAATCGTTTTCGATCAGTTTATATCCTCGGCTGAAGACAAGTGGGGCCAGCGCTCCAATCTTACGGTTTTACTTCCGCATGGCTTTGATGGTCAAGGTCCGGAGCATTCCAGTGCTCGCCTTGAGAGATATCTTCAGCTCTGCGCAGAAGAAAATATGATTGTTGCCTATGTAACGACCCCGGCTCAGCTTTTCCACTTGCTTCGACGACAGGTCCATGCGTCATGGCGAAAGCCTTGTATCTTGATGACACCGAAAGGATATTTACGCAAGGTATACTCGCCGCTTAATGATCTTAGCTCAGGACAGTTTTATGAGATACTTCCGGACACGCTGGTTGAGCAATCCAGAGTACAGAAAATCATTTTCTGTTCGGGCATGTTCTACTATGAACTAGTTGCCCAACGAAGCAATTCAAAACGTGATGACATTGCCATAGTTCGTCTCGAGCAACTGTTCCCGCTCAATCAAAGTCACATTCGAGATGTCTTGGCAATGTATCCAAACGCTCGCGAGGTTGTGTGGGCGCAGGAAGAACCCAAAAACATGGGGGCCTGGTCTTTCATCGAATCACAGCTTTCAGAGCTTCTTCCAAATAGTACGCAACTACATTATGTGGGGCGTAGCGCCAGCGCAAGCCCGGCCACAGGCAGCTCAAAAGTTCATGCGGCTGAACAGGCAGACATTTTGCGTCGAGCTATAGGTGGCTAATGCAGGACGTAGATAAACCTGTAACTACTTTTTTGCAAGCGAAACCTGGACCGGCACACGAAGTGCCGGTCTTTTTTTTTGTTCTATGAAGCTTGATTCGAGTTTCAGCGCTCCGGCTTGACTTTCCGCATGATGTCGTGTTACGCAACACCAGTCGTGTAGCAGGACTAGATTGTCCGAATAGCGTCGAATTTTAGCGAAATTGGTCAAATATTGTAGAGAAGTGCCGATACTTTCTGTGCAATGACCGATCATCGTCAACACGGGAATACGGACCGTTTCTACACGGAACAACTACTTAGGTCAGTTGGTCGCCTGCGCTTCACTGAAGTAGTAGAGCGTGAGTTTCAAGATTCGTTTTATAATCCTCGAGCACATGCTTTTATCACACGGTGGGGACTCATCCCGGCAGTCATCATTCTGCTGTTTTATTGCCTCAGTGACGTGTTTGGATTCAGTGCAAAGCTGTATGTGATAGAGCTCATACGCTTCGCCTCTATTGTACCTTTGATTGCTATTTATCTCCTACGTCGAAAAAGCTGGGTCTACCGATACATCCGAGATATCTACACTGCTTATCTGTTTTTTCTTGCGCTTAGTGTTGCCACGATTATTGCAATAACGGATCACACCGACTACGGACATCGCGGATACGTCGTCTCCTTACCAATGCTCGTTATGACCATGTTTGTTGCAAAGCCTCGCATATCGTCCGCTTTGGTAGCGAGTTTGTCCTTCTGTACACTGTTTAACATCGCCGACTACTTCATTGGATTCAAGCCGCTCGGATTTGACGGACACTTCTCCATGCTGCATTACTCGTTGGTGATGCTGACATCGATCGTCATCGGTGCTTTTACAGCCTATGTTCTGGAAGTGGCCGAAAGGCGTGAGTTTCTTCAACGAAAGATCATTGACCAGGACAAAGAGTTGATTCTGCTCCAACAGTTTGAACTCAGTGATGCCGTTCAACAGCTCACCGTTGTTAACCAACAACTCGAGACTAAGAATGAGTGCCTGGATCAGCTGAATCAAGAAAAGAACGAGTTTCTTGGCATCGCTGCGCACGACTTGAAAAACCCTCTGGCGGGCATTTCCCTGAATATCGCTTCCATCAAGCGCTATTATGACAAAATGACAAAGGAAGAGATCTATGCGACCCTAAGTAGAGTCGACGATGCCGCCACACGTATGAAAACACTTGTCGTACAACTCCTGGATATTAACCGACTCGAATCGGCTAGCGTAGCTCTCAATCTAAGTCGTGTCAACATACTTGACATTCTCCAAACGGTGTACCATGACTACATCGATCGTGCCCAATCGAAGAACATTCGTGTGCACCTGCGATGTGATGCCGGTGTTGTGTGCGTTAGTGACGCTTCGCTCTTAAGCCAGATACTTGACAACTTGGTTTCTAATGCTCTCAAATTTTCTCCCACGAACGCGGATATCATTCTCGAGGCCGGGTATATCATGCGCGAAGACTTTGATGGACTCCGCATCCGAATTCAAGACTTCGGACCCGGACTTGATGAATCGGAGATTGGACAACTCTTTCAACGATTCCGGAAATTGTCCGCAAAGCCAACAGCTGGGGAGCATTCTAGCGGACTTGGTTTGTCAATCGTAAAAAAGATGGTCGATGTGTTGGGAGGCAATGTCTACTGTCAGTCTGAGCGGGGAAGAGGCGCTACCTTCATCATAGAACTACCAAAACGAAGCACTAGCGATCACACGAACGATCACACACCTGAACGGCAGGCAGATCACAAGTTGCGACATAAATCTGCTCAAGAAAACGCTGAGCTTAGTCGTGCTTCAAAAACTCTACCTCTGCATTAAAACAAGAACAGCCGCGAAGCGGCTGTTCTAACAAGAAGAAACTCTGAAGTCAACCCGACATTTCTAACGCTTCCTTGACTCAACGAACTAGTCAATGTTTAAGTGCTCGACCGGAGCATGCGGTTCCCTGTTGCAGCAGTTTTCGTAACTTTTGTGCTTAAGCGGACTTGATTCGTGCTGACTTGCGAGGCCAACACAAAATGCCAGCGCCAACACAGCCAAAACACGCTTCACAGATCCGGATTCGTCGATTCTCTTTGCCAAAGAATCTAGCTCCAGACGCTGGTAATGCAAAGCCGATCGTAAAGCAGACATATATCACCTCCGATAAAACAACACGCGAAAAATACTGTAGCGCGATTGATTCACAGGTTAAAAGCTGTTAAAAGCCGGTTAAGGCATTCCGACACCATCGAAAAATCAGTGAATTGTACGTTCTTAACCACGTCCCAGAACCGCATCGCGAAGCTCCGTGTGCGAACTTTGCAAACGCGCACCGTGTTGAGCAACTACACGAGCTGCTGCCAGAGAGGCTAACTCTCCTGATTTTCTCGGGTCCAAACCATGGGTGATTCCATAGAGAAAGGCACCGGCAAACATATCGCCGGCTCCGTTGGTATTAAGAACGGAGGTCGGAACCGCAGGTACACGAACTTCGGTCGTACCCACTTTGATACGAGAGCCATCCGAGCCAAGTGTAAGGGCTACATTGGGCATATTCTTCGCCAAAGCGGAGTAAGCTTCGTCGATGGAATCGGTCTCCGCATATGCCTTGGCTTCAAACTCATTGCAGAAAATTAAGTCAGCCTCCGTAGCGGCCTTGTTTAATACATTTCTGAAAACATTCACGATGAAGGTATCCGAGAAGGTCACAGCGATTTTTGTGTCATGCTTCTTGGCATAAAACACCGCCTCATCAATTGCAGCTGCACCACTTTCTTCTGTGAACTTGTAGCCTTCGATATAGAGCCATTCGCTACGAGCGATGACGCGTTCATCAACGTGCTCGGCAGAAAAATTGGTGTTCACGCCAAGCGATGTTTGCATGGTACGTTCAGCATCAGGACTTACAAGAACGATGCATGTACCGGTAGGTTGTTCCGAACTTTTTTCGGCAAAGAGCTCTAATCCTAGCTCACTAAACTCAGAGGCGTAGAAATGACCGTACGCATCGTTGCCAAGCAATGACTTATAGGCAGCACGTCCGCCGAATTGTCCAAACGCAATTACTGTATTGGCGGCCGAGCCACCACTACTTTGGCGGGCTTCTAGGTGACTAAGCTTTTTCAGTAACAGTTGTTGATCGTCGGAAGACGCGAGGGTCATTCCACCTTTGCTCAACCCACTGGCGGCTAACTCATTATCACTTACGATGTATTCGAGGTCAACCAAGGCATTACCTAGGGCGACAACGTGAATGTTTTTTGTGCTCATTATGCTAGTTCAATTATTCGTTCGCAAAGTTGCGTAAAGTCAATATCGGCAGCTGCCGCAGCCTTGGGAACCAAGCTTGTGGCGGTCATACCCGGCAATGTATTTACCTCCAGACACCATGGCTGAAAGTCCTCATCCAGTCTAAAATCTACACGTGAATAACCACTGCATCCACACGCTTTGTGTGCTGTAATAGCCAAGTTCTGTATGAAGGCACTGAGTTCGTCATCGAGTTCAGCAGGACATATGTACTGCGACATGCCCTTCGTGTACTTATGCTCATAATCGTAGAAGCCACCATCCGGTGCGATTTCAATAATGGGTAAGGCCTCATCACCAAGCACAGCCACAGTCAATTCGCGGCCCGGTATGTAGCGCTCAACAAGCGCTACCTTGGAATACTGTAATGCCGTGTCTATTGCTGACTCGATGTCGTCGAGGTTGCCGTGCTCAATGATGGTCATTCCCACGGTAGATCCTTGATCATTAGGTTTGACAACCATAGAACCACGGAATCCGTCGCGGATTTCTTTCAAGAGTTCGAAGTCCGACCGACTTTCATGTGTGACTACTGCCCACTGGGGAGTAGGGACACCGGTTGCACTGAAGAGTATCTTTGAGTGGGCCTTGTCCATGGCCAATGCACTTGCCATTACTTTGGAGCCGGTGTAACGGAGTTTACGAGTTTCTAGAAGTGCCTGCATAATTCCATCTTCGCCATTCTGACCGTGAAGGACACTAAACACTATGTCCGTGTTATCAAAGGCGTCGCTATTCACGGCTTCTAAAAAATTTCGTATGCCGAGAGCTTCCAGCTCGTCAACGCTAGGAGGTACTCCCGGCACTACCAGCTTCGACAAATCCAAGACACAGTTGGAACCCATTGCAGGGTCAACACAGCGCACGTTGTGTCCTGCAGCAATTAAGGCTTCAGCAACTGCACGGCCACTATTGAGAGAGACATGTCGTTCGGGAGAATTACCTCCCATCAGGACTACGATGTTCATAGCGATAAAGTAATATAGGAAAAACGAGATGGTGAAATCAGCTTCCGGTCTCTTTAGACCTAAAGCCGGTCGAAATCGGGCAGTGAACCGTTACGAAGATAGTTGTCATACTCCTTGCGAAGTCTTTGAACATCTTCCCACGTGCCTTTTTTCCACTCCGGATTTCGTAACAAAGCAGCCGGATGGTAAGTAACCATCATACGTACATCATGATAGTTAAAGAACTTGCCTCGCACATCGGCCATTTTGAATTTGGACTTCAGTAGAGTGTTGACTGCCGTCAGCCCCAAGGCTAAGATAAAAGCAGGTTTGATTAGGTCGAGTTGCTTGTAGAGATAGGGCTCACACTGATCAACTTCTTCCGAAGTGGGTACGCGATTCCCGGGTGGTCTGCACTTTAGTATGTTACAAATAAAGACTTCTTCTCTAGAAAGCTGCACTGCTTCAAGGATTTTGGTCAAAAGCTGACCGGCTCTGCCAACAAAGGGCTCGCCTTGAGCATCCTCATCAGCTCCCGGTGCTTCGCCAATAACAACGATGTCCGCTTTTGGATTGCCAACACCAAACACAAACTGATTGCGAGTTGCCCCAAGCGAGCACTGCCTGCAGGTGCAAATGCGTTCTCGAAGCGTGTTCAGCGACCGCGATTCGCTCCAGTGAAGTTGTGCCATAGATTCTTTATCGTTAGAGAGTTCAAACTGTTCAAGGTTTTCAGTAGCCTGCTTTGCCCCTGATTTCGCAGGCTCCGATACAGCAGTAGCAAGGACACTCACATTGTTTAGCACAGCGGGAGGGAGCTTTACGTCGATGTCGTCCTGCTGACGCACAGTGTCTGCGTACAACACAGTTCCGTTTAAGAGTTGTTGTTGTCGCAAATACCGTTCAAGTAACGTGTCGTGTTCCGAACTCATAGGTCGTTTGCGGAAGTTTGAGTGATCACCTTGATTTTTGCGGCGGCTTCATTGGCAGTAACGCGAGCTCTATCAGCATTCTGGGCATCGTGATCGTATGCCAGAGCAACAGCCATACGTCTGTAGGGACGCGTGCTCGGTTTCGCGAAAACTCGAACATCGACATCTGCACACTCGAGAGCCATGTCGATGCCGCGAAAATCGGGGGAAAGGCTCGAGCTATCATGTGCAAGCACGACGGAGCTTGCTCCGGCACCTCGTAAACGGATCTCAGGAATAGGCAGACCAAGAATAGCTCTACAATGCAGTTCGAACTCGCTTAAATTCTGTGTACCGGCAAGTGTGACCATTCCTGTATCGTGAGGACGCGGCGACAGCTCCGAGAATACCACACCGTCATCACACAAGAAGAATTCAACGCCCCAAATTCCACTTCCGCTCAGCGAACGGGTAACGAGCTCAGCCATGCGTTCCGCTTCGCGTAAATCCTCCGGATCAATGGCACAGGGTTGCCAGCTTTCTTGATAGTCGCCACGTTCTTGGCGATGTCCGATAGGTGGACAAAACAAGGTCGGGCCGTTTTTCTGCGTTACAGTCAGGAGGGTTATCTCCGTGTGAAACGAAACGAAGCCCTCAACGATAACCTCAACTAGATCACCGCGAGAACCTGAAAGAGCATAGTTCCAGGCCTTCTCAACATCGTCTAGAGTACGAACAGTGGACTGACCTTTCCCGGAGGACGACATAAGAGGTTTAACCACGCATGGGACACCAATCTCGTTGACTGCGCTTGTAAACTCGTCGTAGGTCGTGGCATAGCGATAGGGTGCAGTCCGCACACCTAACTCTTTTGCTGCCAAGTCACGTATAGCTCGTCGATTCATCGTGTAGTTCGCCGCTCGAGCGGAGGGCACAACTTGAATTCCTTCTGCTTCGAATTCGTACAAGCGCTCTGTGCGAATGGCCTCGATTTCAGGCACAATGATGTCGGGCTTGTGCTTTTGAACGACAGCCGATAAAGCATCGCCATCGAGCATGTTGAGAACTTCGTACTCATGTGCGACTTGCATTGCAGGGGCATATGCATAGGAATCCGCTGCAATAACATACTGTCCCAATCGCTGGGCTGCGATAACGAATTCTTTGCCAAGTTCTCCGCTACCAAGGAGAAGTATCTTCTTTCGAAACGACATGCTGAAGTGTGTTAGTGTTGAGAGAATTGTCGACGGTACTCTGCAACATAATCGACGTAATTCTGCGCAGATTGATCAAGTTTTGCACGCTCTTCGGGACGCAGATCGCGGATAACTTTACCCGGTACTCCGGCGATGAGAACTCCACCGGGCGGAGTAGATCCTTCCGGCATGACGGCTCCTGCAGCAATGAGCGTATAGGATTGAATCACGCATCGATCCAAAATCTTGGCTCCCATGCCAATCAGCACAGTGTCTTGAATCTCACATCCATGAAGGACGGCGCTATGACCTACCGTGACATTTGATCCAATATGTAGCGGGTGCTTCTTGTGGGTGACGTGAAGCATGCTCAAGTCTTGGATGTTGGTACGATGTCCAATCCGAATGTGGTGCACGTCGCCGCGTATGACCACGTTATACCAGACGGAGCTGTCTGATTCAATTTCAACGTCACCTACAATTACAGAGCCTGCTGCACAAAAAACAGTGGGATGGATTGTCGGCAGTACGCCTGCGTATTCGAGGATGAGTGCGTTTTGACCGCTTTCTTTCATAGTTCTTCCGAATATTGACTACAAAGATATCACAGGGCTATGCTTCGGGCTGACTCTGGCGTATTTTTGCACGAAAACTTCGACTCCACATGCTCATCGGAAGAACCAAGGAACTCGACCTGATCCTTCAGGAATTACGTAAACCGGCAACGGCTAACGATCTTAAACGTATCGTTGCGTTGCATGGAATGTTTGGAGTAGGGAAGTCGACCCTTTTACGTGAAGTGATAGCTGAACTGCAGTCCAATTCCATTGTCGATGCGGTACTCTACTCAAATGAGGATGCACATATACGTCACCTCCCTGAGTTTATGTACCAACTCGTGAACTCCTTTCGAGCCTGTAAGAAAGATATACCTCGCTATAAAAGCGATGAGACGGATTCTCGTTGGATGCGCTACAATGAACTACTTCAAGAACTGGAGCAGTTGCGCACTGAGCGGTCCACCGGGTCCGCTCTGCCCGAGAGCGCCGAAGCGCTGAGTCAGTTATTGAAGCATCGCTCCGCCGATGAACGTCGCTTGATGACCGACACTGCTTCGGTTATGTGTGAAACTCTGCTGGTGGATTTAATGAACACATTTTATCCGCTTAGCAGTGAGGGAGGAAGTACGGCGATACCTGCGGCGCAGTCGCAAAGGAAGATTGTTATCGTAATCGATACCTATGAGAAGATGACAACAGCCTTGAATACTTGGCTACTTGAGCATTTTCTTCTCTACTGCTATATCAAGCGCTTTGGTGATTTCCGCTGTTACAACTCTCCCTATTTGTCACCGGAAGTTTTCGTGCGACAATATTTTGACATCCGTTTCATAATAGCGGGTCGCGAGCCATTACGAACCACAGACGCTGAGCGTCGATGGGACCGGTGGCAGCACACCTTCTTGGAAATTGGCTTGCGACAATTCGGTCCGGCTGAGATTCGTAGCTACTTCGAAGAGTCGAAAATCGACCTGACGAGTGTTGACGAGGTGTTGAACGCCACTGCCGGAATACCCTATCTCGTAAACCTGTGGTCGCATGCACATAAGTTTGATGAAACGCACAATGGGGGAGAACAAACGATTGCGGCGCATGCCCAGGAACGGATATTCTGGTACAAGAGCCAAGAGCAGATAGAGTGGATTCGATGTGCAGCGTTTTGTCCGTGGTTTGACGCAGATCTACTTGGTTGCTTTTCAAGTATTCAAGGCTCTGCTCAAGATGCATATTCCTATTTGCGACGTCGCACGGAGCTCTGCAGAGAGTCAAAGGATCACCCTTCAAAGCTCGAGTTGCTTCCTGTGATCCGCGACAGCATTCAACATGCATTGAAACAGGAGTCGCCCGAGCGCGCTGCTGAATATGAACAGGTAGTAAAAACCTATGAAGCTGCGAAAGCCTTATTGGCTCCTTTCGATCAAGATGAGCAAGAGGCTCTGCTGCACTTAAGTCACCTCCATCGCTGCGATGTGTCGTTGAGCTTGCGAGAACTATGGGCTTCAGATCAACCGATTATTGAACGTCTTCTCGAGCGCTCGCCCGGGCTATTCTTACGCCATGAGTTGACTATTAGTCTGCAACCCGATGCGCGACAGCTCCTACAGAGATTTATCTCTCAGCATGATCCTTCTGAGTTTGAAGCGCAAAGTACTCGAGTACAATCCTACTGGCATCAGTACGAGGCTGAGTTGATCGAAGAGCGTAATACGACACAGGCTCACATCGAGAAAATCGAACGCGACATCCTAGGCTTGGGTGCCGAGATAGAGAAAGCTGATCTGGATCGCAGAGATGCGCACACGCAGTGTGTTGAGCTTGAAGAGAGTATACAGCCTTTGCGCCAGAATACGCCACCTCTGACTACGAACCGAGACGCCGCCGCCGCGCGCATTGCATTTGTCCTCTGCGTCGTTGTGGCCATCGTGACATTCTACATTCACGAGCTCCTTCTGTATGTACAATCAACTCCCGATATGGAAGAAGCCATACAGAAAGTCTTGTTAGCTTTCAGTATTGGCTTTGCCATTCTCTTTATATTTTTTGTTTCGCGCTCGCTGGCGCTTCGCCGGCGACGAATTCAACATCAAAAGAATAGAGCGATACTGGCTGATTTAGATGAGCGCTACGCTACTGTTCGCGAGAAGCTCAACGGATGTCACACCACTTTGGAAGCAAAGAAAAAAGAACTGGCTACCCTAAACGTACGCTTGGAGGAGCTGCGTAAGAATAGACAGAGACTCGATGTGAGTTTGAGAGAAGCGCTCCTTTGATCCACAATAGATCGAAGCACTGGACTACGCTGAAGACACAAACTTAGTGCGCCATTCGCTCCATAAATCTCTTTGTTAGACGAAGGAGAAACTCGTCGTCCATCGACGCCGCTTGCAGTTGCATACCAATCGCCAGTCCTTTGGAGTCGTTCCCGCATGGGATGCTAATGGCAGGAATACCAGCTAAGTTCGCGGACACGGTAAGTAGGTCGTTGAGGTACATCTCAATGGGATTGTCTGACTTTTCGCCCCGCTTGAAGGCTGTGGTTGGGGTAGTGGGCAAAAACAAGGCGTTGCAGTGGTCGAAGATCTGTTCGTATCCACGAACCACCAGTTGGCGAGCTTGTTGACCTTTTTTATAATACGCATCATAGTATCCGCTCGACAATACAAAGGTGCCCAGCATGATACGTCGTTTTACTTCTGCCCCAAACCCACCGGAGCGACTCAGTGCCATGCTGTCGCCCGATTCAGACTCAGCGGCTCGATAACCGAATCGTACACCATCGAATCTCGCAAGGTTAGCAGACGCTTCTGCTGTAGCCAGAATGTAATAGGTAGGAATCCACGCATCTTTTCCGGCGAGGGAAACAGTTTTAATGCGACAACCCATCGCTTCCAGTACTTTAATACACTCGTGATAGCGCTGTAAGACATCAGGAGAGCACCCTTCTAACAGATGTTCTTCGAGAACTCCTACGGTGAGCGATTCGTCGTGATGAGACAATGCGTCAAAAGAGTTCATCGGGGGTAGCTGTGCAGATGTTGCGTCAGCAGGGTCAGCTCCGCTAATCACATCCATAATACGCGCCATGTCATCAATATCGCAAGTGAAGGGACCTATCTGATCGAGAGAAGAGGCGAAGGCCACGAGGCCATAACGCGACACACGACCATAACTTGGTTTGTATCCCAAAACACCGCAAAAAGCAGCAGGCTGCCGAATAGATCCACCGGTATCAGATCCGAACGAAGCATGTGCCATTGCGGCTGCCACAGCAACCGCGGAGCCGCCTGAAGAACCTCCCGGAACCAAACTGTGATCCACCGGATGAAGTACCGGACCGTAAGCAGAATTTTCGTTCGATGAACCCATCGCGAACTCATCACAGTTCGTTTTACCAATAATGATTGCACCCGCAGCTTTCAATCGCTGAACAACTGTGGCATCAAATACAGGTTTGAAATCTTCAAGTATCTTGGAAGAGCAGGTTAGGTGAAAGCCTTTGACTGAAATATTATCTTTCATAGCGATCACCATACCTTCTAATGCTCGCTCGGTTCCGTCGCTAAAACGTTGATCTGATTCTACGGCTGCGGCTCGCGCAGCGTCTGCATCGCTTTCTAAAAAAGCATTGAGCACAGATTGTTGTTCAAGAGTATCAAGAAATCGTTGTACCTCATGCACGCACGTGGTTTGATTGGATCGACTTTCTTGTAAGAAATGAGAATAGCTACGCATAAGTCGGTTGGATGTGACAGATCGCAAAAATACGCTGAGACGACGTATTGTCAGCGGTTGCTTTGAGCTCTAGGGCACTATGGGTGCACGGTACCATATCCGCAAAGCAGAGTGGAAGGAGTACAAGGTCGGGATGCAAAGCGGTGGATCAGAAAAAGAGGATAGGTTGGTTTATCAAACCTCTACCGAGAAACGTTTCCGGGTGCAGCTTGTATTCTCACCTGCTGCACCGGTTGATCATTATCGCTTTGTTGATCGCGAGGGTTAAGGTCCTTGAAAGGGGCAGAAGCATCCAAAGGTGTGCTCTGATCCATTGAGGATGAAGATGAGTCATCCTTCGGAGCGGCTTCTGTCGGAGTTTCGGCCTCCGACGAAAGGATTTCAGCTTCCGGTAGTGCGTTAATATTGTGCACCACCGGCGCAATGGATGCGGGTGACGGCATTGGGGAATCACGCTCCAAGTCCGTTGACAAATCTCGCATGTGTTGCGTGAACTCGTCTTGTGCTTGTCGCACTTTTCGCATGCCTTGACCGATCATTGAGGCAATTTCAGGGATCTTTTTGGGACCAAACAGAACCAAGATTGCAACAACGATGAGGAGGAGCTCTCCGCCGCCAACATCAAACATTGTATACCGAAAATTGTGAGCTAAGCTATCGTGGTTGGCCTACTTGGCGTCGTTGCGAGGTGCGTTTGACGACGCATCCTGTTGATCGGGATTTGCTGCTTGTTTGAATTCGCGGATACCGCTTCCCAAACCCTTCATGAGTTCAGGAATTTTCTTTCCACCAAACAAGAGCGCAATGATAACGCCAATGACGACGAGTTCACCGATACCCATTCCAAACATAAAAACCTCTAATAATGGTGATGTGTTGTTTGCTTACAGTTTGACTCAACTTTCGCTTGCTGCGCAGCTCAAACGAATAAGCGCTTGCATGTTCATGGCGAGTCGGGATCTACGACGATCGGGCAGCAATCCGAATCTACGACGATCGAGTAGCAATCCGAATCTACGACGATTCCGACAACACTTAGGTTGTCAGTACCTGAGAATTTACCGTCTGCAATACGGATTGAAATATGCCCAATCCGTCGGTACCACCCAAAACCGCATCGCAAACTCGCTCCGGATGAGGCATCAATCCGAGTACATTTCCTCGTTTGGAGCGTATTCCGGCTATGTTATGAAGGGAGCCGTTTGGGTTAGCCGAATTTTCGACTACACCGGAGGGACTGCAATAGCGAAACACAATCTGATTGTTAGCCTCTAGCTCTGCCAAGGTTTCCGCATTTGCGAAATAGGAGCCTTCTCCATGGGCGATGGGCATTCGTAACACCTGATGATGCCTATAAGCATTGGTAAAAGCTGTTTCTGTCTGCTCAACCCGCAAATAGACATCTTTGCACGAGAAGAGTTGGCGTTCATTGCGGGCTAGGGCTCCGGGTAACAAACCCGACTCAGTGAGGACTTGAAAACCATTGCAAATGCCAAGTACAAATCCTCCACGTTCCGCGAAGGCAACCACTTCCTTCATAATCGGTGAAAAGCGTGCGATAGCACCACTTCGAAGGTAATCTCCGTATGAAAATCCTCCTGGCAATATCACGCAATCGACATCCGATGGAAGCGAGTGCTCTTTGTGCCAAAGAAACACTGCTTGTTCGCCGAGATTTCTCGATGTCGCGTACAAAGCGTCGTTGTCACAATTGGATCCCGGAAACACGACAACAGCAAACTTCACGCTGCCTCCGTGATACTGATATGAAAATCTTCCATGATCGGATTGGCGATGAGCTGCTCACAGGCTTGACGAGCAAGGCCGTGTGCCGCGTCTACCGATTCGGCGTTGACCATGAACTCTACGAATTTTCCCATTCGCACGTTATGAATGGCGTTGAAGTTCATGGAATGCAAGGCATGCTCGACGGTTTTACCTTGAACATCCAAAATTCCTGCCCTTAAAGTGATATCTACTGAAGCTCTGAAATTCTTCATGTCCGGCTAGCGTATAAAGTGGTACTCATATCAGGTCGAACGACACTCATCAGCTCTCGTCATCCTCCTCTTCGTCGTCATCTTCCAGTTCATCATCCATTTCATTGCGTTCTTTGAACCAAACGACGAGTTGACGTAGAGCGCCGAAAACCATGTAGGCTGCCATACAGGGGAATGCGGCCTCGCCTTTGGTGAGACCGCAGGCAAGAAGTGCAAGGAGAACGAATGCAAACAGTAAGGGACGTTCTTTGATGGAACGAGCGGAGGGACGGGGAACATTGTCGTATCGAATAGTGCTCACCATCGCCAGTGCCGTTGCTATCGTCACAAAATTAACCCAGAGACCTTGGTAGTCTAGGTCAATTTTCTGCGGGACAACAAAAAACAACACGAAACTCACGATCGTAAGGGCACCTGCCGGTATGGGCATGCCGCGGAAATATAACTTGTCCTCGAGGGAGTTCAGTTGGGCGTTGAATCGTGCTAGCCGATAGACTCCGGCCATGGCCGGCAGTGAGGCTAGAAGTATACCAAAATTAGCAGTATTGTGATAGTGGATCTGATAGAGCAAAAACGAGGGAGCTACACCAAAAGAAACGGCATCGCACAGGGAATCGAGCTCGACACCCAACTCGCTTGCTGAATTCGTCAGACGTGCCATGATTCCATCGAGCATGTCAAACACGGCTGCCAACACAATCAGCAAAACGCCATTGGTATAGTCATCGTGACTAAACAATACGATCGCCGAAAACCCGCAAAAAAGATTCGCGAGCGTAAAAAAGTTCGGGACAATCGATCGAGTTATGCGTAAAGCCAAATCAGGTTCTCCCTTACTTGAAACGTGCGAGCACTGTTTCAGACGCTGTTACAATGTCGCCCTCATGCACCGTTATCTCGGTTCCTGTCGGAACAATGATATCCATTCTGGAACCAAACTTCATCATACCAAAACGTTCACCAGCATGGACTAGATCTCCTTCTTTCGTGTCGTAGACTATACGTCGTGCCAGATATCCGGTTATTTGCTTAAACACAAGTTTTCCGTGAGTATTCGCCAAGCCAAAGACACTACGTTCATTGAGCTGAGAAGACTTTGGATGCCATGCAACCAAGTACTCCCCGGGATAATACTTGAGATACTCAATGGAACCTGACGCCGGGTATCGGTTTACGTGAACATTCAGAGGCGAAAGGAATATGCTGATTTGCATCGCGTCGCCATGAAGATACTCACTCTCAACAACCTGACTCACCAGAACAACCTTTCCGTCTGCAGGCGCAACGATCACTCTATCGTCTTGTTGTGCCTCTGCAGCAAGTACCCGTTCAGGATCACGGAAAAACCACAACGCCATGAACAGGATGAATATCCCGATTAAGGAAACCAGCATACTCAACCATGGTCTCGTGATCGCCCTCGAGATGCCAAGTATAACCAGCGACGTGACGACTAGCCACATCAGGTTATCAATACCGTATTTAGAAAACATAACGTAGAATCAATGATCGTGAAAAACAAGCTACCGGTGACTCAGCTGCGTCGTGCGCTATCACCTACACTTCACGCTGAAAGAGGGAAGCTTTCGCGCTCTATACCGGGCTGCTTGCTCCACATTTTTTCCACACAAAGGGACTTCGCAAAGTCGGGCTGTCCCAGTTGTGTAGTTTTGCAAACACGAAGTTAGGAAAAAGCATTTTTCTGGCTCGTGTCGTTTTTCCAACATCGACCGCTGCGCCGCCATGAAATTCACGATTGCCCTCTCAGATTTCCTCCGTTCACTTCAACTGGTTCTTCCTGCGATTCCGAGTAAATCCACACTCTTTGTCTTGGAGCATATCCATTGTACGCTTTTTGAAGGAACGTTGACACTTTTGGCAACAGATCAGGAATTGGCAATTTCGACTTCGTTGCAGGTGATGGGCACGGAAGACGGAGATGTCTTGATTCCGGCACGGAAAATCACAGATCTTGTGAAGTCATTGGGTAGTGAAGGAATGGTCGATGTCGTGGTCGATCAGATAACGAAGCATATCACTCTGCGCACAACATATGGTGAGTACTTCCTGAAGGGAATTGACGTCGCTGAGTTCCCAATGATCCCGGAATTCAAACAAGATGCATCGGTTAAACTGAAAAAATCCGATGTTCAGCGTATCGCAGCGAAAACTACGTTTGCTGTGTCAACGGAAGAGTATCGTCCGGCCATGACGGGCGTCTACTTCGAGTTTCATGAAGATCAACTCCTGACCGTGGCGACCGATGGATATCGACTGGTGAAGCTGAAAACCGCAGCTGACGCAGGCACAAGCTTTCCTTCATCTCTCTCTGCCATCATTCCGTCTCGCGCCGTGAATTTGCTCGCGCGAGCTGAATCCGACATTGACTTGGCAATCAATAAGACACATGCTCGTTTCCGCTCCGAGATCACGACAACTATCACGCGTTTGATCGATGAAAAGTTCCCGAACTACGAGAATGTCATTCCAAAGGATAACGACAAAGTTTGCACGGTCAAACAAAGCGACTTAGTTGCGGCTATCAAGCGCATCAGTTTGTTTACCTCTAGTGTATCACCTCAAATACGTTTCTTACTGAAAGACAATGTATTGACAGTTAGTGCGGAAGACAGTGAAACAGGTAACAAAGCCAAGGAAATCATTCCGGCGGAATTCCATTTTGATCCTATGGAAATTGGTTTCAACCACCGTTATATCGAAGAGTCGCTTCAACACATTACTCAAGATGACATGAGTGACGGGATGGTCGCCATGTTACTTAGTTCATCGACACGAGCGGTTCTCTTGAAACCACAAGCAGAGAACGACACTCTGCTGATGCTCGTCATGCCCATGCGCATATCGTAAATGGAGCTCATGAGTAGCCAATCAAAGTTTAGACTTGGTATAGACATCGGTGGAACCAATGTCAAAGCTTTGGTACTCGATGATCGATTACAACGCGTAGCTGCTCGTGAGGTCTCCACGGATGCTCAACGTGGCGCAGAAGCTGTTCTCAGCGATGTACGAGGCCTTATTGCTTCACTGTGTGACGAGTTTCCGTTAGTTGGCGCAGTTGGCGTAGGCTTTCCTGCGGTTGTCGACGCGAAGCAAAAGCGTATTGCGCTTCCTCCGAATATGCCGGCTTGGAGTGGTCTAGACGCTTATGCTGAGCTAGTTGCGTTGAGCGACCGACCGATGGTAATTGACAATGACGCAAACGTAGCTGCCTTGGCTGAGGCAAAACTTGGCGCCGGGCGGGAACACCCCGATTTCCTGTATGTCACACTTGGTACCGGAGTAGGAGGAGCCATTGTTTGGCAATCAGAGCTTTTTCGTGGCTCACACGGAGGGGCCGGTGAAATAGGTCATGTCATTATATCGGCAGACGGTGCATTAGAGGATTACGGTTCACACGATGCACGTTCTTTTCGTAGGGGCGTGCTGGAACGTTACACCGGACGTGAAGCAATACTACGTCGCGCCCACAGCCTTGCTAAACGCTTCCCCAACTCAGTGCTAAACAGTCATGCGGGACTCTTGGATGTTCATCATCTGTCTGAAGCTGCAGACTTAGGTGATGAGGCAGCACTCATTTGCTTTCAGGAGATTGGACAGTTACTTGCCATTGGAGTGGTCTCAGCGTTACACCTTTTAGATTTTCATACAGTCATCGTCGGTGGTGGAATTTCCAGGGCGCACAGCAGTTTGCTCGATAGTTTAGCTGAAGAGATCAATCTTCGTTGTCTGCCTAGTCTGAGTAACTCCGTACGCATTCTTAAAGCAGAGTTTCTTGAGAGTGCCGGTTGTACAGGAGCCGCACTGATTGCCGGAGAAGCCCTTGTCTAAGCCCCGTAAATAAAAGAGGCCCTGAAGAGAAAGACTTTGAGTCTGTACGAACATCTACGTCCTTGGTCCTAACGCTGTACCGGATAAGGAAACAACCACAGTTCATCACTATAAACAGAAACCGCTGCCATAGGCAGCGGTTTGAAAAAAAAATCCTATCGAACGTAGTCACTTCGCACTAGTAGTTATCGATTTGCGCACGCTGCAATGAACCGCTGTAGTCGACGTACACAGATTTCCATTCCGTGAAGATGTCGAACACAGTCCAGCCACCTTCGCGGTGTCCATTTCCGGTACCTTTGATTCCACCAAAGGGCATGTGTGCTTCAGCTCCGATAGTTGGGGCGTTGATGTAGGTAATACCTGCCTCGATGTCGCGGATTGCAGCGAAGGCGTTATTGATATTGTTTGTATAGATCGAGGATGACAGTCCATAATCACAGTCGTTAGCCAGCTCAATTGCATGTTCAAAGGAGTCTGCTTTCGAAATAGCCAGAACCGGTCCAAACACTTCTTCTTTAAAGAGACGCATGCTAGGGAGGACGTCGATAAAAATAGTCGGTGCGATGAACGTGCCTTTAGCTAGGTCATTGTCTGTGATTCTGTCACCACCAAGGATACACACAGCTCCGTCTTCCTTCGCCTGCTTGATCATGGCAAGTATTTTTGTGCACTGGCGCTCATTGATCACCGGACCAACTTCTGTTGACGCTTCCAGGCCGGGACCCAGGCGCAATTTGGACGCGCGTGTGAGTAACAGGTTGATAAACTCGTCGTAAACATCCTTATGGATAATCGCACGAGATGTAGCTGTGCAGCGCTGTCCGGTCGTTCCGAATGCTCCCCACAGTATGCCATCGAGTGCTAGATCAAAGTTGGCGTCATCCATCACGATCACAGCATTCTTACCACCCATCTCGAGGGAGACTTTCTTATTGAGTGCTCCACATCGGGCCGCTATGTTTTTACCTGTAGTTGTCGATCCGGTGAATCCAACTACTCGTACATCAGGATGTTCAACAAGGGCAGCACCGCTTTCAGCTTGACCGTGAACGACGTTGAACACTCCGGGAGGGAGACCGGCTTCTTCAAGAATTTCTGCGAAGATGTTTGCAGAATGCGGCGCATCGTCTGATGGCTTCCACACTACGGTGTTACCGCAGGCTAACGCGGGAAGTATTTTCCATGACGGCACAGCGATTGGAAAGTTCCACGCAGTGATGACGCCACACACACCAATAGGCATACGGAACGAAAGGTTCATTTTGTTAGCCAATTCGCTCGGAGTATTGTAGCCAAACAAACGACGCGTTTCGGTTGCTGCATAGTACGCAGTATCGATAGCTTCTTGAATGTCACCCTTGGTCTCGAATACAGGCTTACCCATTTCTCGTGTCATGATCGCAGCCAATTCGTCTTTGCGACGATTGAATATATCCCCGGCTCGACGTAAGATGTCTCCGCGCTTAGGGGCAGGCCACTTCGACCATTTTTTAAAAGCCGTTGCTGCGGCTTCTACCGCCTGTGCGACATCGGCAGCATTTGAAAGCGGAAAATCACCAATCACGTCGCTGTTCAGAGCAGGGTTGATGTTTTGATAGGTGGCGCCTGAGGAAGCGGCTACCCATTTAGCATTGATGTAATTATGAAATGTACTCACGAGGTATTCGTTATAGCGGTGATACATGTGCGGCACGAACGGGATGTTCGCCAGACACAAAAATACATTCTGTTTGCCTGCCGAGCGAAGAGCAGTCCGATTCCTATTTTTGACATATGCATACAACCAACACAAAGAACGACCTTGCTACTCTACCACTCGATGAATTGGGACTTTGCTCTGTGATGCAAAGAGACCTCATGGCGGGAAACGAGTGGTTGCACGGTCACCTACAATCACGGGAGCGCTTTGACACCGTTGATACCCGCGACAGGCGCTCGACGGCTCTTGAGTCTATACGGACCAGTATGACGTCATTGCGTCTAGACCCCAGTCAAGTGGAGGCAATGGCTCGCTTTGAAAGTGGTTGCTATTGCATCGTTAGCGGACAGCAAGTTGGATTTTTAGGTGGGCCATTGTACACTTTCTACAAAATCGCAACTGCACTGTCGCGCGCTCGTCAGTTAAAGACGGAAGGCATCGACAGTTGTGTGGTTTTTTGGATCGAAGACAATGACCACGACAAAGACGAAGCAGCCCAGGCATGGCTCTACACAAAGGAACAGGGGATGCCAATGTACTCAGCTTCCGCATTGGAGACGATCGATCGCTTGGCAGTTGCGGACCTGCATTTCTCCTCGGATATCGATATGGAGCTAACAACGATTCAGACGGCGCTAAGTCCAAGCGAATGGACTGAGGAGCTTATGAGTAGTCTGCGCTCCATCTACGGTTCGGTAGGAAGCTGGTCAACAGCTTTCGTGCAGCTGTTGCAGGAACACTTTGGCTCTCATGGCGTTTTGTTTTTGTCGGCCTCGCAAGCACGCATTGACGCTTTGATGAAAAACGTCCTCGCGCAAGAGGCGGCGCATGGCGGTAGACTTCGAACCCTAACGGGCCTCTCAGCTGAAGAGCTCTTAAGCCATGGCTATCATGCACAAGCAGAAGGCAGTTATCTAAATCTATTTTATCACAATGCAGACGGACAACGCATTAAAATACAAGGAGATGATAGCTCTGATTCTTACTGCATCGTTGGCGCTAACAGAATGACTCTAAAGCAGTTAGAGGATTTGGTACTGCGGGAGCCGGCTTCATTCTCACCGAGTGTATTGCTGCGTCCTCTCGTTCAGGACTACATATTGGGCACTGACGAATTTATCGCCGGACCCTCTGAGCTAGCTTACATGGCCCTGCTCCCTGAGGTTTACAAGTCTCTTCGCTTGAACTACCCACGACTGACATTACGTAGCGGAGCCACGTACCTAAGCCGACGCATGGTAAAACAAATTGAAAAAGTAGATAAACCTTTGTCTTTCTACTTTAAAAACTGGTCGCAGTTAGAAACTATCGTGACCGACTCCTTGGTAGACCAAGAATTATTGGCGCGAATTGAAGGACTAGGGCAGGGATTTAACGAGCAACTTGAGGCAGTGCGGGAACATGTACTACTAGTTGACAAAAGTCTGGACGGTAGTTGCGGATCACTTCGAAAATCTGTCGAAAAAGAGCTTGAAACATTGCAAAAAAAGGTTCGGGCGGCCTTAAAACGTAAAAACGAGGAACATCTAGGAAGAGTACGCGAGATCCACAGTTTTGTGTTTCAGGATGCGCAACTACAGGAACGAAAACTGTCGCCGATATACGTGTATAATGAAGGAGGAGCGGCGGAGCTTCAGCGTGTCATTCAAGCGCTAGTCACGGCTCCGGCTTCGAAGCATTATCTGATCTACCCGCGACTAGCATAAGCCTCACTTGTTTGGCACGCTGCTTGCAATGAGATCAGAAATCATCGTTGATATTGAAAATATCTTTACCATTAGCATTGTTGAGGAGATCGTTATGGAAAAACCGTATGTGTTAGTCGTGGATGACAACCGCATCACAACAAAATTGCTTCGCCGCTACTTGGAAGCCAATGGTTTCGAAGCAGCAGAAGCGTATGACGGCGTAGAGTGTCTTGAAAAAATCGCAACTCGCACACCGGACTCTGTAGTTCTGGATGTGATGATGCCGCGTATGGATGGATACGAAACCGTTAAGCGTTTGCGCGAAAATCCTGAGACAGCACGTATTCCGGTGGTCATCGTCACAGCGTTGAACGATGTTGCCAATCAACTGAAGGCTATTGAGAGTGGAGCAGATGACTTCTTGTCAAAGCCAATTGAAGAGAAGTTGTTGATTGCCAAGGTGAAATTGCTGACAAATCTGAGTCTTCAACGCGCACGTGCCGAACGCTTAGAAAAGATGCAAGCAGTAAGCCTCTAAAGCTCTTGTGTATTCTCCCGGAAAGAAGTCAGGTAGGAAGCTATTGGCAGCCTACATGAAACTGAATACCGCTGTGCAGTTCTGTACAGCGGTTCTTTTTTTTTTAAGAGAAGCCTATACTCTGTAAGCCTTCGAGGCTTAATTTGAGTCTCATTGACTAGCCGTCGCCCTTCGGGCGCCGCTTGTTGGCATCTAAGCATCATTTGTTTGTACTCAACCTATCTTCTATACATACGATGAAAAGAATTATCAGCGTACTCATACTCGGCACAGTCTTTTTTTATGGTTGTGCTCAAGTAAAGAGCATTACGGACACTTTGACAAATCTTCAGCGATTACAATTCAAGTTGAAGAATGTCACGAATTTCAAGCTTGCAGACGTAGAGTTAAGCGAGAAATCGAGCTTGTCGGACTTCAATCCGATTACCGACGGAATGGCACTTCTGAACGCGTACAATCAAAAGCGCTTGCCTGCCATGTTCTTTTTAAATGTGGATGTGAAGAATCCTAATGATGGCACGAATGGCTCAAAAAGCGCTAGTGCTACGCTAAAGAGTCTGGACTTTCACCTACTTATCGATGATCGTCAAACATTGGCAGGTGATATTGGACAGCCTTTTTCGATTCCCGCAAATGGCGCTACGACCACGGTTCCTGTCGTGATCTATATGGATCTCATGGATTACTACAAAGACAAAGGCTACTCTGATTTGTTGAATTTAGCATTGGCTCTGGGCGGTAAGTCGGGAAGCGCTTCGCGCCTGACCTTGGATGTGAAGCCAACAGTCGATACACAACTTGGAGCGATCAGTTATCCCAGTCGCATCAAGATCATCGATAAGGAATTCCGCAACTAAGAGAATTCAAAGCGTTTCCGATGACGATCACGCAGCAACAACGTAATTGTTGCGTCGAGTTCTGAATCCACCACGAGCCGCGATTAGCTTAACGAGCGTGCATCGTGTTGAAAGCGCTTCAATTATGACAACGACTGACTTTGTATTGCAATTGTTGATGGTGCTGTGTCTGATAGGCGCAGCACTGTTCAACGTTGTACGTTCTTCATTGAATTCGGCGACACTCCAAGAATTGGAGGATGACGAACACTTCAGCTCTTACAACTCTTGCCTGGCAGCCCGTCAGGAGTACACTCGCGAGTATTTTTCTCTTCAGATCCTTACGCAGTTCTTTGCGCTCGTTGCAATACTGCTTTTCTCCGCGGAGCTGTGGCAGCATGGTGCGTCTATAGCCACCGTGTTCTACAGCGGATTGGCTCTTAGTTTGGCCCTTGTGGTGTTGCGAGTCTTCTTTTCGGCGCTGGCAGAACGCCTTGCTGACGATCTGCTCGCATTCAGCGTCGTGTGTTTGCGTATTGCTCTTTTCGTGTGTTTTCCTCTTGCCTTGCTACTTGAAAAGGTGGCACAAAAAATAAGCGGTCAACAGAGTGAAGAGGAAGCTCGTGAGGAAATGGAGGAAGAAATCACTGCCATCATGGATGAAGCCGTACAAGATGGAACTCTCGATGCGGACGAGTACCGCATCCTTACCAACATTATGCAGTTCAGCGAAGTAACAGTGAAGGATGTTATGACACCGCGAAATGTGGTGTTTAGTCTGAGCGCAATGCAAAGCATTTCCTCTGTTGTCGATCGTCCTGAGCTCCAAACCTACTCTCGAATACCCCTTTGTAAAGATCAATCATTGGACGAGGTTTTAGGGTATTGTCTGGCACGCGACATTTTTTCAGCTGCGTTGTTTGGCGCAGGAACAGCCGGTCTGTCATCTATCATACGCGATGTTCATTTCATCCCCGAAAATGTTCGTTTGGATAAGGCTCTTGAGGAATTCCTTACTCGTCGACAGCACCTTTTTGTCGTTGTGGATGAGTATGGCGGGGTAGAGGGATTGATTACAATGGAAGATGTCGTGGAAACTATTCTTGGCGCTGAAATTGTAGATGAGGGAGATAGAGTAGAGGATTTGCGCCAATTGGCTAGTTTGCGAAGGGATCATCGCGTTGCTGCAGCCAGACAAAGCAGCTTGCCGGAGGAGGAATCCGGACGGAACAATCCCACACAATAATTTCAAAAGACCCCCGTTTCACAGCAAACAAGCTCATTTGGCCTATAGATCCAATCTCTACCTTTAAACAACAAAGAAGCAGATCGCATTGTCCACAAGCGTGGAGGGCTGTATCTTTGTGTCTGTGTTTTTTTACACTTCTAGAGGTTTTGAGTGATTTGGACGAGCCAGCAGGATGAGGCTGACCTCTCTCTCCAGCAGGAAATACGGTCAAAAGGGAATTTGCCGCGTCACGTAGCCATCATTATGGATGGAAACGGTCGTTGGGCGCATCGACAGAGTTTGCAGCGCGTCGCAGGACACCGCCAGGGTGTGGAGACAGTCCGCGACATTGTAAAAGCTTCCTCCCAAATCGGGGTCAAATTTCTGACTCTCTACGCCTTCTCCATTGAGAACTGGAAACGTCCTCAAACCGAAGTAAAAGCATTGATGAATCTTCTTGAGTATTATCTCAAGAAAGAAGTCGACGAGCTACACGCCAATAACGTTCGCATCACGGCAATAGGAAAACTCAATGCCTTGCCTAGCAAGGTGCACCGAGTTCTTATGCAGGCCATCGAGCGAACAGCAGAAAACACCGGCCTGACACTTAATCTCGCTTTAAGCTACGGTTCGCGTTGGGACATCGTTCGGACCACGCAGCTTATAGCAATGGATGTTCGCAGCGGCAGATTGTCACCGGAAGATATTACGGATGAGCTGTTTTCAAGCAGACTTGTCACGTCTTTCTTACCGGATCCGGACCTCTTGGTTCGCACCAGCGGGGAAATGCGTATCAGTAATTTTCTCCTCTGGGAGATTGCTTACGCAGAGATTTATGTTACGTCGAAGTGTTGGCCCGACTTCAGTCGCGCGGACCTGTATGATGCACTCTCTACCTACGCCGGACGTGAACGTCGTTTCGGTATGACCTCAGCACAGATTTCTTCCTCATCAACCGAGCAACAACCGTCCTATCTACAACGAGTGCGAAATGCTTTTGCGAAACGCTAACATTCTACTGCTAAGTATTGCACTCTTCGTTAGCTCAACCTTTGTCGGTATGGCACAGACTGAGACTAAATCGGATGGTCGTCTTCTTATCGCAGGTATCAGTGTTGAAGGTAACCGCTTTGTGGATGCCGCAACGATTATTTCTATCAGTGGCTTACGTGCCGGTCAGGAAATGAATCCGCGAAGCGATGACATTCCACAGGGTGTGAAAGCGCTTTGGTTGCGAAAGCAATTCTCGGACGTCCGCATAGTGGTCGAGAAAGTTTCACCCTTAGGCCTATTCCTGAAAATCGTTGTCAAGGAAAACCCCAGATTTTCCTCTTTGGAAGTTGTCGGCAATGCCAAAATCAGTACGAAGAACATTCAGGATAGCGTGCATCGAATCCGTGGCGAGATTCTTTCGCCTCTGGATATCCATGAGATAGCTCGCTCTGTCAAAGAATTGTATGCAAAGGACGGTCTCTTATTCGCAATCGTCAAAGCAGATACATTGAGCACCGATACAGCAGGATACGTACGCGTGCGATTAACCATAGAGGAAGGCAAAGAGTATTCCATTCGCTCTGTTACGTTCAATGGTAACACCACGATGCCCTCAGCCAAACTTGTGGATCAAATTGAGGATTCCAAGCCAAGCAAGTGGTGGCAGATTTGGCGTTCAGCTAAGTTCGATACATCCAAAGTAAGCGCCGACGTAGAGCGTGTAATCGCGTACTACCACAATACCGGCTATATGAATGCAAAGCGCGGCGCCGTTACCTATAGATATGACGAAAAGGAAGCAGCTGTAGATATTTCGATCGATGTCGATGAAGGGCAACAGTATTTTGTGCGCCATGTAACTTTTGAGGGCAGTACGGTGTATCCTCAAGAGTTCTTGTTGCGTCGCCTAGACATAGCACAAGGAAAAGCAGTTGATCAGGACCGTATCGAGAAGAACCTCAATGGCAACGAAGAACAGTCGGATATTCGATCGTTGTATCTGGACAACGGGTATTTACAAACGCAGATTATTCACAGTTTTGATTATGTGTCTAAAGATTCGGTAGACTTAAAAGTGCAGATCTACGAGCGTGATCGATTCACAGTTCGGCGTGTTGACATTGCAGGAAATACAAAAACACAAGACCGCGTTATTCGGCGCGAACTCTTTACCCAACCGGGTGACTATTTTAACAGAGCTGCGGTGATACGTTCGGTGAAGGGCCTCGGCGTTTTGAACTTCTTCAATCCGGAAAAACTACGTCCACAAGTGTTGCCCATATCGTCTAATACTGTCGATCTTGTTTACCAAGTAGAAGAACGTTCTACCGATGTTTTGAATGCCTCTGTCGGCTACGCCGGTAATTACGGTTTAACCGGATCTGTGGGTGTCACCTTCAACAATTTCGACATTTCTGATCCGCTCCGCGGTGGAGCAGGTCAGGTATTTAGTTTTCAATGGGATTTCGGTACGTCCAATAATCTTCGAACCTTTAGCCTGGGATTTGCTGAGCCTTGGCTCTTCGGCAAACCAACCTCGATTGGATTTAATCTCTATGACACGCGTTATTATCTCAATTCGAGTGGACGAAGAACCGGAGGACAATTCAACATCGGACGCCGATTCCGTTGGCCGGACGATTACTTCCGTGGCGATTGGTCGCTAGTTGCTCAACATTACGAACAGTATAGCAACTCCGCAGAACCGAACACAATCTTTACCGATGTCAACATCGGTCAAACGATTTCTCGGACTAGCTTCGACAATCTCATTTTTCCGTCCAGCGGATCAAGAGCACGCTATCTATCGAAACTTGGTTATGTGTTTATGGATCCGCACAATTCTGTTTACTGGAAGAACGAACTGCAATACGAGTTTGTGAACCCACTCCTTCAGGTTGACGGATTCAATAAGCTTGTTTTGTACTTGAACACAGAATTAGGAAACGTTACGACTTTGAGTCCAAAGAGCTCATTCGTACCCCAGCTTGAGTATTATAGCATGGGTGGTAACGCTTTAGCAGGCATCAACGTCATACCATTGCGAGGATACGATGACAACTCCTTGGCAATACGTGATACCAGTGGGTACATCGCTAGCAGACTCATCTTCAAGCAGACTGCTGAATTGCGGTACGCCGTGTCAATGAATCCGATGCCAATCTATGTTTCTGCATTTGCCGAAGGTGGACGTGCTTGGAACAATTTTAAAAATGCTGATGTCTTTACACTTCAGCGGTCGGCGGGCTTTGGCTTGCGCATTTTATTGAATCCCATCGGTCTTATTGGCTTTGATTACGGCTATGGATTTGATCCGGTACCGGGATCAGGATCGACGGAACCCAGCGGATGGAAGTTCCATTTTCAATTCGGACGATAACTATACTTCATTCATTATTTCAACAGTACACATCATGAAAAAATTCGTTATTCTGTCAGTAGCTTTATGTGCTCTTGTCTTGGCACCGAGTACGTGGTCTCAAAAGAAAGCCGCCGGCGCAGCGTCCGGTGATCAGAAAATTGCGGTTGTAGACGTGGAGAAAGTCGCTAAAGAGCTTCCGGAAGCTATCGACGCTGACAAGAAGCTTACGGATCTGCGTAATAAGATGGTTGACACTCTGAAGTCATACGAGAAGCGATTCAAAGACAAGTACGAAGCGTACACCAAGAACAAGTCGATGATGACAGCCGAAGCACAAAAGAAGGAAGAAGATGAACTGACTTCGATGAACCAACAATACAGCCAATACCAAGAAGAGAACTTTGGAGCTCAAGGCAATCTTGCGCGCAAGCGTGCAGAGTTGTTGCAGCCTGTGCTAGCTCGTATTCAGGATGCTGTCAAAGATGTTGCCAAGGACTTGCATATAACCGTAGTGTTGGACAAGATGCAGACCGGCACCGTTGTATTTGCAGACGATGCGGCGGACATCACTTTTAAAGTGATTGACCGCATGAAGAGTAAGAAGTAACATTGCCAACAAGGCGGACGTCGCTACAGTCTAGCGGCTGACTTTTTTCGAATTTTTACATAACGGTGACTCATGAGAAGGATTCTCACACTGCTTGTACTGCTCTTGTCAGTACCCTGTTGGTCCCAAAAAGTTGGATACATCGCATCGCAGGCTGTGCGAGATCGGTGGCAAGACATGATTCAGGCCACTCAGCGTATTCAATCGATGGTAGACGACTGGAAGCGTGAGCTGACGCAGATGCAGCAACAGATCGACGATCTCGAAGTTGAAATCAAGAAGAACCGTCTTATTTGGTCAGCAGAAGAACGAAGCGCCAAGGAGGCTGAGCTTCAGAAAAAGAAGGCAACACGCGAAGACTTTGCACATAAGAAATTCGATCCTTCCGGCGAGTACGAAACTCAGACCTACTCGATCATGAAGCCAATCGAAGAGAAACTTTTCCTTGCCACTCAAGATGTCGCCGCTAGTGAAGGCTATGATATTGTTCTGGACAAGTCGACACAGCCCATACCATACGCCAACCCAAAGTTTGACATCACAGTTAAGGTGATGAAGAAACTCAATATTCCGGCTGAGGATCTTGAGGAGAAGCAAAAGAAGGCGATAGAGGACGATCCAAAGAATAAGAAAGATCGTGAGCAACCTCAAACTCCAAGGAAGCGTTCTCGCACGGACACGGACGCCAATACGAAGGATGCAAAGCCATCCGACACACCGGCACAAGAAATTCCGCGCTAATCTTTGCGCACCCTATACAGGCAACTTTCGAGTTGCCTGTTTTTTTCACGCAATGAGGATAGGTCCAATGATTCGTGAGTTTTTACTTTCAGTGCAGCAAATTGCTGAGATTGTTCAGGGTGAAGTGATCGGGGATCCACAAGCTCAGGTACACAGAGTACAAAAGCTTGAGGACGCCGTTCACAACGATGTGAGTTTTCTTGCTTCGTCAAAATTTGAAAAGTTCTTGACGAGTACTCATGCAACCTGTCTTCTTATCTCACTCAAGCAAACGTTGCCGGATTCCCATCATGTGCAGAGCTTTATTCGTTGCGAAAACCCTCATGCAGCGTTTGTCGTGTTGCTTAACACGCTGCTCAAACAACAGAGTACGAAATCAAGCACAATTCATTCTTCCGTGGTCTTCGGCAGCGGTGTAACCCTAAGTAATACCGCTCGTATCGATGCCGGAGTTGTCATTGGGAATCATTGTGAGATTTCCGACGATGTGCACATTCATGCCAATGCGGTTATTGGCGACAACGTCCGTATTGGACGTGGTACCGAGGTCCACGCAAATGTCAGTATCTATGAAGACTGTGTGATCGGAGCTTCGTGTATTCTCCACGCCAATTGTGTGATTGGCTCAGACGGTTTTGGCTATCTGGAGCAAAATGATGGTTCCTTCGAAAAAATCCCTCAGATCGGAAACGTTGTTTTGGAAGATCGAGTGGAAGTCGGCGCGGGAGCATGCATCGATCGAGCGGCCCTTGGATCAACTGTCCTTCACGAAGGAGTAAAAATTGATAACCTGGTTCATATTGCCCACAATGTTGAAGTCGGGAAGAATACTGCTGTGGCCGCCCTCAGCGGCATTGCCGGTGGTACCAAACTGGGTGAGAGAAATCGCTTGGCCGGTCAAGTTGGGGTCGTTGGCTATGTAAACACTGTCGACGACGTGATTATCGGGGCACAATCAGGAGTGTCCAAGAACATAGGACAACCCGGAGTCTATTCAGGTTCTCCTGCCGTTGAGTTAAAACAGAGACTCCGACAGGAAGCTGCAGTGAGACGTCTGGCTCAATAGGTGGCCGCATCGCTGGAAACTCGAGCGGAAAGCGTATTTTTGTATGCTTTTCTTTGGATACGAATTGGCTATGCTCGAAAAACAGCGAACGATAAAAGACCCTGTGCATTTTTCAGGTATTGGACTGCACACGGGTAACCCTTCCACAATAACTTTTTACCCGGCTCCCGAAAACTACGGTTACAAGTTTGTACGCCTTGACGTTCAGGACTCACCCGAAATACCGGCTCTTGTCGATCATGTGATAGACATAGCCAGAGGAACCACACTAGCTGTTGATGGTGTGCAAGTGCATACTGTAGAACATGTATTGGCAGCCCTGGTCGGACTTCAAATCGACAATTGTAGAATGGAGCTGAGTGCAAACGAACCTCCTGTCGGCGATGGAAGCGCGATGCCCTTCGTTGAGGTGCTCCGTACGACCGAGATTGTCGAACAGAAAGCGAATCGCGACTACCTTGTTTTTGATGAACAGGTTCGATACATCAATGATGCAACGGGAACTGACATCATAGCGCTTCCCAACGATGACTTCCGCGTCACGGTGATGATCGATTACAACAATCCAGCTCTCGGTTCCCAACACACCGGTCTCTTCGATCTTGAAAAAGAATTTGTCTCAGATTTTGCGTCTGCTCGAACCTTCTGCTTCTTGCATGAAGTAGAAATGCTCTGGGACCAAGGACTCATTAAAGGCGGAAATTTCGACAATGCGGTGGTGATTATCGACCGCGAAATGAGTGACGAAGAGTTGAACGAGTTGTTGAATAAACTGGGTATTCAAGAGAACGCCGTGATCGGTACCAATGGCATTTTAAACAACAAGGTTCTGAGATATCGTAATGAGCCGGCGCGACATAAACTTCTCGATATGCTCGGCGATTTGGCGCTCATTGGAGTGCCTCTTAAGGGACAAATCTTAGCCGCTCGGCCGGGACACGCCGCGAACATTGAATTTGCTCGTAAAGTTCGAAAGCACTATCTACACAAAAAGGCCTTTCGTCGCTTGCTCCCGAAGTACGCGGATGGTATCGTGATGGACATCAATGCTATTCTGAAAGTGATGCCTCACCGTTATCCCTTTTTGTTGGTCGACAGAATAACGGAGTTCGATACGGAGAACAATAAGATCGTTGGCTACAAGAATGTCACGATCAACGAGCCTTTTTTCCCGGGTCACTTCCCAAATCGTCCGGTTATGCCCGGTGTCCTGATTTTAGAGTCCATGGCTCAAGTTGGCTGTATGCTTATGTTGAATATGGACGGCATGTTTACGGAAAACAAGCTAGTCTTCTTCATGGGAATCAACAATGCAAAGTTTCGAAAACCTGTGATTCCGGGTGACCAGCTTGTCTTGGATGTCAAGATGGTTGGCAAACGCTTCAATACAATCGCATTGCAAGCCAAAGCGTATGTTGGCGAAACACTCGTTGCCGAGGCCGACTTGTCTGCTGCAATCGTTGACAAGGAGGCTTCATGAGCTCACTGATACACCCTAGTGCCATAGTTTCTCCTCAAGCTCGCATTGCCGACAATGTGCGAATTGGAGCGTATGCCGTCATAGAAGATGATGTAGAGATCGGAGAAGGTACAGAAGTCATGTACCATGCAGTTCTCTTGGACGGTACACGAGTAGGACGAGACTCGAAGATTTTCCCGGGTGCCGTGGTTGGAGCAACTCCTCAAGACTTGAAGTTTCATGGACAGAAGACCTACGCTGTCATAGGTGATCGCACAACTATTCGTGAATGCGTCACTGTTAATCGTGCATCGCACTCTGAGTCCGTGTTCGTTGGAAATGATTGCTTAATCATGGCTTACAGCCATGTCGCTCATGATTGTGTTGTAGGAAATAACGTGGTCATAGCCAACGCTGTGCAACTGGGAGGCCATGTTGAGATAGGCGATTGGGCTATACTGGGTGGTGTTTCCAAAGTTCACCAATTTTGTCGCGTAGGAAAACATGTAATGGTCGCCGCCGATGCGATGGTCACGAAAGATGTCCCGCCATACGTTCTCACGGGCCGTGATCCCGTTAGCGTCGAAGGCATCAACAAAATTGGACTCTCACGCCGCGGCTTTAGTCCTGAAGACCTTGCTGATCTCGATCGCTTCTATACCGTTGCTTTCTTCTCCGGTTTCAATATGAGCGATGGCATCAAAGCATACCGGGAACAGGTTCCCGATGCTACTCCGCTTGTTGAAGAAGTCATCTCTTTCATTCAGCAATCCAAACGCGGCGTGATACGATAGCGTCTGCAGTGCATAGATGGCAGAGCGCCCGAGATCTACAATGCGAAACGAGAATTGGAGCGCAATTGTGCGTTCATTCTGAAACACCGTGTGATATTAAGTAGAAGTAAAGCCCTTGAGGCATCAAACCTCAAGGGCTTCGTCTTTTTAGCTGGTCGCCATGATAGCCGGAAGCGCCTCCGGAAACTACAAACTGTTGAGAGCTTGATCGATGTCCGCAATCAAATCTTCAAGATCCTCGATACCCACCGATAAGCGAACGAGACCCTCGGTTATACCCAACTTCATTCTCTTTTCGATGGGAACGGAGCCATGTGTCATGCTTACCGGATGGCACACGAGAGACTCGACACCTCCGAGCGACTCGCCCAAGGTAAAGACTTTAAGAGCTTTTGTAAAGCTGCGAGCCCTCTCTAGCGAACCTAGTTCCACAGAAATGATGCCACCAAAACCACTCATTTGCGATGCAGCCAGTTGATGCTGCGGGTGAGAGCTTAAACCGGGATAGTGTATCGCTTTGAAAGCTGGATGTTTTTCAAAATGATGAGCGATGGCAAGAGCATTTGACGCATGCTGTGTCATGCGTATAGACAAAGTCTTGACTGAACGCAACAGCAACCAGCACTCGAACGGTCCCGGTACCGCTCCTGCAGCATTCTGAATGAAAGCTAAACGCTCTGCTAGGTCTTCACGGTTCGTAACGACAATGCCATGAATCAAATCCGAGTGTCCGCCAAGATACTTTGTTGCTGAGTGGACAACGATGTCTGCACCGAGTGTTAAAGGACGTTGGAAGAAAGGTGTCGCAAAAGTGTTGTCGACAACCATGAGAGCTTGATGCTCCTTGGCCATATTTGACAATGCGCGAATATCTGTGATTGTCATCATGGGGTTCGTTGGAGTCTCTGTATAAAGCATTCGCGTTTCCGGACGAATTGCCGCACGTACAGCATCCAAATCCCGCATATCAACAGAGCTAAACTCGAGACCAAAGTTCCGCAATATCTTATCGAATAAACGGAAGGTTCCACCGTACATATCTTCAGCCATCACAACATGGTCACCGCTCTTAAGAAGCTTCATTGTGGCATCGATCGCAGCCAATCCGCTTGCGAAGGCAAAAGCATCAACACCTTCCTCGAGTGATGCCAGATTTTCTTCCCAGGCAAAGCGGGTAGGATTTTGTGTGCGTGCATACTCAAAACCTTTGTGTTTTCCAATTTCCTCCTGAGCATAGGTTGAAGTCTGATACAAGGGGACAGTCACTGCTCCCGTGAGTTGATCGGGTTCCTGTCCAACATGGATGGCGCGCGTCGAAAAGCCGGCTGATTTCATAGGGGTTTGAGAATGGTATGTTGTGCATCACAAAAATAACCAAAGCACTCGAAGCCGCTCTGAAGATTCAGCTGTGAGCAATCCCACAAGAAAAATACAAAGACCATCGTGATTTCGTTAGGGGGACCGGAAGCCAAGTGATGTTGTATTCGGCGATAATCTCGGAGTTAATCCTGCTTAATGATCGAAGCCTGAAGCTGACGTCCATCTACAGTACTTCGCAATAGGTACACTCCGGCAGGCATGCCGCTAAGATTAATCTTCAGTTCTGCTTTTCGCCCACCCCCAACAGGCATGGACATACGTTTAAGCACTTGACCACGCTCGTCAATCAGATTCCAATCGAGCACCAGATTCTTGGTTGGGTCAAGATCTGATATAGTTAGCGTGCTTTCACCGGTACACGGTGAGGGAAAGACATTGACCTTGGCAAGAGACTGATATTCTATATGACGACCGCTAAAGAAGCACGAACTATTCTCTAAGACGCATGGCGTGGTGCTGATTTTTGGACAAAGAGTTGGCTCCGCTTCAACGGCGACAATTCGTATCAATGATGCCTCACTGTTTGCAAGTAATCGTAATCCTTCAACGCCGTGAACGGTGCGTTTCCCGGTGGCGATAGCTTGATTATCGAGCTGACAGTGAATGATTCTTCGCTGTCCCTTGCGTTCTGACACTATGCCGGTATCGGGTGCAAATGCGTCTGCGTCACACTCAAGATCAAATCGAAGCGGTGTATGGATGAGCGTGTCCGACTCCGCATCTACCCAAACACGTATATTATCATTCGACACGCTACTCGAGCGCAGTGATAAAGAGATCGTTCGTTGTGCACGAACTCGTATGGTCAGCAATTTCTTGCATTCACAGCCCAGGGGGTCTCTAACTCGAATAGTATAGGTGGTCGTACGCATAGGCTGTGCGTCGACAACGGCACCTACTGTCGATGACAAACCTGTTGATGGTGACCACGTGACTTCAGAGTTTGCAGGAGCGCCTACGCGAAGCCGAAGCGTAGTCCCCGGGCAAATCTCATCATCCGGAGGACTCTGCACTACAGGAGGTTGTTGTACATGAACAACAATAGTTTTAGAAACAACACAACCACTCAGTGTTAGGGCAACGTGCACAGTCAAATCTGAATTCAATGCTCTCAAACGAAGATCTGTAGAACTATCTGAACCCACAATGTGCTCTGCGTTTAGAGTTCCATCAGACCAACGAACACGCGATCCTGATTGTACGTTTGCTAATCGTAGTATTGGAGCAGATCCGACGCAAACAACCGTATCGTTTGGAAAGACAGCGGAGGGCAGCTGCTTTACGGCGCAGACGAGCGAAGAACTTGCGGTGCAATGACCTCGCGTGGCCACAACGCTATAAGACTTCGACCGTTGAGCGCGAATAAAGTAAACACCTCTGGTTGAGTCATATTGGCCGTCGCTCGGAATCCAGGTGTATTGTGTAAACGGGCGAACACCTCCCACAATACTCAACGAGCTAAACTCGCCATCACAAACCGTTGAGTCTTGTCGAAGCGCGACGCTAAGTGTGTTTGACACGCGAACACTAACCGTAGACAAAGCGCTGCATCCCGATGCGGTGATCGCGTATACCGTGTAGTTACGGGTTGCCGGTGGATGTGCGTACACAACAGAACCTTCGGCATTTTCAAAGTCAAGAGAGGGTGACCAGAGGTAACGCACTCCGGCTTCAGCGCGTTCAACGCGCAAGCACACTCTGTCTGTAGCACAGACCGTGGTATCGCCAAGGGCCTTGACGATCGGTCGCGTCCCTACGCGTACCAAAACGTTCGCCGTGTCACTGCACGATCCGTTTGTTGCAATGACAGTATAGGTTGTTGTCTTTGTGGTAGTGCATAGTGGATTGAGGCTTGTTGGATCACTCAGCCCCGTAGTAGGCGACCAACGGACTTTTGTGTATCCCTTGACCCACAGGCGAAGTGATCCTCCATCGCAAATCATGGTGTCAGCGATGGCGCTGAGTTTTGGTGCGGCTTGAACACGCAAAACCAAACTATCTACTCTGACGCAACCGTTAAGGGTCTTTACGCTAAAGTAGACAGTTGTGTTTTTACTGACACTCAGTGCCGGACTCAGCGAATATGGATTATCGAAGTACTGATGTGGTGTCCACTCCGCGCTGAGGCTCAGTGTATCACCCGGATACTTATCGTACACACTCGGATGCAGATTATATACTTGGCCAGCGCACAACGCCGGAACTGACGGCATAGTCAGGTGAACCTGTCGACGTACGCGTACGAGAACCGAGAGAGTATCGAAACAGTTTCCTTCTCGAACAACAACATAGTAGCGTTGATCGGCAAGCGGCGACACCAGTGCTGTTGTTCCTTGGATACTAGTAAGTCCCGGTGCGGCAAGCCACTCTATGGACGCTGCACCCGATGCGTTCAGTCTCACCGTTTGTCCGCTGCATAGTATTGTATCTCGACTAATACTCGGCTTGAGATTGATTACTCGAACTCGAACAGTATCTGACGATTCACAACCCGATGCATCCGTTCCGTACACTACGTATGTTCCGCTGACCGTGGGCGTAAACTCTTGTTGTGCTTGCGTGGAATCTTTGAACTGCTTTGCCGGACTCCATCGGTACTTAAGAGCTCCACTAGCCTTGAGTATGACTGTGGAGCCAAGCTTACACACGTCAACGTCAGGTCCGGCATTGACGCCCGGACTTCCGTTAAAGACGACGTCCCTGACCATAAGGATGGTATCCGGTTTTTCATACACAAGTTTAGCTTGTATGCGATACACGCCACTAGCTGCGTACACATGTTGGACAGAGCTAAGCGAGTGGACGTCGGGAGTACCGTCACCGAAGTTCCAAACGATCTCCAATGGCGGACACTTCGCCACAACTTTCAATGAGATCTCGCGAGCGCAGCTCTGCACGCTTGATTCCAGCTTGAGGTCATGCATGGATGAGAACAATACCATTACGGGTTGATCTTCGGTACCATTTGCCTTTAGCGGTTGATACGAATCCGACGAACTTGGGAAATTTGGTGAGTGTGTGGTAATTCCAAAGATGATACGCAACATGCAGCTTCGTTCGTAGAGCAGAACCTTTGCGGCAGCATAGTCCGGATTTGAGCCGCCGAGATAAGAGCAGTAGCGCACTTTAGATAAACCACTATCTAACTGTAGTAGAAGTCCGTCCATATCTCCGGCACTTTTCTTTTGAAATGCGTTCGCACTAACGGGTAATGACCCGATAACATAACCGGCCATAAAAACATTTCCATTTGAACGAACAGCTATCGAGGTTGGACTCACACCTGTACCCAACATACTTATAGCATGTATTCTGGTTAGGCCGGTATCCAGCGACGCAAGGAATCCGCCGGTTGATTGGCCGCTTTGCAAAAGTGTTGTGGCTCCAATTGTTGAGAATTCTGCCGTTCCGCAAACCAATAATCTTCGCGCTCGCGTATCGACGCAGACACCCATTCCGGCATCATTTCCGCTACTTCCAAAAACGTAAGACTTGCGTACACGTGGGGTCGGCAAATCATCTACTACCAATGCGAAGGCGTCATTCTGTTGTGGTGGGCGAGTTGCATTGCGAGGAAAGCTTGCAGAATTTGTAAGTCCTACCAGATAGACTCGAGAAGAAGAATAGCAAAGGTCACGTGCAACATCACTTCCTGCACCTCCTATAAAAGTCGAATACATAACGTTTCCATTTTGATCCAACTTTGTTAATGCCACATCAAAACTTCCGGCAGCATTACGTTGAAACGCGTTGTTCGTAATAGTGTACTGCGCACCGCTTGGAACGGTGCTAGCCACATAACACTCGTTGTTAGGATTGAGGCAAACGAAAGTTTGCTTGGAAGCAGTCTGAGATTGCTGCTGTATCGGCGCTCCGTTGCCAAGGACACGAGAATAGAGAAGACGCCCACCGTCAGCACTCAGCTTCAGCGCGAACACAGCTACTTGTCCCGTATTCAAGTATGCCTGATCCGCTGCCGAAGTTGTGGGGAAGTTCTTGCTATAGGTGTACCCTCCAATAAAGACTTCTCCTACCGCATTAACCGCAATGGAGCCTCCGGCATCTATGTCTGAACCACCTATGTATGTAGCCCAGATTAGTTTGGTCATACTTGGGTCCATCTTGAAGACCATTACGTCGAACTGGCCTCTACAGCTTGCCTGATAACATCCCGCTGTGGTAGGTATGTCCGTGCAGAAACCCGTACCATAAATGTTACCATCGGCATCCAATGCCATGTGCAAGAGATAACTATCATTCTTCGAGCCTCCAAAGAAACTACCTTTTGAATAGTTTACATCGTCGTAACTCAAAGTCTGAGCGTTGACCGAACTACAGAAGCCGACACAGAGATATGCTAAACAAAAGAAGAGCACTGTTGGTGGGCACCAACGCTGAAGGAAGCTAAGCGTGTGTGACATGCGTTGCGGTACGTATCTGCTTGAAAAGATCGTCCGTTGATACGCCGACGCAATACGTCGTCCCAATGCACTCCGGGCAGGGATCTATTTCATCGCAATAATCGAGCCACTGTGTAAGGGTTACCTGACACTTTCATGTTTGGACAGCGAAAAAGTTTTCATTCCGCGGTTTTAGGTAAGACCACGTCTTAAAACCTTGTAGGAAGGTAGTCGTCGTCTTTCACTCAGTACACCTTCTGTTCAGGCGCAGCGCTTGCGCTGCGCATAGTCAAAGACGTATTGCCGGTACGTCCTGCTATTCTTCACTTAGAAGCAGCAGTGTTGCGAACAGTGTCTTAGCAACTCCTGAGACTACATCGGCCGAGATGTTGTCCATCGTATCACGTTCCGTGTGCCAATAGCCTCGTCGAATACTAGGCGAGGACCTGGCTATGAGTGAGCTGTCGCATACCAGCACACTTTCGACGCCGTGCGCGATCAGGACACTGTGGTCATCGTAGACTGCCGGACCGATGGAGGGTTGGAAGCGTCCCGGTGCAAAACGTTCACCTACTTCCCACAAGGACGAACACAGTTTGGGGTTGGAAGCAAACGAGTTTGGTTCAAGAGGAAATCGTGCTTCCAAATCACCTATCAAATCCAGAACGATAGCTCCTTTGGCGTAGCAGTCCAATGGCGAGGTCTGACAAAAGTGGTGTGAACCAAGGGCAAAACTTGTGGGAGAACCATACTGCCCTTGGTCTTCAGCATCAAAAAACACCGCATCGACACCGATTGGAAGGTCTGCGTCAGCAAGCAAGCGAAGGACCGCGAGTATCCCTGCGACGCCGGATGCAGAATCATTGGCACCGAGGCAGGAATGCGCACGACGCACAAAGAGGTCATCGCCATCGCACAGCTCACGACTGTCCCAATGTGCAGCAAGAAGAATGCGCTGCTTCAAATCCGGTTTGACTTTTCCGACATGATTGAAGCACTGCGCACGGCGACCGTTTATGAAGCGTTCGAAGTATTGAGTCTCACGTTCATCGCACAAAGACTCCAAGGAAGCGCACAGAAAAGCGCTGCACTCGGCATGTGCCACAGTACCGGGTACACGTGGACCGAACTGAAGTTGTGTGATGAAATCATGAAGAATCGTTTTATTGTCAATCTGTATTGATTCCAAGTCCATATGCTGAGTAATTTGCAATCAAAAAACGGTTGAAATGGGTGAGTTTGTACTCATAGCCTTGTCATGGAGTAACACTATTAGCGACCGATCCATCGGGATTTCACAGGTCAAGTTAGCGGAGGATTACATATCGAACATCAAACTGAAACTCGAACACTTGAGCAGCGTCTTACTTCAATAGAGCTGATCGTAATGGACATCGACGGAACCATGACCGATGGGTCTATGTATTATTCTGCTCAAGGCGAAGCAATGAAACGCTTTTCCGTTCACGACGGTATGGGAGTAACTCTTGCCCATCGTGCCGGTTTGGCTACTGCTTTTCTCACCAGTGAAAACAGTGAAATTGTGCTAAAAAGAGCAGAAAAACTGAAAATTGGACACGTAATTCTTGGAAGTAGGCGAAAACTAAGGGACTTACAAGAACTGTGTGAAAAAATCGGTACGGTTCTTGAGAATGTAGCATACATCGGAGACGATGTCAACGACGCACTAGCGATGCAAGCTGTTGGTTTAGCAGCCTGTCCGTCTGACGCCAGACCGTACATTAAATCTCTCTGTTCATACGTCTGTGAAGCTAAGGGTGGTAACGGTGCTGTCCGAGAACTCATAGAATTGATCTTAGCGGCGCAAGGGAAGTCAAATACCTTGCCTGAAAACTGGTAAAACATCGAGTACTAACATTATAAGGATTACGAAAATGGCAGATCGTGAAAGTGGATACGGCAGTGGATTCTTGACCGGCGCCTTAATAGGCGGCGCGATAGGCGCACTGGCAGCCCTCATACTCGCTCCAAAGAGCGGTCGCGAGCTTCGAAGAGATATCGCAGAACGCTCAGGTGAATGGTATGATAAGGCTTATGACAAAGCTCAAGAATATCTCAACACTGAAGAACCGGGCGCAGAATTACCTCCGATTACACAAAACGAAGGTAGAGCTCGTGCTGAGCGCATTGTGCAAACTGCACGCGATCATGCGGAATCACTTTTGTCGAACGCAGAGAATGTCTTGCGTGATGCTCGCGTTAAAGCAGCAAATGCAAAGGACTCAATGCAGGACAATATTAATCGTGTACGTGACGCCGCCCGAGCCAGTGTTGATGCCTTCAAAGCAGAAATGGATTCTGATCAGCATTTAGGATAAACTCATGGAAACCGTATTAACCATTGTTGCCATCCTTGGCGTTGTTGCATTCATAGCTGTGTGCATTTACGCTGTAAACCTTCTGCGTCGCGTTAGTGACTTAATGCTTGATGTCAGCTCAGCTGTAGATGAAACCAAGCGTTTGGCGGCAGAGTTAAATCGTAGTTTGCCACCGACCTTTGCGTCTCTGCAAGCGACTACCGCACAAGCGACAACTACGATGCGAAACGTAGATCTTCAATTGGAGCAACTTGGAGACGGAATCTCTCAGTTCACCCAGGTTGGAAAACGCATTAATCAGTTGGAAAGTCGTCTGCACGACAAAGTTGAGGGTCCACTCATGCAAGCTGCGAGCGTCGTTAGCGGAGTAAGTAAGGCAATCAACACTTTTGTCAATGGAATGAGACGATAAGCATTCGACAGCAGTTTCGAAATCCTCTGAAACAATTCGAGCTCATCAGATCGCAAACTACCGCACATTACAAACTCAGAAGGCCCGTACATTGTTGAATGTACGGGCCTTCTTGTTTGTCGGTCTTAAACCGGGTACTGCGTTTAGGCTAAGCGAACGCTTCTTGATCGACCCAACACAAGCACTCCGAACATTGCAGCTGCGTAGAGTGCGTCCGCCAATGCAGCATTGCGGAAAAACGGTAGTGCCATCGTGTAGCACTCCAGCAGGCCATTCGGTGTGTGAGCGTACATCGATCCAAAAGCCCAAACGGCAAAGTTCGTTACAATGAAGAACAACACTGAGCCACCAAGTGTAGCGAACGCAACTGTTGAAAATCGAGTGCCACGATGAGCGACAAAGCGGGACAATGCAACAGTCGCGATCATCGTAGCATACACTACAACTTGTGTATCGTGAAAAGCGTACCCCCAGTCGTTACGGACTACAGCTAACAAAACATCTCCAACGATCATTGCCATGATCGGTAGAAAAGTTGCCAGTAGACGTGAACGAAGGGTAAATGCGCTGAAGACAGCCAATGCGGTAATAGGAGCAAAGTTCGGCACAAACTGCAGCAAACGTGCACAAGCTGCTACTATAATAATAGATAAGATAAACAGGCTTTGTCGACGTTGTGATGTCATAAGATTGTATGATGCAAGGAGCATGAGTAGGTTAGTGGTCCATCTTGCTCGGCAGATGACTGCTAAGAGCAAAACAACTGTCTACGAAAATAGTATAATTCAGTTGAATGCGTTGCCATGCTCTCGAGCCTGAGAGTCTGAGTTTTACACGATTCGGACAGTACGGTCCTGTACTATGGAAACTACCAACCACATTTTCGCTGATTTTTCGTATCAGTGATAGGGGAGACATGCATTTTCGGACAGAGCGTTCCTAGGTCTCAACATGTGCAGTTTAGTAAGTCGCTACTGTAAGCTGAGTACATGAGACTCGAAAGCACCGGTGGTTACCGTCACCGGGAACGATTAGTCGATGTTTGGACACGCCTTGATTCATTGAGTCAGCCCATGACCGGATTGAACGCACGGTCCAGAATCTGTATGACAACGTTATGCGGCCCGTGACTAACGGACCTGACTTTTGAAAACTAGATCAATAGAGCGTGGACTGCCTTAGATATCACACCTTGTCATCTACAATACCTTTTTTTACATCGACGGCGATACGGACTTAACCGACCCACGTTGAGTACGGCGCCGGCAGGTCAGCGCTTGTTACACTTGTGACACGAATTGACGGAGACGACTTATGCCATTCAGGTAGCTCTGCAGACAGAGCTCACACGACGAATCAACACAGTGTTTTAACTAGAGAGTTTGAACCTAAAGAAAGAAAGCGGTCTTCAAGGTCGAAAACACCAGGCCGGCGCGTAACCGATTACTGCCTAGGGACTCAAGCATCAAGCCAGCTTTTTCAATCTCAGTTTCGATTTGGAGCACATCGTACGAAACATCTCTGTCCAAAGCTCGCATGAACGGATCTTCCATCAGAACACACTTGGGTCGTTCTATTTATCCGGCAGAGGGCGAGTGAGGTACAAATGATGTGAGAAATGAGAAAGTGTACATGTTCTTCGATGACAGGCTTTGAACGTACAGGGGAAAGTCTACCATATTCTACTTTACATAATTATGATTGTATTGACAATGGCAGGGTAATCTGGAAGGTGGTTCCTTGTCCAGGCTCGCTTTGTTTTACAATGAGACGACCTTGGTGATATTCTTCAACGATGCGTTGCGACAAGCTAAGTCCCAAACCCCAACCTCTCGCCTTTGTAGTATATCCCGGTAAGAAGACTTGTTTACGCACAGCTTTCGACATTCCTTTTCCGTTATCGCGCACTTCGATGACAGCGACCGACGACTTTTCGTCTCTGCGAATGGTCACCTCAACGAGTCCTTGCTTGACCTCAATGGCTTCGATGGCGTTCTTCAACAAGTTCTCTAGCACCCATGAAAACAACTCTCGATTCACTCGACATTCAACAAGGTCGCTGTACGCACGACCGATTTTGACATGACGAGCAAACTGCGGAAGGCGCTTCTCGTAGTACTGACAGACGGATTCAATGACCTCGTTTAACGTAGTCGTCTCCAATTTGGGCTGCGATCCGATCAACGAAAAGCGGTTTGCAATGACCTTGAGACGCTCAACGTCGTTCTCCATTTCACCAAGAGTCTTCAGACGTCGCTCCGCGTCATCTTCAAAGCGAAGTATTTCGATCCAGGCTAAGAGACTTGATAAGGGCGTACCAAGTTGGTGCGCAGCCTCTTTCGCCATACCAACCCACACATTTGTCTCCTCAGTACGTCGCAAGTGACTAAACGCCAGGTAACCAATACCAATGAATACCGCAACGATGGCAATTTCAATGTACGGTAAGTAGCGCAGCCTTGTTACGAGAACCGAATTCGTATAGAAAACTCTGTTTATAACTTTTCCGTCCGGATCCTTAATATCGATTCCGCGGTAGCTAGACTTCATTTTCCATACATAGTCATCCACATAGCGCTTCGTTTGCTCGTGAGACCATTGAGGGTTTAGTTCCAGATTGAGGGAAAACTGGTCATATGGTTCGACAGCTTGGTCATGTTCGTCAGTTACGACAACCGGAAAATTGATTGCCGGCGTCACTGAATCTCGAATAAAAAAGAAATCTAGGCTCGAGCCACTGTTGCCGGGATGCTCAAAACTGGCTGAACTAAAGGTCTGAAGGATATCAGCGTAGAGGCGCACCAATTTTTGTTCTCGTTCTACAAGCTGCCCGACGATGTTGTGTGTATACAACAAGATACCTGCAACAATCAAGAGTCCACAAAACGTTAGTAAGACCTTGATTTGCCACTTGGTAAGCGATCTCTTCCACCAACGGGCTTTGATACTTCCCTGTTTTGGACCAATATTTTGGTAATCTGGGTTCACTGTGTGCTCTTATTTCTTGTATCAAGTCAATGACTTAGGCTACGTAACAAAGCTTCCGGGCTATAGATAATCGATTCTTGAGTGCCAGTCTTCATGTCCTTGACTGTAAACGACTTATCGGCAATTTCCGACTCTGCTAAAATGAGAACTTTTCGTGCTCCAAATTTATCCGCTTCTTTCATCTGTGCTTTGAAGGAGCGTCTTTGTAAGTCAGTCCGACAGCTGAAGCCATTGTTACGAATTAGTTGCGCGTACTCCAAAGCGGTGGCAAGGTATTTGGCATCTGCAACAAGGAAGCAATCAAGATCTTCCACGGCATTTTCGTTCTGTTTTGACGCGAGTAGAATCAAGCGCTCCAACCCAATGCCAAAGCCAACACCCGAAGCCGGTTGGGCCTTTATGGTTTCGAAGAGATTGTCATAACGTCCGCCTCCACCTATAGCATCCTGCGCACCCAGCGAATTCGTTTTAAACTCGAACACCGTATGTGTGTAGTAATCCAATCCTCGTACCAATACCGGATTGATGACGAATGGGATGCCGGCTGCCTGAAGTAAAGCTTGAACATCACGAAAGTGTTGCATGGAACTTTCATCCAAGCAATCGACAAGTTTTGGAGCTGACGCTACGATAGCCTTATCAGCTTCGTCTTTCGAATCCAAAATTCGAAGCGGGTTTGTGCCTAAACGTCGCTGTGAGTCTTCACTGAGCTGCGGCTCAAACTGCTTCAAGTACGAGACGAGTGCATCACGATAGTTTTTTCGTGAGTCGACGGAGCCCAGTGAATTGATATGCAATTCAAAATCTTGTATGCCGCACTGCGTAATAAGATTGTAGCCTAGCGTGATTATTTCTGCATCAGATTCAGGATGCGTCGAACCTATGCACTCAGCACCTACTTGATGAAACTGACGCTGGCGTCCAAGTTGTGGACGTTCATAGCGAAAACACGGTCCGGAGTACCATAGTCTAAGCGTAGGGTTCGCCCGTAACAACGTGTTTTGAGCTACGACACGAGCTACAGGAGCCGTTAACTCAGGACGCAGACAAATCTGTTCTTGGGAGCGATCGTTAAAACTGTACATCTCCTTGGATACGACATCACTCCCCTCGCCGGCACTTTTTTGGAAGAGTTCCGTGTATTCGATCACGGGAGTACGAATCTCTTTATAGTCGAATGTACGCGTGACTCGACGGATGATGGCTTCGATGCGCTGCCACTGCACGACCTCATCCGGCAAGATGTCACGAGTACCTTTAATGTTTTGTATCATAGTAAAAGCAAAAAAAAAGGGCTGCCGCAGCGCCCTTCATGAGGAAGATACTCAACTGCATTAATTCTGGTCTTCACGAACAAGGAGTTCGTGGATGTCTTCGGATCGTTTGGCATGAAGTGCTTCGGACCGGAACGCATCCGATGATACGATGCGCGATATCTTGCTCAGCAGCTTCAAATGTGTACTGACTTGATCTTCTTTACCTACGAGTATAACTACTATCTGTACCGGTTCACCATCCAGAGCGTCATAATCAATCGGTTCGGCCAGGGTAAGCATAGCTGCAGAAGTTTGCTTTACAGCTTTACTCTTACCGTGAGGAAGGGCAATTCCGTGACCAATGCCGGTCGACATCAAATTCTCGCGTTCAAAGATGATTCGACGTACTTCATGGACATCTTCAATATCACCATTACGCAAGAGGATGCCCGGTAAATACTCCAGCAACTCGTCTTTCGTACGAATCGGCACATTGACCTCAATGCGTGATGTTGTGATGATGTCCGAAATATTCATGGTGGTGTTTGGCGTCGATCGTGACAAAAATACGCAGCTCTGTTGTGCCAGTCCAACGGAAAATCAAATCTCGAACAAGATTCAACGCCCTAGATCAAAGTAGGATCATTCATAAGCTCCGACGATGCTTACGAATCTCTCCATTGTTGTACTCGTTGTTGATACTGATCTGCTATGTCCTTCGCCGATTCGGGATCATCGGCTTCAGCAACAATGTTAAACTCGCCGCGTTCTTTGTCCGGCAAGAGCAAAACGGAATGTCCATCGTTGAATATCTTCACACCGTCGATGAGTTCGCGTTCCAGCCCGTCTGAGTACTCCATAGCCCTACGCATTACTTTACCTTTAACTTCCCACGGGCACGGTATGGCCGATTTGACTTGGTGTCGCTTGGGTAGTCTCTGATCAAGATCTGCTAAAACATATCCGGTTTGAGCCAACATCTCCAGGATTTTAGCGATTGAATACAAGGCGTCCGAAGCAAACATGTACTCGGTAAATATGAATCCACCTCGCGTACCACCAACAAACGCGATGTCAGGGTTTCGCGTTGCATCCATCATCGCTGCGTGGGAATTCTTGATACGCACAACAGGTACCTTGTACTCTGCCGCAATCGTGTCGATCTCGCGCGTCGCTTCAACCGGCACCGCAATTGAATAATTTGAACGATGTTTATTGGTTTCCAGAAACAGCTTCGTTACAATACTTATTAAGCGCATCGAGGAAAACCAGTAGCCACGCTCATCGATCAAAGCAATGCGTTCTGCACCTGGATCGATTTTGAACCCAACCTGGTAGCCAAGCGAACGCATCACGGTCGACACCTCGTCCTGATTGACCGGATCGTAGGTGTTTACCGCGGCTCGCGCAGCATCGACATAACTATTCATCGCCAAAACGTTGCACTGCAGTCGACCTAATATGTTCGGAAACACTGCACTTGCAGCGCCAAACGAATAGTCCACCAGCAGTTTATAGTTACGTCTTGTAATGAGATCAACGTTGAGCTTCTCAATGTATCCATTGATGTAGTTCTCTATTTGACGCTCCGGGAAGCTGAGCGCGCCGACTGACTCTTGTGGAGCCCGCTTGATATCTTCACCGAAGAAGAATCGTTCAATCTTTTTTGTCATATCTCCGGTGATGTCACGTCCGTCACTGGCAAACAAGATGATATCTGTTTTGTTAGCAGTCCGAACCGATTTGCGTACGTGAAATCCGGACTGGATCGCTCCGTTTCGTGTGTACTGTCTGGTTTGAGGTATTGGCGTAGTCTGAAGGTCGACAACATTTACGCCCACGGACATCAAACCGGTTACGATAGCTCGCTTCATCATCCGAGAGGTCGGATCCGTATCCCGTGATGCCACGACGGTAGCCCCAAGTCCCAGCGCATTGCCGAGTGAAGCACCCAAGCGAGCGCCGAATTCGGGGTTCATTTCAAGATTCGAGCTTCCGCTAATGCGTGCATCCGTGAAGAGCTCACGAAGCCATTTCTCTTCTTGGACCAGACTGTGAGAGAGCCGTGCATACGGTTCGACGGTTTTCTGATTCCATAACTTAATATTCGAACGCAGCTCCGCATGTTCTCCAATGAGACACTTTTCGGCAATGAAGACGTTTTCCTCTACAGTAACATCGCTTGATATCACGGTGTCGTTACAAATGACATCGTTACTAACAGCACTTCGGTCACCTATCTGAACATTATTCCAGAGAATTGACGACTCTACGCTACTGCCGTTGCCGAGTACTACGTTGTCACCGACAATGGTGTTCGCAACGCGGGCATGTTCTCCGATCACGACGTTTTTGCCCAAGGCCACAAAACCCTCGAGAGTCGCGCTTTCGGCGACGCTACATCCGCTGTCCATTCGAACACTTCCCTTCAATTCACCGGCAATCTCAAGCTGTACGTTTGCGCTCAGTACATCCTGCACGGCGGTTTGGTACTCATTGAGATTTCCGATGTCGCGCCAGTAGCCGTTTGCCACATAACCGTATAAGGGAAGTCCTTTTTGAAGCATGAGCGGAAAGAGGTCTTTACTGAAGTCAAACTCTTTTTGATAAGGTATCAAATCCAGTGCTTCTGCTTCAAAGATGTAAATACCGGTGTTTATCGTGTCGCTGAACACCTCGCCCCACGAGGGTTTCTCTAGAAAGCGGGTGATGCGTCCATCCTCAGATCGCAACACGATGCCATAGGCAAGCGGGTTTTGCACATGAGTTAACAGAATCGTAGCCATCGCCTTTTTCTCCTCATGGTAGGCTATGGCGGCACTGAGGTCAAAGTCAGTAAGAACATCACCGCTAATAATGATAAAACGCTGCTTCAAGTGCTCTGCAGCGTTGCGCACGGCTCCTGCAGTGCCGTAATCTGCAGCGGCCAGGACGTAATCCATGTTCACGCCATGACGTGAGCCATCGCCGAAATGCGACGTGATGATATCAGGTTGGAAATAGAGCACCGAGAGTACGTCTTTGATGTTGTGACGTTTCAACAAATTCACAATGTGTTCCATGAGAGGCGCGTTTGCCAGTGGAACCATAGGTTTTGGAATGCTCACGGTGAGCGGACGCAAACGGGTGCCGAAACCCCCTGCCATAATGACTGCTTTGGTCGTCATATCGAGTCCGAAAAAGATGATATACCCCTATCGTTCAATTTACACATCCCCATGGAAGAGTAGGCAGAAATTTGCGGCATTTGAGCGCGAAAGAGATCGCCTTGTCCAAATTTTCTCTCTTTTCATTTACAGATCGCCTAAGTCACCGTATCTTTGCTGCACTGCTATGTACCATCAATAGAAAGGGGAAGAATATGTCGGGATTGACTATTCTCAGGACCTGCGGAATAGGAATCGGCATTGCGCTGACGCTTGGTACGGTAGGCTGCACCAAAATGATACAACCGGAACAGCTCTCGGAGCTGCGCAGTCTCCGCGCTAAAGAAGTTCAACTCAATAAGTCGATTACTGAGAGAGAATCGCAGAAGGCCAAACTGCAAAAGGAACTTGCCCTTCGTCAAAACGAAACGAAGCAGTGCAATGATCGTCGTTCTTTCGTGCTTGCCAAGCTCAATAATTTCCCGGGCGTTTTAGGCGAGCCTCTGCCGGAGACTCCTCCGCCTCCTCCGGAGCCGGAAAAGAAAAGTAAAGGAAAGAAGAAGTAACAACAATTTGCAAACTCTAAGGAAACCATGATGAAAACCATAGTCCTTTCCGCTCTTGCATGTGTTGCTGCTCTCACATTGACAAGTTGTGGATCTAGTAATGTCATTCCGGCGCCCGAGTCTAAGCTCGACAGCCTTTTGACATTTGATGAAGCTAATCTTCGCTTAGCAGACTGGCGATCGAAGATTTCAGCTCTTGAAGCCCGAGACTCAGCAATTGGCTCGGACAATAAGATGCTCGAAGACAAATTGGAAGCTGAAAAGAACGCGCTGAAGAAATGTAATGATGACATTTACGCCCTGGTAAAAGCGAATGAGGCTAAAGTCAATGAGTACAAAGAGCGTTTTGGTAAGCTTGAAAACCGCATTCGCGAAATGAAGGCTCTTGATGATGAGAACTTTGAATTGCGAAAGAATGAAGTGTACGATTTAGCGAAGGAGTGGAACCAACTCCGCATGATGGAGATCTCGGTTCTCCCTGATTTCTTCGATCGTATGGTCAGCGCTCGTGCCGATATCAATTCCCTTCTCGGTCGTAAGACTGTTAAGAAAACGAAGAACTACACTGTTCGTTCGTGGGAACAATACAAAGACTGTTTGTGGAACATTGCCGGTCAGTCCGACATCTATGGCGACCCCTTCCAGTGGGTTAAACTATGGCAAGGCAATTCCAATATCATTCGTAATCCGGACATCATCAAGCAAGGCATGGAGTTGACTGTACCGCCTCCGGGTCCGAAGACAACCGATGAACAAAAGGCAGAGCGTATGTATTGGCGCAAAAAGAAAGCAGCTCAAGCTGCCAATTTAAAGCTTCCGGAATCTGCCGCACCGGCAACAGCAGCTCCGGCTGCAGCACCGGCACCGGCTCCCGCTAAGAAGGTAGATGAAAAAGGTGAGAAGAAAGGTAACTAGTACCTTACTCCTCTACTGATTCTCTTCAACCCCGCGGGATATCCTTCCGCGGGGTTTTTGTTTTTACCCGGGTGCTTTGCGCGTTGAATGCGCAGCATCTTACTTTATGTCACTCTATGGATCTAGTCGAAAAGAAAATTAAAATCGGTGATGTCGATCCACTCTATCTCTTTGGATCGAACGATGCGCACTTACAGTTTATTGAAAGTCGTTTCAACGCATCAGTGGTGTATAGAAACAATACACTAAGCCTGCGAGGAGAAGCCGAGGAAATCAAGCAGCTCGAAAGCGTTTTTCAAGAGATGCTGTACTTGGTTAAGAAGAAAGGTGCTTTGACGATGCACAATGTTGCCGAAGTCATCGAGCTGGTGTTGAATTCAAATGCACCGAAAGCACAACAAGAAAACTCTGCTGAGCAAAGCAGCTCCAGAGACAACGTAATCCTCTGGGGACGCAAAGATCCTATTCGAGCAAAAACACCACGTCAAATCGAGTATCTCGAGTTGATGCAGAACAACGACCTTGTGTTTTCTATCGGTCCGGCAGGAACCGGGAAGACATATCTCGCAGTTGCAATGGCCCTCGCGGCACTTCGCAATAACGAGGTCAATAAGATCGTACTGTCGCGTCCGGCAGTTGAAGCCGGTGAATCGCTTGGTTACTTACCGGGCGATCTCTTTGATAAGGTTCACCCCTATTTACGTCCCCTGTTAGACGCGGTGGCCGACATGCTTACTCCTGAAAAGTTGAGAAGCTTGAATGAAAAGAACATGATCGAGATCATCCCGCTTGCCTACATGAGAGG
>JBGAKH010000012.1:0-160004 GCA_044224515.1 Chlorobiota bacterium | reverse complement strand
GCGGATTGTCCATACCGAAGGTACACCTATGCTTTCAACTAGGGATAAGAGGCAAAAAGAGTACAACACAAAAACAAAGCCCTTGCAAGTCTATACTTAGCAAGGGCTTACGTTTGTAATGTGTGCAGAAGGTGGGAGTCGAACCCACACGAATTTAAGGTTCACAGGATTTTGAGTCCAGCGCGTCTGCCAGTTCCGCCACTCCTGCGTCCGTATTGTGTCACGTTGTGGACACTACATTGACGGGCTACAAAGATACGATCGCAAAGTATTCTGTGCAAAAAGCAGGGAAAATCTGCTTGGGTTGGGCTGATCGCGCTATCTACGACGTGCCACTCACAGCACTATGCATCAAAGACCTTTTTATACAGGTGGTGCCTTCGGCACCACCTGTTAACGAGATCATCATGTAACAAACTAGTTCAGGGTAACTCCCAGCGGCGTCGCGCTTGTTGCATAGCCCGACTTGTCTTTGGTGAACACACGAAGCTTGAATTCCGAATAACCGGTTCCGAGGCGGACATAAGGAATCTCCACCTTAAAGCCCGCATTGCGAAGTCGCGGATCAGTTGCGCTCGGATCGGGAAGACCCAAAGACCCTTCCACAAGGTGACCGTTAACATCGGCATAGACTGCGCCCGGAATGGCATTGTCTGCCGCAACGACTGCTTGACCCGTCAATACGAATCTGTCGTGCGTCGAGTTTGCCGCCATGCGCATGTTCTCAACACGGAAGGTAGCCATAGGAACCTCCTTAAGCTTTGCGAGTTGTTCTTCGGAGTCTTTCCTGGTGCTTTCGCGACGTTTGAAGAGGTACATTCCATTGACGGCATCTTCGTAGAGGGGATCCCAGTACTCCAGATCTTCTTTCCACAGCGTTCGATTACTCATAATGTACTTCACGCCGATATCGCGTAGTCCTTTAGAACGTGGCGGTATACACAGCGTAAAGGCATCTTCATTATCGATGATCCATTTCATATCGTCCGGATTCTTCGAATCAGGATTAAAGGGCAAGCAGTGCACGTGTGCGAAACGATTGTAGACTTTCTTGTGACTGCCATCAGGATCCAATACTTTGTACATATCCATATCCGGAATGAACTTGGTTCCATTGATCACGTTCACGCCGGTAGCGATCAAGTAGTTTGCCAGGATGTTTGAACCGTAAGCAATCCACTTTGCATCAGGATCCTTGGCACGGATCTCGGTGATGTTTCGCATGAGGTCTTTATCTGTCATCGCGGGCATACCCTTGGCAATAGGGTTGATCATAAAGTTCGACCAAAGCACTAAGCCAACGATGATCGTTGAGAACAAGAATCGTGCATGCGCGAGGATGAGCGCGGACAAGACCGATACAGCGAATGAAATTCCGAAAATCTGCTTGTCGCTAAGGAAGTTCTTGTTCTCTGCATTGAAGGAGTTGCCAAACCAGTACATGAGTCCAAAGGTGACGACCATGATAGCCAAGACACCAAGGTTCAGGTAATTGCCGCTTATGTCCGCAGACATGGCACGCGACGCCTGAGCTTGCTTTTTCTTCTTCTTGGACTTTGCATCACCCGTCTCAGCCGCTACAACCGGTGCGGCCGTCGCTGCTGCAGCACGCGAACGATCACCACTGAGATAATGAATGATCAAAAAGATGGAGCCAACACCTATACCGATCAATGCACGGTTCTCACGAACACGATTCAGTGCCGTGATCTTCGCGATAAACTCAGGATAACCCGTGAGCATCCATAAGGAAATGAAAACGATGTAGACCAAAAGCACAACGTCGAATGCATCGATCTTCTTGCCTTTGATTTTGTCGATAATCATCGCGATCAACACAATCGGATACAACAACACAAAGTTGCTGGCCTCGCAAGGGTTAAACCAGATCGGCGGCAAGTGTGATTCGGAGTACAAGAAGTCGAAGAAGCCGCCCCAGTACTTGTTCATCGAAATCACTCCACCGGTTGAAATTCGATTACCAGGGTATTCTGTGGCTGCCATGACCGCGATAGAGTCTTTGCAGGCAGTTAGAAAGTGAGACATGATAAACCCGATTGCAGCAAACATGAGAACCACGCCCGCAATACGTAAGATCAACTTATCATGAAGTATCTCCTTGGAATAATTCTTCCAAGCCACACCACCAAGAACCGCGAGAATAAGATAACCAAGACTGACCTGATAAGGCGGGTAGAGCGTTAAAACGAAGGTAAGTGACGAAATAGTTAGTACGACTATGCTTATAATAATTGCTGAAGTGCTTCTTGATAGTAACACGTAGAGAGCAGAAATGCAGATAAAACAGCCTGCCACAAGTAACTCGGTGCCTGGAGTAGAAAACCACCATTGAACATAGCTTGAGTACAGTATCCACAATGTTCCTGCTAGCGACATCCAAAAGTTGTTGCGACTAATGATTTTTAGGAGCAAGGTCATCCCAATCATTATCCCGAAGAACTTCCAGTACCAATAAAAAGAGAAACCACGCTCAAAGTCAAATAGGAGAAAGCCCCATAAGTGCGGTTTCACATAACTGGTGATCTCATGCACAGGTGCGCCCATCAATAACGGGGACTCTTTGAAACCAAGTGCAGGGTTCTGAAGGTTGAAGCCGTTGAGACTTTGCGAACGAATACAGGGTGTGCCCAAGCACCATTCGTCAAACCGAATCCATTTAGCGGTTCCAAGAAGTGGTTTATTCGCATTGACCTTGGTCGAATCAACGATGTACTGATCCCACTTTTCAGTAGAACTTCCACTGTAGTTGTTTCCAACAAAGAAAGTGAACGTGCCAAGGCAGATCAAGACAAAGAGTACCGTCTTGATGTCCCATACGATCAACCTCTCATCACTAATGCGGTTTCGAAAGGCATCAAAAGACTTTCTGACCGACTCAGGGAGTGCTGCTTCGTAGATAGAGAGACCCCACTTGTCAAGAGATTCCGAAATGTTCATAAATCTTCTATGAATTGTAACTCAAAGACTTGATTCTTTTAGACTATAACGCAAAGTACATTCAAGGTACAAATACCTACCTTGAGAAGGTTCTAAGATACAGGTTGCACCACAATTCATCTTAGGTGTTCTTGTCCACACTGTTGCTATCATTATGCACTCCGACGTGCGTGCTGCAATTGAGCCCAACAAACCTTAAGTGATTGCAGAAGCCTTAGGCTTGAAACCAGATCTCTAAAATGATCGGCAACATCCTTGTGAAGACCAATGGCAAACACCCCAACGGCATTTGCTATTAGCCCCGCTATCGCAGCACCCCGAAGTCCGTACGCAGGTATCAACAGTGCGTTTAGTCCCAAACTGAAAACTGCGCTGTAGAGCGTGCGATATAGACAAAGAATCGTTTTTTGTTCTACGATCAGATATTGATTGCTAGCCACTGTCATAAAGACGAAGACACACGACCATATCTGAAGTTGTAAAATTGACGCCGACTCACGATAAGCCTGACCGAAGAACAAAGGGATTAACGTTCCTGACGTAGCCACAACAATGATAGAAAGTCCAACGCTTGCCAACACCATCAGTCGAAGAAACAGGGCGATTCTTTGCTTAAACAACACGTCATCGATCTTTTTAGAATCGACCAAGACAGGTAAGACTGACACTGCAATGAGCGACGGAATGGCATATGCAAACTCCGAGATGCGAAAAGCCGCCGAATACACTCCCACAGAGCTATCGCCTAACATTCCGGCAATCAATAACTGATCGACACGAATTGAAACGATGCCAGCCACCCCGGACAGGACTATTGCCCAACCTTCGCGGAGCAGACGTCTGAGTAAGTCTACCCGAGCGCGAAGTTTTGACAAGTGCATTCCCTGCTGACGAAAGAAGTATACAAGCCCAAAGGCTCCGATCACATTTTCAGCAAGACCTGCCAGTATAATGTCAAAAACAGGCGCGTTCGTAAAGATCATGTATACTTTCCAGGCACTTACCGACAAGAACGCGATGCCTTTGCCGTAAATCGGGTAACGCGACTGTAGTCTTGATTGAAACCAAAGCTCGAGTACATCCGCAGCCAATGGAAACATGGCTGAGGCCATGAGGGCGACTAGAGTGACTACGTGACTGTCTGATGGTCGAAGAACCGTCGATGCAACAACGGCAACTACAGTTGCACAAGCTGCGCCTAGGCCTCGTACAAGTGCGACAGTTCCAAGCGTCTCGTATGCTGTCGAAGGTGATCGAACAAGCTCTCGGATAACTATGTTGTCAAGGCCATTGCCGATCATGGGCACCAGTATGGCGACCAATGAGAATACAAAAGACATCAATCCGAATTGCTCGGGACCGAGATAGCGAGCAATGGCCGCTCCGATAAGAAATCCAATGGCATATCGTAGTAAGCGATCGCTAAGAAGTAGGCCGGTGTTTTCAAGCACCTTCCGAAGCTGTGCGCGATTATTGAAAAAGCGCTTGATCACAAAGCTATCTCGACGTACACGATGAAGTGGCTATTCGTAGTTGTGGAATTAATCACATCTAAATGAAAACTGTCTGCCGTACTAGTCTTGCGGAGGCTATTTAGTAAGCCACGCAACTTACCAAGAGTATTTTTTGAATCGTTGTACCTCTGTTTCGTAGAACTCAGAAAGAAGCGGTGATTCTGAGTCATGGATACAGAGAATGTCAAAGTACGTATCGTAGTTGATCAGACAGTAAGTACTCAAGCCGTCCACAGCATCGGAATCGTGAGTCGAAAACACACCCAGTGGAAACCCGTGATTTGTATAAGCGATAAACTTCTTGTACCCAAGGTCTGATAACTTTTGGAAGAAGCCTGGAATATCTTCGCCGTTGTGCTTGAGGAAATATACATGCAGTTCGAAGAATAAAGCCGGCTTTGCAGTTTGCAAGAGGTTCCATGCCCCGCGCAACACTTTGAAGTCAAACCCTTCTACATCGGTCTTAATTACGTGACAATTCGAGAAGTCCTTGTATTGCGGTTCTCGGACAAGAGAGTCAAGAGCTCGAAAGTTGTTTTTTGCTTGGCTGACACGAGCTACACCATTACCCATGTCATTTTCTACGCTAATGTTGCTCTCTTCGTCGCGCTCACCCAAATAACAACAGACAGGAAATATATTTTGCTTCGACGTGACGTTGCTCGAAAGTATTTCAAAGAACTTCTTGGAAGCCTCAACACTGAGAACGTTAGCCGAAGCCTCTGCATCTATGAGCAGGGCAGTGTCTCCCACATTGGCACCGGCATCAATAACATTCAATCGCCCGCGCCTTTTCGCGTAGAACGCACAGAATTTTGGTAAAGGCTGGTCATGATACTCATTTATCTTAACCAGAAAGGGCAAACTGTGTGACCAGTTGAGTAGGAGTGAAACTCCTCGAACGGTGCGACGAACAGTTGGTTCGTAAACGGTACAGAGAATACGTACAAGCATATACCGAGTACCCCAGAAGAGCTCTCGCAATAGATGTTTCGATCGATCAGATAGCATATAGATGTCTCAATCTTTAACTGACTGAACACATAGACTCATGAGTCTTGGTGTTCAGTCAATGAAACCTGTTATTGGTGGCACACTGAGTGCCTCATCCTACTAATGTCAATAAGTACTCCAACCAAAAACTACGTAGAAACACTTGAAAACGGCTTCCATCGGTAGAATTGTTGCATGAAAACAATGTATTTTCATGTGGAACCGCGTCAATTTCTTGATCATAGTTTAGAATTACCTCTATGCCGGAACTCTACTTGACCCAAGACCTGCCGCAACTGATTTCGGATTTTGCCTAAGTGACACAAGTAGAAAAATGCGAAACTACCTACGCTACAGACTTTGAATTCGGCCGATGCGCTCAAAGACTACCGTACTATCAATGGTATTGATGTCTAAAGGTGACTTGTCATCAAATGCTTTTTTCAATGCTCCCGAAGTTTGACCATAAAGACTTAGTTCCGGCGGATAAACGTAGTGTACGACTTTACCTAGCTCTTCGGGATACTCTGTAAACTTTCCATAGTGATTTGCGTTGCTAATACAAACAGTCTTCTTGCCAAGTGCTGCTGCGATGTGGGTTGAACCGCTTTCATTACATAAGATAAACCGAGCATGCTGGTAGAGAGCTAGCAGTTGCGATGTCTTAACTTTTCCTATCAAGTTTGTAACATTCGCCACAGCGTCGACGTACCCGATGATCTGCTCTCCGAGTTGGTACTCGCGAGGTGATCCAAGCAGGAAAACACGCAAACCCAATACTGAGCAAATTTTGTTGCACACGGCAGCGAATTTCTGAGGTTGCCATTGCCTAAACGGATCGCCTGCTCCTGGAGCTACTATACAGTATGGTTCGTCAGGACTTGGGTCATCACTTTGCCAATCTATCTCCGGAACAATGCCGATCAATGACTGATTGAAAAACTTCTCAAAAAACGCTCTATTGCGAACGAATTCGAATTCGATCTCATCTGACACACATACTAACGAGGTATACATGCGATCACCGATTACACGCTCCCACGATTTCATGTTTATGTGATGGGCTACTTGACCTAATCTTATTGGTGCTCTTGTGGCGCGCACAACAAAGTCATCTAATACAAGATTGCGAGCGTAGGTTGAGCATATGCATTCTGCAAATCCCTCGTTTGCAATTTTTCTGGCCATACGAAAACGGTAGAGTGGATTTGTGCTGAACGCATTGATATCAATCCAGAGCCAGCGAAAACTTTCGTGATCGATCTCATCTGCTAGAAATCGTATTTCACTATTTGCGATTACCGTCAATTGCATGCCTTTGCTAGTGTATGAGGCCGCGAGGACTTGAAAAAAGTTCCGTACAAGAATGTAGTCACCGACTTTATCAAGCTTGACAACACACGCCTTCTTGGGGTTGCGAGGAGCTGAGAAAGAGGTCGCAATTGCATCGAGGCAAAGTAAGATGCAGTCTACTAAGAAGAGGACTGGGGTGAGAAGTGGATTGTGTTTGATATGAGATATGATACTGCGGATTCTTCCTCCAAATGGAAACGCGCTTGCTATAGAACTATCGCCTCCCACCACTCAACTTCCGCACCCAAGCCATCATGCTATACGCACCAACGATTTTGTAGTAGTTGAAGCGGTGGAGCAGAATTGGCCATGTTTTACCTTTGGCATACTTCTTCGCAACGCGCAGTTCATCGGCAAACTGTTTATCGAATCCGCTACCGCTTTTGGATGTTTCATACCATCGGAACGACGATAAGTAGGCATCGATATAGAGGGGTTCATAGCGTTCCCACATACGCAACCAGTACTCGTAGTCCATGACGTAGTGCTCGGATTCATCGAGGTAGCCGACTTCAGACATAACACTTCGACGCCAGAATACTGCGGGCTGTGAGATGTAGTTCTCGCTGAGGATACGGTTATGTGAGGAGCGTTTGAGGTTGTAATTCTTGTACGCGGTAATTGCTGCGCGCAACTCTTGATCGTTGACGTCGATGATGTCGCACTTGCCGAAGAGCCAGTGCACACTTGGATCTTTGAAGGCTTCCACTACACGCTGCAAGGATCCGGGCTTGTAGAGGTCATCGGCATTTAAGAATGCCACGATGTCGCCCTGTGTCATTCGCAGGCCCTTGTTGATAGCTGCCGTTTGACCGGGGTCGCGTTCTGAGACCCATCGCAAGCGATCTTCGTAGCGCTTGATGATGTCCAAGGTGCCGTCGCTGCTGACTCCGTCCACAACAATGTACTCCAACTCGAAATCTCCCTTCTGCGAGAGAATCGACTGGATCGTGCGCTCGATAAAAGGAGCGGCATTCAGACAGGGTGTGATGATCGAAACTTTGGTCATGGATTCACTTGGTGCACCGGATGAACCGGAAACTCAGGTCAGCACGATCGATGGTGTACCTCGACGGAGCTTCATGGAAGTATCGGATAGAAAGTAAAAAGATCAAGAACAGGACAAAATTTCTAGAAAATTCGAGTCAATTCGTCGCTCAGCATCGATACTGGACTCTCCTGAGCACTACTTGTCGCTTAGTTGATATCTACGCCGAAGCCTTGGTTTACGTTGCCATAGGCCTTCTTGTCTTTGGTGAGAACGCGCAATTTGAAATCGCTGTGTCCACGACCCGTATACACAAAAGGCAGCGTAATACGAAACGCAGAATTGCGATATCGCGGATCGCTCACATTGTTGTTTATAAGCCCATACTCCGCCTCAAATGTCTCGCCATTTAAATCTAGCACCACTCCTCCCGCCACATCATTGGTGAGTGCGTCATAGGCTACACCGCTAATGATGAATGCATCATGTTCATCGTTCGAGTTGATCTTGATATCTCCTACGCGAAAACGATCCAAGGCGGGTATGAAGTTTAACGAACTCAGTAGGTTCTTGCGTGTCACGACACCGGAGTCTTTCAAGCGATAAAACCACATGCGCGACAGTTGTTTTTCATACAGTGGCTCAAGAACTGACACCTGTTCTCGCATAGGCAAAATGCCGCTGGCTATATACTTCACACCGCCGGCTTTCAGCTGCGGAGCATCCGGGTTGATAAACAACGAATATCCATCCATGTTGTCGAGTGTAAAACGCACATCGCCACGAAAGCGCGCGCTGTCGTTTGGCATCACATGAATTTGTGCAAAACGATTGTAGACCGACATGTTCTTGCCTTCAGGATCGATAATCTTCATCAGGGCTAGATCCGGTGCAAACTTGGAGCCGTTAATGACATTTACCCCCGCAGCGATGAAGTAGTTTGCAGCAATGTTGGATCCATAGTATAACCACTTTGCATCAGGGTCCTTGGTGCTGATGTCACGTACTGTTTTCATGAGTTCTTTATCGAGGATCGGACTCAGACCAAACATGATGGGATTCACCATGAAGTTGCTCATCATGACCACACCTACAATTCCTCCGGCAAACAATGCACGATGTTTTGCAACTAAGAGATAGCTGAGAACGCCAAACAACAGAGAAGCTCCAACGATCTGCGTACTGCTAAAAAACTTTTGGAGTTCGGTATTCAATGTGAAGCCATAAATCAAGAGAAGCACCAGTGCGCCTAAACTCTGCAGTGCCGCGACACTATCGAAAGCACCGGTAGATCGAGAAGCAACACTCTGCTTTGATGAACCCTTCTTTTTCTTTTTTGTGGAGCGCGTGTCAGCATCACTCTCAACTCCTTCTGTTGGCGCACTGTGCTGCGAAGCAGCACTGCGCGAAAGAAACAACATCACTAAGACGATACTTGCAAAGCCAATTCCGATGAAGGCACGATTCTCTTTTACACGATTGAGAAGTGTAAGTTTGGCTATAAACTCCGGATATCCAACGACCATCCACACAGTGAGGAAGATCAGATAGAGCACGATCATGAGTTGTAGTTTGTCAACGCGCTGCTTGCGCAGCGCCGCGATGATCATTGCCGCAATGACTACCGGATACAAGAGAATAAAGTTGCTCGCCTCACATACGTTCATCCATGCTTCAGGGAAGTGCTTTTCGCTGAAGAAGAGATCAAAGAATCCGCCAAAGTATTGTGTTAAAGAAACCTCGCCGCCGACGGATACACGGCTTCCCGGATACTCCGTTTGCGTCATAATCGAGATTGTCTGTTGGGCTTGCGAAAGGAAGCTCATTGCACTATATCCGAGCAGCGAGAGCACGCCAACGATAACCAGAAGCTTGACAATGCGGAGCTGCGCGAAGGCCTCGGATGAATGACGTGTCATGAGATATCCTGCCAAAACAAAGGCCATGAAATAAGCCAAGGGTATTTGGTGCGGCGGATAGAAGAAGAGCAGGAAGGCTGTGGCAAAGAGAGCCAGGCCGAGTCCCGAAAGCACAATCGCCCACAAGCGACGAGCATACAGCACATAGATGAAGAAGATGAAGAGCAAGCTTACAGCCATGATCATCTCCGGTTCCGGAGTGGAGTACCACCATTGGATGAAACTTGAAAAGCTCAACCACAAACTCCCTGCAACACTCATCCAGAAGTTGTTGCGACTTAGGAGCATTAGCAGGAAAAACACGGCCAGAAACATTCCATAGGTCTTGTAATTCCAAGCGAAGGAGTAGGCTGTCTCCAATGGAAAAATGAAGTAGCCCCAGAGGTGTGGACGAAGGATGCTGGGGAAAGCTTTCACAGGCAGCGACATCAACAAAGCACTGCGCTCTGCTCCCAGTGCGGGATTCTCTGCGTGAAAGCCATTCAGGTTTTGTGAAATCAACATGGGTGTATGCATGCACCACTCGTCGAAACGGATAAATCGCGACTGACCTATAATCTGCTGTTTCGTTGAGTCTCCGCGCACAAAGGAATTCCACTCCTTGACAGACGAACCGGAAGTCTTGAAGAGAACGTTGAGACCGAACAGCAGTGTGCAGATCACAACCAAACAGATGCTTCTCCAGTCGATACGTATGAGATCGTCCTCGCTTAGTTTCTCGCCGATAGTGTTGAGCTTCGATGTGATCGATCGAATAGACGGATTGTTTCGAAGAGTATCAAATGCCGACATAGTGTTCTGCAAATGTGAATGATAGATCACGGCAATATCGCCATGAAACAATTCCTACACTAGGCTTGTAGGAATAGTAGTAAAAAAATGAGCTTCAAGGACATGTGTTTCGAGTACAGCTCTAAGGTCTCGCTTGCACCCGACACATCCTCTAGATTTTTCATCGCAGTCCATGCTCACCGGTCAAGCTCTCAAGCTGGCAAGGCTTGCCGGTTCGTGCTGCTCGGATGCACATGGTGCACGCCGTACCCTAGGTCCGGTCGATCGATTGAGACTGTGAACGCGTTGGAGTTTGAGCTACGATGCTGAGCATGGTTGCCGAACCAAGTAGGTTCAGCACAATGTTCCAAGGAATGCTTAGCACCGTGCCTGCCATCCAAAGGAGTTTCATCAGAGTCCAATACAGAGAAGGACTCTGCTGAGATTTAATCCATACACGTTGAATGTGAGCATCGCGCCACAGCGACGAAATTGTCGTCACCGGATGCAAAGCCGCATTACGTTCAGAGCAAAGAAGTATCCTGCAGCCAAGTGCTTCCAATAACGCCTGCACGACCTTTGGCCGGAAGTGCCAGAAGTGTCGAGGGATATCAAGCGCAGACCACGAAGAACGAAACATGCGTCGCTCCAACGAAGCAAAATTCGGCACCTGAATAAACACATAGCCACCGGGCTGTGCTATGTGTCGAACGACATGTTCAAGTACCGCTTGTGGGTCCGACACATGCTCCAAGACATGGAAGAGACTCACGAGTTCAACACCGTTCTCCGGTTTATACTTTTCTATCGGACTTTTGATAAAAAATGAATCTTTGGGCTGCATCGCGCTAAAGAAGTCAAAGGGATCTACACCCACGCTTCGCCGACATCCTGAGTTGTAGACATAAGCGACCCGATCGCCGGTACCGCAACCTAAATCAGCATAGGAGTCTAGCTTCGACAGCGCTTTCCCGCTTGCTTTCTCGAAGAGATGAAAATCGAAAGCGGATTGATCTTCGCGATACCACCGCTCTGCCTTTTGAACAAGTGATAGTTCTTGTGTAGTGTTGGGGGCAGTACTGAGATATGTTTCCGGATAGAGTAGGTGGAGGTTGTCTTGCGGTTGTGGATTGCTAAAAGCAAGACCGCACTGACTGCATTCACACACATCAAACACATCAGGAACACCATCGTACAAATCCGGCAACTGCGTATAGAGGGTGCGGATTTCTCCTGCGCAGATCGGACAGTTCTCGAAAGAGCGTGAGCGTAGTGAGGGAGACGAATCGGATGACGTGTTCATAGATGCCGCCGAAGATTGCTGTATGGAAGGAGTGCTGCTCATGACTTCGAGGATTGGTCTGTGGCATTTGATCGATAGGCCAGAGAGTAAAACCTGCTAAGAATTTTAGCGATGAAGGTCGGCCAGAATTGAGCAAACATTTCAGAGTCCTCGCGCTGTCGATCCCGGGTGTGCAAGCCGCGCGATGTCGACGACTCAGCGTAGATGCGATGGAACACAAGTCGGGGTCGGAGAAATACAAACGCTCCGGACATCTGGGCGAGAGAGCGCCATGCAGCCCAATCGAGATTGACACGATAATGCTCGTCAAATGCAAATGAACCGAGTTCTTCGCGGTTAAACAAGACCGTTGGACAACTGATCGGAGATCCGAAGGCAAGTAGCCAGTATTTCTGAGCACGACCTCGCAATGCGGAGCGGTGCAAAAAGAAGGCAAAGAGAATGCAACGTTTAACGAGCAAGACCAGATTTGAACTGCGGATGAACTGTTGCTTGTCGCGAATGACCAACTCAGCATAGTCACAGAATACAATGCTTGCATCGCGATGTCGTTCTGCAGCTTCAACACATAGCGCCGAGTAGCGCGGATCATACACATCATCTTGATGTGCAAGGGTTACATAGCGCGTATCGGGAGTATGCAGAGCAAAGGACCAATCTGCAGCAATGCTTCCACCACCTGCATTGACGTGGTAAGGGAGCTCATAACGCTTGCACAGCGCGGCAATGTGGTCATTTGGTGTTGAGGTGCAGACATGTATAGCGGAGGGTAGCTCCTGCGCACGCAACGATTGGATGCACTCTTCCAAGTATGGTGACTCGCCGTATGCCGGGATGACAAAGCTATGGGCAGACTCGTGTTTCACGACTCTTGTTCGCGCTCATCGACGATACCTATCCGGTGTTCCATCATAGCAATCTTCTGAGCCAGATTCTTATTGATGGAGCGAAGACGAGAGACTTCAACGGAGAGGTGGAGGAGATAAATCAAGATTGCAAAGATGGCGCCCATAAACACCAAGGACGGCGGGTAGAACACACCTAGGGCAGAGGAGACCACGTTGAGACCATCGCGCCACACTGCAAAGAACAACAGGACTGCAGTGCAGGCAACCCATACAAAGGCATATTCCTCTCGTAGACGACCACGCACAATTAAGCGTCCGATGTACGAGAGAAAACCCAACGATATAAGAATCGTTGCGATTTGGATTTTGAGGGGGACGATATTTTCCATGTCAAGTCCTCAGTATTCGTTGTCGTATCGACGCAAAAAAGATCGCGAAGCTCACCTTCGCCATGTAAAACACACTGGCGAATGCTGAGATGGAGGATTGTCCACCCTGACGTTCAACCATGTGCACAGCAACTTCTTGCATACGTAATCCGTTTCGAGCAAACATCACAACCGCCTCCGGCTCCGGATACTGATCAGGATAGTACGTATTCACCAAGTTCAACGCCCGTTTGTTGTAGGCCCGAAAACCCGATGTGTTGTCGGTAATGCGAACTCCTGTTACTAAGCGATTCAGCCACATAAAGTAGCGAATCCCAATGCGTCGCAAAAACTCAGACTGATAACCCTCGCCGGTCAAAAAGCGTGACCCGATAACAACATCGGCATGATCAAGTCGAATGGCTTCTAAGAGTTTGGGAAGCTCAGGTGCCGGGTGTTGACCATCTCCGTCCACCTGCACAGCAACATCATAACCTTGCCTCCACGCATAGCGAAAGCCCGTCTGCACCGCCGCACCAATCCCCAAGTTCACCGGAAGATTGAGCAAAATGCACGGCAGTCCCGCACATATCTCGGCAGTACGATCCCGCGAGCAGTCGTTCACCACAACAGGGTCAACCCGCAATCCATGAGACTGCTCCAAAGCGCGCAAAGCCAGAACCACTCCCGTAATGGAGGCTTCCTCATTGTACGCCGGTATGACTGCCGCAACGCGCATAATCCTTCCCAAAAAACACACTGTCTCGAGTTTATCGGACGTTTTCTTACAAAATACAGAGGAATGTCGACCAGACCTCGGTAACCCGTCCACCGCTACCTTCGACTCCGCGTTCACCGCTACCTTCGACTCCGCGTCCACCGCTACCTTCGGCTCCGCTACCTTCGGCTCCGCTCAGGTAGCGGAGGACTAGGGAGTGGCAACGAATGGCAAAGAATGGCAAAGAATGGCAACGAATGGCCAGCTGCCTGAGCGAAGCCGAAGGCAGCGTCCGACGTCTGGCAAACAATGGCAAAGAATGGCAACGAATGTCCAGCTGCCTGAGCGAAGCCGAAGGCAGCGCTGACGTCCGGCAAAGAATGGCAAAGTCTGGCAACGAATGTCCAGCTGCCTGAGCGAAGCCGAAGGCAGCGTCCGACGTCTGGCAAAGCACCCGACTTCTGTTGATAACTAAAACCCCAACGCACATTTCCATACCACCATCCCGATTACTAGATTGACTCCCCGCTCAGTTCCACGCAATCCTGTTCCATAGTACCACTCAACCCTGTTCCGCAGTAGTACGCGCCGCTCAACTCTACAATTGCATAGTAGTCACTGAAGTAAAACGGCAGTATGAAAAAAGGATACATGTACATCCTCGGCTGTGCCGACGGATCGTACTACACGGGAAGCACAAGGAACCTGTGGCGCAGAGTCTGGCAACATCAAAATGGCTTCGGTGCAAACCACACTAGAAAACACGGCCCCGTTGAGCTACTCTACTACGAAGAGTACAGACACGTAGCCCAAGCCTACAAACGCGAAAAGCAAATTCAAAAGTGGACCAGAAACAAGAAGCGAGCCCTCATAGAAGGAAGGTTGGATGACCTGCATGAACTAGCAAAATGCACAAACAAAACATCGGCCACATATGGCTCCGCTACCTTCGACTCCGCTCCCTTCGACTCCGCTCAGGTAGCGGAGGACTAGGGAATGGCAAAGAATGTCCAGCTGCCTGAGCGAAGCCGAAGGCAGCGCTGACGTCTGGCAAAGAATGGCAAGTCCTCCGCTCCCTTCGACTCCGCTCAGGTAGCGGAGGACTAGGGAATGGCAAAGAATGTCCAGCTGCCTGAGCGAAGCCGAAGGCAGCGTCCGACGTCTGGCAAAGAATGGCAACGAATGTCCAGCTGCCTGAGCGAAGCCGAAGGCAGCGCTGACGTCTGGCAAAGAATGGCATGTCCTCCGCTACCTTCGACTTCGCTCAGGTAGCGGAGGACTAGGGAATGGCAAAGAATGTCCAGCTGCCTGAGCGAAGCCGAAGGCAGCGTCCGACGTCTGGCAAAGCACGGCAAAGAATGTCCAGCTGCCTGAGCGAAGCCGAAGGCAGCGCTGCCGACGGGGCACCGATCCTGCGGACCTAAGCCCTACTTGCAATATTGAGCACGAAATCGTTCGGCATCTTTTACACCGAGGGCGGCAGCATGCGACCAATCCTCGCAAGCGCCTGTGGTGTTTTGCATGTTGAGATGGGAGAAGCCGCGTCCGAAATACGCAGAGCCATTTTCGGGATTGATTCGCAGCGACTCATTGAAATCTGCGATGGCTTCGGTGTACATACGCAGACTGTTTTTTACCACACCGCGATTTTGATAACCGTCGGAGTAGTAGGGATTGAGCGTTAAGGCCTGATTGATATCCGCCAACGCTTCGTTATAGCGCTTCATGCGCTGTTCAACCGCGCAGCGGTTGGAATATGCATCGGGACTCGATGGATCGAGTTCTATGGCGCGCGAGAAGTCGCGATATGCGCTGTCGATTTCATTCAGCATGAAATACATGCCGCCACGGTTGATGTACGCTTTAGCATATCCGCTTTGAATAGCGATGGCTTTAGAGAAGTTGTCGACCGCGCCTCGGTAGTCACCTTCCAAACGTTTGGCCAGACCGATGTTGTTGTAGCTCATGGAGCTTTGCGGAGTACGCACGGCAGCTTCGGTAAAGAAGGTTGCACCGTCCTTATAGTAACTGAGTTCGGAACTTGAAAGAACGCTGAAGGCTATCGACACAACAGCAAAGATGGCGATGCTGATATTCTGCATCGTAGACTCCAAGGCAGTGCCAAGAAGTTGGGCAGTAACAATGATCAAACCAATGCTCGCGATAAACGAACGATGGTAGAGATATTCAAACATGAATTGGGCATCCTCTTTACGATAGAGCATGACCGGTGTGATAAACAAGAAGAACCAGAACAAACCGAGAAGCACACGAGCATCGCTCCACTTTTTCTTCCACGTGATCAATGCTACCGTAATGGCAATAGCGATAAGACCTGCAATAGTGTCAGCACTATTGAACAAGGGAATGAGCTTGAAGTTGAAGGGAAGGAGGAATTTCCCAAAGGTCTCCGGAATCGTCTGAAGATTGGCAATGAAGGGTCCCACGCCAACCAAGTTCCCCGCAGAGGCAACGGTATTAAGCTTGGAGTGAAGGTAGAGCCAGATCAAGGTCACCGGGATCCAACTCAACACATACTTCATCAATGATGACCACGGCGCTTTGTCGCGCAACTCAACATAGTAATATGCCACGCAGAGCACAGGAATGGCAGCAGCTGTTTCCTTCGACAAAAACGCTAGGAATAAACTGAGAGCATGGAACACCAGGTTGAGAGGATTTGCGCTGCGGTAGCTACGTATGAAGAAAATCAGGGTCAGTACCGTGAAGATGGTGAGAAAGGTATCACCACGTGAAGGAATCCATGCGACGGTCGAGACAAACAAAGGGTGCACTGAGTACACCAGGCAAAGTAAGAAGGCCGTGAGACGTCGGTATTGCAAGCTTAACAACAGCCAATAGATACTCATACATCCAAGAATGTACACGATCAAATTGGTTAGGTGATAATGGTAGGGCTGCGCCTGACCATAGTGTGCGTCAACCATGAAGGACATGGTTTGCAAGGGACGATAAAAGCTTCCGACAGGTTCCAAAAAGGCGTCCGTCGTGAAAGCCATTTTCAGGTTGTCAAAGTTGCTTAAGAGAAAGATCTTACCCTTGATAATAGTCGTGTCGTCAAGACCGATGTAATCAAAACCCGTTACCTTGCCGTAGACGGCAATGAGTAACACGATGATGATGACGGGAGACCAGCGAAGCCATGCCGGACCCGATCCCGCGCCAGCTGTCGCGTTACGACGTGTCGCGCTACTGTTTTCTTTGCGACGCTCTGCATCCTGCTCTGCGCCAGCCTTGCTCTTTTTAGCATTCTTTGCCATAATTCCTGCGTTTTTCGTCTGTAAACTTGGCTACACTTCGTGCTCACTTTTCCGCACGATTCCAAATATAGACTCCTTGATGCACTCCGTCATGCGTGTTGTTACGGAATCCTGCGACGTTTTGCGCCGTTATTCAGCCACAAGCATGCGTAGAAACCTGGGGTCGGCATGCAGCTTCGGTACCGTGGACACGACGAGTTCTCCACATTCCCAAGCTTTCCACAGCAGCTGTGCACAACTAAGGATCGCTGTTGCCCTCGACGGGATGTCAAAAACCGCTAGTTTTGCCATCCAATTCTTTCATCTGTCCATCGCCATCACCCGTGAGCTTAGAAACTGAAATCCAACGCAGGCGTACTCTAGCCATTATTTCGCACCCTGACGCAGGTAAAACAACGCTAACGGAGAAGCTCTTGCTGTACTCAGGTGCAATTCGAAAAGCGGGCGCGGTAACCGGTGGCAAGCACACCGCGACAACCTCAGACTGGATGTCGATCGAAAAGGAACGTGGAATCTCTGTTTCTAGTTCCGCCATGCGAGTTGAATACGATGAGCACCTGCTCAATATTCTCGATACACCGGGTCACCAGGACTTTAGTGAGGATACCTATCGCACCTTGATGGCCGTTGATTGCGCTATCATGTTGGTCGATGCAGCCAAAGGCGTCGAGGAGCAAACCATCAAGTTGTTTAAAGTCTGTCGAGATCGCGGCATCCCCATTATCACCTTCGTGAACAAAATGGATCGCCCCGCATTGAGTCCATTTGAAATCATGGACAACGTCGAAAAAGTCCTCGGCATTGTCCCCGTACCGCTCACCTTCCCCATTGGCGACGGTCCGGAGTTCCGCGGAGTGTATGAGCGCTCCACTCGTCAATTGCATTCGTTCGAACGCACGATTGGTAATGCATTTATTGCACCGGTTCAGATTGCCGACATCAATGATCCGAGTGTGCAGGCCAAGCTTGGTGAATCCTACCATAAGCAACTCATTGAAGACTTAGACTTAGTTGAACATGTGCTTCCACAGTTTGAACGTGAAGCGTTTTTGAAGGAAGAAATCACTCCGGTGTTCTTTGGTTCGGCTATTACCAATTTTGGTGTTGAGAATTTCTTGCGACATCTCATTGAGCTTGCGCCGACGCCGCAAGGCATGATGACCTCAGCGGGTTTTGTTGAACCGACGAGTCCTGTATTCACCGGCTTCATGTACAAGATGCAAGCCAACATGAACAAAGCACACCGCGACCGCATCTCGTTCTTCCGCATTATCAGTGGCAAATTCGAGCGTGGAATGACGGTGAAGCACCCGCGCTCAGGTAAAGAAGTAAAGCTCAATTACCCCTTTCAGATTTTTGGACAAGATCGCGACATCATCGACGAAGCATGGCCCGGCGATGTGATTGGACTTTCTAATCCCGGAACGTTCCGTGTGGGAGATACGCTCACAACAGGAGATGAATTCAGTATTCCACAGTTTCCTCGTTTCGCTCCGGAAATCTTTGCACGCGTGCAACCGAAAAGCGGATCCTTTTCCAAGGGATTCCGTAAGGGCATCGAGCAACTCGGCGAAGAAGGAGTTATTCAGATCTTCAGTGACGCTCACAGAAGTCCCACACCCTTGGTTGCCGCCGTTGGAGAACTGCAGTTGCAGGTCTTTCAGTCGCGCATGGAAACAGAGTACAACGAAATCATTACCCTCGACCGATTGCCCTTCTCGCGCTCGCGTTGGATCGGCTCCTCGGTCATGCCCGGATCAGCCGTGACTCTGGCTTATGATGACCATGACCGCCCGGTTGCATTGTTCAAGTCTGACTGGGAGATGAGCTATCATGAGCAACGCACGGCCGGCTTGGTACTCCTTAATACTCCGCCGCGTGAGCATAGCTGATAGTACAAAGCCGACATCGACAGAAAAAGAGAGGTAGTCAGCTGAGATTTCTTCTCTATCGCTCGCCTTCGGCTCGCCAACTACAGTGAGTACAGAGAATTGAATCATTGCCATGCTGCGCTCTTCACCTCGCACCGGGCCCTAAGGGTTGTCGTTCGTTGAGTTAAAGCGGCTGTCGAAAGGAGTTTCTGTGTTGTATCATCCTGACCGAGATAGTGCGTGTGACTACTTGTGTTCTCGCAGGCACAGCTTCAACGAACACAACAGCTAGTAGAGTAACTAGTCCAACAGCTAGTCCAACAGCTAGTCCGAATGCTAGTCCAACAGCTAGTCCAACAGTTAGTACAACAGTTAGTACAACAGCTTGTACAACAACATCGATTACAACAACATCGATTACAACAACAGCTGGTGTTACAACTCCAAGCACCACAACAAAGGCGGAAGCCATTACAACTACGACAGTGACACGAGCAATACTAACAACATGAATGACAGGGCTGACAAGCTCTTCAGCCCTAACAGGCACTACTACCGCTCCAACACGATTTAGCAACGAAGCAATCAAACTAGGAACTCCAACCGATTAGAGTATATGTCTCAGGCTGCTACACCATTGCACATTCTTCGCACGGTCTTTGGTTACGACGAGTTTCGATTGGAACAAGAGCGTGCTATCACGAACGTGCTGCGAGGTCGCGACAGCTTCGTGCTAATGCCGACAGGAGGGGGAAAGTCGCTTTGCTATCAGATACCGGCTCTGTGTTTGCCGGGTTTGACATTGGTGATCTCTCCGCTCATAGCCCTCATGAAAGATCAAGTGGATGCCTTGGCATTGAACGGTATCGCAGCCGCGGTCTTGAATTCCACCATGAGTTTGGAAGAACAGCGAGAGGTGGTCCGACGTGTGCATGCCAAAGAACTTACGTTGCTCTATGTGGCGCCGGAGAGACTCTTCAGCGATGGATTTTTAGAATGGCTTGGACAACAGCAGGTGTCGCTGTTTGCGGTTGACGAGGCGCATTGTATTTCATCGTGGGGACATGACTTTAGACCTGAGTACTTGCAATTGGCGATTTTAAAAGAAGAGTTCCCCAACGTCCCGCTCATTGCTCTGACAGCTACAGCGGATGCGCAGACTCGTAAGGACATCGTCGAAAAACTTAGCATTGACGAGGCTTCCGTATTTGTCTCTTCCTTCAATCGCGCCAACATTCGCTATTTCGTCGAAGCCAAGAGAGAGAGCTATCAGCGCATTCGTCGCATTCTGAACGCGCGTCCGCAAGAGAGCGGTATCATCTACACCCTTTCACGTGCGGGAGCCGACAAACTCGCATCACAGCTGCGCGACGATGGCTATTCAGCATTGGCATACCATGCAGGACTCGACAATGAGACGCGACGTCGGCATCAAGAACAGTTTGTACGCGACGACGTAAAGATCATGTGCGCCACCGTAGCCTTCGGCATGGGAATCGATAAGTCCAACGTGCGCTTTGTTATCCATGCAGACCTGCCAAAGAATATTGAGAGCTACTATCAGGAAACCGGTCGCGCCGGACGTGATGGTGTACAGAGCGATGTGTTCTTGCTGTATAGTGCCGGTGATGTGATTCGCATGCGCAGTTTCTGTGACATCCCGGGAAACCCCGAACAATCGGCAGTGCTCTACGGCAAGCTGCAACGTATGTCGGAATTCGCCGAAACGCGAAGTTGCCGTCGTCAATGGCTGCTTCGATACTTTGGAGAAGCCTACACTCCACCGTGCAATAGCTGCGATTTCTGCCTGAGCTCACACAAGAGCTATGACGCCACCGCCGATGCGCACTTGGTGTTTCGAACGGTTTTGCGCACGGGAGAGCGCTATGGAATTAGCTATATGATCGATGTATTGCGAGGGACAGAGAAAACGCGTCTCGAGCATAGAAATCTGGAGACCTATCGTGCCGGTCAACACAAGAGCGCACATCAGTGGAGGACATTTATTCGCGAACTCATCTCTCACGACTATGTGCAGCAGCATGGCTTGCAATACCCGGTTCTGAAACTCAGCGATACGGCCAAAGATGTTCTGTACCGCGATCAGAGAGTTTTACTTGCGGTAATTGAGGAGCTGCAGGCGGACGAAGCCTTCGTGCCCGCCGCACGTGCACACAAATCCCAACAGAAGCTACCCCATGATCCTCGTCTTTTTGAAGAATTGCGCCAGCTGCGACGTCAACTTGCCGACGCCGCGGGAGTTCCTCCCTTTATTGTGATGTCCGACGCAACGCTCATCGATCTCTCCGCCCAACAACCTCGGGAGCTTTCCGCGTTGCACTACATTAGCGGTCTCGGAGAAGTGAAGATTCGTCGCTACGGACAAGACGTCATCTCCTGTATAGAACAGTTTCATGCTCGCTTTGGAAAAACTGTCGATGAACAAGCGGTGCGCGAAGCGCAGCGCATAACAAAGAAATCGTCCGAAGCAAAAGTCACGGTTCCGATCCCTAAGCAGCATGATACACGAAGCTTCAGTTATGACTTGTGGAAGGCAGGACGCAGCATTGCCGATATCGCCTCACTACGCAGACTGGCTGTGTCCACAATCGAAGGACACCTGTTGAGTTATGTGGAACGAGGAGAAATCAAACTCAGTGAACTCGTCTCGCACGAGCTTGCAGAGTTCGTGCGGAGTACCTTGCGCGCAATGTCATATCAAGAAGGTCAGCCGCTCAAGCCGGTTGTGAGCGCGCTAGAAGGACGTCTCAGTTACGGCGAAGTACGTTTCGTGATCGCAGCCGATGCGAGTAAGACTCGGAAGAGCTAACACTTCGTCGGGATGCGTGTCTCACACCATGTGTTTGCACCCGTTGTGCCTGTGCTACTTCGTTCATGCTTTTTTGGTCGTGCCCTTGGCGTTCTTTACTTCGCTCGAGTGTTTCGGGTTCTCTGACTTCTTCGACCTTTTCGTTCTGCTTGGTGATGCTTTTGCTTCGCTATTGTATTCCAGGGCAAGGTTTATCCAGGTGCGCAAGTCTTTGCTTGTAGTAAGAACGGATTGGTCGACCTGTATAAAGCCACTCATTGGTCGTTTCGTAAACACCATGTTTCGTACCCCCGGCTTAGCGAGGCAGCTCTCGTGGATTGCGGGGTTAACGCGACACATGAGCTCATCCTTGATGATTCCCACGCACATTTTTCCCTGAACCATAAAGGTTAGGCCACCCATCATTTTCTTTTCCTCGAGACTGCTTTGGCGTGCGAGTTCGTTGCGAACGCGTTGGGCTAGGTTCTCATCGTATGCCATAGTGGATCAGCTTTAGTGGTTGCGTAGAATAGACTCTGCATTCCGCATTGATCTTTAGAGTGCTCTGGGTTTTGTGCAGACATCTCTCTGCCTATATTTGATCTTCTTTAATTATCTCCAAAACCCATGAGCAAACTCAAGATAACACTTTGTGTGTTGGCGCTTAGTCTGGCTGTCGGTTGCTCCTCATCGAAGAGCAATGAAAAGATCGAATTCCAAAATGCACCGGAGGTCAGCAGCGTCGATCCGTCGATGACTCGTTGCAAGCAGCTATTCGAGCAAACCTGTCAGCATTGCCACAAGCTACCCTTGCCTGCCAAATACTCTCGCGAAAAATGGAACAAGGTCATGCCTATCATGGCTGCGAAGTCCAAAATTGATCAGATGACTTCGGACTCAATTTTCAAATACGTACAGGCAGCTATGCCGGGTGAGTTACAAGCCGTGCCGAGTAAATAACGCACAACCTAGCAGCAGTCGGCTACAATGCATGAGCATTTGTTGTGATTTGCCGCGTCGTCTCCTGCAGACACGAAGGGAGAACTTCCAAAGGAGCTTACTATGACAGAACATATGTCCGCAGCTTTGCGCAGTCAGTACCGAGCAGCACTGGTCATGTTTGACGAATGCGTGACGCGGTGTCCGGATGAGATGTGGGATAGGGCAAAAGATGGCAACAGAACCTGGCACCTTGCGTATCACACGCTGTTTTACACGGCCTTGTATTTGTCGTCCGAAGCGAAGCCTGTTTTATGGAAGGGTTGCAGGCGCGGATATCAGAGCTTTCAAGCCGGACCCTGGGCTCCGGATTTTGATCCGAAGTCTGCCACAGCCTATTCGAAGGAAGACATCTTGTCGTTTAGTGCATGGCTACGGCGACGTCTGAAGCATTGTTTTCATGATGCCGACGTTGCAATGGATTCAGGCTTCTCGTGGCTTCCGATGTCGCGCTTCGAAGTCTACCTCTATACCTTTCGGCATCTTTCGCATCACATCGGACAACTCAGTGAACGTGTCAAACAAGGTACGAAACAAGGAGTGGCATGGAAAGGTATGGCCTGATGAGCACGCCTCGAAGAATCAAGCAACAAAACAAAAAGCCGCGTGTAGAATCTACACGCGGCTTTTACTTTTTTAGTACGAGCATTGTTCTCTAGCTCAGACCTTCTTTTGGTCATGCGAGCATCACTGCATCGAAGACCTGTGCAAGTGTCGTACCGGGCGCGAGAAGTTGATTGATGCCATGTTGCTACGCATACTTTGTCGGTGGTAGCAACGAAGGCTCAGCTGACACGCGCAAACAGCTACCACGCGATGCGGAACTGTTTAGTTCTTTACAAAGGTGCTAAGCGCGTATTGACAAGTTGAGGAACGTAGAATGATGGCATAGGAGCCTGCGCTCAGCGTAGCAAGATGCAGATCCAGTACGTTCTCGCCGCGGCTTTTCATGCCTTGATCTTCGAGCACGATGCGACGTCCATCGGAAAGCCGAAAGAGCTCAACGATAACTTCCGCGTCTTTGGCTAGTGTGTAGCGCAAGTGAATGTCGTCTGCAGCGGGGTTTGGTGAGATACTAAGGTTTAGCACAATCTCGGATTCGCTTCGCAGACTTTGGGTGCTATGCTCTGTTGTTTTTCGAGCTTCGGCTTGTCCGGCCTCCGGAGCCGGAACTGCACCTGCCGTAGCAGTTTGGGTTTCTGTTGGGTGCAGTGTGCCCATTGACGGAGCGACTGATGCAGAGGCAGAGGAGCCGGTCTTCGGACGACACGATTGCAGAATTCGCTCGAACTCAGGTAATGCCGCAAACTGCTGCGCATCCTGCGTTTGACTTAAAGAACGTACGATAAGATTCTTTGCACTACGAGCAAAGCTCGATTCAAAGAGAGAGTATCCCGGATGTAATACAAAAACCTGATTGTCACCCGCATCAGCAACATCCGTATTCAAAATGCCCTTTGCACCTGTGAAGGTGCTTCGGTGTGATGGCAGAAAGTAGACCAGTGCACCTTGAAGTTCTTCGCCTTCAGATGTAACAATGCGCAACACTTGTTGTGGGAGCTCGGTACTGCTTTCCGATGGTAATTGCTCGTGTGATAGTGCGATAGAGCTTTGACTCAAGGCCATTGTACCCGCACTCATCAACGCACAACACAATACACTCAAAACCTTCTTCATCATACCCTGCTCCTTTAAAATGTGAATAGTGTAGTACCGAAGGAAGGTACCTGATGTTTGCTTAGGTGGCTAAGGGACAAACGTCTTGTCTTCCCGTGCTATCTTCTGTCGTTCAACCTTCTTTTCGTTCTAGCTTCCTTTTGTTTGATCTTCTTTTCGTTCGACCTTCTTCTCATATTCCGATTCCGGCCACGCTACTCGGGGCGGCAGGCGATGAGGCCAACTCAAGATTTCTGAAACACCTGCAGCATCGTCCGATCGTAGCCCTCTCACGGGCAATGCGACTACTTTAATATACGCTCTATTTTGCGAAGCGAAACGAAGACTCAGGCAAAGGCTGTCGAATAGTCGTTCAACGAACGAGCGGACTTGTTCGTGTAGACGACTCCGTGCGATGCGCGAAATGTGCTGTTAAACACGCGAAAAGGAAAACGAATGAGAAAACGAAAACCTGAGTCCGGAGCCTACAAGCCCTAAAACCGAAAAAGTCCACAGGGTCTAGACAACCCACAACGCAGCAACACTGCCGGAAAGCGTATTTTTGCCCATTATGACTGCTCCCAAACTTTCATTTCTGATTATCTCTTTCAACGAAGAGCCTAACGTGCAGCGCCTCCTACCTCTGCTTGCCCCGGTTGTGCAGCGCTTGGGAGCCGAGCTGGTCGTGGTTGATTCGTTCTCGACGGATAGGACCGTAGAGCTCTTTAAGGAAGCCGGAGCACGCGTGTACAGTGAAGAGTGGAAGGGACTTGTACGTCAAAAACAATCCTGCTTAGACAAGTGCGAAGGCGACTGGATTTTCCTCCTCGATTGCGATGAGTTTCTTGATAAAGCCATGTTTGCGAGTCTGATCCGAATCGTTGAAACAGCTGCTCCGTCAGCATACAAGATTCGGCGTCGGACGACGTATCTCGGTCGCGAGTTGCGCTATGCCTGGCAACCGGATGTACATCTTCGCTTGTTTCACCGTGCATTGCATCCGCATATCGAAAGTGTAAACGGACATGACATCGTGCGATGCGACACCGAGGAGTTCTCCTACTTGGATGGTTGGATGGCGCATCATTCTTATCGCAGTATTCAGCATCACATGGATAAGACGCTTTTCTATGCGCGCATTGGTGCTGCAGAGTATGCAGAGCAGGGTAGACGATTCTCGATGTTTAATCTGCTTGTCAATCCGTGCATTGCCTTCTTTAAAATGGCTGTTCTACGTCGAGGTTTGCTCGACGGATTTCCGGGTCTCGTAGCCTGTTTTAGTACCGCCATGCATGTCTTTCTCAAGTATGCCATGCTTCGCGAGTTGCAGGACCACAAGAAAATTCAGCCTTAGTGCCGAGTCTACATGTCATTTGTAATCCCGAATACACCTCATTTTAATACCGACTACCTCCCGACTACCTCCCGACTACTTTCCGGCTACAATCCGGCTTGGACAGAGCTAATGTTGTCGGTGTGTACCTGCGCCGTGTTCATTCGGGTTACATAGACTTTTTGTTAAGCGGCCGCTCCGCGTCCGCCGGTTGACAGGCTTGTTTTTGCTGCTGTGAATGTGCATGACTTTATGAATAGAGCACGACACAGACATCTTCATGCCTTGAAATAACTATTGAACAAGAAACTACAAGACAAGATTCAAACCTACAGACACATAGTTTTTACGCCCGCGGAGCCAGTCCTTCACCCAGGGTATGCAGTAGAGTGCTCGAATTTGAAAAGGTAAGGAAGTACCCGCACCATCAATCTGCAATCCTACACTAGAGGTGGCAAAGGTGTCGCCCTTGCCGTTCACCACGAAAAAATCAGTACGCTGAGCGACATCCGCGCAGAGATATCGAGTTCCCAGTGGAATACTGACATCCCAATTAAGTAAAACCTGAGGTACTAAAAAGATTGCTGACCAATCTGGAATCTTTCCTTCCGCATCCATTCCGATGATTCCCAAGAGTAGTAAGCCTGTGCCGCTCATGAGCCAGTTCTTCGAGTAGTGCACAGTATCGTTGATCTTGATTGCTGAGAGTGTTAGGAACTCAAAGTTAAACGAGATCTTTCCAGGACTCGCGACGCGGCCAATACCAATCGTGCCTTGTTCCCTGGTTTGTGATCGAATATCGCCATATTCTGTAGTTATACGTGCAATGCCTCTTCTACTCTTCATGGCTTTTGTTTTTCGTGCGTTGAATGATGCATTTTTTTCATTCCATGCCTCGAATCGACCTGGGAGAGACGCCGTCCGTGCAGAACCGCTAAGCTTGTCGTCGGTGAAGGTAAAGCTATAAGTAGCAGAGCCAAGGTTCATTTTTATCCAACTCGTGTTGTTTTCGAAAGACCAATGCCCATCTGTCGTAAGCCCATTTTCGTCAATCATAGTAGCCGATCCGTCGTCTTCCAAATACAATTTAAAAATGAGAAAAGTTGAGTCTTGCCACTCGACGACAGCATACCATAAGGGGTGGAGTCCAGTTGGTAGCTGTTGGGCTGACATAACAGTACAGCAGCTTATGATACACAAGACAATGATGAAGAATCGCACAACGGACTTCATAAGGACTCGCTTGATGGTTGTTTGAACAGACCAACTCTACTCTGTGCGCCTTCAGTACTGCCCAGAGCATCTCTAATTTACTCAGGAAGTGTATCAGCCTGCATTGTCCTAAGCTCAGGGTGAACAGTTTTTGTAGCCTTCTGATTCCTATAAAGACGTTTCCCTGCTTCTACCGGCTCGCGTCGTCACTACTACTGTGGCTTATGAGCTTAGCGTGTGCATTGCATTTCCCTTGGGTTTGGCAAACAGGGACTGTGTTCTTTGTAGGAGACCGGACGCCGTGTACACGTGGATCGCGAGCTCATAGACAGAGTCAGGTCGGGCGAGTTTTCGTTGACGAAAGAACGGGGTCCCTGCATTACTTGAACCTTCGGTGCTGCATGATCTTAAACCCAATCCTATCCGTTAGTAAACAAGAAATTGCTGACCTTGATAGTCGTGGTCTAGTTCATAGAGATTATGTCATGAATTCGCACATGCAGGCTCCGCTCATCAAGATTTATTTTCTCCACAGCATATTTTCCTCTTGACCCTGACCTTAGGTCATACTCTATGTTTGCTTAGTCGTCCGCTGCACACGCGAATTGCACCAGGAGCGATGCGGCGATCGCAGCGAGCATAACTTGCTTCGTGTCTTGTGTACAGAGACCCGTAGTAAAGAATCGGGAGAGTGAAAAGAGCCGGGAGAGTGTACAGCGCAGATAGAGCGAAGTGATATTCTACGCAGCGATAGAGAGCAACTGTTGACAGCAGATAGCTGCGAACAACAGCGTCAACCTCCGGCGTCGTCAGAGCGAATTCTTTGCTGACAGCCAACCGGTGGACAAACAATAGTGAGACGTACAGAGAGAGATGCAGATGATGACAGTTCAAAGATTGGCTGACGCAGCCGGCGTGAGTGTACGGACTTTGCATGTGTACGATCGCATGGGATTGTTGCGTCCATCGGAACGTACGGAGTCCGGATACCGCCTATACGGTTACGAAGAGCAGTTGCGTTTGCAGCAGATTTTGTTTTATCGCGAGCTTGACGTTCCGCTCAAAGAGATCAAGCGCATCTTGGATGCACCTGGCTTTGAGCTCATTGAGGCATTGCGAGCGCATGCATGTGCTTTGAGTGCTAAACGCGATCGGCTCGGCACCTTAATAGATACGATAGACCGGACATTATATCAACTACAATCAGAGGAGACAACGCTCATGAAAGAACCACGAAATTTGTACGAAGGATTTAGTCCAAAGCAAGCCAAAGCCACTCGTGATGAGGCAATCGCGAAGTATGGAGCGGAGGAGGTTGCGCGGTCGGAGAAGGCATTAAGGGCAATGTCGAAAGAGGACTTCGAAGCTCTCAGGTCAGAGCAACTTCAGATTCGGACAGAGCTGTACGCGCTCTATAAAGAGCGAGAGTTAGCTGCCGATCACCCGCAAGTACAGGCTATGATTGGTCGTCACTACGCGAATGTTCGTAGCTTTTGGGGGACGAGTACTTCTGCTGACCCACAAGCCGAACAGTATGCCGGATTGGGTCAGCTCTATGTGGACGACCCACGCTTCATGACCTTTAACGGATCCGAGCATCCCGAGTACGCGCTTTTTCTGCGCAATGCCATGAAACTCTATGCAGAAACAGTGTTGGGAACAGCGTTGAACTAGTTATCGGAGCATAACGTTCAGTCCAGCGCTCAGATGGTTCGTACGCTCAGGCAACCAGCCGTGCACCCATGGAATTGAATAGGCAACACGAAGTTGTAGGGGCAGCGAAGTCGTCGATGCATCGACCATGATCCCCACACTTGTTTGCGGAATAATCTTTGTTGCAGTAGTCAGGGTAAAGAGATCTGTCGATTGCATCACATCAGCCGTTAGCAGTGGAGTTCCTAGCGGGACGCTGATATCGAAATTCGTGAGCATGATCGGCAGTAGTGGAATCATAGCCCAGTCTGAAGGCTTACCTTCGTCGTCGACTGCACCGAAGGTGATGAGAAGAAAGCTAAGAGTAGGAAGGAGATAGTTGGAGGAGGTTATGAGATCGGAGTTGTGTTTTACCACCGCAAACGACACTAATTCACCATTTAGTGATGTTTTAGCAGGAAAGAGCGAGTAGCCTCCGGCCAAGCGAAAGTAGAGGTATGATTGGTCCGGCAGGTAGGCAAATTCGGTGCTCAGACGAGTTCGTGTCTGTCGAGTGTTGGCAGCTTGAGAGCGCACAAGACTGTCAAACTCGAGAGTGCGTTCTCGTCGAGCAATACAGGTGCCGGAAGAACCGCCCTCTCGTACAATGCCATACATGAGTTCGGGTCGATTGAGAAAGCTGTACTCTGATCCTTGAAACGAAATCAGGCAGGAGTCAGAGCTGCTATTCATAGACCAGAAGCCAAATTCTGATGAAGTGGAATCACGTGATAAGGATGCACGGCCTTTGCGTTCGAGAACGAGTTTAAAACACTGTGTCTGCGTTCCGAGCAGAGTACTACGTTCAACGCTCAGGTACCACACTCCTTCGGGCGACTGGCTCCAAGCGGTCATTGGACTGCTGTTCCACGCGTAGAGAAGAGAGCAGTTCAACACGATAACTGCGGCGTACATCGCGAGTCTACGCATGGTATCTGCGAGCATCATAGAATGCTCAAAACCGGAGGGTATTCTTCTTTCAAAAAGTGTGTGCGGCAGCGAAGTTATGATTGTCATGTGCGGTCGAGCTTGCACAGCATTGATGAGAGGATGCTTAACTCTTCGCAAGCTACGAGAAAAGAGCGTGACAAGGTCGACGGGAGATTGCTGTTTGTTTCTCTTCAGGATCTATACGCAGCTCGCAACCGTGAGCACAAGCGCTACCGAAATCCTTAGGGAATCTTAGTAGCACGTTGTTGCCAGGTATGTGCGCTAAAGTAGCCCAGAGCGCCACCTTTGATATTGGATGGCGGATTTGTTGGAGTTTGAGCACCGGAACCTTGCTGCATCATAGCCAGGGCTAACCAGTAGTTATACATTTCTGCATCGATACATTCCATATCCAAGGCAACGCGATATCCGTTTTTAAGTTCAACCTGAGTGAAGATCGGACGTTTGTTGCGCAATCCATCAGCGAAGGAGTCATCACCCACGATGATATCTTTAGCAAGTGTATCGTTATAGTGTAGAATGAAGCGATAGTAGTTACGCTCCATAGGAGGATCGGTCAGGGCAGGTATGAGCGCATAGTTTTTCTGTCCGAAAAAAGTTGTAGAGTCCAATTGGATGCTATCAAATTCGACCTTGCGTGGGATTCGAGAAAGAGAGCTGAATTGTTGTCCGTCGATGGATATACTCAGTGTGTAGCTGCGACCTGATACTCCTCTCAAGTCTTGAGAGTAGTAATAACCGGGGGCGTTCTCATGCAGAGTGACTTTGTTGCCGAGGGAGTCACTTATAGTGACTACCGCACCGGTGCCAAACTCAAAGGTGTTGTCATCCTTTAGATTGCGTGTCTTCGTGATGCGAACGGTAGCCAATGATGTATCACTCAGGAGTTCTGCTTCAATAACGTACTTCTGTGCAGCATCGTTGACACTAATGTCGATGACTTTTTGACAGGAACTCAGCGATACGAGGATGAGGCTAAGTGTTAGTATGTAGGCAGCCGCATGGCGAAATCCGCGTGTGCTTAGAGCTGACGTGTTTGAAAGTCGTGATTGCATTGTACTTAACGATCGAATGGTGTTGAACAAGTTTAGGCCTCATCACTTCCGGCTCAGTCTATATTCGAGCAGTTCAATTGAAGAACATGATGACATCGTCGTGTGACGACTTTTTCAGATCCTGATCTTGCACTGATCTTGCACTGATCTTGCACTGATCTTGCACTGAACAAGTACTGATCCAGCACTGAACAACTACTGATCTTGCAATAATCGTTATCTGAGTTTGCATCGTGCGGCTGTGTGAGTAGTGAAGCCGGGCTCATTACTCATGCAGCTGAAGCATGCCATCAGAACTTAAAAGAGTAACTAATGGATGGTACCCAACGGAACAGAGCTGTTTGCACAGCCTCGGTACGGTTGGGGTCCGATTCACTTTTTCGAAAATCAATGGTATATGCGTTTTCGCGTCCATAGGCATTGTAGAGTGAAAAGTTGATTTCACTTCGTGCGCTCAGGGTCCAGTTCGCTCCGAGATCCAATCGATGGTATGCCGGCATGCGATATCCATTCCGTTCGGTGTAGTAGAAGATAACGCTGTTGTTCACCGTGTACTTGCCTGCGGGCAGGGTAACGGCATTGCCACTATTGTAGATGAAATTGGCGCTGAGGTTCCACGAGTTATTCAAGCGGTACATCAGGACAATTGCAAGGTCATGAGTGCGGTCATACTTAAATGGATACCAGGCATTGGCATTCACACCGGGGATTTGTCGCTCCGAGCGAGCCAGTGTATAGCTAATCCATCCGCTCAAGGCGCCGCTCTTCTTTTTTAGCATGAGTTCCGCGCCGTAGGCTCTGCCTTCACCGATGAGGATTTCTGTTTCCGGACTCTCTGTGGCATTGATTTCGGCGTTGTCTTTGTAATCCACTTGGTTGTACAGCGCTTTGTAGTAAGCTTCCAGACTCAGTTCATAGTAATCTGCGGCGTCACCGTTACTCAAGGAAAAGTTTCGGAAGTAACCAATGCTCCACTGGTCGCTGAGTTGAGGAGAGATGTTGTTATTGCTGGACATCCATCGGTCGGTGGGCGAACCGGTGGTAGAAGTGGAAAGGAGGTGTAATCCTTGTGAGTTGCGCACAAATGAAGCTTTAAGCGAGTTCTCGTCGTTGAGGATGTAGCTCAGGTTGATCCGGGGTTCAAGGTAGGCAAAGGTTTTGAGGATCTCGCCTGAGCTTGTGAACAAGGTATCGACAACTTTGCGTGCTGAATCCAGAACGAACTGATTTGTTCCGCCAAGAATACTGAAGGTTGAGAGTCGAAGACCGTACTCAAGTTTGAGTTGATCGTTGAGTTCTGTGCGATGTGACACAAAGAGTCCGCCTTCGATCGAATTTTGGTGTGACCATTCAGTAGGAATAATACCGATATCATCGCCATTTACCGTAATGACACCGGGCACAATACTGTGATGGATGGCATTGAACCCGAAGGTTAGGGCATTTTCAGGATTGGCAAAATACTCGAATTCGTGTTTGAGATTGAAGTCACGAATGCGGCTGTAAATATTAAAGCCGCTGCCACCCAAGCTCAAATCGATGTTATAATCGTAATTCGAGTAGATGAACGAACTATTGGATATGAGTTTTTCAGACCACTGGTGATTCCAGCGAAGCGTACCGGTGCCATTACCCCAGTTGATGCCTGTGTTCTCGTTGAGTTTGAGTACATCACGTCCGAAGTATCCCGAAATGAAGAGTCGATCATTTTCACCCAACTGCACATTGGCTTTGGCATTCAAATCATAGAAATAGAGGGAAGCATTTTGAATGGAAGTATCGCTGCTGAGTGCCAGAAAAATATCGGCATAGGTGCGTCGCGCAGCGACAAGGAATGAAGACTGATCCTGAGCAATAGGACCTTCCACCAAGAGTTTGGAAGAGATCAGTCCGATGCTCCCGCTACCGTGGTAGCTTTTCTTGTTGCCTTCGTTCATCTGCATATCTAAGACCGATGAGACACGTCCACCATAGTTTGCAGGCATTCCAGCTTTGTACAGAGTTATATCGCGGATGGCATCGGAGTTAAAGGTTGAGAAGAATCCCAGCAAGTGTGAAGCATTGTACACGGGGGCTTCATCAAGAAGAATCAAATTCTGATCTGTGGCTCCACCGCGAACCGACAAACCGGCATTTCCTTCGCCCGCAGCCTTCACACCCGGTAGCAGCTGAATGGTCTTGATGACGTCTCGCTCACCGAGTAAGACAGGCACATTGCGAACGCTTTGCACGTCCACTCGCTCAACGCCAATGCTTGTATTGGTGATTTGTTCATTGCGTCGTTCAGCGGTTACCGTAACATCCTCCGTCGAGCGCACCGTTCCACGTAGTTGAACGTCAAGCTGACGGTTTTTGTTCAGCTCTACTTTTCGCGTTTCTGTCTTGTAGCCAATGAAAACAAAACTCAGCGTATAGCTCCCACTGGGTAGTGTCAATGAGTAAAATCCATGCTTGTTCGTATAGGCGCCGCGCTTGGGGAGTTCATCGACCCGAATAGTCACCCGCGATAACTCCTCACCGGATGATGCGTCTCGTACCGTACCTGATACGGTTAGCTGCGAGTTAGCTTGTGCTCGTACATTGGCAGGAAAGCACAAGGCCAATGCTACACATGTCAAAATCACCAAAGTTGAGCCTAGTCCTAATTTCTTTGTCGTCATCAAAAAAGTCCAAAATGCCGTATATGGGGTTGTGTGGCGCAAGCCGCGGAACTCGAGCGGGCGCAATAAACGTGCCGCTTGCTGAAGTGTCGCGTTGTCCCACAAAAAATCTAGTACGATTTAAAGCTAGAAGAGTTGCAGATGTGGGGAATTGAAAAATAAGTGCTCGCAAAAAGGAGCCATGGAAGCACATGGCGATATTGTATTAGTGCAAACAAGCAAGAGCTAGCGTACCGATCTCTAGGATTTCATGGCTCGATGGCTGGAGAAACACCGTCAACTCAAGACGACTACATTCATTCCACTAGCCGTGATAGCAACCGGTCTAAAGGCAAATGGATCAAGATCAGCGGCGTGGAAGTAGGGCATGCTCTTGACAAGAAGTAGGAGAAAAGACTTCTAGGAGGTGACCGCAAATCTAACTTGTACATCTTACTCTTAATCACTCGGGTATCATGCAACTTCTCCATAAGCGTGTTTTTGAAGGCTTCGTGAAGATTTGTCATGATGACTGAAATTCAGGTATTCACTGAAGCCTTGGAACGAGGTCAACACTACCGATTACCCGAATGCAAGCAGTTAAATTGGGCATAGATCTAACAACGGTATTTTAGGCGACAACCCGATTGAGAATTTGATATAACCGCTTATGCACGAGGAACTTTCAAGAAAGAATATGGCTTCAAAAAACTCCATACTATCGACGTCCCTAATCTGTGCAGTTAGCTATGAGGTGGGGGATTTTTCCTGACTTGAGGAGATCCGTAAAGCTTGGGCTGCTCAAACTCGAAACTTATAACTATTCAGTCTTGAATATGTATCGGAAGCTCGATAGAGAATGTCCTCGTTGCATCGACCGGTGCAGAGTCAACAATGCGCGGTAAAAACACAAGCTTACGGACTGATTCTAAGATACGCTTTAGTATCATGTCGTCGAGATTCGGCTGCGATTTAAGTTCAACCTTGTCCAGTTCTCCGGTTTTAAGTACCGTGACATTACACTGGATGGTGCTTGGTGGCGGCTCAGGACGAAGCTTGGACAAGTAGTAGTTGAGTTGGCGCATGTTGAAACGAATCAGTTCATCTGGCTCAGGTGGGTTGGTCCGCATTCGAAATCGGATTGGCATCGTTATCCACGCGTCAATTGGATGGCCTTTTCTGAATGCCGGCACAAAGTCTAAGTCTTGCACTGCTTCAATTGCACATGCGTCAAGTAGAGGGTGAATGCTCTTTGAGACAACGAAGCGAATAGCATGTCCTTCGGTACTTACTAGCACACTTAACACAACGTCTCCCTCGAACCGTAAACGTGCTGCTTGTCTAGGGTATTTAATAAGTGATTCAAGTTCCAATTGATCATATTGCGGATTTAAGTCTGTTACTGCGAACTCTTCTCCCCTCGTAATGTTAGCACCTGAGGTGTCAATAGTTTGAGCTACACAAACACATCCGATCGCAGCAAAACAAACTACCCTAAGTAGAGCGCATAGAAATCGTAGGATGTACATGATAGTGCTTGAGTTTTGAGCTATGCTTAAAAATACGAATCCGCACTGTAGTTGTCTTCACCAAATCGTTTCGCAGTACTTTGATCCGGACTCTATAGAAAAAGATTGTGATTGTATGATAGCTTTGTCTGCAATGCGTGAAACGTAATCGATTATAAAGCCACGCACCAAGAGCAATGTCTCAAGAAGATGCTTTACCGGCTCTCCTCTTTGTTGTTAGTTCTTCATTGAGCAATCCAAAAAATAATCGCTTAATTCCGATACAATCGGGCCACGCACTTCCAGTCTAAGCAGGTCTTGTGTTTCCAGAGCAGAGTAACCACGTGAGTACGATTGAAACTGACCCGACACGGTATACATAGAAAAAGCCCGCAGAGCGGGCTTTTTCCTTTTATCTCATCCTTGTGCACAAATGCTGAAGCTTACTCTCTCGTCAGCTTACGATAGGTAATGCGGTGCGGACGATCAGCACTGGTACCCATTCGCTTGTGAAAATCTTCTTCGTACTCGGAATAGTTCCCGTCGAAGAAGCGAACCTGGGAGTCGCCTTCAAAAGCGAGGATGTGTGTTGCGATTCGGTCAAGGAACCAACGATCGTGGCTGATGACGACCGCGCAGCCGGCGAAGTTCTCGAGAGCCTCCTCGAGAGCGCGCAGTGTGTTGACATCAAGATCGTTCGTCGGCTCATCGAGGAGGAGAACGTTCGCTCCTTCTTTAAGCATCTTCGCAAGGTGAACGCGATTGCGCTCTCCACCTGAAAGCATCGTCACTTTCTTTTGTTGATCGCTTCCGCTAAAGTTGAAGGAACCCACATAGGCGCGCGAATTCATTTCACGATTTCCTACCATGATGAGGTCCATACCGTCGCTGATTTCCTCCCACACGCTTTTTGTAGGGTCGAGCGGACGATTCTGGTCGATATAGCCAAGCTTAACGGTTTCACCAACTTTGAAACTGCCGCTGTCCGGCTGCATTTCGCCGGTGACCATTTTGAACATTGTTGTTTTACCCGCTCCGTTGGGACCAATCACACCAATGATACCTCCGGGAGGCAGAGAGAAGTTGACGTGTTCATAGAGCAGACGATCTCCGAAGCCTTTGGAGATGTCGTTTGCTTCGATGACGACGTCACCAAGACGTGGTCCGGGCGGGATGAAAATTTCAATTTCCTCATTGCGCTTGGTTTGTTGCTCCTCGAGCATCTTCTCGTAACTCGTGATACGAGCTTTACTCTTCGCATGACGTCCCTTTGGATTCATCCGCACCCACTCCAACTCGCGCTTGAGCACTTTCTGACGCGCGCTCTCAGACTTCTCTTCTTGTGCCAAACGTTTAGACTTAAGGTCTAGCCACGTGGAGTAGTTTCCTTCGAAAGGAATGCCCTCACCGCGGTCAAGTTCGAGAATCCAACCGGCGACGTTGTCCAAGAAATAGCGGTCGTGAGTTACCGCAATGACGGTTCCGGGATACTGCGCCAAGTGTTGCTCCAACCAGGCAATGGATTCAGCGTCCAAGTGGTTGGTAGGCTCATCAAGCAAGAGGACATCGGGCTGTTGCAGGAGCAAACGCACCAAGGCGACGCGACGTTTTTCTCCTCCTGAGAGGACGTTGATTTGCGAATCGCTAGGTGGACATCGCAGGGCGTCCATCGCCATTTCCAATTTTGAATCAAGATCCCAAGCGTTAACAGCATCAATACGGTCCTGCAACTTTGCCTGCTTCTCCATCAACGCTTCAAAGTCAGCATCGGGCTCAGCAAATGCAGCCGAGATGGCTTCGTAATCACGGAGAAGGTTTACGGTCTCCTGAGCGCCTTCTTCAACACATTGACGAACAGTCTTCTCCGGATCTAGCTCCGGTTCTTGAGGAAGATATCCGAAAGTAATGCCGTCGTTCTTAGTGATTTTTCCAATATAATCGTCGTCAATGCCCGCAATAATGCGCAACAGTGTTGACTTACCGGCACCGTTCAAACCCAAAACGCCAATCTTGGCGCCGTAGTAAAACGATAGGTAGATGTCTTTGAGTACCTGCTTGTTAGGCTTGTGGACTTTGCCCACCCCAACCATCGAAAAGATAATTTTATTGTCTGCCATGGATGCACGTAATGAATGAAGCTGCAAAAATACGGAGTTCCGTTGGAAGACGAGGGACGTGACCGGGGGAAGGTTCCGACCAACCGCCCCTTTGCACTAGGGATGGGGTTGCGTTCATAAAAAAGGGTTCGGCCTAAGCCGAACCCTTATCAAGAATCCTGATTCTTGTACCGGAGACTCAGTGAAGATTAACTCGCTCTAAGTGCATCCACAATTTTTAGTCGCGATGCGCCCCAAGCCGGGAGGAAGCCTCCCATCACTCCCATGCCTACCGTGAAGATCACAGCGGCGATGACAATGCCGGGCGACAAAGCGAAGCTAAAGGAGATGTCGCTGAAGGTGCTGAAGTTGATGGTCGACATCGAGAAGAATTGCATGAAGGATGCAAAGAACATCCCAATACCGCCTCCAACAAGCGAGAGTAGTAGAGACTCTATGAGGAATGACAGAAGAATCGCGGAACGTCTAAAGCCCAATGCGCGTAGTGTACCAATCTCGGTTGTACGGTTTGCTACAGACGAATACATGGTTATCATCGCGCCGATCATTGCACCGACACTGGAGATGATCGTGATTACCAGACCAAGTACACGCAGGAAGGTAGCCAGTGCTTCGGATTGCTTCTGGAAGAAATCTTGCTCGATACTGAGCTCCATTTCATTGAGACGTGGGTCAGAGGCCATGCTTGCCTTCATGTTTTCCAAATCAGACTTTGAAGTATAGCGGAACGTGATACTTGAGTACGCGCTACGATTGTTTGCTTGCAGCAACTGTTCGCAGTCGGCCCAAAGTTCGGAGTCAAATGCACTGCCGCCGCAGTCCATGATACCAACAATGACCCACTCGTCTCCGCTGAACTTGATCTTATCTCCAATGTTCGCTCCTTTGAAGCGAGTCGGAACGGATTTGCCAACGATGAGTTCTCGAGCTCCGACGTTAAACATGCGTCCTTGACGAATCGATATACCCGTGCGAAGCTGCGATGCTCGCTCTCCGACGCCGCGTACGGAGATGTTGCTCATTCCACCGTCTAGCTTTTCAAGGTTGATAACCGTTGCAACTTCCGCAGACAACATAGGTTTGCCGTCGCCACTCTTGGCTATGCCAGCCAAGGTTTCAAAGTTGCGAGCCGTTTCACGTTCAATGATTGACGAGATTTCGTTCTGTGCACCTTTTCGAACCATGATGGCATTCTCTTGCGAGCCTGTTGCCACAAGCGCTTTCTCAACACCGTAGGCCATCATGAGGACAAGCGTGAAGGCAAAAACGACGAGAGCTACGAGTCCAACAGTTATGCTGGCAGATAAACGACGCGCGTAGAAGTTCTTAACGATATAGAAAAATGGTATTTGCATGATGTTCTTCTCCTATCCGATAAATCGCAAGCCATCGACGATTTTCATCGCGCGGGTTCGCTGAATTGGTTGAATGGCTGCCAGAATGCCGACGACGATCGCCGACATAAACGAGATGATGTAGGTGCTGGTTGCCACATAGAACACCGGAAAGAATTGCTTGGGTACAACTTGTCCAACGACGAAGACCATGCCGTTGAGTACAAATAGTCCGGCTACTGCACCAATGAGCGACATCACAATAGCTTCTCCCGCGATGAACACGGACAGTTGCGAACCGGAGAATCCGAGTGTCTTCAACATCGCATATTCACGGGTTCGTTCACGTGCACTCATAATCATGGTGTTGCCGAGAACAAAGAGAATGATGATGACGATGATGTACGACATGGCTCTGATTGCCGTGAAGATTGCACTGTATGCAGAGAAGAAACTCTGATTGAAAGCACGCTCTGTTTCACTCTTCGTTTCAGCAGGAGAGTTCTTGAACTGTGCATCAATGGCCTCCGAAACGGTTGCTGCGTTGATGCCCGGTTTGAGTCGTGTTACGATCCAACCTACTTTGTTAGCTCGCTCGGGAGCTGATTGCAGTACACGCTCGTTCAGATAGTTCCAATTGAAAAACATCTGGGTTCCGTCGGTGTTTTTGTCACGCTTTTTATAAATGGCGCGAACCACAAAGTCCCAATCGCCCGGATAGATGTCGCCCTTGATATTCATCGGGTCGCCAACCTTCAGGTTGAATTGCTTCGCGATGTCTTCGCCAATCACGCAAGCATTGCGTTCGGTCTTGAAGGTTTCGAGTTCCGCATTGGTGATGACGTATTCGGGGTAGACTTTGAATACGTTTTCCGGTTCGACCGCCATACGTGGGAAGAAATTCTTGGGGTCCTTATACAAGCCGCCAAACCAATTGAATCCACAGGTAAGATCAATACCTTCAGTCTTCGCTACTTTCTCGCGATAGTTCAACGGTAGCGGGAAGATGAAGGACACAGCGTGACGAGTGACCAAACGGTCAATCGCGGCTGCCTCCAAGCCGGCATCCCAGCTAGTGAGAACCGTGCTGAGCAAGCCAAAGGCGGAAACAGCAATGGCGATTCCAAGAATCGTCAAGCTGTTGCGCAAGGGGTGCCGCAGCAGGTTTTTAAAGACGAGTTTAATGATTTCCATGGCGCTCTACCTCCGCTAAGAGATCTCCCTTTTCCAAATGGCGAACAATGCTTGCATGGTGTGCTGCTGACGGATCGTGTGTTACCATCACGATGGTCTTCTTGAACTCCTTGTTAAGCCGCTCGAGCAAGGTCATGATTTCGTTCGCTGAGTTTTTGTCCAAGTCACCGGTCGGCTCGTCGGCTACAATCAAGAAAGGATCCGTTGCAATAGCACGCGCAATGGCAACACGCTGTTGCTGTCCACCGGATAACTGACTGGGCGTGTGATCCATGCGGTCAGCCAAACCCACGATCGACAACGCAGTCTCCACTTGTCGCTTGCGCTCCGATTTGGAGATTGCCGTAAGTAAGAGCGGCAGTTCTACGTTTTCGTAAGCAGTCAACACCGGAATCAAATTGTAGAACTGAAAGATGAATCCAACGGTGTTGGCTCGCCACTTAGCCAATGCCGTCTCAGACATCGCGACGATGTCATTACCTAATACATGGACCGTTCCTGTTGTCGGACGATCGATTCCCGCAATGAGGTTCAGAAGTGTGGTCTTGCCAGAACCTGAAGGTCCCATCAAGGCCAAAAACTCACCCTCCTCAATTGCAAGATCAACCGTGTTCAACACGGGAATCTGTAAGGTGTCTCGCTCATATGCCTTGGAGACACCGCTGAGCTTTATTGCTGTTGCCATAAGTGTAGTATGATGTGTATGTGATAGTATATGTTGTTGTGTTTTTCGTTTTAGGAAGCGCACGTGGAACGCAGGAATTGAGATTTCCTCTCTGAGACTCGCAAAGACTCAATAAATCTCGTCTGTTGTACACGATTCTCAAACTCTCAAACATTCACACTGACTTTCAACTACTCGAAGTCCTTGTCAATGCTTGATTTTTGAGTCGCGTGGGAGAAATACATGGAGCGCGGGAGTTTCGGACCTTGGCTGTGCGCAAAGGGCTCGCGTTTCGTCTTCAACATTCGACGCAGCCAGGGCTCAGACCTATTTCGCAAATAGCCCCATGGTCAACGCATTGAAGTGTCTACCCCTTATGCGCTACGACACCATGCTCCCAGCCGTTTCTGGGGTCCGGTATTTTTCGCGCTATTCCTTTTCTTCCTACTCTTCGTTGTTTTCTACCTACAGTGGACAAGGTTCAGCTGAATCAATCGAAGTGATTGAATCGCTCGTAGTCCATATCCTTCGTTTTCTCGTTCGATTAAAAGAGCGCTCTCACATTTGGTCCACTGACTGCTCTTTCGTTCGATCCGTTAATCATGCGCTTGTTCAAACCTGTTTGTCATTTTCTCGTTCGATGCTCGACTCTGTTTTCTGAGCAGGCACGTTGAGGACGCTCTCAACTCCATTGCTTCAGGCAACAGCGAAGGTCCGCATGTGATGTCACGGTACGAGTAGCCAAAGCACTCGTCTAAAGCGACATAAACACGCACTCAATAAGCGCAGTGCAGCGGATACGAGTGCCATCGACAACCGTGCCGGAGCAATGTCATGTCCTAGACCAAAGCAACCGTGGTCGCAGACTACATAGTGCGGCGTCGGAAGCGAGTCGCTCGTAGGTCACTTCAAGTCAGGAGAACGTCACACAAGATGTTCAACCAACGTAGATACAGGGCAGAATCACTCCCAATGCCTGTTGACAACTTACTTGCGTAACTGCACTTTCATGCCATCCTTCAGAGTCTCCGGCGGACTCACAATGACCTTGTCTCCGGCGCTTAAACCTTCGAGGACTTCCGTGAGATTGTTTGAACTGCGTCCCAATCGCACGGCAATTTCTTTGGCCTGATCGCCGCTATAGACGAAGACCCACTGCTTTGCATCGCGCGCATGCACGGCTGAAGAGGGGATCATAAGTTTCGCTACGGCATCGGCATCGCTTTGTTTTGTGTCAGGTTTCAAGAAGTACACTTTGGCACCCATTTCAGGCAAGACTCGTGCATCGCGTTCCTCAAAGCGGATCTTCACCAATACGGTTGCTTTCGCGCGATCGGCCGTTGGAATGATCTTGCTAATGGAAGCACGGTAGCGTTTCTCGGGATATGCATCGAGAATGATCTCGCAGGGTTGACTTGTTTGAATTCGCTCGATGTTTGACTCCGAGACATCGGCTTCTACCTCCAAACTGTTCATGTCTGCAACCGTTACCACTGCGCCGCGTGAACCGGCTGCAGCGCCTAGGGCTGTGATGACTTCACCGACGTTTGCATTCTTTGTTAGGACCGTGCCGTCGAACGGTGCGCGAAGAATGGTGTTTTCGATTTGAACTTCGGCGTTACGAACATTTGCTTCAGCCATCTTTATGGCTGCGCTGCGCGCCGCCAAGGAGGCTTCCGCTCGACGTTTACGAGCTTTCGCAATATCCATTTCCATCTGCGTGGATGCACCGCTTGTGAGCAGACTCTGACGACGTGTGAAATCGATAGATGCATCGTCAAGCTCTGCTTGTGCTGCGCCAAGATCCGCTTTAGCCATATCTAAGGCCGCGCGAAGCTGGCTCAGTGTTGCTTCCACATCTGCGCTTTCGATGCGTCCCAAGACTTGATTGCGCTTTACCTCATCGCCTTCAATGACGTTCAGTTGGACCAAGCGTCCTGCAACTTTACTTGAAACGGCTGCTTTGACTTGCGCAACGACATAACCGCTTGCAGTGAGCACAGAATTGCTCTGCGAAGCTGAAACCATGTTCGCTGTCGCGATGTCGACTTCAGGCGAGGCAGCCAATGAGCTCTTGAACATGCTCCAAGCGCCGCCAAGTACGAGAATGACAACGACGATCGTTATGACGACTTTCCACGGGAACGACGAGCGTGTATTTTGACTCTGCTGTTGTGGACTACGTTGAATGCGAAGGGCTGATAGATCAGCGTTACGAATTTCCGACATGATAGATTTCTGTGATCACTACATTTGACAAACATACGAAACCGCCAAGAGGGGTATACGACTAAAGGAGGCGGATGTTGCGTAAAAGTGCTCGGGTATTCAGAGCAGAAATGCTTAAAATTTCAAGAAAACGATGATGAGCTCGGGTTTTGCACAGCTTCAGATTGTGCTGTGCATGCAAGATGATGATCGACTCGGTCCTGCTCGGTCCGGCACGGTTGAACTCCAAATGATGTACTTCACGCGAACTTCCTCCGTGTTTGTACGAACAAAACCGGTGTATGTGGGATCATTGGACCGCAATACGATTGTTCTTGGAGTTCTGAGGAAGGCACTGTTTCTTGCATCGAGTGGTGGATGGTAAGCGAACCTTGATCACGACACAAGTGTCGCAGATGTGCGCGGATAGGTAGCAACGACAGTGTTAAAGTGTCGCCCGGCAAAAGATATTTTTTGTGTTGCGTTGTGAAATTGTAAATTCGCGCGCACCAACACCCGAGCGGGCTACAAGCACTGATTTAATGCGCTGTTGAGTACAGCATGCTGCCGCTTCGGATCAATAAACTTTACAACGGGAGTAATATGTTTTGGACACCTGAGCTAGCACAGTTTTTAGAGGATGCACCGTGGCCGGCAACGAAGGAAGAATTGCTGGACTACGCCAATCGCACCGGTGCGCCACAGCAGGTGCTTGATAATTTGTCTGAATTAGATGATACTGAAGAGCAGTACGAAAACATTGAGGATTTGTGGCCTGAGTACGAAAACGAAACGGATTCGCTGTTCTACAACGATGATGACGACGACGATATGTACTAAGCCGACAATTGTGAATATTCAAACCGGGTCTTTAGCCCGGTTTTTTTTTGAGCTAACCGACTGACTTAGCTTCAGCATCAAGGATTCTTGCTTGACTCTCCATTCTTGTGTTGCTTTGTTAGCGCATTTCAACTTTTCTGAACACACCACCATGTTTGAGCACAAGTCTGCACCCCTGCTTAGTCAACGCGCTTTCGCGAAACGCATGCTTCGCTTTGCCGTGCTCAGCGCTGCCATGATTCTTGGAGCGCTGCTTGTCGGCATCATAGGCTACCATGAAACGGAACAGATGACCTGGCTCGACGCAGTGCTCAATGCATCCATGATATTGTCCGGTATGGGACCGGCTACACCGCTGGTATCCGATAGTGCAAAGCTCTTCGCTTCAGCCTATGCATTGTTCAGCGGCATTGTCTTTATTAGTTGCGCAGGTATTGTCGTTAGTCCGATCTTTCATCGCATCATGCACGGATTGCATGCCGATATTAAAGAAGAAGACAGCTGAGCAAGACTGAAGTGCAAGACTGAAGTGCAAGACTGAAGTGCAAGACTGAAGACGAAGACTAATGCGGAAGACGATCAGAAAGACAATGGAGGCAGACTCATTGCAGAGTCATTGCGTCGGAAGAGTCCATCGCTGCTCGGCAATACATTCGTACGATAGTTTATCACAGGAGTTGAATTGAAACAAGGGCAGAGAAATGGGCAGTGAACGCTCTTGGTGTATCAAGACACTTACTGCACACTGTCTGCAGAAGTGCCGATCAAGCTACTGACAAACCAGCGTTGTCCAACGCGAACACACTCCACCCGATAGCGGTACTGGTAGTCAAACTCGACGATGTAGGTGCAGTGTGCGTCGGTGGAAGAACTGAGGTCGGATCCATCAACGCGATCGAGTTTAGTGAGTTGAGCGTGAGCTAGGACTCTTTGCAATCGTGAGATTTCGTCCCGAAGCTCGTATCGTTCCACAGCGAGATAGCTACGTCCATCCGGATGAGCCATGAGCTCCATTGCATCATCAACAAGGTTTGAGTCAAGATCTGCTTTAAATCGAATGATGGTTGCCCGTGCATCGCGCTGCGATGCATTCTCGCTCCCGGCGGATGATCCACACGACATCAGCGCGCAGCTCAGAACTGCGCACAAAGCAAGGAGCACGTGTAGATGACGTCTCCTGCGACCGGTCTGTGAATGTAAATGCTGCATTACTCGAAGTGTAATAGCGGAGGCTCAAGTGCAAAACTACGTTGTGTGATGAGGATAGCCTCACGCAAACACTCGGACGCAGTTTTGAATGGCTCTGTACAGTTTAAGCTATGTCCGCAACGTGCAAGAACATGCAATGCAGAATGTGGACCGCTATAAAAGGATAATAGTTCCGTAGACTCGGCTGCCGGACTAACCATGTCTTGCGCTCCAACAAGGAGCTCAACCGGAATATTGCAGGTGGAGATACTACGTGTCAATGCGTATTCTTGCTGATGTTGCTCCAGGTCGTTCAAGTACTCTATATCCATACTGAACGACGGGCCACTCGAGCCGGACTCCACCACCAAGCGTCCGCTTTGTCGCCAGAGCTGCTTCTGGCGCGTCGTGGTCCTGTCGAAGGACTTAATAGCCGACCACAAACACAGCGCTTTTACATCACTAAATTCTTCTGCAGTCAAAAGAGCAATGCCACTACCACGCGAATGACCGACAATGTAGATGCGTCCGTCCCACTGCACCCCTACCTGCTGTAGCCAACCTGTCTTGATGGCATGCATGAGATCGCGTACATCTTTGCGCTCTTGTCGCACAGTGTTCGTTGCAAAAAGCTCTGCGTCAAACTCATGGCGCACTGTTGTCTCTCCAACTCCTTCCCAACTGTATCCGTTGTGCGAGAAGTTGAGTACGAGACAATGTGCTCCGCTACGAGCTAATTGAAAGCCTAGCTCCGGGAAAAAGCCCCAGTCTTTGTGCGTGCGAAATCCGTGCAGTACAATAACCAACGGTAAACTGTACTCAGGATTCTTCAACCAAAGGTCTGCATACAAGGGCAGATCTCCTAAACGCTCTACACAAACGGTCTGACGTCGTGTGCTCATGCCGCAATTTATGCATGAGTGGTACGATAATGTTTCTCCTTGCAAGGCTGATGTGCTCTTGTTCGAAGAAAAATCTTAATAACGAAATCGTCTCCAAAACTCTTCTATTATAACCGGTTCTCGTTAGCAGACTTCAACAGACCTGATGAGACGCCAAGGTGTATGCTTGGACAGAGCCATAACTGAAGCATCACAGGCAGATTTGCAAGCAAGCTGTAACTCCGGTAGAGACTGACACGCTGCATTAGGTTGCGGATCACTATCCATAAAAATGCTGTGAATGTCTACATTGGCGGCACGAACTTTAGGGAAGCGATGTCATCAACAAGCTTGCCTACTGTCAACAGCATGAGGGAATACGCAATCACAAGTGCAATGGCTTATCGAAGCAGATGCAATCTGCAGCTACGGATGCCTGAGTTGCTTCGAACAACGACATGTACAAGGCCACTACGTAAGCCCTCGGTTGCAATGACGAGTCCTTCTTGCGCTGCCACATGGTCGACTCCATGAATGGTGTGGACTTCTCGTCCGAGCTGATCATAGCACACGACAGATGCGATGTCGCTCTCGGGCAGTTCGAATCGAAGAACAGCTACATCCTGTGTGGGGTTAGGCCGGACGTCTAGCTCCTGACGTTCGATGAGGCAATCTTCTTCTACCGAAGTGCCGGTGCTTGGTGTTTGATAAACGTAGGATGATGCTTGTTGATATCCGTGCCAAATCATGATCGATGTTGACAGCGTGTCTCCGGCAGTGTACATCGCACCGCCGTTGTTAAGATTGAGATCGAACATGGGATAGTCGCTCGCACTCAGTAAGATACCCACGCGGTGACCCGCTAAGAATGTGTTAGCCATGTTTTGAAACTGTACAGTCACGTCTTGCACAGTATTCAGGGGCAAAAGTTCTTCAGCATCCAGGGTGTTGCGCAATCGTAAACGCTGTGTGGCCTGCGTCAGGATAATCCAGCGTCCATCCGGATACACGTCGCAAAGACGAGCGCAGATATCTGCATCCTTTGTGCTGCACGATACCTTAAGCTGAAGTTTTGATGAACCGCGGAGTACAAGCTTGGAGCTGAGGACATCGCTCCGGTACGTCCACTGATCTTGGCGTGAAAGCAGAGATGCAATATCTTGTGGACCGGTCAACATGTTTTTATCGCTCGGATTGAATCGCGATCCTCCGATCGTTGGGACCGGGTTGCGTGGGTCTCCGTACACGGTATCAGGTGGCACGAGCGACTTATCGTTCGATGGGTCCACCTTGTCCATGATGTGTGCCGCATGAAAGAACAGCGTGTCCGTGCGCAGGTCAGAAGGTGGCCAGGAGTTGTCGGTCTTCCATACATTGTCTCCCATCTGGTAGTACTGAACCGTGGGGAGGGCATCCCAACCATTGTCAAGTCCGCGCAAATAGTGGTCGAAGAACTGCATGCCTAAACGCGTTGGCAAGCCTTCCACATCCGGGAAATTCAAGACACCTTGTTGCTCTTGGCCAACGTTGGAGTGTTCGAATGGACCAAACATCAGTTTGTGTCGAGAACGAACGGACTGATCGGAAGACAATCGCAAATCGGAAAAAGCGCGTAGCACATCGTCCGGGAAATGATCAAACCAACCGCTGCACAAAAACATAGGCACCGCATACTTCGAAGCATCGCTCTGACTTTCAACGATCTTCCAGGTTGCATCATGCGTTGGATGTGCTAGGACCGTTGATGGTACTGCAAAGCCAAGTTTCTCCAAAGACTCTACGTGTTCTTTACGATACACTCCGCCATAGTAGTAGTCCTCATACTTGGTTGCAAAGTCTTTGATAAAGGGTGCTGCGCACACGAGGTGTGGGGGATGCTGCGCCGCTGTTTGAAACTGTATCATACCGAGTGCCGATCCACCCCATGTTCCTACCTTTCCGTTGCACCATGGCTGCTGTGCAATCCACTCGACAATGTCATATCCGTCCAATCCACGATCATAGGGCGTTTGTGCTGCGGCTTTGTTGGTGTAGAATCCTCTCCAATCAACGATGACGTAGTTGTAATGGGCAGAGTCATAGGGAACCGACGCGCCCGTAGTGTTAAGCACGGAATTCAAGGAGATACGATAAAAGATCTTGTTGTAGGGCGTCTGGATGAGGATGACCGGCTTGGCTGTTACTGTGTCGTTGGAGTACACGTCGGCAAACAAGGTTGACTTCGGAGCGGCAACTCGAGTAGGGATTGACACTTCGCGCCAAATCGCCGCGTTGATTTGCGTAGCCAGAAAGAGAAAGCAAAGGAGGTTCAGTGGTTTCATAGCGAGAGTGTCGATAGTCCGTGGATTCCGCGTGTCGAGAATTGGTGTCTGACTCCAAACACGCAGAATGAGTTTAATGTGGTGAGTAGTCGGTCCTAAGCAAAGCTTGAGGACGCAGTCCGGCATCGAGGCATCCTTTTGGACACGCACAGCAATCACGTTGTTGGAAATACCTCCAATAATCGATCCGCGTGAACTTCCGATGCTTCGGAAGCTCTGCCGAGCCACGAATGCCTAAACCGTGAATCACTTTTTCGAAGTTGCGGTGCTGCTATCGGCAGCAGACATCGCTTTCAGTGCAGTTTCTATGTTTGCCTTCATGCTCGGTGGAACGACGTCACCATTTGCGCGCACTTGCTTTGCGATTTCATCTGCGCGTTGATATAGTTTGGAGTCGAGCAGCACCATGAGGAGGTTGTTGATACCTTGGGCATCGTGCGGATTCAAGACAAAGTGTCGTTCAAGGTATTCGCGACCTTTTACGAGGTCGCGACGTTCGATAGCGCAGCGAGCAAGTCGGAAGTAGAGCTCCGGCCAGTACGGATTCTTCAGAGTCTCGCGTTGAAAGTAGGGCTCCGACGCAAGAATACTACCTCTGTCCCAATACAACAGACCAACATAGTAATTAACGTATTTCTCCGTTGAGTCCAGGGCATATGCCTTGTTGATTAAGGCCTCGCCTTCGGCTCGGCGAGGATTTGTTTTGTCCAATACATAGCGTGCGCCGAGCATCATATTACAATAGGCCGACTCCGGAGCGGTTCGAACCGCACTTTCCCAAAACGCTATACGATTACTGAAAAGATCCGTGCGCAGATACGACATGCTGAATAAAGCCACGATGAGGATGGCTGTTCCCAGCAGTATGCGTTTTTCAGAAAGGCGCTTGACTGCATCCGTATGAACAAGTAGCATCAAGATTCCAACCATCGGTACATACAAACGGTGCTCGTAGGCTTCTTTGTTGAGCGATTTAGGGACAAGCAATACAGGAAGAATAAAGAAAGCAAACCATACAAGACCGGTGATCATCATTGTCCAATCTTGTTGACGACTCAGCCACACCAAGACAGCCAGCAGTACCAAGGCGACGAGTCCGAATAGCAATGATGTTTGTTCTTGATAGGGTACAACGGCAAGGTTGAAAGGCAGAAGTATCTTGCCGAGGTATTGCAGAACAAGCGGTAAGCGCTCTACGAAGCTTCCCAAGAAAGCACCAAGGGAGATGTCTTGATTCTGCACCGTAGCATTGGACCGGAAATAAAACCAGATGCCACCAACCATGAACCACGAGAGGGTGAGCAACCAGAGGGAGCTATGCTTCCACGAGATTTTCTGTTGAAACACAAGTAAGAAAAAGACTAGAGGTGCTGAGATCAAAGCAGTTTCTTTGCTGAACATGGCCAGCAATAAGGCACATCCCTGAATCAAGAGCAGCCACCAACGTTGGTTGCCGGCGAAGCGCAAAGCGCTGAGCATAAAAATGTAGACAAAGACCGCCAACATTGTGTCGTTGCGTCCGGGAATCCAACTCACAGCCTGAACCAAAGCGGGATGCACTGCGACAATTGAGCAGATCACGAAACTGAGAGTGTTCGATATCCGGAGAGTTTGTAAAACGAAAAAGAGGAGAACAAGTGCAACGAGATGAAGGATGAGATTGGTCCAATGATATCGCTCGATGGAATCGTTGCTACCTTCGGCATGTAGAGTGCTCGATGTGTGACCCTCAGCCTGTCTGTCGAAGACGAAGGAGTTGAGCAACAACGGACGATAATAGGTATCTCCGGTTTCGTTAAACACACCTCGTTTGAAGGAGTGTACATAGTTGCTATCCGCTCGATTGTAACTCTCGAATTCGCGAATAAAAATAGAATCGTCAAGTTCGGTGTAGCTGTAAGAGTTGGTGTGCAGATAGAGTGCAGTACTCATGGCAACCAGCGCGACGATGTATGCCCACAGGGGAATCACAAAAGTGGAAGGGGCGGCGGAGTGTTTTTTCGACATGTCTGTTTCGAAGTGGGTAAAGAGTCGAGGAACTTCGATCCCTGCCGCGTGCGATAGCGATGATAGACACACGATGCGGTTCCCTGCGACCGATTTGCGGTTTAAAACTCGATTCAATTTATCACTTCAGCAGAGTTCGAGCAACACTGTGAATTGGCTTTTCCAAGCTGTTTTTGAGCACTTGGAGTGCTTCGAAGCCCTCTATGTAAAATCTGTGTTACCAAAACGTAATATCCTTAGGAGACTAGAGATGTCAGCTTCCGACCTAATTTTGTACGTCAGACAAGCGTATTATTCACACATCAATGTTTCGATGAAAGCAATCCTCAGCCTCGGTCTTTGTTTCTTCGCTTTGGTAGCCGCTGTAGCTCCGGTCCAAGCGCAACTTCAGCTGAACGGTGCAGGCGCAACCTTTCCTTATGTGCTCTATTCCAAATGGTTTGAAGTCTACAAGAACAAGAGTGGCGTTCAGTTTAACTATCAATCCATCGGATCCGGTGGAGGAATCAAGCAGATAACGGAAGGTACAGTCGATTTCGGTGCAACAGACGGTCCGATGAAGGATGAACAGCTTGCCGATGCTAAATCAAAGCAGGGCAGTGACATTCTGCATATCCCAATGACGATGGGCGCGGTCGTTCTTACCTACAATCTTCCGGGTGTCTCGACGCAATTGAAGCTGAGTCCGGCTGTTGTTCCGGACATCTTCCAACGTGTCATCACCAAGTGGAATGACCCCCGTATCGCAGCGACTAACCCGGGCATTCAACTTCCTGATATGCCAATCATCGTTGTACACCGCAGCGACGGAAGCGGAACCACGGCGATCTTTACCGATTACCTCTGCAAGGTCTCCAATTTCTGGAAAGAGAAATCCGGCAAGGGTACATCAGTTACATGGCCCGAAGGCACACTTGGAGCAAAGGGCAATGAAGGTGTTGCAGGTCAAGTAAAGCAAAGTGTAGGATCTATCGGTTATGTGGAGCTTGCTTATGCAATCCAAAACAAATTGCAATACGCGCAAGTTCAAAACAAAGCCGGAAAGTTTGTGAACCCGACCATCGAATCGGTAACCGAAGCAGCTGAAGGTGCATTGAAGAATATTCCGAGTGACCTACGTGCTTCCATCACCGACCCCGATAAAGGTGGCTATCCTATCTCCGGTATGACCTGGTTGTTGGTGTACACACAACAAAAAGACAAAGTAAAAGGCAAAGCACTTGTTGACTTTTTAAACTGGGCTGTAAAAGACGGTCAGGCGTACTGCAAAGAATTGAACTACGCTCCGCTACCGAAGCGCGTTGTGGATCTCTGCATGAGCCAAATCAAGAAGGTCAACCTCTAAAATTTGGTACCGAAAGCCTGGCGGCTAGATACTCTACCGAAGGGAATTGTCACCGACAATTCCCTTTCTTTTTGAGTGCTTCAACTGAGGTCCGAAATTCGATGGTTGCGACCAAATGCCTATGATCGTTGAAGCTCTGAGCGCGTGGCTTTGACATAACTATGCATTCCAATATTGACGATCCAAGCTTCGATACTGTATGGCCTCGCTCAAGTGCGCACTTTGCAGATTGTCGCTCAGAGCAAGATCTGCAATGGTGCGAGCAACTTTCAGGATACGGTCGTAAGCCCGAGCGCTGAGTCCGAGTTTTGACATGGCATTTTTTAAGAGTGCACGACCGTCGGCATCCAGCTGACAATAGCGCTCCAACTCCTGAGTACCCATGTCGGCGTTCTTGTAGACGCCTTTTATGCCCGCATAGCGACGTGTCTGCAGCTCACGCGCGTGGACAACGCGTCGTCGGATGACTCGTGAGCTTTCGCCGGCTCGTGCAGCGCTTAACTCCTGGTATTTCACTCCTGCGACTTCAACATGGATGTCGATGCGGTCGAGCAGGGGACCACTGATGCGCGACATATACTTCTGAATATTCTGAGGAGCGCAGGTACACGTATGATTTTGGTTGCCGAAGTTGCCACATGGACAAGGGTTCATGCTGCATACAAGCATAAAATTACAGGGGTACTCGACACTCATTTTTGTGCGCGAGATGGCTATGCGCTTTTCTTCAAGGGGTTGTCGTAAGACTTCAAGCACATTGCGCGCAAACTCAGGGAGTTCATCAAGAAAAAGAATGCCATGATTCGCCAATGAAATCTCGCCCGCCCGCACTACTCCAACGCCCCCGCCCACCAGCGCTGCGTCGCTGATCGTGTGGTGAGGGGCACGGTATGGACGTTGAGTGACCAATGCATGATCTCCGGGTAAGATGCCTGCCACGGAGTGGATCTTCGTGGTTTCCAACGCTTCGTCGAGCGTCAGCGGAGGGAGAATACTCGGAATGCGTTTCGCCAACATAGTCTTGCCCGAACCTGGAGGTCCGACCATGATGAGATTGTGTCCGCCCGCCGCCGCAATCTCCAACGCCCTCTTTACGCTTTCTTGACCCTTCACATCCGAGATGTCTAATCGCGCATCAAACTCTTCGTTATGAAAGAGTGCTTCTACGTCGACTACAGTGGGTGGAATCTCCAAGTCGCCGCAGAGAAAGTCTATGGCCTGTCGAAGCGTTTCCACTCCAATGACCTCGACGGTGTGCACAAGGGCGGCTTCTTCTGCATTGGCTTTGGGAACAACCAGTCGCTTGATTTTTTGTTTTGCCACTTCGACAGCGATCGACAGCATGCCGTGCACCGGACGTAAAGATCCATCCAGAGCCAGTTCGCCAAGGAACACCGTGTGGTCGAGTGACTCCGGTGGAATGGTATCGAAGGCGGTGAGCACACCGATGGCGATAGCCAGGTCAAAGGCTGAGCCTTCTTTGCGTACGTCTGCAGGAGCAAGGTTTACGGTGATCTTCTTTTGGGGAAAGGGCATGCCCGAATTTTTGACGGCTGCCATTACGCGTTCGCGCGACTCCCGAACGGCGGAATCAGGTAAGCCGACTGTCACAAAGCCGGGAATCTGGTTCTCTAGATGTGTCTCTACCTCCACAATGAACGCGTCAATGCCGTACACCGAGGCAGAACTCAAGCGTGAATACATGAGAGAAGTATAAAAGTGGCGTGAGCCGGATCCCGGGTAAAATTAGAGCCTGAACGGCTTTTAGGCGGTGGAGAACGAAAAAATATAGTTGAGGGGAACGATGTCCAGTTTTTAAAAGTCAACGTTCCATGTAGTGTCGAGCTGACTCATCGCCCTTCCCGGAATCAGCCCCCATCCGCCTATTTCGTACATTTGTAGTTCGCATTCATCACCAAAACGCAGGCGGATATGTCATCTTATCCATTCCACGACATCGAGAAAAAGTGGCAGCACTACTGGGAAGAGCACCACACCTACAAAACAGGTGAGGACTTCTCTAAACCCAAGTACTATGTGCTCGATATGTTCCCCTACCCGAGTGGAAACGGATTGCACGTGGGACACCCCGAGGGCTATACGGCTACCGACATTATTGCACGCTTCAAAAGAATGCGCGGTTATAACGTGCTGCATCCCATCGGTTGGGATGCTTTTGGTTTGCCAACCGAGCGCTACTCAATGACCACCGGGATTCATCCCATTACCGCAACTGCCAAGAACGTACAAAATTTCACGCGTCAGCTGAAGATGCTGGGCTTTAGTTATGATTGGTCGCGACAAGTCAACACCACCTATCCCGAGTACTATAAGTGGACGCAGTGGATGTTCACCTTGCTCTTCAATTCGTGGTTTGATGAAGTGCAGCAACGTGCACGTCCGATTGCCGAGTTGAGCATCCCTCCGGACTGTAGCGACGTCGAAGCCTATCGCGACGAATACCGTTTGGCATACATCGCCATGATACCGGTGAATTGGTGCGAAGCATTGGGTACAGTGTTAGCCAACGAGGAAGTTGACGAGTGGAAAGAGAAGGGATATAGTGTCGAGCGACGTCCGATGCGACAATGGATGTTGCGCATCACAAAATATGCGCAACGCTTGTTGGACGATTTGGACGGTGTCGATTGGGTTAGCAGCACCAAAGAAATGCAGCGTAACTGGATTGGCAAGAGTGAAGGCGCACATGTGAAGTTTCCGATTTTGGGAACAGAAGATGTTGTAACGGTTTTTACCACACGACCCGATACCATCTTCGGTGCTACCTACTTGGTCTTGGCTCCGGAGCATCCTTATGTCAACGATATCGTGACAGACGATCAGCGCAGTGCAGTCCAAAACTATCAGTTCGAAGCGGCCGCAAAGAGCGATCTTGAGCGTACCGAACTAAGCAAAACAAAGACCGGTGTCTTTACCGGGGCATTCGCCTTGAATCCTGCCAATGGTGAGTCCATCCCCGTGTGGATTGCCGACTACGTCTTGGCGCACTACGGAACCGGGGCAATCATGGCTGTGCCCGGACACGACGAGCGTGACCATGAATTCGCACGCGCGTTCTCCTTGCCTATCGTGCAAGTCGTTGCAGACCCCTCAGCGGAAACTCATGACATCATGGCTGCTCCGTACACCAAAGACGGTGTTGGAATGAACTCACGAAACGATCAGGTTTCACTGAACGGTGAGACGACTTCCATTGCGAAAACTCTTATCAGCGATTGGCTGCAAGAGCACAACATCGGAAAGCGGAGCATCAACTTTAAACTCAGAGATTGGTTGTTCTCACGTCAACGTTATTGGGGTGAGCCGGTCCCGATCATGTTTTATGAAGACGGTAGCAAGCGCGCTCTTGAGCTCGATGAATTACCATTGGTTCTGCCCGATGTCGAAGACTTCAAACCTTCAGGCACCGGTGAGTCTGCCTTGGCGACAGTCGAAAGTTGGGTAAACTTTATTGATCCTAAAAGCGGCAAAAAGGCTCGCTATGAGACAAACACGATGCCGCAGTGGGCAGGATCATGTTGGTACTACTTGCGTTATATAGACCCGCAAAACGAAGAGTTGTTCTGCGCGACAGACAAAGAAAAATACTGGATGCAGCCTACCGGAGTAGATCTCTACGTGGGCGGTACCGAACATGCCGTCTTACACTTGCTCTATGCGCGCTTCTGGCACAAGGTGCTGTATGATTACGGACATGTCAGTACGCGCGAGCCCTTTGCCAAACTCTTCCATCAAGGTTTGATCCTTGGCGAAGACGGAAGAAAGATGTCGAAGTCCCTCGGTAACGTCATCAATCCTGACGATGTGGTTCAAGATTACGGCGCCGATGCATTGCGCTTGTTTGAAATGTTCTTGGGTCCATTGGAAGATTCCAAGCCTTGGTCAACCAAAGGTATTGAAGGCGTACACCGCTTCCTCAATCGCGTTTGGCGTTTGGCAATGAACGAACAGCGTACCCTTTCGGCCGACGTGGTCGACATTCCTTTGACCGAGGAACAGGCTCGAGTGCTGCATGCAACCATCAAGAAGGTGTCGGAAGACATCGAGAATCTGAGCTTCAACACAGCGGTTGCACAGATGATGTCCTTCGTGAATGAGTTCACTCCGTTGGACAAAAAACCTCGTGAAGCCATCGAAAAGTTCGTACTCTGTCTGGCGCCCTTTGCTCCGCACATTGCAGAAGAACTGTGGGCAGCATTGGGTCACACAGAATCAGTGGCAACAGCTGAGTTCCCTCACTACGACGAAGCTGCGTTGCAGCTCTCTCGCGTCGAGATTATTCTGCAAGTGAATTCTAAGATTCGCGCCAAAGCCATGATCGATGTCAACGCAACCGAGAAGGATATGGAAGCTCAAGCTCTTGCTGATGAAGCGATACAGAAGAGTTTGGAAGGCAAGAGCATTAAGAAGACCATCGTTGTCAAATCGAAACTTGTCAACTTCATCGTCGCATAGACTTCTTTGGAAACTCTTCTCTGCTGCTCCTAGTGTACACCATAGACTACGCAGCTTCTCTCTCATTGTGATTTCTTTGCCAGGGTGCAGCTTCGCTGCACCCTGATTGCGTTTTTGAGTGTCGCGCAGTGTCGAGTGGTGTTTTTTCGAGCACACTTTCAGTGATGTACGTATTCTAACATTCCAAGTCCGATCTGGTGCGCGGCCACAGACAAGGTGTCACCGTTACAAAAAAGCTTTCTGTAGTGAACCGGTATGGCAGTTGTTTTGTGCACCGAACAATTCAAAGTTAGACATGGAGCTGAGTAACAAAGAATATCAGAGCAGCAGCGATACTTCGCCATAGAAAACAGTGCTAGGGAATGAAGGAGTGAGTAGCGAAAAGAGACACAACAACGTGCGTGAGGTGTTTAGGCCGCCGGTTGCATGATTCGTAAGAGCGTTTCCTGAAGAAGAAGGAGTGTGTCGCCCGAGCTGGATTTCAGACGACGGTCCGCATCTCGGAGGGCAAAGAATGACTGCTCGATTTCAGAGGCTTTGTAGTTGTTGAGCACGCCCAAATACTCGGGAACGAAAAACGAGTTGATCCCGGTTTGTTTTGATATCTCGAAGGCGTTCACACCTGTGCGAGCTACGTCGATGAGCTTCCACAGAGACAAAAAATATCGAGTCAGCGTGGAGATAATCAGAATCTCGGCTTTGTCGGCAGCCAGAATGTGCTGTAAGATATCGAGAGACTTGCGAATGTTTCGTTCGCCGATGGCTTTCTGGAGTTCGAAGACGTTGTATTCGCGAGAGTCACCGACCAACGACAAAATATCGTCGAGCACGATAGACTTTTTCGAGCCGACATAGGTCAATATTTTCTCGATCTCATTGGCGATATCGCGCAGAGAGTTTCCGGTGCGACCCAAAATAAACTCCGCTGCATCCGGACTCAGGTCACGTCCCTGCGATGCAAAACGTTTGCCAATCCATGCGAGAATCATGCGATCATACATGCGCGGAAACTCGATCCAAGCCCCTTGTTCAATGAGCTGGTTGAATGGGAATTTGAGCTTCTTCAATTTGGCTTGGGCTTTTTCCGCCAGACGTGATGATGCTCCCAGAGCGGACAAACCCTTCAATTCCTCTTGAGCAGTGGATCCGGGCGTCAACATCAGAATCAGTACCGTACTCGGGGAGGGATTTCGTAAGTAGGCAGCCAAAGGCGTTTTCTCGACGCCTTTTGCGCGACGTCCTCCGACAGCCTTTTCAAAGTGTTTGACTACAACCACGCGCAGGTCTCCCATCATGGGAAAGGCTGCCGCCATATTTACGATCTGGTCAGCACTCAGCTCTTCGCCGTCTACGATATCAACGTTGAAGTCGCTTACTCCCTTCTTCATTGCCGCTTGGAATATGCTCGCGTAAGCCTCCTCCAGCAGGAATTCCTCCTCGCCAAAGAGCAGGATAACCGGCGGAAGTTCTTTGCTCTTTACGAGCGATGAAAGAGACTCGATCATCATAGGGGCTACTGTAGGGACGTTGGAATTCCAAAACGAATGGGTATTGACGTACACGTCGAGTACGACAGTTCGCAATATAGAGTCGAGACTGAGCGTGAGGAAAGGAGCTTATCCACAGTGCGCTTGCTATGAGCGGATCAGCGCATTGGGAAGGAAAAAAGTGTTAAGGAATGTCAACGACAGGGCTGAAATCGAGTAGTGAACCCGCCGATAGCCCATGCTGCGTATTTTTGCAGTTTGAGTCAGGATCATCCTGCGAAGGTGCTAAGCTAACGAGAAGCTTGGGGTTTAGGTGTGAGACGCTCCGGGGAAACCCGACTTCTTTCATGTCGTTGAGAAGAGACAACTCCTTCAGCGAACCTCACGGCGAATTGCTCTTGAAAAGGGCTTTCCGATGGTAACTCTTTGGGCGTACAAACGTAGAGATGATTCTCAGGACGGCTGTTGCTGCGTATAAACCTAGCCCGGCGTAGCTGCTTGCAATACCAAGACACACTTTTCATTTTTATCATAAGGATTTTTCATGCGTCGTACATGGCTTAGTGCTATGCTATTGATGGGATTATCTGCCACGCTTACGCTGGCGCAGAATTACAAGCCCATTGTGTTTAAAGAGTTCGACCTACCCAACGGTCTGCATGTCATTTTACATCACGATAAGTCTACCCCCACAGTTGCGACCGTCGTTCACTACCGAACCGGTAGCCGATATGAAGATCCAAAGCGTACAGGCTTCGCACACTTCTTCGAACACCTGATGTTCGAGGGCACGGATTCCATTCCGCGTGGTGGTGTTGGAAACTTGATTTCCGGTGTGGGTGGTGATGTCAATGCTTTTACCTCGTTCGACAAAACAGTCTACCACTTCAAAGTACCATCAAATGCATTACAGCTCGCGCTTTGGATTGACGCGCAACGCATGCGCGACTTAAAAGTTGATACCATCGGTGTGGAGACCCAACGCGGTGTTGTGAAAGAAGAGCGTAAAAATTCCTATGACAATCGTCCCTACGGCACCTGGAACGAAAAGATGTTTTCCACGCTGTTTGCCGGTTCCATTTACGGCTGGACACCCATCGGTTCGAGTCAGCATATCGATGTGGCTTCGATCAGTGAGTTCCGTCAATTCTACGACAAGTACTATGTACCGAACAATGCGGTTCTCTGTGTGAGCGGTGATTTCGACGAAACGGAACTCCGCGAATACATCGATGTCTACTTTGCCACGCGCAAGCGCGGAGCCGATGTTCACAGAGACAGTATTGTGATGACTCCGATGAACGGTGAAGTGCGCGAGACTGTAAGTGACAACAAGGCGCAGCTTCCTGCCGTGTTTGTTGGCTACCGCGCCGTCGGTGAAGGTGATCCGGATAGCTATGCTTTGTCGATGCTCACCGATATCCTGGCAAACGGAGAGAGCTCACGCATGTATCGCAAACTCGTGGATGAAGAACAGATCGCCGTGACGGCTGCCAGTTTTCCTTTCACCATGGAGAAGAGCGGTGCGGTGATTTTGTTGGGTATTGCAGCTCCCGGACAAGACATCGCCGCAGTGGAGAAAGGTCTGTATGCAGAGATTGACAGCGTCATTAAAAATGGTGTGACCGAATCCGAATTCCGCAAGGCGAAGAATATTGCCGAAGTCAAGTTCATCGAAGGTAAAAAGGGAAATCTGGAAACTGCCATGGCACTTGCCGATGCCTATGCCACCTTCGGAAATACTAACTATGTCAACTCCGAAATCGAGCGTTTTAATAAAGTCAATCGCGACGACTTGAAACGCGTGGCCAAAAAGTATCTCGATACGAAGAATCGCGTTGTTCTGACCTACGTGCCGGCAGCAGAGAAAGACAAAAAACAGAAGTAAGAGTAGATAGCGCAGTCTGTTTCTACCGGGCCTCGCACCTACGAACTACGCATCTGTCCTTGTTTCCCTGCAATACACAACCAATAACATTTGAAAAGAACTTGTATGAAGAAATTATGTTTAGCCCTGTTGATGCTAAGTCTGACAGCATCCTTACAGGCACAAAAGAAGAACAGCGATAAAAGCGAAAAGTCTGACAAAAGCAAGTCCACAGCCGTCAGTGCTGCAGACCAGTCTGCATCCAAACCTAAGGCACCCATTGATTTCAAGGTGAAACCAAAAGTAGGTGCACTCCGTGAAGTGGAGTTTCCGCACTATAGTGAGACAACTCTGAAGAATGGTTTGAAAGTCTTCGTGATCGAAGATCACAAACAGCCGACCATTTCCTTCCGTCTTCAAGTCGGTGCCGGCGAAAGTATGGACGGTGCAAAGCCGGGTCTTTCGTTCTTGATGTCGAACTTGATCTATAAGGGAACTCAAAAACGCAGCGCCGCGCAGGTAGCCAATCAAGTTGACAGCATTGGATCGACACTGAATACCAGTATTGCCGGTGAGCTCATGACGGTAAGCCTGGACGGTTTGAAGAAACACCAATCCTTAATGCTTAGCATTTTTTCCGACGTGATTCAACACCCGCTCTTCCCCAAAGAAGAACTGGACAAATTGATGCCGCAAGTCTTTGCCTCAATCAAGCAGGATCGTTCAACACCTTCCACTCTAGCCGCCTCCTTGTCACGTATGGTGATTTATGGAAAGGATCACCCGAGTGCATTGCACAAAACCGAAGAGTCTGTCAAGAAAATCACCCTTGAAGAAATCCGCGCTTTCCACGAGAAGTATGTTCGCCCAAATAACAAGGCTACACTAGCCATTGTCGGCGATGTAAGCATGAACGAGATTCTCCCGCAGTTGGAGAAGGCTTTTGCTAATTGGGTTCCGACAACCCAACAAGTCTCGCAGCTTCCTGCACCGAAGCCTATGCCGCGTGGTGTGTATTTCATCCAACGTCCGGGTTCCGTTCAAACTTCGATCATGGCTTGTGCATTCGCACCCGGACGTAAGGATGAAAACTATGAACCTTTGAATCTCAGTGCTTCTTTGTTGGGATCAGGCTTTGCAGGACGTCTGTTTAAAACACTTCGTGAAACCTATTCCTTTACCTACACACCCTACGCCGGACTCACTCAAGGAAAGTACTTCAATCGCTTCATTGCGGGTGCCGATGTGCGCACGGCTGTCACAGATTCGGCAATCATGATTCTTGGTCGCGAGATCGCAAAAGTCAGCGCGGAAGCCGCACCTGAGGATGAGTTTACTATTATTCGCACGAATGAGCTGGGACAGTATTTGATGTCGTTCGAGCGTAGCGATTTTGTCGCATCCGTCATTCAAAACGCTGATTATCTCGGACTCAGTCCTGAGTTCGTCAAAGGCTATGCAAAACGTTTGGAATCATACAGCTCCTTCGATGTGCAGCGCGCTAGCATGAAATATGCGCGTCCGGATCAATTGTATTTGGTTGTCGTTGGATCTCCTGAGATTCTGCCGGTGCTCTCGAAGTACGGTCGTGTCTTCAACTACAACATGGACTTGCAAGAAGTCGGCGACAGCATGGAGAAAGTCGACATGAGTCCGGAAGAGCTTATGAAGAAAGTTCAAAAAGCAATAGGTGGTAGCGATGCCATGAACGCTGTGAAGACAGTCAAGATCCATGCACAAAGTTCCATGAGCATGGGAGGCAAGAGCATTGAAGGTACAAACGATCGCGAACTCAAAGCTCCGAACTCGAAGCACCTGCTGTTTAAGACTCCGCTCTTCTCCCAAGAAACGTGGGTTAACGGAACCAAAGCGTGGATGTCGCAAAGTGGAGCACCTGCAGAACCTCTGGACGAGAAGATCCTGAAGAGTGCATTGGCAGAAGCAGGCTTGTTCTACTATGCTCACTTGACGGAACTTGGTTACAAGTGCACGATTGCCGGCAAGCTCAACGGCGTTATTCAAATGAAGACCACCACTCCGGATGGTAATGAGACCAATTTTTACTACGATGCAAAGACTTTCCTCTTGAATCGAGTTGAGCAAATTCAGCAGAGTGAAAATGGTCCGATGACTGTTACGGAATGGTATGAAGACTACAAGTCTGTAGGTGGCGTTCTTCTTCCACACGCTGAGCGCCTCGAACTCACGAATGGTCCGACCATTAACTCAAAGAACAGCTACGAGATCAACCCGGTGCTCGACGACGCAATCTTTAGTCCTAAGCAATAGGGCTGAGATACGGGTTCGGAGCCCAGCGCAGACGATTCTGTGCGTTGAATTCGCTTTTATACATCTGACCCAAAACGAAGAAACCGTCGGCTCTTGCGAGTGCGACGGTTTCTTTTTGTATGAAAACCCTGCAGATCCCTCAGTCCATCTGCTTATGAGGGACTACTTTCGACTGCCCTAAAAAGCAGACGGTACGTACAGTGTTTTCACGACACTCCTTTTCTTTATGCGGAGCCTCTGGCTCCGCGCTATTCGATGTACTGGCACATCCACAGTCCGTCTTTGTCGTGCAAGGCAACAAGCCTTGCTTCTTCTTGCCCTGAAATCAATCTTGCTGAGACCGCACTGAAACGAGCACTTAGTCGACGTGAACGATAAAGCATCCTGTGTAATGCGGTCCATTGTGGAGTTGCATATGGTACACTCCTGCCGGAATGGATTGCAAGTTGAGGACAAAGCCAGTTTCTGTCCATCGAGGTTCCATACGGATCTCTTCACCCAGTAGCGAACGAAGACGACATTCTGTGCTTGAACTTCTCCACTCAGAATCGCAGTCTACGCGTACAAGCGCAGCCGCAGGCTGCGGATAGAGAAATAGTCCTTCTGCGTTATTTGCTGCAACCTCCGAAACAAGCTTGGCAACACGCACGGTGTCGCGGTCAGACCACTCACCAATGGCTGTTTTGCAAACGGAACGTACGCGCCACACAATGGTTTGTTCCCGCGGCAATACGATGTCTGCTTGTGTACCGAGAATGATCGTATCAAACTGTATTTCTGCGCCTAGGTTGTATTCAAAGGTGTATGAGCTGGCGGCTTCGTCTGCTTTCCAAGCAAAGTGTACGAGATCGGAACTTTGCTCAGCGCCGTGAAAGAGTGTACTTAGCTCAACTTTCGACACAAAGGCTGTACTAAAGGTTGCGATCGGTGTTGTTTCAATTCCTGTCGATACGGTCCAATAGTAACGATGTACCGTTGGAAGCAAGGCAATGCTAAGACCGGTATCGAAGGTGACGACTTTTTGGTAGATGTGGTTCTTCATTTCCGGATCTGAAGCAACGTCGATGAAGTAGGTATTCATGCCGTTGACTTCATTCCAGAGGAGGACAATGCTGGCATTTGGACATTTCAGCACAGCATTATTTGCAGGGAAGACTGCGACCGGAGAACTGGTTGTGGCAAGGAGGGAGGTCGGCAGAATGAAGCAGACGAGAGCTATCAAGCTGCGTACGAGCCTCAAAGAGGCAACCGAGCGCCGTGAGGGATTCAGCGTTTTCATGGATTGGCTCCGTAATGTAAAAGAACGGAGCAAAGATACGAGTATTTAAGACAAATTAGTCCAAAATCAATACTCGTCTGAAAATATTCTTTTGCGAGCGCGCTACAACAACGAGTGGACCGTGTCCGAGCTGCTCTCTGCTCATAAACAGGGTGGGCTGATCGCATTCCATATGGTAGAGGAGTTCACCGCGCAGAGAATAGACCGTCACAGCGTTGATCAACTCGCTTCCATTGGTACTTAGGCGCACTCCGTTTTGGTTGGGTGCGATGTAGAGGGCGGAAGACTCAGAGTCAGCACCGCTAAACACATCGGTATTCCCTACGATCGTAAACTTTCCTGAATTGGACCACTCGCCGACGCCATCACCGCAGAGTGCTCGTACCTTCCAGGTGTAGCTCTTGTTACCGAGTACAACGTAGTGTGTACTGGTGTCTTTGGAGGATACAGTATCGTGCTGCGTGTAGTTCTCCGACTCGATGAGTATCTCGTAGCGGTCAGCACCGGATACGGGATGCCAGACAAAGGCAACATTCATGTCGCTTAGAGAATCAGCCAATGGTGAAACAATAGAACCTGCGACGGGCTTATGTAAGCGGAAGTGCCAAATGGCAGTTGTATCAAAGTCGGTTCGGATACGCCAGTACAAGGTTGTGTCAGCATGAGGGACACGGATTTTGCGAGTAGTGTCGTGGAACACAACATCGTTCACAATGAGTTGCTGAAACTGTGAATCCGCACAAACCTCTACATAGTAGCTGTCGAAGAATGAAACGCCCGGCGTCCAACGGAGTTCAATCGAGTCGGGAATACAAAAGAAGTTTGAGTCATTTCGCGGTGACACACTGTGCGGAATACTGTCGCCCAAAACCTTTTTACGGGCCGGACTTTGGTCTGCGTGTGTCGTTGTGCTAAGACTGCCTGAAAGGCAGAATGCGAGGAGTGCGAAAATCAGATTCTTCATCGTAATCAAAGTCCTAGTATGCCGAATACCGTTGGTGTCTAAGGCAAATTTAGTCACCACCCGCGTTCATCCTTCGTGCTTTTGCGTGCGACCTTGAGAAAATCAGGCAACCAAAGCCTCGATTGTGTTAAAAGTGCGGCGAAATGAGCATCTTGCGCACCCCAAGGGAGCGCGAAGCAGACTATTTATGGGCCGAAAACAGTACAGAATCGGATGTGCGCACTTTTCGTGAGGGCCTGGAAGATCGGCAAAAGGAGTAATCAACGATACGTGTCCGGAAGGCTAGAGGATGTAGCCAAAAAGCGCATCGATGATCAGGATTGTCGCTGCGGAAATTGTGAATGCACGTACAGTGCTGTGTCCGACGCCTTCGGCACCGCCGGTTGCCTGCATACCGACATGACAACCGATGAGAGAGGTTACCCCTCCGAACACAAATGACTTAGCCAAGCTGGTCATCACTTCGCTAATGCGGAAGAAATTCTGGATAGAATTGAAGAAGGTATCTGCCGAGAATTCAAACTTCAGGCTTGTGAGAGCATAAGCACCGAGAAGAGCAACGCAGTTGGAGAAGACTGCGAGGATGGGCATCATGGTAACGGCGGCGATGACTCGCGGCATTGCCAGATATCGAGTCTTGTCGATAGCCATCATTTCCAGGGCGTCTATCTGTTCAGACACCGCCATGGTTCCAAGTTGTGCAGCGATTGCTCCGCCAACACGTCCGGCAATAACCAGTGCCGTAAGAACCGGTGTAAGTTCAGTGAACACTACCGTAGCAATAGAGCCGCCAATAAATGGTCGTGCTATATTGATGAGGTTGAACTTCGCAAAGAGGTTTGTTGCCTGTAGGGCTGCGATTGCACCGGTAAAAGAGCCGATCAGAACGACAAGGGGCAGGGAGTCAGAACCGACGATTCCCATTTGCTCGATTACGAGTTTGCGGTCGCGAATCGATTGTGGAATGAAGAGAATGATCCGCCATAACAGCGTCGTTAAAGTACCCAGCTCAGCAAGGAAGTTGAGAATGATTCGTCCGATGCGCGACAAGAATGAGGTCATGAGAGAACGTGGCCGGCTATGGGTGGCTAGAACCTGCAAATTATCTCTTTTCCACACAACGGAGCATAGCGCTTTGCGCCGTGTACGAAAAACAATTCGGGCAAGACGGAGCATATGGCAAACAAAGTCCTAAATTCGTTTTCCGGAATTCTTCCTTTCGGCTTCGCACAGTGTTGTTCAACGAGTTTCGCGTGCACATGTCCCTTCAGTCATTTTTGACGGATCTTCGTAGGCGTGCAGCCGCCTGTTCTGCATCTGTCGTTTTAGCCGACAGCTTTGACCCACGAACGCTTCAAGCTGCTTCTCAATTGATTGAGCAAAACATTGCCACACCATGGTTGATAGGATCATCGAGCGCACTGCATAAAGCAGCCGAAGAGACCGGAGTTTCTCTTGAAGGCGCGGTGGTCTTTGATTGGGAGCGCGCAGATCAGGCTGAATTTGTTTCACGCTATTATACGAAGCGAGCGCACAAGGGGATGTCGCACGAAGAAGCAGCCAAAGTGGTGACCGATCCACTCTTGTTAGGGGGTTTACTCTTGGACCGCGATGAAGTCGACGCTTGTGTGGCGGGATCTTTATCTAGTACGGCAGCTGTGCTGCGTGCTGCCCTGCATACCATTGCCCTGGCAGAGGGCGTACGTACACTCAGTAGTTACTTCTTGATGGTCTTTGAGGAGCGCGTTCTCGCATATGCTGATTGTGCGGTTGTACCGGAGCCGAGTGCGGAGCAGTTGTGCGACATCGCGCGCAGTACTGCAGCGAACTATGCGCGAATCAGCGAACAAGAGGCTCGTGTTGCCTTCTTGTCGTTTTCTACGATGGGAAGTGCTGAGCACGAGAGTATTACAGGCATTCGAGAAGCGTTGCGACTCTTTCACGAGCGAGAGCCAATGATAGTTGCCGATGGGGAAATGCAAGCCGATGCAGCGCTGGTTGCTTCGGTTGCATCGCGCAAGGCACCAAAGAGCAGCATACAAGGCGATGCTACCGTCCTCATTTTTCCGAATCTGCATGCAGGAAACATTGCCTACAAGTTGAGCGAACGTCTGGGCGGGGCGGTGGCACTTGGACCCATCGTGCAAGGTCTGTCCAAACCCTACTGCGATCTTTCTCGTGGATGTTCCGTTGAGGATATCGTCAACACTGCCTGCATAAGCATCTTGATGTCAACAAAAGCAAGCAACGCGAAGCCATGACGAGCCGACAATATGCGATAAGGTTGATTTAGTTTCGAATGTCTTGCATCGAAACATGGAGCTCCTTGCTACCCTCTGATGCACTTGTTTCCACAAAGTTCCACGAAGCGTTTAGTCGACAATTCGGGGAGACAACCTTGCCATCCGGCCGTCGGATGGTCAATACGGGGATCATGGTCACGGTGTCGGACCACTCAGGGTCGTAGATACGTGGCGCATACATTTCGCGCATCACTAATTCCCGATGCTCTGCACTGCCCACCAAAACGCTTTGTTCTTCACTTGTGTCACGCTCCTTTGTCCAGTAAGTATAACGTACGCTTAGCGTGCTGTCACTATCGTTGACGAGCACGTAGTGCAGTCTTAAGTAGCGATCGCAGGACTCCAACAATGCGCACAAGCAAAGCAAGAGTAGTAGTTTCTTAAGCATAGGAGTATGTCTCGCTCTTACGATAAAACAGAAGAAAGTTTGACGAGCCCGTGTGACGAAGATATGTAGCCACGCTCCCACAACATAATTGAACACAAAAACATGTGGACGATAGAATAGAAGAACAACCAAAGCTCCATGAACGAGAGCCTGAACCCGACTGGTGGTCTTCAATCAGGTCTCAAGCACTGCAATGGCTGTGCGTACAAAAACAAAGGACGTCCCAAATTTCATTAGGACGTCCTCAAAGGGGTTCAGGAATCGAAGCGCTGTGTTGCCGTTTTCAACTCACTTTTTCGTAGTCTATACCACTCGAGCATAGTGCGCTACTCTATCGTTAGTGTTGCACAACAAGGGGAGCCGTACGACATTCCTGACCGACACGCAGTACCACAAAGTAGCTTCCGTTGCTGAGGCTGCTCACGTCGATGCTGAGCTCTTGCGTGCCGTTCTTTAACGGGCCGTTGCTTAAGACGCGAACTTCACGTCCAAGGTAGTCATAGAGAGAACAATGAACCGTGCTGCTTGGTATGCCTTCGAATCCGTAGCGTAGCTGTGCGATGTTGCTTGCAGTAGAAGGGTACACTTCAAGACTTGGAACGGCACTTTCTTCTTCGACACCAACAGAACTGTCCCATCCGGAAACCGGTATGGTAAAGTTTGGATTGTAGATATCGTTTGAAGAAATGGTGAGTGTTGCCGACTTCTTTCCACTCACTTGCGGTTTATACTGAACGGTAATCGTCATGCTTTCGCCTTCTTTGAGTGTCAAGATTCCACCACTTGGAATAGCAGGCTCAGTCTTAACGACGCTGAATCCTTTGGCAATAGCTTTCACTTCAACCGCGCTTACTTTTAATCCGGCAGAATTCAGTGGACTAATACGAACGGTGTTTGTCAGAGAATCCCCGATGTTCACCGGACCAATGTTTACGCGATCTTGGTTGTTGACGACGGAGATTTGTGGGAGAATTCCAACGATAAACTGTTGTTGTACACCATTGCCGCAGTCTCCGGGAAAGGTTTTTAGAGTGTAACCCTTTTGTGTCAAGCTGAGCGTGGCAGAGCCCAACTGTGCATTTGTTGCCCACCACGACAGACCGAGACTCGAAGGGTTGATCCATTGAAATGTGTAGCATCCCGGCTTGAGGTGCAGCGAGTCAACATAGGTCGTTTGATCGGCAAGGTCCACATTTTGGCGTTCCGCTACAACAGCTCCGCCGGCATCCGTGACTTGCCAGAAGTACCCTTGACCCGAAGCTTGGAGATTGGTCCGGAAGTTGACTTCCAAAGCTCCTTCATAGGTCGGAGGTACACTGTAGCTGCTGCTGAGTGCATTGAAGAGCGGATACTCATCATCTGCGCCGTTCGTTTTGACAATGCGACAATCAAACTGGCGTGTTGTGGAGGCAAATGAAGCCGACCAATCCGGTGCCGGTAGGCTGATATCTGCAGTGCTCATCATGTCGACCGTACCGTTCCAGGTATAGCTTTTCGGAGTTTCACCGTGCACGCCATACTCGAAGGTGATGCTCTTAAGTTGAGCTTTGCCGTTGTTACGGATACGGACAAGAGGGTTGCCGCAAATCGGATTGAAGCGATTGTAGCGTGTCTTCGCAGTGGCAATGTTAGGGGCGAGAATTTCTTCCAGCGAAGCGTCGTTCGTAAAGTTTGGCGCTTTGGAGTACATGACTTGCGTTGCAATACTGTATATACCATTGCACGAACTGTCGACTGAGAATGGCTCCATGTTATAATCCAAACGCGTGGAGTCTCCCTTCGTCAAATACGGTGTGAGGTCCCACTCCCAGGTGGGGACAACATCACCCGGACACCATCCGGCGCGCTGCAGAGCCCAAGTTCCGTCTTGCGGCCAGTAGGGATTTGCACCACAGTCCGTGCGAAAGAGGTGCTGCGTAAAACGTTCAGTGCCGTTGATCGCGATGTTATGCGTTTTGTCGATGAACTCTGCAACCACTTGCGGTCCGTAACCACCGTGTCCGGTAGTTGTAATCTTCAACTTTGAAAATGCCACATCATCCGGTGCGCGAAACTTCTTGTTGCTGAGGTGATTGCTAATTGGATCCTTTAGGTTGCCATACAAATACGAGGTCTGCCAGAGTTTGTCCAACGCGTAGACTTCGTACGGCGGTGTTCCCTCTATTGCTTCCAGCCACACGGAAAAACTGGCGCTCGAGGTATAACCGTCGTAATGAATGCTAAACACAGTGCTGTCTTTCATCAAGTAGCTGTAATCCGTCACATCCCACCACCACGTATAGTTAGAGGAAGCAGGCTGACCACCCCAATAGGGCGTGATAAAACGTGCGATTTCAATAGGGTCATAAATGGTATTGCCTAGTGAATCCTTCTTGTTCGTTGGTGCATTGATGAAGTAGGTGTTGGTGTAATCCCACTCGCCTTTACCCTTTGCGCATGGACACTCCAGTTTCAACTTCAAGACTACACGTGCCCAAGTCTTTCCGGTAGGAACGAAGACTTTGGCTTCTTTCTTTGTGGGGGTTCCCGGAAAGTTGAATTTGGTAACAAGAGGGATGATCGTGGTGTCTCCAACGGCAGAGTGTGCGGGCTGTGCACACAGTATCAGAAGAAGCATCGCGCCAAGTCTGAAGAGTGGTCTCATGAAAGCTCCGAGGGTAAGAAAGTATAGACAGATTGTGCTATGGATTGAACTTGAAAACTACGACAAAAGGCGCAAATACAGAAGATGAACAGCTGCGTGGATTCTAGCTCTCAAAGGATGCCCGTGTCCATCAAACTCGACGTCAGTCAACGCTGCTCTCACGGTGAACATAGAAAGTGGGAAAGACCGATCACAGGAAGGATGCGCCGAGGTGTTCAGCGCTGAGAGTGACATATGCTACAAGACCGCAGGCCTGTACCATAATCATGGAGTGCAGAGATGAGACCTAAGATCGGTTCTCTCTGCAGTGGGAGACTCCGGTGTGGGCCTGAGCTGAGTTCTATCGAACTTGTTCGACACGCCGTATTTGCGGTACGCGATGGAGTAGAACTCGTTCTATGCCGGCGCGCAATGTCATGATGGCCATCGGACAGTGTGCGCATGCTCCCACAAATCGTATCTCGGCTGTACGGGTAGCTTCTTCAAAACGAACGTATTCAACATCTCCGCCATCTTCCTGCAGAGGTGGTCTGCACTCTTCCAGCGCAGCTTGTATACGTTCATCGAGTTCGTGCATGTTAGAGACTAATCTGGATGCGTGGTGCTTCGCTTCGTCGAGCATTGATGATGCGTGTCTGACGAACCACATTGGCTGCGACATCTTTTATGGTCTGCGCGATTGCGTAGTCCGTATCGGGATTGAGCACAGCAGGCAATCCTTCATCAGCACCTTCGCGGAGAGCAAGGTTGATAGGCACGTTTCCAAGGAGTGGAACTCCGGCTTCATGAGCAACACGAGCTCCGCCACCCTCACCGAAAATGTGGTAGCGCTTTTCAGGGGCATCCGGAGGGACGAAGTAACTCATGTTCTCGACTACACCAAGCACGTCAACCTGAACTTTGTTAAACATGGCTATACTACGTCGTACATCCGCAAGTGCAATCTCCTGCGGCGTCGTGACAATTACTGCACCGGTCAAGGGTATTTGCTGTGTCAGGGTGAGTTGAATATCGCCCGTGCCCGGGGGCAAGTCGAAAACCAAGAAGTCGAGTGGTGCCCAGTTTATCTGGTCTACCAAGGTTTTGAAATAGCCTGCTAACATCGGACCACGCAGGATGGCTGCTTGATCTCGCTGCATGACAAAGCCAATGGAAGCGACCTGGATGCCGAACTGCACGTTGGGTTCACCAAGAATGCTCCCGTCATCCAACTTCTGAGCACGCATGCTGGCGTCTTTCATACCAAACATGGTAGGTGCCGATGGACCATAGATGTCTGCATCCAAGAGACCAACACGAGCGCCGCCAAGCGAAAGAGCACATGCAAGGTTTGTGGCAATGGTCGATTTCCCTACGCCACCCTTACCGGAAGCAACGGCAATCAAGTTTTTAACCTGACTCAAAACCTGGCTGTTTCCCGGACGATATACTTCCTGTTCGATCGCAGAGATCGTGCAATCAAGGGAGGAGTCGACACTCTTTACAGCCTGCTTGATCGCATTGTCTAACTCTTGAGCTACCCAATTCACGGGTTGCACAAGTTGGACAAAACACTCTACTGTCGAACCCTTGATCTGTAGGTCGACAATGCTTTTAAGTTGTCCGAGTGTGCGGTCTAAATCCGGGTCACGAACGTTTTCTATAGCCTGGCGTACTAGGTCGAGTTGAGTCATATCCGTAGGGTTGAAGTACTGAGACTGCGGTACAGCCTACAAAAGTAGAGAAAAAAGCGCTTATGCGTTGGGCTTAAAGCATGCTCTGTAGACGCAAATAGAAGAGTCTTTCGTGTTAATCTTAGACGAGCTGCAAACAAAAAAAAAGCGCACCGTCCCAAAAGACAGTGCGCTTATTAAAACAGTTACGAAGCGAGTACTGAAGCTATTCCGAAGCTTAGTGGCTCACGACCATGGTCTTTGTAAGGGTGAAACCGTTGATGTTCATGCTAACGATGTAAGCACCGCTTGCAAGGTTCGCTGTGTTCATGCTAACACCGTGAACGCCCGGCTCAACACTTCCTTCAAAAACGTTTGCAACCTTCTCACCGAGAACATTGCTGAGGGTCACAACAACATGAGCTGCTTGCGTTGTTGTATAGCTGATGTCGGCAACATCATTTGCAGGACTCGGATTTGCGTTGCCAAGATGGTATCCGGCAGCAGCTGCAGCTTCTTCGGTTTCGACACTTGTTACTGCAGAGAACAGACCATATCCAACGTTCGATGCAATGTTGATCACACGTTGAAGGATGTCGTTGCTCGTGCCCTTGAGCATTACTGCGGTTTGAGATGACCCGGTGAACTTGGACTTATCAAAAACGCGAGCGGATGTCAACGGAATCTTGTCGATTGCAGGCACTGTACGCGGCATGTGTGTTCCGAAATCGTAGTTCTTGTCATTTGTCAAGTTCTTTGATTTTGACCACTCTGAAGAATTAAGTAAACGAGAAGCAATGAAAACGTCAGTGTTGTACACTGTATCAATATCAACGTCTGAGAGCTCTCCGGTTTGTTGATCTTGATCAACAACGGTCAATGCCGGTGAGTACACTGTCGGACCCAAGCCCACATTGTAGTCAATCCATTTTACAACAATGTTTTCACCATCTGCGGTGCGGGCAACTTCAACTTCATTGCCGAGTGGGTTCAAAGAACGGAGCGGCTTGATTTTGGAGTAGTTGTTGACGTTGTTCAACGAGTCGATGGAATAGTACACATAGGGTACATCGTTGAAATCAGCAACCTTGCGCATTGCCCATGATCCATTGTTGTATTCTGCTTCGACGATCTGAATAGCTCCAAGTGCGTCTGCACCGTCATACAAAGCAGCGCGGAAAATGTAGCTGAATCGCTTGTCGGCAGTTACGATGAATGCATCCTGTTGGTACACTTGGATCGCAAACATCTTTGCCAGTCCTTGTGAAGTAGCATATTCCGAGAAGGTGCTGGAGGGAATCTTTGAAAAATCCGACCAGGTTTTGCCGAGATCTGCTGACGTTGAGAACGAGATAACACGTGTGTCATCATCAGTAAAGATGTCGTTGACAGCTGCATAACAGGTTCCGTCCGGTGAAGCGTCAACGCTCATCGGTCCGTTGTATGAGTTTGTTGCAGCCGGAGCAGCTTTGAATTGTGAATTGTTCCAAGCGCTCGGCAACGAGGAGTTTTCTGTCTGCTCGCTCGCTTCATACACAAGGCAGCCATATTGACCATACTGCACTGAGCTGTTCGGCGGGTCGAGAACACCTGCGTGGATGCATCCTTCAGCAGCCGAGTTCCAGAAGCCAACAAGGCTACCGGCGCCAAAGCTGTATTGCTGGCTATTGTTGTTATCCGGCGCGGTAATCGGGAACGGATCTGCAACAGCAGTGCTGGTCTTCAAAAAGAAGGTAGGCGTCGTGGGGAAGTACTGAGCGCTTTGCGGGTACTGCAAAACCATGGCCATGAAATTCAAGCTGTCGATGTTGCTTTTTGCGCCATCCGGGTTCATTACTGCCAATTGCGGAGCTCCGAGGAAGTCTGTCGATGAGGTGTAGAAGATCTTCGGAGTAGAAGAAAAGCTCTTGTAGCCCGATGATGCCGTTGACCAATACAACTTCAGGTTAACACCGATAGTATTGTTAGCCGGGAAGGTGATTTCGTTCCACAGCAAATACACGTTCTTCGTGTTCTTGTCGTACATCATCGGAACACAATTAGCCTTGAAGTAGCCAAGTCGTGAATCCTGGTGTGTTAGTGTCAACAAGTTGCTGAATGCTTGCACCGAGTTGTCATTTCCGGGGCTCGGCATGGCAGCAGTTTCACCGGCCTGTGTTGAAGGAATAGCTTTCAACAAGTTTTCCGGTGTACGGTAGTTTAGACCAAAACGCAAAAGGTTTTGGTGCTGTTGTGCAGAGGCTGAAACAGCCAGCAGACACAGCAGGGATGCGAAGAGTGATTTCTTCATGTGTGCACCTAAAGTGAGTAAAAAGTATGCTATGTTTCTCTTGCTAATTTGAGATGGAACCACTGTGAGGAAATGTTTTTTCAGTCATTAGACCTCAAAAACACAGCCCGAAGACCTGCCTCCGGCAGCTCGAGGAGCCCGCGAGCATCTGTACCTTCAGGAACCGCTGAAGGCTTGGAGTCTTGATGACACCGCAACGCAGGATTTTGTTACACCCGGATGCGCCTTTTGCTCGCAGGACCAATTTAGGCTGACACGCAAAATAACACGCAGAACAGAACCCAACACAAAATGTGCTATGGGATTTAGCGCTGAATGGATAGAAGACGAGTGTCCTCAATTCCGGGTCCTCGAAGATGAACCAGGTACAGACCGCTTTCTAGGTCCCGTACGTCTACGCGCACAACCACATAGTTCTCAGAGCTTCCTGCTCCGCGGTCGGCCGAGCGCAAGCTGAACTGCTTGCGAAGCTGCCCTACTTGATCAAATAACTCAATTTGGTAGTCTTGGTTACCATAAGGCAGAAGCATGGGAACCGAAATCTCATCATGTGCGGGGTTCGGGTACAAGGGGTAGAAGTTTAAGCCACGCGTTCCAATCGACAGAGTTCCGGCACGAACCGGGGTGTTGCATCGCGTGTTTCCGTTGAATGTGTCCGGAATTCCTGCAGATTCTACAAAAATCACACGATGACAGTACGAACCAATAACCATGGTGTCACGCTGCACAAAGAGCTGCGAAGGACGATAGCAAAGCTGCACCTTGCGCGTCTCTCCGGGTGGTATCAATAGGTCAAATTGACCTTGTGGAGCCGAAAACTCCATGTTTCGGCGCAATTCTACCGGAGTAATTCGCAAGCTGTCAGTGCCGGCGTTACGTATCGCAAAAGAATCGCAGGTCATAAAATCAGCGTGCGTGGAGTCGATCACAAACCTACTGCCGGGAAGATCTACAATCTCAATGGGGTTGAGGTCTACCGTGACCTTCACACTGTCAGAAACCCACACGCAGCCAAATGAGTCGTAGGCGACTACCGCATAGGAACCGCTTTCACGTACGAAGGTTCTTTGTCCTGTAGCTCCATTAGACCATCGATAACTCACAAAACCGTCGCTTGCAACAAGCGCCAAGGAGTCACCTTCACAATAGCGCAGGGGACCACCGGAGCTGATGATCGGTTTGAGTAACTGCCCACCGCTAATAACGATACTATCCTTTTGTATACATCCGTTAGTGCCAACAACCTGTACAGTGAACGTTCCTGCCGTGCGAACAACGATGCTATCCGAGGTCTGGCCTGTTGACCAGAGAACTGAACCGATACTCCCGTGAACCTGTAACACGGCACTATCGCCAAAACAGAGATGTCGATTAGGCGCCGAGCAACTTATGCTGTCGAGTGGAGAAGGACGTATCGTCACGTGCACACTTGGAGTCGTGACAGGGCAATTCGTTCCTCGAGTGAGCGTTACCCAATACTCGCCACTCTCGCGTACTGTTAGAAATTGTCCAACATGTCCTGTAGACCATACATATTGACTGTAATTGTTCGGTGCTTTGAGTATCACCGAGTCTCCGGCACAAATATTTGTATCACCCTGCACGGTTATCGGCTCGGCAGGTGTAGGCTCATAGCAGGTGTAGATACCGTCGCCGATCACAAAACCGGTGGTATCGTTGATAAAGAATAGATCATCGTAATTCGAGTTGGGAGCAAGACCACAATTGTAATTCGTCCACTTCAGCCCTTTATCCGAACTGCGCATAACATGACGATCAAATCCTGCAGCCCAAGCAACCGAATCGTTAAGAAGAAAGGTGCCAAACATTGGAGCTCCGGTTGGGTAGCGTCTCCAGCTTTGCCCCAGATCCGGAGAAAAGCGAATGTCTCCCACAACGTCACCTGCACCTAGACAGTCCGTACCCGAGGTAGCCACGCAAAAACTGTTATTGAAGAGCTTGAGGTTTTCTTGCCAATATTTTGGACCTGTCGCGCTGTATGTTTTCCATGTAAAACCGCCGTCTGTCGACTTCCAAATCATTCCGCTACTGGATGCGTAACAGATGCCATTGGGGTCGAGCATTTTAACGTGCGACAATCCGCTTTCCGGTAGACTGCCAATAAAGGTATGCCAATTCTTTCCGCCGTCGAAGGTGCGGAAAAAGTACTCGGGTGAGTCGCCGCAACCGCCACCGATCACTAAGCCATTGAGTTCATCATAAAAGTGACAACCCCAGAGCGATGGACGTCGCCGGCCTCCGGTCGAGGGGTCGTTCACAATAGGAGTGATTTCTGTCCAGGTAGCGCCCCCATCGCTCGAGCGGTAAATGCCACCCAGGTTGCTGTATCGTTGTTGAGTGCCGGAGCAGTATCCAACCGAATCATTCAGAAAAATGATGCTCTCCAACTGCGGCGCGTTTGGGATGATGACACCTTTCCAGGTTTTACCACCGTCAACCGTGCGAAGAACGTAACCTCTGCCATTGTCGTTCTCGCTTCGTCCACATACCCAGCCCTTGGCAGGCTTATTCTTCAGAAAACAGATACCGAGATAGTATCCGCCATCGAAGGGGTAGTCCAAATGAACGCTCTTCCAGGCCCACGATTTCCACTGCGCCTGCACAGGGTTTGCGCCGAACATGAGTACGACGAAACTCAAGGCAAGTATGCTACTGAAGACTTTCATGCCAAGCATTGGTGCATTGGGTGAGGGGTTGTTACACGAAACGGACGCCGCTAACACAGGTTCGCCGGGATGCTTCATCGTGAAGCGCTTTTCGAAATTAACGATCTCAGGATTTACAGTTGTTGTGACTTCAAAGACATTAACACGGCTTTTGCAGCCTCAATTCCACTTTGTGCAGCGCCTTCCAATGTGGCGGGTAAACCGGTGTTCGTCCAGTCGCCAGCAAGAAAGCGGTTGGGAACGTCTGTGTAGACGGAAGGACGCAGTCTTTCATTCTCGGGACTACACAATACCGTCGCAAATCGTTCTTTGATGACTTTACTATGCAGCAGCTTCGCTGCTGCTGCCTCACTAAAGACTTCTCGAAGTTCTTGTACACAGTGCTCTACGATGCGCTCTGCCGACTGTTCGGCGAGCGCGGACGCAGCGCTGATTGTGAGACTGAGATGACCGGGATATCGTTCTTTTTGCTCTGCAGTACATGTACATAGTTGTCGACGATTGAAGACCCATTGTGTTGTTGTGCCGAGAAGCGCACAGAAGTCCTCCCGAACAAAATCACGGTCGAACCACAAATACACGGATACAATAGGTGAGTGCTGCAAAGGGATGTCGATACCAACGCGCTTCAAGGCGCGAGGTGGAATGGCAAGAATAACGGCATCCGCACGAATTTCTTGTTCGTCTCTCGTACCGAGAGCTACAAATGTATTGCCACGATATATCAACTCACTGAGTTCACAACGTAGACGAAGATGTCCGCCGAGCGAAGCGAGGCGTTGCTCAAAACCCTCAAACAAATCCGATAAACCTTTGCGCGGAATGAGCAGGGATGCATTACGTCCACCTGCCAAGATGCTCCGTCGTAAAACCTCCACTAGCAGCGAAGCGCTCACTTTCGATGAGTCCGCATTCAGTGTTGCCAAGATGAGCGGTTCCCAGAATCGTTCTATGAGCCTACTGTCCTGTCCGAAGCGCTCGAGGAAATCGCGGGCACTTTCGTGTGGCTTTGCTCGCGTCCCTAACTGAAGACGAAGCATCAGAGCAACAGCTTTGAGTTTTGCGATGAGCGAAACGCCACTCAGTCCCATCAGAGCCTCAGCAGCACCTAGTTGTCCGCCCAAATAGTTGGATCCAAACACAGTCGGAGCAGAGCCTCGTTCACGAAAGACGACCCGAAGGGAACTCTGTTCTCGTAGTGCGTCGTTGGTGCCTAGTGCGTCGATGAGATGAAGGACGTTGGTATAGCAGCCCATAAGTAAGTGCTGACCATTATCGATCCACTCGCCACTTTGTTCGTCTTGAAAAGAACGGGCACGTCCGCCAATGTATGCATGCGCTTCAACGAGTTCGACGATGACGCCTCGCTCAGCCAAATACAGAGCGGCGCTCATTCCCGCTAAACCTGCTCCAACGACAATGCAGCGCTTTGCCTGCGTCGTGGGGAGGCGAGAAGCTGCGTCGGGATTCGTGGAAGTCGGACGACCCGGGAGGTCGGTTTCAGAACTCATATAGGCTAAAATATAGAGAATACAATCATCCGCTTTTGTAGATTTACCGTCACATTCAGCTGCGTGTGCGAGCCAGAGCCCACACTGTAGCCAAGTTGTTTGGGTTGTTTAGGGGACATCACCGCATGAATTGGACTCAAGCATCAAAGAAGGCGTCGGACATTCGACGCACTTCCTAGTTCGTTTCACCTTTTTGGAGTCGCTATGGCTGTGCTCATGACAGGCGCAACCGGTTTTATTGGAACACGCCTTGCCTTGATGCTAGCCGAACGCGGAGAGCAAATCCGCGTTCTGTGTCGTCCAACCGCGGATACTTCGCCGCTACAGCATCCTTCCATTAGTTTTCATCGTGGTGATTTGATGGACAAGGCGTCTATCCTCAACGCAATGGATGGTTGTGATCGGGTGTTTCATCTTGCGGCGTATGCAAAGAACTGGTCCAAAGACCCATCCACATTCACCCGCATCAATGTAGGTGGTTTGACCAACATCGCCGAAAGTGCCAAAGAACTCGGTGTCAAACGCGTCGTCTTTACCTCTACAAATCTGACCATGAGTCCAAGTGCGGGCTCCTTGGTAACGGAAGATACTCCGCGCATCAAAGAGCTGTTTACTCCCTATGAGGAATCAAAAGTCTTGGCTGAAGCGGCGGCTCGCGAGTTTGTAAAGTCCGGACAAGAAATTGTCATCGTCAATCCGAGTCGCGTTTTCGGACCCGGCCTCTTGAGCGAAGGCAATTCAACGACCATCATGATTCAAATGTACCTGCAAGGCAAGTTTCGTACGATTCTTGGTAGTGGGCATGCGCAGGGGAATTGGGCATTTGTGGAAGATGTCGCTCGTGGACATATCCTAGCCATGGAAAACGGAACACCGGGTGAGAAATACCTTTTAGGCGGTGAGAACGCGTCATTCAATCAATTCTTTGATGCGTTGTCAGAAGTAGCCAATACACGTAAAATGCTCTTCAAAGTTCCGCCTTCGATTGCATTTGCTTTGGCTGAAATTGAGACTTTTCGCGGACGTCACACCTCACACCACCCGCTCATTAGTCCGGGTTGGGTGAAGATCTTCCTTCACGATTGGGAACATTCCACGGAGAAGTCGCAAAAGCAGCTCGGTTACACCGTCACACCCCTAAAGCAAGCACTCAAGCAAACAGTTGAGTGGATTCGCGAACAAGAAGCAAAGGCAACACGATGAAGATTGTAGCCGAACTCCTCGACCCTCGTCCATACTGGAAAGAAGGATATCTTAAACCAACAATCTTGCTCCTTGCAGCCTCGGTACTGCCAACCTTGCACTTCTATGTTGGGTCCATCGATTTTGCACAACGAGTCTTTTCCTTGGATCGTAGTTCTGCAGTGCTCTACATGTTTGCCTCCGCAGCTCTTCTGTTTGCACTCATTCCGCTCCTTATCGTAAAGGGTTTTAAGGAGTCGCTGGCAGAACATGGTATTTGTGTTGGAGATTGGAAGAGCGGACTTCGCTTTACGCTTTGGGCATATCCGGTGATTCTGCTATTGTTCTTGGCGCCGGGTGCATACACTCCTGAACTTCGAAATTTCTATCCCTTCGATCCCGCAGCTCGAGAGAGTTTAGGAGCATTCCTCAATTTGGAGTTCTCGAGATTGCTGCTTTTTTACAGTGCGTGGGAAATTCTGTTCCGCGGTGTTTTGCTCTTTGGACTACGCAAGTATGTGGGCGATTGGTTCGCCATTTTGATACAGGTTATTCCTTCGTGTCTATGGCACTTAGGCATGCCGTCATCAGAAATCTTTTCTTCAATTGCCGCCGGAGTAGGTTTCGGAATGTTGGCACTTCGAACACGATCAATGCTCTGGCCTTTGCTCGTACATTTCCTCATCGGTACAGGAACCGATGCACTTATCATTCTCCTAAATAAGTAATATTCAGAACGTCGGAACGAGGTCCCATTGAGTACGGTTGTCACGCCACGCATACACATTCCCGGTCGCGCACTAGATATTTTTTGCCAGCTCTACGTGCTGTTCTTTTTGGTAGTGACTTTGGTCTTTTTCGATCGTGTGCCTGAATGGATGGATCACTCGTGGCAGTATCTCTTGGTGGTCGTATTGTACACCATTGCTGCAAGGCTAGCAGATAGATTGCCCAATGATTTCTTGGTGGTTGCAGGTCGCACGGTCTGCATCACCTTGCTTTGCAATTTCCTCTTTAAGTCATCGCACAGCTTGCAGCATGTTATTGTTCCCGGCTGGATGGATACCCAGGTGATTGCCTTCGAACTTCAGTTTACCGGCATTGAGAGTACGTTGTTTTTTCAGCAGCACATGAGTCCATGGCTTACGGAAATCATGATGTTTGCCTACACGATTTATGTACCACTCCTTCCGGCCATTTCGCTGCTTGCGTTTTGGGGACGTGATCGCATAGCATCGATGGACTATCTTTTTAATCTGGCCTACGCCTACTTTGTTTGTTACGCCGGCTTCATGCTTTTTCCGGTTGCAAGCCCGCTTTACCATCAAAAAGAACTCTACACCATACCCTTCGACGGTTATGTGTTTACATGGTTTGGTGAATGGATGCGACACAACGTTCACTATGCCGGAGGCTCACTGCCAAGCCCACACTGTGCCGCAGCCACTGTGATGCTCGTCATGATGTGGCGCTATAATCGCAGAGTTTTTTGGCCCCTCCTGCCAGTAGTGCTGGTTCTTTATGTTTCAACGGTGTACGGCCGCTATCACTATATCTCTGACGGAATTGTTGGAATTATCGCAGGCGTTTTTGTGCTCCTGACCGCACCGGCACTTTCCGAGTTTATGCGTCGATTGTCACTACGCTTGCCAAAGCAACTTCAAACGCGCGATAGCGCGCCGGCGTAGATTTATCACTTTCGGTTGTTGAGCAATTGACGCTCGTCACAAGGAGATCTATGTCAGCGGTATTTTATACACGCATCAGTTATTACTTTCTTTGGAGTGTTGAGGCAGTATAGTGACGGCTACCTCTTTGAGACCATAGGTGTGTAACCTCGATTTTGATGTGTACGTTGACAACATCAAGTAAGACAGCTGAGTGGATTAAATCAATAAAGTCGGTTAAGCTTATAAAGCCAATAAAGCCAATAAAGCCAATAAAGTCAGTTAATCCAAGTACGTCAATAGGTTCAACCGGCCTGTAATGAATCGATGTTCGAGAGGGATGAATAAAGGTTCAGAGCCGGTTCATGCGAATTCTTTGCACCTTGCCTATTTTGTTGTCGGCTATTCCAAACCTCGGAGGTCTCTAGATGATAGTACTCGCTCGTCATCGACACCCTTTGCGTCGGCACCCGCTCCTGTGTTCCGCCCTACGCAATGAGGAGGCGTTCCATTCAAGTAGCGCGCGAGTTCTCGCTACACCTCGCAGAGTCTCGAACTTTGGATTGCGATTTTTCGCGGTACAATTATCGCTGCTGTGTTTGCTTAGCTCTGTCTCAGTGTACGGGCAATGGGATGAGTTGAATTTCCGCAAAGGGACATTTTTCGGCGGTACAACGAATGTGGGAAGCATAGCTGGCTTGGCACAGGATTCAGCCGGATACATCTATGGTCTTGCAAATGGGACAGAGTATCCTACAACTGCCTCAGCCTTTCAAACGCAGCGCAAAGGTGCAAAGGATATTGCGGTGTTTAAACTTACACCGGATTTAAAGCAACTCGTGTGGTGTACGTACCTCGGTGGGGCAGCCGGGTACGGAGATGGTAGTAATGACTTGGGAACCGACATCGCTGTCACCCCTCAAGGCGAAGTCGTTGTAACAGGATGGACAGTCAGCACTGACTTTCCCATCACCTCCGGTGCAAATTATTGTTCTGCTGAAGGCGGAACCTATGATTCGATCGGGATCTTTGTCACCAAGTTTAACAGTACCGGCTCAGCCCTGCTGTTCTCTCGAATTCTCGGCTATACGCATGCGGCGATTGTTAATCCCCGACTTTGTTTAAATAGCCAATCTGAAATCTTCATGTGTGCGACGGTGCTGGCAAATGCTTCGTCACCTCCACTACCGCCATGGGATGTCACTGCAAACGCCTACCAATCCACTTTTAGCGGTAATTCCGACATGGCTCTGATTAAGCTCTCAAGTAGTGGGTCAACCATGTATGGAAGCTATTTGGGCTCGGCAGATAACAGTGACAGAGTGTTTGATGTGTATTATGCGAAATCCAAACTCTATTTGTCGGGTCTGACCTACTCAGCGTCTTCCGCCGCATCAAGCTTCCCGATGTTGTCGAGTGGGCAAGCAGGCTATGTGGCTATTGTAGCGGATGACAACGGCAGTGCACTGAACTTTCGAAAATGCTTTGTCTACAACAGTTATGTAACCTCGGTCAACGTACGTGGCTTAGCATATGACGTGGCGCACGATCAACTCAACCTGATGGGTTGGGACGTATCGCACGCCACATTTTATATGTTGGATTCTGGTCTCAGTCAGGTCGTTTATGCAAAGCCTTTGTCTGCCTCGCAGAACTACGGCGACATCGTTATTGCCAACAAAAGCCGAAAGTACCTGACCTCGAACTCATCGATTTTTGAGCTCGACTCCTCAGGGACATTTACGCTTTGGGGCAGTATTCTTTCAGGAACACAAAGCAGTACAAACGGGTGTCGAGCCATCATACGACCCGGAAATGAGTGCACCTACAATGTACTTGTAGGCTCAACGACTTCGAGCACGGCTTATAAAACGACACGAGATGTTTATCAACCCAGCCGATACAATGCGGGCACGACGCCGGGTATATGCATGCTTGGGAAATCGCAAGCAGACACACTGCGCATGACACTCTTGCCTATTTGTGGCACTGTACTTTTTTCGTGTGGCACGGTACCTTGTCCCTATACAAGCATGACGTGGGACTTCAATGACGGAACGCAGAAGACTGTCACGACAGACACCGTGCGGCATACATATAAGCAAAGCGGTCTGTATCAAATTCAGCTGAAGATTAGCTATCCGGATCGTGACACGGTTGTGCATGATACAAGTATTTACGTCAAGACAACGGCTTCGATTCAGTGCAGTCCGAAGACGGTCTATCGCTGTGCGAACGACACCGCCGCTTTGGTATTAACGGCATCCGGAGCCACTCGCTATGAGTGGCATCCGGGCACTGCATTGAGCGATTCTATGATTGCCAATCCAACGGCGCGTCCTACGAAAAACATGAAGTACTACGTCCGCGGTTACGATGCCAATGGCTGTTTTGCGGACGATTCGATACAGGTCTATATCACCTCGGTAAAAGCACAACTCAATGTGAGCGATACCGTCTTGTGTGAGGGCGCTTCTGTAGAGTTAAAAGCAAGCGGGGGATCGGAGTTTGCGTGGTTTCCCTCTCAGGGCTTAAGCTCAACGAAGCTCTCAAAGGTTGTGGCAAAGCCAAGCCAAACAACGGAGTACGCGGTCGTGGTCAACGATGCAGGCTGTCGTGATACAGCTCGAGTGCGAGTGCGCATCGCTCATCCACCGCGCCTCTTACTCTCCGAGTCTCCTGTTATCTGCCTTGGAGGTTCAGCGACCCTGTCAGCTCGAGCGGTTTCAAACGACACTCTCGATGTGGCGGGAATGAGTTATCACTGGAGTCCGCAGGAGTCTCTCAGCGGAGCCAACAGCCCTAATCCCACCGCATCGCCGGCCAAGACAACCTTATACACCTGCATTGCAACGAACAAGTACGGATGTGTTCGCATAGATAGCGTTATGGTACAGGTGCAAAACTCACTTGACCTCCGGTTGAGTCCGGATACACTGAGCTGTCGCGGCTCCGCTCTGTTCCTTAAAGCACGTGGTGGCGCACGATATAGTTGGTCACCGAAAGATGGACTAGACGACAGTACGTCTTCGTCGCCGACGTGCGTTCCGGACCGTGACATGCACTACACGGTCATCACCTGGAGCGGAGAGTACGCTACCGCAACCTGTCGGGACACAGCTGTAATGAATGTGCGGGTCTATGATAGACCCCGGGTACACGCCTCAGGTTCCATAACTGTTTGTCCGTCGAGCTCAGTCGTCCTCAGCTCAACGCTTGATTCCACCGATGGCGCTGTGCCCGTCTTTGAAAGAGTATGGCGAACCTCGGATGGACAAGTTATTGGTCGCGGCGCATCGCTGACTGTTAGTCCCGACTCGAGCACGATGTATATCGTCAGTTGCTCAAATGCTCAAGGTTGTGAATCGAGCGATACCGTCGCGGTGACAGTCTCCAACACTTTGCAAGTACAGGCAGTTGGACCTAGTGTCGTGAGTAGCGGCTCAACCGTGCATCTGTCGGTCGCCCACGTAGTACCCGCGGCTCGCTACGAGTGGCTCGATGCTTCAAAGCACGTTATTGCGAGCACCGACACTGTCAGTGTTTCGTTGTCCACGGCATCATGGTTCTACGTACATGCGCAAAGCGGTGGCTGTGAAGGTTGGGACTCTTTGTTCGTGGATGTTCAAACAACCGTGCCGGTTGAAGCCACGGACGACGTGTCTGTATGTGAAGGAACTGTTGTAATCCTTGGAGTCAAGAACCCGCAACCTTCCACGGACTACGTTTGGATGAATGAAGATGCTAGCTGGCAAGCAAGCGGTGCACAGGTGAGTTTCACAGCACTGCATACTGAAATTTATGTAGTGAAAGCATCACAAGGATCGAAGGTCAGTAGCGACACGGTGCGTGTTTGGGTGTATGCTTTGCCGCATATCACGACGCGAGACACCGCGCTGTGCCCGGGCTCTCGCTTAAAGCTGGATTGCGTAGATAGCTCAAGGAGTAATAGCTACGAGTGGAGAGACGAATCCGGAACTATCGTGAGTGAGCAACAGAGCTTTGAAGTAGATGTGCGTGGAGAAAAAAGCTACACCGTCATTGCCAGCACCGTACACGGTTGTCGAGACAGCTCGGTGCTTCATCTTGGGATCATACCAAAGACGAGTATTCAATGGCAGATCAAGCCAAGTGCAGATTCTGTGCTGCCGGGAGATGTAGTAGCACTTGATCTATTACTTTCTGCCTCGCAGTCGCAGGAGAGTGTTGGACTTCGAGCCCAACTGCGAGTACCGAAGAAAATTCTTACAATAGAAGGAGCGTTGTCCAGCGGTGCTGATTTGGTCGTAACGCTCGACACCCTTGTCGATATCGAGAGTCAGCCGACCTTGGTTCGGAGAGTCTACGCACGAGTACTAGCCGGAAATATGGAAGATGGAATTCTGCGCTGCACGCAGGTCTCGAGTTCACTTGATGCACAGTGTGCTGAGATCGCTGAGGCAGAATGCGTAATACATATGGCTTCCATGTGCGGAAGTCAATTGTTGAATCTAGAGTTCAACCGCGATGTGTTACAGGTAGCACCCAACCCTGCGGGCACGGAGGTAACTATTCGTAGTTCCTCTACAGTCGAGCTTGTTGATGCACTCGGCAGACCTGTTGATATGCGGTCTGCAGAGCATAGTCTCGAGGACGGACTGCACAGTTGGAAACTCCGTGACTTGTCGCCGGGAATGTATTACCTACGGAGTACAGGCAGCACAACTTCACGAGCGCTGCTAGTCGTGGTAGCCCCGTAGATAGGAGTCGTCTACAACAACCTCGTGCTCAGAAGCACGAGTCTTTGATGCTTAGCTTAAGGATGCAAACAAATCGAATTCTGCAGCGTCTTCGATTTCCACCTCGACAAAGTCTCCTACGCGAAGTTGTTTCTCAGTGCGAATAAACACTTCGTTGTCGACTTCCGGGGCATCGAATTGCGTGCGACCTTGATACTCGCCATTAATTACGTTGTCAATAAGTACTCGTTGAGTACTGCCAACCAAGGATTGGTTGCGTTCGAGCGAAATGTACTTCTGAATGTCCATCACTCTTGTGCGACGCTGATCCTTGACCTCTGCCGAAATTGGGTCGCCAAGGATATTGGCATAGGTATCATCCTCTTGCGAGTAGGTGAACACTCCGAGTCGATCGAAGCGGGTTCGCTCGATGAAGGAACAGAGTTCATCAACGTCTTGCTCTGTTTCGTTCGGATAGCCTACAATAAATGTTGTACGTAGTGCTATTCCGGGAACTGCGGCGCGAATTTCGCCGAGCAATTCTTCGGTACTACGTGCGGTCATACCGCGACGCATGGACTTGAGCACGTTTGTGCTGATGTGTTGCAAGGGCATATCCAAATACTTGCAGATGTTATCGCGCTCGGCAATGACCGGAAGAATCTCCATCGGGAATTTCGCAGGATAGGCGTACATAAGGCGAATCCACTCAGCGCCCCGCACGTCGCTCATGCGCTTCAGCAAGTCTGCGAGTGAACGCTTGCCGCCGGTGTCCATGCCGTAGTACGTGAGGTCTTGTGCCACGACGACAAACTCTTTAACACCCTGTTTCACCAACGACTCCATCTCCGCTACAATCTGCTCTTCAGGTTTAGAGCGGTGTTTACCACGCATCAAGGGAATGGCACAGAAAGAGCAAGGATGATCGCATCCTTCGCTGATTTTTAGATAGGCAAAGTGCGCAGGTGTTGACAAAATGCGCTCACCAAGTAAAGAGTATTTGAGGTTGGGGGAGAGGGCTTGTAAGATACTCTGATACGCTTCAGTGCCAAAGAAGTGATCCACTTCAGGTATCTCATCTTGGAGTTCTGAGCCATAGCGTTCGGACAAACAACCGGCGACGATGAGTTTCTTCAATGATCCGCTGCGCTTGAGTTCAGCGGCTTGTAGAATAGTATTGACGGACTCTTCTTTCGCGGCGTCGATGAAGCCACAGGTGTTTATCACCACTGCATCTGCCTCCTCAGCACTTGGGGCCAAGCGCATTGAGTTCGAATGCAAGTGCCCGGCAAGGAGTTCTGAGTCGACCGTGTTTTTACTACATCCCAGAGTCACAATGTGAACGGATGGAAGTGTTGTGTTGTTTGTGGTGTCAGACATAATAGAGTCGAGTGCGTTCTGTCGGAATATCGGATGTTCACTGCCTGCTGACAGTTCTGCCTGCGCGGTACGAGTTACATCCCGGAGTTTTGTTCTGATGGATGATTCGTTCGTAAAGAACTGTCGCTGCGATGCTTGTGTGCCGTGGATACAATGCAAAACTACGAAGACATTTGTCGCTGAGCGCGGTAGCCGGCGCAGCCGAAGGCTGCGGTTACGAAAAACACCGGTGCGGACGTATCATCGAGTTGATGCCGACGATGTGTTGGATGAGGAGTTTATACAGTCTACGCGGCTTTTGGCGCTACTCGCAGTTTGTTGTGGAGTATTGTGTCGAAATATCGGCGTCGAGACATCGATCTCTGATACCTGAGTTCGGTAGACCGATGCTTAGTCTTCGTTGGGATCTACTTCTTCCTCATAATCCAGCGCAAGAAGGGCGCGCTTCCCACAAGAGCACAGAACCTCAATAGAGCGGATGTCGTTGTGCTCATCACGGTGAACGAGGAAGGTCATTGCTGTTCCGTGATCATGACCGTTGAGTGCGTCATCTTTCATGACTTCGACCGTGCTGGCTTTGTCGACGATCATTTCAGCCGGTAGCAACGAGCGACTCACCTGAGAGTTCTCCGTACCGCTGATTCCTTTGAGGGATAAGAAGTCGGCGAAAGCACCGACTAAGCGGTTTTGTTCTGCTTCGCGCGAGAACTCAGCTATTTCGTAGTCTAGGGGTTTTGCGCGTGCCATACTTACACTCCTAATAGAGCCGGACTAAGGTGATGAGTTTCGGAATAGCTGTCGTTCGAATGCCGATGTTCTGAATGATCACCCGAAGATGTGTTCTGCGTTGTGTGGTGAACGAGCGGAGCGTCCGCATTCGTTGTAGACTGATGCTTATGGTCTGTGCGAGTAGGGAAGCGTAGTGAACTCAGAACATGTTCTGTGTCACGTCGCGCCACCTTTATCATATCGGTGGCTGAGTTGATAATGGCTTCCGTGGTGTCGAGCTCTGAGTGGTAGCTCAAGATGTCGTCGATCTTCGACAAATAAGGATTGCCGCGTTGAACATTGCGTAGTGCCGTTTGAGCAACTTCGGTTGCAGAGCTGCACGAATGTTGAAGTGCGAAGTGCGCAGTCTGAATAGAGCGCAGTTTGTCATCAATCGCGTTGAATTTTTCCAATAGGCCATTGAACAGACTGATGAAATCTTGATCCAATTGTTCGCGCATTTGCTGAGCTGCAGCACTTTCCGGATTGTCAGACTGTTCCAGAGCCGTTCGCTGCTGTTCCATAGCAGTGACTAAGTGGTCCATCCCGGTCATCACCAGCATGGTTTTCAGTCGAATATCTCTTTCGTTTTCCGGATCTCGATGTTCGGGATTCATACGCAAACTCCTTCGTCGTCGTAATTCGTGCCAATAGTGCCTACTCTTTTCCAGTGTATCGGCCTTTCTCGCCAAAAATTGATGCTGGCTGTCTCATCAACCCTACGAATTGACTACACGACGCTGCGAGTGGTGTGCCCTTGTATTAAAGCGACAACGAGAACATGCTTAGGTCCGGCTTCGTAGTAGTGGGACTCCTAGTGGGCGAATGGAAGGTTTTTAAGCGTCTGAGTCGCTGCAGATTTAGCTTCTTTAGGCAGAGATTTTTTAATGGACAGGCTCTTAGAGTGGATTTAGATCGATTATAGGTCGTTTTTTAGCCTATTTTGAGTTACAAAGTCATCATGTGGAAAAAAGAGTCCCTTGGGTGAAACAGAAGTCCGAGGTGCTGATTATTGTCTACATAGCCGGTGAGTTGTGCAACAGTGTTCTTCCGAAACGCTTCATGGCGCAAGATTATAGCACATATACGGAGGCCGAACTCTACGCCTTACTCTTTGGATCAAAGAGCGAGAAAGATGCGGCATTCCAGGAGATTTACGATCGTACATCGAATCGGATCTTCATGTATTGTCGCAAAATCCTGGGCTCTGTTCATGCAGCCGATGATGCCTTTCAAGAAACCTATGCACTCTTTTTAAAATCGGCGAGTCCGGAAAAGGAGATGACAAATCTTCCTGCTTTCCTTATTCGCATTGCTCGTAACGTGTGCCTGCGCATGCGTCAGCGAACACAGAATCACTCGGAGGTAATGTTCAACGAACACTTCATGGCAGCCCCCGCCGAGACCAGCGCGTTGGAGCAGGCTGAGTTGTCGAAGTTGTTGAGCATGGCCCTCGACGTATTGCCTGACGATCAGCGAGAAGCCTTGATTCTACAAGCCTACGAGGATATGTCGTATCAAGAAATCGCCGACTTAATGAATGTCCCAATGACGACGGTTCGTAACTGGATTGTACGTGCCAAGCGCAAGCTGCGAGAGTCACTGGAACAGTATTGGATGGATTATAGAAAATAAACTTCAGGATCATAGGTCCATGACTGAAAACTTTACACCGGCAGATCTTATCTACCTCTACTTAGATGGAGAGGCGGATACGATGCAGCAAACAACGATGTTCGCTGCGCTTGCTTCAGATCCTGAGCTCCAGCAAGAGTTCAGCGAAGCTCTGTCCATGCGTCGTGCATTCGAACATGAGCGTTCGAACGCGAAGCCACCATTGTACCTGACGACCCGTGTCATGCAGGATGCCGGCGTTTTGCCCAAAGCGCTTGGTGTTGGTGCATTGGGTGGTGGACTTATGATGTGGCTGCGCAAAGCTGCCTTACCGGTTGGATCGCTGCTTCTTGGTTCTGCGGTGACATTTTTCGCCATGAACTGGATTTCAAACACCGGAAACACCGACCGCGCTCGTACGGAACAATCTTCGTCTGAACTGCGAAACAAGACTGCCGAACAATCTGCGACACAAACATCGAGTGCATCCGCATCCAATACGATCTCAAATCAGAATTCATATCAAGCATCAAATGGTGTTTCAGCTTTTGCTTCACCGGCATCTGCCGGCGCTGCAAACTCAACGTATAGTTCTTCAACTGTCGAGTCCGATCGTGCACGCTATCGTGCAGCGAGCCATGTTAGTACTGCCGGTGCCGCTCGAAGCAAGTCCATCGCGATACCAAACGAGATGAATTCCGCGGCATCGAAAACAGTGGCCCAGCAGGCAGCTCCTAAGGTTAACGTTGAGAACATGAATGCCGGTGCAAACGATGTAAGTCAAAGCGAAGGGATCAACGAGCCATGGGCACCACCTCCGGCAGTTATTCAAAACGTTTCAGCGTATGAGAACACTTCGTACTCAAAGAAACTGAGTATGGTTAACGTACCGGTGAGTCCGTTTAATGCGGGAAAGACGAGTGACTTCACGTTGCAGTTAAATCGTCTTGCATCGGCTAGCGTGCAAGGTGTTGTGCCGGGCAACTCGAATATCGCTTTCGTCGCCGAACCTTCTTTAAGCGTGTATTACAACCTCAACGAGAACGCTTCGATTGGAGCAGGCTTTACGAGTGGACGCTATGCAATTTCGAATATTACAAAATCAGGCGAGGCTTTGCAGAACCCGAAATTGAGTTGTTGGACAATAGAATACCAACGTATCAGCGCTGAGGAGTTTATGCTTGGCGCACAAGGTTTTGCCAAAGTTGGAAGCGGTCTCAGTTGGAATTCCGGAGCTACACTTGGTTTGTTGAATGGCAGTGTGGGACTCAGTTTCCCGGTCGCATTCCTTCAACTCAACACCGGCATGGCATTCGAAACCTTTTGGTATCAAACGCAAAGCAGTGGCATTGGACCAAAAGACACGAAGATTTCATTTGTAATAGGTCTCGGGTATAACTGGTAACAATTGCTTTTTGTCTGTCCGTCTACTAAGCCTTCTTTCACTCAGCTGAAGAAGGCTTTTTTATTGTAATTCCACGCGTGTCAGCCCTAGCTGAATGCCCTAGGTAACGTGTTGCACGCTCTCGTCATCGATCGAAGGTTATCGATCTGAAAATCACGCGACCGCGTAGCAGCTGATCATCGAATACGCTTTGCGTTACTCGTGAGAGTTTCTGTGATTGTCGTGCGCAGCGCATTGCTTCTAGGTCCGACACGTTTCAAACCTATCATTGTCGTGTTCATTGGTACTAAGAACAGTGTAGTCAGCAATGTCCGATTGGTTGTTTGGACCAAGTGCGTGATTCCAAGATGTAGTGTGTTGAAGTGTAAACAACGTGCACGCCTAGTTGAGCTTAGCATGCGAAACTGTTCCGGTCACTCTTGATGTGCCGAATGGAGTATGGAGAGTTTTGAAGATGGGCCACAGTATGGTGTGCAGTTAGCTAATACTGCTTCAATACAAACAGCTGACTTATTTATACTAGAAGGTTGATCAAAAAAAAGCGCCTTGCTCGAGGAGAGGAAGACGCTGTTGTTTCTGCGATTGGAATCGAGTATTAGTTCAGATGAGCGATTCGCATTGCTTCCGGAAAGAGACTCAGCGCTTTTTGCAGCTGTTTGTCTGACTTTACATAGCATGCGGTAAAACCGTTTGTACCCCAGATGCCGTAGGCAACGCGTCCTTTGAGCTCTGTAAGGATAAAGTCTTCATCTTGCTCGTACTCTTTGTCGTTCCACTCAACGCCTTTGGCTTTAGCGAGTTCTTTAATGCCGTTGATCATTTGTTTGTCAACCGTGAAATCGCGAACGAATTGTTGCATGGAGCTATACTTTGTGCGTAGGCTTGGACCGTGATCCTTCATGTACGTACTCACCACATACTCGGCGAACACGTTTTTTGCGCGGAGTTTGCGACTCAGCATGTTGATGGTATCCGGTTTCACGATGTAATCCGGCGTGATGCCCCCACCGCCGAATACTTTGCGTCCACCGACAGTTTTAAAGAGCGGACGATTGGTGTCTTTTGAGTCAACGCTGTGAGCTATGTTATCACCCTCTTCGCCTTCCTCGCGTCCTACACCTTGATAGTACTTGTTTTTGTCTTTATAGTCGCGCTGAATCGTACGACCCGACGGGGTGTAGTAGCGCGATATTGTCAAACGGAACGCCGAGCCATCGCCCAAATCAAATTGCTTTTGGACCAAGCCTTTGCCGAAGGATGTCTCGCCTACAATCAAGCCACGATCCAAGTCTTGGATCGCACCGGATACGATTTCACTTGCCGACGCAGAGCCACCGTTGATCAAAACAATAAGTGGGAGCTTTTCAAATTCATCGCCACTGACGGAATATTTTGTTTCTTCCCATTCAGGACGGCGACATTTTGTGTAGACGATTTTATGTCCGCCATCTAGGAACTGATCTGCAATCAAAGTCGCTTGTTCCATGTAGCCACCGGGGTTGCCGCGCAAATCAAGCACCAGCTTCTTCATGCCTTCCGCTTTCAGTCGGCGGGCCGCTTCGATCACTTCGGAGGCGGTGGTTTCTGCAAAACGATTAACAGAGATGAAGCCTGTGTTGGTGCCTTCAATCATGAATCCGGCAGAAACTGAGTACAGAGGAATTTTGTCGCGAGTGATAGTGAACTCCAAGGTCTTGGACTCGCCTTCGCGCAAGATTTCTACTGTGACTTGTGTGCCTTTCGGACCCCGCAATTTCTTTGGCACTTCTTCGCGCGTAAGCTTGATGGCACTTTGTCCGTCGATCTTTACAATCTTATCACCGGCTAAGATTCCGAGGGCTTCACTAGGTCCGCCATTAATAGCCGTGACAATAGTGATGGTATCATGTACAACATCGAACTCAACGCCGATTCCGTCGAAGCTACCCTTGAAGTCCTCCGTCACCTTCTGCATTTCTTTGGCAGAGATGTACACGGAGTGAGGATCCAACTCACCAAGCATTCCCTTGATAGCAGCTTCGGTAAGCTTCTGCGTGTCGACATCGTCGACGTAATTCTTTGACGCCATATTGAGGACATGGCTAATCTTGGTGACTTGTTCGTAGATGTTATCGCCGCCGAGTAAATGCGGACCAATCATGGTGCCGATGGCAGTGCCGCCGAGAAGAAGACCTGCGACAACGAGAGTGGCGCGAAGACTAAACTTTTTCATGCAAAAAGTACGAGTGTGTGGTTAGTGGATGAACGTCGTTGACGCGACGTGCAGACCTGCTGTTGTACTGCCGAACAGACGTATAGTCGAGCTTTCGCGTGTAGCTTATCGCACACCCGGGCATCTCGATTTGAGACACCAGAGTCAAAGAGTACACAAGAAGTGCGGGTCTATCTTTCTACTAGATCGGCAGAAGCAGCGCAAAGATAAAGAGCTGCCAGAATGTGCCTTCGTCCGATCTGTTAGTAAAATGCTAATTCTTTGGATGCTGTGCCGCAGAAAAGCCCGGGTGACGCACATAGACTCTATAAATAAGCGGTGATACTCGGGCATCGCTCTCGATACTGTATTCAATCAAATTCAAACTGTCGCGCAAGGTCGTGGTGTTAATCTTCAACAAGATCTCACCGACATCCATGGGGTGTATGGGGTTCTTCAGAACTGTTGCCGACGCACATCCGCACGAACCCTTGACACTTTTTAAACTCAATGGGGCAGAGCCTCGGTTTAAGACTTTCACCTTATAACTTAGCCACAACGTGCTGTCTTTCGTTAGTTGCAACACCGGAGGTACGATAGCTATCTCAGCTTGTCCTTTGAGAGCAGTGGAGTCTGCTCCTTCTGTGTCGTCTTGTACGAGCGACTCGACTCTCGCGGCTGCCATGGTTGACGTGCTCGAGTTGCGCTCAGCTTCCGCGTTCTTAGCAGTGTTTTGGCTTCTCGGTATCTGCGCTACACAGGCTACGATGAAGAGTGCCATTGAGAGCGGCAAGAGGAGACCTTGACTGTGCGTGTTGAGAAGTCTGAGCATAGAAGCGAAGCTTGGGAAGAAGTGTCCTTCTGACGGATTTATTGTCAAGGCTGTGCCTGCGGCACAGCCTTGGTGCAAAATACTGCGAAGGCGAGTCACATGCAGCGACCGTGGTTGCGGTGCCTATCAGTGCTGCTTAAGTTTTGCCTTGAAGACTTTTTGGAACTTCTCGACTTTGGGTTTTATCACGACCGAACAATAGGGTTGGTCACCGTTTTGGTTGAAGTAATTCTGATGATAATCTTCAGCCGGATAGAATACGCTAAAAGCGCTTATTTCAGTCACGATTGGATCGGGCCATACTTTTTGCTCGTTCAATTCCTTCTTGTAGTTCTCGGCGAGCGCACGCTGTTGCTCATTGTGATAGAAGATGACCGAGCGGTATTGCGTACCGACGTCGTGTCCTTGTCTATTCATTGTCGTTGGGTCATGTGTCTGCCAAAAGGCTTGGAGGAGTTCGTCGTAGCTGATAACGGATGCATCGTAGACGATCTGACAGACCTCGGCATGGCCTGTCGTGCCGCTGCAGACTTCTTTATACGAGGGGTTACGAATGGTGCCGCCTGCATAGCCGGAGCGAACACTCTGCACTCCGTTTAACTGTTGAAAGACGGCTTCGACGCACCAGAAACAACCGGCGCCAAACGTTGCTGTGTCGAGAGATTGATTCATAGGATGTGGAGTAGAAGTACGTAGTGGAGGAACCGAGGAATTTGTCTCTTGTGCACGAGCGCAGGAAGCCAGCCCGCTGAGGAGTATCAACGTACACGAGAGCAAAATGTGACGTGCCATATAGTTCATTGCAAACATGATCGAAACAAAAGAAGAAGTGTTACTGCTCGTTTTCTCAGACACCTCAAGTGTCAAGCGGGTAACAGACTCAATGATTAAACAGCTTGTGGACTCATTCCTCGAGAGGCTGCCTTCGATCTGATCATCTCGATATCTGCAGTAGAGCCTGGCAGATATCTGTGGCGAAGATAGCATGCGCTAACGATAGCGTGCAGGAGCAGACGAGCAGGGGTAGAACTTCGTGTTTGGATCGGAGGGAAAGAGCCGCAGGGGCCGGAGGGCGCAGCTCTGTTCAATTGTATCGAGCTGCCGACACTGAAAAGACGGTAGTGGGAAGTGGAGGATCGGGCTTGGCGGAGTTGTCAACGACAGACGAATCTTGAGTTCTTCGTATCTTTGCGTCTGCGCACAGTTGACAACCGACACATCTCGTTCATGCACACACCCGCTGTTTTAGCACTTGAAAACGGAATGATATTCCGAGGAACCGCCTTTGGCGATCACACAGTTGAGGCGAAGGGAGAAATCGTCTTTAATACTGCGATGAGCGGATATCAGGAGATTTTGAGCGATCCCAGCTACAAAGGACAAATCGTCACCTTCACCTACCCACATATTGGCAATTACGGCATCAATCCGCATGACTTTGAGTCATCGGGAATGCAGGCAGAAGGACTTGTTGTTGTAGAGTACTCGAAGAACTATTCAAACTGGAGAGCGACACAATCATTGGCTGAGTACTTGCAACACGTGGGCAAGATCGGAATTGAAGGGATTGACACCAGGCGTCTGGTTCGGGTATTGCGCAGCGAAGGCGCGATGCGCTGCATCGTGAGTTGCACAACGGAAGACGAAGCGCAGTTGCTTGCTCGAGTGCGTGCTTTACCGTCCATGAATGGCTTGGATTTGTGTCCGCTCGTAAGCAGTACGCAATCATACACCTACCAAGATTCCCGTGTAGACGGAGATTTGCTTCAGGAGCCGCGTCAAAGGGAAAAGCGCTATAAAGTCGCCGCGCTGGACTTTGGCATTAAAACCAACATTTTGCGTCGTTTGCATCATTATGGTTGTGACGTGCAGGTCTTCCCGGCGGACACTCCCGCTGAAGTTTTGTTAAATAGCGGTGCCGAAGGCTTCTTTTTATCGAACGGACCCGGCGATCCATCCGCTGTGCACTATGGCATTGAGAGTGCAAAAGCCTTGATTGAGAGCAAGAAGCCGGTTTTTGGCATTTGTTTGGGACATCAGATTCTGGGATTGGCCTTTGGTGCCAAGACCTACAAGCTCAAATTCGGACACCGCGGCGCCAACCATCCTGTGAAGAATTTACGCAACGGAAAAATCGAAATTAGCTCCCAGAACCACGGATTTGCTGTCGATCGTGATAGCTTACCCGAGCAGTTGGAAGCCACCCACATCAACCTCAACGACCAAACACTAAGTGGATTTCGGCACCGTGAGTTACCCGTGTTTTGCGTTCAGTACCACCCGGAAAGTTCACCCGGTCCTCATGATTCGGACTACCTTTTTGAGGACTTTTGCGACCTGATGCAGAGGGCTCGCGGCTAATTTTTTCCACAGCCGGAGCATTTTTTCGCTTGCCAAATTCCTTCTTTGCGCTATTTTAGCGGGCTAATATCCAGGGCAGGTACCTAAGTGGCCAACAGGGGCAGACTGTAAATCTGCTGTCTTCGACTTCGGCGGTTCGAATCCGTCCCTGCCCACTGGAACTCTCTGCATGCGGATCTCCAAAGGATTCCGGACTGCGGAGAGTCTTCGTTTTTCCGGGATCGTTGAAAGCGAAAAATGTAGAGTCTTGTGTCGTAGATGCGAGATCACCTGCGGGAGTAACTCAGTGGTAGAGTCACAGCCTTCCAAGCTGTTGGTCGCGAGTTCGAGCCTCGTCTCCCGCTCAGGAAGCGAAGCTCAGCAGGGAACTGTTGGCTTTGTTGAAGAAGTCGGCTGAACTCTTCAGTACCAAGAAGAGATTTAGTCGCGAGTTGAAACACAAGAGGCGGCAAGAGCGATGGAGTTGTACACTTCGTAGCGGTAGTCAGAGCTCGGTGATAAACTGCTAAGGACACGTTAGTCACGTTAGTATCGTCAAGTTGGTAAAGCACAGATTAGGGAAACAGCGAGAAAGCAGGCAGTCGTACGACAGTCGTTTCGCCGGTATTGCGGGAGTAGCTCAGTGGTAGAGCATCAGTTTCCCAAACTGAGGGTCGCGGGTTCAATCCCCGTTTCCCGCTCAATCGAGTTTGCTGACGTAGCTCAGATGGTAGAGCACTTCCTTGGTAAGGAAGAGGTCGGCGGTTCAATCCCGCTCGTCAGCTCGAGATTAGGGGTGTAGCTCAACTGGTAGAGTAGCGGTCTCCAAAACCGTTGGTTGCGGGTTCGATTCCTGCCGCCCCTGCTCCATACATTAAACATTAGATTCGTTATGGCAATCGAAGCAATCAAATCCTTTTTCAACGAAGTCTCCAAGGAGATGAAGAAGGTATCGTGGCCGACTCGTGAGCAACTTCGTGAATCAACGATCGTTGTTGCAGTCACCTGTATCTTGATTTCGGTCTTCGTCTTTGCGGTGGACGTGGTGATGCAAAAAGGAATGAACATCATCTACACCAAATTCTAAAGATGGAAGCAGCGCAACAACATACACCGAAGTGGTACGCATTGCGTACCTACACCGGGCATGAAGCCAAGGTGAAGTCGGCGTTGGAGTCTGAAATCAAACGTCTGCCGTATTTGGAAGGCAAGATTCTCAGCATCGTCATTCCTCAGGAAACGGTGTTTGAGGTGCGCAACGGCAAGCGACGTCAGCGCGTCAAGAACTTCTTGCCCGGATACATTATGATTGAAGTGGCCCTCGACAAAAAGGTGCACGACATCATCACAAGTATCCAGGGTGTTGTGAGTTTCTTGGCTGCAAATGCGAAGTCAGAGCCGCAGGCCCTGCAGCCCGATGAAGTAGCTCGCATTTTAGGTCGAGTTGAAGAACGAAAGGACGTTGCTACAATCGAGCATGCCTTTCAGATCGGTGATCCGATCAAAGTCATTGAAGGTCCCTTTTCAAACTTTAGCGGTTTGGTAAAAGAGGTCAACAATGAAAAGCAGAAGCTGAAAGTGGAAGTTGGTATTCTTGGACGTCGTACGCCGGTCGAATTGGATTTTGATCAGGTGGAGATTGAGCGTCCGCAGTAAGAGAAACTCCTTGGGCCTCATGCTACTGTCTGTTCATCAGATGCACATGAGTAAAAGCACAGGCTGAGATTCCAAACAACACACACAGCACAGAACATTTTCTTATTTATTGAAGTGAGTTCGCAATGGCTAAAAAGGTAATGGGATCGTTCAAGTTGCAGCTGAAGGCTGGAGAAGCTACAATGGCTCCGCCGGTAGGTCCTGCATTTGGTCAACGTGGTTTGAACGGTTCTGAATTCGTCAAGCAATTCAACGCACGTACAGCAAAGCAGCAAGGAATGATCGTTCCTGCTCAGATCACCTTCTTTTCCGACAAGACCTTTACCTTCGTGGTAAAGTCACCGCCGGCAGCAGTTCTGCTTGCTAAGGCTGTTGGAATTGAAAAAGGATCGGGTCAACCGAACCGTAACAAGGTTGGTACCGTGAAGCGTGCGCAGCTTGAAGAAATCGCCAAGATCAAGATGGCAGATCTCAACTGTGATAGCATGGATTCTGCTGTTTCGATGATCGCAGGTTCTGCTCGCAGCATGGGCTTGCAAGTCGAAGGACTCTAATACGATGCAATGATTGCGAACGCAACGGCGACCTTGTCTCCGTTGCGTTTGCTGTTTCTCTCGCATGGTCCGGACTTGAGGGATCGGTTCTAAAGCTTCCTCACGTTCGCTCCGCTTTAGGCAAACCATGCGCGCTCACGAGAACACTCACGCTCAACGCGTGATGTTTTAGAAGCCGGCGTAAGGAGAAACGCAGTCACGACATTCTCAGGCTGAGTCGGAGTGAGAGCTGAAGCTTTTGCACGATCCGATTCGACGAGTAAACAGATCGGTTGATCAAATGAGATACCGGCGTTGTACGTGACAGGCTTAAGACGAGAAGTACTTGCAGTTTGACAATTTTTTTATTCACTAAAGTGTGAGACCGCGGATGAGGAGGTGTTGAAAGACACAGACATGCCAACGTCGTTTGGAGCACAGGAGGACATTATGTCTGAAGCACACGGTAAGCGCTATCGCGCGGCGATCAAGAAGATCGATGCCAAAAAAGAGTACGATTACAAAGCAGCGATTGCTGCTATCAAAGAAACAGCCAAGGCAAAATTCGACGAGTCGTTCGAAGTTTCCCTCCGCCTTGGAGTAGACCCTCGCAAAGCAGATCAATTGGTTCGTGGAACCGTATCTCTTCCGCATGGTACCGGTAAGACTGTACGCGTGTTGGTTGTAGCAAAGGCTCCGAAAGACAAAGAAGCTTTGGAAGCAGGCGCAGATCATGCCGGCTTTACCGAGTATCTCGAGAAGATCCAGGCAGGTTGGGCAGAAATTGATGTGATCATCGCAACACCGGATGTCATGGGTGAGCTTGGAAAGCTCGGTCGTGTACTCGGTCCGCGTGGTCTCATGCCGAACCCGAAATCCGGTACCGTAACGTTCGACGTGGCAAAGGCTGTAAAAGAAGTCAAGGCCGGTAAGATTGAATACCGTGTTGACAAGGCAGGAAATGTTCAGGCAGCGGTAGGTAAGTGCTCATTCAACGAAGCACAACTCGCTGAGAACGTCCAGAGTTTCTTCCAGAGCATCGTGCGCGCAAAGCCGGCAACGGCAAAGGGCAAGTACATCAAGAGCATGTATTTCTCCTCAACCATGGGTCCGAGCGTGAAAGTTGCCGAGGCATCACTGGGTATGAAGACGGAAGGCTAAGATTGATTGTGGAGCCCGGCTCTACAACTTCTTTAACCTACGCAATTGCAGTACAGTACTAATTAACTATTGGCTATTACGCGATCCTGTACGGACATCGCTTCTCAAGCGGGCTTCTACCGGCTTGATGTCCAAGCAGATTACTTAAAGGTATTTTATGGTATCCAAAGAGCAGAAAAAAGAGGTAGTGGCTGAATTGGGCGAAAAGATGCGCGGTGCGTCAGCACTGTACTTCGTAGACTTTGCGCACATGACGGTCGACCAAGATTGGGCTCTTCGTAAGGAACTCAAGGCAAAGGGAATTCAATATCGTGTTGCAAAGAACACGTTTATTCTCCGCGCTTTGAAAGAAACCGGTGGACCGGAGATCACTGCTAAGCAGTTGTTCGGCCAGACCGCCGTTATCTTCGCTACGGAAAAAGACCCCATCTCACCGGCAAAGATTCTGCGTGACTTTTCAGCGAAATCTGAAAAGCCCCGCTTGAAAGTTGCCGTGGTCGAAAACGTTGTGTACGATGGTTCACAGCTCAAGACCATTGCCGATTTCCCGACTCGCGAAGAAATCATCGCGGGTATTCTTGGCAGCATCGACGCACCGATCTCCGGTATCGTCGGCTCCATCAATGCTGTTATGCGCGACCTCTCTTCAGTTATTGAAGAAGTTGCTCGCAAGCAAGCGGCATAATCTCGTCACACGCGAGAGTACGCCGGCGCAAAGCGACGGCATAACAACAAGTCAGTCTCTATTTGAACACTAACATTTTTTTTGGAGTATCTCATGGCAGCAAATATTGAAGAATTGGTAGAGAAGATCAGCGCGCTTACACTTGGTGAAGCATCTGAACTCAAGAAGGCTTTGGAAGACAAGTTTGGCGTGACAGCAGCAGCACCGATGATGATGGGTGCTATGCCGGGTGCAGCTGCAGCTGCAGCACCGGTTGAAGAGAAGACCGAATTTGATGTTGAGCTCACCGACGGTGGCGCACAAAAGCTCAACGTGATCAAGGTTGTACGCGAAGTAACCGGTCTTGGCTTGAAGGAAGCTAAGGATATGGTTGAAGGCGCACCGAAGGTCATCAAGGAAGGCGCAACAAAGGAAGATGCAGAAGCTCTCAAGAAGAAGCTCGAAGAAGCAGGCGCAAAGGTTACCCTCAAGTAATCTCTGCCGCGGGCATTTTTTCTTTATTCGATCTCCGGATAGCAGGTGTTGGTTTTCTATCGCTTGTTATCGTCAATAACTTATGGAAGATGCTACGCAATGCGTGCCAAGACGCCGCATCGCAATCGTCTTCTTGCAACATCGAGCTCGGAGTCATACAGCTGTATGGCTCCGAGACTCCTGTTGATCGCAGCACCCTCGTGGTGCATTATCTGTTTTGTGTAGAGTACGAGTGAACCCAAGGATTTTTCGGCTGCGATCGGCGCCGTTGAGTCCTTTTTTCGTTTTTGGACCTGCTCGATACTTTGAAGCCTTCCACAACCTGATGTTTTTTCGTAGGTGTCATACACGCAGTTATAAATACTGACTCAAGACACATACGAAAAAAGAATCATGTATGGTCAGGAACAATTCAGAGTAATCGTAGCTGGGCAGAGCAGATACAACAAGCTATCGTTAGTGCTGCGGATGTTCAGCGTAGTAGTGTTGCAGAGGTATAGAACGTGATTCCACTGTGTCGATGCGAGAATCTAAGCAGAGGCTTAGAATAGAATTCGACACGAAGACAGAACTTAGAATAGAACGACAAACATTATCACTTACATCGAGGTATTTTCTAATGGCTAAAACGCATCGAAAAGGCGAATCGATTGTATCGCATGACGATGGTGGTATTGTCCACCTGCGCAATCGTATTTCCTTTGCCAAAGTACCGGAGGAAGGATCATACGTTGACTTGCTTGGCGTACAAATCCAGTCCTACAACGATTTCCTGCAGGAAGACAATGCGTCGCAGGATCGCTTGAACAAGGGATTGCAAGGTGCCTTCCTTACCAACTTCCCGATTTTGGATCAATCCGAATTGTTCCAACTTGAGTTTCTCGAGTACATCATTGAGAAGCCCAAGTACACGGAAGAAGAATGTCGTGAGCGTGAGCTCACCTTTGCCAAGACGTTGAAGGCAAAGCTTCGCTTGTCTTCCAAGGCTGACAAAAGCTCGGAAGATTATATCGAAGCCGTAGAGCAAGAAGTGTATCTCGGTAACGTTCCGGCAATGACACCGCGCGGAACCTTCATTATCAACGGTGCCGAACGTGTTATCGTATCTCAGCTTCACCGTTCACCGGGCGTGTTCTTCGATGAAGCATTGCACCCCAATGGCACAAAGATTTACTCGGCACGTATCATCCCCTTTAAGGGTTCGTGGGTCGAGTTTACGACCGACATTCACGATGTGATGTATGCCTATATCGATCGTAAGAAGAAGTTCCCTGTAACCACATTGTTGCGTGCCTTGGGTTATTCGACCGACGAAGAGATTTTGAATCTCTTTGATTTGACGGTCAAGATGCCGCGCAAGAAGATTACCCAAGAGTTGATTGGTCGCAAGATCGCTGCAGATATCATCGATATGAATACCGGTGAAATCGTTGCTACTCGTGAGCAGATCATCGATGAGCCTTTGTTTGCCGTGTTGAAGGCATCGGGCATTGAAGAAATCGAGCTCTATAAGTATACGCAAGCGAGCGACGAGCCGATCATTTCCAAGACCATTGCAAAGGATAGCTCACGCAACCGCGAAGATGCTCTTGAAGCTATCTATCGTCAAATGCGCTCCTCAGAGCCGCCTGATATGGATACCGCATATGGTCTCATCCACAAGCTCTTCTTCGATGAGAAGCGCTATGATTTGGGAGTCGTTGGACGCTACCGTATTAACGATAAGCTCAAGTTGACGCAAGAGAATCGCACGACCACCTTGACCAAAGAGGATATCGTTGAGATTATCCGCTACCTCATCGATTTGCGCGACATGAAGAAACCTGTCGACGACATCGATCACTTGGGTAATCGCCGTGTGCGTACCGTTGGTGAACAGATGACCACTCAGTTCAACACCGGTCTCACTCGTATGGCGCGTACAATTAAAGAGCGTCTGTCGATCCACGACGGTGAGAGTATAACACCCGCCGAGTTGGTCAACGCTCGTACCATTACCTCAGTTGTGAACCAATTCTTTGGTACCAACCAGCTATCGCAGTTCATGGACCAAACGAATCCATTGAGCGAGATCACGATGAAGCGTCGTACGTCCGCCCTTGGACCGGGAGGTCTTACCCGTGAGCGCGCAGGCTTTGAGGTGCGTGACGTTCACTACACACACTACGGTCGCCTCTGTCCCATCGAAACTCCTGAAGGTCCGAACATCGGTCTTATTTCATCACTTGCTATGCATGCCCGCATCAATTCCTTCGGCTTTATTGAGACGCCGTATCGCAAGGTTGTAAAGGGCAAAGTGACAAAGGATATCGAGTTCATTCCGGCTGAACGTGAAGACGGCAAGATTATCGCGCCGGCATCCACACGCATCGACAAAGATGGCAACTTCGTTGAAAGTCGCGTCCGCGCTCGTCAGAGCGGTGACTACGTCATGGTAGAGCCGCATGAGATCGACTATGTGGACATGACCACAGACCAAATCACATCACCGGCTGCTTCATTGATTCCATTCCTTGAGCACGATGACGCTAACCGTGCATTGATGGGTTCAAACATGCAACGTCAGGGCGTGCCTCTGTTGCGTCCTGAAGCACCCTTTGTCGGTACCGGCATGGAATCGCGCGTTGCTCGTGATGCACGCGCTATGCTCCTAGCCGAGGATGAAGGTGTTGTCGATTACGTTTGCGCAGACTTTATCCGGGTTCGTTATGATGACGAGCGTACGGAGGATGAGCGACTGACATCTTTTGGTGGTGACAACATGATCACCTATCCGTTGCTCAAGTACTACCGCACCAATCAAGATACCTGTATCAACCAGCGACCTATTGTTAAGCGTGGTCAACGCGTGACGAAGGGTATGCCGTTGGCTGACGGTGCATCGACAGAGATGGGTGAATTGGCCTTGGGTCGTAACGTGCTGGTGGCATTCATGCCCTGGCGCGGTTACAACTTTGAGGATGCTATCATTATCAGCGAGCGTTTGGTTGCACGCGATGTCTTTACTTCCATTCACATTGAAGAATACACTCTTCAAGTGCGCGATACTAAGCGCGGAGAAGAAGAGTTTACACGTGAAATCCCCAACGTGAGCGATGACGCCACAAAGGATCTGGATGAAGGCGGTATCGTCAACATCGGAACCAAGATTAAAGAAGGTGACATTCTTATCGGTAAGATCACTCCCAAGGGAGAATCAGATCCGACGCCGGAAGAAAAGCTCTTGCGCGCAATCTTTGGTGACAAGGCAGGAGACGTGAAGGACGTATCGTTGAAGGCACCTCCGGGTCTCGGTGGTGTGGTCATCAATACGAAGGTCTTCGCGCGCCGCATGGTAACAACGGATACTGAGTTCCGCGCTGAAGAGAAGAAGCGTCAAGAAGCTATCAATCGTCGTGAAGCAAATCAGCTTCGCGATTTGGATGGAGACTTCATTGAACGTCTTGGACGTATCCTTGACGGTGAGACCAGCATGGGTGTTCGCTCCAGCGATGACAAGCGTATTTACTCCAGTGGTTCCAAGATTACGGCTGCCAATCTTCGCGAGAAGTATGACAAGGGTGATTTGGTTCCCGAGCTGCTCACAACCGAGCATCCTTGGGTTGCTGACAAGAAGGCTATGAAGATGACCACGTCATTGCTTGAGAACTATCTCAAGCGTCGCTCTGAGATCCAAAGTCAAGCTCGAGTTGATCGTAATAAGATTGCACAAGGCGACGAATTGCAACCGGGTATCCTGCAGATGGCTAAGGTGTATATCGCTAAGAAGCGCAAGCTGCAGGTTGGTGACAAGATGGCAGGTCGACACGGTAACAAGGGTATCGTATCCAAGATCGTAAACGTCGAAGACATGCCCTTCTTGCCGGATGGAACACCGGTTGATATCATTCTCAATCCGCTAGGCGTACCTTCTCGTATGAATCTCGGTCAGCTTTACGAAACCGCTTTGGGTTGGGCTGCCAAGAAGCTGGGTGTGCACTTTGCGACACCGATTTTCGACGGTGCTTCTTGGGCAGAAGTGTCCGAGTATCTCGACAAGGCAGGTCTCCCGAACACCGGTAAAACTGTCCTCTATGACGGACGTACCGGTGATGCATTCCATCACGAAGTAACGGTTGGTGTGATCTACATGCTCAAACTGTCTCACTTGGTGGAAGACAAGATCCACGCTCGTTCCATTGGACCGTACTCGCTCATTACCCAACAGCCGTTGGGTGGTAAGGCGCAATTCGGTGGTCAGCGTTTGGGAGAGATGGAAGTGTGGGCACTGGAAGCATACGGTGCCGCATCCACTCTGCAGGAAATGATTACCGTGAAGTCGGACGACGTTCAGGGTCGTGCTAAAATGTACGAAAGCATCGTGAAGGGTGAGAACATGCCGAACCCGAACATCCCTGAGTCGTTCAACGTCTTGGTACGCGAGCTTCAAGGCTTGTGTTTGGACGTGAAGATCGACTAAGTCAGCTTCACTGCGTAAAGCATTCCCGACCTTGAGCCTAAAGGCAGAAGGTCGATAGAGGCAGGACCTCAGCCACCGACGGGTTTACAAAACTGAAATACAAACAGACTCCCAAACAGGAGAAACAACATTATGATGCAATCTTTAAGCATACCGCGCCGTGGATTTCGTCAGATTCAGGTTCGCATTTCGTCACCAGACGATATCCTGAATCGTTCACATGGTGAAGTCACGAAGCCGGAAACGATTAACTATCGTTCCTTCCGTCCGGAGAAAGACGGTCTTTTCTGTGAAAAGATCTTTGGTCCGATCCGCGATTGGGAATGCGCCTGCGGCAAGTATAAGAGAATTCGTTACAAAGGAATTGTGTGCGACCGCTGCGGAGTGGAAGTCACGCAGAAATCGGTTCGCCGCGAACGCATGGGACATATCATGCTGGCGGTTCCGGTTGTACACATTTGGTTCTTGCGTTCCCTGCCGAGTAAAATCGGTGGTGTGATTGGTATTCCTACCAAGGACGCAGAACGTATCGTGTATTATGAATCATACGTGGTTATTCAACCGGGCTCAACGGGTCTGCAATTCAAAGATTTGTTGACAGAAGAACAATACTTGGATGTGCTAGCGTCTCTGCCGAAGGCAGAGCGCGAACTCGATGACGAGGATCCAAACAAGTTCATTGCTCTCATCGGTGGTGAAGCTGTGAAGGAATTGTTGCGTCGAACCGATGCAGATGAAGAGTATCCGCGCCTGAAGCAATTGCTCGCCGATGAAACATCGCAACAGCGTAAAGCTGATTTGCTCAAGCGTCTGCGTATTCTTGACATGTTCCGCTCACCCAACGATGGACGCAGCCCGAATAAGTCTGAGTGGATGGTGCTCGACGTCATCCCGGTTATCCCGCCGGATTTGCGTCCTCTCGTGCCTTTGGAAGGCGGACGTTTCGCGACATCTGACTTGAATGACTTGTATCGTCGCGTGATCATCCGTAACAATCGTCTCAAGCGCCTCATCGACATCAAAGCACCGGAAGTGATTTTGCGCAACGAAAAGCGTATGCTTCAGGAAGCTGTCGACGCCTTGTTCGACAACTCACGTCGCGCCGTGCGTTCGGAGTCACAACGTGCTTTGAAGTCACTCTCCGACACCCTCAAAGGAAAGACCGGTCGCTTCCGTCAGAATTTGCTTGGTAAGCGCGTAGACTACTCGGGTCGTTCCGTTATTGTGGTTGGTCCGGAATTGCGCATCAGCGATTGCGGTCTGCCGAAGGACATGGCTGTTGAGCTCTTTAAGCCCTTCATTATTCGCAAGCTCATTGAGCGCGGACACGTGAAGACAGTGAAGAGCGCCAAGAAGATGGTTGAACGCAAAACCAACGAAGTGTGGGACATTTTGGAAAAGGTGATCGACGGTCACCCAATCCTTCTCAACCGTGCTCCTACACTGCACCGCTTGGGTATTCAGGCCTTCCAGCCTCGCTTGATTGAAGGTAAGGCTATTCAGCTGCACCCTCTGGTAACAACGGCGTTTAACGCGGACTTTGACGGTGACCAGATGGCTGTTCACGTTCCTCTTAGTCACGAAGCTCAGCTTGAGGCATTGTTGCTCATGCTCGCGCCGCACAATATCGTGCACACCCAGAATGGTGAGCCGGTAGCGGTACCTTCTCAAGACATGGTCTTGGGTGCATATTATTTGACCAAGATTCGTCCGAGCGCTCTTGGCGAAGGCAAAGTCTTCTCCTCAGCGAGCGAAGTATTGATCGCCCACAATAATGGCAAGCTTGATCTGCACGCTAAAATCAAAGTGCGTATCAATGGCAGTATGATCGAGACATCAACCGGACGTATCATCTTCAACCAAATCGTGCCCAAGGAAATCGGCTTCTTGAATGAGTTGTTGGCCAAGAAGCGCTTGAAGCAAATCATCGGACATTGTTTCCGCTCTGTAGGTTTGGCAAAGACAGTTGAGTTCCTTGACAACTTGAAGGACATGGGATTCAGCTACGCTATGCGTGGTGGTTTGTCTGTGTCGATCCATGACCTCGTGGTTCCCCAGATCAAGGACGAGATTGTAGGCAAGGCTCAAAAGGAAGTGGATCGTATTCGTTCCTACTATGAGAACGGTATTATCTCCAACGGTGAGCGTTACAACAAGATCATCGATACCTGGTCAACAGCAACGAATCAAGTGGCTGATCGCCTCTACAATGAGTTGCAGAAGGCCAAAGACGGATTTAACGTGTTCTGGATGATGTTGGATTCACAGGCGCGGGGTTCAAAAGAGCAGATTCGTCAGGTTGCCGGTATGCGTGGTCTTATGGCGAAACCGCAGAAGTCCATTACCGGTTCAACGGGCGAGTTGATCGAAACGCCGATTATTTCGAACTTCCGTGAAGGTCTCTCCATTCTTGAGTACTTCATTTCAACCCACGGTGCTCGTAAGGGTCTTGCGGATACAGCGTTGAAAACAGCTGACGCAGGATACTTGACACGTCGTTTGCACGATGTGGCTCAAGACATGATCGTTACCATGCCTGACTGCGGTACCATTCGTGGTGTGCCGACACGTGCATTGAAGGATGGCGAGGAAGTGAAAGAGCCTTTGGCAGAACGTATACTCGGTCGCGTTGCCTTGAATGATGTCGTCGATCCGGAAAACCAAAAGAACGTCATCGTTCGCAAGGGTGAGTTGATCGATGAAGCAAAGGCTGCAGCAATTGAGACAGCTTCGATCGAAGAGGTTACGATTCGCTCGGTGCTTACGTGTGAAGCCCGTCACGGTGTTTGTGCTAAGTGCTACGGACGTAATCTTGCCTCAGGCCAGATTGTCGACACCGGTGAAGCTGTTGGTACTATTGCTTCTCAGTCTATCGGTGAGCCCGGTACACAGCTTACGCTTCGTACCTTCCACACCGGTGGTACTGCATCTCTCGTTGCTTCGCAGTCGACCGTGCAATCCAAGGCAGATGGTTTGATCAACTTCGAAAACATTCGCACGGTTCGCTTCATTGACGACGATGAGAACGATGTTGAAGTGGTAGTAAGCCGTTCCGGTGTGATCAACATTATTGAGCGTGATTCAACACGTGTGATCACCCGCTACGACGTAACCTACGGTGCTGTGCTTAAGGTTCACGACGGTAAGGAAATCCACAAGGGAGATCTGTTGTATGAGTGGGACCCCTATAACGCTGTTATTATTACTGAGCGTGCAGGTCGTGTTCGTTACAAGGATCTTGTCCTAAACGTTACCTATCGCGAAGAGAATGACGAGCAAACAGGTCACATCGCAAAGATGGTTATCGATTCCCGCGACAAGACCAAATTCCCGGCTATTGAAGTTGTCGGTGATGACGGAACGGTACTTGCAACGTACAGCATTCCTTCACGCGCTCAGATTATTGTCGACGAGAACGAACTTCTCGGCGTCGGTGGTAAGCTCGTAAAAATGCCTCGTGACTTGGGTCGTACTCGTGACATCACAGGTGGTCTTCCGCGTGTTACCGAGTTGTTCGAAGCTCGCTCACCGCAGAACCCCGCCGTAATTGCCGAAATCGACGGTATCATATCAAAGGATCCGAAACCGAAACGTGGTGCTATTACTATCTACGTTACTTCACTTGACGGACAAACGCGTAAAGAATATTCGGCACCATCAGGTCGTTACATACTTGTGCAAGACGGTGATCTTGTACGTGCCGGCGAGCGTTTAACGGAAGGTGCTATTAACCCGCACGACATCTTGGCAATTAAAGGTAATGCAGCAGTACAAAGCTACCTGACAAATGAAATTCAGGAAGTGTACCGTATGCAGGGTGTGAAGATCAATGACAAGCACATTGAAATTATCGTGCGCCAGATGCTGCAAAAAGTGCGCATTACCGACGGTGGTGACAGCCGCTACCTCGAGAATGACCAAGTGGATCGTATTCTGTTCAACGATGAAAACGAACACCTGAAGAGCTGTGTTGTCATTACCGATAAGGGTGACTCAAAGTTCAAGCTGGGCGAAGTTGTCACTCGTAAGAAACTCAAGGAAGTCACAGATGAGTTGGCAAAGAAGGATAAGAAAGCAGCAAAGGCTCGCAAGGCTGAACCTGCTATCGCCGAGCCACTCCTCTTGGGTATCACTCAAGCATCCTTGACAACGGAATCGTGGCTCTCGGCAGCTTCATTCCAAGAGACCACTCGCGTTCTCTCCGATGCATCTGCTTCCGCCAAGATCGACCACATGCACGGCTTGAAGGAGAATATTATTCTCGGCCAGCTCATCCCGGCGGGTACCGGTTTGCGTCGTTATCAAGACATGCTGGTGAAGAGCTCGGTTGGAAATATCTTTGGACACGATGCCATTCTTCCTGAAATCACCAGCGAAGAGCCGGCACCGATAATTCCACTGAAACGTCCGGCTAAGAAAGCTACCATTTGATCGCTGAGTCAGTGTTCGTATAAGAAAGCCGTCCTTTATTTAGGGCGGCTTTTTTTATGCCTGCCCTTCGGGCAGGCTGATGTCAGCGTGTCTTATAACACCGAAGTATGCAGACTCCGCAATGTTTTCGCAACCGGCTTCGATGAGTGGAGAGTAAGGCAACTCCCAACGTTCAACCTGTGTTTTATTAGGATCAAATTCATCCTGCGCATTTAACTCCGATCTCTGGGACTGATTCCGGGACAAGACTTTCTCTTGTCAATGAGTGTTTTTTGTGTGTTTTCATGAAGTTTTTCTGTAACTATTTTGTCGAGTAATCACTCCATATATCTGAACTAATTCAGCAAAAGGATTAAAAGTCAGAAGAGGAGATAGAACATAGTTTGGCGACGCCAATCATTTGTTGTCGCTAACACTCGCAGGTTGCGTGGTTGAGCTAGCAAAGCAAATGGCCCGAGAATCAGTTCTGCTGCCGACGAGACCGATACCAGTTTATAGCATTAGACATAGGGACCAAGTCGCATCGGACACTGTGTTGCTGATCCCGGATCATGATAATGTGCATTGTAGTACTTTGTGTATAGCTGAAATAGTTACAAACAAGACTTGAAACTCTTTAACTGCTTTAGTCTAAAGAGGTCTTTTTGTCTGCGTTAATTAATTTCTCATTTTCAAAACAGAAATCACTATTATAGTATAGCTAGGAAACAGCCGAGAACGAAATTGTAGCGAGATGCTCTCCACACACTTCAGGCACTCGTTACGAAAATTTCAGGTAGAAAAGTGAATGCTGTATGTGAGTAGTGCGGGGTCCGACGCGCTTCTCATTCGCATGGCGTCATGGCACGGAGCGTATTCCCACATACGCGGTGCATGTGATACGCACTGCACATTACGAACATGCGATGTGTAGCTGCGACGGTTTGAAAAGTCTTAAGGTAGGAGCCTCATGAAGCAGTTTTTGTTGTGTGTGCGAAAAGTCGGACCCCAGTTAGCTCCCGATTCCATGAATAACGACAAGCACTTTGTCGAGCGCTGTCGGGAGTACGGCGACTTTCTTCGACGTGAAGGATATTTTGTTAGCTCGCAAACAACGGAGCCCTACGGTCTCATCGTAGCGCGAGCTGAGCATGGATGGAGTCTAAAGCAGATTGACCCCGAAACACCGCTTATCCGGAGCTACTATATCATTAACGCTCCGGACATGAACGCGGCACTTGGTATAGCAAGCAAGAATCCAGCACTAGATTACATAGAAGGTCTCACCATAGAGGTAAGTGAGCTAAGAAGTGCGCCGGTTTTTGCGTAAGAAACACGGTCAACCTTGTGTGCACCTCAATTTCAGCTTTCCCTCAGTATGCAAGGTCTCAGGTTTCTTTTAAATCTCATTCAGCCTTAGCAGTCACTGTTAAGGCTTTGCCCTTTCCATCGTAATTTGCCGCTTCGTACCATGTCCACAACGAACGGCAGCTATGCTCCAGGTTCTTCAGCATCTTAAAACAGGCGAATTGATCATCGAGGAAATCCCGGCACCGGGATGTCGTCCCGGCGGGGTCCTTGTCCGCACAGTGGCCTCTCTCATTTCGGCCGGCACTGAGCGTAGTTCTGTCAGCTCGGCACAATCATCACTTCTCGATCGCGCTCGAAAACAACCTGATCAAGTAAAGCAGGTCTTCGAGATGGTAAAAAAAGACGGCTTGATGACAACCGTCAACAAAGTACTTAACCGCTTAGACTCCTATAAAACACTCGGCTATAGTGCTGCTGGCGTCGTTGTCGAATCTCGCTGCGATGAGTTTGCCGTGGGGGATCGTGTTGCCTGCGCGGGCGCTCAGTTCGCTCACCATGCCGAGTATATCTCCGTTCCAAAGAATCTGGTCTGTCGCATACCCGACAATGTAGGTTTTGACGATGCTGCCTACACTACCGTAGGTGCGATTGCTCTTCAAGGGGTGCGCCAAGCTGACCTACGTTTGGGAGAATCTGTAGCAGTGATTGGCTTGGGTTTGCTTGGACAAATCACCGTGCAGTTACTCAAAGCTTCAGGATGTCATGTAATTGGCATGGACATCAATGAAGCACTGTTCGAGCGTGCTCGAACCAACGGCGCAGATGCAACCTTGGCAAGCAACGCAGATGCGCTTCCCACCATTCAAGCGCTTACACGTGGGCTAGGTGTGGATGCTGTAATCATTACGGCCAGTACGAACTCGAACGAACCCGTACAACTGTCCATGAAAATGTTGCGTAAGAAAGGGAAGTTGGTCATCGTTGGTGTAACGGGTATGGACATTCAGCGATCGCCTTTCTACGAAAAGGAAATTGACATACGCATTTCCTGTAGTTATGGACCCGGACGGTATGACCCGCTGTACGAAGAGGGAGGCGTTGACTATCCTGCCGCATATGTGCGGTGGACGGAGAATCGGAACATGCAGGCTTTTTTGGACTGCATCGACCGTAAGAGTATCAACGCTCAGTCATTGACCTCGCATCACTTTGACATTCGCGACTCGCACAAAGCGTACGATCTCGTAACAGGCAAGGATTCATCTCCAAGTCTGGGTATCGTATTGCACTATCCGGAGCGCAACCAGGGTTCGTCGCGTAGTGTGCAACGTGCTGCAGTTGCGAAAGATTCCGTGAATGTCGGACTCATTGGTGCCGGTAGCTTCGCTCAGTCGATGCTGCTGCCTCCCTTAGTCTCCGGTGGAGCAAAGCTTATCGCCGTTTCGACATCTACTCCGGCGAACGCGCACTCCGTTGCGAAGAGATATGGTTTTGCCCTGGCTTCGACGAATGGTGCTGAGCTTGTTGCTCATCCTGATGTAAACTTGGTTGTCTGTGCTTCTCCGCATAGTTCGCATGCGCACTATGTCCAATCTGCACTTCGTGCAGGAAAAGCAGTTTTTGTAGAAAAGCCACTGTGCATTACTACCGAGGAGCTTATCAGTATCGATGAGCTTGTGGAGTCGACGGGTGGACGTGTTATGGTTGGTTTCAATCGACGCTTCTCTGCCTCCTTCGTCGCGATGAAGAAGTTCTTTGCGCAACGGAAGGATCCACTGAATATGGTGTACCGCGTGAATGCCGGGTTCATACCCAAAACACACTGGATTCAGGCTACAGATCAAGGTGGAAGAATCATTGGAGAAGCCTGTCACTTCATCGACTGCATGGCTTTTCTTAGCGATGCTCTGCCAACCACCGTGTATGCCGCTTCGACTGTGTCGTCTAACACTCAAGGCGTGAATCACGATAACGTCAGCATCGTCATCCACTTTAGCGACGGATCGATAGGCACCGTGATCTATACAGCATCAGGCGATGGGGCTTTAGCAAAGGAGTACTGTGAGGCGCATTGCGAGCAACGCTCCGCGATCATGAACAACTTCAAGAGTCTTGAATTGTATAGCGGAAAAAAGAAGAGCGTGAAGAGCTTCGACGGCAGCAAAGGTCACAATGAAGAAGTCAAAGCAACTATGGATGCCATTCGAAATGGTAGCGCCATGCCAATCTCATACGACGTCATCCGAGCCGTGACTGCCGCTACCTTGGCAGCTGAAGAAAGTCTGAGCACACAGTCTTCAATGCGGCTCGTAGCATACTAGTCGAGTCACGTCCGATTTTAGGCTCCGAGTGCAAGGATACTCGATGCTCCGGTATCCGCGACGCTTCCCCATTATGTGTCTGTACCGGATACAAGAACTACGGTGTTGATTTTCTGCGCCTTCGTGCATCGAGCGGCAGTAGCCAAAGTGCCGCAGCGTAGGGTAGCAGCATAATGCGCAGCATGCTCTGATAACGCGGCAGACAAAAGAACATCATTGTCGTCAGACTGCTCACGGCTATATACAAGAGCGTTTCTCTGCCGAAGCGCGGGCGCAGCCCGCGGATAAAGAAAAGTCCAATCAAAGCACTGACGCCAATGAGAACACTCGGTATCCAATACAGAGCATTTCCGGACCTGGCATCATTGCTGTCATACACGTAAAGCTGTACAAGCTTTAGAACAGTGCCTTCGAGCTCCTGACTAGCTCTGCCGCTGATTGCCTGCATAGCTTCTGCCTTGTATAGTGAGTCGAGTCGCAATTCGATTTGTCGGTCAAAGGGTAGCTGCTGAACAGCGTCATCAATGCGTGCATCGGACCACGTGCCGAGCGCATAGGGATTGTGTCCGCGATAGAAGTTCAAACCTCCGCTCGTCGTGAGCGGGACAAATGCATCAAAGACAATAGCGTTGCGCACTGTCCACGGGACAAGCACCACCAAACATCCGCAGGCGATCCACAGACTTCGCTCTCGCGTCGATGCGTGCATCAAGTACGCGACGGACAAAGCTAGGAGAAACAACGCTGCTTCCGCGCGTATGCTTAGCAACGCTGCGCTGCACAGCATGAGGAGGAAACGTTGCGTTCGCGCCTGACGGTACCAGCTACCAACCGAGCACAAAGCCAAAGAAAGCACCTGGACGAAGTTGACGGAAGCAGCTAAAGTCGATGCGTAGACAAACTCGGGCAGGACAGCGATGCACCAACATACGATGAGAGCCAGACGCTCACTGTGGAGTCGCCGGAGCCAGTGCCACGCTAGCACAATACTTATCAAGCTCGCACTAGTCTGTAGCAGAACCAAGAGAAGTGAACGCAGTAGCGGTGATTCAATGGTTAGGAGCGTTGCAATGAAGCAAGTATAGCCGGGCATCATGTAGGCTGAAGGCTGAGGCATGACGCTTGACGGAGGCACATCGCTACGAAGCCGTGATGAGTCTTTCCAGAAATAGCCATAGCCTTTGTCGTGGATGATGTTATCCGCGATGACACCATATTCCATAGCCCGCAGCGAGCTGTGGTCTGTCATGAAAAGCCACAGGGAAAATCGTAACACGAGTGCAACGAGTACAACGATGCGCAAACGAGAGTCTAGGATGCTATGCAAAAGGCGCGTCATGCGTGATTACTTCGTGCGTAGTTCTTTGAGACTGATCGATTTAGTCCACAACTGCTTTCCATTCGAGTCGTACACAGACACCGTGAGAGCTCGGTTCTCTTTTGCTCCACTGAAGTCCAGTAAAGCGAAATTGCGTTGGCCCACAAAGGTTCCGGGTACTCGATTTGCGTTAGCCTCCTTGTCGGCTTTTGGATTGGGACCCGCGGTAATGGGCGATGAGGTTATGTCGTATATAGGATAATGTCCGGCTTCATGGAGCATGGAGAGCTCCGTATGATGCCTATCACCGCTGAGGAAAATGACACCACTGATGTTCTCGGCTTGGATGGCCTCGATGAGACGCTTGCGCTCTTCGGGATAGGTAGAGAAGTTCTCGAACAATGCCTCGCTGTTGAGGACTTGTCCGCCGATGCACACGAGCTTAAAGGGAGCCGTCGAACTTGCCAGGTTATCGATGAGCCATTCAAACTGTTCTTTGCCTAGAATTGTTCGCTCGCCCGTTTTGCGTTTATCAGGACTGCGCCACCACCTGTCATCCAACAAGAAGACGTCGACATCGCCCCATGAAAACATGGAATTAATGCCGCGACTCGTGTTATCCATCCCGTATCGAGGATTCGCCCAGAACAACTTAAACGCTTCGAAGGTGAGTTCCTTATTCCAGAAGGCGCGATCGCAGTCATTAGGACCGTAGTCGTGGTCATCCCAGATGGCGTAGTTAGCGGAGTTTGCAAGCAGAGCTTGCATTTCGGGTAGGGAGCGGGTGTGGGTATAGCGATGCAGGATTCCGCTGCGGGAATTCCAATCCGCCTCACGCAAATACACATTGTCGCCCAACCACAAGGTCACGTCCGGTTTTGTAGCCGCCATGGCAGTAAAGATCTGGTAGTCCGCGCCATAGGGAGTGCCGGGGCGATCATACTTTGTCTCATTGATGTAAGCGCAAGAGCCAAAGAGTATGCGAATGCCGGGCGGGTCGCTACGATGTTGCCACAGTGGAGGAGTACGAAACGAACAGCTATAGGGCAATTTGACCTGAGCGTTGTTTATATAGAGTTCGTAAAAATATGTGAGCCCGGGTTCCAGCGAATCTGCCACACAGTGGGCTGTAAACGCTTCAGATGCCGTAGTCGTAACCGTGGATGTACGACGTCGAACGGGGTCTTTATCGTCATAATACACAAAGTGCACCGTGGCCGGTCCGGTGGTCTGAACCCAGAGCATGGCTTCGCGCATTTCGGTGTAGCCAACCATCGGACCCGACCGGAGGAGCTTTTGACTGAACAGAGCTGAGGAGAGAGCAATCAGCAACAAAGCCGAGGTCAAGCAGTGGTAGCGGTGCTGGCGTTTCATAAGTCGTTACGATGGCGTGATAAACAGCGATATATATCGTGCAAAATACGCCGTACGAACAGTCTATGAGTCAATCGTGCCAGGCTCTGTTGTCTCTACGACAAATGAGTATCATGCGGCAGGAAGCTGCGATCGCCTCTTTGCCTATTGCGAAAAAAAATGCAATTTGATCCTAAGGGGACAGCTAGACTACCATTGGTCAGGACACTATGGATAAGATGACGTTTATTCCATCGGTGATCGTCATTACGATTGCCGTGGTCGTGATTTTCAGCATCGTTCGGGCTATTATGAACCGCTCGCGTACCGTGAAGTCGCTACGCGAAGCTGAGTGGTCACGTCCGCATAAAAAGATGCGACATGAAATCGTTGCAACTCTGCCGCGACCGGTGCAACAGTACCTTGAACATGTAATCAAAGACGGTACCGAGCAAATTCGATTTGCTACCGTACACCAGTCCGGAGAGTGGCGCGCTCTCTCACAACCGGAATGGGGCAAGCTAAAAGCTAAAGCCCACTACACAGGCACGCACCCCGGTCTTGTGTGGCATGCCATGATTAAGTCGTCGCCCTTTATGTGGACCGATGCGCAACTCTTGTACAACGACGGCAAGGGCAGTGGCTTTGTAAAGTATCTGGGAATGGTAACGCTCTTCGACCCTCAGGGACCTGAAGTGGGCACAGCACTGCTCTCTCGAATTCTCATGGAAGCCGTGTGGTTTCCAACCTCGCTGATTCCTAGTGGCTCCATGCGCTGGGAAGCGGTTGATGCACACTCCGCACGGGCTGTATTGATGGACCATGGACAAAACATCACCGCCACTTTCTACTTCAATGAACGCAACGAAGTCGAGCGCGTGGTAACACGGGATAAATATCGCGATGCCGAAACCGCTTACGAACGTGAGCAGTGTACCATGTACTGCAGTGACTACAAAGAATTCCAAGGAATCAAAATTCCAACGACGGTTCGTATTGAGTGGAACCTGGAAGAAGATGATTTCGAGTATGGACGTATTCGCGTTGATGACGCCATATTCGAGTAGATGGATGCTCGATTTTTTTTTGGCGGACGCGTTTCATTGGGACGACACACAGATTTAGGTGTTAAGCGCAGGTCTTCGACCTGCGCTTCCGGTATAGAGACCTTGTATTCACGACATTTTACTCTTTGAAGATTATGGCTGAGGCAGCGGGCGACAACGCGACGGCAGGTAAGGAACAAGCAACAAGACCGGCACCACCTCCACCGGTAACGAAGAATCACACATTGAAGATTGGATCTCGCAGTCTTCAGTACACGAGCGTGAGCGGAACCATGAAAATTGAGAGCGACGATGGAAAGCATCGCGCCGACATGTTCTACGTTGCCTACACTCTCAAAGGAACGGCAGACGCGCGGGCACGGAGACCTATAACCTTTGCCTTCAATGGCGGTCCGGGTAGCAGTTCTGTATGGCTTCACATGGGTGCGCTTGGTCCTCGTAGAGTTGTGATGGATGAGCAGGGCAATCCGCTGCCGGCTCCTCATCAACTTGAAGACAATCCGCAAACCTGGCTTGCATGGACCGATCTTGTTTTTATTGATCCGGTCGGCACAGGATACTCTCGCACAGCCGGTGACGCAAAGCGTGAAGAGTTTCACGGAGTGGCTGAGGACGTGGCCTCGGTTGCTGAGTTTATTCGTCGTTGGACGAGCGAGCACGGTCGATGGCTCTCGCCGAAGTTTCTCGCCGGAGAGAGTTACGGAACTACACGTGCAGCGGCTCTCGCAAACTTCATGCAGGTCAAGCACGGCATGAACATTAGCGGTGTTGTATTGATTTCAGCCGTGTTGTCGTTTCAGACCATCGCGCATGAGAACTCAACCGTAAACGACTTGCCGTATGTGTGCTTTCTTCCTGCCATCGCGGCTACTTCATGGTATCATAAGAAACTGTCGAGTCGATATCAGAAGAACTTTGAGCTCCTCATGAAGGAAGTTAGAGCATACGCAGGCCAAGAATATTTGCTTGCTTTGACTGCAGGTCATCGTCTCCGTGATAAAGACAAACGCGTAGTGGCGGATCGTTTGAGTGAGTTGACGGGATTGAGCGCGGCGTATATTTTGTCTTGCAATCTTCGCATTCACCCAATGCGCTACATGAAAGAAATAATGAGAGCGGAGCGCTGCGTTGTCGGCCGCCTGGACTCTCGCTTTATCGGACGTGACGTCGATGCTGCTGGGGAGCTCCCCTCGGAAGACCCAAGTTACAGCAACATCTTGGGCGTATACACCGCCGGGGTCTATGATTATATACGTCGTGATTTGGGCTATGAGACGCCGATGACCTACGAAGTGCTGACTCCTAAAGTGCACCCCTGGAAATGGGGAGACGCAGATCGCGGATACACCAACGTTGCTGATGATTTGGCTGCCGCCTTACGCAGCAATCCGCACATGAAAGTCTTTGTTGCCAATGGCTACTTCGATTTGGCAACACCGTTCTACGGCACAGAGTTTACCTTTGACCACTTAGAAGTGGAGAGCGAAGAACTTCGTCGTGTGACGATGACTTACTATATGGCCGGACACATGATGTATGTCCATAAGGAATCATTGGTGCAGTTCACCAAGGATGTGCAAGCCTTCTACAAGAGTTTTCAAAATCGCTAGCTCGCCGGTGATGATGTTATCACTATCGCTTGTGTCAAACGAGTTTGAGGCGGACCTTGGTATGGACATCGTTGCGGAGTTTGAATGTGCTGTTAGCTAGTTGCAAAAAAGAAATCCCGCTTCATGCCTTGCCACAGTAGTTCTCGCGAATGATCGCGTAGCGAAGGTGATCTTCCCAAGTACCGTTGATACACAGATATTTTTCAGAATAGCCCTCACGCTTCAAGCCCAGTTTCTCGGCAACTGCAATGGAGCGTGTGTTGTGAGGCATAATGTTAGCTTCCACGCGGTGAAGGCGCAAGGTCTCAAAGCCGAAATGCAGGAGAGCGTCGAGGGCTTCAAGCATATAGCCTTGTCCTTGAGACTGCTCATCAAGCTTGTATCCCATATAGGCTGAATGAAATGCCCCGCGAACGATGTTGCTTAGTCCACAGTCTCCAATAATCAGTTGACTCTGCTCTTGCGTCGCAAGATAAAAGCGATAAGAGCCGGTCTCTTTTTGCAATTGCCATTCATGATGCAGCCGCAGTTCCTGGGCATCTACGCTAAACCACTCATCCGGGCGTTCAGGGACCCAAGGAGTGAAAAAGCTCTTGTTGCGAAGTTCATAGTCCAGCATCTGTGCTGCTGTGACTTCCGAAGGCTGGTATAGAATGAGTCGCGAGCTGTTGAGCATGGAGTACGCGGAGAGACCATGTGACAGCGTAAATATACAGGGAGCGATTCATTTGGGCGCATTTCAGTCCACCGAACTTAGTTCGCTGATTTTGAAACGGTCATCACTGCGTTCTGTCCGTTGGAACAGCGGAATGCCATCAGATATGTTCCGGCTTCCAGATCCGAGCAATTGAGCTTGTGTTCAAATAGTCCGGGATCTACGTCACCAATATCAAACTGCAGCAACAGTTTGCCATCCAGTGTGTAGAAAGCTACACTGAGCTGAGCTCGTTGCTCAATAACGATGCTCATTGTACAGACCTGTCGAATAGGATTTGGATACACCAACACCGGGAGTACGCGCGAAAGTGTGTCGGCCACGACTACCGGATCATCCTCGATGATTTCGAGGGTCGAGTGCTGTCGCGACAATTGACTTCGCTGCTGCTTATCGACTGAGCATTGATCAGACACGGCAATCGTATCGTCGTCCTCAAATTCCTTCCATCCGTTAGCAAGTCCACACGTGACCATCGGTGTTATGCGCCGCGCATTGGGAGCGCCGGAAGAATCGCTTTGCGGCGGACTTTGTGTTCCTCGTTGAGCCGCGTCGCCTACACTCGATCCGTAGGTGGTGCTAAGCCGCCGCCACCGCGGTTGAAGAGTAGCAAGTAAGCGTGTCTGTTTGTCTGCGCGGAGAATGACGATCTTCTCAGCATTGTAATAGCCGCAAAAGCTGACTGAAACCTTGAAACTATCGTCAGGCAAACCTTTCACAAGGGCTATTCCGTTTTTGTCGCTGTAGGCTCCTCTCGATGTTTCTCGAAGGTGCACAGTTGCGCGACTTATGGGTTCTCCCTTGTTGTCGACAACGCGCACCAACATGCTTGATGTGTTGCGCTTGCCCTGATCCGACGGCTCAGCGGAAAAAAGCTGTGACCACATGAACAAGATGCCAAAAATAACCAAGGCCATAACCACGAAGGAAGGAGCGAAGCGGTTCATGATGTCCTCCATTACATTAGTGCGAGAAAACCGTTCTTGTCGTGTAGATGCGCATTGGGAGAAATTGGTTACTTCAAGAGAGTGTGCATGCGCGAGAACTCCTTGCTTTAGCACATGCAAACATTGCGTACACCAAAAATTTTAAGAGTTGTGAAATGTATGGTATGGTCTTGCTCCGTTTGAGAATTTTGGCGTTCATGGAGCAACCAAAAACGTAGTCCTGAAGGGTGATGACGCAGTCTGCCAAGGCTCGCACGGAGAGCAACGAGCGCACGTAAAAACTCCCTACATTTGTATACCATTTTCATACGACACAGGGAATATGAGCGCATTTCAGCACCTCATCGAAAAACATCAAGAAACCTTAGAAGCAGCCCAAAAAGCAACTAAAACACGCGAATTTTGGGCACATTGGCCCGAAGCACCTAGCGGCAAGATTTATGGAGAGACAGCCAATGCCGATGGAGAATTGGCATTCCGGCGTCAGCTCACGAAGCCCTTTGACCGTTTGCTGCAGACTTCTGCCTTAGTCTGGCATGGTGAGGAAGAATCGCCATATGGCTTCCCATTGGGCATAAGCTATCCGGTAAGCTCAGCCGACCATCTGGTAACGCATGCGCATACCGCACAACAGCAGTGGTCAGCCCTCACAAGTTTGGAACGCGCTGCAGTATTGGTTGAGTGTTTGGAACAAGCTTCTCGTCATTTCTTTGAGATTGCTTATGCCACGCAGCATACAACCGGACAAGGATTCGTGATGTCTTTCCAAGCTAGCGGTCCCCATTCGTTCGACCGCGCACTTGAGTCCATCGCAACCGGTTTGACGGCTTTGCAGTGTTTTGATTCGGCTCATGAATGGGTGAAGCCCATGGGCAAAATGAGTGTGACCTTGGACAAACACTATCGCGTTCGTCCCAAAGGAGTCAACGTCACTATCGGTTGTTCAACCTTTCCTGTGTGGAACAGTGTTCCGGGAATGTTTGCTTCGCTGATCACTGGAGCTGCCACTATTGCCAAAGCACACACCAAGGTTGTGTATCCGATTGCAATCGTCGTAGCATCCATGCAGCAAACATTGAAGGATCTAGGTTTGAATCCGCATATCGTGCAGCTTGCCGTTGCCAATCAGGAGCACCGCATCACTCACGACTTGATTGAACATCCTCTCGTAGGTACTGTTGATTATACCGGCTCTTCACACTTCGGTACTGAAGTCGAAACAATCTGTCACCGACTCCACAAGGTCTGTTACACCGAGAAGGCCGGAGTCAATTGCGTTATCGTAGAAAGCGCGCCACAGCTCGAACCCGTACTGGATAACCTTGCATTTAGTTTGAGTTTGTATAGCGGACAGATGTGTACTGCACCGCAGAACATTTACATTCCGAAAAGCGGGGTACTTGATGGCGACACAACGGTAAGCGTCGACGAGTTTGGTGCTCGACTTGCTGCGAAGATTCGCGACATTGCCCACAATGAGAAGATGGGACCCTCAACTCTCGGTGCGCTCCAGAGCCAGCAGACAAAAGACCGTGTTGAAGCCGCAACTGCCTTGGGCTTGAAACAACTCCTTGCTTCCGAAGGAATCAGCCAGCCCGGACACGAGCATGCGCGTAGTCTGAGCCCATTGCTCTTACAAGCAGATGCTTCTCAGCGTGATATAACGTCGCAAGAGTGGTTTGGTCCAATTGCTTTCGTCATCCCGGTCGACAACGTCGAGGCCGGACTTGATGCAATCGCTCAATCGGTGCGTACCCAAGGAGCGTTGACGGTGAGTTGTTATTCTAGTAGCGAAGATGTCATGCGATTGGCAGAAGAAAAGGTCATGGACGCCGGCTGTTCGATTGCCTTCAACTTTGTTGGACCTATTTGGGTGAACCAATCGTCTGCTTACAGTGATTTTCACGGTGCCGGCTCGAATCCCGCAGGCAACGCTTCTTTTGCGGATTTGAGTTTCATCAGCGGACGATACAATGTCTTGGGAAGTCGTCGCTGTAAAGCCTAGTGTTCCCTGAAACTTTCGTGCGAGCAGCATCGAACGTGAATTGAGAAAGAAGTGAGAGTATGATACGATTTAGTCCACACATTGCCGTTGGCGTTCGTGATTACACAAACGCCGTGGAGTTTTATACGAAGGTTCTGGGTTTGACTATGACCAAGCATCAGGATCATGAGTCGGAACTATCGGTCGACGGCGCGACAATCCACATCGAAAACAACAGTGCCGAGCAGCATACATGGCTCGAATTTCGCGTGGATGACGTGGATATCTTGAAAACCCGTTTGGAGGCTGCCGGCTGCGTCCTACAGCGAACACATCTCCAAAAGAGTTATCTTGTCATAGATCCCTACGGAATGCGCTTTCATATCTGGGAAGATCAGCACTAAGCGCTGTGTTGCCGCGTCATACGGCAGCCAACGCATGTTACACTTTAGCAAAACACCTGTGTCTTGGTTTCAACGTAAATCGAAAAATATTCAACTCACCCAACCTCGTGAAATGCCTGATGGGCTTTGGACGAAGTGCGAGGAGTGTGGGGAAATCATCTACAAGAAACAGCTCGAAGAACTGGCTTTTACCTGTCCAAAGTGTGACAACCACTTCCGCGTCGGTTCACGCCAGTATACCCAGATTCTCTTTGATGAAGGATCATGGGTCGAAACCGACGGCAGCGTGCGTAGTGCCGATCCTTTGGAGTTCGTTGATACGAAACCCTATGCCGGACGCTTAACGGAGGCTTATCGTCGCGGTGGACACGGTGATGCCTTGACCATCGGTTATGGTACGGTGCACGGACACATGATTTCGTTTGGCTGCATGAACTTCAACTTCATTGGAGGCTCGATGGGCTCCGTTGTCGGTGAAAAGTTCTCTCGTGCGGCGCGTCGTGCCATTAGTATGAATGTTCCGCTGGTCGTCATCAGCGCCTCGGGTGGCGCTCGAATGCAAGAAGCAGCATTTTCCCTTATGCAGATGGCTAAGACAAGTGCTGCGCTCACGGAAGTTGCTGAAGCAGGATTGCCCTATATCTCCATTATAACGGATCCGACCACCGGTGGCACGAGTGCCTCTTATGCCATGTTGGGAGATGTCATCATTGCCGAACCCAAAGCTTTGATTGGTTTTGCCGGACCGCGCGTTATTGAGCAAACTATTCGCAAGAAGCTTCCCGAAGGATTCCAGCGTTCCGAGTTTGTGCAGCAACATGGCTTTGCAGACATGATTGTGCATCGCCGTGAACTGAAGCAGACTTTGTCGCGCGTGCTCTTGTTGCTTTCCTAGTTGTTATAGTGGGCTTTGCGCACACGGAGTGCATCTGCATTCCTATTCGAGCTCCGTATTCATTCCGAGTTTTTATCAGTACGTGCTTCGCAGGACTCGCTCTGTGCGCTTGCGATGCGTCTTCACGCTGTATAGTTCAGCTATGGCCACAGACCTCGTTCTTCCTCGTGTATTGCGCAAAGGTGCCACGATTGGTATTGTAGCTCCTGCTTCGCCGATGCGCGATGCGAGCAAACTGGATCGCGGAGTACGCTATCTTGAGACTTTGGGTTATCGAGTAGAATTGGGTGATTCGACACGTGCTTCGGATGCCTATTTGGCCGGAAGTGACGAGTTGCGCGCTTCAGATTTGGAGTCCATGTTCTGCAATCCACGCATCGATGCAATTTTTTGTACGCGCGGCGGATATGGATCCATGAGATTCCTGCAGAGCTTGAATTACCGACGCATCGCAAAGCATCCCAAGATTTTTGTTGGATTTTCTGACCTCAGCGCAGTGAGTGCTGCACTACTACGTCGCACTAAACTCCTGAGCTTCAGCGGTGCCATGGTCGGCGTGGATCTGTCTGATTTTGATGCCGAGAGCGAAGAACAATTCTGGAAAATGCTGACCTCGACGAGAGCTCCGGGCCTCATAAAGCAGTCACTGGAAATGCAGTGTCTGGCATCCGGAAAAGCAGAGGGACCACTTGTATGCGGTAATCTCAGCATGCTGGCCGCCCTCAGCGGAACTCCTTTTAGTCCGCGTTATGCCAATTCTGTCATGCTGTGTGAGGACATCGGTGAGGAGAGTTATAAAGTCGACCGATTGTTATGTCAGCTCGAGTTGAGCGGCGCGCTGAAGCAGAGTTCCGCTCTGCTTTTTGGACAGTTTACGCAAGACCTGAATCGCAAGAGCGCGACGGCATCGCGAGACATCATCGATGTTCTTCGCGACTACACTCAGCGGTCCGGCAAAGCTTCAATTGCGAATATTCTGTATGGGCACACCGCCAAAAAACTCACACTACCTTATGGGGCACATTGTCGTATCGACGCGGCACGCCTTAAAGTCTCTCTACCACATCCCGTGCTACGTCCTTAGTTCGCTGAAGCGCAGCTTCAGCATTGCAATACCTAGAGCTTCGTCGATTGTAAACCGTCTCTTCGTGAATGACCGAAGAGCCGCGTTCCGTGAATACCCTGTATCATCACTTCGAATCATCACTCTGTTCTATCCCGAGATTCAGGCTTGGTCGGAATCGGTGGTAGACATGCAGGGTCCGGACATCGTAACAACCGTACAATACTGTGCACTCGGAGGAAATGTTTGATAGTGAAGATACCGAGGTCTAGGTGTGGGTCTTAACGGCCTTATTTTTTATCGCTGTTTTCCTTCGTGTCCTTCTGGCTCTCTTTCTTTGCTGCGGCATCACGATCAGCCGCTTCTTTTAGAGCGCTCGCCTTGAGTTGCAGCTCTTTGAGAACGCCTGTGGAGGGACCATTGGGAAAGAAACGAGAGTAGAGGGAGCATGCGGACAGTGCTTCATCGTAGCGCTTAAGCTGTGTCAAGATCTCGGCTTTAGCGCGCAGGGCGGGTTCACAGAATTCAGTGTCGGCATAATCGTCGATCACTGCATCAAAGTAAATGAGACTGGCTTTAGGGGAGAGCAGTGTACGGTATTGTTCTGCAATTCTGAAGTCGTGTTCGCTCAACTTTGTGCGCAGGATTTTAATAGAACTATCAGCCGCAGTAGAGTCGTCTTTATAGCGTTCTCGGTACTCACTGAGGGCAACGATCGCTTCTTTGGTGTACTTCTGATCGCGATCGTAGGGAGGCGACATCTCGACATAGCACTGAGCGGCTTTGTACATACTGAGCTTTGCGAATTCGCTTTGCGGATACATGCGACGCAAGTAGTTGTAGTTGTACGCAGCCAAGATATACTCGTGTCGTTTATAATTGATCTCAGCCAGATAGTATTGGGCGTCGTCTGCCAACTGACTTGTAGGGTACTGCAATCGAATAATGTCGAGTAGGCGCTGCGACTCAAACAAGTCGTTTCCGTTAAACTCCTTGACGGCACGCGCGAAGATATCTTCCGGTGTCTTGTTCGTGGCATCATAGGTGGTTGAACACCCGGGTGCCAGAAGACTTAGCAGCACAAGGCTGAATATTCCGAGGATCTTTTTCATCAGTCTGCAATATACGGTCTACCGAGGCTTTGAGCCTAATACTCCGGTTCCGGTCTGGTTTATAGACAACCGACGTTCAAAAACGGTCTTTCGGGTTCTAACACGAACACCCGAATGCCCTGTTACAGCACACTTGCGACATCACGAGTTCCATTGCTGTGCTGAAGCCGACTATAGAAAAGACACGTTCAGGGTAGGAATGACGATAAACCTCAAATTCTCGTGCTGGGTTTCCGTAGTGCGCTTGCGAAAGGATGCAGTGTGTTAAACTGCGTTCTTGCACGAGCGTGAAGTCATATAGCGTCGATTATAACCATTAAACGTCAGCAACACTCGCCGAGGCTGTGCATACTTTCCTCAATCCATGCTCAGAGCAGGCAGTATCTTTGTGGTCCACTTCCGCCTGACCATCTATCCGGGCAGTTTTGCCCGATAGCAACTTTTCGAATTGCGGCTTGTTGGCCTATTTCTGAAGGAATTCACCTATGTCATTAAAACTCGTCAAAACGACGAACGATCTTTTTTCGCAGGAAGACAGTGCCGCCGAAAATACCGTGACGGATGTCTTGGCCGGTCTTAATCCCTCGCAAGCTGAAGCTGTTTCGACCGTTGATGGTCCCTTACTCATTGTGGCAGGTGCCGGTAGCGGTAAAACACGAGTATTGACCTTTCGTGTTGCGCATCTGATCCAAAAGGGTGTAAAACCGTGGAATATTCTGGCGCTGACCTTCACTAACAAGGCTGCGGGTGAGATGAAGGAGCGCATTAAACACATTTGTGGTGAAAAGGCTGCCCGCCAAGTATGGGCCGGAACTTTTCACTCGATTTTTGCCCGCTTGCTTCGCGGTTATGCGGATGTGTTAGGTTACACGAATAGTTTTTCGATTTACGACACGGATGATTCGACGAGTGTGATTCGTGCAGCGATGAATTCGCTGAACATCTCCTCGCAGATGATTAGCGCTTCAGCTATACGATCTGCGATCTCGGCAGCTAAGAATCAGATGACGAGTTGGCAGGAGTATTCAAATACGGCAGCGGAGTTTCGTGAACGACAAATCGCAAAAGTCTATGAGGCCTACGAACGTCAGTTGCATAAGAACAACGCAATGGACTTCGATGACTTGTTGTTGAACATGATTCGTTTGCTGCGTCACAGCGATGAGATGTTGGTGGCTGTGCAACAACGATTTACACACATTCTTGTTGATGAGTATCAGGATACGAATCGCGCACAATATGTGGCCGTACAGCTACTGGCGGGCGGACACAGAAACCTTTGCGTTGTCGGTGACGACGCGCAGAGTATATATCGCTGGCGCGGTGCAGACATTCGTAACATTTTGGACTTCCAAAAAGACTATGCTGAAGCCAAAGTTGTGCGATTGGAGCAGAACTACCGTAGTACGAAGCATATTCTTGCATCAGCGGACGCAGTGATTAAAAACAATCGAAAGCAGATTCCGAAGACCTTGTGGACGGATAATGAGGAAGGACATGTCATTTCGATTTATTCAAATCGTGATGACCGAGAAGAGGCAGAGCGTGTATTACAGATCATCGAAATGGACGCCCGCACGCATGGTACAAAGTACAATGACATCGCTATTCTGTATCGGACCAATGCTCAATCTCAGGCACTGGAAGATGCACTACGGCGCTCAGCGGTTCCTTACACCATGGTCAGCGGAATTTCCTTTTATAAACGTAAAGAAGTCAAAGATGCCGCAGCCTATCTGCGTCTGCTCATCAACCCGAGCGATGCGGAGTCTCTGCTTCGCGTAGTTAACGAGCCTGCTCGCGGACTCGGAGATACCAGTTTGCAACGTTTGCGCGATTATGCCGGTGATCGGGGCACGACACTCTTCGAAGCCTTTCAACAAGCCGACAGTGTAGAAGGCTTGATGAAACGTGCGGCTAAAGCCGCCCGAGAATTCGTAGGCATCGTCGAGCACTTCCGCTCGCAGCTGGATTCTATGGCGCCCGATGATTTGGCTCGGCAGTACATCGAAGCAACCGGACTCATGCGTCACTACGAACTCATGAAAACCGAGGATGCTGAGGACCGACTGAATAACATCGTCCGCTTGCTCACGGACATTAGTGAATACACACTGCGCGAAGAAGATCCTTCACTTGAAGCGTATCTCCAACAACTTGCTCTTGTCAGCGATGTTGACGAAGCCGACACTTCGCAGAACCGTGTAGCGGTTATGACGCTGCATGCTGCCAAAGGGCTCGAGTATCCCAGTGTGATTATCACCGGTGTGGAGGAGGGATTGCTACCACTCGTGAAAGACAACTCGCATCCCGATGAGCGCGAAGAAGAACGTCGATTGTTCTATGTGGGTATTACACGCGCCTGTAAGCGCCTCTATATCACCTATGCAGAACGGCGTTTACGTTTTGGGAACGTTGAGTACACGCGACCTTCAAGTTTCTTACACGAACTTCCCGCCGAATCGATTAACTGGCAGGGACGTCGCGAAAACGTTCAGGAACGCACCCGTTTCGACGAAGCATCAAGTTCAAACTCCGGTCCTTCGCGCTACGGCGCGGCGCGCTCATCGGCGCCCGGCGCAACTTCAAATCGATCGGACGCAGCACAATCACGTCCTTCCACTCCATACCGTCAAACTCCATCGCCCCGGAAGAATTTTGACGACATGCCACCATCTGAGAACTACTCACAGATCGAGCCATCGCATGCAGATGTACCTCTTAAGCGAGGAATGATGGTCCGACACAAACTGTTTGGTGAAGGAAAAGTGGAAATCGTCGTTGGTGAAGGACAAAACCAAAAAGTCTCCGTGATCTTCCCCGGTGCAGGACGTAAAAACCTAATGGTCAAGTTCGCTAAGTTGGAAGTACTTGGGTAGTCAGAGCAGCTCCAAGTCCGAACACTACTGTGGAGACAAGCTCTTGAGGAGCACGAGCGAGCCTATACGTAGTTGCCATGTACGTAGTCGTCACTACTCGCGAATGACTACGAGCGACTGCACTGATCGTTCGTCCATGCGATGAAGCTCTAATAGATAGCTCCCTTCAGACAAAGCGCGAAGGTCGATACTACACGTCGAGTTGCATTCGATCTCACAGCTTTTGTCAATGAGTACCCGCCCGAAAGTGTCATAAATACGATAGGCTGTTATTGCCGAGCCTTTGTTCTCGAGCTGCACATTTTGCGAAGAGGGTTGCGGCCACAATCGTATACCTGTTCCGAATTGCGTGATACTATTTCCAATAGTATGGTCAAACTCTTGCTCCACAGAAGACGCTTCACTAATGACTATGGTTGATCGTCCGCTGCAGAGATTCGTATCGGTAGCCATGACCTCCAGCGTATAGGATGTTTTTTGGGCGCTGAAATGAAGATTCAAGCTCACACTCGTATCCGGACCACTGTAAATAAGGCTTCCATCAAGAAACCATCTACGATTCAGAATGGCAGAGTCGAAGGCTACAGTGGCTACCGTGTCTTTGACGCGAATGGAGAAACGCAACGCCGCCCTGTTTCTAAGGAACAATGTGTCGGTGTAACGAATGTTGCCCAGGGGTGTGGTGAGGATTGCCCATATTGACATACCGTTTTGTCCTGCCACTACGGTATCCATTGCTCCATGTGCTCCCGTTGACCACTCTACCTGAGAGTAGTCTGAATTTGTGAAGAGGAAAAACGGCGCACCGGCACAGCGGACAAATGGTCCTTGGGTATGAACATATGGCGAGATGTAGTCTTGATGAATTACGAGAACAGTGTCGTTGCCAGCCTGGTCAACGAAGCGAAGCCGAGCATACGCCGCTTCTCCGCTACACAAAAACTTCAAGTTCCACCGAGCACCGTGCGTTTGTCCGGATTGCACCGAGTCATGCCAAAACACACAGTTTCTGAGAGAGTCTGCCATGACCAGTGCAAGGTTTGAGCGTTCGGTGATATCTTCAGGCATATCATACACTACTCCCGTTGCGAACTCCAAACCGTTTTGTTGATGGTACGTTGGTTGTGGGGCCTGCGTGTCTCCTGCAACAATCAGTGTGGATACAACAACAAAAAGAGCTAACAAGCACGTAGTATAGTGGGTTTTGGGTAGATGGTGAGTCGCCATGATACTAAGCTCCCTAGATAAAAACCTACAATCAGTAGGACACTGAGATTCCAAGCATTATGTGCTGCAGAGTGGCTTTCCCGATCTGCGTCCTCTCAGCTTCAACGTCACAAGGACTGTACTGATCCCTTCACTCTTTACTTTAGCGAGCTATCACGAAACTGCTAGAATAGAAGCGTTCACCGCGCTGCACGCGAAGAAAATATGCGCCATTGTTGAAAGTGTTGACCGGAAGAGATGTAATTGCTTCATCGCCGAGTTGAAGTTGAAGCAGACGTTGCGATTGCATGGAATAGACCTCAAGGATCGCGCCGCCACGAAGTTCCGCCGGAATGTGAATGCGAAGTCTGTCATGCGCGGGATTGGGTTCAATATCGAGTTTCGCCGGAGCATCGTTGTCCGCAACACCGTTAACCAAACCTTCTTTGGAGATGTACAGAGTTTTATTGATGGGAGGACTAACAACTGTCGTTGTGGGGAGACCCTTCATTGGCCAACGCACGACAATGGAGTCGATACTCTCGTTCTTTGCCAGACCAAAATTTTGCATGAGTTGTTGCGACATACCCCAGCGTCCAATGCCTGAAGCAAGTTCGCGCATCTGTACTGTTCCGCCGCTGTAGACGTAGATGCGAGCACCTATTGCCGACTTATTACACCCGGCCGGTGTACGCAAGACAACTGAGCTGTGATTGTTTGTGTTTCCGACGTCATTGCGAAGCATCCAGACGCGTCCGGACTTTGCATTCGCTGTGCGAGGAGCGTACTCAATCACAAAATCATCATCACCATCCAGATCGAAGTCAAGAGGACGCATTGAATGGGTTTCATGTAATGTCGTACGCAAGCCTAGCTTAAGAGCAACCTCAGTAAAACTGTGATCAGGATTCTGATGTTGAATGTAACAGCGATCATTGGTTTGGTCATAGCCAGTTGCGCTCAACAGGAAGTCTTGTAAGCCGTCGTTGTCCATATCGAACCAGGCACCGGCTTGGTCGCCCAAATGACCGTAATTGCTGACCCATACAATGGAGCCTTTGTCCAAAGAAAATGAGCCGTAGTCATTCGACCAGGTCGTGTCGTTCTTTACGGTATCACGACGTGCAATTGTCCCGTTAATCAGCGGACGATCAAAAGCCTTTAGGTCCCAGCTAAGCTTGTATCCTCCGGCTGCCCCCGCATTGATCGTTAGCGGCGAGTGTCCCTCCTGCGGATCTAATCCACCATGAACAAGCATTTGAGCAATGTCCAAATCGCCGTCGTTGTCGTAGTCGCACGGCAGCGCTTCCCACTGACACAGTTCACGTGGGAACCAACTGGTGGCGCTACCCTTGGGTGCAAGGTCGACATTGCCGTGCATGTTGTTCTTTGAGGTGTAGCCGATGTCGGTCGTTACATTTTCAAAGGTGCCATCGCCTTTGTTCTTCCACAGAGTTCCCTCGGTGCGACAATAGGGAGAAGTCATGATGTCCGGATATCCGTCGTTATTCCAATCACAGACTGTGGCACCGTAGGTTGGTTCTTGAACAGTGGCAATGTTGCTGATGTCCGTAACATTGGTGAAGGTTCCGTCGCCCTCTCCTTTGAGCAGGTACCCCGGAAGCCACACATCGTGTTGGTGATCGGCACTGAAGGTGCCGACGTAGATGTCGATGATGCCATCCAAATTGTAATCAAGAAAACAGAAGCTCGTTGCCGGAAACTTTCCGATAGGCTCGGAGTAGAGGTCTCCTATTTCTTCGATACCGTTTTCTTTTACAAGATGGAAATGACCGGTGCCATCGTTCAACAAGACTTCCACTCTATCGCCAAGATCCGTGAAGGTGCTCACGTTGAAGTAAAAGATGCCGCTGATAAGATCCGGGTAGCCGTCATTATTGAAATCTGCGATACCCCATGTGTCGGCGATTCGACCTTTGATGTTTGAGTCACGATTTTCGTACATGCCACAAGAATCTGTCACATCAACATAGATGCGCGCAGCAGGATTTGCTGAGTCCGGGTTGTGAAGATTCAACCAGAGGCGCGACTTCATCGAGCGGTTGTAGGACAGGTTGGTAAAGAACAAATCCGGAAATCCATCACCGTTGAAATCGGCGGTCGAGATTTGTCCGCTTCGAACCGAATCCATGCGCAACGCGGTGGTCACATCTTTGAACCAGGTTTGATCCTGAGCCGTCAATGCCTCACTGAGCGACAGTGCGCAAAACAACAGGACTACACAACGAAGGATGGTACAGCTTCTCTTCATGGTCATGAACGATAGAAGTATGCGTGGTACAAAAAAGTGTGCGACCTCACAGTGACGTCGCACACCTACTTTTCAATTTCAAACCTTACTCTTAAAAGTTTCTGTCATTAAGCTCGTTTTTCGGGACTACGTCGTTGGATATCCAATGACATCATTTGTTTCATGGTTTTGTCCATGCCTTCAACAGTCCCGTCAAAGAAGATCACATTGCCTTTTCCGAACTCAGCAACATGCTTCATGGTCTCCGTCCACATCTGGAACAAAATCATCGATGCATCCAGACCCGACTCTTGCAATTCACGAGCGGAGTCACGAATACCGCGTGCAGCGGATTCGCGGAATAGGGTTACACCCTCACCGCGCATCTGCATAGCCATACGTTCCGCTTCTGCACTGATCTTGATAGCGTTACCTTCGGCTTCAGCTTGCTTAGTGCGTGTAATTAACAAGGCTTGACCTTCATTCTCAGCGGCTGCTTTCAAGTTTTGCGAAGCAACAACTTTAGCCATCGATTCAATAATGGCTTTGTCGAAAGTGATGTCGTTTATCTGCAGGTCAATGAGATGATAACCCCATTCTTCCAAGGATGCATCCAAGTGGTGCTTTACTTCCGCGACGATTTCATTGCGCAAAGAGAGAATCTCCACTTGCTTCTTGGTTGCTACGAATGAACGAACCGTTCCCTCCACTGTTCGAATCAGAGCCTGCATAAAGTTGCGATCGTCAATAAACTTAAAGGCAACGTTTTTGATGACCTGCTCTTCGGCGTTGAGTACGGCGTAGAGGATCATAGCCTTAAAGTACACGTTTGCTTGATCTCCCGTGATCGCTTGAAACTCAAGATCTGCGGATCTATTCTGAATTGAAATCCGACGCATAATCGTTTCAAGAAATGGGATCTTGAAGTTGAGCCCCGGAAGCATGACGCGTCTATACTTGCCGAACATTGTGACCACAGCTACGTAGCCCTGCGATACGGTTGTAATGCCCAAAAAAATGGTGAGAGCAATGAGGATGAGAAAGATTAACCCAAGACCCGGCATAAAACCCCCTAAAGAGAATGACTAAGAATAGTAATCCGTGCATGGACGAACACCACCACGAGAGCGGTTATCGCAAGCTGTCCCGAACACTTAGCTATTTGTCTCGTTAAGCCCCAAAACTTTCCCGTCCCCGTAGCGCCAATCGCACAGTTTGTCTCTTCTGTGAGACTCTGAACCCTACTAAAGTACAACGTCTGAGACGACTGAGAATGCGCCTTTTTGAGGATATTGATGTCTAAACATGAATCGATTGGAGTGTGCGGCACATCGTCCTATCTGCCTGCAGGAGTTGCGCCTCAAGAAGTGCTTACCAGTAGCCCTCGAGTGGTGCGCTGTACTACTCCGAGAGTAACGGAGATTCACTCTCTACACCGGAGATTGGATCGCAAAAAGTGACTTTTATTATGCGGGCGCAAAGCGCCCGCTTGAAGCAGAGTCTCCTTGACGAAGTCTCAAGGTACGTCCACGTCTAAGGATTTCCAGGCTTGAAGTCTTTCTAGATTCTAGTGCACAACGAACTTCTGTAGCGCTTGGGAATGGCTACAGCGACAGCGAAGAAAGTAACTTCCGGGACGAAGCGGTATGTCAAGCACTGCATCTACACCGCCTGAATTGAGTTGAGACTGCATACGATGGAGGAGTTTACCACGGGAGTCGCTGAGTTCGACGTAGACGGTTTCAGAGCAGTCTGGATCCCACTTGAAATGGAGCATGGAGCCGGCTGTCAGCGGAACAGGGTAGAGTTGCAGACCGTTCGCGAGTTCCTGTTCTTCAATTCCGGCTAGGGGTGGCATGTCGTATATCATCTCTGTCTGCCACATACCACGTCCGAATGTTGCAGCTGTTAGCAGTCCGGTAGCCGGATTCACGTCGATATCACTCACGATGACATTTGGTAACGAAGTAGAGTAACTCGCCCAGCGAGTGGAGGAATCATTGGTGACAAAAATGCCGACATCGGTTCCAACCATGAGAAGGTGGTGCTGTGACTGCGGGATAACGCGCACGCAGTTCACCGGAAGATTTGGGAGATCATAGGAAATGTTTTGCCAGCTCTCGCCACCGTCCTCCGTACGATAAACTTTGAGACCCTGGACGAGACCTGCAAAGCTTGCCCAAGCAATCAGCGGGTTGTCATCGGCTACCTCAAGTGACGTCAGAAAGAGCGAGTCCGGTAGACCTTTGCTGACATTAGTCCAACTCGCACCTCCATCCGAGCTGCGGTACACCGAGCCGGCTTGTTTGCGCTCAATGTGCAGTCGTCGGGCAACCATCATGACTCGGGTGTCTGAGTGACATACTGCCAGAGCGCAAGCTTCTTGTCCGGTGTGTGAATTCGTATCGACCGCAAAAGATGAGAGTTGTTTCCAGTTTAGGCCTTTATCAGTGCTGCGAAACACGTTGACGGCGGCCGCGTAGACGTGTCCGTTGCCACTATAATCTCCGACTATAGGCGCGGTCCAATCACCGTACTCGGAGTTGAGACGAAATCCTTCATAGGTGCGTCCGTCCAAGGTGCGTGCGAATGCACCGTACTGCCAACTTCCGATGAAGCTTTGTGTATCGGTGGGACAAATCCAGCTGTCCATGCCGTCGCCGCCAATTACTCCTTGGGTCATGCCGGCATGAATGTAGGTTGTAGCGTTGTCCTGCGCACCGGCTGCCAAGCGATTGTCCTTGATGTGCGAGCTTATGACTCGGTAAAATGAGGTGATGCTCATGTTCTTTGTGACGTCGGTCCACAACGTTTTGAAAGCTTTTCCTGCCTGTAATGAATCCCACGATGAGCTAATGAGTTTTTTCGAACGCACGACACCACCATCGTTGCAGATGTAGTAGTCGCTTGTTAAGCTGCGATAGCTCATGTAGTGATGATCCGCATGAATGCTGCGTCCGTAATCACCGGTCCAAAACGCGATGGGACGAAAACTAAGTCCACCATCCGAGCTTCCCCAAACATTGATCCCGCCAACGTAGACTTCATCCGGGTTTTGTGCGTTGACCATCATACAGAGGTCGTAACTGCCTTGACCTGAGTATTCATTTGCTCCCATGTAGGCATCAAGTACGTTTGGAGTGCGACAGCGCATGGTCCAATGTTCACCTGCATCTGTTGAACGGTAGAATGCGTACATACCGTAACCGGCATTCGTGGCGATAGCATAGAGCACGGTTGGATTCGAAGGCGAGATGGCGATCTTGATTCGTTCAACACTGTCGCGCTCCGGAATTCCACTGTTGAGACGTCGCCAGCTTTGACCAAAATTGCTTGACTTGAGTATGCCGGCACGTCCGAGACCTGAGAGCAGCAGGTGGCCTGCGGTAGCATAGACTGTTTCAGAATTGGAAGGATCAGCCACAAGGTCCCATGCCAGCGAGCTGTCGCGTTGAACCCAATGGTCACCGCCATCGTTGCTCGTGAAGAAACCGGTAGTTCCCGCAGCGAGTAATCGGTTGGTCTGAGTGGGGTGGATCAGAATGCGACACATCAGTGACGCTTCGCCCTGGTACAGGCTACGTCCGAGACCTGTGGCCTTCCAATGCTCTCCACCATCGATACTTTTGTAGATGCCAATGCCGAAGTAGGTGTTTCGTTTGCGTCCATACTGAAGCATCCCAAACTGTATGTATTCGTAATCGCCGAGTGCTATGTAGATCGTCGATGGATTTATTGGGTCTACCGCAATATCAGAGATACGAATGATCGGCAGGTTATCGGTCAGCGCCCGCCAGCTTTTTCCGTCGTCGGTCGTCTTCCATACGCCTCCCTGTGCCACACCAACATAGTACACAGATGAATCCGTTGGATGGAAAGCGATGCAGTTGACACGTCCCATTCCGTTTTGCATGGTGGAATCATCGGGAGTCGGACGATTAAAGGGTCCGATGCAGGTCCAAGAATCATTATCAAACAGCGATCGAGATCGTTCTTTTCGATCAGCGGCCTCGAGCAAAGCTTGATGGTAATCCTCAGGTTCGGGAAGCATACCAAAGCTGCCACTGTGGAGGAGTTGTTCATGCTCCCAGCGCTTGTAGTACTTCCAACCACGAATGGTATCTAAGCTATGACTCCGGCGGAAGGTTTCGAAGTGTTGTACTTGTTTGATGAAAGCACCCGAGCTTCCGCCACGTTTCGGAATGAAATGCGCCTGCAGCGGGAGAAGGGCACAAACAAAGACAACACAGAACACGATGAGACTCTGTTCCGTTGATGGGGATGTCCTATCTATGCTGAGTGCATTGCCAATCAAGGTCCTGTGTTTGACGGAGCTGCAAAATGGTGTGGTGCTGTGCATTGCCGCATTCTGAAAGTGTGGAGACCAAGCACAAGCTACGAAGCAGGCCGCGATGAATCAATGCGTTGGATGGTATTGTATCCTGCGCAGCCGGAGACACCGAGAGCGAGAGATGCTGTCAGGCGGCGAACTTAGTGTGAGGTCGGGCGGTGTCGCTTCAGGGTGCGCCACAGGTACCACACGATGGCAGCATTAACCACAATCACGATGCACTTAAACATACTGGGTTTGTGGATCATGTGCATTAGCTCAAGGGGTATAAGAGACGAAGTTGCACAGATCATGAGCCACTCCGCCCAACGTTGTTGTTTCCAGACGCCGACGCCCTCAACAAGGAGTACGATGGCGTAGATCAAGGCGAGAATTCCGGTCTGTTTCAAGTTCGGTGCTTGTAACATGACATCCAATCGATTCAACAACCACATCAGGATTGGAGAATGCATCAACAACAATTCATCCTCAGCCCATTCGATGAGTGCACTCAGCCATTCCGGACGACTCTCAAGAATCAGTAAGGAGGCTGCGATAGCCAGCAAGACGCATCCCTTCAGGACTTTCAATCCGGCGATAAGATGTAGCGTTTTAGCTTCGTTGTCGACTACCGTGCTCATATTCAGAAAAGAAGTGATATGGAATGAACCCGCCACTAGCGTGTAATCAATTGGCCATCTGCTCGCCGCCTACTCACCATCTTCTAACCTTCGTCTAACCTTCGTCTAACCTTAGTCTAACCTTCAGCTACGCGAACGGAGTGCTTAGGTTACGCTGAGCCTCTCAGTGTCCAAACGAAAAAGGCACTCGCGCTATGCGGAGTGCCTTTGCTTTATCAATGTGCGTTTGTACTACATGCGTTGGCTCTTAGCTCACGACCAGAATCTATTTCACGCGTGTTGACAACGGACACGCCCACTTAGGCTTCATCGCGACGCCAGCCCTTTGTATCCAAGTACTTCGTATCGAAGTTTCCTGCGATGAAGTCAGGGTTGTCCATCATAGCGCGATGGAAAGGAATGGTTGTATGAATTCCCTCGATGGTCAACTCATCCAAGGCACGACGCATTTTGGCAATGGCTTCATTGCGAGTGTCTGCGAAAGTGATGAGTTTGGCAATCATAGAGTCGTAATAGGGCGGAATAGTATAACCCTGATAGACGTGGGAATCTATACGAACGCCGTGTCCACCCGGGAAGTGCAAGGACGTGATCATACCCGGAGACGGACGCCAGTCATGGAACGGATCTTCTGCGTTAATGCGACATTCGATGGAGTGATACTTTGGCGCTTGCTCTTTCAGGCTAAGCTTTTCGCCTGCTGCGACACGGATCTGCTCTTTGATGAGGTCGACATCGAGTGATTGTTCCGTTACCGGATGTTCAACCTGAATACGCGTGTTCATCTCCATGAAGTAGAAATTGCGGTGCTTGTCGACGAGGAATTCGACAGTTCCTGCACCTGCATAGTTCACGGCTTTGGCTCCCTTGACTGCCGCTTCACCCATTGCTTTGCGCAGTTCGGGGCTAACAATAGGGGAGGGAGCTTCTTCGATAAGCTTTTGGTGACGTCGTTGAATAGAGCATTCGCGCTCATTCAAGTGCACCACGTTGCCGAAGGAGTCGCCGAAGACTTGGATTTCAACGTGTCGCGGTTCCTCCACAAACTTTTCTATGTACACATCGGCATTGCCGAAGGCCGCCTCGGCTTCGTTGCGTGCTGTGATGAAAGCCTTTTCCAAATCGGCCTTGGTTTCCACGTAGCGCATTCCCTTACCTCCACCACCGGCCACTGCCTTGAGCATTACAGGGTAGCCCGCTTGCTCAGCAGCTTCGTAGGCGTCCTCGAGTGAAGGCACTATGCCTTTGCTGCCCGGAACGACAGGAACACCCGCCGCGATCATTGTATCCTTGGCGATGGATTTATTGCCCATCTTGATAATCTGATCCGGGGTCGGCCCAATGAACGTAATTCCGCAATCCGTGCAGATTTCCGCAAAGGTGTCGTTCTCCGCCAAAAAACCATAACCAGGATGGATAGCATCGGCGTTTGTTACTTGGGCGGCTGCAATGATGTGCGGAATCTTCAGGTACGACATACGTCCTTGAGCCGGGCCAATACAAACCGCCTCATCGGCAAAGCGAACGTGCAATGAAGAGCGATCCGCTTCTGAATAAACAGCGACGGTCTTTATGCCCATTTCGCGACAAGCGCGTATAATTCGCAATGCAATTTCGCCACGATTGGCGATCAGGATCTTTTTCATCGGTGGTGCTGTGGGTGAAACAAGAATCAGTGCAGAGGTGCGATCCGAACTCAGTCCGGATCGATCTCGAAGAGCGGCTGATTGTATTCCACCGGATTTTGGTTCTCAACCAAAATCTTTACGACAGTACCACTGATATCACTTTCAATCTCGTTCATGAGCTTCATGGCCTCGACGATGCAGAGGGTTTGACCCACGCTCACGCGGTCACCAACCTTGACAAAGGCATCCGCATCCGGAGCAGGTGCACGGTAGAAGGTTCCTACGATGGGCGACATCACCGTGTGGTTTTTGGAGGATGCTGCGGCTTTGGGTGCTGCAGATTCAGCAGCGGGAGCCGCTGCTGCGCTCGCCGGTGCCGGAGCATGCGCCGGCGCATGCATCATCGGCATTTGCTGAGGCATGTAGGTCATCACTTGGGTCGAACCACCCATGGTGCGGCGGAGCTTGATATTGAGACCTTCTTCTTCGATTTCCAGTTCGCTGAGGCTTGAATCGTCGAAGGTTTTAAGCAATTTCTTGAGGTAAATAAGGTCCATTGAACAGGCTCCTAAAGTGTCAGAATTCTTACACAAGTTACGCGAAGGCGAGTGAATAGCAAACAAAAAAAATGGGCAAAAAACGTGAAAAGTTGAGTAGAATTTGGTCGTTTTCGACAAAATCCTCCCAACTTCTGTCACTTTTTCGCCAAAACTCGCAAAAGACCGAAAGGGAAAAATTACTCCTTAACGCGCTCGATGTACTCACCCGTGCGGGTGTCGATGCGAATGAGTTCGCCGTCGTTTACGAAGGTGGGAACGCTGATTTGCGCTCCGGTCTCGATAGTGGCGGGTTTCAACACGTTGTTGGCGCTGTCGCCTTTAAAACCGGGTTCGGTATAGGTGATACGCAGTTGGACGTGCGCCGGCAATTCGACGGATAGTGGGGTGGATTCTTCGAAGGAAATCTGGACGTCTTGGCTTTCCTTCATGAATTTTGAGGCATCTCCGACAATTTTGGCGTCGACGGTGATTTGCTCGTAGGTCTCGTTTTCCATGAATACGAAAAACTCGCCGTCACGGTAGAGATACTGGAATGGTCGTGTTTCGACGCGCACGATGTCGATGGTTTCGCCCGAGCGGAAGCGGTTTTCCAAGAGCTTTCCGGAACGAATAACACGGAGCTTTACTTGATAAAACGCGCGGAGGTTACCGGGTGTACGGTGTTCCGATTCCAGCACTTGACAGAGTTCGTTGTTGAACTTGATAAAAATGCCGTTTTTGAGATCAGAAGTCGTTGCCATGAGTGCACGAAGGAAATAATGATACCTACTATCTACTAATAAAAAAACGCGATTCGGTGAGGAATCGCGCTGAAGAAGAGAGGTCCCGGACGGACTCGAACCGCCGTAGGAGCTTTTGCAGAGCTCTGCATAGCCACTTTGCTACGGGACCAAATATTCTGTGACGTCAAAAATCAAGAACACAAAGATAGGTGCAGATTTTGAACTGTACAACCCTGTTTCTTGGCTTCATTAAAAAGCGCGGAGCTCGTACAAGCGCGCACCAAAGCTGAATTCTTGTTGTCTTCTTCTGTATCGTCAGCTCCGGTCAAAAGTGGAGGCGAGTCGGAAACAATTCTGCAGGATTTCTTTTGTCAAGCGCAGGCCTAGGCCTGCGCTTGACAAAAAAACACTGCTCTATCCATGATGCGTATAGCTTGAGGTCTTCTACAAAATGCTCCAAGCTCTATCGAAACGAAAAAGGCGCTATGCGAAGCGCCTTTTAATTCCGGTGTGTCTTTAACGATGTACTTTTCACTTCGTATCTATTTCAAATCCTGCACGATCAACGAGCCATCTCTTTGGCTGCCATTTCCGTGAAGGGGCAGGCAACACCGCGTCCGTCAGGCATGGTCATGGTTGTGGGGACACCTTCTGCGCAACGTGCTTGAGCGATAGGGCAGCGAGTGCGGAAGGGACAGCCGCTGGGTTTGTTCAGCGGGGTGGGAATGTCTCCCTTAAGAATGATGCGTGACTTTCCTTTACGCTCCGGATTTGGTTCGGGAACAGCCGAAAGCAATGCGCGGCTGTACGGGTGCATTGGGTCGAAATACACTTGGTCGTTGGCGCCGATTTCCATCATGTTGCCCAGGTACATCACGGCAATGCGTTGCGAGATGTGATAGACAACCGAGAGATCGTGAGCGATGAACAGATAGCTCATCTTGAACTCCTCGCGCAAATCTTCCATGAGGTTGATCACTTGCGCCTGAACAGATACGTCGAGCGCCGACACAGGTTCATCACAAATAATGAGGTCAGGGTTCGTTGCCAATGCACGTGCGATGCCAATACGTTGCCGTTGACCACCCGAGAACTCGTGCGGAAAACGGGCCGCATACTCAGGTTGCAGACCTACTTTTTCGAGCAGCCACTTCACGCGTTCGTCAACTTCTTTGGCCGACATCTCCGGTCGATGTATTTCCAGTGGTTCCGCAACGATTTGCTTTACACTCATACGAGCGTTGAGCGACGAGAAAGGATCTTGGAAAATCATTTGAATCTTGCTGCGGTAGGGGCGCATGGCGGATGTGCTCAGATTCAAAAGATTAGTCTTCGCTCCGGTCTTCTCATCGTAGAGATTAACTTCACCGGAGAGTTGAACATCGGGAGAGACGTGACGCAAGACATTGATAATAGCGCGACCAACCGTTGTCTTTCCGCAACCGGACTCACCAACCAAGCCAAGTGTTTCACCGCGCTTGATGGTGAAGGATACGCCATCAACGGCTTTGACATCGGCAGTTTTGCGTTGCAACACGCCGCTATATACCGGGAAGTAAACTTTCAGATCTTTGACTTCTAAGAGAATGTCGGTTGCGTTTGCAGACTGCGTGTTGTTCATGGTGTCATTCTTATTCATGGCTACGAGCTCCTTCCATGGTCGGCTTTACTAAGTGACAGCGCACGAAGTGGTCCGGCGTGATTTCAACCAATGGCGGCTCAACGGTATCGCATGAGTCGATTTTCTCCGCACAACGCGTGCAGAACTTACAGCCCACCGGCAGATTCATGATGCTTGGTACATTGCCCGGAATTGCTTGCAAGCGTTCATGACGAACTGTTTCATCTTCCGGACGTGGAATCGAACCCATGAGTCCGCGCGTGTAAGGGTGAAGAGGCTTGGCAAAGAGCTCACTGACTTCAGCAATCTCTTGAATCTTCCCTCCGTACATGACGATAACGCGCTGACATGTTTCGGCCACGACCGCCAAGTCGTGTGTGATGAGCAAAATGGCAGCTTCTTTTCTGCGCTCTTTCAGCTCTAACATCAAGTCGATAATCTGCGCTTGAATGGTCACATCCAATGCAGTTGTGGGCTCATCGGCAATCAACAGTGCCGGGTTGCAGGCCAGAGCGATGGCAATCATCACCCGTTGACGCATGCCGCCGCTGAACTGGTGAGGGTAATCGAGAACGCGTTTCTCCGGGTCAGGAATACCAACCAAGCGCAGCATTTCAACGGCCCGCTCGTGTGCAACCTTTTCATCCAAGCCCTCGTGCGCCATAAGCACTTCGGCGATCTGCATTCCAATACGGAAGACAGGGTTGAGCGAGGTCATGGGTTCTTGAAAGATCATGGCAATCTGCTTGCCGCGGATCTTGTACATCTCCTCATAGGTGAGCTTGACGATGTCGGTACCTTGGTACATGATGGAGCCATCCATAATGCGTCCGGGAGGGTCCGGTATCAGCTTCATCAACGACAATGCTGTAACGGATTTTCCGGAGCCGGATTCGCCCACGATACCAAGTACTTCGCCTTTATAGATGTCGAAACTGACTCCATCTACCGCTTTAGCCCAGGTGCCTTCAATGTTGAAGTAGGTCTTGAGATTCTTTATTTCGAAAAGTTTTTCGTGCGTCATGAACGGAAATGTTGTTCTCGAATCACAGAGCGCTTAGCGCAGTCTGCTGAATGTTTTAGGATCAAATGCTTCACGTACCGCTTCGCCAATGAAGACCACCAAAAGCAAGGTCACGAACATGGCGCCAAGTGGTACAAGTACCATCCACCAGTATCCGCTTGTGATTTCACGCAAGCCCACACCCACCATTTCGCCCCAGCTTGGAGTGGGCGGCGCAAGTCCGAAACCCAAGAACTCAATGCTCACGAGAGAACCAATACCCCCAACGATTGCAAAGGGGAAGAAAGTGATGATGGGAACCAAAGTGTTTGGCAGAATGTGCTTGATCAGGATTGACCATGTGGGAACACCGATAGAGACAGCTGCCGATACGTAGTCGCGAGTCTTTTCTCTGTAGTACTGAGCACGCATCTGAGCGGCGATGCTGATCCAAGCAAAGGCTGACAAAATGCACACAAGGAGGAAGAAGCTCGGACGGAAGATGGAAACGAGGATAATAATCAAGAAAAGGAAGGGCAGTGACTGCCAAATTTCAATGAAGCGCTGCATCAACAAGTCGAACTTGCCGCCAAAGTATCCCATGAATGCGCCAATTGGAATGCCGATCAAATACTCAATAATTGCAACGAGCAGAGCAAATGACATGGAGATTTGAAAGCCATAAGCCAGGCGTGCGAGCACATCGCGACCGCGATCGTCGGTGCCAAGCGGGCGCGGGAGCGTTGTTCCGTCTTTGGTAGCAAAGGGTGCTACGAAGGTCTCATTGCCCGGTACGGAGATGTCTTCAATAGGACTGAAAGGGTATAGCGGCATGATGACCGTGTTCTGTCCGCCCTGCTCCTTGTACTGCTTTTGCAATTCACGATAGGTGCATTCGGCTTTGTTACCGACTTGCCCTAAGGTCTCACCACTAATAAACGGTGGGCCACCGATCGCTCCGATAACGGGTATGTCCAACAAATCCCGAAATGCCGGGAAGTAACTGTTGCCGTTGTATGAAACGTACAGAGCCTTGTTGTTGATGACAATTGGAAGGAAGAACGACAGAATATAGAGGCTGAGCAGAATGATCAGCGACAAATAACCACGACGAATGGTCTTAAACTTTTTCCATCGTCTTTGATTAATGCTCAGAATTTTCTGTGCCGGAGCTGCAGTGTTGTTTTTTGACATAAGATCAAGAGTTGAATTCTGTGAATCTGCCGTACTCGATGCCTAGCGGTAGCGAATACGTGGGTCAACGAGCGAAACGGCAAGGTCCGACAAAATGGAACCAACCAGGGTTATCGTTACCGAAATCACGGTAAAACAGAAGACAATAGGATAATCGCGGCTTACTACGGCTTCAAACGACAGCTTGCCGATGCCATCGATATTGAAGACCGACTCGATAAGATAGGATCCCGTAACAAACAAGACAATCACGTAGCCAATGCCCGCAGCGCTTGGAATGATAGAGTTGCGCATTGCGTGCAGCCAAATCACTCGTTGCTCACGGATACCTTTGGCGAAGGCTGTGCGTACATAGTCTTGCGATAAATTTTCGAGCAGAGAATTCTTCATCAACATGGTAAGTGTGGCAAAGCCTCCCAGCGAGTAGGAAACCAAGGGCAGAACAAAGTGACTTGCTCGGTCTATGATTTTGTCGAGCAGCGGAAGCTCACTGTACATCTTGTCTTGGAACCCTCCCAAGGGAAATATGGCCAAGAAATTACTAGTGCCAAGAAGTACCACCAGCACCGCGCCCAATGCCCATCCGGGCACGGAGTAGGCAATAAAAACGATGGATGAAGAAATGAAGTCGAAGGTCGAGTTGTGGTTTAGCGCTTTCTGAATACCCAGATACAGGCACACGATATAGGTGAGAATGAAACTGATAATCCCAAACTGTATCGAGATCGGCATTCGGTCTTCAATCAGCTGCAACACGGGTTTGCGATAGGTGTAGGACTTTCCAAAGTTGCCGGTCAAGATTCCACTAAACTCCTCACGAAACACACGGAAGGATACCTGTCCGCTGTCGTTCGTGCTTTGCCCAATCTGCCAGCCTGCTACCTCGGTTTCGGGGCTGTCAGCATCGTAGACTTTCCAATTACCCGGACTGCCCTTGATCATAACACTCTTGCCGTCGCCAACCAGGCGCCGTGTCTCCGGTTGTAGGTTGTACGACTCCGCTTCGCGTTTCCAGACTCCCAACCAGATTAAGTAACGGATGTGGAGGGGTTTATCGAAGCCGTAGAATCGCTTTAGTTCATTCAATGCCTCGGTCGGCAATGCTTGTCCTTGTACGTTCGATGCACCACCGGACTCCGTGCTTCCACGCTTGAGTGCCATCAGTTGCTGCTCAAGAGGTCCTCCCGGCGCCAATTGCACAATACAGAACACGACCAGGGTGCAGCCAATAAAGGTCGGAATGGTTAGAAGGATGCGTCGTACAAAGTATGAGAACATGATTCAGCCAAATATGGTGTTTCGTTCTTCCGCAGAGGCTGCGAAAAGAGTGTCGTGGAGTCTTGCATCGTGTTCGAGGTGAACAGTCAGTCCCCGTCTGCGTAAAAATAGTATCTGCGAGGCTTTCGGAAAGGCATTTCTTGAGAATTTTTGAGCCATTTAGGCTTTCTTCTCAACGCGTTGCCAAATGCTAGTCCAGGTGCTGTAGTTCGGTTTGTGATCATGTATCGTTCGTATAACCTACTCATTCAATACACAAATGCTTGCGGCGGTGCAGTCTGTGCTTGTGGCGTTGTATGTGACTTGCCTGTTTCCAAAAAAAAAGAGCCGCTTGGCTACAAGCGGCTCTTTGAACGGAAGAAAAGCGATGAGACAGGGATTACAACTTGTGTTCTTTCCAGAAGCGATTCTCTTGGATCGTCTTCGGTCCGTCAACGTCTTTCTTTGCTGCTTTCGCTGCGTCGATGGCTGCTGCCTTCTCAGGATCGTACCACCAGGTCATTGCGAGAGTACGATAGAGATACGATAACTGGGTCAGACGCGGAGCCACAAACTCCGGCATGCCGAACTTGTCCCAGTAGGCGAAGCGAATGCCGCGGGGATTCCACTGCTGAACATTGTAATGGATCGATGCGGCAATGGAGTCAATCTCGCGGATGATCTTAATCTGCTCTTTTACATCGAAGGCTTTGTCATAAGCATCGCAGAGTTGATCTACGCGCTCGTTCTTGATGCCCTGGATGTTATTGTTGTCACTCTTGTCGGCTAGACTTGACTTCATAGAGGTTTCCGGATTCGGAATAACCAATCCACCATAACCAAAGTAGAAGACCTCGAAGTTACGTGCGTCGATATTCTTGATGGTTGTTGGCCAGTCTTCGAACTTGAGCTGCATATCGATACCGGCTTTACGAAGTTCTTGTTGAGTTGGAGTCACAAAACGCTCAACAGGTTTGGTGATAGCCAATTCGAAAGACAACGCTTTGCCGTTCTTTACGCGAATACCCTGAGCATTTCGTTGTGACCAACCGGCTTCATCGAGCAATTTGTTTGCGAGTGCGGGGTCGTACTCTATCTTTTCGTTGCTCGGGCATTCGTAGACAGAATTGGGATACTCTGTATCGTAGGGCTCATACTCATTGTAGAGCAGCTTCTCGATGATTTGCTTGCGAGGAACGAGGTGAGCAAATGCAACGCGAACCTTAATGTCGTTCCACGGTTCTTTGCGCATGTTGAACGCATATCCGGCAGTACCCATCGGTGCTTCGTTAAAGACGCGCATACGCTTCACCCAGCCATGCTTGATTGCATCGTACTCGGTGTCTTTAATCCACTTTTCAGTGGTTGCCATGTTGAAACGGAAACAGTCACCTTCGCCGTTCTTGAACTTCTCATATTGAAGCGTCGGGTTATCACGGACGACTTCATAGACAATTCGGTCGAAGTTACCGGCATACTTGTTCACCGGGTCATCTTTTGCCCAGTAGTCGTCACGACGTGTCATGATATACTGAACACCATCTTTAATGTCTTGGGTCAAAAGAATATACGGACCTGAACCTACCGGCATCACCTGGTTGTACTTTTCCAAATACTCTTTACCGGTCAGCTTGCCAATTTCCTTCGATGACTGAATCAACATTCCTGAGAAGTACAGAAGGTTGCGGAAGTTCAAAGTCTTTGTGCGAACCTGAACGATGTACTTCGAAATTGCCACAGGCATTTCAAACTTCGAGTACACAAGCTGAGCGGAGGGTTCCAATATGGTTTCGTCCATTTGAAGCTTGTAGGAAGCGATCACGTCTTCCGAAGTCACCGGATTGCCGTCCGAGAAGCGCGCGTTCGGATTGATACGGAAGGTAAAGGTCATCTTGTCTTCGCTGATTTTCCAGTGCGAAGCCAAGCTGGGCATGTACTCGTTGGTTAGAGGATGCGTGCCGAGCAATGTTTCATAGACTATGGCTTTGACGTCTTGATTGTAGACGCTGGTGGAGTTTTGTCCTTCCGGACGAAAGGTAGCCGGAAATTGCTCGGACACAATACGAAACTCGCCACCTTTCACAGCGCGCGAATCTCCGAAGTACTTGAGTTCATCGTCTTTGGGTACGTAGGTAACAAAACCCATTTTATCTGCAATCTTCTCGAAACCGTTGCCGCCTAAACTGTCCGCGACGCTTGGGTCAGCTCCCGCAGGAGTGTCGACTTTGTGCCAAAGAGAGAAATTCTTCGAATTGCTTGGCGGCATTTTGTACTCTTGCTTGCGTTTACAGCTCATGGTAAAGAGCAATGCAAGCGTTACAAGTAGAAGCGAGGTGCTTGTACGCATTGAAAGGATCCTTAAAAAGGTGTGAAGGTTCACTATTGTTTTTGCTTCCCCGGCAGCGGCCGTAGGCCGATGCATAGCAAAAGCATCGTGTAAAATTACGGACTTGTGCGATTCGCAGCCAGAAGAGTTGTCACAAAAAAGTTAAGATTCATGTCGTCAGACTGAAGATGTCGGTGTTGTCATAGGAATAGCTGTTCCGAAAATAGCCGTCCGTGCCTAATGTAGAGTGTGTTGCCCGGATGAGCGGCACAGCTCTTGGTGATATCTTTGTATCTGATTCCTTCATCATTGATCGGTTGCAGAGCGCATGATCCACTACGATCCGTCTACCATAGCCCACCGCGATTTTCACCAGATTCTATTAAGCGGTGTTGCGCCACGTCCCATAGCCTTCGTCAGTTCCGTGAACGCTTCCGGACAAGTAAATCTAGCTCCATTTAGCTTTTTCAACTCTTTTGCCTCGAAGCCCCCTGTGGTGGCCATAGGCCCGGCTATCGCCGCGGCTAGTGGACGTGAAAAAGACACTCTCCTAAATATTCTGCAAACGGGTCAGTGTACTATCAGTATGGTAAGTCACTCATTTGTTCATCAAATGAACCTGGCATCCACCGACTACGAGTACGGTGTTGACGAGTATGTGAAGTCCGGCTTGACAAAGTGCATGGGTGATGTGGTGCCCGTGCCATATGTGGCGGAATCCTGCTTTTCGATGGAATGCGAGCTGATCCAGAACATTGAGCTCTTTCGAGAACTTGGTGGAAACGGCAATATCATGCTGTTGAAAGTGCTGCGCCTGCATGTAAAAGAAGAGGTTATGACCAATGGGACCATTGATCCTCGAAAAATGGACTTAGTTGCCCGTATGGGTTATAAATGGTATGCCCGCATACGAGAGGAAGACTGTTTTGAGGCAGCACAACCACGAAGTCGTGGCATGGGTATGGACCAACTACCGGAGCACATTCGCCTGAGTAGCGTCTTGAGTGCCAATGACTGTGCGCGACTCGCCATGTCTCCGTCCATACCAAGTCCCACGAGCGGCTTTTCGCTGGACGCCTGCCTTAGGTCCGTGCGTATGCAGCTACCGGATGGGCTGGTGCCGGAACTGAATGCCATTCTTCGAGGTTTAGAAAGAGGGGACGATACACTTGTCGCGCACCGAGCCGCAAAGCTCTGTCTAATGCTCGACCGTATCGACGATGCGTGGCAATGTCTGCTTTGAGTTTTCGGACTATTCTTGCATTGCTTACGTGTCATATTTTGCCAAATTGATTCTTTTTGACAGATTCAGGCTTAGCCCGGGCTTTTCTTTGGGCAGGCTGCAACATCAGTAGTCCTGCGACGTAGTGAAGGGGAACAAACAGGAGGTCCTATGAAATCACGGATTTGGGTTGGTGTGATTTTAATTGCGGTTGGCGCCGGCTTTCTTCTGGAAAACACGGTTGGCTTTCCATTCGGTGAAGTATTCGAAATATGGTGGCCCTTGATACTAGTGGCGGTGGGCGTGGTTCAGATCATCAACAGACCTAACAAGTTGATGGGTGGTCTGGTTCTAATCGGACTTGGTGGCTTGCTTATAGCCAATCACTTGACGGGAACTGATTTTTGGGCTACAGCCTTACCTCTCGGTCTCATCCTGTTTGGCATTGGTTTCTTGCTGCGCGATCGTGAAGCGGATGCCAAAGTGCATGTCAAACGCTCCTTCAATATCAACATGGGATCCAACAATGCCGTTGATTTAAACGATGAGGTCATAGACATCTCAGCCGTTTTTAGTGGCACATCGCACCGTATCAATTCCAGCAAGTTTCGTGGTGGACGCATCAACAGTCTCTTCGGAGGCGTTGAGTTAGATCTGCGTTCAGCCGAAATGGCAAGCACGGAAGCATCTCTGGATATCGACTGTACCTTTGGCGGAGTCGAGATTAAAGTGCCGCAATCCTGGAAAGTCGTTGTTCAAGGCACCCCGATTTTCGGTGGTATACAAAACGATACGATCATCCATCCCTCAATGGCAGATAATGTGCATACGCTGACCGTTCGCGCGTCTGTAGCCTTCGGTGGAATGGAAATAAAAAACTAGTATTCTGTAGGCAGATCGCGCACTCCACGCATCGGGAGTGTGCATCTTGGAAAGTTCTTTTTAACCCCGCCTCGCTTCGCGAAGGCGGGGATTTTTGTTGTGCGTAGCCGGTGCCGATTTGTGAGGGGTTTTGGTTGTACTGTTGCACCTGCTCCTGAGTTCTAAACATGTACGTCGATTGTTAAATCCTGTACGTAGCAATGAAGCGTCGAAGTGTAGTTTGCGGATGTGTAAGCCTTCATACTAGGTCAGACTTAGAGAGGCAAAGACTGTGCTCTATGACTGTCTTTTGTTGAGATCACTTTTCACCGAAAACCAATGAACACGATTGCTTCGTCAGAACCACCTACTGAAGTCGAAAAGTTTCTTGTCGACGGTATGAGCTGCAAAGGCTGCGTCGCCTCTGTTCTCGTAGCTCTTAAAAATGTCCCGGGCGTATACTCTGTCTCTGTCGACCTCATGTCCTCTGTCGCCGAAGTTGAGTTTGATCCCGCTGTTGAGCAGTGCAAACCCGGAATGAAAGATGCCGTAGAGCATCTTGGTTATCGTTTCAAACCGGCACTCGCATAAGGCTGTTCACGCCCCGTCAATCCCCCAATGGATTTAACCGTACGAAAGCGCTACTCTGTTAGCGGTATGCATTGCGCATCCTGCGCTCACTCTGTCTCTACTCTGTTGAGTAAAGAGCCCGGAGTACGCTCAGCGGAGGTGCACTTCGCAGGAACGAGTGCTGTTATTGAGTATAACAGTGCGGAGACCAATCTTGATCGTTTTCACGAGCTTCTTCAGCCATTTGGTTTCGACGTCTTGCCTGCTGAACGTTCTTACGAATCATCTCTTGAGCAGAAGCGTCAGGCAGAAGAACAGCGACTGAAGCGAAGAAATATTGTTGCATGGATTTGCGCACTTCCGGTAGTGGGTCTTTCCATGTGGATGGACGCACCGAATTGGACGCAGTACCTGCAACTCGTATTCTCAGTTGTGAGTCTTGCGTATGCCGGAGCTGAGTTTTTTGAGCATGCTTGGAAGCAAGCTCGCATCCGGCAAAGCTCTATGGACACTCTCATTGCACTGAGTACAGGTCTGGCAGTGCTGTGGAGTATAGGTGTTCTGGTCGCTCATGATCAGCTCATGGAACATGGACTGCATCCTCACCTCGCTTTCGAATCGGCCGTGATGGTCATTGCTTTCGTATTGCTCGGAAAGAGCATTGAGGCGCGAGCGCGTCACCGATCCGGAGCTGCCATTGAATCGTTAAAGGTGCTGCAACCCGCGCGCGCTTTTGTGCGCAAAGAAGGACAACTTCTGGAGTGTGACACCGAAGAACTTGTGCGAGGAGATACCGTTGTAGTACGTACAGGTGAATCCGTTCCGGTTGATGGTATCGTTCGAGAAGGAAGTGGAAGCTGCGACGAAAAGCTTTTTAGCGGAGAGTCTGCGGCTGCCCGGAAAACGGAGGGCGATCTTGTATTCGCAGGAACGGTGCTGCTCAACGGGACCTTGGTTGTCGAAACGACGAGTGCTTCGGATGATACGCTGCTTGCGTCAATACGTCTTGCGGTGCAAGAAGCGCAAGAGACAAAGATCACGGCTCAACGCTTAGTTGATTTTGTTTCGCAACGATTTGTTCCCTCAATCATCGTCATTTCTCTCTTGACCTTCGTTGGCTGGTTATTCTTCGCCGGTACAACTGCACTGCCTCAAGCTTTGAATTCAATGATTGCAGTCCTCGTTGTGGCGTGTCCTTGTGCACTAGGACTGGCTGCTCCGACGGCAATCATGGTGGCAGTGGGTCGTGCTGCAGACTTGGGTGTGCTTGTGCGCAATGCGGATGTCTTGGAACGTGCTGCCGAAGTTGATGACATCATTTTCGACAAAACAGGAACCTTGACCACAGTTGTTCCGGATATCGATGCATGCGAGTGGATTGCACAAGACGTCCTGCAAACTGAAGTGCTTTCCGTTGTCTATGCTGCAGAGCGACACTCACGACACCCGATTGCTCATGCCATATGTCAGGTCTTGTCGGAACGTAGTGACCTGAAGCCCATTCACTTGGATGCTTGTACAGAGTATCCGGGACGTGGTGTGGAAGCCGTGGTTGCAGACAAAGTCTATTCCATCGGGTCTGCTCGCTTCATGAAAGAACGAGGCTATGAACCGGGAGAATCCGAAGGCGTCTTTGTTGCACTTCAGACGGAATTGATTGCACGTATTCCCGTTCAAGACGCTGTGACAGCATCCACACGTTCGCACATCAAGACCTTGCGCGAGATGGGCTATGCTCTGCATATACTTTCCGGTGACCACGATGACAAAGTTCAGCGAAGCGCTCAGGATCTGGGAATTGTTGAGGCACGGTCTCAGTGTACACCGGAGATGAAAGAATTGGTTGTGAAGGACTTGCAAGATCGGCATCGACTTGTGGCAATGGTAGGTGATGGCGTGAATGACGCGCAGTCTTTGGCCAGAGCCGATTTCAGTATAGCTATGGGACGCGGAACAGATGTTGCGATGAACGCCTCCGACATTGTCCTCCTTCATTCTCAGGTAGCTTCGCTCACTCGCTTCTTTCGCTTATCGAGCTTAACCCGAAGTCTAATACGCCAGAACCTGGTGTGGGCATTCGCTTACAATGTGTTGTTGATTCCTTTGGCAGCCGGAGTTTTTTTGCCCTTGTTCGGCTGGAGTTTAGACCCCATGTACGCCGGTGCCGCCATGGCATTGAGCTCGATCTCTGTGGTCTCCAATAGCCTGCGTCTAAATCTTGTAAAGATTGACTGATGGTTGGTGCATGGTTCGTGCATGGTTCGTGCATGGTTCGTGCATACTTAGAAGTCAATAACCGCATCGTGAACCATGCTTCGTGCAACTAGAGAAGTCTCGGGAGTAGCTCTGAACGCAGCCACATCTCAATTTGACTTCGACAGAGTTCATAGGCATCACGTCGCTGTTCGGGACTTCCACTGACGAGATAGGGGTCGTCAAAGGGATGAATAATCAGCATCCGGTCTTGAACCAAAACTGAATCATTCGCAAGCGGGGCAACTTGATCCAAACGTGTTGCAGCGTAGTCGCAGAGAACGACAACAACATCGGAGCGTCTACGGAGATCCGAATCCAACTGCGTCGGATGCAAGTCAGTCGCGTTCCAGCCTCCATGCTCCAAGACCTCGGTTGCGAGTGCCGATACGGCAGGCGCTGCCTCCACTCCGGCGGATACAACACGCAGCGAGGGAGCTATGACTCTCAACATTGCCTCCGCCATTTGAGATCGACAAGAGTTACCGGTGCATACAAACAATACTTGTTTCATGGATGTAGTTCAGGTTGATCGTTACTCTGTGGAGCAGGCCTAACATTCTCCCAAAAATTATGCGGACCTACTGTGAATGGTAGAGAGAGCACTACTCCAGTCAGTACTCTCATTCTGACGTTGATTCTGATGCTGATCTTGTTTACGATCAAGAGCTTGGCTGTGAATCGCACGCTCAAGCATACTCTCAAACATACTCTGAAACTTCGTCAGAGCGACTCCACGCAACAAAGGTGACTTTGTTTTAGGTCGTCGCAATGTGCCGATTTGTATGCGAAGTACCATCGATATTTCAAGGTCTCGCGATGCGTTGTCCTTTCGTAGTTTGGATGAACAAAGAACACTAGAGGATAGTGATGCGCGTATTGGAACCGCAATCGACGGAAGAGTGGGAGCAGTATTACGATGTGCGTTTTCGCATACTTCGTGAACCATGGGGTGCAGAGAAAGGCTCAGAGCGAGACCCCGGAGATGCTGTGAGTATAAATCTGATGTTGGTTGATGACCACAATACTCCCTTGTCGGTCGGACGCTTACACTTCAACTCAGCCACTGAGTCTCAAGTACGCTATATGGCAGTTGAGACGCAGATGCAAGGTCGCGGTTTGGGACGCCGGATGATGCAGGCTCTTGAACAGCGCGCTCGCCAGGGAGGAGCCTCGATTATGATTTTAGAGGCTCGTGAAAGTGCAATTGCATTCTACGAAGGACTCGGTTACAAGGTCGATAAAATGTCGTATCTGCTTTTTAACGAGATACAGCATTTCACGATGTCAAAAGCACTCTAATGCACTCCTGATCATGCAAGAAGATTGTAGTCTTTTCGTCACTTTCGATTCTCTTGAATACCGTCACTTGTGCGAGCCCGTGTGATAGTAGCGGAGCTGCTTCGTCGCGAAGCGGATTCCCATCGGCCTAAACGCAAAGTCATGGTAGCAGACCCTAAGATTAGCTATACTACGAGTTTATGACAGATCAACAGCAGTTTGAAAGCGGAGTACCTCCTGCCAGACCCAAGAATTGGCTCTATGTTCTTAGCTTCATCGCTTTTTTGGCTCTGAGTGGCGCAGTGTTGTCGCTTATCTACGGAGACAAACCCAAAAAGTATGAAGTCATGGCAAAGCGTACCCATCCACCGGTACGTTCCGTGTACGCGCTAGTGCTCTCACCATTAGATTCAGTTTCGGCACGCCGCATGGTTGATTCCGTGCGCACTGAAGTGTCGGGTCCGGATTCCAGTGACATCAACATGATCGTCGCGAGCACAGCTCTGTACAAACGATTTGTATCCGGCGCGGAGTTTTGTCGCGTTTTGGAAGAGTCATTTCGTTCGGCGCGTCCGGTCGACATCAACAAGCAAGCCGTTCTGATCTCGCAGTTGACCGGCATTCTGATCAAGGACACGTTGCGAACGAAGCTGTATTTGTTTGGTCAACTAGCTTCGACCGATTTCAACGAAGTGAAAAAGCAATTGAATACCAGCGCTCGCATTATCATCCAGCGCAATGGAATTTTTGGACCTGTTGAAATCGAAAGTTTTCTAAAAGCTGAGCGCCAAGAGGCTACACATTTGTTCTTGGACTATTTCGATAAACAAGGTATCGCGGTGCGATATCACGAAGAGACTGGCAACGCAGAGTCGTTGCGAACAGTACCCCATTAAAACTGGCCGCGCGCAGCGCGGGCTAGATAAAAGTCACTCTGATGAAGAATTCTTAGTGCACAACGATGAGCTTGTAGACTCGTTGCGAGATCTCCCCATGCGCAATAAGGAGGTAGCTACCGGCTGCCAACGATGAACAACTAATGCTAATGCCCGTGATCGGTTGTGACACTTCTTCGACGAGCAAGCGTTGTCCTTGCATCGACATGATTTCCACTGCACGAATAGACTGATCGCCGTTGTGGACGTAGACCATGTCATTAGCGGGCAAAGGATAGAGCACTGTTGGAGAATCGCTCTGTACGACATCGGTCGACAGCTCTGCGCGTTTCATAAGCAGAGCTAAACTATCTGCGCTCGAAGCCGCACCGAAGAGGAAGCGGATTTTTCGCGTCTGGCCGGGCAGGAAGTCGTTGCTGTACGACATTCCCACCATCATCGACATATCATCGGGTCCTTGAGATTGAATGCTCGTTCCGCTGTGCAGTGCTTCATACATTTTCTGTGGTGGGAAATTCCCCGAGATAAACGCAATATTGAGTCCACCGGCTTGCCCCACGGCAAAGCTGTCGAGACTCATTGCCACCGCACCTACAACCGCAGGCGAACCCGGTCGTGTCTGCAACTCGGCTGCAGAGCTAAGGTTAGCGGATTGAGCTTCGTTAAACACACGCACAAAGCTACTATCACCGGCAGCGGTCAAATCCCAATCCAAAAAGTATCCGGCTGCAAATCGGTGTAAGGTATTGAAGCTCAGGTTCTGAATCTTCGTATCGCACTGCACAATTGACCCTTCAACAAAGCTGAAGCTGTTGTCGACTTGAATACCAAGGCGCAGATCTCCGCTCTGTTCCACATCTCCGTAGCGCAAGACATAAGGGAAAGGAGCCGTGCGACTGACAAAATCGAAGTTATTGCTCTGTGATGCATCAGAACCGAGGCCCGTTCTGCCGTTGCTTTCATCACAGCTACAGACAATGCCACCGCGATAGAGAAGGTTTCCAAAGCGCTTGCTTGCAAAGCCACTGCCCTTGCGTTCAACACTCACATATTGATTGGAACCAACCCAGCCGTTATCGCCAATGCTTAGTACAGCATTGCCATCGCTGATGTCTACGAAATCTTGAGTAGGATAAAAATCAACCAAGGCGAAATCCGTGTAGTCCGTGTTCTGGCTGGTTTTGGCGCTGAAATCAAGTCGCAGAAACAGTCGCTGGGAATTTGCTTTGTCGATGATCACACGAAATCCCGAGATGCTCGTTTCAGCTCCTGCCAACATTGTACCCACAGACTGCTCGGCATCCAACACGGTGATGCCCGAGCCTTGATTAGGATCAACGATACTCAGTTTGACCTTCATGTCGGAGGCGTCGCCCAAGTAATTGTGGATGAGGAACGAGACCGATACTGTGTCATGTATCTGCGCATTCAGTATAGGCTGGCCCTGACTATCCTTCAGCGATGTTGACAGCACGCGTATGGAAGGTGAGTTCATCGGGTTTTGCTCGAGGGCTCGTCGCGCATTGACCATGCGAGGCACATAGGGACTCAGAGTAGGATTCTGTGTCGTGATTGATGTTCCGCAGACTCGCAAATGCTCCATACATTGTTGTGCGCTGAGCTGAGGAAAGTGTGCGCGCACCAGCGCCAGAACACCACTCACGATAGGAGTCGCGGACGAGGTACCTTCAAATGGCTGTGCTGACTGATCGGTGTAGGAATCGTCGGCAGTATTGGCAGCAGTATAGATGCTGTATCCCGGCGCCATTATATGACAGTGAGATCCATACACAGAGTTGTTGGAGACAACTCCGGAGGCATCCGTTTCACCGACGCTGAGCACACCTCTGTATGCAGCCGGGTAGAAGCGAGTAATGGGACTTGTGAAGTTATCGCGATTGCCGCAGGCGGCAACGATGCAGCAACCACGAGCCAATGCATAGTCGACAATATCCTGTTGCATGGGGTTGAACCCCTGATCGTCATTGCCCCATGAGCAGTTAATGACTTGTGCGCCGCGGGAAACAGCGTACAGTATAGACTCGAAGCCTGCGTCGATGTTGTGTTGCTGTTGTGAGCTGTTGCTGGCCTTTATGGGAATGAATCGAGACAATCCACCTACGCCCGCAAAGCCTAGACCGTTATCGATGGTTGCCGAACAGATGGAGGCAACACATGTTCCGTGATCATAGAGAGTGTTATAGGTAGCGTCTGCGGCGACGTGTTCAGTGGACGCATAGTAGTTTAGTCCGGCGTAGTCATCCACATAGCCGTTGTGGTCATCATCAATTCCATTGTTAGGGACTTCAGATCTGTTGAGGGCTACGGACTTGACTAAATCTTGATGACTGCGGCGAACACCATCGTCGACCACGGCGATCAAAACAGTGCTGTCGCCTTTGGTGATATTCCACGCAGCGGGAATCTCAATACTATCGAGGTAGGCTTGTTGTCCAAGTTTGGGATCGTTGGGTTTGAACAATGGATAATTCGCGTACACAGGCAGACATTCGGCAATCAGCGAAGAGCTGTTCCTACACGCCTTGCAGAATTCTTCAGGGCTTAGTGCGGCGTCGAATTCAACTGCAAAGCATCGCAGGAGTTTGTTTTCCAACGACCTGATGTCAGTTTCGGAAGTAGTCGAGTGGCGTTTCGTGTCAGTACCTTCCTGACTGTTGCTCGCTGAAGGCATTGCGGCAGCTAGGTCTTTTCCTGCATAGATGCATTGCTCCGGAAGCAGGAGTGCGTGACTGATTTTCGCACCGAAGGGCAAATGAAGACGGCTATGGAGCGTAGCGAGGTCGACATCGCTATGCACTCGTATCCATGCTTTGCCGGCTATGGGAGCTGCGTGGAGCGCAAAGGCAAGCTGAGAGCATACACACAAAAAGAGTAGTGCACAGGAAGTACGGATGCGCAGTGACATGGGTGCTTTCGAGAGAATTGTGTGGCTTTCTAATAATGCAAATGTGCCAAGAAAGTTTCAACTGAGACGCAGCGGTGTTATGGTGCCTTGTGTCGCGAGCTGCATCATGCGCGACTCTTTTTTTGCGAGTTTTGCAGTGTTGAGTTGTATTCGGTGCTCCGGACCCATAGGAGGACACGGCATAGTGTCGTTTCAACGCGCACTGTCTGAACGCTCAAGAGGAGTAGATGTGTCACGAAAGTGTAGAGGCAGGGAGCTATGTCAAAAGCTAAAGTTGGGATCGTGTTTACGGGTGGAACCATAGCATCAAAAATCGACCAGGATTTTGGCGGTATTGTTCCGCAGCTTTCTGTTTCGGAGATACTGGACGCCGTGCCGGGAGTGCGAGAAGCATACGACATTCAGGCGCACGAGTATGGGAAGTTTCCCGGACCGCACATTGGACCGGAACGTATGCTTGAGATTTCAGCGATAGTACAATCATATCTCAATGATCCGGACATGAGCGGAGTCGTGGTGACTCATGGCACGGATACGCTGGAGGAGACAGCGTACTTTCTGGATTGCACTATTAGGTCGCACAAACCGGTTGTCGTAGTGGGTGCCATGCGCAACTCCAGCGAACCGGATTGGGATGGGCCGCGTAATCTCAGAGATGCGATTTCCCTGGCAGCGTCTGCTCAAGCGCGAGAATGTGGCGTTATGGTCTGTTTGGCGGGCGTCATCAACGCTGCTTCAGAGGTTGCTAAAACCGATACGGAGGAGGTTAACACCTTCAGAAGTTTTGACTTTGGTCCGATGGGACGTATTTCGAACAACGAAGTCATGATTTACCGTCGGGCAGTGCATCGCGAGTATTTCTCCGTGAAAGAGTTACCGGACTTTGTTCCACTCTTCAAGTGTTACAGTGGAATGGATGGTCGTTTGTTTGAGCAAGCCTATCAGATGGGCGCAAAAGGAATGATTGTGGAGGCGATGGGGGTTGGGAACGTTCCACCCCAAGTGTACTATGCTCTGAAGTCACTCTATGAAAAAGGACTCTGCATAGTCTTGGTTTCGCGATGTCCGGTTGGCCGTACCGAACACGTCTACGCCTACGAAGGTGCTGGCAAGCAGTTATATGATGCCGGGATCATATTTGCCGACTTTCTCAACGGTCAAAAGGCTCGAATCAAGCTCCTCTGTGCCTTAGGTGCAGGTCTGTCGAGGGAAGACATTCGTCATCGTTTCGAGTGGTGCGCCCCGGAAATTGACTAATGGCAGGAGACCCACCCGGTCCGATATCGTAATGATAAGGCTGAAAACCGAAATTCTCGCCTGGAAAGAGTTCCTAGTAAAGCAGCTTTTAACGCTATTCTACCCATCGTTCGGCACTCTCAACACTGTAACTCTGTGTGCTCAAGGCAGCACGCAGAGGCTATGAGTGGTCGAAGCATTGCAAAAAATGACTCTCACTGTAGTATGGCTGTCCTGTCTTTGGCCTCACAGTAGGCTTTAAAAGCGTCCGTTTTCCCACTCGGCTACCTGCCGTTCCGACCCGGCGGCTTCTTGAGAGGTCCTTGGGCTGTCAATTCTGCCAAAATTTAGCGTTGTTAGCACACGTGACAAGAGAGGCAAGCTTTAATATGGAGAAATGGCGACACGTTGACCGCGCCATACCTGAGTATGGATCAATTCTAAGAGGTAAACACTGCGCTTGAGTTGAATCAAGTTTGCGAGGAACAGCTGGCCGGGCTTGCCGGAGTCGACCGGAATCCTATCAATTCGGCTTTCAATGAGAGGTGATTCTATGTAATAGTCGTTGAGATTGGGTGTTCGGTTCAAGAAATGCTATCCAAAAGCGGGTCAAGGAAGGGTAGAAGCCGGAACATTGAAGGAGGCAGGCGGATGTTTTTGGCAGAGTGGAGCGTTTTGAAGACGCCGAAGCCTCGCTGAGAGGCGGACGTTGGAAGGTCCGCGAGTAGCTATAGAGATGAAAATGGCGTCGGTGAGCAGGTAGGAACCGGCTCAAGGGCGCCCCGAGGGGAGTCCGATAGCACCCGAACATTGCAATAGATCGGTGACAAAAAGGAGTGCGAAGGAAACTCGGGGATGGATGACACGAGAGTCAAAAAGGCTCAAAGGGTGAAGTACTTTTTAGTCTCGCCGTTATTTTTTCGCCATATCCGTCAAAAAAACAAAAAATTTGAAATTTTATTTTTTGCTTGTATAATTGAAGTCTTGTAAAAGTACGACCGAAGAGCTGTGGCGCTCAAATCGAGCTAAGTTTAGCTTCAACTAAGCGCGCACAACTCCTCTCAGCGCAAGATTTCATGCGGTCTCTAGCCTACTCCTCCAAAGAAGAAGCAACATTGACTTAGCGTAGATTGGTCGGGGACGTTGCAAACGGTGAAACACTGATGAGCAGCAATTCTGCAAGGGAAATCAGACTCGGGCAGACACCCTATCCGAAAATATTTCTACAAAATTCTTTTGCTTTGTTCGAAAAGTCCCGTATGTTTGTAGCCCCCTCGTGCGCTACGGCAAACGGCGGGGAAAACAAGAAACCCTAAAGAAGGTTCTTTGAAAACAGGAAGCAGCAGCAAATCAATCGTAAGCAATTACGATTACAAATTGTAAGTCAATTACAATTTCAACAAGCCAAGAATTCAAACATCATTTATGGAGAGTTTGATCCTGGCTCAGGATGAACGCTGGCGGCGTGCCTAACACATGCAAGTCAAGGGGCTACTGTAGCAATACTGGAGTCACTGGCGCACGGGTGAGTAACGCGTAGACAACCTGCCCATAACTCAGGCATAACAATTCTAACGAATTGCTAACACCTGATGAGGAGGAAGCTCCAAACCTAGGTTATGGATGGGTCTGCGTCTGAACCAAGGCGACGATCAGTAGCTGGTCTGAGAGGACGAACAGCCACACTGGAACTGAGACACGGTCCAGACTCCTACGGGAGGCAGCAGTGAGGAATATTGGTCAATGGTTTAACAACTGAACCAGCGACGCCGCGTGTGGGATGAAGGGGCTCTGCCTCGTAAACCACTGTCGGATGGGACGAAAAGCGAGCTCCGCTCGCCCGGACGGTACCATCAAAGGAAGGGTCGGCTAACTACGTGCCAGCAGCCGCGGTAATACGTAGGACCCGAGCGTTATCCGGATTTACTGGGTGTAAAGGGTGCGTAGGCGGACAGGTGCGTCAGAGGTGAAATTTCCCGGCTTAACTGGGAGGGTGCCTTTGATACGGCTTGTCTTGAGTGCGAAAGAGGATGATGGAATTCCTGGTGTAGCGGTGAAATGCTTAGATATCAGGAGGAACACCAGTGGCGAAGGCGGTCATCTGGTTCGCAACTGACGCTGAGGCACGAAAGCGTGGGGATCAAACAGGATTAGATACCCTGGTAGTCCACGCCTTAAACGATGTATGCTTGATATCGGAGAAATTCGGTGTCGTAGGTAACCTGGTAAGCATACCACCTGGGAAGTACGATCGCAAGGTTGAAACTCAAAGGAATTGACGGGGGCCCGCACAAGCGGTGGATCATGTGGTTTAATTCGATGCAACGCGAAAAACCTTACCTGGGCTTGAAGTACAAGTAGTAAAGAGATGAAAGTCAAATGACTCGTAAAACCGAGATCTTGTAGAGGTGCTGCATGGCTGTCGTCAGCTCGTGCTGTGAGGTGTTGGGTTAAGTCCCGCAACGAGCGCAACCCCTATCCTTAGTTGCTACCATTTAGTTGAGCACTTTAAGGAGACTGCCTACGCAAGTAGAGAGGAAGGTGGGGATGACGTCAAGTCATCATGGCCCTTACGTCCAGGGCTACACACGTGATACAATGGTTGCTACAGAGAGCGAATGCGCAAGCAGGAGATAATCTCTAAACGCAATCTCAGTTCAGATCGAAGTCTGAAACTCGACTTCGTGAAGTTGGAATCGCTAGTAATCGCGGATCAGCATGCCGCGGTGAATACGTTCCCGGGCCTTGTACACACCGCCCGTCAAGCCATGGGAATTAGGCGCACCCAAAGACGTTTATACGTTTAAGGTGAAACTAGTGACTGGGGCTAAGTCGTAACAAGGTAGCCGTATCGGAAGGTGCGGCTGGATCACCTCCTTTCTAGAGTATAT
>JBGAKH010000011.1:0-163699 GCA_044224515.1 Chlorobiota bacterium | reverse complement strand
GGTCAGAGCGCAGCGATTACCCTTGGTACACGCGCCCAACCCACACCCCCGATGCCGGAGGCATCGCACAACCTAGCCTAGTGTCAAAGCGCAGCGATGACCCTAGGTGCACGCCCAACCCACACCCCCGATGCCGGAGGCCTCGCACAACCTAGCCTAGGGTCAGAGCGAAGCGATGACCCTAGGTACACGCGCCCAACCCACACCCCCGATGCCGGAGGCATCGCACCGGTATCAAACGGATTCTTCTCCGTTCGTGATTGTGGATCAACACCCAACATTCGTGTGATTCATGCGATGCTTGCTCACTTCGGTGTAGCCTTCCTAGGGTCTGAGCTTCGCTCTGACCCTAGGCTAGGTTGCGGGATGCCTCCGGCATCCTTTTACGTTTCTGATTTGTTTACCTAGGTAGAAAATCCGCTCCGAATGATCCACCAATTCCACGAAAGTTGGTATAGCGATTCCGTCTGAAGTGTATTGACTGTTCCGCATAGTAACTTACTGCAATCTGAGGACTTCAGGACTCGCAGACACGAGTCCCTTCCGGTTCGGTGCTGGATCAATCCGCTGCGGATTGTGTGAGTCAGGAGAGGCGGATTTTCCACATGAGGCTGCTAAAGGCAGTACGTGGCAACTCCGAACAACAAAGACCAAAGACATCCTGAATATCCCCCTCTCCTCTCATGCACGAGCACTAATGGAGAAATACAAAGATGTCGGAAGACTACCCGTGACTAGTAGTCAGAAAACGAACCAATACCTGAAAGGGGCGTGGCTCCTCGCAGGAATCGATGAGATTGTTACGATCGTGCGCTATCGCGGTGCCGAGCGCATCGAACTCAAAGAACTTAAGTACAAGTTTGTATCGACCCATGTAGCGCCTCATACCTTTGTCACACTTTCGCTGGAGGAAGGAATGAGACCTGAAACGGTGATGAAGGTGACCGGGCCCAAGGACTACAAGACGTTCAAGCGCTATATCAAGCTGACGGATAAGGTTGCGGAGCAGGAGATGTGGGTGGTGTGGGGGTGACTCTGTAGTTTTTGATTTCTCGACTGGACAATCCGCCCCTACTGCCCCACTTATTCCACCGCGGATTAATCAATCAATTTCGTGCCACATCCCCCCTATTGTACTACTCGAAGTGCCTCAATTACAGCATGTTACAATGCGGATCAGTAAGGACATTAAATACGGAGTCAATGAACTGACTCTCGTGGAGGTAGCAGGTCATCAACCGCGGATTTTCCACTCGAATGCCGGAAGGGCCCAAACACCGCTTTACCACCGCAATTGGGCTTTTAAAGATTCGACTACTTCAATTCAACGGTGTTTTAACAACTATATCGACAGTTCGTGTGTAGTGTCTTCCTTCAGGTAAGTCATTGTTGTAGCTATTTACCTCCCCGTGTCCTTCAATATGTTGTACTCTAGTCCCAAGTGCTCGGGCTGTTTCCTCGGCACGACTTGTTGCCAGGGCTTGGTTGTAATTACTTTCTCCCAGGCGATCCGTGTACCCCTCTACAAATATCTGGGAGGTTGAACTAATTCGTTGTTTGATAAACTCGATAATCTTGGAGTTGAATCGCTTAAGCTCCGAACTACGCACATCAAAAAGAATGAGACTATAACGATCCACTTCCATACTGTCGATGATAGTACGTTTGTAGGATCGTTGTTCTTGCGAGGTCACAAATAATACAGACTCAGCACGGGCACTTTCCCCGTTGTTATTGCGAACTTGGAGCTCAGCCTTAAGTCTCTTTTCGTCGCGAAGACGACGCTGTTCCTCAGTGCTTAGCTTCCAGGTAATATCGTCCGGCACGGAACCTGGAGCGCCCTTGGTGAAGACAATCTGGTTGTTAGATATCACGCCTATGGACCATGCGGCGACACCGGAGGCTGATTCAGCTTTTGGGCGCAAATGTACATCCATTGTTCGCGCATAGACGGTTGTATCACTTGTAATAATAGGTCTGAGAATATTGTACTCTGGGCTCCAGAGTTCTACACGACGATTCTCTGATGCTCCATCAGCAGAGTCTGGATTGGATGCATATTCTGGTAGATTCCGTACGCCGATACTCATTCGTTGCGGAGAAATATCCCACACTTCATGTAAGTAGCGGTACACTTTTTCGGCTCGCTTTCTTGAGAGGGCGGTATCTCCGCTTTCAACGCCTCTGTTGCTGTTGCATCCTATAAGCCGCAATGTTGCAGCAGGATACTCATGAAGTCTCTTGCCAACAATATTCAGCAATTGATAGTAGGTTGGAAGTTTGTCGACTGAGTTGTACTTGTTCTCGTCAAATGCAGCTGTATCGGAACTTTGAAGACGTATATAGCGTTCTGACAGATTGGCATCGCCATCTTCGAAGAAAATATAGTTCAACAAAGGAGTCAACAACAGATTGGAATACTGACGCAACTGAATTCGGACAGTATCATCTTCGTGTTTTTCTTCATCCACAGCAACCGCATTGAGACTTACAGTGAACTTTTCCGGGCGTGGATCGACTGGCTTTTCCTCGTGTCGCTGGGCCGGAATTTCTGCATAGTACAACGTATCAGTACGATGAATGTCTCGTCGTTGTATGCGCACGTCATTCTCGACTGTTTCGGATTCTGAAAAACGGTCACTTCCTTTGGCAATGTACTCGCGCAACAAATTGGGTTGTGGAAGTCGAAGAGTATCTATGTGCAAGTGTTCTTGTTGAACAACTGGCAGACTCACAGGACGATATGCCAGCGCTATTCCTGCGCGAAACTGTTGAACCTTCCAATCGAGATCAGTGACAACTTTGGTCAATCCATAAGCATAGCTAAGTTCAGGTGATAATGTCACATTCTGTTGACGGTTCAAGGGCAACTCATATCCCAAGGTCACATTCGGAAGGATAAGCATCTGTGCCGCTTGCGGAAGTGTACCAGCAGACTGATTGCGGATACGACTATGAGAATCTTGACCCAAAGCATCCAGAAAGGTTCCCTGACCGCTTGGTTGGCCGATCGTCTCCTGTTGAGCGTAATCTGAGGTCAGCATCATGGCGAATTCCGTTCCAAGTTCGACATAAGCTTTTGACAAAAAGCCAAGGCGAAGATGGGGCTGCACGCTGATTGCACTCAGTGTTGCGTCAAGTGTGTGAATAAAAGAGCCCGCCTGGGCTGAACCCCTAATGAGAACCGTTGTTGCTTCTTCCTTCTGTAGTGTACCACTAAACGAAGCATAGCCCAGGCGTACTCCAAGCGCGGTTGATGTACCCATATAGTAATTCACAAGAACCCCGGTGAACAGTGCTGTACCTGAGCCACTCTCAAATCGAGGGCAACAATTTGGAACCCCCGGTAGTTGTTGAAAATTTGCTGCATGCTGTGTGCTACCTGCTTGACCAAAGAGTCCGAGCTGCCATGAACTAAGGCTTGGCCTTACTGTTTGTGCAACAACCACCTTTGTTAAGCAAAGGAGTACTAAGACACTGTGAAATATCAGCTTGAGGTTTAGAGTAGGGGTTTTCATAAAGTCTTGGATTAACGTACCACCTGCATTTTGTAGACGCGCACCTCCGTTGGCGTTTGCATAACCACACTATACACGCCACTTACCAGATCCTTGACGCTGCAGTCAAATTGTGATTCGTCTGTCGCCAGTGTACCCTCATAGAGACACATCAGCTCCCTGCCTGTAGCATCAACGACGCGTATGCTGAGCTGGCGTTCTGGTGATTGCACTTTGAGAGTTATTACATCGGTTACCGGATTCGGACTAAGCATTAGTGCAGTCGGAGTTGCGTTTGGACTCATCAAACGTGCGCCTCCCGATCGGCAAATACCCAGCACTCCGATTTTTCCATTAAAGCTGGTGATAGTCGCTGTACCTCCACTGCTTTTGAGTTGTGAGATTCTTAGGGTCGTAGCGCTGTCATTGCCAAGTCCTATCCTAAAATTCAAAGAACCGAAGGTGTTGTTTTGTAGCTGAGCCAGGTTGAGCACCAGGTGTTGGGTTGTTGAATCACCCGTTGTACTCGAAGTCCCCATGCTAAGACCGCCATCGGCAGTGAGGGCTTGAACAACAGTTGCGTTATAAATAAGGTCGAGCTCGAATGCGTTAACACCTGCGACACCAAGATTACTCTGATTGCTCAGATGCAGTTGTACGTTCACCACATCGCCAGGATAGCCAACAGCGCTATCACAACGTATTTCAGCGCTTGCAGCAGCCTGAGTCTGTATGCTGGCTTTGAGATCGACGACAACTTGGTGCAAGCATCCATCACTTATACTCCACTGCTCATTGTAGCTTCCACTTGTGGCGCCGGCAAACTCGATCACTGCAGTTGCATTTTGTCCGGCTGGTATCGGAGTAGGGGTTATGCTCTTAATACTGAATAGACCCAATACAGTTCCCGTTGGAATACTCAATGCCACACTTCCCTTGTTCTCAATGCTGATGGTCTGAGTTTGTGGTAGACTTGCCGCTACATTACCGAAGTCCAGTGTAGATCCTGACGGTAGATTCAACCAACTGCTATCTTTCTGTGCAGTCAGAGTCAGGGTTGTTTTGCCACCGCTGAGCGTAGCATTGTCAGCGTTGGAAACCAGATCGAGCTGGGCATTAAAGACACCATTGTGTTGTGGCATCCAGTGCACAATGATAGTCTTTGAGGATGCTTTACTCACCGTAAACGGAAGGGTTAAGCCCTGAAGACTGAAGTAAGCCCGATCTGCTCCTGTCCATAGAGTATCATTAATGATCAAATCGCTTCCACCAGTATTCTCAATGGTCAAAGTCGAGTCTTGCATTTGAGTCGTACACAAAACGCTCTGATAGCCCAGTGCACTTTGCACCTTGATGAGTGGTGGCGGAATATTTACTGTGGCGTTGAGTTGCAGCCTATGAACCTGCGAACAAGCACTTTCCTGAAGGTCGATGAAGGCGTTGAACACATCGCCTGTGTTTCCGCCAATGAACCGCACATACACTGTCGACGTGCCACCAGGCGGCGTTGTTGAGGGTACGATAGAATCAATCACGAATCCGCTTGCAGACAAAGGCGTCGACCAGCTCTGAGCAATACTGCCAGTATTAGTGATACTCAGAGTCTTCGTGACGGCTGTAGCGACGGGGACGTTTGTGAATGATACACTTGAGGGACTCAGGTTGAAGCCTGCACTATCCTTCCGCATACTGAGACCAATCTGGGTATGGCCAGCAGTGGCATTGTCTGCATTCGAGCTCAGGTCCAGCACAGCACTATGCAAGCCAACCTTCAGACTACGTACGTGTACCCTGATCGAAGCCTGTTGCTTCGTAGGGATAGTAAGCGGTAGCACTAGGCCTGGCAGACTAAAAGCTGCTGCGTCTGCACCGCTGATCAGAGTATCACTAATGATTAAATCACTTCCTCCTGTGTTAGAGATTGTCACGCTCGTGTCCAACTCAGTCTTACACAGCAGATTTCCCGTCTGCACAGCGTTAGCGCATACCAGCGTAGGAGGTGGAATGTCGACTGTTGCAGTTAGATTCAGCGTAATCTTCTGGTTGCACGTTGATTCAATAAAGTCGTAGCTACGCTTAAAGGTCTGTCCGGAACTTCCGCCACTAAAGGTTATGTACACAACAGACTGTCCGCCCACCGGAGTACTCTTCGGTACAATCGAATCAATCACGAACTCATTGACGACAACAGGCGTTGCCATCCAGCTGATTGTGCTGGTTCCTGTGTTCTTTAGTGTCAGTTGTTTTTGTTGGGCTGTTGAGGAAGGGACATTTGTAAAACTCAAAGAGCTGGGCAGAGAGAAGGCAGCACTATCTTTTTGACAGAACAGCTGTATACTATAGGTACTGTCAGCACCGCTGTTGAATGCGTTGCTTCGGATATTCAGGCTCGTCTGCTTCGCTCCAACACTTGAGGGCTTAAAGCGAATACGAATCGACATACTGTCGCGTGAGGCAACGCTCACTGGAAATGAGGTCGGTGACAGTATCTCGAAGTCCACGGAGTCCAGTCCCGCCAGGCGCATCTGCCGTATGACAACCGCAGAGTCTCCAGGATTTGAGATCACTATCACACTGTCGCTATTTGCTACACCACAACCTATAGCCGACAGCCCCAATAGACTCAAACTACTCAGCGTAGGTGGTGTGGGGATTTCTACAGTCGCGCTCAAGTTCAAGCTGTCAAGGCGGCCACAGAGCGTATCTGTCACTATATACCGCTCCTTGTAGCTAGTACCTTTTGCACCACCACTAAAGCGTAAGTAAATGGTTGCATTCTGACCGGGTGGCGTGGGATTCGGAGCAATACTGTCAATGATGAACTTACCGATTGTGACGGGTAAACCAGTCCAACCAATCGCTACTGTTCCAGTATTTGTGAGCTGTGCACTACGCGCATAGGCAGTATTTGCTGTCACGTTACTAAGCAGTATTTGCTTGTTAGCAATGACAAAGCCAATGCTGTCTTTTCTCCCAGCGAGACTTATGTGCAACACGCTGTCGGGCGGAAGATTCACAGCGTTTGTTTTCAGATTGAGCGTTGCCGTCGCGTTTCCTGTCACAACCGGTGTAAAACGAATGGTGATCTGTCGCGAACCGTTGGTACGGTTTAACGTGTCGGGTTTACGAAGCCCTGAAAGAATTCTGAATTGAGCAGCACTAGCGCCTGAGATCGATGTGTCGCTAACTATTAAGTCGTCTGTACCGAAGCTACTTAAAGTGATAGTCGTGTCACGATAGCTAACATGACATGTTAGATTGTCAAACACTGGTGCGTTAGCATTAGCCCGTGCCAGGCGCAAGCCTTCACCCAGAAGCATTGCCACAGCAGGAGAACCAACCCCGGCATAGTCAAAGAGGATGAGTCCGTTAGTTAAACCTCTCTCCACAGGGGCAAAGCGCAGTTGCATTTGTCGGCTCGCGCCAGCGGCAAGCGTAAAAGAGCCTCCGCCGTTGAGTATCTGAAACTGTGTAGTATCAGGACCAGCCTTTCTTGTGTTAGTAACAGTAACAGCGCTGGCACCAATATTCTTCACTACAACGCTTACCGTTGTATCTTTCTGGAGTCCAACTTCTACTTTGCCAAAGTCAACAATTGTAGCTGCCACTTGTAAACTTGGTTGTACTACGGTGCCATTAAGGGATATTTTCAGTGTATCACACTTGGTGATGATCTGCAGTTGCGCACTCTTCGATCCGACAGACGAAGGAGCAAAGCGAAGCTCAATCGTCCGACACTCGCCGGGTGACAGGGTATCACCAGCGGCACCTCGAGATATGCTAAAGTCTGCAGCATTGGCTCCTGCAATGAGCATACTTTCGATACGCACCTTGGATGACCCAGTATTGCAAAATAGTGCGCTAAAGGTAGTGTCCTTATTCATACCAGTTCCTATACTACCAAAGTTGAGTCCGCTACTGTAGGTCGTGGAAATCACTGGAGACCCTATACTGAACACCGCATCAGAGGTATCAGATTGTACCAATTGTGGCTCAATGTCATAGATCTCAAGGTATCCATCTTGTGAAGTCGTGAAGACACGTGTGCCATCAGGACTAAGAACGGGGCTGTACGATTCCGAGGTATGTAGAGCATTGTACGTCTTCAATGAATTACCTGATGGAAACAGCAGCACCCTACATTCGGTACTACCATTTGTACCGCAGGCTTTTTCATGAGCCACATCACTAGAATTAAGATCTACCGTATTAAATGCTCCTACCGCCAATGTACCGCTATCGTATAGATCTGTAGAGTAGTATCTGCAAGCGACTCCTAGTACACTGCCGCTACTATTGCGCACAACTCCAGTATAATGCCCTTGTGATTGACGGATTCCTGTGCTCAGAACTGCTCCAGTGTTAACATTTACACGCACAACGACCCCTGTATCGTTTGTTACTGCACCTCCAGCTAAATACGCTGTCGTGCCAGTTTGATCAAAGCAAATTGCCCTAACGTTAATCCCAGTAGAAAATGTTCTTGTTAAGCTTCCAGTACTTACGTTGTACAAGCTATTGTTAACAACAAAAGACTGCGCATCAGGAGAAAAACAAAATGCTGGGCTAGTACTGCCAGTCGAAATAGATTTAACAAGTGTCCACGTACTTGTTGAGTATAGTCGAACCAGACCGTCTGGATCCTTGATGCCTAAATATTGACCGTTTGGACTAAACTGTGTTGATGCTCGCCAATCGAAGGGCCAAGACGGATTCTCCGAGCTACCTGTAATAACTTTTACAGTATCCTTTGTTTTCGAATCATAAACGATAGTTTCTCCCATTGTACCTGTAATTGCAATTAAAGCACCATCTGTACTAAAATCGACAGAGCTTCCCCATTGTACTAATCCATTTATTCTGGCGAAAGACCGAACAAAACTACCGGATGACGTAAAAAGATTTAATCCATATCCTAAGTTGGCTGTAACTATATTCCCATTCTGCGTATAACAACAACTATTACCAGCATTCACAGCCTTATTTACCCGGGATGTAAAATCAAACGATGTTACCAATGCACCTGATGATACATTCCATATTGCGCTACGTGATGAATTTGAAGTTCCACTTGAGAGAATTCTTGAACCATCACCATTAAATGACGTCCAATAAAGGGGACCGGTGCCAACAACTGCACCATTAAATGTCCTAATAAGCGCCCCCGTAGACCCATCATACAAACGTGAATAATTGTCACTGCAAGAGGTTACGAACTGTGCCTGTGTGGGACTCCAGGCTACGCACGTTACAACACTTGGCTGCGTAATAGTAATGAGTCGCGCATAGCTTGAAACATCCCAGATTATGGCACGATTATCTTGGCCACATGATGCAAGACGTGTACCCTGCGGATTAAATCGTACCCGCCACACTTTATTGTCATGATACGCAAGAGTTTGCAGTAGGGATCCACTTGTAACGTTGTAAAGAAGTACGTTGTTATTTACCTTCTGCAATGCAACCGCAATTCGCGTACCCGTTGCATCAATATCACAGTCAACTGCCTCACTTGCAGATATTGTTATTGTACTCAGCACACTGCCAGTGTTATAATTCCAAATAAACACATATGAGCTCGCAGTTGCCGGTGCATAATGGAGGCTTATTAACGTGTCACCGGTTGAACTCCAAGCCACGGCATAAGCGTTTGAATACGCTGCAGAGCCTGTTGGTGTGAAGGTCTTTATCGTATCTCCGGAATTGCAGTCGTAAATAAATACTTTTCGTTCGTCACGAAGACTTGAGAGTTTCGAGGTTCCTCCCGGCCATCCATTGCATGCAGCGACAATATTTCCGTTCGCCGGGTGCGGCTTAACATAACTGGTGTTTCCCCTGAAGTAATTCGGCAACAACATCATAGTGTCACTCTGCTTCTTTAACTGTGACACTCGCACTAAATTCTGCGTGCCAACACTTGCTGGTGTTTTAATGACCAATTGATTTGTATTCGTGACCGAATCCTTGATCTTAGTCCAGCTTGCACCGTTATTAGTACTTAACTCTACACGGACTGTGTCACTTAGCTGAATGCCACTCCATCGTATCTTCATGGAGTCACAGGTGCTGTAGTTTTCGCCACCATTAGGTTCAACAACGGCAAGTGTACGTGTAGCCACAGTCCGGGATGCATAGCCTCCCGAGACAACAAAACTTCCATTGTTACAGGCATTTGTGTTCAAGCTCAACGAGCCGAACTGCATGCTTGAGTCAATTGGAGAGAATCGTACCGTTAGAGTACGTGTTTGACCGTTACTTAGGGTAAAAGGAGGAGAGGATCCACCCCAATTCACGACACTGAACTTTGTGTTGCTGAAGCTGCCGCTATTCACTGTAACAGTTCCGTTTTGCGCTGTCAGTACTACTGTCGAATCTCGCGTTGTGGCCGGAGGGACTCCTCCGTAACTAACTCCCGTCTTACTATAACTCAGTCTTGGTATAAGTGAAGTGGGTAAAGCGTAGTTCACCACTTGTGAGATACCCAAACTTGGAATTGTTATGGTGACACTACGGTTTTGATTACAGTCCAGAGCACTCGTATAGCTTAACTCACAGGGGGGATAGCACTGTTCATAACTGGAGATCTGCCTGTATATAGCTTCTGCCTGCGCTATTTGATTGACATTGTCAAACCACTGTCCATTGGTCGCTGTGCAGATATTTTTTAAAATTTGTGGCGTCCCCATACCCACTGCGATGCAATACACTTTGATATTGTTGGATTGCGCCATCGATGTGATCGCAGCTTCATTACCGGCACCCAGGCCATCGGTAAGAAACACTAACACACGTCGATTGTTAGGTTGCGAACGCTGTGCTACGACTAGACCTCCGGCTGGACTATTGCGAAAGCCCATGTCATAGTCTGTACCACCAAGAGGTGCCAGCCCGTTTATCGCGTTTAGAAGTCGGGTGGTGTCACGTGTAAAATCGCAGTTGAGATAATTCAGTTGGTCAAAACTTGTCGCTGCACACTCGTTCACATTCAGTGCTAATGCACGCACGAAAGCTTTGGCGGCAGATTTCGCTAAGTCTATGCGTCTTGGTGCCCCTTGATCCATCGACCCGGAAACATCGACCGTCAGCACTGCCGATAAGTTTGGGCATGGTGTAGATTGTGGCCCGCAGCTATAGGTGCTAACTGTACGAGGATTCCCATTTTCAACAATCTGGAACTGTGCTGGAGACAGATTGCGGAGTAGATTGCCATTCTGGTCGAACACGAAGACGCGGATCTTCACAGTGGGAAAATTGCTAACGTCAATGTCATAGACCGACAGTGATTGGGTCTTCACAGGGACACTTGTGAGGCTTAACAACACAATTACTACCGAAACGTAATATAGTAGTTTCTTCATGGCACTTTCTTTTAAAGTAAAGTGTTTCACTTTTCTACACTCCCTCAAGAGCTCTAAGTGAACGAATTGTGAATTAGAATTCAGCTAAATATTTCGAGATATTCTGTGTCCGACGTAAGCCAAGCTTGCGTCGAATACGCCCAATATGATTGCGTATATTTGAAACGCTAACATACTTAAACCGCGCAATGTCTTTCGGTTGCATTTGGAGTCGCAGCATCGAAATGATACTAAGTTCTGATTTAGTGATATTAGGATAGGCTTTTAGTAATTTTTTACTGAAGTCAGGGTTAATAGCGTTGAACTGTACTTGAAACGACTCCCACTCCTCTTCTACGCTTCGCGTGTCATAAAGGGCATTTAAACTGCTGTTGATCTCGTTCTGAATTTTCTCTGAAGAGAAATTCCCAATTTGACGAATAGCATTCTTTATCGAACTCATCAATTCATTTTTTGCGGCAAGATTCATTGCGTAGTGCAATAGTTCTTTTTCCTTGTAGTCCAATTCTAAACGGAGCTTTTCGAGTTCTAATCGCATAATCTCAATCTTCTGCCTCTCTTGTTCTATCTCAAGCTTTCCATTTTGTTCCAAGAGATCTATCTCTCTCTTAGATTTTTCGATTAACGCAAGGTCAAGCTCTTTTTCCCTGGTAACATCGGTGTTAACAAAGAACACTAACTGAGGTTCACCGAAATCCGTCTTAGTTAACAACTGTGAGTGCGAACGCATCCAGATCACTTTACCAGATTTTTGGCGAATGCGATTCTCGCATGAGAACACCTTAGATCGAATCTGTTCGAATGGCAGATCCCGAAATTCTTGATTCATTTCAAGATTGAACTGCAGCAATCGCTCCATATCTTCTTCATGGATCATAGCTGCAGCCAATTCAAAACCTTGGGCTAAAACCTCTTCTGGACTGTATCCCAGAATTCGGCGACATCCGTTAGATACAAATACATACTGCTTCTCACTTCTAGTTAAGTCATACACCCCAATAAAACATGCTTCATTGTCGATTATGGCATCTACAATGCTCGAATACCGCAGGGCCATTGATTCCTCAGAGCTCAAAATGTTCTTACCCTCAAACTGAGATAGATTCAGCGAGACGGAAAAGCGCTTGAGGAATTCGGAGCGTTGCAACTTCATTCCAAAACGATGAAAAACATCGAAACTTAGCTTAATACTCGCATTTCGGCATTACACTATTAATACCACAAACTCAAGTATTCTTGACATACATATGCGGTACGTTTCATTCGAATATATTCATTGACAATTCGTCTCTGACCACTCATAAAACACTCAGATCTACTCTTGTCTTGGCAGAAACACACAAGCGCGAGCGCCATCATCAATAATTTCAATGAGTTGCGCCTTTATATTTGCAAGCAGCAACGCTCGTTCTCATCGTCCTTATGCATAGTTGGAAAAAACGGAGAAATTAGCCACTCGAGGTCGAAACGAATTAGCCACTTACAGCGGAGCAAACTAGCCAGTCTCCGCCGGTCCAAACTAGCCAGCCCGCGGCGGACCAAAGTAGCCAGCCAATCGCTACCAAACTGTTCTTGCTTTGGCAGAGCCATTTCTGAGTATGTTTTTGATTTCACAAATCCATAGTTGATGTGGCAAACACAGCAATTAGGGTAGGTCTGAACAAGTCCAACTTTAACACGCGCAAAGCTGAACTTTACGTGTGAGGCATTTTAAATCGCCCTATACGACGCTTGCGTGACCGAGATTCGTGCGTATCGTGGACAATCCGGTCTTTCTAACCCACCATGTCCGCCGCGGATTGATCATGCAACTTCATGACAAACCGGCCATATCCTGCGTCTCCAAGCCATACTGGTTGCGCAACTTACAATGCAGATCAGCAAGAACGAACAAGGCGGAACCGATGGGTCGACATTCGTGGAATTGGTGGGTCATTGGGCGCGGATTCTCCAGCGTAGTATCTAAGTGCAATGATTTGACGCGCGCGAATTTGTTTTGTTCAGAGTAAGGATGGTGTACCGAAAGAACTAGTTATAGGTCTTAGCCCCCCCAAAAAAATACCCTTTGGGCGCTGTGCTCAAAGGGTATATGATGATCGTGTGTGCGGACGGAGAGACTTGAACTCTCACATGTTTCCATACCAGATCCTAAGTCTGGCGCGTCTGCCATTTCGCCACGTCCGCTTGTATGGGATTACAAATATACGGAGAATGCAGCGATTGCGTGTTGGTTAGGGCTTAACGCTGAGTCGCAGGAAGCCGGGATGACTCTGAACATTACGGATCTTGTTTAACGATGGTGCGATGAATGGCTTGATAGCCGTCATCGAGCTCTACTAGCAATACTCCGTGCGCTAGGTCCGAAATGTCCATTGAAACTGTTTCTTGCTCCCCACTGCCTTGGATCCATAACTCGCGTAGCTGTACTCCGATTCCGGAATACACTCGGATGGCGGCAGCCCGGTCCGGTGCTAATCGATACTGCAGATGAATGTGGTTTAGGGCAGGTGTCGGACGTATCTCAAATGCCGTTGCCGGACCAAACTCTACGCCTCGGGCAGGACCTAAACAGCTCAATGATAGAAGCTCGGCAGCATGAAGTTCGTAGGCATCACAAATACTGCTCTGCCAGCGCACAGCGCTGTCCACTACCAAATGCAGAACAGAACGTTCATCTGAGCTCGCAAGGATTCGAACGGGAATCTCAGCCACAGTTTGTTCACCGGCTATAAGATTGAGCTGATGTACGGGAATGTGTATCGATAGCACACGATCTTTGATTTCAGATTCCAAACTCGATTCGTTCCACAAAGCACGTGCATTGACCTGAAGGATGAGATCACGACCTAACCGGAGCGGCTCCGGGGCTGTTGCGTGCACGCGTAGGTGTGCGGTATCTCCAACAGTACCTACGATGCTGTCGACATGAAACACGACTGAAGAACCTTCGTGGGTTCCGACACTCATTGTGTAACGTTGTTCGCAACCCTCTGCTGAACGTAGCACAAGGTCGTAGTTGCGTACATCGCCAAAAACGACGCGAGGATTCAATATGCCGTCGTCGCTTAGGCCTTGAGAAGGCGTCCATCGTGCGGAGACGGCGCCTTGTGCTTCCAAGGACAGCGCCACTGTGTCTCCTCTACAACCGATGAGATTCTGCATGCCTTTCAGTGATACAGTGAGTGCAGGACGAATGCTTATACTACTATCGAAATCACACTCGCCGTTGCGACGCACATGGAATCGAAAACGGGTGGCAGTATCGATTGACCGCGTGACAATGGATGCCGCATAAGCGTTGTCCACCAAGGTGTCTTCCACTCCGTCACGTAACCACACGATGCTTGCTGCATTTGGTAGCGCAATTTGAATGCGTGCAGATTGCCCGGCACACACAACACTGTCCACCACGACAACAGCGGCGCTAACTGCGGGTTTGAGACGCAGCGACATGCTGTCCAACGACTCGCATACACCTTTTATCGCACGTACATGATAGACACCTTCCTGTGTAGCGCTGAATTCAAAGCGTTTACTCAGACTATTGTACTGAGCAAGAGGTGGCTCCAGGACGTAGCTTGCCGCACTGTCTGCGATAGCGCTGAGATCTATGGCACAGACTTCGCCCGGACAGAGTTCTTGATCCGAACCCGCGTCAACAGCAACTGTGCTATCCGCGCGTACGAAGACTGAGTCGATTACCGCACAGAACGGCGAGCTTCGGACCATGACATAGTATGTTCGGCTCTGTTGCACGCGCGCCATCGTGTTAAGCGCAAAGGCATCGTCAACACCGTCTGCAGGCCACCACATGCAGCTGCTGCCGGAGGCAGCAGGTTGAACAAAAAGCCGCACGAACGACCCTCTACACACGGCTGTGTCCTTCATCATACTGAAAACAGGTAGTTCACGCACTTCAACGTGAACAGTATGACTATCCAAACACGGACCATTTGTGGTGTAGACGGTGTAGGTGGTGTTCTGTCCTGCAGTACAAACAGGCGACGGAATATTCGGATCACTCAGTCCGTCCGGAGGACTCCAGCGATAGCTGTCAGCTCCTTGTGCCCAAAGCTGCAGAGCTTGTCCCTGACACATTCCGGTATCAGAAATGATCTTAGTGACTTTCGCTGTACGCATCGTCATATACACACTGTCACGCAGAATACAACCCGCTCCGGTTAGCACGTCCAATTTGTACCACGTGTTTTGCGATGGCCAAACCGAGGGATGTGCTGAATGGATGTCGTCAATGTTTGTGTTGGGTGACCATGTGTACGAGATGATCGAACTATCGCAATTCGGTGGATACTTGATAAGGGTTTTGAGTTCGGTGGTTACACCGGGACAGACAACCTGGGGTACCGGCATCGATAAGATAGGCGCAGTAACAACTCGTATGATCTGAATCACAGAATCGACACATGCTCCGTTCGTCACAATGCATTTTACGCGCGTAGTTTTCTTGAGGTTGAGGATAATGTCGGATCCTGCTATCGAGGTTTTGGCAGAGTCGAGTATCCACCTCACAGACAAACCACCGCCGCCATGAAGTGTTACAGGTTGACCGAGACAGACAATCGTATCTCCGCGAATGGACGCGACGGTATTGTTAACGAAAATCGTAAGTGTATCATCAGACTCGCAGCCATTGAGGTCTGTAGCGTGCACATACACCGTGGTATTTGTGCTTGGATTAATCGTCGGTTTGAGAGAGCGAGGGTTGTCGAATAGTCCGGGTGGACTCCAGCTGCAGATCACGGCATTTTTTGCGAAAAGCTGCGTACGAGGATTCTTGGCGCACACCGTTGTATCCGGACCTGCATCAACTTTAACTGCCCCGGTCAGCGGCACTTCTTCTACGACCGTAATTGTGTCCGGCTCATAGTAGTACATTCGCACCTTCATCGTATAGACTCCGCTGCGAGCATAACGATGGCGCACCGAACTACCCGAACTGTCCTTCACTCCGTCACCAAAGTCCCATACAACTTTTAAGGGATTACACACTGAGTTAATTGTTGCACTGACTTCGTTCGTACACATCGATAGGTTCACAAGGAGACGGGTGTCTTCCAGGGTCGTGAACAAACATAGCGCAGGTTGATCTTCGTCGTCGTTTAGCTTATCAGGCTGATATGCGTCGGCGGTCGTCACAAAATTCTCCGAGTGTGTTGTGAGACCCACAAGTACCCTTAAGAAACAGCCACTGTGAGAAAGAGCGATCGTGACCGCACTATAGTCTTCGCGTACACCACAGAGATAGGTGCCATAAAGAAGCTTGGATCCACTGCTGTCGACAACCGTCAACGCGGCATCAAAATCACCCTGATTGTGATCTTGCCATGGATTTAATGAAACAGGAGCTGTCCCGTTCTTGGTTACATAGGAGCCTATGTAGATTGATCCGTCCAGATTCATCACCAAACTGCGAGGCACGACTCGCAAACCCAGAACACTATAAAATCCTTGTTCAACCAGTGCAGTATCGATGCAAGAGAGCACCCCGCCTGCATTATGTCCTTTTTGAAATGTCGTCGTCACTGTAGCGTTTGAACCTTCAAAGGTTCCAACGAAGAGCATTCGCTGGTGCAATGGATCGTAGCATAAGGCAGTGATATTATCAATAGCCCCTGTACCAATAACCATACACCGTCGCGGAGCTACGTTTGAGTTATTGTCGTCTGCAAGTAAGATGAATCCGTCACCCGGATCCACATTCTTCCCTGCGTGCAGTGGGAGTCCGGCTGAGCCTGTACTTCCGCTGATATAGATCTTGTTCTGAACACAACAGATATCGCTGGCAATTTCAGCACGTTCACCACCAAAGTAGGTACCGTAAAGGATTTGTCCGTTTTGCGAGAGCTTGGAATACACGATATCGGTGTTGCCGAAGGAGCTAAACTGAAAACAATTGCCGGTCACTCCCCAACCAATATTTATTGATGTTGCAGTTGCAAAGATTGACCCGGAGTTATTCGTGCAAATGATAGCACCTCGCTCCGCACTTTCGAGTCCTTTATCACGGATTTGAATGGTTCCGAGTAGTGTACAAAACATCAACTGCGAACCATCTGCGCTCAACTTCAAGACAAAGGCGTAAGCCTGGGAGCCACTCACGGGCGGCTGTGACCCGGTGTTTGTGAAGGGAAAATTGGTTGACTGCGTATAACCTCCCACGATCACTTCGCCGGAAGGTGTGACCACGATAGAGCCGCCGGCATCATCTGCGGCACCTCCTACGTAGGTTGCCCACACCACTTGTCCTAGCGCAGGATCCATCTTAAACACCATCACTTCATTGCGCCCTGCACTACCGGGAGCGTACACACCGGGAGTTGTTTGCATACGTAGACACCAGCCTGTACCATAGACAAAGCCTTGTGCGTCTGTTGTTACATCCAGCAGATAGCCAATGTTGTTGGTAAGACCAAAGAAGGTCGATCGGATAAGGTTAAGGTCTGCCCTCGTGCGCTGGGCTTCAAGAGACATAGCGCTGCCCAGCAACATCATGAGGGCAATGATGAAGCAGCCCGATATACTCTCAGCTCTCCTACGCATAGTCCACCTTCTTTTCTGTATGCGAGCACTACATGCTCGCAACTGAGCATCATCTCCATTATGGATGCTTGAGTCCCTCGTTCACACCGCGCACAGATGACGAAGCGTGTTACATGTGCCCACTTCTTCACCGATATGCGGACCGCCTGCTCGCAACACGTTCATCTCGAGGATGCAGGCACTCAGTGCCATGTGCAGGATATGGAACCCTTCAATAAGTCTCAAATACTTCTTCGTGTTTCAACCTGGCTGAAAATTTCTCAGAGCTTACCGTAGGGATCCCCGAACATCGGCGGCGCGACTCCAACATAGCATATTTGATTTCAACGCCTTAGTGCTTTATTGGGGAGATTTCCACAGAGAACTGCTCGAACTCAAGTCGGCGTTGTCTACACAGTGCTCCGTCATGCAGGCAAAGTCCAAGTTGGACGATTGTTTTCCTTCAAAACAGGCACGTAAACTGTGTTTTTGCTTTTAAGCGCCTCAATTCTTCCGTAGAACTACCGATAATCTTAGAGTCGCATGGACTGCGCCAAGGCTGAAAGGATTTTAGCTGCAAGACAACCGCATCACCAATTGTCACGAATCCATGCGCAGTTCAGATTTTGGCCCTTCGCTGCACAGCCGTCGTACTCTCCTCTCAATCCTGTGCACTCTCGGAGTGCTGAGTACGTTGTTTCTGAGCTCATGTTCAGATCCCATCGTCGAAGCTGATGCTCCCCCGACCGCTTACGATGCGGACAAATTTGACGCCGATCCTCTGGCGACGCTGTGGTTCGATTGTGCGGGGAACTGCATTCTGCGCTCGCCCGGCTTTAGTGAAGCCGTTGCAGCGCGCACCTACGCATACTTGAGCATCGCCTACTACGAGGCCATCCTACCGGGAATGCCGCAAGGATATCGTTCTTTGGGTGGACAACTCAATGGCTTCGACCAACTTCCTAAAGCTGACACGGCATCGAAGCGCTTTCATTGGACGATCTGTGCGAACGCGGCTTCTGCGGATGTACTCCGAGCAATGTTTAAAAATGCAGGGGCTGATGTAAAGAAGACCATCGATTCACTGGAAGCCCTGTGTCTGAAGGAACGTTTTGATCGGACTCATGACACGCTGATGACGAATCGTTCGATTGCATTTGGAAAAGCTATCGCAAAAGCGGTGATTAGTTATGCAGATCAAGATGGCGGAAAAGATGCTGATATCGACAACTATGCAACTCCCTTTTTGAGTCAGCCGGATACTAGCACGTGGGTCATTAGCTCCACACATAAAAATCCTCTTCTTGCTGCGTGGTCTCTTAACCGACCGCTCTTTTTATCCAAGCAAGATCTCTCAACAACACTCGATCCGGGTCCTTATCCGGACTACTCGACCGACAAATCTTCTTCGTTCTACGCACAAGCTGTGGCAGTGCGAGCGAAAGTTTTGTCGACATCCAATGACGAACGTGCCTTAGTGAAGTACTGGGGAAATGAAGCTCAAAACACACATGCAGTGAGTTCGCACATGATCAACATCGCTACTCAGCTGCTTCGGACCGGTGCATTTCCAATGGGCAAAGCCTCCGTGCTCTATGCGCGTTTAGCTATAGCCATGAACGATGCCTGCATCGCTACCTGGAATGTGAAGTACAAGTACCCGCTCATGCGCCCAATCACCTACATCCAGAAGTACATCGACAGAAGCTGGCAGAGTGATGCGGACATTGCTAAAATCTACGTTCCGGCTAGTCCTGAGTATTGCTCATCCACGGTAGCAATCTGTCAAGTGGCGTTGCCAACTCTGCAGTCGTTCTTTGGACCCGGCAACCTCTTTACTGATCGTTCTCGGTTCAGTGTCATGGAGATGGAACGTGATTACTATACTTTCGATCAAATCAGCAATGAAGTGCTGAAGACCCAAGCCGAAAGTGGCACGCAATATCAGTTCTCAATTAGCGCCGGACAGAAACTCGGAAACGATGTAGCGCAGTTAGCCACGCAACGTGTCCAGTTCCGATACTAACACAATCAGTGGCACATTCCTCAGTGCTCCGAAAACTTGTGCATCCGCAACGTGTGAAAGAACGCGTCATTTCGCGTCGTTGCTTTACAACGGTCACGCCACAAAGGAACAACAAAGCGTACGGGAAACATCCGCTCGCAACTGCTCGTCTACTCTTCTTCGGTCGCCCCACTTGGCTTTATCGAGCATAGCGTAGTTGACTACACCATGGAATAATAACACAAAGGGCTTCATGAAAATCATGAAGCCCTTTGTTGTGGTAGCACTAGTGTCGTAAATCTACGATGCTGCCTCTTCCGAGAGACATGTGGTTTGTTGCTTAGTTCTCTCGGGCTACGAATAAGAGTGAGAGCATCTTTATTTCTCGATAATCACTTTCAGTGTTGCCGATTTTCCGTTTTGCAGCACGCGTACAAAGTACACGCCGCTTCCATAGGCGGAGAGGTCCAACTGTTTGGTGAATGCACCGGAGAAGGAGCCGATGTTTTCACTTAAGATGTGGCGTCCGTCTTCAGAGTCTACGCTTAGAGTAATCGGACTATGATCTTCCGCTTTGATACTGAGTTGCACGTGACCATCGTTCGATGGATTGGGACGCAGACTAAGATCTTCGAGCTTAAGTTCCTGATCGACAGAGCGCTCCGTACGCATCGTTGCATTGTGTTGCACGTCGCCATCTTTGAACCGAAGGATATACACTCGCTGCTGAATTTCAGCTTGATCATCGTCGAGGTTCTCGACCTCTGTTTGGACTCTAAGATTGTCGAGATTGATGTCCTCCATTTCATCGATGTCATTCGGAACAAAAACTCGAACATCCGCTTCTGCACCATTTGAACGCTCTATGCCGTTGATGTCGATCTTTAATGCGCTGTCGGCGGTGCTTAATCTGATGGAAAGTCGCTTCAGCATTTTGTCCAGACCTTTCAGCGCTTTATCCATACCCTTCATGGTCTCCTGCATTGTTCCCAAGTCACGATTCAAACCATCGAGATGAATTGAGAAGCTCTTACCGGTTTTTGTCGTATCACACTGAACCTTGATATGACAACGACGTGACTCTTTGCCGGCACAGTCGACAGTAAGTTCTCTGTCGAGCGAAGCGTCATCACCCTCGGATTGAATTGACAGAGCAGGCTGATCGTCGAAAGCCTCTATTTCGAAGCGATCCACTCCCTGTTCGGTTTTTCGTGGAGAAATCACCACAAAGCGCTTGGAGCTACGTTTCTTAGGTGATTCGGAAACACCGGCGTTTAACAGCGCGTCATCGTCCGTGTTTATGACCTCAATCACACTATCCGAGCTCATTCCTCCACTGTTGGAGCGCATGTGAATCTGTTGGATCTGCACGCGATCCTTGAGTTGTGTTGCCGAATTGCCTGTTGCACCGCAGCACACGACGCTTCGTCGTGTTGAACCGCAGCGTGAGGCAGCCTTTGAGCAGCTGACCGATGTTTGGCGACACGTTTCCGACTTCGTACCTGCTGCCGACTCTGCATCATCTGTGCCGGCGAATGCAGCAGGACTTGCTAGCATACTTGCAACAAACAGCGCTCGAAGAGATGCTGAGGCTTGTTTCGTAATTGAATGTACAGACTGCTGTGTGAACATAGACTCTCCTTAGAATGAAAGAACAGGTCGTAGATCAAACCACTGCCTTCGGGCTCATGTCGCTGTGCGGCAGAACGGTGCTCAGCAGTTCGTCGTCATGCGGCAAGCTAGAGTCAAGGTTGTTAATGCGGGGTTAAGCAGCGGTTAATGATATGTTGAAGTCCTGTTAAGGGATTGAAAGCTCTAATGTTGTCAAGCTGAAGCTGACATGGTGTTCACGAGTTCTCAACAGAATCGATGCACCATTTTCAGACAAGCTTTGCCAGGCCACCTTCGTGCTGAAGTTGACCGTAGAATACGTCCCAAACAAAGATCTCCGTCTTGCCGATTTCATTCATGGGAGTGCCGCTGCTGAGTTCTATGGCTTGTTCAACGGAATCCGCCGCAATAAGAGTTAATCCACCTGCGTGGTTTTCGAATCCTCCTCCTCCACAGGCAACGAGATGACCGCCTGCATGCAACTCTCTCAGCCAAAGCATTAAACGCGGAATGCGCTCGCTAAACTCATCCTGGTTAAAGACTTCGTCGGGCTCGTTGGCCTTCCAGATACAGGCATAGATTGTCTTCATAGTTGTTTGATATCGTTATACAAATGCTAAACTGCCGCCTTGTAAAGAAGTGCTGCCAGTTTGGACCTTAGGCTACAATCTACAGCGCCCGGCTGACACGGTATACAGCTTGCATTGAGAATCCCTCCAATACCGTGTGGGATCGGATGCCGGGACCACTTATAGGATGGGAAGCAACCGAAGGTTCATGGGTGAAAAAAGTTCACAAGAAGCCTAGAATTGCTGAGTTTTCCACAAAAAGCCTTCGTTAGCCACGTGCAAAACCTCCCTCATCATTCGTTGTTCAGGTGGGCTGCCTTTCGTATTTTCGACGACATTATCATTCAGGTCTATGTGCCGCTTTGTCGCCTACAGTGGTCCTCCGATTGTTGCGGATGATTTGCTGTACAAACCCAAATATTCACTCATTACAGCCCAAAGCATCAACGCAGGCGAGATGTCGGTTGCGGTAAACGGCGACGGTTTTGGAGTGGGTTGGTATGCACCGGCTATCGACAACGAGCCATGTGTCTTCCGTTCGATCAAACCTGCCTGGAGTGATTCCAACCTGCGTAATCTTGCCAAGAAGATTTACTCCCCTATGGTCTTCATGCACATCCGAGCGGCATCGCCGGGTATGTCAGTTGAAGAAGTGAACTCTCACCCCTTCATGAGTGGGAAGCTCATGTTCATGCACAACGGGATGATCCTTGGTTTTAAGGATATACGCCGTCAGTTGTTGCGCTCGCTTAAGGACTCAGCCTACGACGCCATCCAGGGTTCAACCGACTCCGAGCATATGTTTGGATTGTTTTTGAACCACATTGACGATCCGAACGGAGATGTAAGCTGTGATGATATGGTCTATGCCATGAACAAGGCGTTGGATGATCTCTCTGAGCTCTTGGTGGATGCCGAAGTCAAGCAGCACAGTTATTTGAATCTGTGTGTAACCAACGGTACCGGATTAGTGGCCGTACGTTACACAACAAACCCGGACGTACAACCTGCATCATTGTACTACGCCTTTGGCAGTCGTTACAATTCGTCGGTCGACGGATGTGTAATCGACCCGGCAAACGGCAAACGACCAACCACGGTCCTCGTTGCATCGGAGCCTATTACAGCCCGCCGCGCCGATTGGATGAAGGTTGAACGTAATTGCATGATGGTGGTTGACGAAACAATGCGCATCAGCTTTCACAATATTGAGTTGCCGATTGAGCGACTCATGTTTGAGGACGTTGAAGGCGAAGCCAAGAGCGCATAAGGTGTCCGCGGAGAACATGTCGAAAACATAGAACGGCACGGAGAGGAAAGAAGGACCTTTCCGGGGGATGCATATCCCGACTAAACAACGAGTTTTCAACGATTTCTACGGAGAAACAATGCACGCAGCAGAACATGGTGCAGATGAAGCGGTGCAGAAGTATCCGACCTCGATCAGCAAGCTTATCATGCTTGCCGTTATCGCCGGCGGACTCTATCTGATCACCTCGCTCATGCACTCAAAAGCAATCACCTTGCCTGCATGGGCAATGATGCTCATTTTAACATCATGCGGTATCCTCATCGGAGGAAGCAGCACATTGGTACCGGAGCAGCGTGGTGGCCGCGCCGCAACCTATGTGGGTTTCTGTCTGGCAGCGATTGGCATTTTGTTGATGATTGACGTTTGGATCTTCCACGCCGCGGGAAAATAGTCGGGCCGGGTCCTACGCGTTGAGCGATGACCATAGACCACTTGTCTAGCCGTTACGGGGAAACACACTTACACGATTTGGAATCATGGCTGAACAACTTTATCTCATTCCGCTCTTTCCACTGATCGGATTTCTGATCATTGGCCTTTTTGGTAAGCGCTTAGGTGGCGAACGCATGGTTGGCATCATCGGTGCCGGAGCCGTGCTCCTCTCCTTTGCAACGGCAGTGTCCGTTTTCATGAAGCTCGTAAGCACACCTGTTGAAGAACGAGCATTCGTGAACCATGTCTTTACCTGGATTCAAGCCGGAAATTTCAGCGCTGAGCTTGCTTATCGCGCTGACCAACTTTCCATACTCTTCACACTGATCATTACCGGTGTGGGTTTCTTGATTCACGTGTATTCCATTGGCTATATGCATGGAGACAAGAGCTTTGCGCGCTTTTTTGCGTACTTGAATCTCTTTGTGTTCATGATGTTGAACCTAGTCCTTGCAAACAACTTCCTCGTAACCTTCTTGGGTTGGGAAGGAGTCGGACTGGCTTCTTACCTCCTCATAGGATTTTGGTATGATCAGAAGTTTCCGGGCACCAACATTGTATGGACGGGTGACGCGGCTAAGAAAGCTTTTATCGTGAATCGTATCGGCGACTTCGGTATGCTGGCTGCGATCTTTATCATCTATTTGTACACCGGTACTCTGGATTACGATAAGGCTACGTCGTTCTTCGCCGCTAATGCCGCGACAATTGGTGGAGGCACCATTACAATTGTTGCCCTGAGTCTATTCTTGGGCTGCACAGGTAAGTCAGCTCAGATTCCCCTGGCCGTATGGTTGCCGGATGCTATGGCGGGTCCGACTCCGGTATCGGCGCTCATCCATGCCGCAACCATGGTAACCTCGGGTATCTTTCTTATCGCACGCACGAATGTCATATTTGCACTGTCTCCGACCGCAATGATGGTGGTAGCAGCGGTAGGTTTAGCCACTGCGTTTTTGGCAGCTACCATTGGTCTTGTTCAGAATGACATCAAGAAAGTCCTCGCGTACTCAACGGTCTCCCAATTGGGATTCATGTTTATCGCACTCGGGGTCGGTGCCTTCACTGCAGGTGTGTTCCACGTTATGACACACGCCTTCTTCAAGGCTCTTCTCTTCCTTGGTGCCGGTTCTGTGATTCATGGTATGCACCATGAACAGGATATTCAGAAGATGGGCAACCTCAAGAAGTACATGCCAACAACCCATCTGACGTTCCTCTTAGGCACCTTGGCAATCGCAGGTATCTTCCCTTTCGCGGGCTTCTTTTCGAAAGACGAAATATTATGGAATGCTTTCGACCACGGAAGCGCTCCGATGTGGGGCTTAGGTGTAGCCGCTGCACTTTGTACCGCTTTCTACATGTTCCGTCTCTACTACTTGACCTTCCATGGCGAAGAGCGCTTCGATGCGCATCATCATCATCCACATGAGTCTCCGTTGACGATGACGTTCCCTCTTATGGTGTTGGCTCTGTTGTCAGTTGTTGGAGGATTTTTAGGCGTGCCGGAAGCTTTGGGTGGACACTCCATTCCCAATCTGCTTGAGCACTGGCTCGAACCTGTTTTCAAGCAAGGACAAGAGATTTTGCATCGTCCTGAAGTTCATGAAGTCCACTCAATCGAGTATATCTTAATGGCTGCTTCCTTGGCAGTAGCTATCGTTGGTATTCTTGTCGCAACCTCGATGTACAAGAAGGCATCAAACAAACCGACTGAGTACGCTGAGCGCTTTAAAGGACTCTATACTCTGCTCTGGAACAAGTACTTCTTGGATGAATTCTATCACAAGGTCTTCGTAAACAGTTTCTTCGCCCTGTCAAACAGCTTCCTTTGGAAAATATTCGATGTTAAAATCGTCGACGGTGTGGTCAACGGTACCGCTCAGCTTATTGAGCGCGGCGCACAAGGTTTACGTCGCTTGCAATCCGGTGTAGCGCAGAATTATGCAGTGCTCATGGTTGCCGGCATTGTTGCCATTGTGAGCTTCATGGTCTTTACGCACTAGAAGAAGGTCAGCAGACGGGCGCGGATTGTTGTCTTCGTTCTGAAGTTCTTTCTTTAAGCCCGCGCCTTCGGCGCGGGCTTTTTTATGTCCACCACTTGTTATCATCATATCCCACATGGCATCCGAAGGTTCAAGCCCTCAGTGGCTCTATCAATTGCGTTTGTCAGAGCGTCTATGGAAAGCGGAAGCGTGGACGCCGGAGAATTCTCAATGCGTATCAGAGCATTTTCAGTACGTGCAAGACCTCGCGCGCAAAGGCGTCATGCTGGTCGTGGGTCGTACACAAGGCGAACTGTGCAATGCACTGGGACTTGCTATTTTTTACGCAGAGTCAGAAGAAGATGCTCGACAAATCATGCTTAATGATCCGGCCGTTCAGCGCGGTATTATGTCTGCAAGCCTCGCGCCCTATCGCATTGCAGTCTTAGGACATGCCGTTGACGCACTCGAGAAGTGCTCATGAAGAGCGTTGATTATTGGTCATCCGGATCTTGCCTTGCATCCGATCGTCGGAGCAGCTCCGATCTCTTGACGACGTCAAAAACTTTGCTGTATCGTACTGAGCTCACAACAGCAGCGTGGGGTTTATAGATACTTTCGTCTTCTAGCCGCTACGCGTACCCTCAGTTCCCCCACGATACGCATCGCTTCAGAACACTTCGCAGGCGCGAGCAGCAAACGCGTGCTTCTGTGTCAATAGTTGCCGATAAACAGTGTCTCTCTACGCCAAGTCCTATGCGAACTGCATGCTGTACTGTACTTCCCTTAGGTGCTTGTGCCGGTGTAAAAAGCTCCGGTATTGCACTCAATGAATGGAATCGGACCGAAAGCAGACTGTGCAATCACACCGAGATCTGACCGGTAGGTGCACCGTTAATACCAGACACATAGTGAAGTGTGTTGACCGCTCGAAGTATGGAGCTCGGTGGTCAGTACGAGCAGGGTATCGAGTTTTTGTTTCTCGTAGCTCAACTAGATGAGCTTATTGACTTGCTTTCGACGAAGCATATCGACCAGCTCAGTGACGGAATGTGTGTCGCTGCGTTTACAGATGAGGAGCATGTTATCGGAGTCAACCACGACAAGGTCTTCGACCCCGACGAGACCAATAACTTTACCATACGAGGATACAAGACAGCCTTTGGTCCGCACTGTAAAGACGTCACCTTCGAGAACGTTCTTACGAGAATCCCTTTTCGACAAGCGATACACTTCGTCCCACGTGCCTACGTCGCTCCACTCAAAACTGGCCATCACGCAATACACTCGCTGCGACTTCTCCATAATTCCGTAGTCCATGGATATCGGACGTATCTGCTTGTACGTGTTCTGCAGAATCTCGTTGTACGCGTCAATGGAAAGAGTGCCTTTCAATGCTTCGAAGAGAGCGGCGTACTCAGGGAGGTAGCGACGAAACTCTTGGTCGAAGGTTTCAGCGGTATACACGAAGATTCCGGAGTTCCATAAGAAATCACCGGCATCCAGAAATCGATTAGCTGTATCGGCATCAGGCTTTTCGGCAAAGACACCCACGTTCCGTAAGGTCGTTCGTGAAGAATCACTCAGTGGAACGACGCCCTCGCTGATTTGCAAATACCCAAATCCGGTCTCAGGACGTGTCGGTTCAAGACCTATTGTCACGATGCCCTTCATCTCGCTGGCAGCTTTGATGGCAGTTTCAATACTGATATGAAACTCACCAACATTGTGTACGACGTGGTCAGACGGCAAAGCAACGATCACATCATCGTCTTCAAGTTCGCGACGCAACACGATGTTAGCTAGCTCGAGCGAAGCTGCCGTGTTACGTCGGAATGGTTCCATGATAATGTTATGGGCAGGAATCAGTGGCAACTGGTCCTTGACCAACGATGCCAAGTGGTCAGTGGTAACCACGTAAATGTTTTTCGGATCGAACAAGGGCAGCAGACGGGCAACGGTGTTTTGAATCATCGTTCCCTCACCAAGCAGGTGTATCAGCTGCTTGGGATGCTGTTCTGTGCTTCGTGGATATAACTGCGCTCCACTACCACCCGCCATGATGAGAGCTACTGCCTTCATAAATCAATCGAATCCTGTCGTTATGTTTATTGAGTATGCGAGGATCAGCCTTAGCTACTCTCACAATTACTCGGCACTACTTGTTCCGGCTTACATCGTACTCTGCATCCTGAGCTTCGCACTCAGCGACTCGCTCAGAATCTGTCCGGTTGTGTCAAAAAGCCTACCTACCTATGGTGGCGACCTTAGACTGTTTCAGGAACGAGCTCGTAGATCGAGCGCAGTTCCCGTCCATGTTCCGCAAAATCTAGTCCATATCCGACCAGAAAAGCCGGACCGCTCTCAAAACAGCAGTATCGCACATCAAGTTCAACAGTGTGCATACTTGGTTTCGAGAGCAAAGCCGCTATGCTGACGGATGCGGGCTGCTCCTGTTGTATACTTTTTAGGATTGTAGAAAGAGTTAATCCACTGTCAACAATATCTTCGACAACGATAACATGTCGCTGAGTCAAAGACTCAGAAAGTTGTGATAGACGAACAGTACCGGAAGACTCCATGGCATGTCCATAACTCTTTGCGCTCAACACTTCCACACTCCCGGGAAGTCCTACGGCGCGTATGAGATCGGCAGCAAAGAACATAGCGCCTTTGAGCACAACAACATACACCGGATCTAAATCCGCATAGTCCCGAGCAATGCGTGCAGCCTCGCGATTAACCGCCAAAGAGATCTGCTCTTCAGAAATCAACTCGCGAAACGTCTTGTCTCCTATTGTGTAAGTTCTCATATCTCCGCTCATACGATGCTCAAGCTTCGTGTTGCAAAAGACAACGCTCTATGCTTCTGCTCACGTCCACGTGCTTTGTCGTGAAACGCAATCGGACCATGAACGTAACAGCAACCGTGTTATGATGTCTGCTTAGTCTATTTTGAAACTGGCGCGTACAATGCGTCTTGTTTCATTGTCAATCTTAAAATCATCACTCATACGCAAGCCACAAAGCCACACGATATCTGTTGCCGTTGCGAGCACAAGTCGATTGGCACGTTCGCTATGTTCAACTTTTTCGTTCGTCAAAACATCTGCTACTTTCATATGTCCGTTGAAGCCTATCGGATGGAAGCTGTCGCCCGCATGCCAGGTGCGCAAGGTCAATCGATACGGCAACTTGTCATAGTCGAAGTACTCTACCATTTTGTCCTGTCCGATGCGCACATCATTTCTGTGACACTCCTCAAGCTCAAGACTGTACTTTCCGATAGCATAGGTTCCAAGTTTGAAGACCGAGAGAAACACTTCTTGTAAATGTTGCTCATACATGAGCACGATTTCGTCGCGATTACGAATGGCGATAACATTGTTCACCACATTCTCGCGCGCACCGGATTCAGCCTCAAGAAGTTTTGTAATACGGTCAATCGCAGCAAAGGAGACAGTACGACCAAATGTTAGGGCAGAGATAGCCCTCTCAATAATCTCTCCTTGCAAAAAGCTATGCAAAGCCTCAAGCTTATAGACATCGATGGTACATGAGTCATCCTTCTCGTTTACAACCGACTGGTAGGTACTGTGTATCAAGGAATCAATGAAGCCGTCGGCGCGACGAAGCAAGGTTGCCGTACGATTGAGTGACTCGACAATTTTTGGATTGTACTCGTCTTTCAACTTTGGCAGCAAATCATGTCGAACCTTGTTACGCGTATACTTTGTGAGAGTATTGGTCTCGTCCTCGTGCCACTCCAGTTCTCTCAAACGTGCGTATTCGAGAATATCATTTTTGGAGAGGCAGAGGAGTGGACGTATCAATTGCGTTTTCTTCACAAGTGCTCGACGTGGCGGAATGCTGGCGAGTCCTGTCAATCCGGTCCCACGGAAGAGATTCATCAAGAGCGTCTCCGCTGAGTCATCCGCCGTATGAGCAGTCGCACAGAATTGCGCGCGAATTGTACTCACCGTCTGGCGGAAGAACTTGTATCGCAATTCACGGGCTGCAGTTTCCTCCGATAGCGAATGCTTCTTGGCGAACTCTCCAACTTTTACTTGGGTACTGTGACAGTTGACGTCGTAGCGAGCAGCCAATGTCTTGACGAATTTCTCATCGCGCTTTGAATCCTCACCACGCAATCCGTGGTTCACATGGGCAATACTGAGAGTGTATGCATGCTCGAACGACAGAATATGGAGGATGTCAAGCAAGACTATGGAGTCTACTCCACCGCTGACACCAATGAGAATCGACTCCCCGTCCAAAACCAGGAGCTCGTTGATGAGAAAGTTCTCGACCCGTTCCACAATTCTTGCAACATCATCGCTGATGTCCGGTTTGAGCGTAGGGTCTTTGTAGACAAAATAATGTTTCGGCGGAGGCAAGCTTCGGCGTTCTTGCGCTAAAGGAGGCGGTGCATCATCAGCTCGTTGTTCATTATCGCGCTGACGTGAACCCTTCTTGTGTTTGTCGTGCTTCTCGTGCTTGTCACGCTTCTCATTCTTTGCGTGTTTTGATGAAGAAGACTTCTCGAGAGGAGCTCCGGAATCACGTCCTTCTGCGACATCAAAATCAGCATTGCTGTCGTCGAAATCATGTGTCTCGCGAGACTGCGCATCGTGTCGTCCGTGCTTATCTCGTGAAGCATTTTTGGAACGCTTGGAAGACGACGCGCGTCGCTCGCTCTCAGCGTTCGCTGGAGTATCTCCTTCAGAGTTAGCAAAATCTCTGTCGGAATGAGAGGCATATTCTTCGTTATCCGTCGTTGCACGATCATTCGTATGAGCCGGTCCACTGCGCCGATCTCGATTGTTCTTGTTTTTCCCGCGATTGTCTTGACCTGAACGTCCACCACGCGAGTTTGAGCTCTGCTTTTGAACAGCTTCATCGGATTCAACATTCCCGAAATCCAACGTTTCGTTGTGATCGTCCTGAGCATGCACGTCACGCGCATCGATGGCTCGCTCATGCTTTCGGTCTGACCAGCGCTCTTGCGGTCCTTGCTGTCGCTGGTTCGATTGGCGTTGTCCCTCAGCGGCCCGTTGCTGCTCAGCGGATCGCTGGTCACGTCCCTGCCTAGGTGCGTTGTTCTGATCAAGTGCCTGTGCACTCTCTGCATCGGTAGAGTCACTGCCTTCGTCCGGTAATCCTGCAGCTTCACGATCTAAGCGACGCTGAATTCGTTCATTCTTCTTTTGGTCGCGCCATTGGCGACGTTTCTCTAGCCACTCCAGACGCCGTTTTTCGCGGCGACTAATAGGTTGACCATCTGCGCCAAACTCAGGAATGGCATGCGAGCCGGAGTCACTGCCTGTGTCCGCCGGTGGTTGCTGACGCTGGTCGCGCGAGTCAGAATTATCCTGCTTGGTGTGTTGATCACGTTGATTGTCTCTATCACGACGATCATGTCGATCACCCTGAACACGTTGATCGTGGCGATTGGCTTGGTTAGGTCGGTTAGGCTGCTTGGCGTCATCCGAAGTATCCTTCGACTTAGCGCTCTCTGCAACACCATGCTTAGCATGGGTATCGTGCGCGCGACCGGCTTTCTGTGCGACAGGTGAACGACCTTGTATATCCTCAGCCGCAGAACGTAAAGATCCGGATGCTGCGCGCGAGGTTGAAGAAGAAGCATCGCCCTCATCTCCGACATCGCGTCGTCGTTGATCGGTTTTCGCACTCTTCAGTGAGGAAATAAATGCGGAGACTTCTTCCAGTGAAGGTGTGGATCCCGCGTCCGTTGTGGCAGCACTTTTTTGAGCTGATTTTGTATCGTTAGTTCTTGCGCCCTGCTTCTTTTGTTCAGGTCGGATTTCGACGGCACTTGCTGATGAAGACGCGATGTCTGACTTCGGATCAGACTTGGAGTTTTTCTTTGTGCTAGCCTTTTGGTTTGCTTTAGCGTTTGACTTGGCATTCGGCTTGGAATCCTTGGCATCGGAGGAATTGGGAGCACTTGTGGTATTGGCTTTTTGCGAGCCGGAATTCATGCTTCTTGAATCTACCCCGGTGCTCGTAGAAAGATCGCTCCTGTCTTTGAGTGAGCGTACACCTTTTGCATCGGCGTTTTTCCCCGCTGCTCTAGCGCCTTTTTGTGTGCCGGCTTTGGAGTCAGCCGGTGTCGTTGCCTTTTGACGCGAACTTTTTTCAGCCGGCCCTTTTGCTGTTGCTAGGTCTGCGTCGGCAGCCTGAGAGGATTTTACACTTTTTTGCGCCGAGACCTTTGTGTCTTTCGAGCTCTTGGTGGGTTTAGAAGCCTTTGCCGAGGCGTCACCGCTGACCGCTGCGGCGGATTCATCGGATCCGGTATTGGCTCCACGTTTTGATACGCTCTTTTTCGCGGCAGATGAGCCACTCAGCTTTTTCGTGGCGCGACGTGTAGAATCCGAAGCAGCAGCGTTGAGTGACTTTGAAGCGCGTGGTTCTTTGGTGCCATGCGCTTGGCTTGTGGCGCTCCCCTGCGGTTCAACGGCAGAATTGGAGCGTTGTTCTTCATTTGTCATGTCGTGGCAAGTTCCTGCTCTGCCAACGAACGATAAACGGTCATGGCTGACCGGATCGCGATGATCAGAGCAAGCTGCATCCTTTATGCAGCGTGATAATTCTCCGAGACTTCTTTGGTGGTGGATCCCTCGTTCAGTTCTGCGTCATCGGATGCACACGCGCGAACACTGTAGTCGTCAACGCAGCAATCGTCTACCATCGTCTGCACCGTAACGTGCTTGTCTCCCGACAGTGAGTCAAGCGAGGTGTCAGAGTCAGAAGCGCCGACAAAAACGCGCAACGGCGCGTCTGCAGCATACTGATCGAGGAATTCTACATAGCGGAGTAGGCGATCTTCCACTTGGGAATAGCTTTCAGTGTGCACCAAATCGCGGCGCACGGTCGACGCCATGTAGAGTCCTTTGAGATACCCGGAATAAAATTTTCGAAATTCAGTACAGGAACGACGTTCGTTCCCGCTGCGAGCAATGCTCACATGTAAGTGCTCTAAACAAAGTTCTATACGTTCGGCTACCGTGGCAGGAGCAGCGTGTTGCCCGCTATCCAAGAGATGACGACACTCACGGAAAATGAAGGGATTCGCAATGGCTGCTCGACCAATCATAACGGCATCGCAACCGGTCTCCCGAAATGCACGCTCGGCATCATCTGCCGTTTGTACATCTCCGTTGAGAATGACCGGGATGTCAACTACCTGTTTGATTTTCGGAATCCACGACCAATCCGCCGAACCGTTGTGTCCCATGTCACGTGTGCGACAATGTACCGTCAACGCCGCGGCGCCGGCATCCTGAATCATTCTTGCGACATCAAGAATAACGATGGACTTCTGATCCCAACCCAAACGCGTTTTGACACTAACCGGCAACTTCACTGCATCCACTATGGCCCGAGTCATCTCGGCCATCTTCTCCGGCTGCCGTAACATTCCCGCTCCGGCATTTCGAGCAACAACGTTCTTCACCCAACAACCAAAATTGATATCAATGAAATCAGGTTTGGACTGCTCGGCAATACGCGCCGCTTCCACCATATGTTCGGTGATGCCGCCGAAAATCTGTATAGCAACCGGCCGCTCTTCTTCCGCAAGTTCAAGCTTTTGTAAAGAGCGCTTGGCATCACGAATGAGTCCTTCGCTCGATACAAATTCCGTATAGACTATATCTGCACCCAGACGACGACAAATCACGCGGAAGGCTAAATCCGTCACGTCTTCCATAGGAGCAAGAAGTACTCCCCTTTCAACGTTGATGGATCCAATCTGCATGCCGAAGTCGTATTGTGAGACAGATGATGTATAGCCTTGCAAAATACGACAGAAAAGGCTGCAAAGGGAGAGGAAAGCGGATGGGAGGTCTCGCTGTCGGGTTGAGCTCGCTCAAGGTGCCCTTTTTAGGCTGAATGAGAGGTTTTGGGCACGTTTACCTTCTAGCTGACTCAGTACCTATGTGCGAACTCGGCCGCGGACTGTTCAGCAGGTTCTGAGCGGCGGACGAGTATTAGGGCATGTCACTGAGTACGCTGTCTACAATCGTTTGCGCCGCAAAGGGCTTGGCAATAGACAAAGCTCGCGTCTTCATACGCTGTAGTCGATCGGGATCGGCCAGCAACAGCTCAATTTTGTAGGAGAGCGTTGCGAGGTTGTTACACTTCAGTGCGACACCGTTTTCAAGGAGGTAGTCACTGTTTCTTTCCTCTTGTCCTCGTATAGGCTGCACAACGATCATGGCAAGTCCTTTAGCAAGTGCTTCTGAGCTGGTTAGACCACCGGGTTTCGTTACGATGAGGTCCGCTGCACTCATGTACTCGTCCATGCGGGTTGTAAAACCAACGGCATGAATAGGGAGCCGCGCGTGAAGTTCATGCGCCACCTCTTCCACTTCTCTCTTCAACTGTTCGTTCTTGCCACACACAGCAACGATTTGCACCGGACTTGTAATGCTGACAAGTGATCGCAGAAGCTCAGACATGTTCAATACACCAAGACCACCGGCACTTAACAAAACCATCGGTACGGCCGGGTCAAGCCCCAGGTCCATACGTGTCTGTTTTACATCACGTGTCTGTGAAAAAACAGGATCTATTGGAATGCCGCTCGCCACAACACGCGAGGCGTCCATACCAATACGTTCCAGATAGACCTTCGCTTCTTGACACGCAGTGAAATATCGGTCTACATCTTTGTTGAGCCACATGGCATGTGCATCGAAATCCGTGATGACAACTGCTGAACGACATCGCACGTGCTCTCGTCTCCGAAGTTCTTCGATAATGTCGGCCGGTAAGAAGTGCGTGCTCACGACTAAATCCGGTTGGATGCGACGCAGCACGCGCATAAAAAGCGACACATTAAGTCGTTCCAGCGCGCGCATCTTTTTTTCGTTTCTCAGGGGCTTGTCCAGCAAACCATACATCCAGCCTAACACATCCGGAGCAGACTTCGCCATTTCGAAGTATGCTTTAGTGTATAATGTGCGCACTGCCTTAGAGGTATACTCCAAGGTATCCAGGTGCACAATCTCTTGCACCTTGGCACTTGCCCGGAATGCTTTTACTAGGGCATCCGCAGCACGGACATGTCCGGCACCGGACGAAGCCGATAAAATCAAAATCTTTTTATACACCCTTCCTCGCTCAACATGATATTTTGCAACATAGCACTAATCCGTGGTCATGAGAAAACGCACCGTAGTTTCAAGCTCAGCTCGTCGAACACGAGGTGATCAGAAAAACCAACCCACAAAGAACGAGGGCCTATGGGCACACCTCATGGCGGTTGGCGCTCGACTGGATGAGCTTCACGTCTATTTGTTAGCCGCAGGTCTATCGTTCAACGTGTTGATGTGTCTACTCCCGCTGCTCCTTGTTGCCATTTATGTTGCAAGTAGCGTCGTGAATCTGGATGCTGTCATTCAAAGCGTCCAACACACACTATTCGATAGCTTGCCCTCAACAGGAAGTACAGCTGAATTCGTCGAATCAATTATCCAGGAGATCCGCACCGTTCAATCCGGTAGCAGCACTGCGGGCTACGTGGGTATTGCGGTTTTGATTTGGACTTCGTCTGCGCTCTTCTCCAGTCTACGAACAGCGTTTAATGCCATATTCAGTATCCCCACTCCAAAGTTCTTTTTGTGGTATAAGGTGAAGGATGTGTTTTTCACAATCGTCGTTGTGTTACTTATCCTCGTCTCAACTATTCTCACTCCCATGATCTCACTGCTGAGTTCGAAGGTTGTGGAGATAAGTCCGTGGCTGGCCTCGTGGCAGCTCGGAAGCATCTTCAGTTTCACGATCTCAGCATTGACAGCCTTCCTATACTTCACGGTTCTCCTTCGCTTCGTACCGAATAAACCGCAGCCCCTGTTTATCATCATTAGTGCTAGCACTACCAGTATGGTGCTGTGGGAATCCGCGCGCTTTGCTTTTACGTATTATATCAATCACATTGCGTCGTTGGGACGTTTCTACGGCACGTTTTCCGTCTTAGTCGCATCCGCTCTGTGGATTTACTACTCAGCCCTCATTGTGCTGATCTCCGCTGAAGTCGCAGAATACAGCTACGAACAAGTTCAAGCTCGTCGCCGGACTCCAGCTCCCGACCTTCCGAATACTCGCGCCTGAGAACAAGACTCTAAGCATCTACGTCTCGAGAGAGGTGTGTTGTTTGCTGACCCTTAGAAACAACTTTGGGAGCCAAGACTGTCTCGAAAAACGAAGGGATGAAGTCGACCGGTTTGTTACACTGCCGGTCCTGTTGATACGACCCTGTTTCTTTGACAGCTCCTTCGGTGCCACGGTGTGCTACACTGAGCTTAGAATATTTTTTTCAAGCGGCGGGCTTGCCCGCCGCATAACGAAAAATCGTAGCAGACGGCAAACTCAATGGTAGAAAAAGTGTGACAATATCGCCTTACATTCTCAGAAGTTCGAGCCACACCAAGTAAAGTTCCCAGGTAGCTTGAACATCGCGAAGACAATACTCAGCAATAGTGCTATAGTCTTTACGGTCATAATATTCGGCAACTTTAGAGCCATCGACGCCTTCGGCTTTCGGAGATCGAATGCCAAAGGTCTTGGTATAAAAATCAAGGTTGAAGCGTCGTGTGGCCCCATTCTGTTGCGGCATCTGATACGTGAATTCGTCGAGTAAGTCGGTGTGACTCTCACGGTAATTCCATCGGGTGCCCGACATCAGGTTTAGACTCGGGCGAATGCCAAGTACTGCGGAACGAAGCATCAAGAAAGGGAAATCAAAGCCACGTCCGTTAAAACTCACAAAGTGAACACGACGGCCCCCGTCGTTTTGGGCACGCACATACTTCCAAAAATCCTGAAGGAGTGATTTCTCTGAACTACAAATCATGGTGAGCCCGGACTCGAGTACTTGCTTTGACTTTTCTTCCTCGTCATTGCGGTTTCGCACCAAGGCCACACGTTTCTCTTCTTTCCAACCTCCCTGCTCGTCTTTGACCATGTGTACGATGCCGATACAGACCACCATCCCTGTAAGTGGAGCTAAAGCCATTTCCGACTTTTTACGTTCTTGATCCTCTTCGCTCGCTGCACCGCGGAGCAAATACTCGTGCTGAGCATCGTCCAGGGAATTCCAATCGATCGGAGATGTCTCGATATCAAGAATAAGGTACTGTGTCATGTTCTCACTCCTACGAGGGTACAACAATGGAAGTCCAATGCCAAACAAACTAGCATCTAAGAGGCTCTGCGTGATCAGCTGTGTAAAACTTGTTTGAGGCGGGCGGCGGGACTCAGAGTTTAATCCGTGCTTAATCAGTGCTCAGGGAAGGATTTTCCATAACAGATAAAGGGCGAACACGATAAAGATGACGGCCCCAACGCGACGAATAACCACCATTGTTCGCGTTGAAATCAAGGCATGATGACGATGCACCATACTGATAATTGAGTGCAACCATCCGTAGGTACCGGCTCCGAAACCAAGGGCAAAAAGCCACTTGTCCACCATGTTTGCTTGAATTTGAGGAACAAGAGCGCTGATGGACGCCAGGAGCGCGGTCAACGAAGGCAGAAATGTGGGATTGAAAGCGTTGCTCAGTGCAGTTGCAGAACCAATAATCAGCGGCTTTGAGCCCTGAACTCGATCTTCAAGGTGCAGACGAGAAGTCGGCGTTTCGTTAGCTTTTGATTGGAGCTGCGTAAAAGCGTAACCAATGATAGCGGCAATGACGGCGACTTTTAACACTAACGAGGTTGTCGGATACTCTGCGTTGAGATGAAAGAGATTTGACAGAACGGCTGAAGAAGCGAAAAGTATACCTAAGCAAAAAACCATATCGACAACGGCGACGCCGAAACCGACACTCATGCCGGTGCGCTTTCCTTTTGACAACGTGGTTTCAATGGTAAATGCTGCAACAGGACCGGGCGGCATCGATATCACAAATCCGGAAGCCAGTCCAACGAGTAATGCTATCATTCAAGACTCACAATGAATAATCCCCCGCTGCCAAAATACGCCAAAAACAAATTACCTCATGTCGGAAATGCCGTGCTAATCTTGACTATCTTTGTGAGTCTCTTAGCCTGTCCGCAGCACTGTACATCTGAACAACGAATCGTGCGAAGTGAGTAGAAGAACAACACAACTGTTGCCTTTGCTTATGAGCTCACTTGACTCTTGCATCCTGCGAAGCTCGCAGCCTCGAATCGCATTCGTCAATGATATGGTGGAGTGTTCATTCCGATATGACGCATCGTGTCGTTAGTAGCCGGGTACTTTATGACTGCGGTTTTCCAATGAGGTGCTAAGAATTGTGTGTAGAGCTCGCAAGTTGCTTATTGCTGCGGTTCATAGCAGATATGCGCAGAGCCGGGCTTTTCGTTGTTGTGCGCAGCTTTTCGAAGATTTCTTTCAGATAGTAGTATAACGTAGCATTTCGTGTACGCACCATGGATCGGTCTCAATCACTTATGCAGGATGAAGCACTGACGGAGCTCGGACAGCCACTTGTTGCTCATCAGCTCGCTGCTACGCAGCTTCGAATACTGGTTATTGATGATGAGCAGGCGATGCTCGACGCCATCCAGTTGTTCTTTCAAGATGAGCACGAAATCATTGCATGCGACACCGTCGCCGCCGCTCGAAAAATCTTCTCTGCCTACGATTTCGATGTCGTTATCTGCGATCTGAAACTTGGTCGTGATAATGGTGCCGCCCTCCTTACGGAATTCAAAGCCTTACGTCCGGAGTGTGAGCGTATCCTGATGACAGGATACACCGACATGGCTGCCTTAATTCGCGCGATCAACGAAGCAAGCATTGCCTACTATCTAACGAAGCCCATTGAATTGCTGCAACTTCGCATGATGATCAATCGCGTAGTTGAGCTTATCCATTTGCGTACTTCAAACGAAGATCTCATGACTCGTATCCAGGAGCACAACCTGCATCTGGAGAAGTTGGTGGCTTTACGTTCTTCTGAATTGCAGCGCGCCAATGAGTCCTTACAAGCCCTGCAACAATCGCGTGAGCAAGTCATTCGAATGTCCGTGCACGATTTGCAGAATCCTCTCAACAATCTTGATTCCGTTCTGGGAGAACTCCACAGAATGTGCGCCGGCGATGCAGACCAACTCGAGATGTTGGACATCGCTCGCAGTTCGTCGGAGCTCATGCGCTCGCTGGTTGAAGACATGCTGTCGATAGCCATGCTTAGTAAGACGGATTTGCAGCTACGTTCGGACACCATTGATGTGGGCAATCTGCTGCGCTCATCGGCGCGCGCCTTTAGTGCCAATGCTGAGCGTAAGAATATTTGGATCAATGTCGATATCAAATCTGAAAGCCGACACTACATCGGCGATGAAATTCAACTGCGTAAAGCCTTGGATAACTTGGTGTCGAATGCTATCAAGTATACTCCTGACGGTGGTGCGGTGACCTTACGAAGTAGCTGCGACGACAACTACCTCGTCCTTGAAGTGAGCGATACCGGTTTAGGAATGAGCGCTGATGACATCACTATGGCCTTTCGAGAGTTTTCACGATTGTCGGCTCAGCCGACCGCCGGCGAGAGCAGTACCGGACTTGGGCTCTTCATTGTCAAGAAAATCATTGAATTGCACGGCGGTGACGCATCTGCTTCCAGCGCCGGTCCCGGCTTGGGCACCACAATTACCCTTACCCTACCCATCCACCGCTACGATTAAAAGTCCACACAAGGTCGGATCGTGTACTTCTTTTGAGCATAGTCCGGACTTCTCGAGAATGTAGTCCGGACTTCTCGAGATTGTAGTCTGGACTCCTTGTCTCTAGCATTTCCTGCATTCTGTCCATCCCTGGCATAGTCATTGCCCGAACTCTTGGTAGTTTCGTAGTTCATCGGCCTCAAACGCAGTGATCCTCGATTGCTCGCTGCATTGAGCTGCTTCGATTTTTACGTAGAATTATTGTCGACAACTGCAGAATGAGCTCGGTAATCATACCGGTACACCCGCAAACTCCCGAAGAGAGGAGCATAGCGATGATCGTCCAGCGTTTACGTGCCGGCGAGGTCATCTTGTATCCTACCGATACCGGTCTCGCTCTTGGTTGCTCACTCCGCAATAGGGAGGCGATCGATCGTATACGACGCATCCGTGCCATGCCGAGCGGACAAAGCATGACCTTCCTGTGTGACAGTATCTCAAACATCGCTGACTATGCACGAGTATCGAACGCGGCTTTTAAAATCATTAAGCGTTTGATCCCCGGTCCCTTTACCTTCATCCTTCCGGCAACGAAAGAGGTGCCAAATTTCGCTTGCGATCCAAAGCGCAAGACCGTCGGTATTCGCGTCCCGGATGCACCTTTTGCGAACCGCCTGCTTCAAGAGTTACAAGAACCTCTCATTTCGATTAGCGCCAAGAACGAGGAAGGTGAAGACTTTGAGACAGCTGAGGAAGCTGCCGAAGCAATAGGTTCTTTCGTGGATGTCGTTGTGTTGTTCGAGCGATTCTCATGGATTGACGCTCCGCGTTTTGAACAACGGTCTACGATTATCGACATGACCGGAGATGACTTTCAGATCTTGCGTGCGGGAGCTCGCAGTGATGAAGCCGAAGCATATATCAATGATTGATACAAAATTCGAAGTTCAATCGTCGTGTCCATCCGGAAGATTAGTGCTTTCCAAGTGACTGAGAACTTCTACTGCATGATCGATGGTATTGATCACGCAGAGCTCGGCATCAGTGGCTAGTTGATGCGCTACTTCAATCGGGGTACCATCAGCAAAAACAATGTGAAAGTCCACGTACACACGTTGACCACTTTCGCGCAGACGAAATCGATGGTAGCTCGTGCTGTGCAGTGAACAAAATTCGTCGAGAGCTTGTCGAGCTTTGACCTCGTAACTCTCATTCGTTCGATCCATGAGTCCATGTACCGCGTTGCGAATCAACTTTCCGCCTTCAACGATGATGTTCGCACCAAAAATCAAGGCGATAATTGGATCAATGTAGTACCATCCTGTGCCGGCTGCCAATAGCAGACCGCCAACTGCGCCCGCACTCGTCCACGCATCGGTAAGGATATGTCGTCCATTTGCCTCGACGATCAGCGACTTTTGCCGTCTACCTATACGAATCAAATACAAACCTAACAAAGCGTTGACCCCACCGGCCAGAGCCGTCAAACCGGCCCCAACTCCTATTTGCTCGAGAGGCGTGGGAGCTATGATCTTCGAGATCGATTCCGTAATGATAACACCGGCTGCAACGATGATCAAGGCTCCTTCAAATCCCGCGCTGAAATAGGTGATCTTGTCGTGTCCGTAGTGATGCTCGGAATCCGGCGGACGATAGGTGACGCGAATTGAGTACCAGGCAAAGAGTACGGCGAACTGATGCACGACTGACTCCATGGCATCAGAAAAAATCGCTACGGAACCGGTAATGGCGTAGGCATACCATTTAAGAAAGAGCATGGCTAATCCTATAGCCAAACTCAAGTTCATTCCGAAGCGCTCCGAGGGAGTTAAAACAAAGCTTTGTGATGATGAGGCCATGCACTCAAGTGGTGGTTTCGAGACCGCAAGTACTGAAGCAAATTTCTTGTACAAAAATACAGAAGAATGCATGTCCTCTTTCATTCTGCTTTGTACAAGATCGATGGAATACACTGCATGGGATGTTGAGCTTCCGACTTCGGCTAAGTCCGCTTCAATCTTCGTTGTTGGGAGCCACGCTTCCGCACGTGCTCCCAATGAGCCGTGCAGCGTATACTCTTTTTTCATTACTCTCAGTCGTGCGCTCGTCAGTGATCTTCAGCACACTTCATTACTCATCATCAATCGTCATCAGTCGTCATCATTCATCAGCATTCATCAGCATTCATCAGCATTCATCAGCATTCATCAGCATTCATCAGCATTCATCAGCGTTCGTCAACGTTTGTCAACATTTGTCGACGCTCGTCAGCCTTCATCAGCCTTCTTAAGTGATCGTTAGTAATCATACAGAACCTTGCTAGGACTACGTACACTCAACGCACGCGGCACCCCGGCGTGTATCTATTAGGCAAGGATGCCATTGGAACACTGCGATCCCTTGTTACAAAAAACCTGAAGCAACACGTCGTGTGGGCTATCCACGCGTTGTTCCGTGAATACCGCCGGACAGCTTTGTCGCTGACTCTGTGCACTCGAGCAATTCATGCAATGCAGCTATATTGTATGCATTCATCACTGATTGCTTCGTATACAATGTCGAACATGCTTACGCGCATCCTCGTTGCCCTTGTGGGTATTCCACTCATGGTGTGGATTTGTTTGGAGGGCGGCTGGATTTTTAGTCTCCTTGTTGCCTTGCTTTGTGCGCAAGGACTGCGCGAGTTTTACGCGCTTTCTATTTCAAAAGCTGCCCAGCCACAAGTGCCACTCGGTACAGTGATGGCTGCACTCGTTCCCCTCTTGGTTCATCTGCGCGCGATGCCCGGAGGTACCGACCTCCTTCTCCCATTCGCGCTCGCCGGCATACTTATCCTGATGACTCTTGAACTGTGGCGAAAGAAACCGCACCCATTTCTCAACATAAGCGTACAACTTTCAGGTTTTCTGTACGTGGTGTTGCTCCTGAGCAGTTTGGTTCTGGTTCGTGATTTTTCCGCGGAGAGTGGACTTTTGTTGAGTAGCGGTATGAGTCTACGCAGTGGTTGGCAAGGTTATTTGATCCTCTGCAGTTTTATTGGCGTGTGGTCGGGTGACAGCTTTGCCTACTTCGCCGGACTAGCCTTTGGAAAGCACAAAATTTTTCCTCGAGTCTCACCAAAGAAATCTTGGGAGGGCAGTATCGCCGGATTTTTCGGCTCGATCCTGGCGTTTCATCTAGCTTCACACTTTATGCTTCCGGAACTGCCGATGTGGCATGGCTTTGCACTTGGCGCGGTTATCGGGATAGTTGGACCGATTGGCGATTTTGTAGAGTCACTTATGAAGCGCGACGCAGCGATAAAAGACTCAGGATCTTTAATACCCGGACACGGTGGAGTTTTAGATCGCTTCGATTCCCTGCTCTTCGTTGCGCCCATCATCTATATCTATCTCAAACTTGTTTTGAGTGCCGGCAACGCTTAACAGTACGTCATGCTAAGAGCAGCCGCTGCGCTGTCGAAGCAAGAAAAAAGGGTCCGCAACAAAGCTGCCGGACCCTTTATCATGTTCATCAAAGATTTACAATTACAGAGCATTCAGCTCGTCGACCAAGCGCTCAAGTGACTTCTTTGCATCACCAAAGAACATATAGCAATTCGGGTAGTAGAACAATTCGTTGTCAATGCCTGCATAACCCGCATTCATACTGCGTTTCATTACAATCACATTCTTCGCCTTGTCGGCATCAAGAATAGGCATGCCATAGATTGGCGAACTCGTATCGTGGCGCGCCGCGGGGTTGACAACATCATTTGCACCGATAACGATGACCACATCGGCATTGGGGAACTCAGGATTGATTTCTTCCATGTCGAGAAGTTGCGAGTAAGGAACATTGGATTCCGCCAGCAAAACATTCATGTGACCCGGCATACGACCCGCCACCGGGTGAATCGCGTACTTCACATTAACGCCTCGCTCTTCCAGGATCGTCGCCATTTTTTGCACGATATGTTGTCCTTGAGCCACAGCCAAACCATAACCCGGAACGATGATCACATTCTGCGCATAGTTCATCATCACAGCCACATCCGTAGCACTCGCTTCTTTAATCGAGCCTTGCGGTCCGGAAGCGCTGCCTCCGCCGCCGGTCTCGCCAAAGGCTGAGAAAAGAACCGCGATAAGACTACGGTTCATGGCGCGACACATCAAGATGGTCAATAAGGTTCCCGCCGCACCAACAAGAATACCGCCGGTGAGCATTGATTGATTGCCGTATAAGAAACCTCCGAATGCTGCAGCCATCCCGGTGAAAGAATTCAACAGCGAGATAACAACCGGCATATCTGCACCACCGATAGGCGACACAAACAAAACACCGTACAGAATCGAAAGAGTAAATACTGCGAGGATCAAGGTCATGTCGGCAGACCCCGAGGTCACGATGTAGACGCCCAAAGCCAAAGCACCCAATACTATCAAGCCGTTGATAATATTCTGCGCAGGAAGGCGAAGGTTTTTGTTCATGATCCCTTGCAGCTTCAAAAACGCGATAACGGAACCACTGAAGGATACCGAGCCGATCATCAATCCTGCAACAATGGTAAGGGATTCTCCCATGGGCATCAAGGCACTGCCACGGGAAGCTGAGTGACCAAATTCGATCAGCGAAATTGCTGCAGCACAGGCACCACCCATCCCGTTGAAAATAGAGACCATCTGAGGCATTGCCGTCATGGCGACTCGCTTTGCCGAGATCCACCCCACTACCGTTCCAATCAACATCGCGGCAATCATCCACACATGATTATGGATATGCTCGCCATGACTTTCATGAAGGAACAACGTGCCAAAGATTGCGGCCCCCATCCCAACAGCCGCCAAGATGTTGCCACGGCGTGCGGTATCGGGATGCGAGAGCATTTTCAGGCCGATAACGAAGAGCACCGAGGCAATGAGATAACAGAGAATGAGAATGTGTGCGGTGATACTAACTGGAGCATCCATAGAGTTGAGGAGAGTAATGGTTCCCGTGTTGCATGCAAATATATATGACAGGACGATCTGATTGCCCCAAGCAGCTCATGTTTAGTACATTTGTAGCAACAATCTTTACACTACTCCGCGTCTTGAAACGCGTTTTGTATTAGCACGCTCAGAACTCATCCCAAAATCAGCATCCTTGGGTTTCCCATGGATCTTGGAGCCGGTCGACGCGGTGTCGATATGGGTCCTTCAGCAATCCGTATCGCAGACCTGGCCGGACGTCTCCGTGAGCTTGGGTATACTATTAGCGATGAGGGAGATATCCAGGTAAAAACGCAAGAGGTGCAGACCATCGAGAACCCGCATCTCAAGTACCTTCCCGAGATTAGTCGCTCCTGCGAGAAGTTGGCTCTGAAAACAAAGAAAATTCTCGATAACGACGGTTTTCCTCTGATCCTTGGTGGGGATCACTCCATGAGCATCGGCTCAATTGCCGGTATCTCGGCTCATTGTCGCGAACGCAATAAACGTTTGGGGGTTATCTGGATCGATGCGCATGCCGACATGAACACACCGGATTCTACACCTTCGGGAAACATTCACGGAATGCCACTCGCAGTCTCCATGGGCTTGGGTGAAGCCTCGCTGGTCAATCTCATGAACTTTGCACCGAAAGTCCACCCGACCAACGTCGCTCTCATCGGAATCCGCTCCGTTGATCCGGGCGAACGCAGTCTCATCAAAGAACTCCACGTCATTGCCCACGCAATGCCCGATATCGATAAGCAAGGTATGTATCACGTCATGACGGGTGTACTCGAGCACATGCGTGCACATGTCGACCACTTACACGTAAGCTTCGATCTCGATAGTGTCGACCCGACTCTAGTCAAAGGTGTGGGAACACCTGTGCCAGGCGGCTTCTCCTACCGTGAGATTCACCTTTGCATGGAGATGATTGCCGAAAGTGGCTTGTTAAGTTCCCTCGAAGTTGCGGAGGTCAACCCTATTTTGGACGACAAGAACTCAAGTGCTGATTTCGCTGCCGACGTGATCGCATCGACCATGGGCAAAAACATTCTGGGCTAGTGCAACTCGTCACCACAACACACAAGTCTCCGGCAGTGCGCTCATTGCACTTCAGACTCATTATTCTCTGTCTATGCGCCTTTGCACTACCCCTGCAAGCGAATGACAGCTCCGCCCTCTATTTCTTGAGCGTTCGCTCCGGACTTGAGTTAGGTGTTGATTCACGAGACTTCTTTCGTGAATATCAACGTGTAACCAGTATGACGATAAGCTCATTCGAACCGCCGCTCTTCTTTGCCGCCGCTATGAAGTTCGGATCTGATGAATGGAACATCGGATGTACCGCCGAGATGTGGGGTCTACACATAGGTGAAGCCGCACCACAACGTCTCGTGTTGGGAACGCAGTCAATAAATCGGCAACTCGTTGAAAACATTAGCCTCAACGCTATTCCTCTCTACCTATCGGCCGAGTACACCCCCTATCGCCAACAGTTTCGCAGCTACGTCGGAGCCGGCGTAGGGGCAGCAATCATTAGCACAAAGTGGACAGAAATGAGTGAGGTCAGTGTCCTTTCCGACACCCGCCTTGGAGGGATCTATATCAACGAGAAAGCACTTCGGCCTCTTGCGCGAATCTACTGTGGAGTTTTTCTGGGATTCGACCGCTTCAGTATCGGTGCAAATGGAGGTCTCTTCCTTGAGGCCGGATACACGTGGTGCCCCAACCCGGTGAAACCGTGGACCCAACTCAGCGAGACTGAAAAATTTATCTCAGGAATTACAAATTCCGAGAACAATTTCGGTGTAACTAGTCTTAATTTAGCGCTGGGTATTCAGTTTCGTTTTGAACGAAAAGGCAAATGAGAAGCACTGCTTCTACGCCACGAAACTGACGAACAACACTTCGGGAGGAATTATGAAAATCAACTTGACCAATCGCCACTTCAAAGGATCCCCTGCCTTGACCGAGGAGGTGGAGCGTATGATCCACGGATTTAGCCAACACCACGACAACATCATCAGTACCGATGCTGTTTTGGAAAAGACCGACAATGGCGACAGTGTGGAGTTCATCGTTCATGTTGGCGGCGGCACTGTCGTAGCCAAAGAAACCGAAAGCGATCTTTACAAAGCCATGCATGCAGCGTCCGACCACGTTATTCGCCAATTGCAGAAGATTAAGGGCAAGTAAGCAGCATCGGACATCCGGAAGACTTTTCTTAAGCCGGGCACTTTGTGCCCGGCTTCTTTTTTTTTCAGCGACAAGCAGAGCCTATGGGGAGTCTCCTTCTGACAATGCCCGACACAGTTGTCGGACAAAGTTGTCGGACAAAGTGTATTTTGCACTTCGTACTATTCCTTTTGCTATGACAAGTCCAGACCTACGTCCAATCATCCAAAACTCTCCGGAATTTGCCCCGCACGAAAAGTACTATTGGGGTTATCAGTATCAACTTTCTCGCGAAGTACTCGTTCCTGAGCTTGTTGAACGCGGCGTTTTTCACTCGGGTGATGCTGTTGCTGAAATAGGTTGCGGTGAGGCCGGTGTTTTGCACGCCTTCATCCAGGCCGGAGCTGTCAAAGCATTGGGAACGGATATCGCGACATTTCGTCTGGAAATTGGGGAGAAGCTTAAGCGCGTGTTGAATCTCGACATTACGCTCAGCGAGCACGACATCCTATTTGGTGAGCCCAAGGACGAGTGGCGTCACGCATACAATCTCGTGCTTCTTCGAGATGTGATCGAGCACTTGGACGATGCCGGCTTGGCTCTCAAGAACATTCGGAATATTCTCAAACCCGGTGGTTGGCTCTTCGTCACTTTTCCTCCCTACAGCTCTCCCTATGGAGGGCATCAGCACTTACTGAAGAACTTTTGGGGCAAGCTTCCCTACGTGCACCTTCTTCCCAAGTCCATTTTTTTCAAGATGATCCAATCCGGAGACCATCCGCGTAACATTGAAGAAGTGGCTCGGCTGAAAGATATTCGTCTCAGCGCCAATGCCTTCCTCAAAGCTGCCCGTGATGCCGGATACGACGTTGTGCGCGAAGATTATTACTTACTTCGACCGGTCTTCAAAATGAAATTCGGTCTGCCTGCCATTCGTATCTCGGCGTTAAAACGTCTACCCTTCGTGAAGTCACTCTTCAGTTTAGAAGCTGCCATTTTGTTACGTATGCCGAGCTAAATAGCCACACATTCAAACGAGTGACATTGTGCTCAGTGCCCAATGTGCCGTCTACATGAGCCGGCATCTCGAGCTGAGGCAACGTGTTCATGTGTTCATGTTCACTGCATTCTAACGAGAAGATATCTCTTCCCGGTTCCTCCAAAAAAAACAAGCGACTGCCGAAGGCAGCCGCTTGAAAAAAAAGACTAACGTGTAGACCGCGACTTAGAGACGGTAGCCGACACCTGCGCTCAACCAAGAGGAATTCATACCGATGGTAGCAAGAGCAAACCAACGCGGCGAGAAGTAGTAGTTCACACCGGCTATGAATTGCATATAGAAACCGTTACCGTTGATAGTGTTCGAGCTCAGAGCGTCATTCTGTGCATGATCGATGAGGTAGAGCAAACCAATATTGAAAAAGGGATCCCATTGCTTGTCAGTCATCATCGGTCCAAAATGGTAACCAACGTGTCCACCGATCGGAATCCACGTACGCGAGAAGGTGTACACACCGGATTTGTAAGAATAACTCGAGAAGTCGATACTTGCGCCTGCAGTCAATGCACCCGGACCAAACTCTCCTGCCTTCTTCCAAACCCAATCATAGTCTACACCAAAGTTAAAAACACTGGAGGCGGAGCTCAAACCCAAGCGTGCATCAACCTGGTTGTCCCCCTTTGCCAATTGTGCAGAGGATGTTGTGCCGAGGGCAACCATCACCAGGAGTATAGCAACAAACGATTTCATCTAAAATCCTTGTAAAAAGTTATAACGAAAAGTACAATTCCATCAAGGATACAATCTAAAAAGCGGGCAGCAGAGCTGCAACCCTTTCTTATGAACGCATCGTATATCGGCACCGTCGCAACCTTCGATCCAACAAGTGGAGTCGTGAAGAACTTCAACGTGAAGATGTTTCGTACTAGTGCCTGTGCCACTCTAGGTGCTGCAGCGTGACGGCAGGTCATAGGCGCTATTGTAGCACTTCATACACAGAGCGCAAAATCTTCAGCTCTGTCGATGCAGAGCGCTCTACACCGTAACTTGCAGCTTCATTCGTGTTGCGTCTGCTAAACCGACACTTTTTTAGCTCTACTATGAAGACTACGCGTTCGCTCAATTATAAGACAAAGATTTTATGCACGATGGGGCCTGCCATCGGTACAGAAGACAAGGTGGTAGAAGCCCTAATGGCGGGAGCTTCTGCATTTCGCTTAAACATGAGTCACTCAACCCAGGCAACACATGCTCAATCCATCAAGATCATTCGAGCAGCCGAAAAGAAGTGTGGACTCTTCGTCCCTATCATCGCCGACCTACAAGGACCCAAACTCCGCGTTGGCGATTTGGGTAGCGGCATGATGCTGATGACCGGACGCGACATTGTCATTGCCGACCCCGGAGTGCTGAAACGCAGAAAACTAAAAGCTCCCGAGGGCTACATTCCATTGGAGTATCCATCCTTGGCAAAGGATGTGCGTAAGGGAGACACGCTGTTGTTTGACGATGGTTTGTTGTCTGCTCAAGTGATGTCGACCGACGGAGTGTTTGTCAAAGCAGTCGTTATTAACGGTGGACTCCTCAAGTCTCGCAAGGGACTGAACCTTCCGCATATCAAAGTCAGCGTCCCTGCCTTAACACCCAAAGACAAATCAGACCTCAAGTTTGCTGCGGAAAACGGCGTGGATTATGTCGCTGTTTCTTTCGTGCGCAGCGCCGCTGACATCCGTCAAGTCCGGAAGCTGCTCAGCGCAATGCATTCAGACATCCCGATCATTGCCAAAATTGAAAAGCCCGAAGCATTGGTCAACATCGAGGACATCGTACAAACCAGCGACGGCATCATGGTTGCGCGAGGCGATCTGGGCGTTGAGATCCCGGCCGCCCGTGTACCAATGGAACAGAAGCGCATCATTACCCTTTGTAACAACTACGCTAAACCGGTCATCACGGCTACGCAAATGCTCGAGTCGATGATCCAGAATCCTCGTCCAACCCGTGCAGAGGCAAGCGATGTTGCCAATGCGGTGTTAGACGGAACCGACGGTGTGATGCTCAGCGCGGAGACTTCCGTTGGTGCGTATGCTATTGAGGCAATTTCGTATATGCGACTCATTTGTACCGAAGCAGAGAATCAAATGCTCTCGGAAAACGGACTCTTCAAAACACCTCGCGATATCAAGGTCGACGGTGCACCGAATACGAAATCCGTCGCCGTTGCTGCTGCAACGATTGCTGAAGAACAGAACATCACCTGCATTGCCTCCTTGAGTTACTCAGGTCAGACTGCGCATCTGATTTCGAACCGTCGTCCACGTGCTCCCATCCTCGCGGTAACGTCGATCAAAGAAACAGCGCGTCGGGTAGGACTATACTGGGGCGTGCATGGCTTCACTGTAGACAAAGTCACCACGACGGACGACACCATCGAACACATCAAGAAGCTTCTGGTTGGACGCGGCTACTTTGAGAAGGGATCCTCGGTTGTCTTCACCATTGGTCGTCCGCTCGTAGCTCGTTCTCGCACGAACATGTTGAGTATCGAAACACTCTAGGTGTCTAGTGTGTGAACAGTGCCGAACAAGCTGAGATCCTGAGCCAGTGATCATTCCATGAGGCGCGCATTCGCAGTACAAAAAGAACAAGCCCTTCACACTGAGTGTGAAGGGCTTGTCTGTTATACCCTCTTTCACAATCTGAATCGCAACTAGGAGTTCATGGTTTGCAAGAACTCTTTGTTAGAGCGGGTCTTGCTCATACGATCCAGCAAGGTTTCCATCGCCTCAACCGGGCTCAAGTCACTCAAGAATTTGCGTAAGATCCAGATACGATTGAGATCATCCGGGGCGATAAGCAGATCTTCTTTACGAGTGCCGGACTTATTGACATCGATAGCCGGGAAGACTCGACGCTCAGCCAAACGGCGATCGAGCACCAATTCCATGTTACCTGTACCTTTGAATTCTTCGAAGATCACTTCGTCCATACGGCTACCTGTATCGATGAGTGCCGTTGCGATGATCGTCAGAGATCCACCCTCTTCAATGTTACGTGCAGCACCGAAAAATCGTTTCGGCTTGTGTAGTGCATTTGCATCAACACCACCGGAGAGAATCTTTCCCGAGTGTGGAATAACTGTGTTATGAGCGCGGGCAAGACGTGTGATGGAGTCCAACAAAATGACAACATCCTGCTTCGCTTCAATAAGACGCTTTGCCTTTTCCAGGACCATTTCAGCAACTTGAACGTGACGTTCCGGCTGTTCATCAAAGGTTGAGGCAATCACTTCAGCCTTAACCGAACGTTGCATGTCGGTCACTTCCTCAGGACGCTCATCGATGAGCAAAACGATAAGCTTTGCCTCAGGATGATTACGACTGATGCTGTTGGCAATCTTCTGCAAAAGAATTGTCTTTCCTGATTTCGGAGGTGACACGATTAGACCACGCTGACCTTTACCTATTGGGCAGAGCATGTCGATTATACGCATCGGATACTCGCTCTGAATTGTCTCCAACTTCAACTGACGCTCAGGATAGGTCGGTGTCAAGTTGTCGAAGATGGTGCGATCGCGCATCAGGTCCGGCTCGACATAGTTGACCGTTTCAACTTTGAGCAAAGCAAAAAATCGCTCCCCTTCTTTTGGAGGACGTACGTGTCCACGTACGGTATCACCGGTACGTAAACCGAACTTCTTGATTTGTGAAGGTGATACATAGATATCATCCGGGGAGGGCAGGTAGTTGTAATCTGCCGAGCGAAGGAAGCCGTAACCATCAGGCAGCACTTCAAGCACACCGGTGCTGACTGTTACCCCTTCGCTGTGCTGCTCTTTCATTTGCAGAGCAGATTGAGCTTCCATGATACGGAAGATGAGCTCCTGCTTGCGCAGGTCGGAATAGTCCGGAATATTGAGAGCCTTCGCGATTTTGGTGAGCTCCGCGATTTTCTTCGTCTTCAACTCATTGATGTCGATGACTGAAGGGACGATGGCGTCCTGGTCGTTCTTAGGAGGCATTGCTGTAGAGTGGAATAAAGTGAGAAGTGAAAAGTAATCTAAAGTCGAAACCCAAGGTGGGGCCGGGATTGATACATTAAGCCAAAGGGTACATGAGTTCTGTTCATCACTGACTTAACACGCTCACGCTCTCGGTGAACATGCTACTACGTTGTCCGTACATACAGTAAAAAGGAGGAATTCCACGTAGTGCAATTTTTCAGTGTAAAGTCTGAGAGTACTACCAAGTGTCCTGACGGAGTTTAAAGCTACCCCTGAGCACATACCTGCTCTTCCCCGGGGAGTCTTCTCGTATACTCGACGTAGCAGTCCGCAAAGGAGACACAAAAAAAGAGCGCTTTGAACGCGACATGGATGTGGTCGTGAATTCAGAACTCTCAGTAGGATCTCCGGCGGGCTTTGCCAGGTATCAATCAACACTTAATAAAGGAACCACAAAGAGGATCTATACTGCTGCTAGTATCCGGTGGAACGCATTCGGAGCCAAATGCTGGACAGGTTCGGCTAATGCTTTGTGGTACATGCAAAGTAACATGCTTGACTTTTTCACACAAACAAAATTTATTCATGAGACGTGCAATTTCGGTAAAAATTGGCTGAAATTCGTCTCTACTCCCCCGTCAAAGCCCTATCACGCATGCACGGCCCACCTCAACGGATTATGGCACGATGCTTGTACAACTTCTTTCATACTAGACACAGAACAAGGAAGTACTGTCACTATTGGAGCTATTATGAGCGTTCCCTTTCTCGATCTTAAGGCAAACTTTAAGCCTTTGCGCGATGAGATTCTTCGCGAAATCACGGATGTTCTCGACAACACCGCGTACGTTCTCGGACCCAAAGTCCAACGTTTCGAAACCGCGTTTGCAGAAATGCATCAAACGCAATTTTGCTATGCTGTGAGCAGCGGCACCGACGCCAATCACCTGGCACTCTGGGCACTCGGTATAGGACAAGGAGATGAAGTTATCATCCCTGCAAACACCTTCATTGCAACCGCTTGGGGAGCAACGCTCTGCGGTGCAACACCGGTCTTCGTCGATTGCGATCCACGCACCTATACCATCGACGCCTCAAAAGTTGAAGCAGCCATCACTCCACGTACCAAAGCAGTCGTTGCGGTACACTTATATGGACAAGCTGCAGACATGGATGCCTTACGAGCTATATGCACAAAGCATAATGTCTATCTAGTCGAAGACGCCGCTCAATCGCACAACGCCTTGTATAACGGCAAGCCCATCGGCGGACTCGGCGATATGTGTTCATTCAGTTTTTATCCGGGCAAAAACCTCGGTGCCTACGGCGAAGGCGGAGCGGTTACAACGAATAACCCTGAGTGGGCTCGCAAAGTCCGCATGATCCGTGATCACGGTTCAGAGAAGAAGTACTATCACGAAATGTACGGTCACAACTATCGCATGGAGGCTATTCAAGGCGCGGTCCTTGGCGTTAAGCTTCCTCACCTTCAAGACTATACCGAGAAGCGTCGCGCAGTCGCGGCACGGTATCTCGAACTCTTGAAAGATTGTTCTGAGATCGTTCTTCCCTACGAACGTCCGGGCAGCCGACACGTCTACCACCTCTTCGTCATTCAAACTCCGGAACGCGATGCGTTGCAAAAGTATTTACAGGATCACGAGATAGGAACAGGCTTGCATTATCCGGTACCTCTGCACTTGCAACAGTGCTTCAGTCACCTTGGATATAAGCAAGGACAATTCCCGGTCAGCGAACAACTCGGCAATCAGTGTCTCTCCTTGCCTATGTTTCCTGAAATGACCGACGAACAAATTGTCTACGTCTGCGACCACGTCAAGAGCTACTTCGCTACAGCATCCGTGAAGTCATCGGCAACCGCAATGGCTTAACACGCGATTGTTGATCGCGCACCGTCTTTTTCTTAAGCACCTGCCTCCGGCAGGTGCTTTTTTTATGCTCGAACATTCTGACGACACACAACTGCTCATCACTTCGTTCAGCGGACTCATGAACATCGCTCGACCGCTCAACCAATAGACCTCGCGATTTCTTGACCAAGAGCTGCCGACTCAATCTTTCCACAGCCCTTGGAATACTTGGTGTTACGCTCCATTCTGATTGATTTTTGCACTCTCTCGCCAATAAATTCACACGACCGATCCACCACCATACAGTTCGTCTTGTCCTCTCGCCTCAAGCAGCTATTCATGCCTGGAACGGAAGTTTTTGCTAATGCTATGGCTCGTGTCGTAGCCATTTCGGGAGCGTTGCATGCCGCAGTCCTTAAACAAAGCCTATGTCCACATTGTTTTTGCCACCAAGTGCAGAGCAGCAACAATAACACCACAGATACGGCAAGCTCTCTTTCATGTCATCGGAACTCTCTGCAAAGACTGCGATTGCATCCCCCTTCGCGTTGGCGGATATGTTGATCATGTGCACATCCTCATGAAGCTCAACGTAAAAAAATCTCTCGCAGAGTGTATGGCGAGGATAAAGTCACGAAGCTGCCATTGGGTTCGACAACATGGCAACCAACACAAAGCTTTCGAGTGGCAAGATGGCTATGCCGTGTTTTCCGTCTCCTACGAAAGCTTAGAAAGAGTCGCCAACTACATTGACCGACAAGAAGAACACCATTCAAAGAAATGAGGTTTTGGTTGCCTTGCCATCTGGGGGTGGACGGTAGGGATCAGGATGGGAGCTAGGATCAGGACGGGAGGTAGGGTCAGGCTGGGAGCTAGGATCAGGATGGGAGCTAGGATCAGGATGGGAGGTAGGATCAGGATTGGAGCTAGGATCAGGATGGGAGCTAGGATCAGGATGGGAGGTAGGATCAGGATGGGAGGTAGGATCAGGATGGGAGGTAGGGCCTTGCCCTACCGTGGGGGTCTAATGATGGGTTTGCTTACACCCTAAGCTCCAACGATAGTGTTGCAGGTGAAGGAAGGGCCTTGCTTCTCAGGGGTAGGTAGGGCCGAGCATCTCAGGGTGTATGGTAGGGCCGAGCATCTCAGGGTGTATGGTAGGGCCTTGCCCTACCGTGGGGGTCTAATGATGGGTGTTTTGTTTTCACCCTAGACGCCTACGATATGGTTGCAGGTGAAGGATGGGTCTTGCATCTCAGGGGTAGGTAGGGCCGAGCAGCTCAGGGTGTATGGTAGGGCCTTGCCCAACCGTGGGGGTCTAATGATTGGTGTTTTGTTTACGCCCTAGACACCCACGATAGGGCAAGGCCCTATCCCACACATGCTAACAATATCCCACTCATGCTCACCCTATCCCACTCATGATAACCATATCTCACTCATTCCAACCCTATCTCGGTTTACAGCTTTTCTATGATGCGCATTTTTGCGCTGCGCGCGCGTGGGTTGGCGGCGATTTCTTCGTCGCTTGGTAAGAGGGCTTTGTTGGTTAGGAGCTTACACGGCGCATTGATAGCGATGTCGCCCGGGAAGGTGGGTTTGTGAGATTTGCTTGCGTCTTTGAAGATGTGTTTAACGATACGATCTTCGAGAGAGTGGTAGGATATTACGACGATTCGGCCGCCGGGCGCCAGAAGGTCAATTACGCAACGCAATGTGTTTTCAAGTACTTCCAACTCACGATTAACTGCAATTCGAAATGCTTGGAAGACCTTTGCCAGACTAGATAAAAAAATAGGTGGAGGAACACATTCCTCCACCAACTTCCGTAACTCTACCGTGGTAGTGATTGGTGCTAAACGTCGACGTTGGACCAGAGCCTTCGCGATATTCCTTGCAAACTTTTCTTCACCGAATTCTCGTAGAATCTTCTCGAGTTCCGCTGCTTCAGCCGTATTGATGATGTCGGCTGCTGTTCGTCCGCTCCCCCCGAAGCGCATGTCCAGTGCGGCGTCGTATCGGTGACTGATTCCCTGCGCGGGATTATTCAACTGATACGACGATACTCCAAGATCCAACAAGAGTCCGCTGATACCATTCTTGCGTCCTGCCACCACTTCCTCGTTGCCACATACCTCTGCAAAGTTCCCGTGAACTAACCGAATGCGGGACTCTTCCCCGCGCGCAAGTTCTTCAGCAAATGCCCCCCGACAATGGCTGATTGCTTGCGGATCTGCATCGAAACACACCAGGCGGCCGCTTTGTGAAATCTTCCTCAGTATTTCTGCTGCATGCCCGCCGCCACCTAAGGTGCCGTCGATATACAAACCGTCTTCCTTTGTCACTAACCATTCAAGCGTCTCTCGAAGCATGACCGGTACGTGATATCCGGATTCTTTTGTGTTGTCAATGCTCGAAAACTCGTTTGACATTCGTTCCTCTGCGTCGTTGTGATTCGTCCTTACTTCATCACCGCAGCGGCGACCTGCTCGTAGCTTTCGTTGAAACTGTTCTGATACTGTTCAAATTCTTCAGGGTTCCAAAGCTCCAATCGGTCGATCACTCCAACGATTGTCACTTTGTTTGAAATCCCTGCAAAATCCAAGTGCTTTTTTGGGATGGAAATGCGCTGCTGGCCATCCATCGAAACTTCTTCACACCACGAAAGAATGGTGCGGAGTACGAAGCGATCTTTCTCATCACTGTGATTCAGCTTGGCAAGCTTCTCCTCGTACTTCTTCCAATCTTCGAGTGGAAATGCTTCCACACATTTGTTCGTGCCTCTGGTCAGAACGAAAGTCTCGTTTGACTCGGGACTCATCACACGTCGCATCTTCAAAGGGATGTTGACTCGTCCCTTCGTATCAATGGAGTATGTTTCCTGTCCTTTAAAGCCCGGCATCGAGGAGAAATGTGCTTCGTGAATTGGACTGATTCAAAGATAAGACAATCGTCACAATTTCCCCCACTTTTTACCACTTTTTCTCTCTTTCTTCCAAAAATACTTTAGCGACCTCGTTTTTGTAGAATTTTGAGGCATTTTAGAAAGGATCCGTCGAAGCTCTTTGGGAACGATGACCGATTAGTTAGTCTATGCTCCAACCCTTACTCCCCTGTTTGCATAAAATTTGGGCTTATTATCGCTTGGTGGAAATATGGGGGTAAAAAGGGGAGATTTTGTAGCTGCGCTTCAAAGACCAACGTAAATCAGGTCAACGCTGTACCGGTCGGAAACGTTAAAGGGTAGATCCTTCGATCTACCCCTTTATGTTTCAGGTCTGTAGCATTTCCGGTCGCGACTTCAATTCGTGACTTAGCTTTACGAAGAACCTTTCGTTTGCTCCCGGACAAGTCCGACGAAGGGATTGCTGTTCATGGCAAAGCTTGCAACCGCACGACGTTCTCGAATACTTTGTTCACGTCGCACGAAGTCGGGATCACGTCCTTCGAGTGTTCCGAGGTAGCCCAATGCGATCACCACGCCAAGCTCGATGTTCTCGGGAACCGCAAGCTTCTCTCGCACAAGATCTCGTTTATAGCCGCCCATCTGTCGTCCATAAATACTCATGGTCTGCGCCTGCAACATCATGGTTGCTGTAGCCATGCCCAAGTCGTAAAGTGCAAACGCGCCCGGTTTGTCGTCCGGTGTTTTTCCCCGAACCATACTCAACACCAAGACTGCGGCGTCTTTTGCCCAAACCTGGTTTGATGGGTTTAAACACTCGAGCAGTGTTTGAAAAAGCTCGCTACCGCGATGTGCATAGATATAGAACCACGGCTGCAAGTTTGACGATGAAGCAGACCACGACGCGCTCTCAAACAAGGTCTGTAGATCGTGATCGCTGATGGGCTTCGTTGAGTACGCTCGAGGACTAAAGCGTTTCGTGATAAAGTCTGCTACCGGATACTGCGTTGTGGCTTTTTTCTGCTGAAGAATTTCGTTCATATTCTAAGAGTCAAGTTCAATACATGTGGTATGAGGTACGATGAACAACCCGCTGTTCATTCGACAATTTTTATGCTCCGTTCAGGAGCAAGGGGACGTATCAGCGATTCGAAAAGTCTTTGCTTTGTCGTAGCACCTATTGGGATGCACCATGAACGATCATCTCATGCAAACGCAATCGAAAACAAAAGGTCTGCGTGCCCAAGCGGAACCTCATTGAAGGGACCATGGTGCATGGTGCGCGTCACATGGAATTGGTGAACGCACTCGAACAGCGTTATCAAGCATTGAACATAGGGACGTCGAGCAGAAGGATTTGCGATGCTGTGTGCGCTTCTATGTCAATACTCGACTCACCTGCAATACCGATTCCGTCCCGACGAGACAGTTCGTGAGTTCCACAACTGAGCCGGCCTTCAACGACAAAGACGTAGACGCCATTGGTACTACGTTGTGGACTGTAGTGAAGTGTGGTGCCTTCATCGATGTCTGCACGGTAAATCCATGCCTGCTGGTTGATCCACAGTGAGTCGTTATTCCCGTCGGGCGACACTAAGAGTTGCAATCGATTCTTGCGCTGCTCTACATCGAATGCCTTTTGATCGTAACGTGGTTGTACATCTCGTTGTTGAGGAAAAATCCAGATCTGTGCCAAGTTCACTGCCTCCACTGCATCGGCATTGTATTCGCTATGCAGCAAACCGGTACCGGCACTCATCACTTGCACCTCCCCCGCCGAAAGAACTTGCTTGTGCCCCATACTGTCGGCGTGCTCCAGTCGACCACTAAAAGGCACCGTGATGATTTCCATATTGTCGTGCGGATGCAATCCGAAACCCTTGGCACCCTGCACAATGTCGTCATTGAGTACACGCAGCACACCAAAGTGTACCGATTGAGGGTTGTAATACGATGCAAAACTAAAGGTGTGCCATGTCTGTAGCCAGCCATGATCGGCAAAACCACGCTCGTTCGCTTTGTGTAGTACTATTTGAGAGTTTGACATAGAATTATTGTTTTAATGTTCCAACATCAATTACATTCTATAACGAATATGTTGGAGATTTATGGTAACCTCAACAAATCTCCGTCTACACGCGATATATCCCCCACAGCTACCTGGATTGGTGACGCATGAAGTCTTGGCAAACAAGTGTAGCCTTATGAATGCACGTCACATGCTACGCGACACAAAGCACTTTGAAACCACACGAACCCAGAATCATGAAGTCGGTGACACCAACAAAGTGCTTGCACGAATACAAATTACGCTGTTAACCCATGCGCAATTGCACCAACAATTGCGTACTACTACGTATGGTGAAGAGCCAACGAGAAGTCTAACTTCAAGAGAGTTGTAATCATGAGTGTGATTGGACGGCGCATGCAAAAGGCTGCGTCAGGTTTCTTGTGCGATGCACCTGGAGCCAAGCATCACTCACCGCTGAGGGAGCGCTATTGTTGTTCTCATCGGCTTGAACATCTATATCAAAGGAGACACATGAAGCGAGAACTAGGTCGAGCGACACGCCGGCACCTGAGTATCATAGCACTATTCTGTCTACTGTTCTTGCGGGTTGAGGCTCAGTACATTCCATGTGAGGATCTTCACCCGGTGATTAGCTCCTCAGCGTGCGGACCTCTATGCGCGGGATCTAGCGTGGTACTGGATGCCGGACCCGGCTATGCCTCCTATCGTTGGTCCAACGGCAGCACCACCCAAAGAATTGTGCTCAACTCCGTTGAAGCAAATGGCGCTTACCGCTGTGAGGTTCAAACAGTTGACGGCTGCGTTGCAAAAACAGCGGAGCTCAACGTGAAAATCTATGACGCTCCCGCTCAACCGTACATCGTGCAGAAAGACACCGTCCTACTTGCCACACCTGCAGCGCACATCAGCTGGCTACGCAACAAACAACTGATGAACTATGACAACCAACAGTCGATCGTTATTCATGACTCTGCCGAGTATCAAATCATCGTTAGCGACGAGCACGGTTGCAGCGCACGCAGTGAAACCGTTCAAGCGAAGGCGATAACGGTCAGCGGTAGTACTCGAGGACCGGATGCTCGATTGAAAATCTATCCCAACCCCACACGTGGACTCATCTCTGTTCAACTTGTGTCCGACTATGAGGGCGATATTAGCTTCAGTGTGGTGGACATCGGCGGGCGTGAACGGCGAGCAGGTACGTGGACTGCACCGAAGGCACTCGATGTTTATCAACTTGACTTGAGCGACTTACCGGACGGTAGCTACATCCTTCATGCTCGTGATGGAGTGGATGTCGTTAGCGCCACGATTATTCTCCAACACTAATTCAAGAGCACGAAGACTGCAACGAAGATGCAGTCGAGCCTGGCAAGAGCCGGCGCAGCACGGTCGAAGCCCTCGGTACACAACTATTGACTGAGAGCATAGCTCAGCGTTGATGGCTTCGATGCCACTGAGTTTGCTTGTCTCGGTGGAGCGATCGTAGACGCGGAGAATATGCTGCGTTTAGAGCGTTACTTCGCACTGCAAACTGATTTGACGAATAGGCGCAAGGTTGCCGGGGATTTCCACGTAGTAGTAATCAAGAAGATTGCGAACATTCAACCCAAGCTTTAGTGGCAAGGCTTCGTTCGAGCGCATATCCCACACGATGCGCGCATCAACAACATGTACCGGAACGCGAACATCACCGTTGACAACCAGACCTAGATTGACCAAGCGTTCGTCAACTTCCTCCTGGCGCGACAGGTAACGGTAGTCACACTGAAACTCAAATTCTCTCCAGTGCAGTAAAACTCGATTGGTCCACATGATATTGTGACGAAACATCAACGTTGAGTTCGTTGTAAGATCGGTTGGCTGCATGAGTGTTATTGAACTTTCCACACCAACCAAACGATCCACAACCCAGGTCTTGAGATCAAGCTCCGCGCCTTGTATGCGTGCTCGCGTCAGATTCGTGAATTGAATCTCCGCAGTCTTTGCGGTGATGTTGAACTGAGGTTCAATCAAGTCATAGAGCTCGCTTTGGAAGAGCGCAAGGTCGAGGTGTAACGGATGTTCATTAATCGCGAAGGTTTGCTCAGCTCCCATCTCGAAAGCCCATCCGTGTTCCGGACGGAGGTTGACGTTGTGTCCCACCGTGAATCCGGCAAAGTGAATGTCCGCATAACGCTCCTCTATCGTTGGAGCTCGAAATGAACGACCGACACTTAGACGAATGTTCGTTGCAGTGGGTGCTTTGTAGCTGATACCGAGCTTTGGAGAAAACTCTACGTTCTTGTTTTCATGGCGGGTTTTTTCGACATCGAGTCGCGCACCGAGTGTCACGATGATGTCGTCAAGATTCGAAAACTCCGTTTGACCATAACCGGCAGCAATGATTTGCGTTTTGTCGCCACTGGTTTGTGAGCTGGCAACATCGTTGGCACTCAATGTCATTCCAATAGTGAGCGCAATCTTCTTGTTGATTTGCGTTGTGAATTGTCCTTCCGTATTCAGCGCATTTGCAGTGGATGCCAAGTACGATGCGCTGTCTACTGCAGCTGTATTGTTATAGGCAGTGCGCAACAAACTTGCTCGAAAAACAGCGAAGCTGTTTTCATTAATGATATTTCGCAGTTCAGCACCTAGAGCAAACTTTCCGGAGTGTACGCGTATCGTTGTGTCGGTATTGAGTGGTACTCGGGTCGCAAACTCGACGGATCTCCAGTTGATCCAATTAGCCCTGTCTTCAAACGCGTATTGCGAGAAGAACATGAGTTGCGAATTTGGATTGAGCGTGTGGCTCACTTTTAGGTAGCCGTTCAGTCGCTTTGAATCAGCGAATTGTGTGTAGTTGTCATCCGCTCGAATTCCACCCGCCGCCACAATTGATGTTTCTCCGAATGATCTTGCATAGCTGGCATCCAAACCTTCCGCGTGCAGTGTGGCATCGGTCCATTTCCACGAATCAAAGCGCGGAGCGGTATAGAATCCTCCGTAGACGCGAGCCATGATTTGTCCTTCGGCGGTAGCGTCTTTTGTCAGCACATTGACCACACCGCCTATTGCACTGCTTCCATAGAGAGCAGAGCCCGGACCTTTAACGACTTCTATTCTATCAATAGAAAACATTGGCAAGGCATCGAAGGAGATGTCGCCGTTATCTGCGCTGAGCATAGGAAAGTTATCCAATAGCAGCATGGTTCTCGAGCCGAGACCGTAAGCAAAGCCGGATGCGCCGCGTATATCTACTTGTCCTTGTGCTACATTGACGCCCGGCACATAGCGTAATACTTCATCGAGTTTTGATACGGAGCGGTCTGAAATTGTTGCGGCATCAACGGTAGCAATCGACAGAGGAACATCCTGCACGGCATCGAGTCGTTTGTTTGCCGACACCACGACTTCCGAAGTCTTGAGCACTTGTTCGACCATAGAGACCGCCAGGAAGACAGAGTCGCCGCTTTGCACGTTGAGACTTCGCTGTACGGTTTTATACCCTATCACGCTGAACTGCAACTGATAGGAACCGCTTTGTAGATCTCGGAATTGAAATAATCCACTCTTTGTACTGATTTTCCCCAGGGTGGTTTTCATGACTCGGATGCTAACACCCGGAAGTCCACGACCAGTAGCCGAATCACTCACTATACCTGTAATCGTAGCTCCTGCCACCAGCGACTGCGCTTGCGAAGTACACAGAAGAAGTAGTAGTACACAAAACAGTTTCGATTTCGATCGCATGGTCCTCGCACCGATGACCTGCGCATCTCTACAGTAGAGGTCTGCATGCCGGCAAAGCGACATACCTTGTGCTCTTGTATTCGACCTTTCCAAATTCATTTCTATGCTTCCTTGCAGGTTCAGTGTTAGGTACTCGGTGTTGCTTCGGCGCACGATTTCAAAAGCACAGCTCATTCACATCTCGGTCACTGTATCAAACGAGGAAAGCCCCATCGTTTCCTATAAGTGCTTGGCTTATCGTTTGAAAGGCTGCGGCGGCGGATGGAGAAAATCCACAGTGAAATTAATATTGTCGTAGTGCGTACCGTTTGACAGAATCAGAATTTGTGGAGTGAACAAACTATCAAGGCTGTAGATACCAACCACCTTCCAATCGCTGAGTATGTTCGGTCCGTAGCGCTGAGCCACGGCTACATATCGATAGCTCACAGCTCCCTTGTTCAGTTGATTTTGCGGGATATCAATACTATAAGGAATGTCGGCCGGATAGCTAAAACTCGAATCAACGAGCGCAAGGGCAGAGAAAATCGCATCCCCGTTGCCAAGCTCATTCAAAAGGTTTGTGTCTTTGGGCTGATCGTGGAACGCTACGACGCGCAGATCCAACAAACTGTCTTTAGGTGGAAAGTGTTCAGCGCCGGCGCCCTGAACAAAGTAAATCCTTCCGCTGAAACTGGCTGTTTGATTATAGTCGCCGGGATCAAGTCCGCCATTACACGCACCCATGCACAGTGTGCACAGCATGCACAGCAAGGCCGGCAGTGTGGTGTGACCAGGCCTGCTCGACTGACTAAGCTTCCCTACTTTGATCATCTGCATCATGCATGTCAATTAGTAATGTTCTCCTCGAAGCGATAGCTCTTGTCGTTTCTCTTCGATGCGCAGAAGCTTCGCCCGAACGGCCTCGCCAAGGTCAATCCCACGAGCATTGGAGTAATTCATCAGAGCGATGAAGACATCGGCCGCTTCATCACCCAAACGTTCTTGTGCAATATCCTTGCCCTTCCAGCGCTTCTTTTCCAAATTGGCTAACTCCCCTGCTTCACCGCACAGTTCCAAACAGAAAAACTCGGGAGATCGTGAAGGAAATGCTGCCTCTTGGTAGACGCGGAACAGCTCTTGCAGGTCCGCAAGATGAGATTGTGACGAACGATGGAGATCCGGTAGAAACTGCATGCAGAGCATCATGAGTACAACATCACCACACTGCACCAAATGGTGCGTGCTCTAATATACTGCATGATGGATCATGTTCGTATGAGAACACCGTGAGACGGGAGAGAGGAAATGCGCGAAGGCCACTCGACTACCTTCACAGCGCAGGGAGCTTAGAACTCGGCATGAGCAATCAGGAAGCAACGCCATGATTGCTAACGCCGTAGAACTCATGCTTCATCGGGAAAATCAACCGGCGGCAGCGTGCTAGGTTCTTTGATACGATAGCCTACCCCACGAATACTCTGAATATAGTGGCGTCCGTCGGTTTCGATTTTGGCACGCAGACGCTTAATGTACACGTCGATAATGTTTGACTCAGGGTCAAAACTGACTTTCCAGACGTGCTGCATAATCATACTCCGACTCAGAATGCGATTCTTGTTTCGCATCAAGTAGTCGAGGAGGGCATATTCTTTCGTGGTCAGCTCGATTTCTTTGTCACCGCGATAGGCAACGTGCAAAACAGTATCGAGGGTCAAGTCTCCGATTTCAAGCTTGGTCGACTTCACATTTGACGAGCGACGCATGATGGATCGCAGACGAGCAGCGAGCTCTTCGAAGTGAAAGGGCTTTGGTAGGTAATCATCCGCACCCAAGTCCAAACCCATGACACGATCTTCCATGGAACCTCTGGCGGTTAGCATGAGTACAGGCATCGTCTTGCCTGCCTGTCGCAATTCGGATAACACTTGTAAACCGTTTTTGCGCGGAAGCATGACGTCGAGAACGATGGCATCAAAGACATTGTTCAAGGCCATGGAGAGACCGGTTTCTCCGTCAGAAGCAATCTCCACGACATAACGCTCTTCTTCCAAACCTCGCTTCACAAAGTTTGCTACTTTCCGTTCATCCTCGATGACTAAGATTCTCATAAGCTGTTCCTTCGCTGCTAATACAGACTGCACGTATGCAAATCGCATTTCACGGTGCACCACCGTCACCCCGAAATCAATTTCCCCTGTCTTTTCGTTGTGTTTTCGTGCTTGCTCAAACTAACGCAGACAAGGTTCCACGACAACCAAATAATAATTCATGAAGTGTTTAACATTCTTTCAGGAATGGAACGCAAAGAATGAATGGGAATGACCTCAAAAACGGGTCAAACTATGTGGTTGCTATCTGTGTGGTAGGGCAAAAATACAGCATTTGCAGGTCTTTTAGGGTGCGATACCGTAGACCACTGAGCTTTTAACTTTCTGTGAGAATCTGTTCATTCGCGCTATTCGGCGTTTGGACGCCGATTTTGGGGAAAAAGGTGTTTTTCAAAAAAACGTGTTTGCACACAGGTTGGAGCGCAAAAAGCCGGACGCTTTCGGCAACACAATCTACCGGCGCTAACAAGAGTCACAGGACTATGACCACCACTCAAGCCGGAGTTCTGTAAACACGGCGTTGCGTTGTTCGCATTCTTCCAGATGTGATTTCTGCTGAGCATTCAAACGCTTACCGGCGATTGTCGAAGAAGCATGCTCACAGAGTCTCATGAAATCAGAATGATGATTGAAGAAGCGCATCTCGGCATAGTCCTTTGCCGATTGCGTGCTGACCAAAAACTCCCAATCACTGGCTTGGAGAAGCATAAGTTCTCGCAGCGCTTGCGTCAGCAAGCGCTTAAGCAAAGGAGCTATCTTCTTTTCGCGCGCCTGCGCTAGCAAGCTACCAAAATGTTCCTCCGCCTTGTAAATGGCTTCCCACATGTACTTCACTCCCTCGTTCATCCATACTTCATGGTGTCCACCGCGACCCCACGAACTTTCCGGAATGCGCACAACTTCTCCGGGTTGAACGCGTTCAAGTTGCTCTGACGCAGTCGCGGCATTGACGTAGGGAGAAAAGTGCAAACCGCGCAACACGGCTTTCACAAAGGCAGGACCTTCAAACCACCAGTGACCAAACAGCTCGGTGTCGAAGGGCGTACACATGGTTGTGAAGCGCGAGGTGTTTTTGTAATTCAACATCACGGCACGTTCGATGCTCTGCGTGAAATGAAAGGCATGCTGATTCACGCGCTCTTGAACCCACTGAGGCACGTACAAGAGTTTGTACATCATATCTGCCTTGTTATCCGTCACCCGCCAATAGCGTAGCGCTGAGCGATGGAACTTCTTATGAAAATCGAGATACAGTGGGTCTCCGGGATAACCTTTTTCACCACTCCACACTTGCATGGCGATGTTCTGATCGCGCGTAAAAATCACACTCGTGCCCTTGCTCAAATCTTTCGAACTGGCTACGTTATAAAGACTCATGGGTGTGTTGTCGAAGGGATGCTGCGCCGTCCGCTGGGTCGTTGCCTTGAAACTCTTTGCCTTCGCATAGCTCATGAAACCGAGAGCCTGTGCGCCTCGCACACTGCCTTCATCGACAACGAAGTAGTCGAGACCGGCTTCGGCGACTAATTGTTCGACGCCGGGACGTGTTTTTGGTTTTTGTAAATGTGCAACAGGCAGATAGGTTTTCCAGGCATAGCTAGGACGGTACGCACACTCCGGAAGCCAGATCCCGCGCGGCTTTCGTCCAAAGTGTTTCTCATAGTTCGCAACGGCTGCACGCAATTGCACACGTATCGACTCGTCGGCTCCTAACAAGGGAAAGTATCCGTGTGTAGCGCCGCAGGTCATGATCTCGATATCGCCACTCTCCTGCAAAGCTGCGAGTGCTTTGATCACACTCCCTTTGTAACGCTGCTTGAAGTCTGTCTTGCGAGCCGCATACCATTGTTTCCAGTATTGCGCCAGGGCTTGGAACTGAGGCTCAGACTCTGTTTTCCTAAAGTAGTCTGCATCATCGTTGGCCATGCGCACTCTGGTATCGCAATACTTCTCAAAGAGCGCTGCAAAATCCGGATGCTCCAATTGCTCGCACAATACCGGCGAGATATCGATCGTAACCTTCGGAGAAATACCTTCGTCTTTCAACTCGTGAAAAGCGTTCAATAGTGGTATGTAACACTCCGCCACTGCTTCGCAGAGCCAATCGGAACCATGCGGCCAGTCACCATGGTGCAAAACGTAGGGAAGATGCGTATGTAAAATCAAGACGTAGTTACCACCGTGCATGGTTTCTCCTTGGTAAATTGAATGCGCGCTTGTCAATATACGGCAGACATCGCTCTGATACTTCTTGCGGAATAGTGCCACGCTCTTTCGATTTCTTTTTTATGGCTGCCCCTGCTTCGCAGGGTCTGAGCCGGTCCCAAAGACCGGAGCTCGGCGCTAACAGGTATAGAGAAGAAAATGCTCACGATAGCCGAACAGTGCAGCATTTATTGGAAAACGTTGCAGCGCATGTGCTCAGCACTCCGAAATCACAAAGAGGTTCTTACGCACCGAACACACCTAACGATACACGCAGAGATGCATTTCCAAAAAGCCCGGCACCAACAACAAATTCGTCCTTCGATGTTTGCACATTCGGTCCTCGCCCGCCTGTGCTCGAGGTTCCATTGTGTACTGCTCTGCATTGCATGCATGATTCCCGTGGCCAGTGCCGAAAGCCGAAAGCCGAGGCATGCCATGGTAGTTTGTGCGCACCCGGAAGCGGCAAAGGTGGGTCGTCACGTTCTCGCAAGAGGCGGTAACGCCGTTGATGCGGCAGTGGCGGTACAGTTTGCCCTTGCGGTCGTCTATCCAAACGCCGGTAACATCGGTGGAGGAGGCTTCTTGGTGTGGCGATCAGCCAAGGGTGAAGTTTTGAGTTTGGACTTTCGTGAAAAGGCCCCGCGCTTAGCCACTAGAGACATGTTCCTGGACGAACAAAAACGACCGGTAACACGGCTATCTCTGGAAGGAGGACTTGCGTCGGGTGTCCCCGGCAGTGTCGACGGAATGGTAACAGCTCACAAACGACTCGGCAGCTTAGCATGGAAAAGTTTAGTGCAACCTGCTATCCACTTGGCTAAGTCCGGTTTTCGTGTGACGGATAAGCAGGCGGATGAGTTAAACGCCTTCGATGCACAGTTGCGTCGATGGAACGACTCTTCCTGTGCACTTCTTAAAAAACGTCCATGGAAAGCCGGCGATCTCTTGCGACAGCCGGAACTTGCTCTTACTCTTGAGGCAATACGCGATCGTGGAAGAGCGGGTTTCTATGAAGGTGCCTGCGCGCAGGCTATACTGAGTTGTATGAGACAACGCGACGGACTGATCGACTCGATAGACTTGCGTGATTATGCGAGCGTATGGCGTGCGCCGGTTCGAAGCCACTTTCGAGAATGCGAGATTTACAGCATGGCTCCGCCTTCATCGGGAGGAATAGCCTTAGCACAGATGTTGACACTTTGGCAAGCACGAACCCCCACTCTTCCTGCCTATCACAGTGCCGAACATTTGCATCTTATGACGGAGATTCAGCGACGTGTGTATGCCGATCGATCGGAATGGTTGGGAGATCCTGATTTCGTCAAGGTGCCCATGAGGGCTATGCTCAGTCAACAGTACTTAAACGACAGGATGAGTGATTACTGGGCAGATAGTGCAACACCCAGCGCGCGCATAAAAGCAGGTCCGGCAGAGCGCTATGAATCTGAGCAGACGACGCACTTCTCAATTGTCGACGCCCAGCTCAATGCAGTCTCATTGACCACAACACTAAATGCCTCCTATGGTTCCAAACTGATGGTGCCGGGCGCAGGATTTTTGTTGAACAATGAGATGGATGACTTTAGTGCGAAAGCGGGATCGCCGAATATGTATGGTCTACTCGGTAACGATCGAAATGCCGTGACCGCTGGAAAACGCATGCTGAGCTCCATGACGCCGACAATTGTCACCCGACATGATTCATTGTTGATGGTGCTGGGGTCACCCGGTGGCGGTACTATAATGAACTCTGTGTGTCAGACCATTATCAATGTGTTGGATTACGGAATGACCATGCAGCAAGCCGTGAGTAGTCCACGATTCCATTCCCAGTGGATGCCGGATGCTCTGTATGTCGAGGACGGACTTCTGAAAGACGGAGTATTGGAGAAGCTTGAAGGTATGGGGCACACAATGAAGCCGCGAGGTCCGATGGGACGGGTGGACGCCATACTCATAGTGCCCGGAGGAACCATGCAACCCGGCGCTGACCCACGCGGAGATGACAGTGTGGGTGCCTTTTGAAAGCATGAGCCTATGTCTTTTCCTTTCTTTTTGGCCAATTTTAAGCCAGAATTCACGTCAATCTAGCGTGTAATGTCACTCGGCATTGTATTTTTGCGATCTCATTGAACCAACGGAGACTACATGAAAAAGAGTTTGCTGTTTATCACTTTGCTTGCCGTCGTGCTTGTACCGCGTCTCCACGCGCAGAAGACGGACACGGACAACCTGGGCGAAATCACCTTTGAGGAGTTGAAAGACAAGGAGAAAAGCACGCAGTACTTCGCTGTGGGTGGTGGTTTCACCGGCAACTTCCTCATGTTTGACAAAGATGTTGTAAACAAAAACGTTCCTGCTCCTTTTCACGTTGCTGATTTTAGTTCTCCCCTGTTTGTAACGGGCGGTCAAGGATTTCTCACCTTCTTCTTCAAGAACGTACGTTTTGGTTTCAGTGCAGCTATTGGGACACAAGGGGTCGACACAACGGTCACAGTAAGTGGAAACTCAATCAAGCGTCACGTTGATTTTAGCTCAAGCATGAACGGAGTTACGATCGACTACGCCATTCCGGTAATGAAAGGCCTAACAATATTGCCCGGAATTCAGGCAGGATTCGGGAACATGGTCTTTGAGCGCTACGATGGATTGGCATCAACCAAGTGGACCGACATTTCCGCAGACAGTGCCTTGTATCCCGCAAGTCGTCTTGAGATTTCTCAATGGTATGTCCAACCGACCCTGAACATCGAATGGGCAATCACAACCTTTACCATGCTGCGAGTGAATGCAGGATATAATCTCAGTTTCCATGGAGAAAACTGGACCTTAAATCGAAACACGACAGTTAGTGCGGCTCCGGCTGACCTAAAAGCAGGTGGACCTGTCTTTGGCTTCGGTGTGTTTTTCGGTTTGTTCCGTAACGAGTAATGCTTTGGCTGCGCTGTGAAGCGACTTCACATCCGGCCTCTCTGGGATCTTAGCTCAATGGTTAGAGCAGCAGACTCATAATCTGTTGGCTGGGGGTTCAAGTCCCTCAGGTCCCACTTTAATATAGCGTAAGTATGTTATTTGCAAGGCACTTGCACGACAATTGAAAAATTGTTTGGGCAGCACCTGGGCAGAAACGGGAGTTTTGCTTGCTTGCCTAGCTCAATTTTACAAACCCGTCAATCTTGTTCCAACCGTTGATCTCGCACACCGTGAGCATCAAGTTCCATGCGTGCGTCAAGTCTCTAATCCCGCCGAGAGTGTAAGTTTGCTTAGTTAGAAGGTTCGTGTAGATTGCCGTTTTCATTGTGGTTGCCCTGTTTGTTTGTGCATTAACTCTTGGTGCAAGTACGCACTAGTTGTAGGAACACGCAAGTAATAGCGCAAAGATAAGTGCTTATATTACAGATAGTTATCCACTGTTAAGGGCATTTTCTGGCACAGCTATTGAACGAAAAAAAAAAAGCCCTCCCAAGCGGGAGAGCTTTGACTGCCTTACTTGAGGGAGGAGAGAGAGGGCTCCCAAGAGTTTCGGCATTATCCTGTTTGCAGGCGACGTTGCTCCCGACTTTCAGCCAAGCGCACTGCAGTTAACATCTCTTGCCCGTCAACACTCACGACAACAAGCTGGTTGCGCAAGTCTTCTCGTAACAACCTCACCTCTGCAGCTACAACTGAGTCGTATTGCTCGAATGCTTGCTGCAGTGCTGCACGCATTTGATCGGACCCGAGGATCATTTCAGTATTGTCACGGCCCGACGTATTGGCTCTGTCTCCCACGATCGCAAGTGTTGGCTCGGTGACGATTGCACCCGTTGAGAAAGAGAGCAATCCAGATAGAACCGGTGACATCAAAGCGTTCACAGCCTGGTTGATAAGCGCAGTGAAGGAAGCAATGAATGCTGGCCCAAGGAAAGGCCCTGCGGCAGCCACAAGAGCAAGCGCAGGTTCACTTCCAAGCACCAAACGAACAGCTGCGGCGGAAGCGAGCTTCTGCAAGTAACCTGCGATCTGCGCAAGCGTGCCTTTCATGCTTTTCTTCGCACCATCTGTGTCACCTTGTACCAAGTTGCCGATGATCGATGTGAGCCCAGACTGAAGATCTGTAGCTGCAACCGTGAGCAGGCTTCCTTTCTCATCCAGCACTTTGCGATTCTCATCGAGCTGCGACTCGATCTTCTTTACTTCGTTATAGTTACCGGCAGCAACAGCGGCTTGCTTTCTGATCTCGAGCTGCTCTATAGTGGTTTGCGCGAGTCTGACTGTCATGTCACGTTCGGCTTCAATCTTGCGTCCATTTGAGAGTGCTTGCATAACAAGTTCTTCGTCGGCTGCTTTCTCCTCAAGTGCCTTCTTGCGTTGATTGAAATCGTCCTCTGAAACCAGATGCTGCTTTTTAAGGTCCTCAAGATCCTTGAGCTCTTGCTCCTTGCGAACAACGAGCGCTGATTTGCCGGCGGTGACGGTGAGGTTCTCCATGTCGTCAATGAGCTTTTGTTGCTCCTTGTAGTACTTGGCTTCCTCATCGAGTTTGGCTTTGGTCTCAGCCTCAATCTGCTTCAATCTGTCGTCGAAGATCTTCTTACGATCTTTGCTGTAGTCCTTTTCAGCGTCTCTTTCAATCTTCATGAGTTCTTTGATTGACTGTCGAAGAGCTTCCTTCTTACCTTCGTTCGTCTCAGCGTCCAGCAACTTTTGCTTTTCAGCGATTCTTTGCTCAAACTCCTGTGCATGAGCAAGTTCTAGAGCTAGCATCTCATCGTAGAGCTTATTTATACTCGCCTTGTCTGCTCCTTCTCGAATCGCAAGTTCAATTGCAACTTCCAGCTTGCCGACCTGCACTCTGAATTGGTCTTGAAGTTCATCGTGAGATGCATCCAGCTTAGTCCGGATGACAAGTGCTTTGCTTGCAAGGTCGTCCCGTTTTTCTGTTAACTTGTCAAATTCCTTTTGGATCTTATCCACGTCGTCTTTGTTGTGCTTGACGCCAATCGTAATCCGGCCCTTGTCGTCGGCAGTTAGCTTTAGCAGCTCCTTCATCCTCGAAATCTTATCGTCGATGGCTTTGGCTTCCAGCTTGCCTTTCTCGATATCGTCAAACTTGTTGAGTGAACGCTTTTGGTTGACGAGGACGTCAAACTCGTAGTCCTTTTCTTTTTTCTTGGCAACGTGATCTATCAGCTCCGCTTCTGCCTGGTAATTCTTGAGTGCCTCTTCTGCCGCACTCTTGCCTTTCTTCTTCTTCTCCTCCGAAAGTCCGGTTGAATCTCGTATGGATTTCTCGAGATCTTTATCAGCCTTGAGTTTATGTGCTTGGACCTTGGTCTCCTCGACAAGCTGATCGATTCGCTCCTTGGTAGCTTTCTGACCCGCTGCGTCACCCTTTATGCGTTGCTCCGAGAGTTGAGTATACAGTCCTTTGAGCTCAGCAACATTCTTCTCTGAGCCTTCCTTTGCCTTCTTTAAGGTTGCCTCATACTGATCGCCAAGAGACTTGACCTGATCGGTTGTCGATTTAGCTTCCTTGGTTAGTTTCTCTTGCTCAGCAAAGAGCTTCTGCGCTTCCTCCTTTGACACTCCGTACTTCTCGGCGAGCCTGGCGATTACCTCTTTGCTGCCCGCGCCCGACTCAGCTACACGCTTCATTTCAATCGATAGAGCTTGACGCTTGGCAACATCTTCGGTGACGCCATACTGCTTTGCCATGTCCTTGACAACATCGACAGTGAGCGCACCGGTCTTTGCAGCCAGCTCGAAGGAGTCCTTCAGGATATTGCTCTTGGCCTGATCTACCGTGATTCCTTGAGCAGCCGCAACTTGCTTGAGCGCGTCCTCGGTAAGCAGCCCGGCTTTGGCTCCATCCTCAAAGGCCTTCTTCATCGCAGCGCCATTGTCATCAACTTTAGCCTTCAAATCGTTGAATGCCTTTTGTGCCTCATCGATTTTGCTCTTGTCACCTGATTGCATTGCTTCCGCAAGCTTGCCTTTCATTCCCTCAAGGGTCTTTTTCTGATCGTTGTAGACAGAGGTGATTTTAAGCAGCTCCCCAGAGTATCTTTCAGCGCGAGTCTTCGTCTCGCCGTCAAAGCCCTTCTTCTGCGCGTCTGCAAACTCTTTAGCCTTTGCGATGTTTAGGTCATAGACTTGCTGCATCTTTCCTTGAGCGTCAAGTTGAACGCCCACAACCTTTGCAGCCTGCGGACTGAGCTCGCCGATCTTCGCAATAGTGTTTTGCGTTGATTTTTGAAGTGACTCAAGCTCGGCTTTCTCAGAATCCAATGCAAAGCCTCGCTTGCTACCCTTTGCTTGTATCTCCGCGATGCGTTTTTGCGCCGTCTCATACTGAGAGAGAAGCGGAGCCATGTCGACCTTCGCATTCTTGGCGTTGGCTTCGACGTTCTCTTTCATCACATCGCCGATCTTCTTTGAAGCATCGGCCACACGTGATGTTTGTAGTGATTGCGTTGCTGTGTCAATTGCCCCTTGGAAGCCACTCTTTAGACTATCAACAGCACCAGAGAAGTCAAATGTCACGAGCTTGGCGATCGTGCCGGCGATGCCACCGATGAAGGCCACAAACCCCTCTAGACCAGCTTTCACGTAGTTGAGTTTGTCGCCGATCCAATCAAACACAGAGCCGATTGCACTGAGAGCTGTTGCACTTGTGCCTGCTCCCCCGCTAAGCTTACTGAACACCGTTCCGATCACCGTTCCGATGACATTGAACGGAAGCAGAAGCTGGTTGATAATGATGCTGCCGACAAGACCAAGCACGTCACCAACCTTTGAGATGACTGGCTGTGCCTTGGCAAACGCATCCTCTAGAAACTTAATCTTGGAGTCGATGAACTCTTTGAACGGTTGGACTTTGTTGTAGAGCAAGGCAAAGACAGCACCAAGAGCCACAACGAGCGCGATGGTAGCGCCGATTGGATTGGCTAGCATCGCGACGTTAAGACCCGTCTGAGCTGCGGTAGTGCTGCCTAATGCCGGAATAAGAGTCTTGAACATAGACTGTGCAAGACCGCCAACACGCTCGAGTGCGCCGCTTCCCATAGACCCCAGCTTTGACGACAGCGATGATGCTAAGGTAATAGCGCTGCTCGGAATCATCTTCGTGATGGTCTCACGTGCGCTGTTAAAGCGCGACACTGCTTCGCTTGAGACAATGTTCTTGAAGCTAGTGGTAAACTTGCCGATTGATGCGAAGGCGCTGTCCGGTATGATAGCCTTTAGCTGCCCGATGCTCGTGAGTGTGGGCGCAACTTGCGCCATGGCATTCATCCCAAGCGTTACACTAGAGCCAACTTTATTGAAGCCCTCGATGAGCGTAACCTCAACCTTAGCTTTTAAGCGGTCGAGCGCAGCACCGGTTGTGTCCATGTTGATAGCGGCCTGATCCACTGCTGAGCTAGTACCCGTGACACCCTGCGTGAACTTGGCGAGCATCTCAGTGTTGCCAAGAAGCGATGATGCTGCGGCAGCGTTCTCAGTGCCGAAGATCTGCATAATCGCCGCATTCTTCTCAGCATCACTGCCGAGCTTTTGAAGCCCTTCATTTAGCAAACCAAGCGCCGGTCCAAGTCCTTGGGATGTGAGCGTCTGACCGAGTTGTTCGAACGGTATGCCAAGCTTTGCCGTTAGTTCATGCGCTTCGTTGGAGTTCTTCTGAAGTAAGCCCACAACGTTACGAAGTGATGTACCCGCCTCAGAGCCGTATTTACCGCTTGCTGCTGCGAGCACTTGTATAGCGCCGTTTGTTTCCTCGAAGGATATGTTCGCGCCTTTTGCTGCAGCACCGGCTACAACGACAGCTTGTGCTACCTGCGGGATCTCAGCAGCACCTACTTGCGCTGATGCCGCCAGAGTGTTGGTCATCTCTGCGAGCTTAGCGGCCGCTGCGATCGGATCAGACAAGTCAACTCCAAACTGAAGCGCGGAGTTGGTGAGTGCGTCCATTGACGCGGTCGCGTCGATGCCCCCTGCTTTTGAAAGCAAGTTGATCGACGTGGCCATGGAGTTAAGAACTTCCGGGCTCTTGGCAATGTCCGGGCCAAAGCGCGAGAGAACGCCTTTGAATGCGTCTAGCTGCGCGGTTACTTCACCACCGAAGGTCTTTGCCAGATCCTTAGCGCGTTCACCCAAATCTGCAATAACATCATCAGCCACACCGGTGATGGCTTTTATTTCTTTGAGTGATGCTTCGTACTCTATAAAAGATCCGGAGAGCTGCTGGAAGGTATTCGAGAGAGCTTGGATCGATTGCTGGATCTGGTTGAACTCGAAAGCTTTTTGAAACAGAGAGCTCTTCGACACCGCACCACCCACCGATTCCTCTACTCCTTTGAAGCCCTCTTGAAGCTTTTCTGCGTGCTCGTTTGCGCCACCCACGGCCTCGTCAATTTTCTTCAGCGAAGCAGCCAGTGCTGCCGTATCAATAGGCTTTATGTCTTGCCCGAGCGAGCCTAGCGATGCCTTGAGCTGTTCAAGGATCACATTGAGTTTTTCAACCGATAGTACCGGCTCGAATCTTATGCCGATTGGAAATGATGCCATGGTGAGCCTCGCATTAAGGATCAATAAACACCGTGGTCTTCCTTCTCCAGTGTGAGCACAACTCCTCTAGTTAAGCTCGGTGAAGTAAACCACGGCTGTTTCGATTTTGGTCCTGCGAGCTCCCTCAAGCCGCTGGGGGTCTTTATCCGCTAGCAGCCAAATGATCACTCCCCAGATATCGAGTGATGAAGTGACTGCATCGCGAAGTTCTTTAGCAAGAGCACCGGATGACCAGCACTCGTTGCGGCGTCTTATACCTCGTTCTGTTTCTCTTCTGCGGCGCTCGCGCTCGGCCCTTGCGCGACTTCCATCCGCATCAACTGTTGTGCCATTGGGACCATTGCGCGCAACTCTGCTCCTGAGTCCATCAGAGATAAGAGCGAGGTCTTTCCTCGCTTGGTAAAAAAATGTTCAAGAACGACATCGAGTTTCGCAACCTCCTCACCTCGAAGTGACTTGAGCATGTTGAAGTAGCTCGAGTTTGCAGCACCGGAATTGAAATCCTTCAGCTCCAAAGTGTTCTCGTCGTACCTACGCACCAGATACGCTACGGTTCGTTCCTTGTAGAACGTGCCATCTGACTCAACAAACTGCGCCAGTGACGCGGGTCTAGCGGTGCTCTGATCTTGCATCAAACGAAACTCGACGACACGTTGTGCCATCGCCATTTGTTGAGCCTCGAGCTCAGCGTAATCATAAACGAGCTTAATCCCGCCTGCGCAGTTAAACTCTACGCGTGAATTGTTACTGTCCATTTCTCTCTCCTAAATGTTAAAGTGGATATCTACAGTATTCAATGTTTTGAATCCACGCAGTGACAGATATCACAAGGCGGATTCGGTAGTCGTCGGTGACCTCGGTTGTGTATGTAAGCGACACTCGATTGTCAAACTCCGTTGAGCTTGACATGAACCGATCGCTTCTCGAGAAGTTTAGCAGCCGGCTGGCATGAGTCGTGTCGGCTAGGCCGGATGGTGTGAGGTTCACATCCATCTGCACCTTGCGGTTTGTGAAGGTGTCATAGATACCTGCAACAAACTGAGGGTTATTGTTGACGCTGATGAGCGTTCCTGTGAGCTTGTGGGCAACGATGCGCACAACCCCATTGTTCGAGGTACGCACAACCGGCTCAATCTTTAGCTGAGTCCCCGACTCAAAGCTGCCTAAGTCCAGAACATCTGCACCTGCCTCCAGATGCACCGACTCGATGGCAAGCACGTCCATTGTAGCCGGCACAACAAAGGTCAGCGCTCCGATCGTTTCCTCACTCTCAAGGAGCCTTGGCTTTAATAGGTCATTGTATGGCATAGCTTAGTCAGGATTCTTGGCAATGAGTTTGAATCTGGTCTCCATGAGCGCGTCGACGTCATCAATAAATGACACCGGCCACGCTCCATCTTTCTCGTGAACGACCTCAACAAACTCAGACCAGCTTGCATCGTCGTTTTGCCACTTGATCCACCACCGCACTGATGTTACCAGGAATGCTTTGATGAAGTCTCTAGCGCCGGATGAGATGAGTTCGTCGGCAGAAATCAGCACATCATAGTTGCTGCGCGTGGAGAGTGTATGCCTGCCTTCGATTTCTCTGAGCGAGCGAAACGCAATGCGCGAGACGGTAGGCTCAGGGCGCATGAGAACTGCATCAAAAACCCTGGTGTAGGTTGTGGGTGAACCGACAAGCCTGTATTTGAGTTCGATCATCATGTAAATAACCAGTGCTCCGATGGAAGTATCTTAATGGTGTCAGCCGAGATCGCTTGGCCAACGCACAGGTGCAATACCTCTGTGCCGATCGGCTGTCGTAGCTCCTGTGACTTAGGCTTTACGTTGACCTCGTGAGCCGCTGTCTTTCGCAAGTACACCGCTTCTCCGATTGTCGTAAAGTCATAGTGCGAGGACTGCAGTATCTGGCCTGCGGTCGCAACGTCTCCGCTATCACCTGCTGCTGTATCAGCTACCGCACATCCAAAGAAAGATCCATAATGCAGCGAGCTCGTTTCCATCTTCGTTACGTGACCGGTTGCAAGGCGCACAACAGCGTCACCTGCTACGACATCAGTATCAAAGATGTAAGCGCCCGTTGGTGCTGCCGGCACTGAGCCGATTATCGGAGCGCCGAGCACTAAGTCCGTGGTTGCAGTGGATGCAAGCCCCGTGCTTGCGGCAAATGAGAACTTCGACGCTGCGTAAATCTCAAGCTTGGTGCTGCGGTTACGAATAGAGCGCTCAAATGACGTCACGGCATACTCAGTGCCGTCGATCGTCATCTTGCCGCCAATAATCAAGTTCCTCCATTCATCATGCGGCGATGTCTCCGAGGAACTAAAACGGCAGATGTATGGAACTGTGATGGTGTACTTTGTTTCGTATGCGGAGTCCGCAGCCACACCATTAATCCAGTTGACTGCATCGCTGAGCTTATCAAACGACTTGTCGTCGATGTGCGCATATCCAGCCGGTGACCAGATGTCGGTGCCATCCACGCCATAGTCGAAGTATCCGTCGCTGGCTCCCGTGACCTTTAAGTAGATACCATTGTGAATGTGCGACTCAATTGGGAAGTCGGCACGGTATACGTCATCTTTGTAGTAGTCCGGATCCAGCTGGTGTTTCACTGCACCGTTGTCATAAAACACAGCATTATGAGCAATGCCAAGATCAACAGCCAGCATAGTACTTGAGTACATCTGCCAGCCGTCATCCTCGCCCATGCCTTGAGTTCGCACGGTCGGTGAAACACTAAAAAGCAGCGCATTCGATGATGTGCTGCTTGGCTGCTGCTGTTTTAGATTGCTTTGTACGATACTACCGAAAGCGAAAACTGCAGACTGGCTGAGGTAGTAGTGATCTTCCGGCTTCGATCCTTCCATAGAGTACATAGAGCTTGCACTCCTTGGCCTGGCAAGGCTTGACGAGGAGCCCTTTATTGGACTTACTTTCAACGCTGCGTCTTTAACATCTGCCGGATAAAGATCTGTTTTGACAAAGTCGTCCATCGGAACGAAACGAATCTTGAGAGAGGTAACGCTCGTGTACTCGAATTGCAGATGGAACCCAAAACAATAGGCGATTTGATAGAGTAAGTTGGTATAGGTCTTGCACCGGTTCCAGCTTGACAACTCCTTCGCACCTTCGACTGGCGCAAATATCCCCCAGTGAACCCACGGTGATTCCGCTTCAGTTGCAGCCGGTCCGATCTTGATCACTCGCTGATCGTGCTCCAGCATTTTCAGCCCGGTCACGTAGCGTGCTAGCGTGCCTGAGTAGTAGTAGACTTTGAATCTGGTTGGTGTAAATGAGAAAGGAGAGGTTGCTCCTTCGATCGTCAGGCTAAAGGTTGGCTCAGAGAGCTGAGTGCGCATCCTGCCTTGCACGATGGTGGTGAGCTTCGAGAGTACGTCGTTAAGGCTAACGAGGTTTTTGAACCTCACATCGCGAGTTGTGCCACTTCTAACGTCATGAAAGTACGCCTGGCGGTCGGCGACATGTGTTGAAATCCATGTGGATCCGGTAGCGTTGATGCCGTCTGTGGTGTTGGTGACGAGACTTTCAATTTCAAAGCCGTCAAACATCTCAATCTGATACGGCCTTGCTACGAACTTCCAATTGCGAACCGGTGTGACGCCGCTTGAATAGAGGCTTCCGTGCCAGCGAATGTCAGTTGCTTCCTGCTCAGCACTCACTAGTCCAATAAAGTCAATCTCAGTGTTTGTAGGCGTCTCGGATGGTTCGATAAACACAGCTACGTAACGCTTTGTGGCTACGTCTTGTGCTGCCAAAATGAAGGCAAGAGCATCTTGATCCTCGGCGCTTTCTGCAGCTGCAGCGCTTATAGAGAATTGTACTTCGTCATTGGCTTGCGCTCCGCTTTGCATGCCCTTCTTAATAGAGTCAATCTCCACGCAACCGACAAGTGTAACGGCTGAGTCAGAGTCAGGAAGAAACAGCCCGGCATACGAATCGGATACGGCAAAGCGCACATGCACATCGCCGTATCCGTCTTCGTAATAAACAACATTGTTAACAAACGTTGCAGCCACTTGCTGATTCCTCTCTCGTTGAACTCTTAATGCCCTGCCTTACGCTGCAGCCAATTCCAAGTACTTGCCTGACAAGATCTCGTCAACATTGCCCGATGTGATGCCGGCATGGTTGTAGCTCAGGTCTCCGTCCGGATGGATAGCTGACGGTGTGTACTCGATCGCGGTCTTGCCTGCTGTTGATGCAGTTTTTGCAGCACTGGTAACTTCAAGCGTGATCTGCATCGGAGTGTCCTGCTTGCCGTTGATCTCGATTGCCTTGGTGCGGTCACCAATGATTGAGATATAGGTGTCGACAGTGCCGTCGGCTTTCTTGCCGTAGCCTGCTACAACTTGGATCGGACCGGTGTGCTCTTGGATCTGCAGCACAGTTGCGCTGTCGCACTCTTGAAGTACAAGCGTGATAACGGTTGCAGATGCGTTTGTGCCTGCAGCCACTTCATCTCCGGTGTTGAAGTCGATGGTCTTCTTGGTCGCTGCGATCTGATAGTCGATGTTGGTGTTCGTCTTGATCGTCACCACGCCGGCTGTTGCTGCTGAGCTCGGTGTTGGAAAAACGATCTTGCTATCACCAAGCATCGAAAACTTGAGTTTGTTTGGCGCTGAGAGCGAATCGATCTCGCCACCGGCATTAAGCGTTAACAGATTGACCCAAGCAACCTGCACGCCATTGAGAATAAGTTTGTCGCCGTCCATGTGGGGCTCCTAAAATGGATGATACAAAGGGTTAGTAGTGTGATTCAATTGTTGTCATATCTGACTCAACCGCAGTTTTGCGCGTTGATATGGCAGATAATATGCTTGCTGTAAACGCCCTTGCATCGACAGTGGCTGTGACTTGAACGTCAGAGGCATTCTTGCCAATGATCCGAATCTCAAAGGCGTCGATAGGCTTACCAGTATCAAGCGTAAGCGCCCGCTCAAGCACAGAGAGCTCAGCCTCAAGTGCTGCGTAACTCGTAAGCTCATTTCTAACGGTTTCTATTGTCATAGCATTAAGCTTCCAGATGTTGTTGCACTGCCGGCGGCTGACCCAGTTAGCAGCACTGGCTCGGATCCTGCAAGCATCGCATCCGCTGAGCCTGCGCCAAGCGCCTCACCGGAGAGCGAAATAGGTACGCGCTCACCCAGATACCAGATCGACGTATGCGCGCGACCATTGTCTGCCAGTATTGAGCTGAAGTCACGCGTTCCGCTGTGCGAGTGTTTGAGCATTAGCTCGATCTCGCTGGTGTCTCCGTCACAGTAGACAATCGCCGACAAGTTCAGCGTTGCTCTGTCTGCATCTGCATAGGCACGAGCGATGTCAGAGTCGTTAACTTCATCTGCATCCACACCCGTGACCAGCGTATCATTGATGAACAGTGTGCACTCGTAACCGCCAACGTTGGCCGAGTAGATCTTGTCACGCCTCTGGTGATGCACCAGGTAATATCCAGCGACAAGAGGCCGAACGTTGAAAGGATCAAGCGTAAAGACTGCGACATCAGCGCGTGGCGTTATGAGCGTTGTGAAGTGCTTTATCGCTACACCGGAGGATCCGTTTGGAACTGATACCGGCTTTGCTCCGCACCACTGACCCACAAGCCACGGGACTTTTGGCAACTCTTCTTTTGAAAGATCACCTACGTACTCTTTCTTTAACTCCGGGTCGTATAAGTGAACGCGCCTACGCATGAAGGATCTTTAGTCCTCGCTGTAGGTTAGCTCACCAATCTCGTACTTGACAGGTGTACCGGTATTCACCGTCTTGGTTGGCGTTTGATCGCCAAAGATGAGGTAGTTGCCTCCGCTAAGTGCGTCGTGCAAGCCCCATCCAACAATGTCTCCCCAGTCTCCTGTCGGCTCAGGGAACTCGATCAGACTGGAGTTGCCGATCGTAACGGAATCAATCTCATCAAACGTAACCGCTACACGCAGGTAACCACCACCTACGACTTCTGTGCCCGGTGCGCTGTCAGAGGGCGCAGACGTGTAGAGCGCAACGTATCCAGTGATCGCACTGATTGAACTGCCACGCAGGAGATTTACGATTTTGTTTGCAAACCAGTTAGACTTGCTACCCATTAGAGCTCCACGTATTGAATCTGACCGTTCTTCGACTTTGTTTTTAACTGAGTGATGCTGAAACCGAATGTCTTTTGCACGTGCGGTGCATCGCGCAGACTCTTCCAGTCACCACCCCACTCCCATCCTGCTGCCTTAAATGCACGAACAACCTCAACCCAATCGGCGATCGAGTTGTGATTGAGGTCGATACGCTCCGACCATAGGGCTTTCTTCTTGTCCAGCAAACAAAAGTCAAGGGCGAGTCCGTAGTTGTGGTAGCTACTGCCGCCCTTGGCGTTTGTGACTTTCGCGCCAGGCTTCGTTCTCCCCTGTGCGTAGAGAGCATCCTGCTCCGCCCACGTGCGTAATCCATACGTAACTCGCACAGGAATGTCATCAGACCACAGATTGGCCAGAATACTCGCAGCTTCCTCACGCAATGCGGGATGAAGCGTTGCTACTCGGTCAAGTGAGATCTGATCGTGGAACATTAGTTAGCCTCTTTCTTCTCGGGTGAGGGTGAGAAAAACGCTAGGATGCCGGCAATGACACCTAGTCCGATTGACTTCCATGACAGACCGTTGGTCTGGATGTAATCGAGCAAGCCGGGAATGATTCCTACGATGACCGACATGATGGTGTTCATCATGATGCTAGCCTTCAATTGGTTAATAATATCAGTGACTGTGAATGTTGTCTTCTCATTCGCGAACGATTCATTCTGCGCTTCAGCTTCCTTTGCTGCTCGAACAATAAAGTCTCGCTCGCGGTTTAGCTCTCGCAGCGTTTGATCGCTCGAATAGGTCGGATCAACCGGCGTGATGGTCACTTCATCACTCATAGTTTCCATCCGCCCTTGCGTTTGCTTTCCATCAGGTACCATTTTCGAAGAGTGAAAGCCATGGTAAGAATCGCCGACAGGCAGACCAGCACCGTGTTTGCATTAGCAATCCAGAGAAATGCAGTCGCTCCTACGCCGGACCAACTCATTACCGTATCAATCTTCAGTTCCTCGTGTAGCATCTACGCTTGTTGAATTAGTGGAAGAAAAACTGCGGTGGCATCTGCATTGCTACAGTACCACCGCATAGGTTCTAGCCTTCGCTGCCTTCGTCACCGGCTGGAGCAGCATCGGTGTTAGCGATGATGTTCTCTGCCATTGATGCCGATGTTGCCTTCAGCTGCTCGGTCACGCCTGCCAGCTTGTCGAGCGCTTCTTGCAGCACGCGCTTGTCAGCTTGCGAAATAGCCAAGTTGCTGATAGTGGCTTGCAATTCAGCTTGAACTGCGACATACTTGTCATGCAAGCCGTCAACGAAGGTGTTATAACCTTCAGCAACAGTCGAGCACTCCTTGACTGCATCAAGCAGTCCTTGTACTTCTTCGGGATTCATGTGAATCTCTCCTCTGTTTGTGATTGAAAATCCTCTTGCGAGTTCTCTTGAATATTTTGTTTCAGCGATTCAGTGATCGCCTGCACGCTCTTTGTCGCCTCAGCGAGTTTGGTGCTATGTGCGTGATCCGGATTGTATAGCGTGATCGCGATCGATGCAATGTTGTTCTCAGATTCGATTGTGATTTTCATAGGATTACCCCGTGCGTGTTACCAAGAAATGATTAAAACAAAGCCGTCGCCTCCTTTGCCTCCGCTGCCTCCGGTTGTTCCGCCTCCGCCACCTCCGCCTCCGCAACCTGGAGCACCATCGCCACCGTTGCCGCCAATTGAAGCATTAATGCCAGCGCCACCTCCGCCACCTGTGCAGAACAATGGTCGCTCGAACTTTCTACCTGGTGCGCCACTAGGTGACGCTGCCGAGCCGCCACTTACCATTGCAGTTGAAGCAGCTACATATTGATTTTCAAACTCCATGATTGCAGCCGGACTATTGATGTTGCCACCTGCAAAGTCAGCCGATGTAGTACCTCCTCCGCCACCACCGCCGCTTAGGATATTGCTTGCCCACGCAGAAGCATTCGCACCGACTGCGCCCGTCTGGGCGCCGCCAGCTGCACCACCAACCCCTGCAACAGCTTGAAAGAATGCAAAGCTGGCTGCGAATGGGCTGCTTGTAATTGCAAAAGCGCCGGCACCGCTTGAGGCCGCACCCCCTGCCGAGCCTGATCCCGTGTTGCCGGGCAGTGATACGGTCGAAGCTGACGCCAACAAAAGGTCTGGCGCTGCGTTGTTTCTTCGCCCGAACTGGGTATAGGATATATCGCCGAGAGTTCCATTTGCCCCTGCAACACCACCTGCACCTCCACGGCCCGGTCTGATGTACAGCACATCTGGAAGGAACATCGCTGGGATGAGCACCCTCGATAACCCGCCCGATCCACCTCCACTACCACCACCGCGCGCAGATGAAGCAGCAGCACTAAATCCGCCGCCACCTCCACCGCCGCCCGACACGCAGGTTATGGCGACCATGGTTGCATTCTTCGGCTTGGACCATACTTGATATGCGTTCAAGTCGGCGATTGCGCCCAGTGGCACAAATAGCTGCACATTGCTATTGCCCCGAAGAGGCAGATGGAATGCGTCTAGCATTAGTAGTCACCTCCAAAACAGATAGCATTCCAGTTTCCATTGGTTGTCTGCGCTACGTGCTGGCATACGTGGATGTAGTAACCGGTAGGCAAGGCTAGACCAATATTGACATCGAAGTAACCAGCAGCATTGACCGAGTTAGCTGCTGGGATGGCCGGAACAGAGACCTCCGCCAGTAACCATGTGTCGGATGTCGTTGTTGCGCCAGGACTGGCTACCGTCGATAGGTAAACACGAAGCGTAGTAGCAACACTGTTTGTTGGAGTGCTCGCTACGGGAATGAATCGCACACGATCGACATACGAGCCATTAGTGCCGGTTGCAAACACATTGTACAGCATGGATGTTCCAGAGCCTGTACTAGACCCGTCACTTTTGGCAACCGCATTTGTTGTCGGTATGACAGCTTTGCCAATCTTCGGCGTTGCGGTGAATATTGGAGCTGTGTTTGCAGGCATACTAGAAGCTTGTTACCATGAGTTGAGAAAATGCCTGGGAGACTCCTAAACTGGCAGAGCTTCCACCACCGCTAGGAGTAGTGAAGTTCCCCGTTCCATCGAGGAACTTGCTTGAATCTCCAGGTAACTTTTTAACGAAGCCATGCGCCAATGTGGAAACATTGCCTGTCGTGTTGTCAGATAGGCTGAGCTTATCCTCGACGATCGAAGCGTCACGAATCTGACGGCCTGCAATAGTCGTCTCAGCCATTACTTGCGATAGTTAGCTGTGAGCAAATCACCAGTTACAGGTGCGGTTGTCATAGTAATCGTGTTACCGGAAATCGTATAGTCATTGCCGGCACCAGATTTCTGTCTAAACCCGTTGAGATACAAATCCAGTGTACCCGCAACGGGAGTAAAAGCCAGCGTGTACGATGTGTTTGATCCGTTGATAGCACCGGATGGAGTCTCGTCGTCAACAAAGTTTGACGACACTAGACCGTTTGATACATCCTGCGTGTATGTGATAGCGGTCGTATTGAGTGTGCCGCCTGAGTTTGCTGTGCAAAACCAACGAGAGTCAGCATACGTGGTGCCTTCGTTCACGGAAACCAATGCACCGATGATCTCAGCCCAAGAATCTGAATCCGCGCTTCTTGAGAGCGCTGCTCCCGCAGAGCTGAAGTCATATAGTCCGTTTTGAGATTGCGTCGTCTGACCGGTAAGAAGCACTTGGTCACCACTCGTTAGCGTAACACCATCAATTGATGATGGCGCGCTGGAGGTGCTTATGTTGGTAGTAGCGACAGCGCGCACATTTCGGTACTTATACGCTGAGTTGAGAGCACCAATCGCTGCGTCAAGCTGTCCCTTATTTACTCCATCCGTGGAAACCGTTCCGTTAGCCATACTGGTAATCTTGTTATTACCCATCGACTGGTTGCCAGTGTATGCAACCGAACCATCCTTCTTGGTGAAGTTGGCACCGTCAGCAAGTTTTGAGGAGTCAATTCCAGCACCTGCAGCAATTTTGGCATTGGTAATTGCCGCATCACGGATCTGTTTAGATGAAATCGTTGTTTCTGCCATGGCTAGGACTTTTGATAGTTGATTGTAATTGTATCGCCAGTTACGGGTGAACTTACCAGGTGAACACTGCGAACTCCGGATGTAACAAAGTCGTCGATCGGTCTCAGAGATAATCCATTCAGTATGACCTCGACGGATTCAGGCACGAAATCGAGACTTACACTAAACGTTGCATTTGATCCATCAACGGCACCCGATGGAGTCTCGTTAATAACCGTTGTTGCACCAGTATGAACGACAGTGCGCGATCCGCTGATGTGAGCTGCGATCGTAGCGCCACGCTTGATCGTTGCCAGTATCCGAGGTCGCGATATGCGTGCTTTGATGATGCCACTCATGATATCCGGTTTGTTACCTGGCGACGAACGCGAAGTGTGTCCGTTCCAAGCTCTAAGTTTTTGATAATGCCACCGGCTGTCTTGTACTTGATACCAAACCACAAGTCACCAGGCTTTAAGTCCCGTGTCGATGCGTTTGGAATCAGTAGCACGGTCTTGCCTTCAAGTGGCACGGAGTGATCCGTCCATGTGACTTTCACAAGAGCGTCGTTATCATCAGCATCCGTCGAGATTACGTTCTGCTCTTTGGCTGTGAAGAAGAAGGTGTAGCCGGTGATGTCGACTGCGGTTTCTATTTCCGTGTCAGGATCAACCTCTGTGACTACGATCTCGAAGTCTTCATCGTTGCCGGCAGTTATTTCGAGTACGTTTGCCACTAGTTCTCCTCCGGATCAACTTCTTCAACACCTCTGCGGTAAATGCGCGGAAGCATGAAGTGCATTCCATACTGCCATATCCCCTCTGATTCTGCCAAGAAGTCTTCATTCGTCTGGTAGAAGAATCCGTGACCCTTGATATACAGAGCGCATATCGCAGCACGCACGCGTTCAAGCAATTCGTACACTCCCTCCTGATTACGATCAAAACGCAGATTGCGCATGATGATCACAAACTCCCACTCCATTAGTCCGGTCTGAAGACCTGTGTTTGCAGACGCGCCTACCGGGTTGGCGAAGTTGGTGCCGTTGTATCGGACCAGCACAACACCTTTAGGATGAGTGAGCTTATAAGAGGTGGGGTTGTTTGGGTATCTCTCGACCCCTATCACCCGCTCAAACTCAGCTGTCAACTTGTCAACGATCGTTTGCTCAATTGTCGTCGCACGCATTAGTAACCCTCCGTGGAGATTACTGGCGTGCGGTAGTTTGCTCTTGAGTGTGCGCTTCGCCCAGACGTAGATTCTAATACCTCGGCGTCTATGCTAACAAGCCCTTTGCGGACTTGAGTAAGCCACTCCATAATGGAGTCGAACTCCGAGGATTCATCTTGCGTGAGCGAGCGATTACGTTTGCGGTAGAGGTCCAGCACAACAAGTCGTCGTGTGTACTTCTTGATCGGGATGGGAGCCGGCGAGACGGGAGTTACATAGCGAAGACGCAGATAGGAGTCAATGACTCCGCTCTCTTCAGCAATGTAAGCTTCAACGACAGTTGCGTCGATGGTGTCCCCATTTTCGCTTGACAACTCCGCGAGCGTTGTTGCTCCGAGTTCCTGCTCTATGTCGTCAACCGTGCAGTACATCGCATGCTCTCTCTAGATAAAAGCTGGGGACGCATGGCACGGAATACAGCCTGCGCCCCCCTCTTGATTACTGAAGCTTAACCGGGATAAACTCGCCACTTACGCCAGCCTTCAGCGCCCAGCCATTGACAGCCCACGTGGAGTCTGTTGACTTGATCGCTTTGCCGCTTGCGTTGGAAGTGAGTGCGTCACCTACCGCAACCGTTCCGGCAAGTTCAACCGAAACAATACCGTCCAGCACTACCGGCATTTCATCACCGGAGTCTACATCTTGGCTACATACGCCAAGCGCCTGAGCATGATTACCACACAGGCCACCGGAGAAACTGACAAAGCATCCTTCTGTGATGTCTGCTGTTGCAGGGATGCTGTGGCTTAAACCAGGCTTAAATGTGTCTTGAACTGTAACAGGCATGATTAACCTTTCTTCGTTTTGGATTTTGGAACTACAGAAATGATGTCATCAAAGGCGCTAGGCTCAGGCTCTGAGGCTGTTGTTTCAGCCTCATCTGCAGGTACCTCTTCTACTGGCTCAGAAGTCGTACTAACAGCATCGCTGCTTTCTGCACCGGCCATGAGTGGCGCATCCGGTTCAACAACCGAATCAAGTAGCAAAAGAGCAGGATGACCAGCATACTTTTCGTCGAGTTCGATTACTGCACCTGGCATGTGAACCGTACGGTTCGCATAGAAGCACTGACCTTGGACTTTGAATTTCATCGTCGTTTAGAGGAGTTGTGGTACTAACTAGTTCCTGCAAAACCACGAGGCTAGTCGTTGTGAGCTAAGCCTCGTGATTCGTCAGTTTATAACGTGGTGGCGTTAGGGAGTAACGCAGTCGTAGATGATGTACGCTGACTCGATTACCCATGTTGGGCTTGACTCGGTGCCAGTGTTTACAACGCCGGTGCGGAAGACGTTTGTGATGTCCGTGTTACGAACGCCGTACACCTTGCCAGGGTTCATCTCGATCTTGTCTACGACCGGCTGACCCTTCACGCGCAAACGATAACCAAAGCTTGGCTCGTTCGGATTGCGAGTGTCTGCTGCCTGCGGAGCGACATAAGCAAGAATGATGTTGTTACCCCAGACGTCACCGAAGGCGCCATCTGAAGCGTTGGCGTAGACAGCTTCACCAACTACGATGTTGTCGAGTTGGAATTGCTGCTTGAGCTGTGCAAGTCCAATCACTCCACCTGTTGCGTATTGCAACGCGGTCTTGAGCTTCGGACTCTTCTTGAGACCCTTGAACACCTTGCCGCCGATAACACACACGTTCGGACGAACGCCGATAATGGAGCGCAGCGTCTCAATCGAGTCGCTGATAACTGCTTCAGGATCACCGCCGGACTCATCGAAGTAGTCACCGGATGTCATCTGAAGTTTGTTATTGGTATGGTATGCAGCGATGTCCTGCGCATAGTTGGCTGCATGAACTTCCATCTCGAGTTCGATGGATGCTTGATTCACAGCAGTTGCTCGAGCTTCCAAACTGTACGCCGCTTCCTTTTCTTCTCGGTAATCAACCGGAGTCACAAGGTCATGCTCATCGAGCACAAAGCGGATGTTGTGCACGCCGTCAATCGTGCGCACGTTGGACGCCGCTGTTGGAGCACGCTTGGTGTTGTACACCTTGAATGCGTCTTTGCCGAAGAGCGGGATGCGACCCGTTTCCTTATCAACCATAACGGTTGGGAAAAGGTTCTCGCCAACAAAGGCAGAGTTTTTGTACCCACGCGCAAGTGTCGTGAGTACTGGATCTACGATCCGATTTTGAGTGATCTTACTCATTACGCTTGTACTCCTTGGCTGACTTTAACAATTGCTTGGGCGTAACTAATGGGGTTGGCGCTTGTAGCTGTTGATTCAACAAGCTTCATAGCGGCGTTGTGGAGTTCCAATCGCTCATCGTCGACCTGGCCGAATTCAGAGAATTCGTTATTGCCTTTGCTTGAGCCGGCAAATGCAGAACCTGCACTTGCATGCTCGCCTACTGCGACTTGCTTGATTGATGACATGAAGCTCTTGAGAGCATCCAGTGGGCTTGCAGTCTTGGTCTTGCCACCTTCGGTGAAGGAGAAGCTTGACTTGTCTGCGTGCATTGCCTCCATGAGGTTCATCACGATCTGCTCTTGAGCAGGAGTAATGTGACCCTTGGAGATCAGATCCTTAGCGAACTCGCGAAACTCCGCTGTGCGGTTAGTCTTTTTGAGCGCGTCGATCTCAGCTTGCATTTCCGAATACTTCGGATCGGTAGCAGCGGTACCGCCTTGAGCGCTTGCTTGGCTACCGGGATCGGTGCCAGCTGCAGCAGCTTGTTGGAGATACTGAGTCAGAAGCTCGTCCTTCTTTGCCGAGAGTTGCGTTGCAACTTCTTCGCCCAAAGTGTCGGATGCCCACTGAAGCAGCTCCTCGAACAGCGCTTTTATTTGCTCTTCGTTCATACTGGTTCCTTGATTAGTTGAGGGGTTACTTGCATGTTGACTTGTTGCAGCACCAGATGCACCAGGGGTGCCTGAGAGCTTTGATACAACGTCGAGGAGTTGTTTCTTTGAAAGTGAGTCGGCCGGCACGGTGATGTGCTGGCCGCTTGAGAATTTGGCAGTGATAGACTTGGTGCCTTTTGTCATGGATGCGTAGTATGACAAGCCGATCTTATCAACGTCGACACCGAGTGCCTCTGCGGCTTCAAACAACCGGGCGAAGATGAACTGTCGTTCCTGCTCTGAATACATGTCGCGGTTTTCCCAAGAACCGAACTCTTTAATCGATGAGAGCACGTATGCTTTGCTGTGGATCGGGAACCTGTAGTTCACCGGATCACCGAATTGATCGTCGGTAAGTGAAGCGAGTGCGGCTGGTTTCTGATAGGCTTGCTGGGTATTCTCAGGTAAGCTTGCTGAGTTAACCATCTTGATGGCAATACCGAACTTGGCTGAAGCAGCTTGCTGCTCTGTTACACCGGATTCGGGCACCGTGTAAGCCCATGAGTACGGCGTAAGCGTGATGCCGTAGGCAAGTGCAGCCTTGACCATGCGTGCTGCTACGACCTGCTTCTCAGCATCGGTGTATCCAGCCTGTGATGAGTCCTTGCTCCATGACGCGAGTGTGGCGGAGCAGATTTCTTTTGATGCTACAGGGAACTTGTAGTTCACCGGGTCGGCATACTGCTCATCGGTGTAGCTCTCTGCGGGCTTTGCACCAGGAGACTTAATGCTGATGGCGTACTGAGTTGCGCGCGCGTTTTGAGCTTCGTCATACTTGGTGTTTACTTCGCTGAAGCTTCGGCATTCAGATAATGCCATGTTGATTTCAGGCAGGTCCTTGATCGCAGGAGGCATAGCGCCAAGGAATGCCACGTGCGTGATCATACCTTCGTTGTTGAACGACACTGACCTGTTTTTGTACGTCTGGTTGGCAATCACATTGCTGAACGCTTCGAGCATTGGTTCCTCGAGCTCAGCGTAGAGTACTGTCGCGCCGTCTTCTTCACGCGTCGTGAAAGTCGTAAACCAGCCGTAAGCAGGGAGATTCTTGTTGGTGTGCCCCTCTTCTGAGATTATCGCGGGGACCTTGTATTGGTTCTGGTTGTAGCGCGCAGTGTTTTTCTCAGCCATAGCAACGATCTGTTCTGGCGTGAATTCGGCAGTTGTTCCCGATGAGTCGGTGTGCGTGCCTGATTTAAAGATTGCGATTTCCACGATGCGCCCTACGGTGGTTTCAGTACTGACCTCGTGGCGCAAACTTCTACTAGGCGTTGTGTCGTTTTACATTGCAGAATGCACTTTTTCCTGCAATGCATCTTGCAGTGCATAGTGCATTGCATCTTGCAAAGTAAAATGACACACCCCCGTGACTATGTTTCTGACGCACGCGACAATTCGCGATTCAGAACATTTCATGAGGGAATATGACTGACGTCACCACCACTGTAGACGAGCTGCGGGCTTTAGTGCGCCCAATGTTCAGCTCCGAGGAAGATCTCCTAGCCTTAGGAGTACCACCCAGCGAAGCAAAGAACTTCGCCAAATACCAACTCGCACCTATCGCATTGCTTGTTAAGGCGGTGTGGAACTACAAGGATGGGGACGAGGCAACCGCTAAGAAGCTCTCCAACTCATCCAAGACATTCGGCCAAATCGTAAACCTTCAAGTTCGCGAGCTTGAGACCGGATACTTTGAAGTAGTTGACGGCAACCACAGGCTTGATGACTACTTAGAGACTGGCCGCAGCTATGCCGTCGTGATGAACCACGGCAGGATCAGCCTGGCTGAGGCTAAAATGGCTGCGATCGTAACGAATGAAACTCGCTTCCCCATCATTGAGGAAAAGCTTTCTGAAATGCTTCAGGACATCAGCGAGCAGTTCAGCATAGATGATATGCGAGAGATGATCCCGTTTGACTCGCGCGAGCTCGAGCAGATGCTAACGGATGCAGGCATAACAACAGAGAGCAACGTCGACATCGTTGAAGATGAATGCTTGGAAGAACCTCCCAAACACCCACTCTCTTGCTTAGGTGATCTGTACGAACTCGGCGATCACAGGCTCTTGTGTGGTGACTCGACATCAGAGGATGACGTTGCAACACTCATGGCCGGCGAGCTTGCCTCCCTCGTGCATACTGACCCGCCCTACAATGTCAACTACAACGAGTATAATTCAGCTCGCGAGGGTGGCAAAGACTGGGGCTCTGAGACCGGAACCGAATGGACCGACTCTATGTCGGATGAAGACTATCGCAGCTTCTTAGAAAAGTTCTTAGCGCTTGCGAAGAAATACTCGCGTGAGATGGCGCACTTCTACATCTGGTACGCATCACTTTATCACGCAGAGCTGTGCGCTACCCTCATGGCGCTGGAGTTTCGCTTTGATAAGGTCCCGATTATCTGGGTGAAGAATCGTGCGCCGATCTCATGGCGACGTTACAAATGCAAGTACGAGCCGTGTATCTACGCCGGCAAAGGTGCAGTCAATGGTGCCGGTGAAGGAGCTCGCTGGTTTGGACCCGACAACGAAACAAACGTCTGGGACATCGCGCTAGAGTCCAGCAGCACATATATCCATCCAACTCAAAAGCCCGTCGCGCTCGCTGCACGCGCAATGCGCAACAGCTCAGCACCGCATGAAACGGTACTTGATCTCTTCGGAGGATCCGGTTCAACACTCATGGCGGCCGAACAATTGCAGCGACGCGCACGGCTTATGGAGATGGAACCAGCCTTTGTCGATGGCATCGTTCGCCGCTACATGCGCTACTGCGATGAGAATAACATAGCACGCCGAGTGCTGCGAAACGGAGTGCCAATCACACTTTCAGACTTTGACCTGCACTATGCATCGCAGGAGCAACGATGAACGGATCCTTTATCCCAGCCTACAAAGACAACAAACAGGTGTACGTGGTCGAGATACCGGCGCGCCCCGATGACGAGGACGACCTCGAGCAGGAAGAGCGGCCGCTCTACGAACGTGCGCACGATGAGAATGATTGGGACTTCTATCTGTTCACTGTCTACCGTGACATGAATTGTGAGTCGCGCTCGATCAAGGCAGTGAGCGTGAAGATGAATCTCAACTACAAGAATCTGCACGTCAAGTCTCAGCGCTACAACTGGGTAAAGCGTGCGTCCGCTTGGGATGATGAGTGCGACCGAATTGCGCGTGAGACTCAGCTCGATGTGATCAAAGAGATGAACGAGCGTCATGCTCGCAACTCTGCCAACCTTCAGTCTATGCTCATGCTGCCGGCTGGCATCCTCTCGAATAAGATCAAGCAAGGCGGCGTGGCTGCTTTTGAAAACATGACGATGGAGGACCTTTTCAACATCATCGTCAAGGTTGCACACGCCTATCCGAACATCGCCAAACTCGAGCGCACTGCAAAGGGCGAGGCAGATGAGATTAAACAAAACGACGTCCGACTTGAAGCAAACGTTAACATTACCGAAGTAAAGTATAATGTTGTCCGAACCGAAACGGTCGAAACGGTGGATGACCCACCGGCAAATGACAACCCTTGATCTTGGCAATGTAAGCAACGTGTTCGATCGGAACATGGCAGCCAAGAAACCAATTGTCGTCAATAAAGGTGGAGCTCGGAGCAGTAAGTCATACTCGCTCTGCCAGCTCTTCATGACCTATCTGTTCACAGGCTCCGGCAAGAACCTTCTGATTACTCGTAAGACCTTGCCCGCACTACGCATGACGACCTACAAGGTCTTCATCAATATGCTCAAGAGCCACAACCTGTACGACCCTCGCGCGCACCACATGTCTGAGCGCACGTACTCGTACCGGAACAATCAGATCACTTTTACTTCGATAGATGACCACCAGAAGATGAAGTCATCAGAGTGGAACAAAGTACTGTTCGAGGAAGCAGATGAGTTCTCCTACGAGGACTTCATGTCGATCAAGCTCCGCATGTCTGCGCCTACCTCTCCTGATGAACCGAATCAAATATTCCTTGCGCTTAACCCTTCGGACGAAAACGACTTCATTAATATTCAGCTCCTAGGCCGTGATGACGTCGAGCTGATTGAGAGCACGTACCTAGACAATCCATTCTTGTCGAAAGAATACCGTGAGGAGATCGAGCGCCTAAAGATCGATGACCCGGCATACTGGACCATCTATGGACTCGGTCAGTATTCGAAGTCGCGCAAGATCATCTATGACAATTGGGACGTCGTCCCGTCAATCCCTGCCGGCGGTGGCGAAGAGTTCTTTGGTTTGGACTTCGGTTTCAACAACGAGACCGCACTCGTGCGCATTCGAGTCGTTGACGGTGTGCCGTACGTCAAACAAGAGATCTACGAGCGCGGACTCGGAACAGGTGAACTCATCAAGCGTCTCACTCGCATCCTTGGCACCGCTTCGAAGAAGTCTTTCATCTATGCCGACCCCGAAGACAAGCGCGCCGTTGAGGAGATCTACAACGCTGGCTTCAACGTGATGCCGGCAGTCAAAGAGGTTATGAATGGTATTGAGTTTGTCAAGCGCTTCAAGATTCACGTGACCGCTGACTCTACCGACCTGCTCGATGAAAAGAAGAAGTACTCATGGAAGTCGGACAAGGCAGGACGCATCTTAGATGAGCCTATCAAGTTCCACGATCACGCAGTTGATGCGCTGCGCTATGGCATGTACTCCCACTTCTTGAACTACGGATGGCGCGCATTTGACAACTCAAGACCACGAACCATCGGCATCTCCAAACGAACACACGAGAGGCGCTCACGATCGAGTGCTGACGATTACGCAGGATACTAACTAACACTTGAGGTTATACCATGGGAATCACAGATAGACTCTGGCAGTTTGCCGCACAACGAATTCAAGAGGCAGCGCCATTGCTACCAGCTGCGACTGTGCCACAAAATCAAAAGGTCGCCGACAAAGCTGAACGCTCAGGACGCCGCTCGACCTTCGATCGGCAGATGGCGCCACCAGACGTCTGGGCAACAGCCGACGCTGCTTATGACATGCGCTACTCAACCAAGTTCATCAAGATCTTGCCCAACCCGGATGAGATGCTCAAGCGACGTGGACTGGATCAGATGACCTACTCAGAGCTTAGGCAATTCCCTATCGTGAAAACCAGCATCGCCCGGCGCAAGTACGGTGTTCTAAAAGACACGCTCGACGTTGACCGCGACTTTGGTGAGACCCCTGAGGCCAAGTTCATTAAAGAGCAGGTGATCGCAAAGCTCAACTTGAACCGCATCATCAATGATATCCTCGATGCACCGCAGTTCGGTTACCGGATTCAAGAGGTCTACTGGAACGAGCGCGGTGGCATGATGCTGCCTACTGAAGTGAAGGCAAAGCCAAACGACTGGTTCGGATTTGATGCGCAAGAGCAGCTACGGTTCAAGACACGCGAGCAGCCGATCAATGGTGAGGTAGTGCCGGCACGTAAGTTCCTGGTAACTAAGCACGAGGCCGATCAGTTCGAGCGCCCTTATGGAGAGCCTATACTTGCTAGTTGCTTCTGGAGCGTGCACTTTATGAAGGGTGGGCAGAAGCTGTACATGAAGTTCCTGCAGAAATACGGCATGCCTTACCTGCATGGCAAGGTTCGTAGAGGCTCCGACACGGAAGACTTCGACGAACTCTTTGACTATCTCGAGCAGTTGCAGCAAGATGGTGTTGTCGTCACGCCGGATGATCAGGACATCAACATCATTGATGCAAGTGGCAAAGCATCAGCCGAACTTTGGCGAGGTCTGCGTGAGGACATGCGCGCCGATATCATCGAGCTTGAGCTTGGGCACGAAGGAGCTGTTGCAGGCACACCCGGAAAGCTTGGAAGCGATACAACAGCGCTGGAGGTTAGCAAGGACATTGCACTCGCCGATCAGGGGCTCGTCTGCCAAACGCTTAACACCTTGTTTCGTTGGGTGATCGACGCAAACTTCTGGTCTCCGAGCCACTACCCTACGGCTAAGTTCTATGCTCAGGAGTCGATCGACACCGACCGCGCACTTCGTGACTCATACTTGCTTAAGAACCCTCGGCTTGCTTTCACAAGCGAGTACTACCAAGACGTGTACGGCTTTAAGCCTGAGCACATTGAGCTTGTAAGTTCAGCAGCACCGGCATCGGCAACGCAAGCTGCAGAGACGACACCAGCCGTTGAGACCCCGGCTGAGCCTATTGAGAGCTTCGCAGACAAACTCACAACAGCCGATCAAATGGCAATCGACACCGCCATCGCTAAGCTGTCAAAAGAGTCGCAGTCGGCAGTCGCCGAGATGCTGGCACCCATGATCAAAGTGATACATGACTCGAAGAGTTTCGGTGAAGCTAACCGCAGACTTACCTCTCTTATGAGCGAGTTGCCGGATGATAACCTCCGTGCGATACTCTTCAACGCAATATTCGGCTCGAAGGTCATTGGTCATGCATCTGCGCAGATGGAGGATGCCAATGCAAGTAACTAACGCACTCAGGTACGCTGAGCTCAGCGCTCGCTACTTAGCCGCAAATGGACGAACTCCAAGTGATGATGGACTATCATTTGGCGGCGACCCCGCTACGCAAGATCAAGCGGACTTCTTTGGCAAGGTATTCAGCCAGCCACCACAGAAGACAATCGACATGTTCAAAGCAAAGGACATCGTTGCGACGTGGAACTGGAACGACCTGGAGAAAACAGCACACGACCAAGCATTCACATCGGCTAAGGTCGTAAGTGCAGACGTGCTGCAGATGCTACGCGACTCGATAGACACCGCGCAAGAGGAAGGGCAGACCTTTGAAGCCTGGAAGGAAACTGTAACTGAGCAGCTCAAAAGCAGAGGATGGTACGGACCAAATGACGTTGTCGACCCAGCTACCGGCAAGACAAGTACAGTGGATCTGTCGGCAGGATCACGTCTGCGCAACATCTACGACACCAACATGCAGTCCGCTTACATGAACTCGCGCTACGATCAGATGAAGCAGGCAGCAGATAGGCGTCCGTACATGCAGTACATTGCCGTGGTCGATGAGCGCACGACGTCAACGTGTGCAGGTCTCGACGGAGTAGTTGTTGACTTGCTTGGATCAGAAGTGCGCAATCCTCCCCTTCACTACATGTGCAGAACACGCACACGCAGCCTTGGCGAGCGCGAGATGAACCGCTTCGGCCTCTCCAAGTCAGGTCCGGAGATATACGCGCAGTATCCACCAGCGCCGGGCTTCAACTCACCTCCTGGTGTCCCCTGGACTCCAGACCTTAGCAAGTACGATTCAGACATCGCCAAGATCCTTCAAAGCACTCTAAAGGTTAAGTAATGATTGCTGCGGACCCACAAACAATAAACGAGCTTGTCTCACGGCTTGCTGCCGAGACAGCACGGATCCCCCCTGAGGCAATGCGCCAAATTGCCGAGGTGCTGCGAGCATCGTTTGAACAGAACTTCAAAGAGCGCGGACGCTACAACTCAAGCGATGCCGGGATCACGCCGTTCTCTGGAGGAAGCGACAGATGGAAGCCACTGGCTGCAAGCACTCGCGTTGCATACGCAGCAGTGGGAAAAAGCACCGAGCGAACACTCGCACGAACCGGTGGAGGACTTGCTGCCAGTATTGAGGTGAGCGTTTCCGGTACGAACCAGGTGAGCATCAGCTCGAATAAAGCACAGGCCAGAGCGCAGCAGTTCGGATCCACTCATACGGTTCGCATTACCCCACGCTCACGCAAGTACTTCTGGATGATGTACTATGCGCTCACGGGCACAGGTGATAAGTCCCGGCGCAAGAAGCTCAAAGACACTTTGAGCAAAGCTGAGAAGAGAAGGAAGCGTGACGAGAAGAAGGGTGAGGATACAGCCACACACTCAAAAGCTATCGTGCGCCTGAGTGAAGCTGCTGCCTTGTACAAAGGTCTGGCACTAACGAAAAAGGAGACGCTGGAAATAATTATTCCGGCATCTCCTTATATCGTTATTCAAAGGCAGGATTTGATTGAAATTGCTGAGGAGATATCTCGCACTCGAAAACGCTAATTGTAGAAACTATAGTCACGTAACGAGCAGTTGTCGAGGACTGTGTACTTCATCAAATTGTCAACGTCTGAGATGCATTATTGCCTTGCAATCGGTATACGTTTGATCGCCAACTTGCACGAAATAAATGCCTTCCGGATACTGACTCAGATTGAGCACATACGTACTCCATGACATACCGTACCTATGGCCGCGAACTTCCAACTGACCAAGAGTGCCACTTTGAATCCTAGTCCCATAGAAATCGTAGAGTGCGTATCTGGTTGACTCAAATGGAACAGATTTTAGTAGCGACACTCCTAAACGCAACTCCTCGTAGGCTGGGCTAGGTATGGCTTCTCCAAACCACATGTCATTGTACTCAATTCTGTTCGTCTCGGTGTCAATTTTATCCTCGACTTCGTTAACTGTTTCCGGAACAAGTTTCATAATATTCAAACTATCATCTTGTCTCCAATCGAATGACGCGTACACCTCTGTACTTGAAATTACCAATGGGTTGCTAACTACCTGTATTGGTAATGGCCTGCCGTCATCATACTTACTTAGATCTTCTCGAACCAACCATGACCAACTCAGACCTGCATCCTTGCTTATCATTACCTGCCCCTTAATGCAAAACAGCAACAGCGTATCGGCACTAACGCACTTCAAATGTATGCCTGGAGAACGTACATCACCGACGTTATACTCACTGGATCGAATCAACAGCCAAGTCTTGCCCTTATCCGTTGACCGAAGTATCTCATGGAAAGATATGCCATTTACAGTGTGGCTTACTTCCATTATGCCAATCCCAGCCGAAGTGAAAGTAATGGCATTTACGTTATAGAGATCTGTTGAATCATTGTTCGACGTTGGAAAGCAATCAACCATCTCTGTCCACGAACCACCTCCATCCTGAGACTTATACAACTTTGTTCCAGCTTCACGGTCTGAATGGGAAGAAACGCAAAAGTATACGTTCGGTTCAACGATGCGGAATCGATTCAGCACAACGTGGGCTGTTGACCCCATCCTAGGTGTTGTCAATCTGTGCCATTCTTTTCCTGAATTAGTGCTACAGAGGTATGCATTCGAATAGTTAAGGCTAACGAGTATTGTTGAATCTCGCACATCATATCCCCAGTAAAACCCGTACAAGGAATCGTTTGTTGACGTACTCCATGAGCGAAATCCATCGTTTGTTGAAATGCACTCTCTTTGGGACAAGATCATGCATGACGTTCTATTAAGCTGTATGCCAATCGCATTCGTAAACGAATCAAGCTCAATCAGAATATTGTTCTTAACTGCACAAGATGAGTCATTGAAGCTATTAAGCTGGTACTTCAGCTTGTAAGGCGTAGAAATGTCACTTGAAGCCGTCGCAACCCAAAGAAGTTTCCCGGATTCAATGTCAAAGATGCAATTAGTTGAGACGAAATCTTGAAACCCAATTTTACTACGACCATCGCAGTACACTGCTTTAGCACTCCATCTGAATGTGTCTTGCGACCAGCAAACCAATGAAATGTGAAGCAGAACGGCAACAAAGTAGAGGTGTTTTCTCAAATCTAGCATTTCACTATGGGCATTGTGGATAGCATTGATAAGTATGTCCTAACGGGTATTCTTTGGTAATAACAACTTGCACCCCACACTCAGGAGTAATTCCGCCGGTTTCTACTCCAAAATCGGCAAAGTGATATGCAATAGGAGGGCAGCCTAGTGTTGGACTAGCTGGACAACATACACCATACGTATGAAAACATGATGTAGAAGTATTGCAGTCAGAGCTTGAAAATACTTCGTGTTCTTGACCGTCAGAAAAAGTCTCTGTCTCTAGTCTGTTAAGGCAATCTGTCGCGCAGTTGCTCCATGAATATTTGAGAATCAGTCCATAGTCAGCTGGATCGGGTGGCGACGGGATAGGATTCGGACAGACTGGTATACTTATATTTATTCCCTGCGCAGCTAGTTGAAGCACCACACTAGGAAATATATTCGCGTTAAACTGATTCACTAGACCGGCTTTGGTTACGCATGGACAACCCGCTATAGTCTTGGCACTCAAAACATTCATGTGCAGAACATTCGGAGTAACAGTATTGTCGTAGAACGCACACAACTCTATCTTCCAAGGGCAGGCTCCTGCCGCTGAGTTTACTACTATGTACTTCCACCCGATAGGACACTGACTGTACGTATATATAGGTGACGTAGTTAGCAGCAACGCAGCTACTACGAGTAGCTTTACAGTATTCATGATTTTTATTTGTTTAATGTGAGAAGCATTACATTTGGCACAAGATCGAGCACACTTTTGTCATCTAACCCAGAAGAAAAAGAGCAAGTCAACTAATACAAGGTATCGATAAGTACTATTACGGTGGGATAAAGGCTCTATACATGCTTCCTCCACACATAGGTTGAACACGACCGCATTATCCAGCGGCCAAGATTACTCAACTAGATAGAAGCTCGACTCGTGGGGTCGAGTGAGTGCCAGACATGCTAGTTCCTACTTGTCTGGTCCTCTTTGGGTGTGTGGAGCCCGAGATAAAATACACAAGTTTGATTCAAATGCAAGTTTATTTTTTACTTGTCTAGACTCTCTTTTTTTTAAGTGATTAATTAGTTGATTCTACCGTCTTCTGTCTCGTATTCTGGTTTGCAAGAGGCGCACGTGCCGCTCAGAGCATCCAAGCTGCCGGGCAAGCACCTTCACACTGACCACCCCAACATTCATCCTTGCCTGAATGAAGCGCTCCACCAAGAGGTCAATACTCACAGGCTTTGGAACGTAGATCGCACCGCCGGCACAATGCTCGAGTAGGTCCTTTGCAACCTCCACCCCGCAGGCGTTAACAACCGTCTCCAGGTCCGTGTGCAGAAGGTCGTCTGGTTCTAATAGGTCAAGTAGCTGGTTCATTTCGTCTCGCGTGAATAGTGAGGCAATCCTTGGCGGCTTGTGGAGCCTACGTGATGTAGTAGTGAATAAAAGATATTTAACGCTTATTTGTCGACGCTTTCATTCGGGCTGATTTAACGATGACCTTGGCTTCTTCGAGTGATGTCACCGTTACCGCAATCCCCCCGCTTTCGCGGATTTTCTTCAGGTTGTAGGCTTGAAGTGGTCGCGGTCGTTCACCAGGTACTTTGACCTCGAAAGCGACATACAGGCCAGCGACGCAGCAACGAACGTCAGGCAGACCGGAGCGGTTGCCGATGACCATCTTCTCTGCGTAGATGCCCTGCTCTTTGAGCCAGTCTAGGATTTGTGCTTGAATGCCCGATTCCATAGTCCCGATTGAAATATGAGAGTGTGTAGTTTTTCTTCTTTGTGACTGCCTCAAGGATCTTCTGCTCAATGCCGTTCTCGGAGAAGATCCAGTATACCTTTGCCGAATCCTCACGCTCGAGTGCTTGAGCTCTTGCGCGAGCTTGCCAGTACTGCACGAAGCTGAAGTTGATATTCATGAAGACCAGTGCGTCTGCTGTGGCAAGGTTGATACCCATCGACCCTGACTGGATCTGGCAGAGAAAAGTCTTATCGGTTGAGACGTTGAACTCAGATGGTGAGTCGGTGATGTTCTCAAGTTCCTCTCGGAGCATTGTGCCTTCGGCTTGGAATTGGTAAAAGACGGCGATCTTCTTGCCTTCGAAGAACCGCTTGATGAACTTCGCCTTTGAGCGATCGAGGATCTTTGGCTCTCCGGTTTCGGTTATGATCGTACCGGAAAAGATCTGATGGAGCTTGTTCTGCAGCTTCACTGCTGAGTCGCACACTAACTCTGACCCGTCGAGGAACTTGTGATACTTGTTGGCGACAAGCAGCTTGGAGAGTTTGTAGATCCGCTCATCCATCGGGACCAGCAGGATCGACTCCTGAACCTCACCAGCAGTGAATCCAGCCTCGGATTGCGTATAGCTGACGAACAGGTGTTTGGTCTTCTCATCAATGAGGTCCTTTCGCGCCTTGGTGTAGTCGTTCATCTTGTAACCGTTGATGACACGCTCTCTGATATCAACGTACTCTTTAGCCCATTTGTAAAAGTTCTTGTGCTCGAACGGAGAGAACGGGCTTATCCACAGCTGGTGGAATATCTGTGAGTAGGTCTCAGGTGTCGGCGTGCCGGAGAGATAAATGATCTGAGAGCGCTTTGCTAGTTCCTTGAGCTGCTCGGTGCGAAGTGACGGTTTCGGAAACGCGCCGAGCCCATGTGCTTCATCGACGATAATAACGTCATAGTGCTGCTTACCACCGAACTTGGACACTTGCTCGTAGTTAGTGACATCCAGTGTGAAGGTGAACGGCTCGCGCTGAAAGTCCAACTCAACCGATTCGATAGCCTTCTTCTTTGTCACGAACAGCACCCTTGCAGCTCCTGCCAGTTCAGCGGTCGCAAGTGCTATGAGCGTCTTGCCAACCCGCATCTCAATGGAGTAGTACACGAGCCCATGCTCCATCAAGACAACCGCACCTTGCTCCGCTAATCTTTGTTGATAGTCTCTAAGCATCCGCGTGCCCCATCAAATTCAGTCTGTTGATAATTGCGTCATGGCTTTCCCATGAGCGCGCGAAAAGGAATGTCGAGCCACCTTCCCAGAGCACTTCCCATTCGTCCGGCTGGGCTGCCACATGAGGCGGGCAGTGCCGAGTCTTTGCGAAGCGAAGCTTCTCATCGCTTGACAAAAAACGTGGTGCTGCCAGCTCAGGTGTGGTTGCTTTTGCGACCCGCTCGGTGGAAACCGAATTCGACTTTCGAGTCTCCGCAGCGGGCTGCGCATCACTTGGCGTTGACACTGCAGCCATCGGCTCTTGTCTCGGTGTTGATTTTTTAGGGGCTTTAAAACCCAGATCATTGAGAGTAGTCATTTTCGTCATTGGTGCACTAGGTGCGTAAAAATTCCCTATGTGCTCCTGTAGTGTGTATTTCTACTATATCTCTACTGTCTCTGCCCCCTTTATCCCTACTTTCTTACTACTCCTCTTCATTACTTATTATTATGTACTTATGTACCAAAAGGAGAATAAAGAAGAATTAGAGGGAAAACAGGGTGCGTAAAGCGGTGCATTGCCGGTGCATAGTGTTTTTTAATGTGCACCGCGTACGGTGCAGAAGTGCATAAAGTTTATCATTTCCCGTTAGTAGTGTCGCTTTATTAGCTGCTACGGTACATAAGGTGATGAATGGGGGCATAAGTGAAAGCCCTATGCACCACTCTATGCACCGTCAAAACAACTTTTCTTCAACGTCATCGACGACCGGATCATTACCTGCGCCTACGAATTGAAAGAGCGATTTCCCATGTGATCTGCGCTCGTATAGCGACGTCTTTATAAACGTGGTATACTCCCTTATCCACTTGGTAAAAGTCCTCTGCCCCAGCTTCTTGTCGTTAAACAGATCGCAGTACTTCTCGAACTCTACCTTCTTGTCATACTCCTCTCCTGTCTTCCAGGACTCGTCGGCGAAGGTGACAAAGTCCAGGCAAGTGGCCTGGATGATCTTCTTCTTGTAGAGGTTTTTGGGAACGTACTCGATCAGCTTGTGGCGAAGGAAGAGCTGCAGGCAGCGCATAGCCCACCGATCGAATCGGGACCATTCGTCCTGGTCCCAATCATCAAAAAGTCGGTGCCCGAAGTCTTGAATTGGTGTGAAGCTGTCACTGTAGAAGTCCGAGAGCTCAATCTCGAGGACGCGGCCGCGAAACGATGGGCCGTCTCCTAGGATCGTGTAATTGGTCGAGAGAACGAACTTTGGCGATTCGGCAAAGGTTAGCACGAACTCATCGCGGTTCTTTTTCTCAATTGTCATATCCTCAGTGAGGATGCCGAACAAGCGTTCGAATGGGAACTCGCGTACGCAGTCGTTGAATTCGACGATGTCGGTGTCGAATGAAACGGACTGGAACATGAAGCTTTTATCGAAGTTGAAGTTGCGCGCATCGATGCGCAGGGTATTGCGGAAGTAGTTCAGAACAGTGCAAATCATTCCTTTGCCGGTTCGGCCGGATGGCTTATCGCTGATCTTCTCATCACAAAGGACAATGGCTTTGGTAAGTGTGCGATCCTTAAAGCGGTGGAGCAGGTATCCGATCGCTGAGTAGAGGGATGCGAGTTTCTCTTCATTTACTTCTACATCCGCTCCATCCTCTCCTGGTGGTGCTGTGGAACAGATCCTATGCGTAAACGTTTCGATTTCCGGCGTTTCATCGTCGGTCGGGTCTACGTAGGATCTTGAGATGCGCTGCTTCTCCCAAATGACTCCAGCCATCTTATCGTATGCCAGCACTTCGTGTCCGCCGGCAGTGACTTTCACATAGCAGTTCTTGTAGAAGAAGTATCCGGCGTCTGCTGTATCACGCAGGAAGCAGAGCTCAGGTGCCTTGATGAAGTCCAGGAACGCCTCTCCAAAGAACTGAGATGCACCGGCGTAGAGTTTAGCAAGCAGCAATTCTTTAGTCACGGCGCTGACAAGCTCATCTGGGATCTGGTTGATGTAGTCACGGCAATAATCCTTTATCGAGACTGCCGTCACTTCGCTTACAACGTTGTCGAGAACGCGAATCAGCTGGTAGGACTTCCCTGCCCAGAACTTGCCGAAGCCGTTTGACTCGAGAAAGCACATGAGATGAAAACGGCTGATCTTAAGCTCAATTTCACCTGTTCGTTTGTCTGCGTCCTCAACCCAGAACTTCGGGAAGTCCTCGGTGACAACTTCCCCATCGACGTTCACAGAGCGGCGTGAGAGTCGCTCGGACTTCTTGCCGTAGCCTTGCCGGTAGAGATCTTTAGCACATGCTTGAAAGTCGTTGTTGAATTTTGCTCGTGCCAGGATACCAAATAGCGAGTAGGTTGTTCGGTTGTCAAGCACAGACTCGAACTCTGTCGAACTCGAGAAGACGGCGAAGTGCCTAGTGCGTTTGTTCCATGATGCACTTACACCTTTGTCTTTGCCGGGTCGTGTCCAAAACTCCAACTCTCCGCCATTTCGGTGGAACTTCCATCCAAGGTCACGCAGCACCGATGAGTGGTCTCCGTGCTGATTGAAATCTTCGCCTGGCTTGATGCCCATGGACTCGATCGCTTTTGAAGAGCTAGTTTCTCCTCGAACGACCGTGTCGTCCTCATACTCGTTGAGTGCTGCTGCGCACTTTATAAGTACACTTCGCTCCTCTTGACTCAGCACTGACAGACGGTCCCACGCGCCAAGGCGCAACGAATAACCATCACTCGGCTCAACGAGAGCGTATCCGCCTTCGCCTCTTGTCTCAATGAGTACCATTACTTTAGAGCCGTTAGAGGCTGTTTCTTCTTCTGTTGCAGACCGGCGCGCGAGCTTCTTATTGGATGAGACTGGGAGCAGACTTCTGTAGATAATATGAAATCCACCGGAAGGCGTACTTTGGACTAGAAGTTTTGATAGGACTTCAGGTGCTTCTGACTTTACAAGGTCACGCCAGCGCTCTATGAGCGATGCCTCGCTTGCGTTATACTTTTCATCGATATCGATAAACTCGAGGTTCCCACTGACTGCGCCAGCGACAATAGCAATTGAAGCTGCGTTTGGATCCTCAAGCTGCGCGCGCAACTCTTCCTCTGAGATAATCTCTGACTGATATTTCTTCCATGGCCGAAGCGCACGCTTCTCGCTGGTTGTTGCGATCACCGACAAGCCCAGACTTCGAAGCCTCAGTGCCTGCTCGGTAAGTGGATTGCTTGGCTGCATAGTGTTACTTTTGACATGTATTCGTAGTTCAGTTTCATAGTTGGGCTATCCAGAGTACAGGAAGATCACCAAGGGCAGAGGCCGAATGCCGTTTTGAGTTTCTTGGGCTCTGACATTCGATCCTCTGCTTGGCCTTCCATTTTAGAAGTTGACGTCAGCTGTCGCCTTAGCGACCTTTGCCTCTGACTGCTCAGCACCTGCCGACTCGAGCTCCTGGACAAATCCTTCATCGGAAATCTCACCCGTGTCCTCATTGACACCCGGCGTATAGCCGAGGCGCTTGTTGATTTGAGCGATGACGATATCAAAGAACTTCACGCGTTCCTCATCATCCTTCTGAGGTTTGCCGTGTTTACCCATAACCGGACGTCCTTTACTATCGATCAAGTCCGGCACCGGTGGCAGCTCGTCTATCTTCCACTTCCACTCTGCCTGCTCGTTGCCTTTGTAGACATAGATCGACGTCATGGAGGTTTTGGCCCCATCCTTGGACCAAGACTTCAGCGTCAGGTTCTGATAATCTCCAAGGTTTGCCAGTGCGTTCAAGAAGCCTTGAGCGGTGAGCGAGCCTTTGGTGAAAGCAAAGAGATAAACAGACATGCCGGCGCGGAGCTTGAAGATCCACTGCCATCCGTGCTTGCCTTCTTTGGTATCGATACCAACCAGCGAGCCACGGAATGTATTATTGGATTTGAACATGGTCTTAGTGCCATCGTCTGCGATGAGCTCAAAGTCTCCATGCTGATCCTTGAGCAAGAACAAGCCACGCGTGACGCGCACATAATTCCCACCAGTTTCGGTTGAAAAACCTTCTGACATAACTACTCCTTTAAATGAATGAATAATGTGGGCCTGTAGTGCCCCTCTAGCTTGCTGATTCAAAAAGCATAGGGACCAGCCTGTCCTTATGCCCGATAACTATTTGCAGAATCTCCTGCATGCACTCGATCTCATGATCTGCTGTTTCCTGCTTCATCCGTCCGGATCCGACATGCAGCGCGTATACTCGTTTGCGCATTGCGATCTCACGCTCCGCGCATTTAATGAGTTCATCAGGTGTCTTGCTCATGATCCAGCCTTCTCTACGATCTCTAATCCAGCAAAGCGCACCTCGTCGACGACATGATCCATGATATCCCGTGTTTTAAATGCCTCAGCACAGAGATCGCGCTGCTTAGCACACGCTTCAAGCGCAACACGCTTGGCAGTCTCGCGAACACTTCCCGGGCCAGTGGCGTAAGCGCCGTCCAGTAGTTTTTCAATTATGAGTTCAATGTGTGTCATTACTGCAGCTCCCCATTCAAGATCATCGTTGCAACCTGCTTAGTGCTGGCGCTGAAATCGCTTGAGAGCATCCATTTGAGATAACCGTGCTCCGATGATGCAACCTTGCCTTTGTGCTTGCCGAAGCTAAATACGACCTCTCCTGCATCATTCGTCACAAACGATCCGCTGAAGTCAAGGCGCTGGTCTGTTCCGGTGATCGACGGGACTTCAGCCTCAGTGATACCGTACTTCAAACACATCTTCTCAAGGATCGCATCACACACCTCAACGTCAGCCATTGCATCATGTGCCTCCGCGTGCTCTAGATCGCAGAAGTGACGGAAGGCATCAGAGAGTGTGCGCGTCTCTTTTGCGCGCCAGAGAAGCAATGCGTCGATGATCTTGACATTCGTTGGCAGTCCAGGTAGCCCGCAGCGGCGCAGTTCAGCGTCAAGCATAGGCACGTCGAACGATGCGATGTTGTAACCGGCAAGTGGCAGACCTTCAATGAAGTCCATCACGAGCGCGCTGTAGTGCATGAATGATGGCAGGCCTGCTACATCTTCGTTTGATATACCGTGCACTGCCGTTGCCCCTTCCGGGATCGGGATACCGGGATTGCATTTAAACTCCAACTCAAATTTCTCGTCACTCACCCACTTGCGCGCTGCAAATGAGATGATGCGGTCGTTGTTCGTGTCGGTGCCTGTTGTCTCTAAGTCAAAGATGACCATGTCATGCGATGCCATATTCATACTCCTGTTTTGTGATAATTTCTAAACGTGATGCTTCAATTTTGAGAAGACGTGTTCTGCCGGCTACGTGAACCATCACCATTGTTGGTCCGGTCCACGTAAGCGGATGATTCACAAAGTGTTCAAACCTGCCATACTTCGTTTCTCTGGCGGCCAGCACTCGCTTGGTCTCCCAGCGAACGAAGCTTCCTTTGGAGAGGACTTCTGTGGGCAATTCAAATGGTATTGATTTCATTTGACCACCACCACTTTCTTTGCGCGAGAGGCGCAGTAGCGGCAGTTGCCTTTGTGGCAGATCGATACACCTACTTCGCGAGCACCCGACTCCCTCCACGTCACATATTCGCAGCTGTCGAGCGTTTGAACGAACATGTGCTCGTCGTGCTGGTTACCATAGTCAACAGCTTTAGCGCCTTCATTGCCTGTCTCATTGCAACCGATAAGCATCACAAGCAGGATTAGAAAAATGGTTTTCATCCCAGAACCTCCTCAATCTCGATTGCATCTGTAAACAGTTTGCTTGCCTCAGCTTCGCTCGTGAAGTAACGATAGATCACGAACAGGTTGCCATCAACGTTGCGAAGGCTTATCTTATACTTTTTCATGGGTCTCATGTATCTCTCCAAAAGTTGTTACTGGTGCCTCGTAGAACCGCTTGAACACTTCCGCTCTTCCTTCAGCTTCTCTCCATGCATCGAGCCAGCTTTTGCCGTTTTGTGCATGCTCCTTGAGCGCTGCATTCTCAAGCTCAAGTTCCATTTTGCGCTCCTCGAGCTCGCACATCGTTAGTATCATGGCGCTTTCGATTTCCTTCTGAGCCTTGAGCTTCTCATTCAGCGCGCTGATCTCCTCGAGCAGTGGTGTGGTGACTCGCTCGCCGAAGTTCACTAGCAGCCAGAGCACGTCTCGCTCTCGCTCAAGAAGGAAGGCTCTCGACTCCTTCTCCATTACGTCCATGTTCACTGTGTTCATACTGGTATCATTAATTGTGTTGGTGCCACAGCAGGATTCGAACCTGCATCCATGCATATGTAGGATTGTGCTGCTCTTCCTGTGTGTGTATTTGAGCTATGTGGCACTTTGTGAAGCCTCACAGCGAGCGTCTGGCTTCAATGTGTGCGTGCTATCTCTTTACGACGACTCTTTACATACGCCGGCTCGCAACACGCACGTGTGGTCATGTGTGGAACCCTTAAAGCTTAAACGAAGTGGATATGATAGCCGTGCTTGCTTGCCAGATAGTCCAGCTTACCAAGCAGCCCGTTACCCACTGTTCCTTTCTTCACCTCGATCAACCTACCGCTTGCATGAATGCCGAAGCGCGAGAGGTGCCGAAGGATGTTTGATTCAGTGTATTCCATTTTCAGAATTTGTTCGTGATTAAAACAGGGCCGGATTGTTCCGGGGGGATTGCCGGCCCTTTTGGTGTGCTGCTGACCTTTTGATGCATGAGGAAGAGATTAAAGGCCAACAGCAGCAGTAGCAGCACTGAATTCGTCGCTGGGCTCTGCCGCGAGGTCGTCATCACTCTCGCTTGCGTCTTCATCAGCACCTGCCTCCATTTCGTCGATGTCTGCTTCTGGATTCTCAGCGTTCTCAATGTCTTCCTGCATCGAGAGTTGCTGGTCAGCCGGCGATAGAGGCACAACCTTTACAACTTCATTCGTTATCGAATCGAGATAGCGGATCTCCTTTGTCTCGAAATCCTTCTCGATAATGCAGTCAACGTTCTTGTCCTCATGCCCGGACTCGATCGCGCGTGAAAGATGGTTGATTGCTTTGTCAACGACCTTAATGTCGTTGTTGTACTCGCGCACCGCGTCTGCTTTTGATGCTAGCAACGAAGCGCGTTCGATGACTTGTTCTGCGAGTTCTTTAGCGCGCTCGTTGATCTCCTCATCTGTCAGCTTGTGTTCAATCGTGATGATTGGCATATAGTGATTCCTCCAATGAATAAAAGTGGATTAGTTGCCGATGGTGTGGACCGTGAGCTCTGCGTCATCGCTCACTCGCGTAGCTATGACTTGAAGGTCAGAGTCTTTGCACTTGGCTTCAAACGCCGCGAGTGTCTCGCTGTCGAAGTTCTCCAGACCGTCTACGCAGATGATGCCAAGCTTACCGGCGCTGAGCTTTGCGATCTCGACCGAGAGGTCAATGCGCTTAGCCATGTTGAGCATATCGAAGCTGATGCCGTTGTAGTAGATGTCTGCGTCCTTAATCTCAAGACCCGGGATCGGGATGTTTTTCAGCATCGATTCTTTCGCAGCTTTGATGGCATCCAGGCTTTCTGTCATGGACTTGGACTTCACATCGAGTTCTTCGAACTCCTTAACTGCCTTGTCCCTCATTTCCGTCTGGATCCGGATCGCCTTCTCATCCTCCTTGTCCTTACTCAGCTCAGCGATGCGGGTAGTGACAGGATCGTACTTGGCTTTGAAAAGCTCCATCTTTTCACCGAGATTCTTGTCGTGTGCTTCGGTTGAAGCAGCGAGCTCGTTTGTTTTGATGGTGTCGCAGTTGTCCTTGCCGCTCATATAAACCGAGGAGTTGTACTCGGTTTGCTGCTGCTTCCATTGGTTGAGCTCCTGCAGGCGTTCGTTATAGGTCTGCATGACCTTTGCCTGTGCTTCCTCTTTCTCCTTTGCAAGGAGCTCTAGCGTTGCTGCATGCTTGTCGTTGGCTGCTTGGTCTGCCGATCGGCGCTCGAGTGCGAACTCATTGATATACTTATCACGCAAGCCCTCAAGCTTTATGCGCACATCTGTGAGATCTAGGAGCTCTTGATCGATGTTCTCATTGACTGTGCGTCCCCCTAGAGCGTCAGTGAGCTGCGCGATTGTTCCGGTGAGCTTCTTTGCATCGCGGTTGATCTCGGTGCGAGATTTGAATACGATGTCGTAGAGCTTGTCATAGACTTCAAGTGCATGACGCGAATAGTCAAGCTGCCCGCACGTGCTCTTTAGCGCTGGGAACTTCTGCTCCATCTCGGCGCGCGTGAGCTTCATCGGCACAGCTTCCAGGAGCACTTGAAGACGCTCATCGCGTGACTTCTTGTCGGTGGCAAGAAGCGCCAGCGGATTTGTCTGAAGAGGATTGTAGAGTGCATCGATCCAAGTCTGAGGCTTGGCAGCCTTCATACCGTCACCATTGGTGACCGTGACCTTGCCGCTTACTTCCCCTTCACCATTCATTGTGATCTTGCGGCGGATCTCGGTGTTGTCATCGAGCACAAGTACGGTCTCGGCTACTCCCATGCCCTTGCGAAGAAGCTCTGCGTAATCCCCACCGCCGAGTGCGGTCTCAATACCTTTAAGCACTGATGACTTGCCTTTTCCGTTCTTGCCTTCGATCAGTGTCAGGCGTCCCGGCTCTACTTCGAACTCGTCGATACCGACGATGTTTTGGATTTTGATTTTTGCGATTTTCATTGTTGTAAAGAGTTGGTTTCAAGATTCTAGAAGTCTGCGGAGAGTAACTGTTGCTTGTTGCTGGCAGCATCGGCTTCGAGCGATGAGTAGTAGTCGGAGTGCTTTGCCTGCAGGTATTCCTGGATGTCAACGTCGCGGTAGATTCCAGTGAGGTCCATGCCAAATGTGATATCACCTGTGAACTGTCTAACTGGCTTTGGCTCCGGGCATGGATGATCGATGAAGAACATTCGCACCAGCGAGTCAAGCTTTAAAGCGCTACCGTTCTCAGTTTGGTTTACAAGGTTGTACGTAGGAGTCTTGGTCCACTCTTTTGGCGACCAGTTAAAACACATGGTCGCTTGCAGCTCCGGGAAGTTCTCATTCCACATTGCTTGATACGCAGCAAGCTGGATGGCGTGAGATTCGTAGAAGCCTTTGCGCCCGCTCTTGATGTCGACCACGGCGATAACGCGCTTCTTGTTGAAGTCCATTTCGCAGATCATGTCAATGGTGCCTGCCAAGTTGTAGTGCTCGGACACGAGCGGGATTTCGATTGCGATCGGGACAACGTTCTTGTCGTTAATGAACTGCGCGAATGCGAGCGTATCGCTCATCATATCATGGCGCCAGTCTGCAAGCGTAGCTGCCTCTGCAAGCCCCTTTTTGGCAGCATAGCTCAAGATGATGTTCTCGATGCCTGAAGGTTTGATCCGCCGAGTTTCGGCGAAGTATGCAAGTACCAGGTGAAGACAAGAGCCGTAGTGTGCGCGTTCGTCACGCAAACGTTCGGCTTCCTTTTTGCCATGTTTGAGGTACCAGTCGAGCAAGCCTATGGGGAAACCTAGTTGATCACCGATAGCTGAGGTCCAGCTCGCGCGGAAGATGATCCGAGGACCGCCGAGCTCATAGTAGAAGCGGAAACCTTGACCGTCCATGCGCCACAGATTTGGTCTACGCTTCTTTACAAGCTCTGAGATGAACGCCGGTGATGCTTCAACGATGTCGAGAGAGTCCGTCATAGCAACACCCCTTCATAGAAGTCGCGTTCTGCTTTGCAGGCGTTACCCTTGCAGGCATTATCGCTCTGGCAAGCGTAGAGCACGGCTGAGAGCACTAAAAGCGCAGTGATGAGTGTCTTCATGAGATCCTCCTTACGCAACGGTCCTGGTTGAGGACCGATTCAAAAGAGGCGCACCGGCGCTTCCAGTAGCGCAGACGCTTCTCATCCGACTTGCGGACTGCCACTGTGGTAAGCACTACGGCTAGCAGCACCGAGCAGATGTAAATTGTGGCTGTCATACTAAGCCTTTCCTTATATTTGGTTGTGAATGGTTCCACACGTGAACTGTGCGCCTCGATCTTCTCGCTAAATCAGATCGGGGCGTTTTTATTTCAATCTCTTTGGAGCGCTTGCATACAGCGCTGTTCCGCGATTCACTTTCCGCTGCACCGGTTTGTCCTCTGGCAGCGTCGATTCACCTTTAAGAACTGCTGCTACTTGATCTCTGGTTGCACGCATACTCTTACTCTTGCCAACATTCGTGAGCACGCCAGTGCGAAACATCTTTTGAACAGTTACCTTATGACAGCCTAGTGTGGCTGCAATCTCTTGTGTGGACATGGTGTCCGGCAGCATCTTCTCAACAACAGCCGCGATACGCTCGAGCTTGTCTTGCTGGTTAGTCAGTGCTGTGAGAATGTCACAGAGGCTGTTTTGCAGCACGGTTAGTTTCTCTTCGATGAACATTTAAGCCTCCTCCATCACTACCTGAACAATTCGCCTAAGAAACTCTGTGCGTTTGATCTTGAGGCGCTTTGCCTCTTTTATGATCCAGCGGCTTTGCGCCTCTGTTGGCTTGAATGCCAGATCGGGAGCTAGCCTTTCGCGGCTGGATCGCGTGCGGACTTTGTCGAGTGTGGTGCTCATTTCTTTCTCCTTGGCTTTAGCTTCGTCACCTTTGCGAGTCCTACAACTGCCAGCTCGATCACCTGCGAATACGTCAACCGTGGCACGTGAGACTCAGCTATCCGTTCAATCAACTCGACCGTTTTCTCGTTCACGCTTAACGTTCTGCGTTTCGGGCCACTACGTGTTTCTACTGCTTTTGTATTTGTAGCCATGTGCTAAATTGTGTCGCGTTGTGTTTTTCTGTGACGCGAAACTAAACAGTTTGTTTACATCATGCAAGCAAAATCTTTACAGATTGAAAATATTATTTTCAACATTAAACATTCACAGGGCTTTAGGTCTGATAAAGAGCTGGCCGATGCCTTGGGTGTGACAGCTGCTACGATATCTAATTGGAAGCGCAGAGGCACAATTGATCGTGATTTGGTGCTTTCCAAACTTGAGGTGCCAGCTGAAATGCTATTTTCAGGCGATTTGGCTTCATCGCACCAGGCTCCAAAATCTAATGCACAGTTTGTTAAGAATTCCGTCAGCTTTACAGCAACAACTGTTAAGATCAAGTTCTATCCGCAGAATGCTAACGCTGGGCTTGGAGTCCCTCTCGATGCTCCGACGCCATTTGAGCGTGAAGTGGATGCATCGCTAATAGACAAACCAGAAGATGGGTTTTGCATGTTCGCTTCCGGCGACTCGATGGTTTACGCGGGGATACTTGATGGGAGCTTCCTTGTGTGTACAAGGGTTCGCAAGGATTGGCGCGATCTGATTGGTCAGATTGTCGTCGCGAACAGGAATGGTGTTACTTTAGTCAAGCGGCTGGTTGAAGAGGAAGGAACGTTGAGGCTGCGCAGCGAAAGCCCGAAACGATACAAAGACATTCCTTTAACCGAAGATGCACCTGCTGTACTTCAAGGTGTTGTACTGTCTGTTCACACTGACATTAAAAACTACAAGCCTAAGCTTTAAGCTGTGGCATTCTGCTTGATGCGAAGATTTTTAATACTCATTTCTGCCATTGCGTTTGACGTGACGTGCCTATGGAGCTCCCCTACATTGTGCCCGAGAATATATATCCTTGATGAGCAAATGGTCGTCAAGATCCCAACAGATACACTTGGTTTTCAGAAAGCCATTTTAGCCCTTGGCTACAAGCCATCTGTAGATGTTGCCGAGTACAGGAAGTACGTCAAAACGAGTTCCGCCCTAACAACCGAACAGGTTGTTATCGTTTACTTCAGTGGGCAGTCGGTCGTTACGTTCAGGCAATCAGTACTTAGTTTAAATTCAAGCGTACTAGCAGCATTCAAGCAGGCCAAGGATTCGCTTGCAAGTGATTACGGATCAGGTTCATTCAGCCAGCCGAATGAGAATGAGCTTCTATATAGATGGTCGGCGCGCTGTGGAATGCCCAACGAAATGGATGCAGTTCTGAGCATAGAGCAAAAACACAATGGGTCGAACGCTTATCTAACAAAGCTAGAGTATTGCGCATCCACTTGCGACATAACTAACAGTGACGACGATTATCTTGCGGCATTTCGCAATAGCCTTGACTTGGGGTTTTCATTGTCCCTTGCGTCAAGCCGGGCGTCAACTACAATCGGTGGTGCTGGTGTGATTGCCAGGGTTTCTTATGTGTGGGCTGAGTATACATCCTTCCTGCAGCCATCAAAAGATGTATTCCCGATGGGAGAGCTGAGCATGAGCGGTATCTCATTTGGGATCAGTATTCCGATAACGAAGAACACGTCAATTGACCTTGGAGCAGCATACTATACAGGTGAGTATTCTATTTACTCGAATCAACAGGTCTATACCGGTTCAGGTACGGATTGGCAACCCTGCGGCGGACTTCGACTAGGTCTAGGAGAGCAAGGTAGTGCCACGATTCATTACGACGCGGATCGAGGGTTGAGTGTTGGTTTTGGTATTCGGGGTGGGTTGTAAGGTCATATTGGCTCGTCCTCTCCACCAACACCTTCAGAGGCTACGTTCTCTCAATTGGCGCGAGGGTGTTTTCGGAGATGTACCAGCAGCTTGGCGTAGAGCGAAAACACACGATCGATAGGCATGAGGGCGGTGTGAAGACCTGCTACAATGTCTACTTGGACAACGGCAGTGATTGCTGGGCCTGGGAGTGGGATGTGGAAGTTATTAATTCTTAGCAACTGTGTAGTTTTTGTGTAGTCTGCATTTAAGAAATAATACTATACTTGAGCTCGACACTACTGTATCTGGAATAGCAATCATTTCTGTTCGCGACAAATGGAAGTTTTTACATACGCTTTTAGCATACTATTAACTGGTGTCACTACAGCAGATGAGCTTGTTAATGATATTAATACAAGCACCGCTGTAGAAGTGTATAGAGGCAACATCATTTATGGAATGCTTCCCTTCGCTAATATAACCGATGCCGATTATCCATATTGGTGTGGCGTATTGCTGCGCATCAAGAACATGGATGCTTTTATCAAAATAACGGGCACGACTCAAGCTTTTACTGTAGACCCTCAGAGATTCGACGACAATGAAAAGATGGCCGAGTTCAATCACTTTTTACTGCGTATTGATAGTCATAATCCAAAACTACTGCACGGTCTATATCAGCACTATTCGGGGTCTACATCCATTTCCGAATTTTTTACTTTTATCCGGAGAAAATATGGAGTGTTAGAAAATTCCCACTACGAATCTCCAGACAACGATTTGACCCCTATAGAAAAAGCACGCATCAAGAAGCAATGGCAAGAGTCGCTTGTAAATCCTATCTTGATTATGAATACTAATAACTTGGATGATTTTCTTAATGCCATTCAGTCAGTCTCAGGCTTTGAGTTTTCTGTAGAGCATGCACAACTCCGCCAGCTACCTCGAGGATACGCGCGTTTAAGAGAGTTCGTTGAGCGCAGGACTGAGAAATTTGTTGTTCGTCGTGAATCGAGAATGGCTGGACAGTTGAAGCAGTTTTTACGTAGTTTCGTCAGCAGCAACAATGAGATTCAATACAAAATAACTGGATTGGATTCCGATGACAACTATCGACATTTCGATTCTCTAGCAACATCGGACAAGATGATTGTGGAACGTGTCAATTTCAATGACATTTTTGCTAACATACACTACACTGCCGAGACATTGGCTGCGGATCTAAGCTCATCTAGATTGGTTAGCCATTTAATTGATTTGGCCAACACTGAAGCACGCGATGTGATAAATTCATGAATTCGACCATCCACACATTGAATATATTCTCACCCACACCAAGAGGTATTTTACTAACTTCATCTATCGTATTTGTAGGCGTAGGTGCGATTGTCTATCACATTGTCAATTGTGATGCAAAATTCTTGGAAACTTTCGAAAAGATAAGACCTGCCATGTTTACAGGCTTTATCACAGCTGGAAGCTTTCTACTATCTATGAAGACATTCATATTGGCAAAGGCTAAAGAAGTGTTTGAAAATGATAATTATGAGAAGAAATACGCCGATGCTCGAACGAAAAATCCAAACATCGAGAACAAGTTCACCCCAATGGAGAATCTTAGTAAGTTACTTTTATATAGCGTACTCTTATCATATCTAACATCAACAGCACAAATTAGTTTTGGGCTGGTCTTACGAGATTGGACGGCAGCATTATGCTTAGCACTATCAGCAACAACAATTAGCGTCATACTAGCTGTTTGGTATGTCGTTAAAGTAATAATCGACGAATGGATGGAGGACATAATTCAAACTGAAGATAAGCGATTAAAGAAGTAACGTTGGCGGACCTACCCTATCTTTTTGACTCAAAAGGGACTGGAAATGATATGAACAAACTCTTCTTCGGCGACAACCTCAACATCCTGCGCGACCACATCGCGTCCGAGTCTGTCGACCTGATCTACTTGGATCCGCCGTTCAACTCGAAGCGGGACTATAACCTCCTGTTCAAGTCCCCCAAAGGTCACCAGTCCGAAGCACAGATCACGGCCTTTGAGGATTCATGGCACTGGGGAGAACAGGCTGAGCGTGAGTTCAATGAGATCCTGCATCAGCGCAATACTGATGTCGCGGAGATGATTCGAGCGCTGCGTTCGTTCCTTGGTGAGAATGACATGATGGCGTATCTAGTGATGATGGCAAACCGGCTACTTGAATTGCACCGAGTACTAAGGTCCACGGGGTCGCTCTTTCTTCATTGCGACTCCACTGCAAGTCATTATCTCAAGATTTTGTTAGATGGTGTGTTTGGGAACGCAATGTTCAAAAATGAAATAATTTGGAAACGAGCGAACGCCCATAATGATCCAAAGGCGTTTGGTCGTGTTTCCGACACTATTCTATATTACACGAAAAGCAGCAAATCTTTTTGGCACACACAGCACACCGCGTATCGAGAGGAATATTACAATACGCATTTTAAGAAGGACGAAAACGGGAGATACTATCGGACCGTTCCACTGGATGCTCCGCGACACAGTTCGGGATCGGCGTCGCTACTTTACGAATGGAAGGGTAGGTTGCCTGCTTCGACCAGAACCTGGGCCATTAAACGTGAAAAAATGGAGGAGTACGAATCCCAAGGTCTATTGCGTTACACTAGGACTGGCACGCCAACTCTTCTTCAGTACGCTGACGAAATGCCAGGTGTTCCCCTGCAGAATATATGGGTAGATATCCCACCAGTAAATCCTCAAGCCTTAGAGCGTCTTGGTTATCCAACTCAGAAACCCATCGCGCTTTTAGAAAGGATCATTCGGTCATCCACAGAAGATTCAGGTGTTGTGTTGGATCCCTTCTGCGGTTGCGGCACAGCCGTCCATGCAGCACAGAAACTCGGCCGGCAATGGATCGGCATAGACATCACGCACCTTGCAATTTCTCTGATCGAGAAAAGACTACGTGATGCCTTTCCAGGTATCAAGTTTGACGTCGAGGGAACTCCGAAAGATCTCGACAGCGCAAAGGACCTTGCCCTGCGCGACAAGTATCAATTCCAATGGTGGGCATGCTCACTAGTCAACGCTCAGCCTTTTCAAGGCAAAAAGAAAGGCGCTGATGGTGGCATCGATGGACTCATCTACTTCCAAGATGACGCCGGTGCTGCAAAGAAGATCGTCGTGTCGGTCAAAGGTGGTGACAATGTAAATGTTGCCATGGTGCGCGACCTTGCGCACGTCGTGGACCGCGAGAAGGCATCCATTGGGCTCTTCGTTACGTTGGCAGCACCCACCAAGCCAATGGAGACTGAGGCTATAACTGCCGGATATTATGACTCCGCGATCGGACGGCAGTATCCCAAGGTGCAGATCCTCACAATCGAGCAATTACTGAACAAAACGAAGAGGGCTGAATATCCAGACTTGGGTGTTGGTGCACTCAACTTCAAGAAAGCACAAATAGAACGACGTGGCCAACAGGACCAGTTAGGGCTGTAGTAGCAACCATGAATTAGGAGCTCATATGTGTGATGTGTTAGATAACATTCTTCTGAATCTCGTCGCGTCAGTGATTTTCTTAGTTGGTTACGAATTCATAGTTCGTCCATTGTTACTTTATCTCAGATCAAAAAAAATTGCTGGAGACTACATTGTTTGCAATCCGGTCACACGCAAACCACTAACTACTCAGCCAGAATGTAAGGTGCGTTTAGAAACAAGCATTAAAAACGCAGGCATGTTTGAAGTAAGTGGCATTGATAATTTGGGGCAGGGTACTACAAGAACTTGGAAAGGATCACTTCGATTTGATCCAATAGCGCTTGAGTTTGCATCAGGTCAATACAACTATACACAAGGTCCATCAGATGCAGGCTGGCATGCTGTCATTCGAGTAGTCGACGGTAAGGAGTATCTAGTTCAAACTACTGCAATACACTTTCCCCAGCCAACATGTTTTTTGTGGCTTAAGAGGCCATGACAGAAGAGATTCATAATGGCCAAAACTAGCCTCTCCATCCCCGGCACAGTCTACGCCTCCCGTGGTAAGCTGTTCATCATGCTTCCTGGCCTAGTGCGTAGAACTGATGGTGTAAGCAACTACTTTACTATTTAACACCCCGGCCCCGTAATCAACAAACAAGTCCTCAAAACTTCAGAGAAGTTGTTTTAACTCGATATTGATGCACGACAGTACTTGCATTAATCTAAAACCATGTTATATTAGGGCCAACCTCCCATCCACACTTGGAGGTGTGCGATCCACACCGCACGTTATCGGCAGACAGATTCCTGCATGTCAACTCATGTATGGACATTGTTATGTCGTTTTAGCTCCCACGAGTAAATAGGTACTACCCAAAGTCATCAAGCGGACACTGATGTGCACATCGGTGCCCTATTTCCAACTAATCGGGGATCGACAATGAAGTTCATCGTGGCGGTTCTGACGACACTTGCCTTCGTCAGCGTAAGCTCATACTCGCAGTTCGATATAACAAATACTGTGCGAGGCAAAGCAAAAGTAAAGGCAGCACCGGTTATCGATTCGTTGAACATCACGCGAATAGTACTCGGTGACTTATTAAAAGATAAAGCTGTTGACGCTACAAAAATTAACGCTGCACTAGATGCTCTTCCTTCTTCTATCTCGACGCATGCCGCTAGTATGAAAAAAGACGCTACCGACACCACAAGTAAGCTAGATGCCTTAACAGGATTCTTCACCCCTCTGTCTTCGCTCTCAGTACAACCTACCATCAATTTGAAAGCTCCAGTCACATCACTTTCAAATGGCTTTGCTGCAGGTGGCTATCTGAGATCTGGACTGCCGGTCGGTGACACAACGGGAGAGATATCAACATTGGCCAACCTAAAACGCATACTCCAACAGCCTTTGCACACTATCGAACTGGGATTGTCACTCCAGGTAGACCTCATTCAGGCTTTTAACCTTTCAAAACAAGAAGATCCCAGCAAAAGATTCTCTGCTGGGTTCGTCGGGACCTTCACTATGGGAAGCGTTCAAATTGGGTACTCTGAGTTGAGCAATCCAACGGACACAAACTCTAAGGTTCGCAAGTCCATTCAGACCGGCGTCGGAACTTTTGATCTTTCAGGTCAAATCGGCTATGGTGAGACTGGAGCCCTATACGGTGGCGTCCGATATATGGGTCTTGCAAGTGGCAATCTCCCCGGAATCTTTCACGGCAACCATGAGTTTACGAATGCCTATGCCGGCATCTGTGTGAATGTTACTACGTCATCTGACACAAAAATCTCGATCAAATCTGAGTGTATCTTCATCACCGGCAAGCAAGGTGGAGCCTTCAAGCTTGATCAAGACTACTTTGTCACGAGTGTGCAGTTAAATGCCAGCCATACGTTTTCGTTTTAACTGTTATTGTGTCTCACTAGGTACCGTTACATTCAATAAGGAGCATCCTTGTTCTCTACTAGAAATGGATATTTACCACCGAGAGTGGACTTACAACTAAACGACATAGATTATAACCTTAGAGTTCGTATTTGGAATTGTGTTACAACTAATGTCTTGGAAAGAATTCCGCATGATGAAAAGCCGAACACAACGAGGATTTGCAAGCTCATCTGGTGCGAGTTTTTTATCTATAAATTGAACAACTTTCCACGAGACATCAACGGCACCTTATCATATTTAAGTTTCAGACAGGAATTAGAGAGTTGGTTTTTTGGGAGAGCTACCCCTTGGTATAAAGTCTATGATCTCATTGAGTATATTTGGAGCGTTATGGCCCGGAACAGAGTAGCTACTGCATCCAATTTACTCAATGCCGAGTTTGAGAAGGAGCTATGTGGATACCGGATAATAAACGGCATCATAACACCTATAACTGATACTATTGAAATTTCGTCAATTGAGTCGGCCATAACATTTGAAGATCAATGGGAGAGCGTTTCTACTCACTTGACTACGGCACTTCGTCACTTAACACACCGAGAAACTCCGGACTACCGCAATTCGGTAAAAGAGTCAATATCTTCCATAGAGTCCGCGAGCGTTTTAGTTACAGGCGACGCTAATGCTCGCATTGAGGACGCTCTAAAATTTCTCCAAGAAAGAGGACAGTTACACGGTGCGATTCGAAAAGCTTTCTCGTCACTGTACGGATACACAAGTGACGCAGGAGGCATACGCCATGCACTTATCGAAGATGACCATGAAGTCGACTTTGATGAAGCAAAGTTCTTTTTAGTCGCGTGTTCGGCGTTTTCGAATTTTCTAAAATCGAGACGTGTATAGCACACTGTTTGTACTAGGTATCAATATTTCGATTGACACGCAGTGCGTTGCAATTAGATTAAAGATACTACATCATTCTTTTTCGAGTCTCTTTTTTAAATATTCGTGCATTCGAGCGTATTAGAGAAGATTGAGAGTCGCATAGATACTGATTCGCAAGCACACTTTTTATTTCACTCGCTTAACTGCATGTAAAAACTTAAGGTTGGTGAAATACTGAAAACATCCATAATTATGCATCCTATTATTTCGGCAGACAGATCTCCGAGGCTACAATGACTAACAAAGCTCCGACTAGACATACTCAAACACTAAAGAAACATTCAGAGGCCAAACTTGATTTTTGGCAACTTTACTTGACTCGGTATCTATCTGTAATGCTCAACATTGATTACATTTCGTGTATTAATATATATGATGCTTACTGTGGACCCGGTCTCTATAACGGCGATGGAAAAGGTAGTCCCATCAGGACTGTCGATACAGCGATTGAGTTGACGGAGAAATTTGATGATAGCGCAAGTCGCCGTCTAAATCTTCATTTTAACGACAAAAAAAAACGGATCTTGGAGCTTCAAAGTGCTTTGTCAAAGTATGACCTTACAACAGTCAAATTCAACATTGAAACTAGTCACGACGACGGGCTGGAGTTTTTAGAAAAGGTTCATTCTGCCATCGTTAGACAGAATTCAACTGTTAAGAATTTGATTTTAATAGATCCTTGGGGCTACAAGGGCCTAACAAAAGTACTGCTCGATAAATTGTTGTCTAATGGCCGTACAGAAATATTTTTGTTTTCACCTATTAGCCATATACAGCGTTTTATAGGTCCTGCCAAAGACTCAGAAGAGGTATTTTTTAAGCCACTACAAGAGCTACTACGCAGCTTTTTCGATTCAAAGCACAACATATGGTCCAAGTTACCAAGCAGGTTTGAGCTCATTGAGTATCTTACTGAGGCGCTGAAGTACGGCGACAAATACTACGCTAAATCACTCCGTATTACAAGTGATGTTAAGGGTCAAATTTTTGCGCTTTTTTTCGTAACGCCACACATATATGGTTTGGAGAAGGCACTGGAAGCCCTGTTCTTAATCGACCCAAGATATGGTAAGACTTGGGAACAGCCATCCGGAACAGAATCTCTCTTTGCGGATGAGGAGTTGTTGGAAGAGTCTGAACGAAACCTTGTCAAGCTACGTGGTCTAATACTTCAAGCAGTAAGCGAGTCAAGGACCAATGTTCAATTGTACGAGATAACGGTTACAAACTCGTACCTTCCAAAACATGCTCGAAAAGTCCTGGCTGATCTCGTAAAACGCAGGGTGGTAATAGTAACTTACAATTCTGGCGAAGTTCGTAAAGCGAACAGTTTCTATATTGCATACGAGCACTACAGTAAGAATGAAGTTTTAGCCGTTTTCTCACTAGCATCAAGGGGTCATGAGTCAAAGTAAGATTGAGTGGACCGAGGCAACTTGGAACCCTAGTGTTGGTTGTACCAAGGTATCGGCAGGATGCAAATTCTGTTATGCTGAAGTTATGGCGCGCAGATTGAAAGCGATGGGAACACCTGGGTATGAAAAAGGGTTCAAATTCAACCTTCTGCCTGAACGACTTGACGCACCGAAATCTGTCAAGAAACCGACAAAGTACTTCGTCAACTCAATGAGTGATTTGTTTCATGAAAAGATGCCTGATGATTTCTTAGATAGAGTATTCGATACAATTGTTGAAACCCCTTGGCACACATACCAGATTCTCACAAAGAGAGAAGATAGACTTGAAAGATATTTCAGAAGCAGGCAATGTCCTGAGAATGTTTGGTTAGGGGTGACGGTGGAGAATTCTCTTAAGAAGAACCGCATTGACGTCTTGAGAAAAATCAAAGCAAAGATTCGATTTCTCTCGATTGAGCCTCTTTTAGAGGACGTTGGCAAGTTGAATCTTAAGGGAATTCATTGGGTGATCGTTGGTGGTGAAAGTGGTGCAAATGCTCGGCCGATGAAGGAAGAGTGGGCTCTCAATATTAAGTTGCAATGTGAGAGACAGAATACTGCTTTCTTCTTCAAGCAGTGGGGTACTTGGGGTGCAGACGGTCTGAGACGAAGCAAGAAAGCAAACGGACGGGAATTACTCGGCAAAGAATGGAATGAGACCCCCAATGTGTCAGCAGGCCCGGTGTTACGTATCGTATAGAAGAGTAGATTTGCCCTTAGCTCCATGCCTTCCTCATCTCCTTCGCAGTGGTCTCCCCCAAGATATTGACGTAGCGCATCATAGTCCCAATGTCTTTGTGGCCGGTGATCTGCATCAGGACCTCCGGCCGCATTCCTTTCTGCAGTGATAAGGTTACAAACGTCCGACGTCCGGTGTGCGATGTAACAAGCTGCCACTTAGCGAAATGCGCCTCTCGTCTCTCAGCCCCACTATGTCTGACGTGCTGCACCTCGGCGTCAATCCCAGCACGCCGGCAGACCTCTTTAATCTGATCGTTGAACTTCTGTGCTGAGACCTTTGGCATCTCGCCGGATAGCAGTGTCTCCACTACCAACTTGAGCTGTCTTGTGAGCGGAATACGCAAGGGCTCTTGTGTTTTACGAACGTTCACTAGCAAGTAGTCCGAGTGGAGCGAAGCTTTCGTTATTCGGGAGGCGTCTGACCATCTGAGACCGGAGTAGCATTCAAGCAAGAACAGTGTCCGGGTGCGCGCCAGTCCTGGAGTGGCCGAAAGATCAAGCGCCTCGATCGCTACAAGCTCGTCTTCGGTCAGCGTCACAATACTCACCTTCTCTTTAAGCTTCTTCCATAGCTTATAACCAGGGTGCACTGCGTAGCCCTGCCGGTCGCACCATGCAAGGAACGCTTTGAGATACTTGATCTGATTGCCGATCGTGTTGTTGAGCATGCCCTGCTCCACCAGGTACCCGCGCAGGCGAGTGTAGTATCCTTCATCCATGTTCTGCAGCACCAGTGGCGCACGTGCTGCCTTTGAGAATGCCTTTAGGTGATTGAAGGCTATAACGTAGTGCTTGATGAGGTTTGCTGTCACGAGCGGGCTCTTCTCTGCTATGAACGCATCAAAGAGCGTCTCTATAGTCTCGGTCTTCTGGTTCGTACTTCTATTGAACTCACCTGTGATCTGCTCCACCGTGGGCGAGAACTGTCCCGCGAGCTGGAAGTCTTGAAAGATGTCGAGCAATCGTGCCTTGATGGTTGATAGGATGTGATTTTGTTTGGCGCTCCCCTTCGCAGACTTTCGAACCTGCTGTTTGACTGGATCCCAGTCCTCTGGTTTGACACTCAAAAGTGTAGGCACGCGAAGGCGCTTGTTGCCATAGGTCATCTGAGCTCGAAGCTGCGACTCTCCGAGCTGGTTTTTGTAGGACTCGATGTAGAAATTTACCTTGGGCACTTGGGCAGCTTTTGGGCAGTTTTGAACTTTCTTGAACTAATCAAAACTACCAAGCAGCGCACAACTCGCGAGCGCGAAACGCAGAATCAAGCCTATTTTCGGGTGTTTGTTTTCAACAGGCGGACAACTCTAGCAATGTAAAAACACCGCAGAGCGTCCCTCAGGTCCCACGTATCCAATTTCGTAAGAACCATACCCTGTCTCTTACGACAATTCTTCTTCAGCCCTTGGACTATTATTAGACAAGGGCTTTATTTTTTCTTTCCGCAATTGCGTTGCACCCCGCCTTGTAAAGCCAAGCACATTTGGAACATCTTCTCGGAAGCTACTATTCACTCTAGTTTGAGTTTGTCGGCAGGTCTGGAGAATCCACACCTAATGACCCACCATTTCCACAACAGTCGACTCATCGTTTCCGTCTCTGATGTCTTTACTGATCCGCAATGTATGTTTCAGCACAAGTGTAACTTCGAGAGCTAGGAGTTGGAAGGTCTGACGGGAAGATGCTTGATCAACTCGATATGGATTTGCTGGGGTGAAGTGGTCGGATTGTCCAACTAGACTGTAAGATGTTAGTATGACAACCCGTCGTTGAAAGCTGTAGCGTTGAAAGCCGTCCTCCAACGCAAAATATCCAACTCAGAATGAGAGCCAGTTAATGTTTACTCACTACTAGAAATACATACAACCGTGGACTTTTTTACCGATTCTTGGCAGCAAGACGTTGTTGATGCAACAACCATTTAGATATAAATGCACTCATTTCTTCTTACACAGAAGAACGTAAATCGATGTCGTGCGGCTACTTCTCATACACAATTTTTGTCCAACTCAATAATTGATTGTCACTACTGAAAAGTACCACAACATAGCTGCCAGATGCCAGTTCTTGATCCACATCTACTTGAATTTTGTTGTTCTTAGTATAAATAAATGGGATTTGAGATTGTGCAACTGTTCTCCCCATCATATCAAACAAGACAACTTTGCTATTTGTAAAGTAAAACCTCGTTTTTATTATCAAATCTATTTTATTACTGCTGCCACTATTAACTGTCCACATCTCTACAGTGCATAGAGCATCCTTCAAATCAGCGAGTCGAATCGACGAGTCACGACCTGGAGTAAAACCTATTTTTGAGTATGCTCCAGGATTATTCTTCCACAAAATAGTGTCGGTCTTCCAGGGAGTTGCGTTCACATAATATGAGTTTAAAAATTGACTTTCATAGCCAACAGGTAAAACATTTGGAGCTCGATAAGGCAAACTTCCTGTTGCAGCTATCGTACTATCATAATATTGTTTTAAGTCTAAATAATAAAGGTGCTGTAACGAATCCGAATCGACCGAATTTAGTTTAGTTAATGCAGAATCTGAGTACTCTCTAATAGCAGACAGATTTACATACATAGACATTTGACTAGCACGAAAGCCAAATGGTGTTAAAGTGTCTCGTGCGGGAACTATCCTGAAGTAAGCGCTATCTGAGTAAGATACTCCACTCAATGTACGAGAATGATTCATGTGGTCCGGAAATGTACCATAGCGCTGAATAATACTAGTTGTAGGATTTGGTAAAACTCCAACCGAGTCCACCGTGCAGATAACGGCACCGTCGCTTTGACGAACCATTTCAATAATGAACTCGGTGCGCTCAGCTACTTTGTTGGACCCGAGTGTCCAGTGTTTATCAATTCCAGTAGAACCGCTATTGCCGGGCAAAGCACATAAATTGTTGGTACCTAATAGTTCGCGAAAGAATGTTACGTTGAAGGTACTAGTGGGAATTGCAAAGGGTTCGGTTCTCATTCTCGCAGCAATCGAATTATCCCGAACCACACTACCAATTCCGTTGACCACAGAGTCAGTCGGGACTACAAACAGTGGTAACAATAAGGTGTTAGTTTCACTACTTACTTTAAACTCACCGACTGTTATCGAAACAACCGCCGAATCAAATTCGTTTACAATGCGGTCGTACCTTAAATAACGCATCTGCTCAGGTCGAACGGCAAAAAACGCCGAGCTGAGTTGAGCTTCTGCTTCAACTGCACTAAACAACCACAATGACAAAGCCAATACACTACATATCATGACATTTTTCACAACGAGTCCTTTTTAGAGTGTATAACTGGACTAGGAAGTTTGAAGTTCCAACCGTTTTCACGAATGTGGGTTAATCGTTTCTGTTTAGTATCTCTTTACGCTTCGACTTTGTAATTCTAAGCAGAAGAAGCTCTTCGAGGTCCATAGTCCGTAAAGTTTGATGCGAATGCGCTAGGGCTATCCGCGGCGGACTAGGCAAGCAGGAGAGGTGGGTTGTCCAAACAAGGCTATAGTTTCAATATTTTTACAGATTTAGCACCAGTACCACTTCGAACCCTAAGTACATATATTCCACTCGGTATTTTTGTAAGGTCAAGAGTGATATCGCATTCTAGCAGTGTTGTGTTTGCAACGTCAACACTGTATCCCTGAGTATCAATAACGAATCCGTTAATGTCATATAGACTAATATTTGCCGCACCAATCTCGTCTTGGTCATCATGTGAATAGTGAGATTTGCATACAGTTTTGCACGGATTTGGATATGTCGAATGTAGATACAAACTAGCATCATTTTCTACATGGGCCTCACTGACAGAACTCAATTCGCCGGAATATGTCAATAATCCGTACTGTCTTGCCGAGGAAATACTACCTGAGCTTATTTTTGCAAGAGAAACAAGCATACAATCTCCCTGGGTTCCAAAACAGTGATACGACAGATATCCAAATGGGGCGATCTTGAGCCAATCTAAAGGGTCACTACTTTTGGCGTAGTGCAATACTAAGCTACCAAATTGCCCGTAATATATTTTGCCTTTCCAGTTTACAACCGAGGTAATATCGGTCACCGTGTCTTCAAAACAGACCCCATGACTCTCATACTTATTTGCTTCAATCCACTCCATTCTATTGTGTCGAGACCCAATAGAATCTTTATAGTTACTAGGCACAAACAGAAAGTCACCACTGCTAACTATCTGACCATCATAGTTATTACCAGCAGATATTTTCGTAGTATATTTTGTCCAAGATTCTCCTCCGTCTGTTGATTCATATAAATTCGAGGTGTTATAGTCATCGACCCTATATGACGTAAATATGGTGAGTTTCTTTAATCCTAAGTCTATGACATTCCTGATTCGAAGTGAATCATAAAGCTTAACACTTAACGGTTTATAATTCGAATCGAGAATAGATAAAGTGGTGTACCAGTAATCCTGAGTCATGGAGCTTACTCCTTGTCCACTACGATAAATTGACCACCTATCGTCAATTTTGAGAACGCTCATACTATTTACTGAATATACACTTCTCCACTCTGGTATGTTACCATATACCACATCGCCATCCTTTTCGGAAATGAATCGGTAGTTCGTTTTAGTCCATCCGTTGGCATTATTACAAACCATCAGCGCTACACTGTCCAGGTAGAATACGTCTCCTCCGGAAAACCAGCCATGGTCGGTAGTATCACAAGTCATTTTTTGCGGCAGCCACGTACAATTGCCATCCTTTGTCGTAATGACTCTAATGCGATCGTTGGTGATTCCATACAGTGAGTCGCGCATTTTAAGCACAGGACCATATGCATTATAAGATTTAAAATGCCATGTCCGTCCACCGTCTCGACTAACAACGATTGTATTATTCTTTCCAAATGCAACTATTGTCGAATCACCAACCGTTCTCATGCGGCTTAAGTAAACCCTGCCAACATAGTACTCATCTTCCTGAATCAACGTGTCGAAGCGAATGGTTTGGCCGCTGGTTTCTCTGAAACATCGTGATCGAAGCGTCGAATGGTCAGTTGGAGCATCATAACTATTCTCTAAGACAGTGAATCTGTCACGGTACTCCGCAACAAGTCCATCGCTGTGTTCCACTACTCGACCTTGTTGCATATCAGGAGATACTATATACCATACTATTCCGTATTTGACCAATAAGCTATCTCCAGCATCGCATACATTGCTTGGGAGGAGGCAGTTTGAACACTGTAAATAAGCGGGCTTCTTCCAAACCACAGGTTTGTAACCGTTGTTACGATCAAGTATGTAAGTTTTCACGTTGTTAGCGACCATAATAGTGTTTCCAACTATACTTGCATACTGAATGTTAAGAGAACTATCCAGTAGTGTTCTCTTCACTTGAAACGTGGAATCAAAATATGTGACACTATTGTGAGACACTATCACAATATTACCGGCGTTTTTCTCCCGGAACATCCCAACCACAGAGTCATTCTCAAGCATATCTGACACAGCATGTAGAGGCTGCCAATTGCAAGTTACTATGTCAGTAGTGTAGATCTCGGCGAGCTGATCTGCGGCATAAATTGAATGCCCAATAGCCACGACACCTTTGATCTTACGAAACGGTCCCGGAATAGTAAATCTTGTCCAATTAGACCCTTGATCGGTTGAACGCATCATAACGCCATTCTCACCGTATATAAATATCGTATTATCAACTACAACTGACCCGGTGTAGTCTGTACCTAAACTGGTAAAAACTGGAATTCCTGCATCGGCAATCGTTGTAAGATGAACTGTGAACATCAGTAAAAGGATATGCCAGAAACGACTTCTTTTCATAAATATATCAATGTAAGTTCTTTTGCTTCGGTTGAGCCCCCCCATTCTTCGGACAAAATCTTAGGATTTCTGCGTAAATCTTTTTCTGTCCCGGATGCAACGTCTAAACTACTTCTTCTGGTGATAAACTGCAACCGGTGTTTGGTGCTTCAGACTACTGTGTAATCGTCCCTCATTGTAGTACCGAACGTATGTGGTTAAGCCGCCATACATTTTTTGTCCTGTTGATGCCGGATGAGGATACACCAATTCGTACTTCAACGACCTCCACTATCGTTCTATAAACACATTGTCGACAGCTCGATTCTTGCCATCTATGGAGTATCCACTCCCAGTGCCCCCCCATTTCCACGACGGTCGACACATCGTTTCCGTCGCGAATGTCATTACCGAACTGAGACTGCACAGATACCGCCAGAGGCTATGCGCCAAATTGCCGAGGTGCTGCGAGCATCGTTCGAGCAGAACTTTAAAGAGCGCGGACGCTACAACTCAAGCGATGCTGGTATCACGCCGTTCTCGGGTGGAAGCGACAGGTGGAAGCCACTGGCTGCCAGCACTCGCGTTGCTTAAGCAGCAGTGGGAAAAAGCACCGAGCGAACACTCGCACGAACCGGTGGAGGACTTGCTGCCAGTATTGAGGTGAGCGTTTCCGGTACGAACCAAGTAAGCATTAGCTCAAACAAAGCTCAGGCTCGAGCGCAGCAGTTCGGATCCACTCATACGGTTCGCATTACCCCACGCTCACGCAAGTACTTCTGGATGATGTACTACGCGCTCACTGGCACCGGTGATAAGTCCCGGCGCAAGAAGCTCACAGACACCTTGAGCAAAGCTGAGAAGAGAAGGAAGAGAGCTGAGAAGAAGGGCGAGGATACGACAACACATTCAAAATCAATCGTGCGCCTGAGTGAAGCAGCGGCCTTGTACAAAGGTCTGGCACTAACGAAAAAGGAGACGCTGGAAATAACTATTCCGGCATCTCCTTTCATCGTCATTCAAAGACAGGATTTGATTGATATTGCGGAGGAGATTGCTAAAACTCGGAGCCGCTCACAGCTGTGGTAGCAAAAAGATTATGCTAGTAAGGTGTGTGACACACCGTGACACTCCGGCAACTGCCTCTTCCATCACAAACATTAACGATATACGTTCCGACCTCTAAATTTGCCAATGGTATGCCAAGCGTATACCAACCTGAACCCCATATATGAGGAGTAAAGACAACATCCGGACTTCTCATTGTCGCTACCCGCTGGCCCTGCAAATCATAGACTTCAACGGAAACAGCTTGAAGATCATAACCACGAGTGAAGTTTGTTACTATTTGAAGATCCCGAGTAGCTGGCATCGGATAGCACTCACCAACATATACCGTTGAATTCAGCAACAAACTCCTCACCGGTAGTGTATCGTCTTCAACACTAGTGGCATGTTCTCCGTCTGCCAGGTACATAATATTGAACACTCCGTCTTGTCTTCCTGCGAACGCTGCGACCGCTGTCTTAGTGCTCTCAAATAGTATCGGTCCCATAGAAGATACATAGTTAGGTGTATTGCCTACATCTTTAAACCAAGGGACTTCTTTTACAAACCAACTCCATGATAGACCAGCATCTGTTGATACTTTAATGCATCCACTTCTATAGATCATGAAAATGGTATCTCGGCTATAAGAATAGAAGCGGTTCGGCATATTAATCATTTGGTCGAACGGTGATGTCTCTATCTTCGTCCAATGCATTCCGGTGTCTGTTGATCGCACAATCGAGTAAACCAATGTATTCAGTGAATCTCGATACGAAATGCACGCCAAGCCAATACTTCCACGATTAACAAACTTGATTGCCTGTACATTACAATTTCCGGCAGTATCGTTCTCGAACCCTTCAATCGGACATCGCAATGTCATCCAATCCTTTCCTAAATTTCTACTCGAAAATAAACGAAGTTGTCCACTGCCTGTGTTGTAGTTAACATCTTGACGAAGCAAATACATAGATGCACTGTCAGCCAGTACAAGATAGTTGATCATGTTGGTTCTATTCGTAGAAGAGTCCGGCATTGGTATTTTACGCCACGACTGACCGAAATCTTCACTGATCGAAATGCTGGCTCGCTGGGAATTTGTTACTATCACGTTAGCATACGAATCAGAACCTCGGTAATACTCCATTTGTTGATCCTGTATTCTGCTCCAGGTAGACCCGATATCACTTGTCAGGTAGCGTTGTTGAAAGCCGACAATGCAACCGCGGCCATCCTCATGTACAAAAAAGCGATTTTGACCCAGTGAATCACTAAACATTTGACTAGTAACTGCCTGCAGTGTTACTCCAGTATCAGAGGTTTTATACAATTTGTTGAAACCCGGCAAACCAAGGCTAGATTCGGCTGAGCCGAGGACTAAATACGTCTGGGTGCCTACTTTCATCATGTCCTGGATTGTAACGACCGAATACTTGGAGGTGATTTTAAAGTCAGGGACTTTAATAGTTTTCGTGACCCAATGATGCAACTCGGATCTAGCATCAATTCTTGTACAAAAGAGAGCCATTGTAAGAATCAGCACAATGTAAGTACGCATATCATTATTCCTCTTATTAGCAACTTCTATCATGGACACTGTGGCTTACACTCCAACTCGCAACCACTAGGATCAGCACAATTGGTCTACTGTTGAGTTGCCGTTCCGCACGATAATCTTTGGTTCAACACAATATAAACAGTGTTAGTTACACCCCTTAACTGCAGCGGACAAAGTGGACAATCCACCCTAAAGCCCCACACATTCCTCTGCCGATTAATCTAGCACCTTGATGCTACATACCCCTAGTGCACTTCACGAAGTGTATCAATTACTGCATGTTATAACGCGGATCAGTAAACATAGGCAATACGAATTCCACGACCTAACTTTCATTGAGAAGCGGCTTATCAGCTGCGGTTTTTCAAGCTATGCTACTGCTTAACGGTTCGGAGTGACGAATACCATGCGTGTCACGCGAAAGTCACAGAAATACTTCCGGATAATGTGGTATACGACAGGACTCGAGATGTACAAGGGGCTGGAACTTACGAAAAAGGAGACGCAGACCATGACGATTACAGCGTCTCCTTATCTCGTTATTCAGGGGCAGGATTTGATAGACATTGCTGAGGAGATTTCAAGAGCCAATTCAAACACCATCTGAAACCATACTTCCAATTTACTCGCACTTGAGCAGTTTTGTACATTGCGTACCACTTCTGCTCTGCACTCTCAAAATATAGACTCCCTTCGTGAAGTTTGATATCTCAAAAGTCAACTCTGCCTTTGACATGCTTTGGTTCGCAACGCTAAGATTATAAAGCGACGGATCCACCAGATAACCATTGACATCGTATACGGAGATATTTGTATTGGTTACTTCCTCTTGGTCGTCGTGAGAATAATAGACTCTACAGATTGACCTGCAGGGAGTCGGATACGGATCTCCAACTAGCATACTGGTTTTGTTTTCGATGTGCAAGTTATCAACGCCAACACTCTGCTCTTCAAGTCTCATTACCCCGTACCGTCGACTGTAGGTGCGATTGTTCGAATCTAACTTAGCAACATATAGTATCATGCTAGACCCCTGAACCGAAAGACATCCGTAGAATAAAGGGCCTAAAGGTGACACGGTATCCCATTCCATTGGATCAGTACTACCTACCTTATGTGCCAACATACGGCGTCTTCCACCAAAATATAGCGATCGTTGCCATTCAACAATTATCGGATCTGCCGCTGGTTTTAGCTTGATACACGTACCGCTTTTCATCCAATTCGATGTGTCATACCAAGATATGAGACTTACAGACACCGAGTCCGTATCATACGTAAATGTTGGCACAAATAAGTGATTTGAAGATGCTGCTATCGCACTTGGATAGCTATACTGGTGTGATAGCGTATCCGAAACAGTCTGCCATGTTCTGCCGTTATCAGAGGAACGCATGATCCGGATTTGATCATATGTATCCTTTTTAAACGATGTCGCGACTGTCACAAGAGCGCCGTCAATTCTTACAATATTCCGATACTTCAACGAGTCGAAAAGGATATAGCCTACGGGCTGCATCAAAGAATCGAAAGACACGCGAACAGTATACCAATACTCGAATGGGGGACTACTATACCCCTCCCCACTTCGATAAATACACCAGCGCCCGCTATCTTTTTCTAAGCTCATACTGTTCAGTGCATACATGCTTCTCCAATTTTTTACATTTCCATAGCTAATTGTAGCTCCGCTATCAAAAGAATATCGGTAGTTGTGGGATGTGGCAGTAGTTCCGGTATTGTCTACCATAACTACCACATCTGTCCCTAAATACAAAACATCGCCTCCTGTATACCAGTTATAGTCACTCAAGTCACTCGTCATTTTCTGAGGTAACCACGTGACATTCCCGTCACATGTTCTCGTAACTCGAATTCGTTCATTTGAGATACCAAATAAAGAGTCACGCATTTTCTGAACCACTCCGTACGGATTGTAAGACCTTAGCTGCCAGGTCCAGCCACCATCACGACTAATGAATATCGTGCTCTTCGAGCCAGCAACAATAACGACAGAATCCGACAACCATCGTATATCATTGAGTTGAGTGTCGCCGATGAAATACTCATCGTCTTGAGCAACAGTATCCACATATTGAAACGAGTCATTGGCTTCTCGCACAGCACGTGACTGGAATACAGAGTGATCGGCCGCCGAACTATACTCACCTTCCAACACTCGATATACGCCGTTTCGTTCTCCAATAACACCGCGAGTGTAGTCTATAATCTTACCACTACTCATGTCAGCAGAAACACGGTACCATACATATCCGTAATTAACAAGAAGGCTATCTCCTGAATCAAACACTGCTCGAGGCAGCAAGCACGACTTGCATTTAAGGTACTCAGGATTGGTCCATTGTACTAAACTGTATTGAGCGGAAGGATCCAATCTGTAGGTTTTCAAGCTATCACTAACTAAAAACAAAGAGCCTATTGCAACTGCTGCTTTGATCGATGTAATAGCTGGCACAGGTGCCATCTGCGGAATCATTGACGAGCCATAGTAAACTATTTTGTGCCGAGCCACAATGACTACGTTGCCATGTACATTATCACTGAACATTGATATCACACTGTCTCCGGAAAGCATGGCACTTACCGCACTTAACTTGCTCCAAGTCCCACTCTTAGGGTCCATCCGAAAAGCACCATCGAGTTCGTCCACGGAATACAGTACTCCGTGCGACCAAGCGACACCTTTAATATTCAGATATGCTCCAGGAATCGTACAGTTCTTCCAGGTATCACCGAAATCCTTTGTTCCAATTATAAAACCATTTGAGCCATATAGATATGTACACGAATCCGCAGACACTGCCTTTACGTAGTCAGTACCTACTGAGTAAAATGCTCCCTGCATCCCGAAGCAATGCGCGGAAGCAGATATTGACAGGAAGATGCATAAGAATATGGCCGATATCTGTCTGTGAATCATAGAAGCTATCCGTGATTTAGAATAGAAGAAAGATAATAAGTCCGTCTTTATTTTGAAATATTCTTCCAGTCGTACTTACTATAAATGGTAGACCCGCACTAAACAGATCTACCCACAACGCTAGTAACAATCTATTTGGAAACAAGGCGTCGTCCAATTAGAACTATTGGAGCCAAGTATTGGAAACATCGTTTAACAAGTAGGCGATCCCACGGGATTTTTATTCACGAAATTGTACTGCACAATGGCCGGGAATACGGTCCGATCTATACAAATTGTATAAAGTGTTTCGCAATTTGCGTCAGGACAACATTGTAGTGATCGTACAAAATGTCCTCCGGGTTTTACGGTGTTTGTTATTGTCCAACACAATCCCTTCGTTACCGAAACATGCGTCTTAGTGCTTGGGCAATCTTCAACTTTTTCCGGCAGACAATATCCCTTATCAGCCCAATCCGTCACCATACAATTTGTGATAAATGCCTGGAAATATGCATCTTTCACACAACTATCAAGGCAATTATTGTCGTCATTGGAAAAGACGGGTAAGTTAGCCACCCTACGGCGCTGCCAATTAGCCCCCGCAATCTGCTGCCAAAGTACGTGTTAATAATCTGCCAGAAGGTTGAACACAAATAGATTAGTTGCCCGCAAGATCGTGTGTCTTCTTTGCCTGTTTTCGCAACGACTTTCCGAGTAGTTCCAACCCGTGTAACTCGTAAAGAGCATGCGTCGACACTGATCACGCACCTTCACCGCACAAAAGTACTGGCCTTGATATAAATTCGCACGTTTGGGATAAACACGAGTGTGTCGCACTAGCCGGAGTTTCCATTGTAAAATCTAGAACATACTCAGAATTGGTTCTGCCAAAACATGAACAGGTTGGTAGCGATTGGATGGCTAATTGGGTCCGCCGCGGGCTGGCTAGTATGGACCGGCGCAGACTGGCTAGTTTTCTCCGCTGCAAGTGGCTAATTTACTTCGACCCCGAGTGACTAATTTCTCCGTTTTTTTCCACTTTGGCAACAGATTGGCTGGCTAGTTGGCTAGGCGGACGGGTATCCTGCTACGCTCGTATCCAGCTTCTCAGCCCCTAAACGTTCGAACTATCATATTTCTCAGTAGATTAAACCTTAACACGTCTTGTTCATTCATAGGAATATGACGCGCAGCGCTCATGGCTGGCCATCCGTGTACGTGCTTGATACAAACTGTTACCTACACTACTACTATCTTCTGAGAACAAACTATGAAAACCTTGCTCAACCTTTGCTTGCTCTTTCTCGGTGTGACGATAAGCTATAGCCAGCGCAACTGTGCTTTCGATTCGACCGGGTTGATTCCCTTGCCGGACTTAGGTGCTTCTCAATGGAGAGGCTTCACCGGAGGTCTGTACTATAACGGAACAAACAACCGTCCTTCCGATCATCGTAACAAAGCCTTACAACAAGCCAGTGCCATCCGTGCTTTGGATATCAATGGAAAGCCCTCTAACGACGGAAGCATCGTATGGATCGGTGTAGGCGCATCCAACCCGCGAACCGAATTCTTGCGCTTCAGCGCTATGATCGATACACTTTCTCGAAAGAACTCGTCCGTGCGACTTATAAACACCTGCATCGGTGGACAAGGCATCCAAAAAATGAACAGTGCAACAGACAATTACTGGAAGCAAGCCGAGAAGCAACTCTCAGATTCAGGTCTGAGTGCGAAACAAGTACAAGTTGCGTGGATTGAAACAGACAACACGCAAAGTGCAGATACCAGCTTTCCACGCGCCGCAGAGACTTTCCGTGATGAGCTTCGTACTCTCCTTGCGACTATGAAGTCACTCTATCCCAATATCAAACTCTGTTACGTTACCGCACGAGCCTATAGCGGTTTTGTGGATCTTGACTCCGGTGCCTCCGTTGGACGTGGTCTGCTCCATCCCAGAGACTATTATAATGGTTGGAGTATTAAAATGCTCATTGAAAAGCAGATGAGCGGCGACCCACAGTATGCCTTTGAACAACCGGGTGACCCGCTGCTCTTCGTAACCTGGGGCTCCTATCATTGGACAGATGGATCACGAAAGCGCGCAGATGGATTTTCCATCCAGTGCTCGACCGATGTTGGCGCAGACGGACTCCACCTTTCGGAGGCCGGAGAAATAAAAATGGGCGCTCTCATGTTTGACTACTTCACAAAGGACGAAACCGTAAGCCCATGGCTGTACTCAACTACCAGCGCAGTTGACATTGATTTGGAAAACCTCAACGAGCTGAGGGTGTATCCCCAACCTTGCAGTGTGCAAGCGACTTTCCGCTTTACGCACAGTGGAAGACCGTTGCAGCTTTACAACGCTCTTGGACAGCTCATGTGGCAAGGTCTGAGCGCTGCCTCAGTCAGCATCAACACCGGCGAGTGGTCATCGGGGTTGTATATCCTGCACGACGGCTCCGTCTCACGAAGTTTTTGTGTTCAACACTAGCCGACAAGACTTGACTCGAGTACAATGGAGTCCAAAAGGGTGTGTCACTTGTGGAGTGAGTGCAGCTCTGTGCTTCACTGCAGCGCGGTTGAAGAAGAGTACGCCGAATTGAACACAAAGAAGGGATCGCGCACAGTGCGCGATCCCTTCTTTGTATTGCCGGGTAGACCAATGGCGAGGTTCACCGGTTGACTTGCCGAAGAATTGTGACCTATAGACGAAGACCTTTATGTGGGTCTCGATACATGGCTAGCTCGTAAAGTAGCTCAACTGATTTCGAACACTGCTCGGTAAATGCAGTGCCGACAAGTCACCGCTCAACTCCGGAGTGATCAAGAATGACGAATCCAAACTATTTGCTCGAATGACGTTCTGCATTTTGACAGCGATGTTCTCGATGTCTGCAAGACCTTCGATCTTGACAATGTAGGTGCTGGACATTACTTTCAGGTACTTATGACTTGTAAGACAGGCTAAAAAGTCTGTAAATACTGTCGCCCAATCTCGTAGGTTTGGGTCTATGTCCCAAGAAACAATGATGTACATTCTGTCCGAAGATTAGTTACTCCTGTATTCCATAGGTATCGGAAACATTGTGAGGGAATTGAGCGGCACCAAAGGGCTGTTCGCCCATGTTTCTTTTACGTTTTGTCATAGATGCCGGATGCTAAGCTATACCCAAACTCAAGTGCTTTCATGGCAACAACTTAGCACTTGACCTAGACACAGTTTCCCCTTTCAACGAAACCGTATTATGAATTTAAAATCTCTCTCGGAAGCTATACTACGAGGCGATTTGCGGGCTGTGTTTGGCCTGGATTCCGACACCGCTTATATCCATCCATCGGTGGCGGCACGTCTGTTGATGACCTTGCCGGACGACGCTGCGCGGAAGACCTACCTCCTTCTGCAGTCGAAGTCTCGTATAGCCACATTTTCGTACTTGAGTACTGATCAGCAGCTTCGCTTCGCGAAGCTGCTTGACGCAGAGGAACTGCGTGCGATCTTGAACGCACTTCCTTCCGATGACCGTCTCCTCTTCTTCTCGAAAATCAATGGAATTCAGCGCACAGAATACCTGGAACTACTTGATGAACGTCTACTGCAAGAAACAACCGACTATTTAGGCTATCCCAAGCAAAGTATCGCCCACCTGTTGAACACCGATGTGGCTACGATCAGTGCAGATATGACTGTCGCGGCAGCCTGCGAACACCTTCGCCGACATCATACGGACAGTGAGGCTGCCAATGTTATTTATGTGGTGGATACCGAGGGACATCTTATTGATGACATTCCCGTGCGACGCTTCGTGTTGAGCGAACCACAAAGCAGTATTGAAAGCATCCTTGATGGCTTTTGCGTGCGCTTGAAACCGGACGACACAAGAGCGACCGCTGTCGATACATTTCGCGAATATGACCGCGTGGTTCTTCCCGTTGTCAATCATGACAACGTGTTGCTTGGTGTGGTAACGGTTGACGACGTGCTAGACTTAGCCGAGGAGCAATCAACAGCAGAGATCCAGAAGTTCGGTGGTTTGGAGAGTTTGGATTATCCTTATGTGAACACTCCATTCTTTTCGCTCATTAAAAAGCGGGCAGGATGGCTTATCATTTTGTTTGTGGGAGAAATGCTGACGGCAACAGCAATGGCCTACTTTGACGAGGAAATCTCGAAGGCTGTTGTGCTCGCCTTGTTCGTGCCTTTGATTATCTCCAGCGGTGGCAACAGTGGTTCTCAAGCCGCCACCTTGATTATACGCGCCATGGCGGTGCGTGAACTTGGTCTGCGAGATTGGTGGTTCGTTATGCGTCGCGAAATACTCTCGGGTCTCACGCTGGGTCTCATTCTCGGCACAATCGGCTTCACGAGAATTATCATATGGCAACATCTGCATTGGTATGATTACACGGAACACTACGTCCTGGTTGCTCTCACAATTTTCTGTTCACTTATAGGAATCGTGTTGTGGGGTACCTTAAGCGGTTCGATGATTCCCATGGTGCTGAAGCGTTTCGGACTCGATCCTGCCGCCTCCTCGGCGCCCTTCGTTGCCACATTGGTCGACGTGACCGGGCTAGTGATCTACTTTACGATTGCAGCCTTGTTGCTTCATGGAACTCTTTTGTAGTGCAGTGCCTCATCGATAGTATGTTTCATCGTTGTATTGTCTCCTATGAGTTATAAAGTAATCATCAGTGGCGCCAGCGGTATGGTCGGTGAAGGTGTTGCACGACGCTGCATCGACTCTGAACAGGTAACGCGCATCCTCCTGATTGGCAGACGCCCCAGCGGTATACAACACTCCAAAATCAGCGAGTTACTTGTGTCGGACTTCAGCGTACTCCATGAGCATCTCGATGAGCTTCGAGGATATGACGCCATGTTTTTCTGCGCAGGTGTAAGCAGCATCGGCAAGAGTGAAGCAGAGTACACTGCCATTACCTATGACACGACCCTCACAGTGGCTCGCTTGCTGGCTGAGATTCATCCCGACATGAGCTTCAGCTACATTTCCGGTGCAGGAACGGATAGTACGGAGAATGGACGCAGTATGTGGGCTCGAGTAAAAGGCAAAACGGAAAATGATCTGATGGCTTTGCCCTTCCGTCAAGTATTGGCGATACGTCCGGGTTACATCCACCCTCTTCCGGGTTCAATTCACGTCCTGAAATACTATTTCCTCGTGAGTTGGATGTACCCCATTGTTCGACGAATCGCTCCTTCGCTGGGATGCAGCATGCAGGAGCTTGGTGATGCCATGATCCATGCGCTATCGCGCGCACCTGAGCGTGCCGTGCTGGAAGTGAAGGATCTGGTGCGTTTGGCTGCACAGTAAAGTCCGGGAAACTGATCTCGACTCGAGTATGAAGAAATCCCCTTCATCGTCTCAGAGGATAATCATCACCAGGGTGCGACTAAACTTGTAATGACCGCAACACACACTCCTATAATCAAGGGCAGTGCAAGGTGTTTGACAATATCTTTGGCTTGCGTGCCGGACAAGGTCGCAGCAAAGAGAACGATGGCAGCCACGGGCGACATGGTGCGACCGAAGGTCGCGCCAATAGCACCAAGACATCCGAGATCCACAGCTTGTTGCAAATCCATACCCTGTTTCAGTAAACCGGGCAGCACACCTTTTGAGAAAGCTATACTCGGTGCAGTACCGCTGCCGGAAACAAAGGCGAGCGCCATTGTACTTAGTGCGGATGAGAATCCGGCGAAAACCCCACCGCCTTGAAGCTGCGTAACCAATACGTCGATCACCTTCGCTTGTTTAAGCGATTCAATGAAGCAGCTGGCCGTAATTATGAGTGAGATGACCTGTACATAGCCATAACCCAATCCTTCGAAAAACTCCTTCGTAAGACGCGACAGGTCCTTTCGCACAACGAAAGCAATCACGATTGTCGACAGCAGCATTGCGTGAACCACCGGAAAGCCATCCGGGTACCACGCATTGAAGGTCGGCACCAAATGCAGCCCCGGCATGAGCGCAAACAATAAGAGCACGGGCAGCGGAGGCATCAAAGCTTTGAGGAGATGAATGGGCTCTTCGGTAGCGACCGCTTCCGTTGAACCGTGAGGGGCATTCATGTGCGAAAGACCACCCCGTTGTCGTGCGATCCAAAACAGAGTCAATGCTGTGACAAAGCCGGCAAGCTCGGGCAGAATCATTGTTTGCAAGACTTGCGGTGTGGGGGCGTGCGTATTGACCTGTATGTTTACGACGTCCGGTTCTCCGGGATTAAAGAGATTACCTCCACCGGAGCATCCCAAGACAAGGGTCGCTGCGGCGCTGAGCGGATGAAATCCGGCAGCCAGCATCAGTGGCACCAAGATTGGTCCTACGGCAGCTGCCGCCGCAGTTTGACTCGTTATGGCCATGTTCGTGAGAAATCCAACCAATGCCCCACCCGGAATGAGCAGCCAGGCGAAGCGACGCAGTGGTTTGAGAAGTAAACGCACCATCTCTCGGTCGCATCCCGTTGCCCTCAAAACAAAGGAATAGCCCATTGCCGAGCAGATTGGACCAATCACCTGTCCGTCACCCATGCGAAGAAAAAACACGTCGAACACCGCCAGCACGTTATTCGCCAAAGCGGCGATGAGAAGCGCGGCACTCAAGAGTACAAGGCGAACGTCGAAACCTCTGAGAACCAGGTAGAGAGAGCCCAGGCTAACCACGATTGCCACGATAAAAAGAAGACTCACAATGTATCCCCGTTAGGATTTGGTTGTTAATCAGGAAGAACGGAGGAGCGCGTAGACCCTTCAAGTTAGGAAAGTCTGCTGGCCTGAATTGCGTAATTTAGATTTATACCTATGAATCAACTCACATCCATGATTTCTTTGAACTTGTCCGTCAAACGGACGCTCCTTTGCCTCCTCGGTCCGCTGGTATTGTCATCCATGCTCACGGCAGGACGTCCGACCCTAAACTTTGCCCTTCCCGCAGTTTCTGCCGGTGAGATCCATCTCCCCGCGCGTGTCTATACACTGCCCGATGTAGCTCAAGGAGGCTACTGGGAACATGTGGTCATGGTAAAGACAAAGAGTGCTTACACACCGGACAAATCGGCTCTGAGTTTACAGTCCATCGCCTGGCAACAGAGTCTCTCCCCCTTGTCCGTGCGATCCATCCGTGCTCCTTTTCAAAATCAAGCTTCAAGTGGACCCCGCATTCAGAGTGCGGACCCTTTTGGTGTACAGCGCATTTTCGAGATTCGTTATGATGTCGACATCGATCCCTACGACGTATGCGCGACCCTGGCTCAAAACCCTGATGTCGAGTATGTAAGCCCGGTCTTCAAACGCTACACTTTCTCGACGCCTAACGATCCGCAGTATTCAAGCCAATGGGCCTTGGCGAAGATTCAAGCCTCACAAGCGTGGGATATTGGAACGGGAAGTGCATCGATGGTCATTGCCGACGTTGATTCAGGTGTCGATTTCGAGCACGAGGATTTAGCAGCACACTTATGGAACAACCCGGGTGAACTTGGCACGGATTCTCAAGGTCGTGACAAACGAACCAACGGTGTCGACGATGATAAAAATGGGTTTATTGATGACTACCGAGGATGGGATTTTATCGGAAACATCACAGCCCAAGAGGCTTTCTCAGGAGTAACCCGACCTGATAACGACCCCAAGGTTCGCAACAGCAACATGGACGCGCAACTCAATCACGGAACGGCTACAACCGGTTGTGCGACCGCTGTTACCAACAACAGCAAAGGCATCGCCGGAACCGGCTATCAGTGTAAGTATCTTCCTATCAAATGTGGATCAGATCAGTTTGGAACAGCAGTGATGTTTGGCTATGAAGGCATCGCGTATGCTGCTAAGTTGGGCGCTAAAGTCATCAACTGTAGTTGGGGCGGTCCGGGAAATAGTCAGGTGGAACAGGACTTGATTAATGATGTGGTTTCCAAGGGAAGTCTCATTGTTGTGGCAGCCGGCAACAGTAGTCTGAATATGGACGATTCCCTTCAGTTTCCTGCTTGTTACAACAATGTCTTAACCGTCGGGGCAACAAATCAGAGCGACAAGCGCGCCGACTTCTCGAACTATGGTAAACGTGTTGATGTCTATGCTCCCGGCACCGGAATTCTCAGTACACAAAGCCCGAACAAGTATACGGCGGCAGACGGCACTTCATTTTCGTGTCCAATCGTTGCCGGGCTGTGCGGACTCGTTCGCTCCATGCACCCCGAGTGGAGTCCGAAGCAAGTGATGCACCAACTTCGAAGCACGTGTGATAACGTTGTAACGACGAATCAGTCCTTGCGTCCGCAGTACTATGGAAGAGTCAATGCCTATCGTGCCCTCAATGAAAATAAAAGCTTGACGACGGGAACTACGCCGGGCTTGGAGATTAGCAGCATGAGCTTCGACGGTAAGGCCTTCGTTGAGTCGCCCAATGGCGTCCCGGCCGTGTTCAATGTTCGAAACTATCTTGGTCGCGCCGATAACGCTGTCATCACCATAACACCTGTCAATAATGCCATCAAGCTTTCGCAGACAAGCTTCAATGTCAGCGTGATCCCTGCAGAAGATAGTGTTGGCCTACAATGCACTCTGACTGCAGCAGATCCAACCTACTTCAAGTCGAACAGCATTGAAGCAAATGTGGTTATGACCTCGGGCAGCTACACGAACTATCAAACCATCACCATTGTCGTAAACCTCAGTAGTGAAGCCAGCTACAGCAAGTATGCAACCACTCCGGCAGTTAGTTATACAGGAGCCTTTGCCAAAGCGCCGGTTACGTTCTGGGCGATAGGCAAAACGAGCAGCAATCGTAAAGTTGTTCTTCATGGTACGAGTATCGATTCGAGCCTTAGCGATGATCTGAGTTGTATAAGTGCCGTGTCGACGCAATCAGCGTTAGTCGGCACAACCTTGGGTCGTGTTTTTCGAACCACGAACGGCACATCAAGCTGGACGAACACCAGTGTGAGTTCTATCACACCACGACCATTGAACATTTCAATGGCTGATAACAATAACGGCGTGCTTCTTGGAAACCCTGCGAGCGGATCATGGAACGTCGGCGTTACGACCGACGGTGGTGCCACATGGACAAAATCAACGACTATCGCATCTGCTCTGAGCGGTGAAACCGCGCAGAATTCTTCCATCGTTTGGGTTGGTGACAATGTTTGGATTGGCACCAGCGCCGGACGTGTCTTTTATTCAACCAATCGCGGGCAAAGCTGGCAGACATCCTCGATTAGTGGCGCTGCTGTGCTAAGCCAAATGGCTTTCTCCAGCAACAAACTTGGGTATGCGTTCAGCCGACCGACCGCATCGTTGTTTGATGCGGTTACGGTTTATGTGACTCTTGATGGCGGTGTGAACTGGGGAGCAAGTGGTTACAGCTTCCCTGCTTCCGGTATTCATCCGGTGTATGCCTATGCTCCACCGAATTCTACCCAGTGCGTGATCGTTGCCTCCGGTTCCGAAGTAGTGGTCACGACAGATACAGCAAAACATTTCCGTCCAATTGTCAGCGAGAATGGCTTGACCGCAACAGCAGGCTACGGTATCAGTACATCTTCGACGGTTACACTGTACGTCTGTGGCAAAACCATTGGCGTGCTCAAATTCCCGCTGTTGAATGGATCAGGGTCGGGTGTGCTGACAGTTCCGACCACTATTCAGTTCGATACGCTGGTAGTCGGCAACTCGCAAACCAAAAGTGTTCAAGTTCAGAACTCCGGCACTGCAGCCTTAAGCGTGAGCACCTACAATGTCACACCTACCGGTGGAACAGCGGCTACGGATTTTGTTTTAAGTGGTTCCGTGTCCTTGCTCAATGCCGGCGAATCCGGAACTCTTTTTGTCAAGTTTGCACCCGGAACTGTTGGTCGCAAAACCGCAACCCTTACCATCAACAGCTCAGTTTCTACCAAGACGGTGAACCTCATTGGGGTCGGACGTGATATCGACAACGCCGTTGAGGATAGTCAAACGACAGAATCTTTGCTGCACGTGTACCCAAATCCGAGCACGGTACTAAGTGTTCTTGAATTGCAGAACATGCAATCGGAGCAAGTGCAGATCCGATTGGTGGATCTTCGTGGAACTGTTGTCAAGCTCCTTTATGACGGTGTTGTGCCATCAAATTCCATGCAAATTTCTTTGTCTGCTGAAGAGCTCGCTTCCGGAATGTATGTTTGTGAAGCATTCAGCGCTCGCGGTATTCAGCGCTGCATGCTGCACATTAGCCACTAAGAGTAGCATCGGTTCCATAACGGAGGATTTATGCCAAAATTTGCGATTGAAAGTAATGGTCGCCTTGAAAAAACAGCTATCTACTACAATGGCGAACAACTTGCCGGTGTTCGCGAAGTATTTCTGAACATGGGTGAAGACGGGACCTTCGATGCCGTTATCCAGTATATGGGAAGCGATGAAGTTCTGCATGCCAAACAGGTTTTTACTGATCATTTGGATGCTGTAAAAACGATGGAGGCGTCATTTACTGAAGATGAAGCGCAACAACTTCAACTGCTATCCGTAGAGAGCGGAGGAGATATCGAAAACAGTTATGTCACGATTAACGACCAGCCCTTAGACGGAATCACTTCGTTGATCGTCCATATCAAAGCTCCCGAGAAAACGGAGAGCGGTGGTCTCAAATCCCTCTTCAGTACTAAGAAAATTCCTGAGTATTCGGATTTCAAAGCTGAAGTAACTTTTCGCAATGAAGATGGTTCACTAAGCACAGAAAATGTGTTCTAATATGAGTTCTTTTTTACGCATGCGCTTCGCGCATGCCTGTATCATCGTCTGTTCCATGTTTCTGGCCAGCTTCCTGCTGTCTGTGCATCTTGATGCACGCAGTGGTGGTCGGAGTTCATTTGGCGGATCACGTGGTGGTGGATCGTCGTTTGGAGGTTCACGCAGCAGCGGATCGTCAGGATTTAGTTCCCGCGGTGGCTCATCGTTTGGTGGAAGCCGAGGTGGATCAAGTTTCGGAGGATCACGCGGTTCAGGATCGAACCAGAGCTATCGGAACTCCACTCCGGGTTATTCGAACTCGGGTGCTTCTCCTTCTTTTGGCGGCTCGCGCAACTCCGCTGTTGCTCGAGGAGCGCAGATAGGCTCGGCGCAGGAGTACACTCGTTCCTATGGCGTTCCGCGCCGACAAGAGTCCGCGCCTTATACCGGCAATGACGGCGTCTCAAGAAACTATGTCTTTAATCACTACGGTGGATATGCAGATGGCTTGATGACGGGTTACGCGATGGGACGCACCAGTTGGTGGTGGTACACTCCTTTCCACCCGGCCTTTTACTATGGAAGTCCGTCATACTACATGCGCCCCGACGGTGCAGTAGAGTATTACCCCCCTACGTTCCGTTGGGGTACGTTGATCTTTGTACTTCTCATGGGCGCGGTGGTAGTTTTCGTCATCTACGTGGTGGTCCGCAATAGACGCGGTCGAAGCTCAGTCTCCTCCGGCGACATGTCTCAATCGTCATTCGGCTAGAATCCGAAGTTCTCAAAGATGGAGAATTGCAAAGGGCCTTGTACAGTCATTGTGCAAGGCCCTTTGTCGTTCGTGACATTAGAGGAATTCGGACGCTCATGCCAAAGGGTGGATAGCTGCTGATCGTGCTGTGTTCGTGCACTGTCCGAGCTCTGGACGAGACTCCTAGTGAACAACTCGAAGGAGTGTGGCTCGTTGCGTCGTCGCCCCTTCTTCGACGAGGAGGTAACTTCCTGAGGCAACATCTCGCAGGTCGAGTCGCAGATCTTCAAAAGCCGGAATGGAGACTTCGCGCAACGTTTCACCAAGGAGCGATACGATTTTCAGTCGCTGTGCGTGCGAAGCTCGCACAGTAACAAATGACTCAGCAGGATTTGGATAGATGAGTGTCGTAGCAGACTCGTTGCCTTCCACGCCTACCGGTCCTGCGATCACCTTTATATCATCGACAAACCAGCCGTCTGCGCTCGTTACAATATTGGATTTAAAGCGAAGGCGCAGAGCAACTCGTTGTCCTTCTCTGCACGGTACTGTAAACAACTCGCCTTTCCAGTCGTCTACGTTCAGACTATTATCTGTCCACGGTGTGTACTGCGCTCGATTGTAAGCACCCAGTACAACGATCGCAGAATCTTCCAGTGCCGAATTCATATACACGGCTTCCACATAGCCGCTGTCACCTTTGTCGCAGATTGCCGCATGATAGAGCGACACCAACAAGGTATTGGTACCTACAACCTTTAACGGGAACAAGGTGAGAGTATCGCGAGCATTTGCTCTATACTGAGAGCGAACAGATTCGGTCACACAGTTGGGAGCCGAGTGCGAGCTTTCGTCGCTTATCGCCCAGCTGCCACGACGTAGATATCGCGCCAGTGGAGCGTCATCAAAGGTGTCGATCAGTTGCTGATCCACAGGACCGATGTACATAGTCTTCTCCGGGCTACGATCGCTTTCGTTTCCTTGTGCATCGAGAACGGAGACTGCGAAGGCATAGTATCCTCGCTCGGGTACCAAATGACTAAAGTCTAGAGTTAAAGAAGTATCGCTACTCTTGAGCAGGATGTCTTCAACCTTTAGGGAATCACGATAAACTCTGAGCGTGTGCAAGTTCACCAAGGCATTGACCGAGTCGGCTCGAAACGAAGGTAAGCGCACTGTAAGTCGCGCAGAGTTTGTGTCGTCTCGCACAAGAAGGAGTGATGCAGCCATGGGTTTAGCTGCACCGCCGGCATACCCAACTGCGGTGCGTTCCACCGATGAATCGGGTGTCGCAATGGCAACTACAACCATACGATAGTCATGTTTGGTGTAGGGACTCAATCCACTGTCTACGAACGAATTTCGGTTAGCGTCGAGAACTTGAATCAAACTGTTGTCACGATACAAGCGGTGTCGAAACTCGGTGTTTGCCATGAGCTCACCGAACACACGACGTGTTGGCGGAGTCCAACTCAGTGAGATGGTTGTGGGCTCGGTAACGATAGTCGCCGCTTTGAAATTCTCAACCGGCATTGGAGCATTGATATTGATGACAGAAGTGTACACATCATTGTCGGCAGTGTTCGGATAGGTGTTACGCATGTCGACGTGCGACGGAAACACCTTCCCTCCAATGAAAGCGCAGCCACTGTAATCACCGGCAAAAACTCCGCTGACACTACCGCTGCCAAAGGGATTGCGTCGGATATCAAAACTTGTATTGTCGGCGGGTCGGTCGATCCAAGTATCTCCTCCATCTCGTGAGATGCTCACGTAGCAGCGTGACAATCGATTCGCGGGATCATCACGACTGTCCAAATACATCACTGCCAGATCTCCATTGGTGCCATCGAGCGCCATCCACTGCCAATACTGATCATTCGCCGTTTCGCTGTGAACAACCTTTGGTGTGGACCACGTGCTTCCACCGTCAGTCGAACGAGAAAAGTAGACGTTGGGTGTTTTGTCTGCAGCCCAACTCAGGTACAACCAGCCGCGACGCGACGAATGTGTTGTATCAACCACCAAGGATGGATAGGATTCAACACGCGTACCGCCCTTTAACGTGTGATTATACTGTGATCCCGTAAACATGGTAACACCGAGCCACTCATAGTTCTGTATGAGTCTGGGTGTGCCCCAGGTAGCTCCCCCATCCGTGCTTTTGTTGAAACCAATGGAATGCAGCGGACCATAATTCCAAGCCACATAGACTTCACCATTCGGGCCGGTATTCAAAATCGGAAAGCTCTGACCGAAGGTTGTATCGAGTGACTTACCACTAAGGATATCACTGACGCGTATGGGGGTCGACCACGTTAAACCGTGGTCTTTGGATTTTGTCACCACGATTTGCGTAGACGAGTCGCGATCGATGACCCGCTTCCACGGCATATACAGATGTCCGCGGTAAGGAGATGAACCGGCGTTGTCGACCGAGATGTAATACTTGTCTTCGAAGGCAGAGTCTTTGGTCATCGTGCCCGCGTGCACAATCACCGGGACATGCTTGTTCCAGGTTGTACCGTTATCTGAGCTGATGGAGATAAACACTCCGTTTTCGCCACTGGTTCTTTTGGCATCGAAACCGCCATACACATAGAAGGCTCGGCCTTCGTAATCCCAAGCGACGCTTGGATCGTTCCCAGCCACAAAAGCGAGATTGGTTGGTTTACCCAAATTGATGTTTCGCCAGTGGTGTCCGCCATCACTCGAAACATAGACCCAAGCCGATTGCGCGCTGCGATAATCGACTGCCGACGCAATGAGATACTGTGGATTCAGTGGATTGGCAGCAATCGCGGACTCATTCTGCATTGGCGACCCATCTGTCTCTTCTTCGATCAAATTGACATTCTCGAAGTCGCTTGTGAGATTGTTTACGAGTACTTCTTCAGGAAATCCACTCCCGGCGCTGAGCAAGTAGGGTACACCGAAACGAGGACGCGAGGCTTCCATGAGCAGCTCCATCGAACTCTCTTGAGCCAAGAGCGGAACGCAGAGCGCTGTCCATAGAAGGAGCGGTGCCGCACCGTTTTGCAACAGCTTTCGTAAGTCTAAGCACTTGAAAAACTTCTTCATAAATGGTATCCTCCCCCGGGTATCATCTGAGTTCCGCTTTGGTCACACAGGCTTGAATGATCCATAATTCACTGCAGCGGCACTCTGTGTCGGCTAATTACGCAACCTCCGGATTTTGTGCAAGCCGGAACTCAGACATCTCCTGGACGAGTTGCAGCCGGCTCGGGTCAAGGATTCGGCGTCGACCGTCGAAAGACCTGCGCCAAAAAAGTCGCACAAAAGGCGTCTACGGACTATTTTTGCGCTTCTAATTCCATGATTTGCGGACTAATGCTGCGCCCATGAGAGTACGTCCTTCCCTCATTGTTCTTTTGCTCCTGCTCAATACATCGGTATGTCTGCAGGCCGCAGACTACGCCTCATTCACGCAAGAGCAATGGAAACAACTCATTCCTTCTAGCACCCGCTTTGTCAGCTCCTTAGCCGGAACGTGGGAACGCTCTGTGGAAGGCTCGGAGTGGACACAATGTTATCTACCGACCAGTGAAACGTACAACGGACGTATCAGTTATCGGAAGCAGATTAGCATCGACGCCTCGATGATTCAACGATATGGTTGGAACATCTACTTCTTGGGATTGGCTGACATGGCTGAACTGAGTGTAAATGGTCAATACGTGGGCAAGATCTTCGGCGGCATGGTTCCGCGCATGGCTCACATTCCGGAGAAATACTTAAAGTCCGGTGCCAACACTATCGAACTCGTCGTCTTTCCGGCCTCCGACAATGCATTGCGAACACGCCGTCAACAGCTCTTTGGACAACGCGTGTTTACCGGTGTCTTACGTGAACTATTCTTGGTTGGCTTGCCACAGATATCGTTTGGCGACGTGCGAACCCGCGTACAGTTTCAAGGTGACGGAGCGAACGTTTCCGTGCAGTCCATTCTACAAAGTGCAACCTTAGAAAAACTTGCGGACTCCATTCAACGAAACTCCTTGAGTGAAGTAAACTGCACGATTACTGCCGAAATACGTGACCCGAACGATGGTTCCGTTGTCGCCGTGGGATCTCAAGTTCTGCGCATTGCAAGCAATCGCAAGGTGGATGTCCACTTTGACCTGCATGTAACAAATCCCGAACGATGGAGTCCTGCAAACCCTGCACTCTACACGCTGACCCTTCGTGTTAACAATGGTAGCTCTCTCGTCGATGATTATAACGTACCCTTAGGTATGGTGACGATTGAGCCGGGCTCAATAGCTACGCAATCGTTACTCAGTGTAAACCAACAGCCTCTGTTCCTTAAGAGTATTGATTACGTTGAAGAAGTGGGCGAGCTCGGAGCAACGGTTGGTGCCGAACAGTTTGAGCGTGACGTACGGTTGCTCAAGACCTTGGGCGTGAACTGTCTGCACATGCTCTTCTATGCTCCTCATCCCTACCTCATGAATCTGTGTGCACGCAACGGCATCTTGGTGGTTGTCGATATGCCTGCATACGACATTCCCGGATCGGTGCTGGGTACCGACGAGGTTAGGGCACGTTTTCAAACTGTGGCGGAGCTCATGATCGCAGGCTATGAGCATTATCCTTCCCTGGCTTTCTGGAATGTTGCCAGCGGCTTGCAACAAGACAAGCAGAGCAGTCAAGACTACCTACGAAGCATCAGCGCTTACTTCCATGCGAACTCCGCGCATCCGGTTTCGCAAACGGTACGATTTCGCTCGAAGGGAGTCATTTCCGAAAACATCGACCTCTTGATTTTCTCTGCCGACCGCTTCGGCGAAGCCCAAGAAAGTATTCAAAACGAATTGCTCCGACTCTCCAAAGAAGGTAATCGTCCCTATGCCTTGAGCTTCGGCAAACCCTTGCAACCTGACAATCGCAACGGCTACGCAGATCCTATTTCGGAAGAGGCGCAAGCGCGGTACATACTCACTTGCTTCCGAGCCTTGAAGGCTGCACAATGTGGCGGAAGTTTGCTGTGGACGCTTACAGACTTTCAACTGAATCACTCAACGATGCTGACGAATATGTCGGGTGACTACATGTGCTATTCCGGCATATGCAACATCAACCGTGATCCACGTACGGCATTCGCAATGTATAAAGCGTGGTTGAATGAAGAGAAAGACCCCACACTCCAAGCAGGAACCTATAATGAATCGAACCCCGTGATCTTCATCTGGGGAGGTATTGCGCTTATTCTCATCATGATCTTCATGACCAACCGCTCTCGGCGTTTCCGCGAGTACGTGTTGCGCGCTTTGCTGCACCCCTATAACTTCTATGCCGACATACGAGATCAACGCATTTTGTCGTTATCACAAACGGTAACGCTCGCGGCAGTCATCTCCTGTACTCTGGCTATACTGTGCACGACCCTACTCTATCATGCACGAATGAGTACGGAAGCTGAGTATCTCCTCATGATCATCTTCCCTCAGGAAGGTATAAAGACAATTCTCAGCCGGCTGGCGTGGAGTCCCGACCTCGCAATACTGTCGTTCAGCATGTTCTCGATGCTCGTCATGGTGCTTGTTGCCGTCGTGCTACGTCTGCTCTCGGTTTTTGTCCGTGGACGGATCTTTTTGAGTGACACCTATATCGTTACCGTTTGGTGCTCAATACCGGTCATCCTGTTTCTCCCTTTTGCTACGATACTCTTTCGTGCTCTGGATTTCAGTTCCGTTCTGTTATGGATCTGCCTGGCTGTTGCCGTGATGATTTGGATCGTAGCCCGCATCCTGCGTGCTACCTCCGTGGTTTTTGATGTCAACCCTATCCCGGTGTACGGCATTGCAATCGTTGCACTGGGCGCCTTGAGCATAAGCGTCGGCGTAGCCTACAACTCAACCTATTCGTTCTTTCCGTATCTCAAGTACTTCTTTGCATCCATTTTATAGATGCATATGATGTTGTGTTGCACAACTTCGCGCAAGGAAGACCAATGCTGAAGCTGAAGTGAAAAGACGAAGGAAGCCGCCAAGAGCTAAGGACCCGACAGTGTGGGTAGGTGTGCAAACGGCGGGTTCTACGGAATTGAAAACGACAGCAACTTAAGACAGTGCCAAGGTTAGTGGTACACAAAGGACTCCGGTAGTTCACGGGCCGGACCCAAGTCCTTCGACAGAGGATGACATTTGATTACAGTTTTCGTCAGAGGTACAAAAAGCAATGGATAGTTTATCTCGTTCAGGGCGGCGCCCTATCATTCCACGCGTTGACGGACTCAATAGTATTCGGTCCGCAGAGCTGAACGAGCGCGAAGAATTTATCCTGCGTGCGATCGTGCAGTCCTATGTGCTTTCGGCTAGTCCTATTGGCTCGAATACGCTGCTGAAGCAAATCGAGACTGACATGAAAGTCTCTTCCGCCACAATACGTCACGTCATGGCTAAACTTGAAGATATGGGCTATGTGACGCACCCGCACACATCGGCAGGACGTATACCGACAGACAAAGGCTATCGCACCTATGTGGACTCCTTGATGTCCATCGATCTGCTCAGTGCCATCGAAAAACAAACGCTGCAGCAAAACATCCTCCAAGCCAATACGGACACCTTGCATCGAGATGCTTCGCGAATCCTTGGAATCCTTTCTCAGCTCTTGGGTGTTGTGCAGATTCCTACGGTGAACGATCTGATTATTCGCGGTATTCAGCTCGTACCCTTGTCGTCAATTCGACTGCTGGTTGTGCTCAGCTTTGACTCTGACGTTGTGCGCACCCTTACGATGGAGACCGATACCGTGGTCGAGTTGAGCGAACTCGACGCGTTGACTCGGATTATTAATGAGCGTATTAGCGGCAAGTCACTTCGCCGCGTGCGCGAGCACTTCCCTGCCATGATGAGCGAACATACCGGTCATCCGGTCATCCGACTCTTTATTGATTCGATGGACCGTTTGTTGTTCGATAGCACCGAACGCTTGCACTTAGCGGGCGCACAAAACTTGGTCCAACAACCCGAGTTTGATTCAGCCGACCGATTACGAGGCGTCGTTGAGTTGATCGAGAACGAAGACGTCATAGTGCATCTATTGGAACGTTCCAATCTTGAGCATGAACAGAGTGGGGTTCAGGTTAAAATTGGTGCTGAAACCCAGGCAGACTTGTTGCGTGATTTCAGCTTCGTCAGTGCACAATACCGCATCGGTGCAGCTACTTATTCCGTTGGACTGATTGGTCCGAAGCGCATGAACTATTCAAAGCTTATTTCCCTGGTAGGCTCGGTTGCCTCGCTGATGACCCAAGTGTACTCGAATGAGGGGCACTCATGACTCACATTGAATTGCAAGGCTTAACTAAGCGCTACGATGGCAGCGGCCCAGATGAAGTTCAAGCTGTGAGTGAACTGAGTTTCGACATTCGGCCCGGAGAATTCATGGTCCTTGTCGGACCGAGCGGCTGCGGAAAGAGCACTGTCTTACGCATGATAGCAGGCCTCGAAGATATCTCTGAGGGCGAGCTTCGATTTGATGGTCAACGCATGAACGAAGTGGAAGCCCGACACCGCGACGTAGGCATGGTGTTCCAGAACTACGCTCTGTACCCGCACATGAGCGTATTCGAAAACATCGCATTTCCGCTTCGCGTTCGTAAAGAAACGGAAGCAGCCTTAACCACAAGGGTACGAGAAATCGCGGAGATGTTATCCTTGGGCTCATTACTTGAGCGGAAGCCGAAGCAGTTAAGCGGTGGACAGCGACAACGCGTTGCGCTTGGGCGCGCCATTGCTCGACAGCCTCGAGTCTTTCTCTTCGATGAACCGCTCTCCAATCTTGATGCACGCCTTCGCATCGAGACCCGTGCTGAGCTGGGTCGCCTGCAGCGTCAACTCGGAACAAGCTCGGTATATGTAACCCATGATCACGTCGAAGCGATGACCATGGGCCATCGCATTGCCGTGCTCAAAGGCGGCCGGTTGCAACAGGTTGGAAGTCCACATGAGCTGTACGCCAATCCTGACAATGCTTTCGTTGCTTCGTTCCTAGGTAGTCCGGGCATGAACTTCTTTTATGGAACCTTGCGCCAGCACGAAGGATTGCGATTCATGACAGATGATGAGTCGATACAACTGTCACTGAACGAAGGTCATTTTCGAGGCGCTGTGCCGCCGATCAACACGGTTCTGCAACTCGGTGTTCGTTCTGAAGACATCACTCCGGTTCGTGATGGAGAGTCCTTTGACTTTCAAGCAGGCATCGAAATGGTCGAGTACGTTGGTCACGAGTGCTTGGTGTTCTTCAAAGCTTCGGCCGCGTCGGAACAGCTGTGCTCGGCACGCGCGGCGGCAGACTTTGCGTGCACCGCGGGCAGTCGGCAGAAGTTCCGCCTGCGCTCCGATTCAGTTTTTCTTTTTGATGATGAAGGCTTTCGTCTCTAATTCATCCGGGTTCATAGTCGATGTGATAGAAGACGCTACGGTAGGACCTATTGCACGAGAAACTTTTTTATATGCGGGCAGCAGAGCTGCCCGCATAGTTACAATCCACCAAGACGATCCTTGTCTGAATGTTTAGAAGATGATTCACGCAAGGTACTGCACTACTCACTTATACCAGACTCAGCTAGAAACTCATGACACACGAAGAAATAGAACAATGGTGTGAACAACACATAAGCGAGAAGACACTGATAGAATTTCCTGAAGAGCTCTTTCAATCGCTTGATAGCGACACCGCGGTGTCCCTTAGTCAACGATACGGAGCACATCATTTGATGGTGTTGCCCAAGCGTGAACAAGAATTCTTTAGTTGGCTGCGCATGCACGATGAAGCGGTGTGGAACGACTTGTGGTCTCATACCGAGGAACAACCATACATTGTGTCGCTAGCCTTCCTCCCCGCACTTTTGGATCCATCACGCGGTTTTCCTATCTGTGACTTAGAGCAAGTCGACAACTACTTTTTTGTGCCTGCCTTGCTGAACGGTGAGAATGCCAAAGACTTTGTTGAAGCGGTGCGTGAACGTTTTCTTGCACAACAGAAAGTTACCGTTGAGCAACTCCTGGCATTGGAGTGTAGTCTTTCCCCCATCGACATCTGGCACTTTGCATGGCATCATGATGTTGAGTTGGCACGAGCAAAACAAGCCGTACACTCTCTGGTTGAAGACCAAATCCTGCGTCATCTCAAGTCATCGCACGATTTGGCGGAGTTCATTGACTAAAGTCGATGTGCTAAGCTGTATCTACGTTGTAGCCCGCAGCGCATCAACTTGATGCAAGAAGTGATTTTGTGGCACCATGATGAATAGACGCTCGCAGAGAACTGCGTCCTGAGGTAGCAAGCCGGATGGGCAATGGTTAGGCACCGCCGAAGCAGGCTTTAGTACTACGCCTTATGGTTGTCAGAAGCTGCTGCGTCTGACGTAGAAGCTAAAATCTGAGACGAACTTGGATTTGCAGTTTGTAGAACCGCGTCAGAAGTCTTGTTCTTCGATGAGAACATCGCAAGCAAACTAAAAGACTCGTTGTTAAGCTTTAGGCTGAGAAAGAGTCCGATGCAGCCAATCACCACATTGGCAAGCCACATGGCCATTGGCGAACTGAGTTGTCGATCCGCTAATTTCTCGCCGCCAATCAAACAAGCCCAGTACACTACGTAGAAACCTAAAGAGATGGCAGCGCTTATGCCAAAGTTCCCGCCTTTTGTGACAATACCCAAAGGACATCCAACAAAGATGAACACGAAGCAGGCGACAGGAATTGCGTACTTCTTGTAGATTTCAACGAGGTACTTTCGAACTTGGCGATCGTTGTCATCATACTGAAAAGACAGTGGCTCGATTTGATTGCGAAGGAGTGTGAGACGTCCACTGACTTGTTCTTGCGTAGTGCCTTGAGTCCCAGCCTCTACCATCGTGCTGTTTTCATTTCCGAATAGATACGCGAGGTGTTTGGCACTGATACTGTCGATAGCCTGGGATGCGACGCGCTTTTGCCGTTCGGCGTCGTCGACGATTTTCCGCATATCCGCAATACACATTTCGCGATCACCACGCGCAAACATCGATTCGCCCGACTGCTCGAGTTTAAAGCCGCTCGCAGGAATGACGATTTGATGTGAGCTAAAGCGAATGTAGCGGTAGTTGGCGGGTTGCACGGTGAAGACTTGATGGATTTCACCTTTACCCAACTGCACAACGACGCGATTAAAATCTGAGGTGAAGCGAATGGTGCCACTGTCTGCACTTACGACATTGGTGCGTCCGGCAGTTGTACGATCATAGATAGTTACGCCGACCATCGTGCCGTTGAGCGAATCCAATGCTCGTGACAAAATAGTGTAGCCTTCAAGTTGTGTACTAAACTGACCGGCTTCAATGTCGAATGTGGGCTTCTTCTTCTGAATATCCCACATCAAAATTTTAGCTTGATGATTTGAGTCCGGGAGAACCGTATCATTAAACACGTACATGCCATAAGTCAGGACTGCCCCGGCGATAATCACCGGCACCATGAGACGTAGCAATCCCGCACCGCTGGCTTTAAATATCGTGATTTCGTGAGAAGCTGACATAGAGCCGAAGGCCATAAGGGTTGAGAAGAGCACACCCATGGGCACTGCCAAGACCAGCATCCACGCAAGGTTCAGACTTACCAACTGGATAATAACCCACGCACTGAGTCCTTTACCAACCAGCTGGTCGATATACTTCAGGACAAACTGCATCAGAAACAGAAACATCACGACCGATGTTCCGAAGAGGAAAGGCGCTACATGAGCGCGAAGAGTGTAGCGCTGGACGATAAACATGCGCTACTGCGATTTTGTTGACAACTCAGAAATCTTCTTCTCGAAGTACGAGAGTTTTTCGGGCTTCACGCGCGCCAATTGTCGGTATGCCTTGATCGCCTGATCATACAGTCCTTGTTGCTCGTAGATTCCCGCCATGGTCTCAGAAATAACCATGGGTTCGGAAACATCTGCGGATGCGCTACGTCCATACCCCGGCTCGGGCTCTTCCGTCACAACCGGAATACGCGCGCGCTCAAGACGCGCTGCCAGCTCTTCGAGCTGCGTACGCTTCGGCTCAACCTTCAGTTTCTTCTCGTTCTCCGTCTTCTTTTTCTTCGTGCTTTCTCGTGTCGGCGGTGCCGGAGCAATGGCCGGCGAAATATTCATGTCGGAACCACGGATCACCGGAAATGCAGGCGCCTCAGGAAGGTAGTGACTACGAATGTGTTGCTTACGAGTTGTCTGCAGGCGCAAAGGTGTGAATTCCAGTCCGGGTACCAAGCGTAAATTGGAGGCACGAAGCGTTCGGCTCGCCGTTCCTTCTGCGCTTGAAGTATCGACCAATCTCAATTGCGCGGAATCTGCACTCAAACGTAACCTCTTCAGCAAAGACTGATCTACTACAACAGCACCTTTTACAACGTTGATGCGTTGTAGGACAGTTTTCGTGTCTACGGCTTCATGCGCGGTGTCAAGTTCAGTGGCTTCACTTCCTTCCTCTTCTTCCGATCCTGCCTCAGACTCAATCGTTGTGTCGTTCGTATGCATGGAAGCAGGTTGGGTTGCCCGGCTTGGCTGTTCAGCTTCTGAAGAGGACAGCGCCGACTGCGCAGTGCTTTCTGCCGGCGGGTCTGTCTTCGTGGCCGGTGCGTCGTCTTCTACCAATTCACGAAGCTCAGGCCAATTGTCGTTATCGTCATCAACGTTTGATAGACCATCGTCGAGTAGAGTGTCAGTATCGTCCGGAACACTAGGGTTAGGGCTAGGGTTAGGGCTAGGGCTAGGTGTAGGCGAATTTTCTTGGCTTGTCCCGTCTGACACAAACTGAGTGGTAGCAGGTTCAGCACTCAGAAATTCCGCATCAACGACATTTGCTACGGCAGTATCGCTTTCAAGCGCCTTGACAGCGGTTGGGTGAGTTTCGAGGGCTTTTGGACGCAGCTCTGCGTCAAGCAAACTGAGCACGCGATGTCCGGGACTGCGCTTCAAGCCACGCTGAATAACTTCGTAGGCGGACTCAACATCATTCAATACTTCATAAGCTCTGGCTAGAACGACATACGCCGTCGTATAATCTGGATAAGCAAGAATCCCCTCTTCTAACAGCTCAGCCGCTGTGCGAGCATCACCGTTATCCAGTTTACGCTGGGCTTCGCGAGCAAATGTTTGAATGACAGCCACGACTTTTCCTTCACAAAGTGACCAATTCCCCTTCAACGGACAGCACTAGTATTGACCCAATTCGCAAGACTCTTTGCTGCTGAGCTACCACTTTACTGCGCAGGTCGAGCTGCAGTCATGTATTGGGAGTCGATCTCAGCCACCATCTGCACTCTAACGGCGACGTCCGAGTATGCGCAGTATAAACAAGAACATATTGATAAAGTCCAGATACAGCGTCAAGGCACCCATAATGGCGATGCGTCCGCTAGCTTCAGAGCCTTCAACCTCCACTTGCATCTCCTTGATCTTCTGCGTATCCCACGCAGTCAGTCCTACAAACACTAAAACACCTACGATAGAAATAGCAAAGTGCAGGGCAGGTGATTGTAAGAACATGTTGACCAGGCCGGCTATGATGATTCCGATCAAACCCATGAAGAAGAAGGAACCAACAGAGCTGAGATCTCGTTTCGTAACCATGCCATATATACTGGTTGCGCCAAACATGAGCGATGCACTGAGAAATGCCGAAATAACCGTGGTCGGTTCGTAGAGTGCCAGGATCGCGCTCATCGTAAGACCATTTAAGAGCGAGTAACTCAAAAAGATCGCCCGAGCGGTTGTTACGCTCATGGCGCTGATTCGAGCACTCAGCCAAAGCACCAAACCAAGCTCAGCAATGATGAGAATGGTTCGCATTCTGTAAATCGTGAGAAAGAACTCTTCGCTCTGCAAGCAGAAGAAAGCAGCAGCGCTGGTGAGCAACAAGCCCCCCATCATCCAGGCGTAGACCACGCGAAGAAAGTCTGAAGAGCTGCGAGTCTGCGAAAACGAATTTGTTTGCGCTTTTAAGATTGAATCAATGTCAGTACTCATATGCTTCGTGTTAATGATTAGCACTCTTCTACAGAGGGCTAACTCAAAAGACCATATCATCCAAGATTCTGCAACACAATATAGCTGTTAGTGCCGCACGTTCAGAGTATTTGCGTTACAAAGTCCGGGGACCTTTTGCAATCGAACCGGCATGCTAACTCGTTGGACGAAGTTTTGCCTGCCTCATTGCAGAGAATTGCTGAAAAAAAAAGCTACAGGTGGTAAAGCGATCAATACCTGACTCTGCTTCGCCGGCACTTACTTTTCTCGATCGACGACATAAGCGGCAAAGTTCAACAGCGAGGTCTTGTACGCGCTATCCGGGAAGACGCTGAGCAAATGCGTTGCCTCGGTAGCGAGCTCACGAGCTTTGCGTTGAGCGTAGGCATTACCGCCACTGGCTTGCACAAAGTCATGCACGTAGGCCACTTCTTTGTCGTTTGCTTTCTTACTCTTCACCAGGCTCAATATCTTTTTAACCTCACCGTTTCGCGATTGTTGCAAAGCATAAATCAACGGCAGTGTCAACTTGCCTTCTCGGATGTCATTGCCCACAGGCTTTCCGAGAATGGCAGTGCGGCTTGTATAGTCCAAAACATCGTCACGAATCTGAAATGCCAAGCCAAGCTGCTCGCCGAAGTTTCGCAAACGTATCTGTGTATCGGTATCGTCCGTTGCACTGATCGCACCGATTTCACAACAGGTCGAGATCAGGCTTGCGGTTTTATCGGATATAATGCGATAGTATGTTTCTTCATCGATGTGTCTCTGACGCGACTTCTGTATTTGCAGCAACTCTCCTTCGCTCATCCGACGAACAGCTCTGCTCGTCACGGCAAGAAATGCAAACTCATTTGTTTCAACCGCGCTGAGTAGTCCACGAGACAGAAGAAAATCGCCGACGAGCACAGCGACCTTGTTTTTCCAGACGGCATTGATGCTAGCGAAACCACGTCGTTCATCTGCGCTGTCGACAACATCATCGTGTACGAGGGTAGCGGTGTGGAGTAATTCTACCATGGACGCACCGACGAAGGTGCGCTCAGAGATTCCACCGCACAGCCCACCACTCAGAAAGACTAAGGTCGGACGTAGTTGCTTACCTCGACTCTTAAGGATGTAGCGCACGACCACATCAAGCAAAGCAACGTTGGACTTCATTTGTTTTCTGAAGTACTCGTTGAATTGGTCTAGCTGCTCGCGAATCGGTTCGCCGATGCTATTGACTATTTTACTTGGTGTGTCGGTCATGCGGTGGTCTGCTCCAGGCGTTTCTTACGGGCCACTTGAGCTATCAGAATACTGATTTCATACAAAACGAACAAAGGCACTGCAAAGATCATTTGATTCATTGGGTCGGGCGTTGGAGTCAAAACCGCGGACACAATTAGAATTAAAATCACAGCATGTCTACGATACTTGCGCATCAATGCAGCCGATACGATACCTACACGCGCAAGAACATACGTAATCATCGGTAACTCGAAAATCAATCCGGCACCAAGTATCGTCGTTGCAAAGAAGCCAAAGTACTCCGTCACGTCTATCACATTGGCTATGGTTGGCGAACCGAACCACACAGAGTATTGCAGCATTGGAGGTATCATCACCCAATAGGCAAAGGCAACGCCGGACAAAAAGCAAAAAGTCGTCCACAGGGTAATGCGTCTAGCCCATCCACGCTCAGTCTCATACAGACCCGGCGCAATAAACTGCCATAAATTCCACAGCACCCACGGTGAAGAAACAATGATACCGACGATGAAGATGACTTTGAAGTATAAAAAAGCTTGGCCAAAGGGTCGTAAATTCTGAAGCTTCAATCCAACTTTCGCAGCGGGTGCCAGGAGCACGTTGTTCATCAGCGGATCGATAAAAAACGCTGCAATGATACAACCGACCACTACTCCCAATAATCCGCGTAGGATACGTGAGCGCAGATCATCGAGATGATCAAAAAAACTCATTTCCTGGAATTCACCGTTCTCGCTCATGGACGTCTTGTAGTGAACCTGCAAAATACGGAGAATAACCGTGCATCATGGTTTCTGCAGTATTCACTGAAGTGGCTTTTCACGTATTTTGTAACGATTTCCTGCTTTTTCGGCTACCGAAACCTTCATGAAGCACATAGACGATCTCTTGCCATACATTGATGTCAAACAACGCTTAGGGACGCCGCTATCGCCTGAACTTCAATCTCTGTGCTACGACAGTCGAAAAGTGCAAGCGGCTTCGCTCTACGTTGCTCGCACAGCGGTTGCCTTGGATGGTCACGATTTCATCGAAGCGGCAATAGCAGCCGGCGCAAGTGTCATCGTTTGTGAGCGAATCCCGACTCTTCGTTCAGCGCAATTGGAATCCGTGCTTATTCTCCGGGTGGAGGACAGTAAAAGCGCACTGGCTCGTCTTTCGCATGCTTGGTTCAACTTCCCTGCTCGTTCCATGCGAATGATTGGTGTCACGGGGACGAACGGGAAAACTACCTGCACCTTAGTCTTGAAGCAATTGTTGGAAGGAAGCGGCGAACTCGTTGGACTCATAGGAACCACGGGAAACTTCATTGGCTCAGTACGTGAAGAAGCACTGAATACGACACCGGAAGCACCGGAATTATGTGCACTACTCGAGCGTATGCGTTCTGCAGGCGTTACATCGGTAGTGATGGAAGTCAGTTCTCATGCACTCGTTCTGAAGAGAGTTGAAGGCATTGAATTCTGTGCAGCATTGTTTACGAATCTGAGCCAAGACCACCTGGATTTCCATGGCACGATGGACTCATACCGCGACGCAAAAAAGCACCTTTTCGACACATTGCCCTCAACCGCAGTCGCCATAGTGAACGCAGACGATCCTTATGCAACGACTATGCTCTCGAACTGCGTTGCCCAAAAACGAGCAATACATAGGTCACAAGGTCTACGTATGACAGACTGTGCCATGAGTCTCATACAATCGGAGAGTTTCAGTGTACAAGGTGCGCGCTTTCGTTTAGAGGGCTACGAATGGCACTCCCCTTTGCTTGGAGGTTTCAACGTAGACAACCTTGCTCTGTGCCTCTTGTACTGCATTCATTCGGGCTTAGACCCGCACACGCTGCAACGAAGTGTTTCAAAGCTGCAGGCAGCCGAGGGGCGCATGCAACGTCTACGTCTAAGCAACGGAGCAACGGTTATCATAGACTACGCACACAGTCCTGATGCATTGCAGAAAACTCTTGCAACGGTCCGCGCTCTGATGTCGGCCGGAAGGCTCTGGTGTGTGTTTGGCGCCGGAGGAGATCGCGATCGCTCTAAGCGTCCACTCATGGGTTCAGTTGCCGAGTCGCTTGCCGATGTATGCGTATTGACGAACGACAATCCACGCTACGAAAATCCATTGCACATTCTCGACGATATCCGCGCCGGAATGTCTCATCCCAACGAACATGTCGTTCTTCCCAATCGTGCAGAAGCAATTCGCTTTGCGGTACTACAAGCCGGCAGTGACGACTGTGTGGTGATCGCCGGAAAAGGTCATGAGCAGTATCAGCTCAGTGAAGGCCGCAAGGTGCACTTCAGCGATGTTGAAGAAGTGCTCACAGCAGATAGTACGCGCTAAACCGAATATAGCCGGTCACGAAACTCTCGCCGGATGACGTGCAACGTGACAATATGGAACGTTAGCCTCCCTGCATTGCTCCGCATTCCCCGGAATTACAAACACGATTTATCGGAGTCACAGACCGTGCATCAAGAATGCACTGCCTGGTCTACATAAAAAAAGCAGTCTGTTAGGACTGCTTTTTACACCACGGCAAACCACGCAGCTATCGTGATAAGCGGTTATACTACGTTTTTTCTGCGTACCCTTCTCTTTTGACTACTACCCTACATACGTTTTATGGGTTGATGATCATGTAATTGATAGAGTAACTTGCATTAATGCTGGCAGAAGTAGCAACACTAAAGGTATCGGCTCCTGTGTTAACGGAAGTGACCATAGCGCTGATGACGCCTGAAGCAGCTGAACCTTGGATCGTCACGATTACGACTGCACCTGTCTGGATGTCGGATCCCGGACTGATGGTAAAGCTTGATCCCACTGCTCCCGGGGTGTAACTTCCCTTTATCATGCCATTCGATACGACACTACTTGCCGCGCGTTTCTTGACCGTACCGCTGCTCGTAATTGTCAAGACAGTGTCTGCGCTGTTATCGTTCTGCACACCCGTCAGTGTCAAAGGATCGCTCGCTGAAGAAACATGCAGTTTTGTTGCAGGCGTACTTGTACCAATCCCTACCTCGCCGGTCTTCATGATACGTGCTCGTTCGGTGCCATTCGTCTTCATCACGATGGGTCTTGCATCAGACGTACCTAAGTAATTTGTTGTTGAATCCGTTCCGCTGTTTCCTACCAAGGCCCATGCTGTCGATCCTGAGATCGATGCTGATGAACGCTTTGAAACAGTTCCTGCAGAGTTGATGACAAGGACGGTATCGTCCGAACTTGTGCTTATTCCGGTCAAACTCAAGGTACTACTTTGAACACCACCGCTGTTGTTGATGTTCGTTGATGTCACTCCCTGGAGTGTAGATACACCAGGCACATTCAGCTTGTTGATCTTCGCTGAATCTGTTGCATAGATCCACTGGGTCGTGAAGTTGTTCGCGCCGAGTTTGTTCACGAAGGCACTGTCAACATTCAAGGTACCGTTTGACTTGAGCTTGTTAACGTACAAGCTGTCGGTCCAAATGGTCTCTGAGTTACGAATCTGACGTGATGCAATGGAGTCAGCCCAGACATCGGTCAAGATGCTGTTACCTGTTGCATGCAGCTTGTACGTGAGAACAGAATCTGTTGCCGTCAGGGTTGCAGTGTTGATATGTCCTGAGTTCGTAATCGTGCTTGAGTTGACAGTATTGAGCGTTGAGTTGCCCGGTACGTTCAGCTTGTTAATCTTGGCTGAGTCCGTAGCATAGATCCACTGGGTCGTGAAGTTGTTCGCGCCAAGTTTGTTCACGAAGGCACTGTCAACGTTCAAGGTACCGTTTGACTTCAGCTTGTTGACGTACAAGCTGTCGGTCCAAATGGTCTCCGAGTTGCGAATCTGACGTGATGCAATGGAGTCAGCCCAGACATCGGTCAAGATGCTGTTACCTGTAGCATGCAGCTTGTTCGTGAGAACAGAATCTGTTGCCGTAAGGGTTGCAGTGTTGATATGTCCTGAGTTCGTAATCGTGCTTGAGTTGACAGTATTGAGCGTTGAGTTACCCGGTACATTCAGCTTGTTAATCTTGGCTGAGTCAGTTGCATAGATCCACTGGGTCGTGAAGTTATTCGCGCCGAGTTTGTTCACGAATGCACTGTCAACGTTCAAGGTACCGTTTGACTTGAGCTTGTTGACGTACAAGCTGTCGGTCCAAATGGTCTCTGAGTTACGAATCTGACGTGATGCAATGGAGTCAGCCCAGACATCGGTCAAGATGCTGTTACCTGTTGCATGAAGCTTGTTCGTGAGAACAGAATCTGTTGCCGTCAGGGTTGCAGTGTTGATATGTCCTGAGTTCGTAATCGTGCTTGAGTTGACAGTATTGAGCGTCGAG
>JBGAKH010000010.1:0-182095 GCA_044224515.1 Chlorobiota bacterium | reverse complement strand
CAGCCAAGATCGTCGACGCAAACGTGACGACGGCTAAGCTTGCAGACAACGCAGTGACGACTGTGAAGATTACCGATGCCAATGTCACAACGACCAAGCTGGCGGATGCTTCCGTAACCGATGCGAAGGTAGCAAACGGAATCAGTTATTCAAAGTTGAGTGGCGCACCAACATCATTGCCTCCAAGCGGAGCAGCATCGGGTGACTTGACAGGAAACTATCCTGCTCCGACAGTAGCGGCTGGTGTAATCACAACTACCAAGCTCGCAGATGACGCTGTGACCACAGCTAAGATCGTCGACGCAAACGTGACGACGGCTAAGCTTGCAGACAACGCAGTGACGACCACGAAGATTACTGATGCCAACGTGACAACGGCTAAGCTGGCGGATGCTTCCGTAACCGATATGAAGGTTGCAAACGGAATCAGTTATTCAAAGTTGAGTGGCGCACCAACATCATTGCCTCCAAGCGGGGCAGCGTCGGGTGACTTGACAGGAAACTATCCGGCACCAACAGTAGCAGCGGGAGTAATCACATCAACCAAGCTCGCAGATGACGCTGTGTCCACAGCCAAGATCATCGACGCAAACGTGACCACCACCAAGCTTGCAGATAACGCTGTGACCACAGCCAAGATTACCGACGCCAATGTCACAACCGCTAAACTGGCTGATGCATCAGTGACAGACGCGAAGGTTGCAAATGGAATCAGCTATACAAAATTGAGCGGCGCACCGACATCATTGCCTCCAAGCGGAGCAGCATCGGGCGACTTGACAGGAAACTATCCTGCACCGACTGTAGCAGCAGGTGTGATCACAACAACCAAACTTGCAGATGATGCTGTGTCCACAGCCAAGATCATCGACGCAAACGTGACGACCACCAAGCTCGCCGACAATGCAGTAACAACCACGAAGATCACCGACGCCAATGTGACTAGCGCTAAACTGGCTGATGCTGCTGTGACAGACGCAAAGGTTGCAAACGGAATCAGTTATTCAAAGCTGAGTGGCGCACCAACATCATTGCCTCCAAGCGGAGCAGCATCGGGCGACTTGACAGGAAACTATCCTTCACCGACAGTAGCGGCAGGTGTAATCACAACAACCAAACTTGCAGACGATGCTGTGTCCACAGCCAAGATCATCGACGCAAACGTGACGACGGCTAAGCTTGCAGACAACGCAGTGACGACCACGAAGATTACTGATGCCAACGTGACAACGGCTAAGCTGGCGGATGCTTCCGTAACCGATGTGAAGGTTGCAAACGGAATCAGCTATTCAAAGCTGAGTGGCGCACCAACATCATTACCTCCAAGCGGAGCTGCATCGGGCGACTTGACAGGAAACTATCCTGCACCGACTGTAGCAGCAGGTGTGATCACAACAACCAAGCTCGCAGATGACGCTGTGTCCACAGCCAAGATCGTCGACGCAAACGTGACGACGGCTAAGCTTGCAGACAACGCAGTGACGACTGTGAAGATTACCGATGCCAATGTCACAACGACCAAGCTGGCGGATGCTTCCGTAACCGATGCGAAGGTTGCAAACGGAATCAGTTATTCAAAGCTGAGTGGCGCACCAACATCATTGCCACCAAGCGGAGCAGCATCGGGTGACTTGACAGGAAACTATCCTGCACCGACTGTAGCAGCAGGTGTGATCACAACAACCAAACTTGCAGACGATGCTGTGTCCACAACCAAGATCATCGACGCAAACGTGACGACGGCTAAGCTTGCAGACAACGCAGTAACGACCACGAAAATTACCGATGCCAACGTCACAACGGCCAAGCTGGCGGATGCTTCCGTAACCGATGTGAAGGTTGCAAACGGAATCAGTTATTCAAAGTTGAGTGGCGCACCGACATCATTGCCTCCAAGCGGAGCTGCATCGGGTGACTTGACAGGAAACTATCCGGCACCGACAGTAGCGGCTGGTGTAATCACAACAACCAAACTTGCAGATGATGCTGTGTCCACAGCCAAGATCATCGACGCAAACGTGACGACAGCTAAGCTTGCAGACAACGCAGTGACGACTGTGAAGATTACCGATGCAAACGTCACAACGGCAAAACTTGCTAATAATGCAGTGACAACAGTAAAGATTGCGGATGCGAACGTGACAACACCAAAGCTTGCTGACAATGCCGTAACAACGGCGAAGATCAGTGACGCAAACGTGACGACTGCGAAGCTTGCAGACAACGCCGTAACGACCACGAAAATTACCGATGCCAACGTCACAACGGCCAAGCTTGCGGATGCTTCCGTAACCGATGTGAAGGTTGCAAACGGAATCAGTTATTCAAAGTTGAGTGGCGCACCAACATCATTGCCTCCAAGCGGAGCAGCATCGGGTGACTTGACAGGAAACTATCCTGCACCGACTGTAGCAGCAGGTGTGATCACAACAACCAAACTTGCAGATGATGCTGTGTCCACAGCCAAGATCATCGACGCAAACGTGACGGCAAACAGCTTGCAGACAACGCGGTGACTACTGACGAAGATTACCGATGCAAGAGCGTCACAATGACAGCTTACAGACAATGCAGTGACCACCGTCAGATGCGGATGCGAACGTTACAGCAACAAAGGTGCTGAAACCGTGCCGCTAACAGCGGCGAATCAATGTATAAATGTGACTACAGCGAAGCTTGCAGACAACGCTGTAACAACGACTAAGATTGTCGATGCTAACGTAACCACAGCCAAGTTGGCAGATGCTTCCGTAACCGACGCGAAGGTTGCCGAATGGAATCAGCTATTCAAAACTGAGTGGAGCACCAACATCATTACCTCCAAGCGGAGCTGCATCGGGTGACTTGACAGGAAACTATCCCGCACCTACAGTCGCAGCTGGTGTGATCACATCAACAAAGCTTGCAGACGATGCTGTAACGTCAACAAAGCTTGCAGACAACGCTGTAACGACTGCCAAGCTTGCAGACAATGCAGTAACAACCACGAAGATCACCGACGCCAATGTGACTAGCGCTAAACTGGCTGATGCTGCTGTGACCACAGTAAAGATTACAAACGGAATCAGTTATTCAAAGCTGAGCGGTGCACCGACATCATGCCCGGCGGAGCTGCATCAACGACTTGACAGGAAACTCCTGCACCGACTGTAGCAACGGGTAATCACAACAACCAAGCTTGCAGACGATGCGTGACCACAGCCAAGATCACCGACGCCAATGTCACAACCCTTAAACTGGCTGATGCTTCCGTGACCGATGTGAAGGTTGCAAACGGAATCAGCTATACAAAATTGAGCGGCGCACCGAACTTCATTGCCTCCAAGCGGAGCTGCATCGGGCGACTTGACAGGAAACTATCCTGCACCGACAGTAGCGACTGGTGTAATCACAACAACCAAGCTCGCAGATGACGCTGTGTCCACAGCCAAGATCGTCGACGCAAACGTGACGACGGCTAAGCTGCAGACAACGCAGTGACGACTGCCAAGCTTGCAGACAATGCAGTAACAACCACGAAGATCACCGACGCCAATGTGACAACCGCTAAGCTGGCTGATGCATCTGTGACAGACGCAAAGGTTGCAAACGGAATCAGCTATTCAAAGCTGAGTGGCGCACCAACATCATTACCTCCAAACGGAGCAGCTTCGGGCGACTTGACAGGAAACTATCCGGCACCAACAGTAGCAGCGGGTGTAATCACAACAACCAAGCTCGCAGATGACGCTGTGTCCACAGCCAAGATCGTCGACGCAAACGTGACGACGGCTAAGCTTGCAGACAACGCAGTGACGACTGTGAAGATTACCGATGCCAATGTCACAACGACCAAGCTGGCGGATGCTTCCGTAACCGATGCGAAGGTAGCAAACGGAATCAGTTATTCAAAGTTGAGTGGCGCACCAACATCATTGCCTCCAAGCGGAGCAGCATCGGTGACTTGACTATCCTGCTCCGACAGTAGCGGCTGGTGTAAACAACTACCAAGCTCGCAGATGACGCTGTGACCACAGCTAAGATCGTCGACGCAAACGTGACGACAGCTAAGCTCTACGAACTGTACAGTGACGACCACGAAGCTTGCTGATGCGAATGTGACTACGGTAAAGCTTGCTGATGCTTCGGTGACAGACATCAAAGTGGCAAACGGTATCAGCTATTCCAAACTCAGCGGAGCGCCGACTTCGTTGCCTCCTAGCGGAGCAGCATCGGGAGACTTAAGCGGATCCTATCCTGCACCGACGGTGGCAACGAGTGCTATCACAACGGCAAAGATTGCCGATGCGAATGTGACGACGGTAAAGCTTGCTGATGCTTCGGTGACAGACATCAAAGTTGCAAACGGAATCAGCTATTCCAAACTCAGCGGAGCGCCGACTTCGTTGCCTCCTAGCGGAGCAGCATCGGGTGACTTAAGTGGATCGTATCCTGCACCGACGGTAGCAACGAGTGCAATTACAACGGCAAAGATTGCCGATGCGAATGTGACGACAGCGAAGCTGGCGGATGGAGCAGTGACAGCTGCGAAAATGAATAGTAACGGGGCGAGTGCGGGGCAAGTTCTTGAGTGGAGTGGGACTGCGTGGGTGCCAACAACACCCGGTGGACTCAACTACTTCAATGAAGCTCGAAACACAACTATACCAAACAATACACAACCAGTTCATCAGCTTATTGTTAATGGTTCAGATGTTGCAATTGATGCGGTAGTCAGTCCGAAAGGAGTTGGAGCATTTTGTTTGGATGTAGCGGATAATTCATTTACAGGTGGTAATAAACGGGGTTTGTATGCTGTAGATCTGCAGAGAGTCCGCAGTACAGGAGGGCAGGTCGCAAGTGGCAGCTATGCAACAGTTTTAGGGGGCTCTAGTAACACTGCTTCCGGCAACTATGCTAGTATAGCGGGAGGTGCTAGCAATTCAGCAGGATATTGCGGAAGCGTAGCAGGTGGGTCGGGCAATAACTCAAGTGGTAACTACTCTGGTGTCCTGAGTGGGGTGAATAATAGTGCTGCTGGAGCTGGCGGAGTTGTTGCCGGTGGCGAGCAGTGTAGTGCAAGTGGACTTCGTTCATCGATAACCGGAGGCTATGGCAATATTGCAAATATTGAGGGCGCGCACGTTGGAGGTGGTTCCTTTAACTCAGCAACGAACCTCAATAGCGTGGTTTCAGGCGGACATTTTAACATTGCTTCAAGTACGCGCTCTGCGGTCGGTGGTGGTCTTTCGAATCTAGCTAGCGGTGATGCTTCTGTTATCGCTGGAGGATCATATAACATTGCGAGTGGGGGTGTATCTTCAGTGCAAGGAGGTTCAAATAACATAGCAAGTGGATTTGCTTCTACAGTAGGCGGTGGTTCACAAGATACAGCTTCGGGAGTAGGTGCTGTCGTAAGTGGTGGACAGTTCAGCAAGGCTAGTGGGAGCAACTCGACAGTTGGTGGTGGATACTTAAATAGTGCCTCCGGCAATAATGCAACTATCTCAGGTGGCTACAACAACAAAGCTCTGGCTTCGTACAGTGCTGTTGGAGGCGGTCTTTCGAATAACTCGTATTCAGACTATACTACAGTGGCAGGAGGCAACGATAATTCTGCAAGTTCACTGTATTCAGCCGTGCTAGGTGGGATGTCGAACTCGGCTGTGGCTTTGGGGTCTGCGATTCTGGGCGGACAGACGAATACAGCTCAAGGAACCTGTTCGAGCGTAGGAGGGGGTGGGGGTAATAATGTTTTTGGTAACTATTCCTGCATAGCATCCGGTTTGTCAAACATCGTTCAAGGTACTAACTCAGCAGTACTAAGTGGGGGCAGTAACGCTGTTAGTAGTGGCACAGTATACTCAGCTGTGCTTTCCGGCCAACTAAATGATGCTCATAGCTCATATTCATGTATACTAGGGGGAAGCAGTAATACGACGGACGCAAGTTACCAGCTAATTTTCGGTAATGGGGTTACTCCCACAGGAAATGAGCCGTACAGAGTGTACTTTTTCGACGGCACTAGTTTTTCAGGAATGATAAGTGTCAACAGACTAAATGCCGATTACCCAATCCACGTTGGCACAAACAATACTAATGGGAATGGCGCATTTTTAAGTGCAGGCGGCGTCTGGACCAATGGTTCGTCACGAACATTTAAAGATCGGTATACCACCTTAGACAGTGCAGATGTATTGCGTAAAGTGCGCGACATGGATTTGCGAGGATGGTGGTACAAGAACACACATGAGTATCACATCGGACCATTCGCTGAAGACTTTCGTGAGAACTTCGGTACCGGAGTGTTGGACAATGAGACCAGTAACAAGTACCTGGCCGCGACTGACGTAGCCGGAGTTGCATTGTATACCGGACAACAGCTCATCAAGAGCTCGGAAGATCAACAGCGTCGCATCGCTGAATTGGAAGATCGCCTTGCCAAGCTTGAAGCTCAACGCAATGCTCAGTCAAGTGAGGTACCTTCTACTGCACAGGCTTTGAGCGCAGATCAACCGACTACATCCGCTCTACGAATCCTGTCAATTGTGCCGAACCCGGCTAGCTCGTCCGTGGTTATTCGCTTTCACACAGATGCCAGTACAACGGTCAGCGTACATCTGCTTCGAGGGACGGGTGAGCACCTGATTACAGTTATGCCTGATGTGTTCCTGAAAGCGTCAGATTATGAGGTCGAGGTGAATGTTCAAGACTACGCCAATGGGTGGTATGTCGTTAGCCTTGAAAGTCCGTCCGGTGCCGCTCAACGACTAGTTCGAGTTCTCCACTAATGTTTGAATACTCTATGAGAACTCCGGCACATCATACATTCGACTCAACCACAGGCAGACGCGAGTGGGTGTCCCTGCAGCAGAGCATGGCTCGTGCACTGTGGCTTTCCGTATTCTTTGCGTTAGGCCTGCTCGTTTTCGCGCCGCAGAACCTAGAAGCTCAGCTCCGGGTCTCTCGCTCAGTGGTCGCCTGCGGCGCCGCACAGATGTCCGATGGGACATTTACACTGAATGGTACTCTTGGACAAGTTGCTGTCGGACGTGTAGCGGATGCTCAGAAAAAGCATTCCGCAGGATTCTGGTATACGATACAGATGGGTATCGACTCAGAGCGCTACGCAGCTCTGGTTGTTTTACCAAATACACATGCGGCTCCGGGTGAAATCTTTAGTCAACCGCTGATCCTGCAGCAATCCAAAAGCATAATGCAATCAGGTGCGCGTTCTTTTAAAGCACTGTTGCGCTTTAACGCAACACTCATGGAGCCGGTTAATAAAGTTGGATACAACCGTAGTCAAGACACGGGATTCGTTGAAGTCAGCGGCTCGGTACAAGACAGTGCACAGGTGCTGGCAAGTATTGACTTTCTCGCCAAGCTCGGAAACAACGAGAAGACTGATGTTGAGATTGTTTCATTTCAGTTCATTGAAGCCTCGTCTGTGAGTACTATCCGGAAGAACGGCGTGTTTAGTCTTGACGGAGTCTGTCGCGAGAACGGAGAAATTCGTTTGGTGCGAAGTGTCGAACCTACAACTCTTCGTATGGTTCCGAATCCGGTTTCGGATAACGCAGAGATACGTGTCTATGTCTCAGAATATGGATGGACTGAAATCTCCATCATCGACGAGCGAGGTGTTACGATCTCTTCAATCCTTTCTGAGGATCTCAAACCCGGGTCACTAACACTGCCCATTCATGTGAAAAATGTACCGAGCGGAAGTTATTTCTTGCTGATGCGTACTCCCAATGAGTTGTTCACGCAGAAGTTCATCATTCAGAAATAGACCTCGTTATGAATAAGTCGATATCGCTTGTTATTCATTTACGTATCTACAAAGCTGTGCTTAGCCGAAGCTTGTGCCTACTGACCGTAGTCTGTTGTACACAGCTTCTGAATGCGCAACAAGCCATGGATGACAGTTTACTACAGTGGCGGGCCGGAGTTGGAGTGAACTATGCATTGAATGCACACCGTAGTTCCTTGAGCGCTCTACCGGGAGTACCTAGCTGTGCACCGCTGATTCATGATGGAAGTGGAAGCGGAATGGGCGTGAATGCTTTTTTTGCTCTACCCTTGCAAAGCGGACTTATGCTGTCGCTTGGTCTAGAGTATGCGCAGCAAGGAGGACGCCTAAGTACGACCCAAAAGCAGATCGTCGATGATAAAGGGGCGCGCGAAGCATCAATCGAATACTCCATTGAAACCGCGCTGAGCACACTCTCTGTGCGGCCGGAGCTGCAGTATTCTATCAGACCCTTTGTCCTGCACGCGGGAGTGGAAGCCGGTATCATTGCCGGATCGCACTATCAACAGGTGGAGCGCATTCTCAGTCCTTCAACGATCGTCTTTGAAAACGGCCAACGTGATCGTATGAATTTCAGTGGTCCAATCGAGCAATTGTCGTCAGTATTCGGTGGCGTCTGCGTAGGAATTAGTAGCTCACTGGATGTTGATGCCGACAAGACCTTGGCACTCGAGCCGAAAGTGTCTTACGAATACATGCTCAGCAATCTACTGGCAACACCGGATCCATGGAAGGTCAATCGTTTCACCTTTGGTGTTGCCCTTCGTTATGCCCATTATCGCGAAGTGCAAAAGCCGATTCCCGTGGAACCACCGCCACCACCAAAACCGGAAGTCCCACAACCAGTAGCAGAGATTCCGAAACAAAAACTTCTGTTTCCTAAACTCAAGTTTGCACCTCGCTTGCGAGACACAAACAATGTTGAGATGGCATTGCAATTCGTCATCCGAAACACGATATCGCAGAATACCTACGCTATGATTAACTACGTGTTCTTCGATAGCGCGTCGTCTCGACTTCCATCACGCTACGAGCTGCTAGCGAAAGAAGACATAGAGAATTTCAATGCCGTCAATCTCAATGCAACGAGTACGATGCAGATCTACTACAACATATTGAACTTGGTGGGTTTTCGCATGCGACAAGATCAGAAGTCACGTATAGCGCTTGTGGGCTGTAACTCCGGAGACGGTGCTGAAAAGAATAATCTGTCGTTATCGAAATCGCGAGCCGAATCCGTAAAGTCGTATCTCTGTGGCAACTGGGGCATAGAACCCTCGCGAATCAGTATATCTGCACGCAACCTGCCGGAGACGGCCTCAAACTCCAGTACAACGGATGGAATTGAGGAGAATCGTCGTGTTGAGATTCGCACTGAAACGACTGAACTCTTAGAGCCCTTGATCTTTAGCGATACGACCTGTACTCTGAATGCTGCGAAGGTGCTTTATCCCGGTGGAGTTAATTCAGAGATCACAGTAAGCTCGTGGCTCCTGACTGTAATGAGCGATGGCAAACTCATAACAACCTTGGGTGACCGAGGAACACCGCCGAATGAGATTGTGTGGGACACCGAAATAGACCGCGAACGCATTCAACAAGTTAAGGGTTCACTTACCGCGAGCTTGAAGGTGGTCGACACAGAGGGTAATGAATACAAGGCTGAGTCTGATGCAATGGAGGTCAAGCAACAGAGGGTAAGAAACTCCACTATCCAACGGTTCTCGCTCATCACATTTGCCTTCAATGCTAGTAATGTATCTAAAGCCGATAGACACATCATCAACATCATTAAGCAAAACATCCTTCCAAAATCAACAGTATACGTCACCGGATACACCGACCGTGTTGGAGATGCCGATCACAATCAGCAACTCTCCCAGCAGCGAGCTCAACAGGTTGCTAAACTCCTTAATGTCAAAATTGAAAATGCCAAAGGCGAAGGTGCAGGGAATGGTCTCTATGATAATAGTACTCCGGAAGGACGATTCTATAGTAGAACAGTAATTGTGACCATTGAAACTCCGTTAGACTAACAGCTCGGCTCCGCTGTCTTAAGGGCTGTGGAATGCGCGATTTTAAAGTCTAGGTTCGGCAAAGTGGAATAAAAGCGTTTAGAATCCAGTACTTTAAAGAGTGCGATGGAGTACCATGCAGTATGTACTGCGTAGTGAAAGTTGAGCTGTGTGATTAACTCACATTGTACCGGCAAAAAGGTTTGCTGTGAAACTGATACATCGTACATTGCTCAGACTATCGTTTGAATCCACGCCGCAGTGTTCTACTGCGGTCACAAGAGAATTACTTTCACTTACCGTGCTGTACTCATGCTTTATCTAAAGTCATCTCGACTTCGTGCTAACTGCTTACGCCTCTGCGTACTCACTATAGTTGCTGTTTGCTGTCTTGCAGCTTTCTCCTGCGCCGCCAGCACGACTCCGTCGAACGTGGATAACGCGTCGCTTCGACCACTTGACTTTTTACCGGCCGGAGAAGCAGGTACGAAACTTGAATACACGACGCGCCAAATCCATATCGATACAACAGGGCAAAAGTTTGATTCAACGCGAACGGGTATATACCTCACCATAAGTAGAGCCCGATTTTCCAAAGAAAGTATAAGCCTAGTTGGCTACACGGTGTTGAACGGATTGTACACAAGCTATTTTGCAGCAGACGATGTGAGTATGTGGTTTGGTGATTCAACAGGACTGAAAAAATCACAAGTATTCATTGCAAAACCATTCGTTGCAGGGGCGATGTTCTCATCGTTACGGGATGGTCCTTCTACAGCCGACACAAAAATTATATCCGTCAATGAGCCTTTGACGATTGCGGGAAGCTCCTACAATACGATCCTCACCGTGCTCACATCAGAAGACAGTTTTGCAGGAAGAAGCAATAGCATTCGCGACAGTGTGTGGTTAGCCAAAGATGTAGGAATTGTTCGTGAATCAACCGTAGAAGAGGTTCACTATCCGTCAAAGAAAGTAGACTCATGGTCTACCCTTATGGAATTGCAATCCTACACGAAGAAGTAAATCTGCGTCCCAGCTGATAATTGTAGTAAGTGACAGTGCCATGCAAGAAGGCTGTGACGGTCTATTGCACTGCTTTCCCACTTTATAAGCTCCGTTGTTTCTGTTAAGTACTTGGTGACGTACACAAAGTCGTACACTACGTCGTTCGACGTGATGCACTGGTGGCTGCCAACGAATTTTTGCACCCGTTGTCGATGTCTGGTCAAGAAGTTGACAAAAACCGCAACTCATAATTCTCACGTTGCGCAAGCTAGCATTGTCGATGTGGATGCTGTACAAAATCAGTATAGGTTAAGCAACTCAGGCTTTGAACGCCCGCGCTAAACAATTCGACCGGAAGTCTCCCTCACTACAGTGAAATGCGCGACGCCTTGGAAATGCGCGCACACATCATTGAGACAGCAAGCAACAAACGCATTAAGAGCCTCAACCTCTTCCACTTAGGGAGATGCCTAGCATTTACTGTCTGATTGCCAACGGGTTCCGAATGCATAGTTAAAATCGAAGGGTTTAGATATAGCTCGATCGGATACGAGTCGATTTAAGCCTTTCTCAATACTTCAGGTGTATATCGCGGCTTTTCGCGTATCACATTTGGACTTGTCATGACAATCCACAGGCAACCGGTTGTGTAGTAAGTGTTACTACACGATTTAAGAAAGAGACAACATTCAAGACAATACTAATACTCCCGGATGCGGAGCATCTGAACAAGTCTGACCTCTACTTATACGTTGGGACAAGGACAGATATGACTTTCTGCCCTCAGTCATGCTTGGTCGCGTAGCTCCTAATCTTGTTGGTATGGAGTGTACAGCCGTACGCAGCGAATCTGTACAGATACGGTTCAGTTCATTGTACAGGCAAAGAAGTTAGACGTTTATCCTTGAGTCACTGAGTTTCAACTTCGAGTGCTACCGACTACACTCTTTACAATGGCCGAGTGAACGCATTGTTGCATTGACTCCCTCACCTGACGGAGAAATAATGGTTGAAGTAAAATGTCGCGTGTTGCCGAGCAGCATTCAAGGGGTTCTCATGGGCATTTCGACGCGGACGATAGACTTCAGTAAAGCGCCATAGATATTGTAAATACCATGGCTCCACTTTTCCAGTATGCGTTGGGTGGACTGATCTGTTTGCACTTTCTCAGGTTGCAGGAGGTACTGCCTGAGGACTACGTAGAATTCACCCAAGTCGGAGTTCGATGACTTGAAACCTTTGTCTCTCAGGAATCGCAAATTTCGATCAATGGCTGCGAGCGCAGATTCGGAATCATTGCGCAGTACGAGTATTGCTGTTTGAAGGTTTCTTAGCTCAATTTCGTATTGAACATAGAGCTGCTTCTTGAGTAAGCGCATTCCTTTTTGTATCGTAACCAGAGCCAGGTCGTAGTCATGCGTCATCGTGTAGTACTTCGCATAATTGAGAGCTGCGACTCCTGCCACAACGTGCTTCTCGTGCATCAAGAGTTTTTTGAACGTACGATCAAGCATTCTTTTGGCTTCAGGCATGCGAGATAGAATGAGGCAAACTTGGATGTACTTAGCGACCGGATAGATGTTGTTCACGGCTTCCGGAAAGAGGCGAAAGAGCGAATCATATTCTCGGTAAGCACCTTCAAAATCACTGGACTGCTGATACAAGGTCGTTGCAAGTTTCGTGTGTATTTGTTGTTTCTTCCCGCTATTGATGTCATTGATAGTGTCAGAAACTTTCTTTGCTCGGCTAATATGGTAGAGTTGTGAATCCGACTCAATGGCAGCGTAGTAGTCATACAAGGCCAGGTCCGCAAATACTTGGGCAATTTTTGAAGTACAAAGACAGGAATTCTTGTACTCCCTTAACAATTCCCTCTCAAGCTTCGTGTCCTCTCTGCCTTTCTGGAGGCGCATTTGACTTGCCATGATTGAAATTCGCTCACTTCGAATCTGTGATTGATACAGACTTTTCTGCGACGCACGCTGTGAGGTGGGTAGTGCCGAAAGGTAGTTCCGCAAAAGCTTGATCAACAACCGTTCATTGGATGAATGAATCGGCATGCCAAGGAATGTATCAAGAAGGATTCTATAGTATGTCGCTTTCCGTTCTGCGTTGAAGTCGGGTACCAACGTTCTTTGTTGGTACTGAAGTTCCTTCATGACGTGCTTCGTGAGGGTGTAGCGGCTTGCAAGGTGGTGAATCAGTTTCTCAGCACCGGTCGGCACGAAGGCCTCATAGAGTTTCCTTATCAAGATCGACTGTATTTTATCCCAGTGAGCTGACGAAATACCAAGTACGGTCCGCTGTTGCTCATGCAAACCTTCATCGTAGTCGGTCAATATCTCGAGCACATCTTTCTCCCGTACACTCAGATGAAGTGTCCGCAGACGCTGCCTTTCCTCCGGAAACAGAGCATGAAGATATTCAGTTAAAAGCGACATAATGAGAGGTAGCTCCTTCAGAGCAAATCAGGACACAGTGGTTCATATCCAATCGGCTCAAGCAATATATCCATAGTACAGCTACTATCGGCGGAATGGAACAGTGTTGAGGGCGCTTGGCCACTATACTGCAGGACTATCCGGTACATGGTCGCATTTTTTTGGCTTATGGGACAAGACTCGATCTTCGCTTTGCTCGACACATTCAACGCGATTCAATAAGAATGAAACATCTGTTTGGAAAGAGCAGACGCCAAAAGGCCTGATTGCGCGCGTCTGATGTTGCTTGCTACTGTGGCTCGGTTCGTAAGTACTTCATGACCCCGATGAGAGACCTAAAAAACGCTTTCCGTTTTGTTACGGCGCTCCACGCATGCCGGACAGAGAAACGGTGCGCTGGTCCACACGATTCGGAGAAACGAGTCAGACTCAGCGTTCGACTCTAATGCATCTCTTGTAAGAAATTGACATTTTTCACCGCGAGAGGCGGAACTACGGGAAAGTATTTTCCGAAGTGTCTTTTCATAATCTTAGGTGCTGTCTATCTATGAAGAATTCCCTACTCAAGCTGACAATGCTGTTATGCTCAGTATTGGTTGCAAGTTGCACGGATCCCGCTACGACGACGACGGAAACAAGTCAATTGAAAGGATCGATCTACTATTCAACAGCTAACGTGGTCTATCGTTTGCACTTGAGCGATCAGATAAAAACCGAGCTCTTTTCAAATGCACGACATCCGGATATCATGGCGGATGGAAGAATTCTGGCTGTAGAGACTTATCCGGATACCCGCATTGTCTACTCGGATCGTACAGGAGCAACCAGAGATGCCTTGATTACTAGCGAAGGCTATATGGGACCAGAACACAAGGAGTACTTAAACAAGCCTCACATTTCGAAAGATCAGCGATATGTTGTCTACGAAGGTGACAACGTATACAATCCTCAATCCTATGTCATCGATGCTTTAAGCGGATCACTCATCGCTAAAATCGGAGATTACGATGCAAGACAACCAATGATATCTCCAAGTTGGGCCCCGGATGGCTCAGTGGTTGTTCAAGGTTGGATATCCTTGAACAACGGCATTTATAGAGTGTCATCGGATTTTAAGACGATCACACGCATTGATCCTAATTTCTCAAACGTTTCTGAACCCAGGGTTAGCCCTGACGGCAAGACGGTTGCATTTATACGCGATGGTAAAGTATGGACGATGGGAATTGATGGACTCAATCCAACGCAGTACTATGTTAGCGGCATGAACTTTTCGGTGCCTACGTGGTCACCTGACGGTCAATACATTGCCGCCCTAAGCTCAGGTCACATTCACGTTTTTGATGTTGCTAAACGAACGGTAACGGAGATGAGTGCAGTACACTATGTTGGCGAAGACAGCCAATTATGCTGGGTGTATTGAGTTTGTTTTTCAAATCAAACCCATGCAGATCTGAGTTTTCTATTCTCTCATGAACGGTAAGTGAGCCGTGTCAAGTAGCGCGCTACCTATTGGCTTCACAATGCGATACAAGCCCTGAGCGGCGTCCACCGAATGTGGACCTCAATGTAAAATCACTAAGCGCCTACTACAAGATCTACAAAGTAATCGCTTGTCAAAAGCGATACAAACGAGGTGGACGACAACGACCTCGCTTTACGAATCCCTCCTCAATTGGATGCCGGGCACTTCTTGTTGCGTCGATCTGTCTTGAAACAAAAAGCATTGGATCATGATTATTTGCTAGCAGGCGAACTCAATTCAGGGAATAATCATGAGACCGTTATCGATAACATTCGTGTTGCTAGTGTTGCTGAGCACACTACATGCAGGACCCAAGAACCCCATCATGTTTGTAACGGCGGTGCCTAATTGTTGCGACTCCGCGACCTTGTGCTCCGTTATAGCAAATCACAGTACATCGTTTACCGCACTCTTCCGTGGTGGAGATTTGTGGATTCGATATCCAAACGGACACCTCAGAAACCTCACGGCGATGGCAGGATACGGAGCTGTTGGATTTCAGGGTTTGACCAGCATTGCAGTGCGACAACCCTGCGTGCACTGGAGTGGAAAGAAGGCGCTCTTCAGTATGGTGCAGGGCGCATACTTAGGATACAAGGACAACCATATCATGCATTGGCAGATATTTGAGGTGAGTGGACTTGGTGAACAAGACTCTGTGATCATAACTAAGATTGAGCCACAGCCGGATGCAAACAATGTCTCACCAATCTATGCCACTGATGATAAAATCATCTTTGTGAGTGATCGGAATAGAGAAGGGTCGCCGAAGGTTGATGGCTATGTCGACGAAAACCAAGCAATGGATGTGAATTCCGGTCTCTGGAAACTCGACCCCAAAACAGGGGAGTGTCATCAGTTGGATCATTCACCGAGCGGGGATTACAATGCCTCGCTGGATAGCTATGGAAGAGTTGTGTTTAGTCGATGGGATGTTCTTCAGCACGATCCCTTCGAAACACAACATGCGCCGGACTTCCTTCGAGTTGACCTTGATGGTGAATCGGCAAGTGCGCGACCAAGCACTACCTTTTCCAATCTTGCATTTCCTGAGATAAATCCTAAACTCGCTCTTGTTCGCACCCATGTAGTACAAGGCGATTCATACTTTGGGGGAAACCTTGGTAAAACGACAGTCACCGAGATTGTCGCTTCGCGACTCGGCACCGAAGGTACGATCTTAGATCCTTGTTTGCCAAGCTCGTTTACTCCGTGGACAATAAATGAAGACGGCACGGGTTTGCAGACGGTTAACCACATCGGTCGCCATGATTTACGCGACACTATTCCGCACGCGGTATCCGATGAACTAAATCTAGAGCATTTTTCAGCCTCACGCTCTTCGCGTCCAAACAAGAACAGTATCACAAATGCCCTTCAATTGCGCGAGGATCCTCTGCATCCCGGTTCATACTACGGCATAGATGCATTGCCTGCCGGAACGCATGGAGCAGGACAGATCATACGACTGGACAATCTGGCTCCCAAATACATGTCGCGAGACTTGAGCGTGCAGTACATCACCTCACGATCCACACGTACTCCGATTCCGGACTCGGCTGCAGGTCCATCGGATCATAGCGGATTCTATCGTAACCCGCTTCCTACTTCGGATGGTTTGTTGATCGCCTCACATTGTTCCACAAAAACAGCGGAAGCCAAAGCTCTCACCATCGATTTCACAACAAGCTTTGAGTTTCGCTTGAAGACACTTCGTCAAGAAGGCGATGTGTGGGTTGCGGACGAGGCGTTGACGCCCGGCATTAGTAAAGCCGTTTCATTTCCATACATCTATAGTCCATACAATCCTATCGTCGGCTATAACGGGTTGCTCTGGGAGCTGGATGCGGTCGAAGTTGTTAGCAGAACGATACCCGAGGCTTCAAAGCAAGGGGTTGCGGAGTTGGAACGCAAGGTCTTCGAGGAGGAAGGCGTTGACCTAGCAGAGTTTCAATCATACCTGCGCTCAAGTAATCAAGCACTTATTGTTATGCGCGATTTGCGACAGAGAGATCCGGACGATAAGTTGCAACCCTATCTACTTGCTGTGCCACGCCAAGTGTTGACCGACTCTGCGGATGCGGAGCAGTACTCTGCAATCGGATTTCTGAGTCTCTTCCAGGGCGACTACATTACAACGCACAAAGCGATTGCCAGCGGAAAAACGCAGCCCGGTCGACGTATTTGCGCGGTACCACAACACGAGGTCTCAAACACCGTAAACGATCTCGACGGTAGTCCGGCCACAGTATCCAAGTCGATGGTTCGCATTTACGATGATGGATCTGCAGCAGCCTTCTTGCCGGCTCGACGCGCAGTAACCTGGCAAACTGATAAAGGCGGTTCTCAGGCTGTTGTTCGTGAACGCTATTGGCTATGCTTTGCCCCGGGCGAGATCAGAACTTGCGGACGTTGCCATGGTGAAAACGACAAGGGTGAGCACTTCTATAAAGCAGCACCAACGAACACCGCCACCGCTCTGCGCGGGTTGTTGAATGTCTGGAAAATGGCTCGCGTTCCCGCCAAACCAACACTTGTCTCACCACAAAAAGCTGCCAAGTATCAGGTCTTGCCAATTGTGCTAACGTGGCATAAAGACACGGCGGCCGTGCAGTATGAAGTGCATGTGCGGACAGTACTCGGTACTACTACTACGGAGGTTTGCACTAAAGTTGTGAATGCGCCCGACACAACTTTTGAACTGAGTAGCCTGAGTCCTGCCCCCGCTGAGGCGATTGTAGAGTGGTCTGTACGCTCCTTTAATAAGTACGGCGCCTCGGCGCCGAGCATCACATGGAACTTCTCGACATACGCGCAGATAAACGATGTAGAGCCCGATCGCATTACAGATCTTGAGATACGACCACAACCAGGAACAAATGCCGCAACCTTAGAGTGGTATGCTGTTACTGATGATCTCGTTACAATTCAAGTTCACAACTCTATAGGATTGTTGGTGTACAAACAGAGCACTCAAGGACGCGAAGGAACAAACCAAGCGGCTATTGACCTGCGAGATTGGGCAAGCGGAGTGTACTGGCTGAGTCTGCAACACTGCAATCAACTACTTCGAAAGGCACTCGTCGTATCGAAGTAGAACCGGAGTACTGTTAAACGAAAAAAACACGTACAATGAAACAGCGAACTCCGCTACAGCTGTTAGATGTTACTGTCCTGCTACGTAGGACAATCATCGTAGATCAGATCGAATTGATAGCATTAAAGCATTGATGCAGCATTGCGAAGCAATGGTGCCAGGTAACACATAAACAAAAAATGGTCGCACGAACCAATAGGTTAATGCGACCATTTTCGAGGCTATAGATCGTAGCAGGAGGAGTCTTTACGCTACTTGCTCCCACTTACGTTCATCAAAGATCAGTTGGCGACAGAGTTCGCGTCCGTGCTCATCGATTTTGTATAAAGGCATAATCTTCGAGGCATGCACGATGGCCATGTCCAGTCCTGCTTCAATGGCATAGTGCAGGAACACGGAGTTTAGAATGTGTCGAATATGCGCTTTGAGTCCAAAGCTAGCGTTACTCAAACCGAGGATAGTTTTGGCTCGAGGCATGATGCGTTTGATCTCGCGGATTGCATTGATGGTGTTCATGCCCGAGTCACGCAAATCTTCTTGACCGCTGCCTAAAGGAAAGGTCAAGGCGTCGAAGATTAAATCATCTTCGCGCATAGCATGAACAGTTACGGCATGGTCGCGTATGCGCTTGGCTATTGAAATCTTCTTTTCAAAGGTATAGGCCTGACCTTCCTCGTCGATCGACAAAGCAACAACTGCAGCACCATACTTCTTTGCCAGATGCAGAATTTGATCTGCCTTTGCGGTGCCGTCTTCGAAATTGATGGAATTAATGATGGCGCGTCCACCGTAGAGGCGCAAAGCGGTTTCAATGACAGGAACCTCCGTCGAGTCAATCATCAGAGGAATTGTTACCGAGGTGTTGAAGCGCTTGATCACCTCTTCCATATCACGAACCTCGTCACGTCCAACGTATGCCACACAGACATCAAGAACGTGTGCTCCTTCACGAATTTGCTCTTTAGCCATGTTTACCATGGAATCATAATCCTCTGCAAGCAATAATTCGCGGAATTTCTTGGAGCCGTTGGCATTACAACGCTCTCCAACTAAGAGGGGAGCGGGATCCACGCGCATCGTGACGCTGGAATAGATACTGGAAACACTTGGACTAAAGTCAGGAACGGAATGTTGCGGCACGGTTGCGTTCTTGGACTCCAAGTACTCATGCAGAGCACGTATGTGTTCGTGCGTGGTGCCGCAGCAACCACCGATGACACGAACGCCGAACTCCTCGACGTAGCGCTTCATCCACTTTTGCATTTCGGAGGGACTCAGGTGATAGTGCGCCACGCCTCCAATGTTCTCAGGAAGTCCCGCGTTTGGCATCAGGAAAACAGGCTTCGGAGAATTCTGACTGAGGAAGCGGACGTTTTCTTCCATCTCTTTGGGACCCGTTGCGCAGTTCATCCCAATGACTTTCACGGATTGATAGGGCTCCAGTGAAGTCAACGCAGCGGATATTTCAGTGCCCATGAGCATCGTTCCCGTCGTCTCAATCGTCACGGAAACAATGATGGGCATTTCTTTCTCTCGCCGGTCGCTCGTCGATTGCTCCTGCCACTCTGCAATTGCACGCTCTGCGCCGCTAATCGCAGCTTTGGCTTGTAACATGTCCTGACAGGTTTCAATGCATAGTAAATCGGATCCGCCGTCGATCAATCCTTTGGAGGCGATATAGTATGCTTCTTCCACATCAGCGAAGCTGATGTGGAGCAAAGAAGGAAGCTTTGTTCCCGGACCCAAAGAGCCGGCAACAAAGCGCGGTCGCTCGGGTGTAGAATACTCATCGGCGCATTCACGAGCGATCTCCGCACTCAATCGCGACAGCTCATAGCTGCGCTCAGCAATATCATACTCAACCAGTACAATTGAAGTTGAACCGAAGGAATTGGTTTCAATAATATCGGCTCCGGCATTCAAGAAGTCGTAATGCACGCGGCGTACGGCATCTTTATTTGTAACGCAGAGCATTTCGTTGCAACCTTCAAAGTGCTTGCCTCCGAAGTCGTCGGCTGACAAATTTTGAGTCTGCAAATTCGTTCCGGTAGCCCCGTCAAATAACAGGACGCGTTCTTCTAGAGCTTTGAGAAATGGATTCATGCCGATTAATCGAGGTGGTGAAGCGCTGTCCACTCTGTACGACAGCATACAAATATAGTATTGATGCGGAGTACACACCAGATACCTAGGGTGCCGGAGGAACTTCGGCTCCAATTCTGCGATGCGGCGTATATTTTACAGATCTGTCTTAAACCAAGCGAAAGCGGAATACCAGCATGCCGGGATCGACACCAACGCTGAATGAGCACTCCGTACGGAGCACAAGCCCTAAGCACTCCCATGAAGTGCGCGAGCGTAGCCCTCAACTTTCTGCCATGTTCGATCGACTTCGTGTCATCGTTGCCGGTTGGAATCACCCTCAAATCATTGAGTTGGCAACGGAGTCTTTGGACGTCGCTTATGCCGAAGAACACCATGATTCCGTTGTGGAACTCCTGCGTGTTCGAGCACTGTCGTACGAGAAAGTCCATAGAATAGCCGATGCGTATCGCGACCTGGCAGAGGCGGAGACTTTGGCGCTGAGGACAAATTTCGTTTTGGGTCTGGCAAAAGTGTACGGTGTTCGAGCGACATTTAAGTCCAATAGAGGACAATATGCAGACGCACTCGAGATGCACATGAAGTGCTATGACTTGAAGAAACACGTAAACGACCCGGCGTCCTTTGCCTATACCATTCACGAGATTGCGTACACCTATGCTCGAATGCGTGATCTGGAGAAAGCAATTCAGTTTTATAAACAGTGTATTGAGATACGTCGGGAACTTGGCGACGATTGGGGCTGCTCGACCGCATTACATGGCTTGGGTTTAGCCTATTATTATTCCTCGCACTTCGAACAAGCCGTTGAATACACGGAGCAGAGTTTAGCGGGAAAACTACGTCATCCGGAACGCGAAAACAGTATCGCGATGACACAGCATAGCCTTGCATCGTGCCACTTCCACTTGGCGAACTACGACGTCGCCCTGCAGTATCTCCAAGCAAGCATACACATCAAAGAGAAACACGGCGACGTTGGCTCACTCTGTCTATCCTATAATCTCAGGGCTTACCTACTCGATAAGCTCGGTGATCCGGCGCAGGCTTTAGACTATGCTCGCAGAGCTCTGGACTACGCGGTAGAGCATGATCAGATGGAGCCACAGAGAGATATGCATGATCATCTTTCGCGGGTGTACGAGAGCCTATGCGACTTTCCGAAGTCTCTGTATCACATGCGACAGAAACAATTAATCGAAGCGCATTTAGCTGCCGAGGAAGGAAGATTGCGATTTGAAGAAGTCTCCGCGGAAGTGCAGCTTCGTGCTGCTCAGCACAAAGCAGAAGTGGAGGCCTTGCGTGCAGAAGGCTTACAAGTGAGTATCGAGGCGAAGCACCGCGAGCTGACCGCAATGGCCCTAAACGTTTCGCGCATGAACGAGATGTTGAACAAACTACAACGACAAATCTCCGACATGCGTTTGCAGGGTGTGGAAGAAACAGTCATTGTCGATACGGTAGAGCGAAGTCTAAAAAGTGCTCAGCATACAGACTTGGGATGGAAGAATTTTGAGGATCGGTTTCGAGATTCTCATCAAGAATTTATGGCGGAGTTGTTGAAGCGCTTTCCCTCACTGAGTCCGGTGGAACTCCGCGTTTGTGTTCTGCTCTTTCTGAACTTGAGCTCCAAAGAAATCGCAACGATATTGAGTGTGACAACGAAGTCCATCGAAGTCTACCGCACACGCTTGCGCGCAAAAATGAAACTACCAAGCGATGCCAATCTCGTAACCTGGCTCAAGACCATACAAAATGAGGGAAGGTAGCGACGATACCTTCCCTCCAAGCACATGCTTCTCTAGTTAATGATGTTAATGACGGACGACAACACTTTGTCGAACCGCTACGCGATCGTGTTCATCGCGTACGAACACCGTATACACTCCCGACGGGAGGTCGATCAAAGAAAGCGGAAGCTGTATCTCCCCAGCTCCGGCCGAGAGCATGTGCGTTCTTAGCGTGCTTCCAAGCGTGGAGAGCACCTCAATACTCCAGGGAGCTTCATTTGATTTCTCAAAGCAGAGTGTGACGCTCTGATCGGCAGGGCTCGGATACGCAGAGCTGCGGCTTGCCTGCAACTCCGGTGCAACAGGGCTTGCCGCTTCCACCAGATCCGAAATGCTTAAGGTCGGATTCTTCGAGTAGCTCGCATCACTTCCATAGGAAAGATTGAAGATGTAGTTCGGCTCATCGAGTCGGTAGCTTATGCAACGGTAAGAGTGCGTTGTAGAGCCGTTCGTTGCTCCAAATCCATTCATGAGCACAGCGGGAGCAGGTTGTCCGTTTAAGTACATGGAGTCGATGCGCGTAGACCATCGCTTGCTCACAAGTACGGGATAGGGCTTGCTCACCGCACCACCCTTTATCGGCACGACAACGTTTCCCCATGCGATAATGGTGTCGCGAAATGTCCAGTTGTTTACGATCTGCAATTCAGCATCCTTGAGTCCTGCTGCTGCTATGCTGACTCGAGCGTTCGCCACGACGCGATACGAACTTTTCCAAGCCGAACTCATGCTTGAAGGATAGGGGATTATTGTACGAGGGGAACTATACATGATGATTTGGGCAGGAATGATGAGTGAGTCCGCAGTGTTACCCGTCATGTCTGCTAAGGACGCCCTGTCATCAGATGTTTTGTTCAGTGCATATTCATGGAATCCTGTCGCACTCTGTTTCATGTACGAATCAGCGTAGTAGCCTTGTGTAGGCGTGATATAGTTGAAGCTATTGGGATAGTAGATCGAGTTAGGTAGTCGAGAGTCATTACCCTCAAGAAAGGAATTGTAGAATGTCGGTTGATCGTCACTCGCAATTGAAATGAGTTTCGAGATATCGAGCCTAAAGTCCGCCGCACCGTTGAAGCTATAGCTTGGGAGTGAAAATGAGTATACTCCAACAGTGTTTGCATGTACACGGTGAGCACTGCTGTCAAATACAATCGGCGATTGTGCCGATGAACGAAATGGTATCACTGCAAGAAGGCAGAGACACAATGCTGCGAATGTCTTCATAGTTGTTATTGATGAATGAAAGTGTACGTAGTAGCCTGTGCGATCACGATCGCAGTTCTTTATGTGCATGCCGTCATGAGCACTCGTATAGCGCGTTGCTCATGCGCCAACGTGTAGAGCCTGAGCGGAGTTATCGAAACAAGCGCCGTCGCTAGACAAGGGCAGTGTCTTGCTATACCATTCAATGCCCTATCCTATACCCGGCAGCGTACGAAGAAGCGCACACGAATGTTGATTCGATCCGAGACTTCCTGTCTCACAACCGAGAAGTTGCTCATGCTTGATGGTCTTGATGCAGCGTCGCTCCGGCATCGTGACCTGAAGTGCAGCGTCTGTGTCAACTGCGCTGCACGGCCTGCAAGTATTCATTGTACTTCGATCGGATGCGAAGCTAGGCTTGTGGTGTTGTACTGAAAAGACGTGTAGTGCTTTTGTAGTGCTCTGTTCTTCGCCGGATTTCTTTGTTCATGCGGACAGCTACGCTGTCCGCATACAGAAAAGACCACTTGAGTGTAAGCGTAGTTATTACAGTTGTATCTCAGCAACAACTAAAAATAAGCTTGATTTTTTGCGTTCTTGGGCCATCTACTCGAGTTTTAGTCCTCCTTAGGCTGAAGATCCTGGTGAGGGAGTTGTCACCCGGATCCTCGGATTTGTGATCAACCGGTACATGGGGCGCATTGTCCAGTGTAGTGGTTTTGTAGTGGTGTTGTAGTGGTTGAGCGGAACCGTTTTGCTACTTGTGTAGTGGTGTGTACGCGTGTTTTGTTTGGACTTCGCAAGATGAGCCTCTCGTTCAGGAGACCATGGAGCCGAGGCTAAGGTCGAAAGCGGAAGAGTCCCAAGCACTTCGTTGATGTGTCCCATTCTGTCGCGAGAGTGCGGATGTGCTACTCGTTTTTGCTTCGTATTTTTGTGGTCTTCCTGGCCTTCATCCTGCTCCAGGAGCCTTCCCGGAGCGCTCACATTCAGCTTGCACGACATGACACACGCATCTCGCATTATCATTCTTGATTTTGGATCACAGTTCACACAACTCATTGCGCGTAAAGTGCGTGAAGTGGGGGTCTACGCTGAAATACATCCCTTTCACACGCCAATCGAGAAGCTGCGCGAGTTGCAGCCCCGGGGCATTATCCTTTCCGGCGGACCCTCGAGTGTGTATGCCGACGGAGCGCCTCACTCATCAAAAGAGGTGTTTGAGCTCGGCGTACCGGTCTTGGGTATTTGTTATGGCTTGCAGCTGATGGCGTACCAGTTTGGCGGAGACGTCAACCGCTCAGCCAAGAGAGAATTTGGTCGTGCCCATCTGCACATTCAGGACCACGCGGATCTCTTTGCACAGGTTCCGGAGCAATCGCAGGTATGGATGAGTCATGGAGATTCACTGACGAAGCTCCCGGAAGGCTTTGAGGTCATTGCAACAACCGAGAACGCGCCAATCTGTGCTATCCGCAATTCGGCGCGCCGATGCTGGGGCATTCAATTCCATCCTGAAGTGTACCATAGCACGGAAGGCAAAAACATCCTGCGCAACTTCGTGGTTGCCATTTGTGGTTGTTCAACAGATTGGAATGCCGGAAGCTTTATTGAGCGTGAGATCCAAGAGATTCGCGAGAGAGTAGGAAAAGACAGTGTTATCTGTGCACTATCCGGTGGTGTAGATTCGACTGTAGCCGCAGTGCTGTTGCACAAAGCTATTGGTGACCGGCTCCATTGCATTCATGTGGACAGTGGACTCATGCGTATGAACGAGAGTGCGACCATTGAGAAGCTGTTTCGAGAACACTTCAGTATGAGTATCGACGTTCTTCATGCCTCCGAAACTTTTTTGTCGCGCTTGGAAAATGTTCAAGATCCGGAGAAGAAACGCAAGATCATTGGCAACACCTTTATCGAGCTCTTTGAACCGGAAGCTCGAAAATTCAACGACGCAAAGTGGTTGGTGCAGGGCACGCTCTATCCGGATGTTATTGAGTCTGTTAGCGTGAAGGGTCCTTCACAAACCATCAAAACACACCACAATGTTGGTGGACTACCGGAAGACATGCAGCTCAAACTCATAGAGCCTTTCCGCGAGCTGTTTAAGGATGAGGTTCGGGCTGTTGGACGTGAGCTTGGAATTCCAGATTGGTTTATTGATCGACATCCCTTCCCAGGACCGGGATTGGCCATTCGTGTTCTTGGGGCACTTACACCTCAACTTCTTGATCTCCTGCGTCGAGCCGATGAAATCTATTTGGAAGAAATCCGTAATGCCGGACTTTACAATGAAATTTGGCAAGCCTTCGCCGTCATCCTGCCGATTCAAAGCGTTGGTGTGATGGGTGACGAGCGTACCTACGAGAATGTCGTAGCCCTCCGAGCTGTAACAAGTACGGATGGCATGACTGCAGACTGGTATCACATGCCCTATGACGTACTGGCTCATATCTCAAACCGCATCATCAATGAAGTGCGCGGAATCAACCGCGTCGTATACGACATCAGCTCAAAACCGCCGGCAACTATCGAATGGGAATAGTGGTGTTGATTGCAGAGCGTGGCGTTCAAAGTACCGCACTGCCCAACCATGTCCGGTTCTTGTTGTGCGATGTTGTGAGCAAGCTTTAGAGCTTTACAAAAGGCGCGCAGCCATTCTCTGTACATAGGAAATAGACTCCCGGTGACAGAAACCTAATGTCTATCGAGGTGTCTACGGAGGATTGTGGAGTATAGGAGCCAACAACGACACCAAGTACATTTCTGATCTGCAGCAAAGAAGCAGAAGCTTCAAGATCCTGAGATGTTGTGGAGGGGAAGACCGGATGAAGGTAGTCCTGAGCCGGATTCGGTTGAACTCTGAAGGCAGTGGATGAGCTGACCTCAGATCCACTGATCTGAGTGGAGTTACGAGGATATCCAAGGATAGAGTCGCTCACGGCTACGAAGTTTGGACCTTGAAGCCACAAGTGTCCATCGAGATCCCACAGCATTACAAAAGGCGAGCTTGGAAAGTTCGGTACGGGACTGAAAGTTGATTCCTTTGTGATCGGATAATCGGTGTAGAAGATACCGGACGCGGCTCCATTGGCTCGCGTGCCAACATACAAACGGTTGTTCTTAGCCCAGGCAAAACAGGTCGGAACCTTGTAGAGTGGAAAGCTTGGTGAACTAAGATTGATAAAAGGGTGACCGTTAGACGCCGAATCAGAATACCAAATACAATTGGGACCGTATGAGTAGGTGAAGACTTCATCGTAGGGTGAAATTGTGCAAACGATGTTGCCGGAGTTCTCGATGGGCATGTCCTTTTGCCATGTGATACCACCATCGGTTGACAGGTAGGGACCATTTGTTTCGCCACCGTGAAAGATGTGTCCACGCTTGTTCACGGCAACTCCGTATCCCATGCCGGCCGTGACTTCCAAGTCATGCCAAGTCACTCCGAAGTCTGTGGATTTTGCAAGGGATGAAGGAGAATACTCCGACAGTCCCGGTTTGGTACTGAAACCATGAGAGCAGTACAAGGTTCCTTTGGGACCCTCAGCCATCTGACAGTACTGATCGTCAGGTGAGATATGAAGACTATCCCATGAATCGCCGTTATTCGTTGAACGGAACATGCGTGACGCGAGCGTGCTGCCGATCTTTCCACTGTAGGCACCGGCGTAGAGGTTGTCGCGAGAGTCGCAGAACAACATACTGATTTGAGGACGAGTTAGTCCATCATTAGCCATTTCCCATGTGTGGGCTTTGTCTTTAGAACGAAAGACACCGTTCGACGTTGCCAGGAACAATATCCCTTTTGAGTTCATCACAAGTCCGGACCCGGTACTGAGTATATCGCGAAAACCACTGCGAGACTCGGTCCAGTCTTGTCCTAAGTTGCTAGAGCAGAACACTGCTTGCGCACCGATATAGTATCTGTCATCCGCATCGATGAAAGCGGCTTGTGCGCTCAGCGTCTTCTGTTCTCTCATAGTCTCAGACCAACTCAATCCACCGTTCGTACTCACATATACTTTGGCAAACAGTGTTCCTACATGCTCTTTGCTATTGCCAAGGGATGCCAACAGACGATTAGGGTCATTGGCAGAGATGGAAAGTGATAACACAGGAAGATGTGTCTGCGTATCCAAACTTGTGTTGGACCAAGTAGTTGCACCATGTTCCAAGTATGAGCAACCTGCGTCCGTACCGGCATAGAGCTTCCCATTTTTGCTGCACGCTAGTGTATTGATGTGTAGACTGTTTAAACCTTGACTGAGCGGATGCCAAAGGTTGTTGCTCAGGTAATAGACACCTTTGCCTTGAGTACCACAATAGACCGTGCCCGACGGACTGACAACCAAGCTCAAAACGTTCAACGTGTCAAGACCACTCTCAAGCTCTGTCCACGTTGTGTCCTTACAGATATATATACCACCCTTCACAAAAACTGTTTTACAAGCGGCTACCAACAGGTTTCCTGAGGAATCATATACAATACTCCGTATGCTAGGGAGGTTGCCGGAACTTGAGGGCAGACCTGCGTTGCGTTCATGCCAGGCACCACCCTCCATCACTCGAACGCCGGAACTAAGAGAAGCCGTTGCAAGAAGTGAATCGCGGTAGCGACACATCGAACTCGTGAACAGCGATTGATACGTGTTTGAAAGAGAGTAACGACTCCAGGTAGCTCCTTTGTCCGTTGAACGAAAGACCCCTGTTCCACAACCCAGATAGATATTGCCAACTTTGTCGTTCATGATGGCCGAGACCGTACCCGCGGGCAGGCTGCTGTATTGAAACGTTTGCGCATGAAGCTCGGCGGGTCCAACGCAGCATTGAAGAACGAGAAGTGCAGCAACTATAACAGTGATCGCGTGATTCATAAAAGACTCAGAACAAGAATATATTACTACGATGTGATGGACATAGCCCATGACTATGGAGCGGAGATTCAACCGTCTGTCCGTCAAAAACCATTCCGGAGATAGCGAAAGACGGACAACGAGGTGTTGGGTATGGACTATTGGATTTTGACTTTGTGTTTGATGCAGGGTAATCCCATAGACCATGCTAACGATTGAATGACGAGAGATTCAAAGGAGATCGACCGAGAAATTCCCAAATAGTTTCATGGTTAAAGATAGCCCGAGAGGGCTAATAGGCGACATACCCCATGTTTTGATCGTTCCGTGAGTCGTTGGATCATAGCAAGAGACGCAGCCCGATACTCATCCATACGCTGAGTCGATCGAGGGGGGTGCTTTAGCTTGGCATTGGGCATTTGGCACGCGGCTTGTACGATGTCCTACAAGTCGTACTTCTTCCACTGATGGTGAACAACCATGGATGCTCAAGACAAGCGCGGACATCAGCTTAACGTGATTTGGGAAGGATCCCAATTTGTCACGTCCTCACTGGCACTGATCAATCGCGAACACTGCTCCAATTTGATTGATAGCGGGGTAGCAAACGTTGAAATTGTGCCCTTTGAGGCAGATCAGTTCACGCATGAAGGCAACGCCAAGTTTGAAAAACTATGGAATCACGACGTGCGTTCCGGCGATCGCAAGCTGCCGCAGCTTCCTACCGTGTGGGTACGTCATCAGTGGCCGCCGAAGAAGGACAAACCGAAGGGCGCCAAGTGGATCATCAAGCAGCCGTGGGAGTTTACGACGCTGCGTAAAGACTTCTTTGAGTTCTTCAAAGAGGCCGATGAGATTTGGACTCCATCGAATTTTTCGCGCAATGCCTTCATTAATTCCGGTTTAGATCCGGATAAAGTGCAGGTCATCCCCAATGGAGTAGACCCAAGAATATTTAGTCCCAAAGGCGAAGTCCCGGCTCTGCCAACCCAAAAGAGCTTCAAATTTTTGTACGTGGGTGGCACGATCTACCGTAAAGGCATCGACGTCTTACTTGATGCGTATGTCCGCGCCTTTAGTTCCAAAGATGATGTCTGCCTTGTGATCAAGGATATCGGAGGCAGTACCTACTATCGTGGACGCAATGCTGAAGAGATTATCAATCAGATCCGACAAAACCCCAATGCCCCTGAAATCCTCTACTCGAAAAGTGCGATTTCCGAAGAGCAAATTGCTGAGCTGTATCGTGCATGCGATGTCTTAGTGTCGCCCTACAGAGGTGAAGGATTCTCGATGCCTACCATCGAAGCGATGGCCTGCGGAATTCCCGTTATGGTGAGCAAAGGTGGTGCAACCGAAGACTTTGTCGACGAGACAGTTGGTTGGTTTATTCCGACTACGCAGGAAGGGATTGGCGATACCATCGACGGACACGAATTGACAGGTCCGGGATACATGCTCAAGCCCAACGGCGATGCTCTTGTTGAGCTCTTGCAAGAAGTGTACTCTCAACCGCAGCAACGCATTGATAAAGGTATTCGTGCGGCACTTCGTGCGCGCACGCAATGGACCTGGAACAAAGCAACAATGAGGATTTTGTCGCGTCTTGACACCATGCTTGGTACGACAACCGCACACTCCGCGCAAGAACAACTAGCGGATACCGATGACGTCATGGTCCTCTTCGGACGTGCCGAATGGTTCAACGAGCGAGGTCGTCTGGATGAAGCTATTGAGTGTTATCATGCATGTTTCCTTACACGTGCACTCCCACTGAAATACCAAATGTTGGCGCTGCATCGTATGGCGAGTTACGCCCTGCTCGAAGAAGAAACCGAGCTCTGTATGGAGTACATCGTTAAAGCACGCAGCTTCGAAGCAAACAATCCCGACACGCTGTACATTCAGTCTGTGTATCATGCGATGCGCGGCGAATGGATTGAAGCCCTTGAGGTTCTGACCGATTTGATGAATGGTTGGAAGACCTTCAAGTTTAAAACAATGATGAATCTACAACTCGATGCTTTACTCTGCGATAGCGCGCGAGCCCTCTTCGCGACGGGTGCCATTGAGGAGGCACGCGAACTGTACACTCGGGCTCTGGAGCAAAATCCGGAGAATCCTGAAGCATGCATGGGAGCTGCTCGGTGCTTCCGTGGTATTGGAGCGGTGGTTGAAGCCAAGACCATGCTTGAATGGGCAATCAAACTTAAGCCGGAGTACGAGGTAGAACGCGTGGACTTTGAAATCGCATAGAGCAATTCAACACACGAGAGAAACGAGACGGGTAGGATCAATGGCGCTGATGAAGCGCCATTGTTGTTACCAGAACAACCATTCAGGATAGTCAACCCCATAGCTTTGAGAGGAACGTGCGATACCCTGGTACACGCCAATATTGCTTGAGAACGTTCCCACAAAAACTTCTGCTCGACGCATGAGTTCGTTCTCGCACAGAAGATTGCGTATCAAGGAAGCACGCTCCCCGGCTGCCAAGCCGTGAAAGTCTTTGTTTACGTAGCCACTGAGTTTAGGACTACGCGAGTACCAGCGATAGTCGCCGTACTGTCTCTTCAAAGAATCAACAACTGCGTAGTCATCCGTCATTACATACACATCTCGTAAATCACTGTGCTCTTGCAAGCGTTGTAAGTATCGCGACTCGTCTTCCAATGCTGCCTCTATGTCTTTATCGCCACGTCGTATATGTAGCGCTGCATAGCGCTCGGGCAATGCGAGCTCAAAGCGGGCAGTCTCGATAAAGGCAAGCATGTCCGCATTGAACACCCAGATTTCATTGTGAATGCGGTGCAAGGCCTCGCGCAGCGGAAGGGTGTAGCTACCGGAGACAAGGTGAAAGTGCACCGACTCCTCAGACCGCAGAGCACGGAGCTGCTCCCAACAGTCCACCGTCGTCTTTTCACCCGGAATCACGAAGGGCTTAATGCAGACTTTAAGTACACATCGTTGGAGCTCCTTGGCAATTCGTTTTGTGAAGGAGGAATCCAGGGGAGAACGCAAATCAAAACGATGCAGGAGAGAACTGTTGATTTCCTCGCAGAAGGGTTCAAAGTACTCGGTCCAGCCACAGTCCTCAAAATTGCTTCCGTAACGTGAGCTCAAACGAAAATCCATACCATGTGCAGCACAATACAGCACAGCCAACATCATGTTGTTTAACTCCGAATACAGACCGTTATCGAACAGCTGAAAGTTCAAGCGGCTCGAATGGCCGCTTGCCGGTGCTACGAAGATGCTGTGTTGCGAAGCCGAGTGATCCACGAGGTGAACCCATGTGAGAATGGCACCGCCGGGGATAGTCTCAGACGGTTTGCGACAAATCTACGGCACAGTACGGACTGAACGCACGATGAGCAGAGGAGTTCTTCGCAGCGCTTTGGTGGAGCTAGTGTTGTGGGCCTGCGTCCTACATCAATCTGTGTCTAGTATTAGACTTCTCATTGGTATACAGACTTGGCACAAAGCTTGCGGTTTATCGGCAGATAGGAGAGAAACTGTAGTGTCACGCACAAAAAAATATTCCATGGATTGGATTGCACAGGGAGAGTTCCGAGAGCGAGCTGAAACGCGAAGCAGTGCTGCGTCGCGGGTTCTGCTTGGACTCATCATGTGTCTGCTCCTGGGTAGTAGTACACCCTTAGTGGCACAAACGACTGCACAGAGAAGCTCCACGAGTAGTCAATCAGCCGCTGCGCGTACTGGCACGACACAGACAGCGACCTCCGATGCTACAAACAATCCAGGCGGACCGGTAAATCTTGCGATTCCGAAGATCAGTCTCGGTGTTGAGCAAGCTCAAAACGGCAAGGACTTTAGCACGACCCTGCAAATCTTGGCGGCGCTTACCGTTCTGTCCCTAGCGCCATCCATCCTCATCATGATGACCTGCTTCACGCGAATCATCATTGTCTTTCACTTTCTGAAACAAGCACTTGGAACGCAGGCACAGCCACCCGCACAACTCCTCACGGCTCTTGCTCTCTTCCTTACATTCTTTGTTATGCAACCGGCGCTCAATCGAGCAAATACGGAAGGCTTGCAACCCTACATGAAGCAGGAGATAACACAAGACACCGCCATCGTGCGCATGGTGCAGCCCTTTCGTGAGTTCATGTTAAAACATACTCGCGAAGAAGACTTGCGATTGTTTATCAAGTTGAGTGGTAAAGACAAACCGAAGGATTTGAGCGAAATCAGCACGTGGACAGTTATTCCGGCATACTCGATTTCGGAGATACGCATCGCTTTTCAGATTGGCTTCATTTTGTTTATACCCTTCTTGGTAATCGACATGATTATTTCGTCGATTCTTATGTCGCTCGGTATGATGATGCTTCCTCCACAGATCATCTCCCTTCCGGTAAAGATTCTGCTCTTTCTGATTGTGGATGGTTGGAATCTGTTGGTCGATTCACTCATGAAGTCCATCATGAACTAGTTGTTAGTAATGCAGAACTGCGTGTGATCGGCTCGATACGACTGTTGTGAGCGCAGTGTCACTCAAAGAAAACCACACAAGGAAAAGCATATGTCTGAAACTCTTGTCGTTCAGCTTGTACGAGACGCATTTTATTATGTGCTGCTGGTAAGTGGTCCATTGCTGCTGCTTTCGCTCATCGTAGGCTTGCTTATCTCTATTTTTCAAGCTGCCACTTCGATTTCTGAGCAGACGCTAACCTATGTGCCGAAGCTGATTATCACCTTTGCGGTGACGATTCTGGTTATGCCCTTCATGATATCAAATTTGAAGACCTATACGATCTCGCTCTTCCATCTTATTTCGACGCTGAAGTAACCCCATGGTATTTCCTGACGCGCATGTACTCAACGCTTTAATGGGGAAATTCCTCGTTGGCTGTCTGCTGTTCATACGCGTACTCGCCATGATGTATGCCGGACCGATTTTCTCCTCCATCGGTATCGACGGTATGGTAAAAGCTATTCTGGCGGCTATCATCGCACTTGCGATGACGATGGTGTATGCCGGCGCTCAACCGGACATCAACCTTGACGCAGGTATGCTTATACTTACCGCACTTAAAGAAGTGATGGTCGGTTCTTTGCTCGGCTTTACAGCCTCGCTCATCATCAACGCAGCTCGCTTTGCCGGAGGTATCGCGGATTTCGAGATTGGTTTCCAAACTGCATTGTTGTTTGATCCTAATGCCGGTGCTCCGACCCTCGTTGGAGAAATTCAGTCGCTCATGATGACCATGCTCCTCTTCTTACTTAATGGTCACCATTTCTTGTTGGAATCTGTATTCGCATCGGCTAAAGTTATTCCGATCGACAGTTTTGTCCTCACTTCCGCAGGCACAGACCTGCTGGTGCGTTTGGTTACATCGACGATGATCATCGGGGTAAAAATTGCGGCTCCGGTCCTCGTCGCGATCTTTCTCACTAACATTTCTCTCGCCCTTCTCTCACGTGTCGCACCCCAGCTCAACATCTTTACGATGTCCATGCACACCAAAATCATTGTGGGTCTTCTCTCTCTCCTTGCTACAGTGCCCCTCATGGTCATGTTCATGAAGCAGGCCTTAGGTATGTTTCAAGACGACTTAATGAAGGTATTAATGACCCTTGCATCCAATAATGCTGCCTAAAGCTTCAAAACTCAAGACACAAGCGAACGCGCAGCGGGCGCATGAAGAAGGACATCCCCGCAAATCCTCGGTTCAACCCTGAACGAAGCTGTTAAGAATGCGTGACCCGATACAGCTCGTTCGACCCTATTCTCTATATTGATTGATCGAGCTGCTTTCGCAACGTGACTCAAAGCTTTGAGAGGGCGCAGTGAAGAGTACTGTCTATCAGGCAGTTGGACGGAGGACGATGAGCAGGCACGAAGAAGAGGACCAATAACACACAATAGAATTGCAATGAGTATAGATGAACGCACACGACTCGAGGCTGAGCTGCAGGAGCAGAGCGACCCTGCGTTGCGTTTACGAAACTTATTGCGCCTTGCATTTTTATGTTCACGCACCGAGCCGGACCAAGGTCTGCAGTACAGTGAAGAAGCGTTAGCGCTTTCCCGGCGACTCGATGATTTGTCGGCCGAATCTGAAATCCTGCGCAGCAGAGCGTGGTGCTACGATACCAAAGCAGACTATCAAGCGGCTTTGTCCAATGCCGAAGAGGCTCTGCGCGTAGCCGAGCTCGTCGAAGACGGACTCAGCATGGCATCATGTTATAATGTGTTGGGTGTGATCTGTTGTGCAATGCGTGCTTATGCACGCGCATTGGAGTCGCTAGACCTTGCGTATCTACACTATGAGAAAATGAGTGATGCTCCGGGCATGGCATCCGCCTCCAATAATCTTGGAATGGCCTATCAAGCAGTTGCTCGCTATCCCGAAGCCGCAGAAGCCTACCTGAGAGCTCTTAGGATCAATGAGGAGCGGGGTGACGAGTTGCAAGCTGCTACCAATATTGTGAATCTGAGCAATATCTATTATTACATGGGTGATTTTGAGCGATCGTTTAATTACGACATGCGCTCACTTGAAGTTGCTCGCCGTCACGGCAATCTGTACAATACCGCACATGTGTTAGACAGTATCGCCTCCAACTATCGTCAGCAATCGAAGTATCGTGAAGCCTTGCAAGCTCTAGACGAGGCACTGGAGCTGTTTTGCCGCATCGGCGAACGACGTTATGAAGCATCGGTGCGTATCAAGCGTGCATCGACCTTGGAGTCGCTCGGGGAGACCTCGCAAGCAATGCTCGAATATCAAGCGGCGATAGAATGTGCTGCCGGTATTGGTAGGACGGAGATTGAAGCAAATGCTCTCTTCCACTTGGGCTATTTGCACCGTGGTCAGGAAAACAATTCGAAAGCACTCGAGATTTTGGAGCAAGCCTTAGAGCTTGCTCTCGGCTCCCAAGGAAGCACGATTGTTACGGAGTTACACAAAGTTTTGGCGGAGTGCTTGGCAGCCCTGGGTCGACACAGCGATGCCTACAGGCATCTCTCGCAGCATTTGGTTTTAGCAATGGAGCAGGTTGGAGCCGACCGACAACGTGCGATTGCGGAATTGCAAACACGTTTCGATCTTGAACGAGCTCAACAGGAGCGAGAGCTGCTGCGTCTGAAGAACCAACAATTGGAGGAGCGAATGACCCAACGCAGCGCTGAGCTGAACGCCATGGCATTACGTCTCGTTCAAAAGAACTCCGTACTTGAAAAGTTGCGCAAGGAAGTTACTAAGCTTAGCGCTCAAGTACCGGACGCCGCAGTGCAGCTGAATCAGATGGCAGAGGTTGTAGGAAGCAACTTGCGGCACGTTAGCGAGTGGGATCAGTTCGAGCATGAATTCCAGTCGATGCACCACGAATTCTTGGAACGCTTGAGTAGGGAGTATCCTCAACTTACTCCCACTGAGCGAAAAGTGTGCGCCATGATGAAGCAACAACTGAGCAACAAGCAGATGGCAAGTCTGCTCTCTATTTCATTACGAAGTGTTGAAACGCACCGCTACGCAATTCGCAAGAAGCTCCATCTTGGATCAGAGCAAAATCTTAGCACTGCAATTTCTGCCCTCTAAGCGCAAAGGCCTTTAGACGAAACACTCGTTGTTTCAAGACCATTGTGTGTCTGTGCCTTCGATCGCCGGCGCGCCGGAAGTCGCTGCCGAGCACTTTGATGCGATCTTATTGATACATTACTCACTGCGAGCAACTCACCAGTCTTTAACCTTGAAGTACTTCATGCAGTTCCCGCCTTCACTCGGTTTACCGAAGGTCTGAAGTGTCTCCGTGTATTCATTGCCGTCGACATTGACACTAAAGCTGTTATCCGGCGCATTCCACTCCGTGCCGGCACTTGTCTCTTCATTGCAGAAGCGCGTGCGAATCTCGTCTTTGAGACCATTACGAATAATGAGACTGATTTTCCGGCTGTCAGTGCCGGTGTATCGAGCAGGATACACAGCATAACTCACAATGGAGTTGTAGCACATGATGCAATTGACATCACCACATGCTTCCGTTGCATGCGTGATATGCATATCATAGGCGTTCCAATGTGTTTGAGCATCATTGACAATGTCGGACCACGATGATTGTTTCTTTGTCCGCTGGTCATAGACCACGCAGTTGTTATCGTTGAATCTCCCAATGTCACTCAATGGACGATAAGCAATGCTGGCATCTCCATTATGATGAGGTACCCCTAGAGCATGAGCTACTTCATGCAGAGCTGTGTGAGCTATGAAGCCGTTGATGTTCTTGATGAACGGCGCTTCTTCACTCACCGCTGCCATACAAAGCCAAATGTAGTCGAGATCCTTGGGTGAATGGAGTGGGGCGTTGTCGCCACCTTTGGCGACCGCTTTGCCAAAAGCTCCTGCGGATGCGGCAGTGCCCGCCTTATCTTCAATACGAACACCGCACTGAGCGCCTCCGCTGAACGAGGTGCGATTGGCGTTGACATGGAGATTGGTTGGCAGCTCGTCTTTTCGAAGAACAAGAACTTTGATACCACGATCAGCTCCGCTGAGCTTTTCAAGCTCGTCGAGTTGTTGGTCTTTGAGCACTGCTGAATTGTTTACGACGAAGAGTTCTTTTTGAAACGGACTTAAGCGTTTGTGGGCTCCTTGGACAAACGCTCCACGGTATTCTTCAAAGAGAGTAAGTCCGTCTCCATTGTTGTCATTTCCCGGCTGATGTTCGTCATCCCATTGCGGACCAACTAGCATGGTGAAAACACCTTTGTCTTTCTCCCACTGATCAGCAATGCAATTGTGATTCTCGTCGCAGGGTATGGGCAGGTCGTTGACAGTTGAGGATGGCAAATGAGCATCGAGCTCATAGGATCTGCTGTTGTCAACCATTGTCACATGAGCGCGCAACAGCCCACAGGCAGCGTAGTCCGTACACAGAACACTTGCCATACACGCCGATCCATTGTCAACACCGCTTAGCAATTCGGTCGTCGTCCTTTTCTGCATACCATTGGGAAGCAAAGAGGCAGAGGTGTCGAAGCGCAAGTCCGGCGAGTTGTCTGTCGACTGTAGAGGAAAATTCAAGCAGTCTCCGGCATGCGTACTCACTGAGTCAAGTTTCCATCGAACTTGAAAGGGCATTGCGCCAAGCTCTTTTTCGGGATGCTCTCGTTCGACAATCTTGATACGAAAGCTAATGGAGTTGCCATAGTCGTTTGCTGATTGAGTTTTCGTACGTCCTTGCGGTACCCATTTGGAGTAAAAATCCGCCGTTGTCTTTTTGTCGCTCCCGGTGTTGATCGGAACGATGTAGGCATCGTATTTCATTTCGCTGTATGGGACAAGTTCAACGCGCATGCGTACCGAAGACATGCTTTCGCGTCCGGCTTCGCTGTCTTTATCGTTGAAGGTGTGTTGTCCTTCAATGACAAAGCTCCCATCTTTCTCAGTGCAGTGAAAGCCCTCAGAAGAACTGTTGCAGGAGAACAGATAGGAATCTCCGTCAATGTTCGTCCCTTCGTCTTGTCCGCGGCATTCGGTACGCGAAGACGACGGAACTTCGAAGCTGTACTCCCATGTTTGATCATTCGCATTGTAGAAAAAATTGAAAATGCGACGAGAGGCATCGGCATTGAGATCCACGGCGGTTGTTGTAATACATGTGCGACTGCCGGTGCAGCTTTTTGAAACACTGTTTGTGCTGCCGCTCCCCGAAGCAGAGAAGTACTCGAGGGCTGCTCCGAAACCCGCGGCAGTGTATGCCGAGTAGTTGCGATGCATGACAATGACAAAGTCTCCCTGCAGAGAGTTCCTTCCATCGTCCATGCCGTTACCCGGGCAGGGACCGTTACTAACGCTGGATGAATGATCGTTGGACGAACACTGTATGCGTACACGGTATTTGCGGTCGTGCATAGAGGACACTTGTGTGGCCGATATACTGCCGTCCTGGTAGGGTTTCGGAACAAGGATGTCTTGGAGTTCTTTTGCCAGACGCATTTTCTCTTTTGGATTCGATGTTTCACGAATCTTCTTTTTGTATTCATCTGCTGTTTGCTGTGTCGTTTTCTGCGCCTGCAGCATGCCGGGAGCACATAGAATACAGAGAGTAAAAAGAACACGCAGTGCTTCGCGTGTTGCGGGAATCGCGATCGTTCGCATAGACAGTAATGTAAATGGTGGAAGCTCCAATGTGTCCGTCAGTCGACAGTGCCGACGGCACGCGCCTTGTCTGCAGACCGGGGTCGATTATCGACCCTGCAAAAATTCGTCCGGCCTGCGGCCGGCGAAAAGACAAAACGGGCAGTTGCTTTCCGGGCAACGCTCAGGAGTGGCGGGGGGTGTCGCACGTGAAACGGCTACGAAGAAGGGCACACTATGGTTCTGGCGTGTAGGGGAGTATTGCCCACAACGATTGGGTTGTGAACAAACAGACAGGTCTTGGCAGTCCACACCAAGAGATCAATGTGATTCGGGATGATGGGTACTGTCAAGACCTGTTGAGAACTGAATGGATCTGAACTGATCCGATCTGAACGAAGCTATCTTTTGACGTTACTTACTTCGTTGTTGTTTGAGACCGTTTGTATCGAATTCTGATTTGGATTGTCCGTTGTTAACACGTGCGAAGTCGATCTTGATACGTCGTTGCGCAGCATAGTCTGTGCCACCCGGGTTAATGCCGCCGCCTATACATCGAAAGCGAAGACGTCCACTGTTCAAGAGTGACGCAAAATCATCTCGTCCTTTTTGAAGAGAGTACTCCTCAATCATACGTTGAAGCTCTCGAGCCGAGTGAACGGCACGCAATCCCGACAGTGCGAGATTCGACAAACGATCTCCTGTTTCAACGCGTTGTGTCTGACCTTGTTTGTCAAAAAACGAAATGCTCTCCGATTCGACGTAACGTCCTAAAATCGGTTTCGGATCGGCAAATCCACTCACTGTGACCTCTAGCACTTCTCCGGGTTGCGCGGAAGAACGAAACCGTGAGAAAATAGTATCGACTCCACTATGAACCACCGAAAGGAAGAGCTCATCGACGAGTTTGGCGTATTCATCGTAGCGACGATGTGTTGCAGATCCCGCAGCAAAGCGTTCAATGTAGTTCGCATCGGCGAGATCTGTCTTGCGAAGCTCAAACAGGTTGCGAAGATTGTTTGATGTGTTTGGACGATAGTATCCCGTAACGAAAAATGGAATCTGATAAGCGCTGAAATCAAAGCCCACCGTACCAAAGGCAATGCGTACTTGTTGTGTCGTATTGGCAGACGATGCACTAATGTCTACACTGCGTTTCGGATAACCGGGAACCTCTGCTTCTACACGATACGCTCTGCGGGCAGGGAGCGAGATCATGTTTTCCAATTGTTCGGCTGAGGTACTGATCGTCGCCACCGGCAAGCCGCTTTGCTGGTCAATAATGAGGACCGTTGCGGGCAAAGGATTGCCGCTTAGAGAGTCGAGAACGATAATGTTGACACGCTGCGTACCGAATCCAAGTAGGTTGGGAGTACCTTGATAGACATCCAAGCCTTTGTCGCGTTGACGCGAGGACGAGATATAGAACGACTCGGAAGCAGAGCTACTGTAGAAGAAGAGTTCATCACGCTCGGAGTTCACGACACCACCAAGATTCGTAGGTGAGGTCCAATCAAACTGAGCGTTCTCAACGTCGCGAGTTGAGAAGAACAGATCGTATCCACCGAAGCCCGCGTGACCGTTCGATGCGAAGACCAGAGTACCTCCGTCGGCACTGAGAAAAGGTGTACATTCATCGCGTTCGGTATTGATGGTACGATCCAAGACACGAGCCGTCGACCACGTTCCGTCACCGCGAAGTTGACTATACCAGATATCCTTGGCTCCGATCCCATCCGGTCGCTTCGAACAGAAGAAGAGCAATTTGCCATCCGGTGAAATCGAGGGTTGTGACTCCCATAGCTCCGTATTGATCTCAGAGCCGAGGTTGCGGATGTTGCGAAAATCACCGTCGACCACGTCGGCTACGTAGATGTCCGCGTCACCGAAACCACCGGGTCTGTCTGAAGCAAAGTACACTCGTGAACCATCAGAACTAAAACTAAGAGAACCATCATCCGAACCAGTATTGAGTTTGTCAACGGCGACAGGAGTTGTCCACTGCACCATGCTTCTGCTTCGCGCATCACCGCTCACATTGCCTCCGATTTGCGACTCGTTTGTTCGTGGAACCAGAGACTCCGTTGTTTGGAGCAAGCGATTGGACTGATAGACATTTGTGTTGCCGTCACGAGAAGAACTCAAAAAGAATTTGTCGCGCCTTTGATTTAAAATCGGTGCGTAGTCGTTATCGCTCGTGTTGATACCCTCAACCGGACTGAGCGATAGGGGCAGGTTGCCGAAATCTTGGGCCTGCAGAACGAGTGTGCCGCACGACAACAGTGCGATGAGAATAAAGGAAAGTTTCATGGTCATTCTTTAGAGTTGTCGTGTTATACCTATCGTACACTGCACAATGCTACCTTTCCAGCTATCGCCGCTGCGCGTGCTGAAACCGCTCAATGGCAGATGGTAGATTATCTCGGGACTTACAAACCACGACTTCCAGAGATGAATGTTCGCACCTACTCCGGCTCGCAGACCTAGTTGAAGAGAGTTGTAATCGTTCAGCTTTGCGCTGTTGACAAGCACTCGTGTGCTGCCGAGTGTATCGAATGATACTCCCGAAGGTGACAAAATGTTATCATACTCCGAAAATGCGGCATCTACAGCAACGGCAATCGAAGGACCCGCACAAAGGTATAAACCCATGTTTGGTGTTATAGACCAGGCACCCAGGAGATCCAGGTTAACATAGGGCAAACCTGCTTCCAACTCATACTGCAACGTTGCATTTTCGACTGTGTGATTCTTACCAAGAATTAAACTCGTGTACGGTGCACTAGTCAGGACTCCGCCACGGCTTTCGTAGCTCAAACGAGGTTGTAGCCACAGTGAAGAGCTCAGAGGAATGTAAGCTCGTAGACCCAAGACCATGCCCGTGCCACTGCCGGAGTTAAAGGTGCAACATTTTGTGGGGCCGTCATAGATACTGTACTCACCGCTATGTGAGTTCAGGTTCAGACCACCGAAAGCACCTACGTACCAGTAGGTTGGAATTGCCGGATCAAGAATGGCATCTCGACCCGCATACAATGCGCTCGGGTAGAGGGCCACTGCCATGAGCAGCGCGTAGAAGAAGGTACGATGTCGTCGTTTCATAGTCATGAATTCGTTGTCTGCGATTTCCTCTCTGCGCGGACAGTTTGGAGGTCGTGGTTTTTGAGTATGTGTTTTTTCAAAAAGTGCGATGATCTCAGAATACCAAGCGTTGCGTTGCTTGCCAGTTACCGTAGCTACAATCCTTGCTGCGGTCGTGCGACACAACTTATGGTTGTTGGAACATCGCGCTGTCGCTTTCATTGTTAGCCATGATACGCAGGTATAATGGACTCAGCATTTCGGAGCGACAATCCAAAACGCATTCGTGTTCACCGGCATTGCCGCAGTCTTCGTTTAGCTCTCCAAGAGCCCGACCCAAGGCATCATATGCAATGATGCGTACCCTTGCGGCCTCGGAAACACGATAGGTAATGCGAATACTTCCTCGCGAGCCTCCCGGACGTAGACGTAGAAACTGTGTTTGAGAAGCGCGTTCTCGCGGATCCAACAAACGCTTGGCTAACCAGCAGGCCGGATCAAGTTGCACACGAGCCGGTTGAACGATTCCCACTTTCGGGTTTCCGTCAGCAAAGGTCATGGAGCGTACTTCGATGTTCGATTGCATACTATTGCCGCGGAGCACCACAAAGTCAAAAAGAGCCAGACGCGAATCAGCTACAGAGTTTTGTAAGCTTCCACCGCTATAGCGCAACGTCGTAGTAGCGTCGAGATCAGCGTAGGACGTTGTGCGAGTCCCGACCGGAAATTGAGAACTCAGAGTCAGCGGACCGGGTGCGGAACTAAGAGCAAGCACTGATGCATTGTAACCGAGGTTGATGCGCATGGAGTCGACAGCGTAGCTTTTCGGTACAGTATTCAGCAAACGCATCGGAACATGCACGGTGTCACCAATGCGAGCGCCTACGATGGACGTGTCGATTTCCACAATCAACGAATCATAGCCGGTACCCAGCAAGGAGAAGACGTAGCCGGCTTGACATTGACTGTAGGCCAGAGACACGCTTTCAGCTTGGGAACGTAACAACGTTGGACTAAAGCAGAATTCAAAGGTCTGCGCCGGTCCACCCGGTTGCAGTGCGGCAACGGGTAAATTGCGAACCTCAAACTGGGGGTTTTTATTGGTAAATAGAGAAGGATTGAGCGTAACCGCTGCGGTTCCGATGTTTCGTACAGTCAAGGGAAGGCAGCGTCTCTCACCAACACGCACGGAATCGAACTGTACCGCGAGTGGTGAGATATCCAAGCGCGGAGCAACCGAACTACCCACGAGAGGTATAACAACTTCTATGTTTTGACTAAGCTGTCTGGCGATCGTCAAGAATGCGTTCGTGATCTCCTCCTGTGTGGCGGCAAAGGTTGCCGTTCCTTTTCCGGCCGCAGCTATCTGTTGCAGTACCGGTGCTAGAGGACTTCCTGCGTCTGTGATACCCACGACGTACACACGAATGTTGTTCGTGCTGATGGCAGATAAGGCTGAAGCAAGAGGAGGTGATAGGTCGCAACTACCCTCAGCCCCGTCTGATAACAGAATTAGTACGGGATGTGCTTTGTTTTTCAAGCTGTCGACACAGCGTATGAGTGACTCGTACAAGCATGTGCCGCCCTTTGCGACCAAGCCGTCGATGGCAAAAGCGCTCAAGCCTCTATTGATGGTAAATGCCGAACGCACCACGAAGGAATCGGCCGGCGAAGAGAACGACATCACTTGTGCCTGATCAACGACATTACGTTGACTGTCATTGATGAGCTGCGACAGAAAGATCTTTCCTGCGTCCTTCGCTGCGCGAAGGCGAATGGTTGCGTCTTGTGCACTAATTGCGGTAGTCATACTGCCACTTACGTCAAAAAGCAATCCGACGCTCAGCGATTGCCGTGTGTCGGCCAATATTCTGACTGTTTGGGAATCACGACTTGGAACGACAGTCGGTGAGTAGCGTATTGTAAACGTTGTATCTTTCAGGGGTCCAATGGCAACGATCGGAATAGTTCCACTAAAGGGAGCTGTCGGAGGTGTGACTACTGAGCGGATACGTGCCGTATCGCTTCCCACATTCAGAAACTGCACATTCAATGACTTCGTCTCGCCGCACATTGCAGTGTCGAAGTCAACCACGCGTGGATTGACCTGCAACACACCGCCAATGGTCGGGATTGGCGCCTTTACCGCCACACCTTTTAGCTGAATATTCAGATTGGTCAAACACGGTGGATTGCCGAAAACCGCGGTTGCAATGTCGGTCTGATCCGTGGCCGGAACATACAAAAACGATAGTGTGTCTGTAGCTCCCGGCTGAATCACAGTGCCTGCACCTTTAAGAACATAGAAGGGAGGCGCTACACCACTTGCATTTGGCACAGTAAGAACGCCGTCACCTTGATTGCTCACAAGTACCGTTATCTGCTTGGCAGTTCCAATGATAATTACACCAAAGTCGATAGTTGTTTGACTCACTACCATTTTTGGTGCGACGCTGTGACCACGCAGCGCAACGCGCTGCGGGTTAACAACTCCTTTGAGTTGTACTGAAATCGAGTCAATGTAGGGACCTGTCGGCATGCCCGCATTAAAGCAGAAGAGAAGCTGTACAGAGTCACCGTTGGGAATGATATAGGGTGGACTATAGTTGATGTCTTCAAGGCTGAAGGTCGATCCCTGCACACCAAGTGACTCCAGTGTCTGGGTCGTACCGGTTGTATTCTTAAACGAAATCTTGTGGCATGACTTGGAGCCGCACTGCACCGTGTCAAAATTTGTTGCTCCAACAGTTAGGGTTTGGGCACTGACACTGAATTCTGCAGTGCAAAACACCAGAAGGCTCGACACACAATACAGTGCTGCACGTAGACTTCGGAGAATCGTGGCCAGTGGACCAAGACGAAAACTTGAAGAACTCGAATACGAAGGGATGGATAAGGCTGTTAAATCCATAGTAAAATCAAGTAAGTCATATACTTGTTGTGTAATGCGGCGTCGTGTGTTCAAACTAAGAAGGCAAGGCCTAATCGTCGAGCTTTATCATGAATACAGACCAATGCCGTTTTGCGACAATATGGCTGAAGACCGGGTTTGATTAAGGCCGACAATACTTGGTACTAGATACCAATCAACAAAGATAGAACCGGACAGAGCTCAGAAACAGCGTAATTCTGTGGATTTCTTGATGCTTGGCGCTATTCGCAGCGCTCTCTAGTCACTGAATCGACAGCTTTGGTCCTGCTACGCATGCGCAGATGCTGCGTAAATGCGCTAAAAATTGACCCGTATTTTAGTTTTTAAAGGTTTTGCGAGCTTTTTCTGGCATTTAGATATGCACTCACTGAGTGTCAAAAGAAGACGATCAATGACGTTGTTTGGGTCAGGTTAAAGTTTTCGTAGAGACTGAGATGTGTCCTTGTTTGTAGACAATATTCTGCTATGTTGTGCTATGGCGGGCTGTGGCATGTCCTTTCGTTTAAAACTGCTTAACACGCTACGCTTTGTCTGCGAATCACGCTAGTCCCTCGCTATCACAAGCATAGTGCCTTCCGTGCTTCATTCTATTCAATCTTTGGCACAGAAGTGTTGAAGCGTTGTACGCTACGATCGAAGTCAATCGTTACATTCACGTATTAAAAGGAGTATCCATGAATCGTGTATTTCGTCGCGGACTGTGGCATAGTATGTCACTTGCCTGTGTTATGCTCGTTCTCCTTGGCGGAGTTCAGCTCGCTGCTCAGGTTTTACAGATTAGCGGACATGTCGTTCGCTCTAGTGATAAACAGAGTTTGCAGGCTACGGTTGTTCTGTATGAGATTTCGAGCAACTCGAACATCGGTTACAATCCGGTAGACAAAGCTATGACGGACGCACAGGGACAGTACGTCTTCAATCACGGTGTCAAGCTTAATGTTTTGTATACCATGGTTGCTTATCCGATGGATCAGGGATATCTGACCACCTACTATCCGGCAGCAATGGACTTTGCCACTGCTCAAACTTTTACACTGAGCAATAGTCGTTCCGACATGGACTTTATCGTTGGCTCTCCTCGCACCTACGACAATTCAATCAGCGGTATGGTGCAGGATGCTCAGGGCAAAGCTCTCGATGCGCAAGTGTTTATTCAAAGCGCAAACTCTATCAATAGCCAAGCTTACAGCGTTACAACCAACAAGAAGAATACCGGTTTTTTTGAACTTAAGAATCTTGCTCCGGGCACCTACATTCTCATGGCTGTCCCGTCGGACATGGGCTACGCCTCAGGATATTATCGCCTTAATGACCTTGCGGCAAACGATCCGTCTTTAGCCACCGTGGTCAAGGTATCAGAAAGTGGAGCTGTGAATCCGTCGCCAACTATCATTCTTGGAACAGCCGCACAAAACACCGTGGATGCTGTCATCAAAGGAATGGTTGTTACTCAGAACAAGAGTGCCATTGCCGGTGCAGTCATTCAAGTATTCGATGCTAGCGGGCAAGAGATTCGTGCCAATACCGAAGTAGTCAGTGGTAAAGACGGCATGTTCGTTTGGACGCAAGGCGCGCTACCCGGCGGAACCTACTTGCTTCACGTGCGCTGCCAAGGCTTTAACGATGTAGAGTTGAAAGTTGAGATTGGAACCAAGAATCCAAATCAGTTCGTGACAATCATGATGTCGCCGGACAACACGGTTAACTACGACAATGCTCTTAGTGGACGTGTTCAAGACGAGTCAGGGAATCCTATCTCATGCACTGTCATGGCCATGCCTGTGCTCGCGGACGGAAGCATTGGTGTAAATCTCTTCATGTCGAAGACACACACATCTGCAGACGGATCGTTTAGCCTGACAAACCTTCGTCCCGGCAGCTATGCGCTTTATGCCAATGACGATAACGGAGCATTCGCAGCCGGATACTACGTCGTTTCGGCAAACGCAAGCGCAAATCCGATGGACGCCACTCATGTTGACGTTACGGAGACGTCAAAGAATTCTACTCCCTACGTACTCACTCTTTCGAAGGCCAAGCAGCGCTCGAACTATGAGTTTTACGCCTCCGTAGTGGACGATCAACAGCAGCCTCTTGAAGGTGTTGTGTTCACGGCTATTGACGAGAAAGGAAACCAAGTGCTGGTCAATCAGGCAAACACAACTGATGCTTACGGTATGGTCCGTTTGCTTTTCCCCGGAGTTGGATCGTATGTCCTGACGGCCTCAAAGGATGGATATGTTGATGCAGTCGGAAGTATTAGTTTCTCAACTTCGTTTTGGGCTCAGAAAGCACTAATCGTGATGCAGAAAAAGAACTCGATGAACGGTAGCTCAAAATCGCAAATCGTTGCAGGAGTGAGTGAGGAAGTTGATTTTGTGGAAGCACTCTATCCGCAACCGGCTCAAAGCGAAGTTCACCTTCGTCTCCAGTCCGGTGTTTTAGCCGATGAAGTTTTGGTATACAATATCTCCGGTACTTGTGTCTCACACATGAGCAATCTTGATGCACATACCATCGTTATTCCGCTGCAGAATTTGGATGCAGGATCATACATCGTGCAAATCCTTCGCAATGGAAAAATGATTGGCTCCCGTAGCTTTATCAAGCGCTAAGTCCTCGCTCACTGGAGCGTAAATACCACTAGCATAAACTAAACGGCTCTGCATGCGAGGTTTGAACAAAACCAATCATGCAGAGCCGTTTTTCTTTGAACATCAGTTCTCATCAGCCACAAGTGCTTGATCTAATGAAACAACGCTCCATTGCAACGCACTACCTGGCTTGAAGCTTTAGGCTAGCGACAGCGCATGAGACACATAAAAGACAAACACATTCTAATCGTGCTCAAGCATAGGTTAGCTCTCTTTAGTGCAGCATCTCGTAGAACTATAACATGAGAAGCAACGCGAAGTGACTATTCAGTGGACACAGTAACAGATCCGGGTAATGCTCGCTTTACGCGATTAATCGAAGACGGCTCGCACAGCATCATGCCGATCGCGCTATACGATCAAGATTGATAGTGGCGGTATGCCAAAGCACATCGTCAACGAATGAACTTGGCGAGGGTTTGTTCAAGATTAGCTCCACGCAGCTCGACTCCGATAGCCCTGATGATACCATCCGGTCCGACGAGTATTGGCTTGGGTATGGAGCGGGCTTCGAAAATTTTAGCCGCTTCATTCTGCCATACACCCGGTGAATAACACTGAAGCCAGGGCATCGCGTACTTCGAAGCACGATACTTGATGATGTCCTCTTTTTGTCTGTCGAAGGAAACACTCAGTATAGTGAAGTTCTTCCCTTTGTATGCTTCGTAGGCAGCGTGCAGTGCAGGCATTTCTCGAACGCAGGGACCGCACCAGGTTGCCCAGTTGTCTACAAGTACCCACTTGCCTTTAAGACTATCGTTCGTCATTTGTGAACCGTTGTTCTCAAGCGTTTCGAACGAGAAACTTGGAAGAGGCGCACCACGACGGATGGCACCAATTTCGTCCGCTTGCAGCGCGCCTTGGTTAGCCGCTTGCGCCTGCATTGCCTTCATGCGCTGTACGTTGGCGATGAGTGCATTGAGTGCTGTTTCTTTTCTCGTCGTGGTACCTTGATCGGTGGCGACAATCTGTCGCACCCATTCGCTAGGATGATCATTCTTGACTTTGTACCCGTACTCACCTTCCGGGTTTGAGCTCTTGCGAACCGCCCACATCACACACTCCGGAGACCACTGCCAGAGCGCAGAGTTTGGTGCTATGGATTGCAGAATGCTGTCGATGAAAGTCTTTGAAGGCGCATCTGTCTCATTTCGAAGAGCGTTCAAGCGCAACCAACACAACATGCGCAGACGCTTCAGTTCCGGCTCACGCTCAGCTGCGATCTCAGCGGATGCTTGATTGCGAATGCTCTGTATATCCCAGAGTGATGCTTGTTGGGCAGCATCGGCGCTCAGTGCGCTGATGTGCTTTTGTGAGTGCACATAATCGTTTTGGAGAATCTGTACTTCGCGCTTGGTAAGTGCGTCGGTGAATTCCGCATGAGCACTGCCTGATGTGGATGGCAACGACTTGGGATCAAAAACCAAGTGGACTATTCCGCCTTGAACTTTGACCACGGAGCGACACTCTCCTCGCAGGCCAAAACTCAGTCGCGAAAAGGTGGTACCGTTGGTTATGGTTGTGGTCGGATTTACCGGAGACTCAGCGATAATGCTGTAGCAAAGACTATCGGCGCTTGTGGAGATATCGGCAGACCAGGTACCGTCGGCATTTCGCGTAAGAGCGCGTTTCTTTGACGGATCAAATCGATCATAGTCACACAGCACACTGATGGAGGTCGTCGCCGGATTTAACTTTTGAGCCTCAAGTCCTGCCTTGAGTTCAATAGTTTGTCCGAAGCAGTAGAGTTCATGCCCCACAGCGAGCTCACGGTAGTTTGGGGCAACGGCATAGATCTGGTACCAGCCATTGGGAACTTGCAGGTGGACATGCCCTTTTGTGTCCGCTTCTGCCACTTGATACACAGTGCGATCATCGCTGAAAGCCTTGCTGACAACCAGACTGGCGCGCGAAATCAGTTTTCCGTCTGCGTCGAGTATAGTCGCTCGAATCGAAGTCGAACCGCGTTCTGCCTGAAGCACTACAGAACAACTAAGAATAAACAGAAGGGCAAATAGTTTCATGGAGCAATGTAATGGTAATGGATGAATTGAAGCGGTGTCAAGGCTGAGTTTGCGCACCAACTGTGTCATGCTCGACCCGGCTGTCGCACACCACAGGAATAGTAGGAACATTAAAGCCTGTGCAGGTCAAACGCGACGTCGCGCAACACCTATGAATACAATCGAATGAAATCATATTCTATTGTTTAGGCGGCACAATGTTATCCCGAGCCGGATTTCAAAACAGTGCGAGCAGAGCAGTGTTATCCCAGCCAAGTACTATACTTCACAAACAGGAATCTTATCGCTGCTTCAGGAATCACGTAGGCACGATAGACATCAGGACGTTACATACTTCTTAAGCAGCGACTCCATACGCCGTAATGGGTCGTCTTGATCAGGCGAAGGAGATGTCGAGAAAACGATGCGTGTGCTTTGCTCCGCTTCGATGAAATCTACGCAGAGCAGTTCAGCATAGCGTCCGCTCCGTGCACATCGAAAGGCTGTAAGATCAGCGAGTACGTAACGGAGACTTGGCTCTGTGTCCACAGACTTCTCTGTCCGAGCATACACTTCTAGAACTTCTCCGTCAAACTGTATCTGCACAGCTTCGGGCTTCGACCGAAAGCCAAAGAGAATGATTGCGCAAATGGCAAAGACACCGACCATCACCAACTCGATGTCCCAATTCATTCCGATCGACACAACCATGAGCAAAGCGCTCAGACCGAATGCAATCATCCAAAGAAGAAAATTCTTCTGTCCATGCTCGATCATCACATTGAACGATTTTGGCTGATCTCGATGCTTGTGCGACATGGCTGCTCCTGTGATAATGCTTCGTCGATGTTTTACGCAACGAAGCGTTGTCGGATCGATGAACTCAGCCGGCGCAGAGCGCCGGCTTAACAATAAATCCACCTGCGATCACCGACATCGTTAACTCCTAGCTGATTCTCGTAAGCTGCAACTGCACGACAACATCATTGAGCTCCACCGCTTCTGCGCTGAGTCCGCTTAGGTGATGGAGTACTGTCGCTAAGGTCTCCGCGCAGACATATGAAGATAGGCTATGGAGCGCGTTGGTGATCTCGGTTGCCGTTGTGTCGAACGCAATCTCAATGCGATCGGTGACGTCAAAGCCGCTCGCCTTACGAAGATTTTGAACTCTGTTCACGAACTCGCGTGCAATGCCTTCATTAATTAAGGCAGGAGTGAGTTCGGTGTCGAGAGCGACGGTTGTATCTGCTTCACTAGCCACGAGCCAACCTTCGATGTCCTCAGACAAAATCTCCACGTCCTCAAGAACGATAGAATACTCTTCATTGTTCACGGTGATGGTAACACTGTCACCACGTTGGAGTCTTCGAACATCGTCATTGCTAAAGGTGCGAATGATATTGGCTGCATCCTTCATATTCTTTCCGGCCTTCTTGCCCATGACCTTGAAGTTTGCTTTGGCGGAACGTCGTACAATTCCGGAATCATCGCTCACATACTCAATGCGCTTGACGTTGATTTCTTCGCAGATGATGGACTCGACAGCTTGCAGATCGCGACGGTGCTGTGGATTCATCACCGGTACAAGAATGCGTTCCAGGGGCTGACGAGTTTTGATCCGTGCTTTCTCACGCAAGGAGCGTGCGAGGAACACGATTCGCTGAGCTGCGCTCATGCGACGTTCAAGATCTTTGTCTTGAAGGGCTTCCTCACCTACGCTGATCATACACAGATGAATGGAAACCGGATCTGTTTCGCAACGCAGACGTTGATAGAGATCCTCAGCAAGGAATGGGGCGATAGGGGCCATGAGACGCAGAACTTCGATCATCACCGTACGAAGCGTCTGATAGGCGCTGAGCTTGTCGCTATCGTTTTCACCCTTCCAGAAGCGACGACGATTGCGGCGTACATACCAATTCGATACATCGTTGCGCACAAAATCTTGTACGGCACGTGCTGCGCGCGTGATTTCGTAGGCATCCATTTGCGCACAGAACTCAGTGCGCAGCGAGTGTAGCGCGGAGAGAATCCAACGATCGATTTCAGGACGTTCTTCGAGGGGAACGGCGGTGCTGCTCGCATCAAAGTTGTCGATGTTCGCATATAGTGTAAAGAAGGCGTATGTATTGCTCAGCGAACGGAAGAAATCGGCAATAACGGTTGAGGCGATGTCTTCTTCGTTGAAGCGTGTCGGCTTCCACGGCGGATTACTCACCATGAAGTACCAGCGAAGTGCATCGGCACCATAGCGACTCATCATGAGGAAGGGGTCGACGGTATTGCCGACGCTCTTACTCATTTTCTTTCCGTCTTTGTCCAGCACGAGCTCATTAACGACCACTGCCTTATAGGCAGTCTTGTCGAAAACTGCCGAAGCGATGTTGTGGAGTGTATAAAACCAACCACGGGTTTGATCGATTCCTTCCGCGATGAAATCAGCCGGGAAGGATTTCTCGAACAGCTCTTTGTTTTCGAAAGGATAGTGGAACTGTGCAAAGGGCATCGAGCCTGAGTCAAACCACACATCGATGACTTCAGGAACGCGACGATAGAGCTGTCCTTCTTTCTCGAAAATGATGCTGTCGACAAACGGACGATGCAAATCGAGTTCGACGCCTGCAGCTGCCACCGGAACTCGTCCGCCCCCGGGCATTTCATAGAAACCCTCCATCAGCTCTTCAACGGAGCCAACAGCAAAAGCATCTTTACCATCTTCGCTTACCCAGATAGGTAGTGGAGTGCCCCAGAATCGATCGCGCGAGAGCGACCACTCCTTGACCTCATCCAACCAGTTACCGAAACGTCCGCTACCGATTTCGGCAGGTTGCCAATTGATCGTTGCATTCAGATCGATCATGCGTTCGCGGTACTCCGGCGACTTGATAAACCAGCTATCGCGAGCATAGTACATAACGGGATTACCTGTGCGCCAGCAGTGTGGGTAGTTGTGCAGGTAGTCCATGGAGGACTTTAGGATCTTGCCGGACTTCTTGAGTGCAATGATGATGTCCTTGTCGGCTCCGTCTTCAGTACGACCGTCGTCGTAGCTAAAGTTCTTGATGGCGCGACCGGCAAAATCCCGAATCGATTCGGTGAAATGTCCGTTCGGAGTGACATGGATATTGAGCGGCAGGTTGTACTTCTTGCTCGCGTCAAAGTCGTCGTTACCGAAGGCAGGTGCCAAGTGTACGACCCCCGTACCATCTTCTGTCGAAACGAAATCTCCTGACAGAATACTCAAAGCGTTGGGATAAACCGTGGTGTCCAATGGGATATCATCAAAGATCGCTTCATAGCGCGAGCCGAGGATTTCTGTGCCTTTGAATTGCGAGAGAACCTCTGTCTCACCGTCGAGAATCGACAAACGTGATTGCGCAAGCACATAGAGCTGCGGGTGTTCGGGATCAGCCTTGGAGCTGTTGCGTACCAGGACATAGTCGATTTTCTCACCAACGGCGAGTGCAGTGTTCGCAAACAGAGTCCACGGGGTTGTAGTCCAAACCAGGATCTGAGCGCCAACCACATCTTCTCGCGATGACGCCGTGATGGTCAGTTTGAGATAAACATTGGGGTCGCGAACTTCTTTGTATCCGAGAGAAAGTTCGTGCGACGACAAAGGCGTTTCAATTGTCGGAGACTGCGGAACAACTTTGAATCCTTTGTAGATGAGTCCTTTATCAAAGTACTGCTTCAGTGCCCACCACACAGACTCGATATACGAATTCGTACAGGTGATGTATGCGGAGTCTAGGTCGACCCAATACCCCATTCGACGTGTGAGGGTACGCCATCCTCCCTCCATGTTGATATGATGGTATACCAGGTCACGACAAGCCTTGTTGTAACGGTCAATGCCGTATTCGGCGACATCTTGACGGGTGATCAGATTAAGGTTTTTAGAAACCGCGATTTCAACCGGAAGTCCGTGCGTATCCCAGCCGGCTTGTCTGCGCACGTAGTATCCGCGCATTGTTTTGTATCGACAGACAAGATCCTTGAGAGTGCGCGCCATGACATGGTGAATGCCGGGTGCGCCATTGGCAGTAGGGGGTCCTTCATAAAAGTTAAACCAGGGCGCGTTTTCCTTTTCGCGCTGCTCCATGGTCATTTTGAAAATTCCGCCGGTTTCCCAAAAATCAAGAATTTTCTCTTCTAATTCCGGGTAACTCAGCTTTTCCGGTAGTGGCTGAAACATGGTGATCGTCGTAGAGTGATTTTTCTTCATCGCGGCGCGCCGGTGGCGCGCACGCCGCCAAACAGCAAATATCGCACCTGGGACTCAGAGCTGAAAGAGGAGAATAGCCCGCCCGGGGGGAGCAAAACAAAGGAAGTGCTACAGAAATCTGTAGTTGTGCGTATTGCGGGTCTGCCACCGAATGAGCAGATTGAGGGATGATCCAAAGACTCTTTCGTTTCAATACCGCTCTTCCAAGCAGAGGGCGGACCCTATGGGTGCTGGGTTTGTTACTGGCACTTTTTGGTCCAATTGGCGTTCGGGCTCAGTCCTCCACGCTGAGTTACTATGGTGTGATTGACACCTATTACGCCTATGACCCACAGGCTACGCCAGAGCATGAGCTACCCTGGTTCATCTACAACTTGAAACGTAGTGAAGAGGTCACGGTCAATCTAGCCATGATGCATGCGACCTATCTCTCGTCCTCCGTCCGCGCTAATCTGGGTCTGATGGCCGGCACCTATGCACAGTACAATCTCTTTGCCGAGCAGGAGACGATGCGTTCGATTTATGAAGCCAATATTGGTTTAGCCTTGGGCGACAGTTCGGGCTGGTGGCTAGATGTTGGTATCATCCCCTCACACATCGGGTTTGAGTCGGTAGCACTTATGGATGATTGGACCATCTCGCGTAGTCTTGCCTGCGAAAGTTCGCCGTTTTATCTATCGGGTGCGCGCATTACGGCACCGCTTGGTTCCGACGTCAGTGCAATGGCTCTTGTGTGCAATGGATGGCAAAGAATTCGTCGCGTTTCTTCGAATACAGCATTGTGCGTAGGCACGCAGTTGCAATGGAAAGCCACACCTTCCTTGTTCTTGAACTGGAGTACATTTATCGGAAGTGATGATCCTGACAGTGTTGGTAGACAGCGAAGTTTTCACGATGTCTATGTCCAAGCACAGCTATCAAAGCGCCTACAGGTTCTTGCGGGATATGACTTGGGATACCAAGCGAAGAGCAGTGCGGTCGGCGCTCCAAGTCTGCATTGGTCTACGCCTGTTGTTCAGTTCAAATTCCAAGCAACACCAAAGGTCGCTCTCAGTTTGCGAATGGAGTATTTTGACGATCCTCACGGTATCATCATCAACGACGGCACTCAAGGTGTCTCTCTTACGGCAACAACCATTTGCGCAGAGTACATGCCCAAGCCAACTGTTTGTCTTCGAGCAGAGCAGCGATGGATGGAGGCGGATCGTCCCGTGTTTAGCAACGCTAATGCACCCAGTGATTCCAAAACTATTTGGATGCTCTCGCTGAGTTTTCGCACTCCCTGACACTACTCTCTCAGCATAGGAGCCGCATCGTCGAGAAGTTGCGAGCATACACGCCCATCGCACCATTTCGGCCTCGTGCTCATCCTGCCGGGCTGTTTCATGATAGGTCTCGATTCTGCCAGGTAAACCCAATGCGTTTCGCAACGGAGCTGCACACTGCTGCGTCACGAGCGTGCCTTAGATCTGCTCGCGCAGAGCTATTTTGTAGCAAACACCGGGAGCATTGCGCATGAAACGTCGATCTTTTCTTCAGAGTAGCGTAGTGGCAACTACGATGTTGGCGAGTCTTCGCAGCCCTTTGCGTGCACGACCCCGCGATGCGGAGCGCGGAGTAGTCGTTGTATCTACCTGGGATCACGGTATGCCTGCCAACGAAGCTGCGCTCACGCTTTTAGGTCGAGGTGGGAGTGCATTGGATGCAGTCGAGGCAGGTGTGCGTGTGACGGAGTCCGACCCCAAAGTAACAAGTGTTGGTTATGGCGGATTTCCCGACCGAGACGGACGTGTTACCCTCGATGCCTGTATTATGGATGAGCGCGGCAGGGCCGGCTCCGTTGCCTGTCTCGAGCATATCATGAATCCAATTTCTGTTGCGCGCAAAGTGATGGAGACCACGCCACATGTCATGTTGGTCGGAGAAGGAGCGTATCGTTTCGCCATTCAAAACGGTTTCAAGCATGAAAATCTTCTCAGCGAAGAAGCTCGAAAGGCTTGGGAGGAGTGGAAGGCAAAGAGTGGGTATAGACCTCCAGTAGGTCGAGATAACCATGATACGATAGGCTTGCTCGCACGTGACGCCAAGGGTAATCTCAGTGGTGCCTGCACGACCAGCGGATTGGCGTGGAAACTTCATGGACGTGTTGGTGACTCGCCGATTATAGGAGCGGGACTTTTTGTGGACAACGAAGTAGGCGCAGCCTGCGCCACAGGCAAAGGCGAGTCCGTCATACGCGTTGCCGGTTCTGCAATCATTGTTGAGCTGATGCGATTCGGAAGAAGCCCTCAAGAAGCATGCGAGGAAGCTGTACGACGTATCATTCGCAAGCAACCGGACTACGCTGATTTTCAAGTGGGGTTCCTCGCGATGAACAAGGACGGAGAAATTGGTGCACACGCCTTGCATAAAGGATTTCAATTTGCCCATGCCCATAGCGGAACGAACGCGTTGCACGACTCCACATTCGCCAACTAAACGGCTCTGGCCGCACACTGTTTCACTTGACTCCAACCCTGGCTTTTCTAGTTGCACCGCAAAGGAATAGAACGCGAGCGCTGAGTCTACAGTAGATGTCAGATGAAGTACGAGCGATTAGGTACGAGCCAAGCATCCTTAGCGTGCACGTTCTTTGGCGTGCGGTTCTATCCATGTGTCTATAAAAAAAGTCCGGCTTTGGGCCGGACTTAGAGGTTTTGCGTATTGTCGGACTTCAATCCGAGCTAGTGCTGCGAAATGTGTGCGGCTGATGAGAGCGTCTGCTCTTCATGCGCAGCTTTTTGTCGACGGTAGATCCAACTGAAGATTCCTCCTGCACCAACGATAGGCAAGAGTGCCAAAAGCAATGTTATGCCTTTATAGGCAGACACGGTTTCTTGTGTGTATCCATCTCCGCTTTGACACAGAGGACAGGCTTGAAGACATGTTGCACAGAGTGCAAGAGTCACAATACAGAATAAAGACAGTGTTTTCATCTTAGCTCAGATATACCAGATAATACAACAACGGCCACACAGCGACTACGAAAGCCCAGTACATACTACAGGTTGCAATGATCGATCGCTTGTCTTCGACACTTCGTCCACCTTGCACAATGCGATAGAGATACAACAGAATAGCGAGACCCACAACCACGTGCAGAGCATGAGCCCCAATAATGAGATAGAAGAACGCAGCATATAAACTTGTGGTTGAGTTCAGTCCATAACTTATGAGCTGCACCCATTCGCTTCCTTGAATTGCCACAAACGTAACTCCCAGAGCCATGCTCAGAAGTAGTAGCGAAGAAGAGGATGACCTAGTCTGAGTACTTCGAAATTTCTTTATGAACATCCAGAGGGCCAGCCCACTGACCAAGAGAATGACAGTGTTGAGACCAGTTATCTCAATGGGCAAACGAGGTTGGTTGGCAGGTTGCCATTGAGGAATGGATGCACGATTAACAATGTATGCGCTAATAAATGCTGCAAACAACATTGTTTCGGTTGTGAGCAGGAAGATCATGCCTAGAACGCCGCTCGAGATTGAGGAGCGTGTTTGAACAAAACCGGGTGCACTAAGTGTTGAGGTGTTTGAGTTCATGACTTAGCGTGGAACCACGTCGAGTTTAACAGCTGTGATGTCGATATAGATGCCGAAGAAAAAGGCAATGAGACAGAAAAACACGGCAGCAACAGCTATCCAGATAAGCAGTGGTTCGTACTTTAAGTGCATAAAGTTGCGAACAACCAAAGCGGCTTTAATGAATGCTGTAACGAATATGATGGTCACACCGTAAACATGTGGAAGTGGGCTAACCAGCAAGCTGATGGCGAACAACACAAACAACATGAGGAGGACATTGAGATACTTCGGGTGTCCATGGTAATCCGTGGCCGGATCCGGGAATTTGACACCTTCTTCTATGAGATTTTGATGCATTGATGACTCCATGATTGTAGTTCAGGTTAAGGGTGATCGACTACTTCGCGATATAGAGCAAGGGGAACAGGAAAATCCAAATGAGGTCGACCATGTGCCAGTACATGCCGGCTAGCTCAACACGGTGAAGGTTCTTGCCCTTTCGAGCATTCAACAGAGCAAGGAACATGACAATCATACCGGCAATCACGTGAGCACCGTGCAGACCTGTCATCAAGAAGTAGAAAGACCAGAACAGTGAACCTATACTATCGCCGCTCTCAAACAAGGCTGTGCTCGGGAAGGTAAATCCGTGACTGATCTCGGTTGTGTATTCGATGCTCTTGTTGACAAGAAAGAGGAGTCCACCGAGAATCGACAAGCTCAACCAAAAGCTAATCTTCTTCGTATCAAACTTGTTGGCCGCTTCGTGTGCCTTGACAACCGTAAAGCTAGAGCTGAGAAGCACCACAGTGTTCAATGCGCCAAAAAATGTAGAGGTGTGTGCGGCTTGATCGCCCCACTCAGGAAAACGCAGGCGATAGAGGATATAACAACCAATCAATCCTCCAAAAATCATAAGCTCGCCAGCAATAAGGACCCACATAGCCAGACGTCCTTGAGGGACGCGGGTCACCGGCAGTGATAATGTGTTTTGATGTTCCATGATGTAGTATTCGTGTTTGTTCAAAAAGGAGTGCTCCTTGTATGCAGCACTCCGTCACCAACGTTGATCCACCACTGAGACCACTTACTCAGAGAATTGCGGCAGATAATCGCTTTCGACGCCCGGGACGCTATACTCATACGCGCCTCGATACACCGTCGGAACCGTTTCGAAGTTTCCGTGCGGCGGCGGGGACGGAGCTGCCCACTCAAGAGTATTGGCATTCCACGGATTGCGCTCAGCCTTCTTGCCGGAACGTAGGCTGATAAAGAGATTCAGAAGGAACAGCGATTGTGAAGCAATCAGACAGATAGCTCCCGTTGTTGCAATCTTTTCGAAGGTGATGTACGGCTCGATGTTGATGTTGCTGAACAGTTCGTAGTTGTTGATACGACGATGCTGCCCACCAAGACCATTAAAGAACAACACGAAGAACGTGAGGTTAAAGAAGATGAAAGTCAACCAGAAGTGGATGTACCCGATCGTTTTATTTAGTTCACGTCCGGTGAATTTGGGGAACCAGTACGTAAACGCTGCGAAGAAGCCAAAGAAGATATCCGGGAACAAGGTGTAGTGGAAGTGCGCTACAACGAAGTATGTATCGTGTGCATAGATGTCGAAGGCATTTGAACCCAAGAACAATCCGGTCATTCCACCAATCAAAAACAGTGCGATGAAACCCAGTGCCCACGCCATAGGAAGGCTGAGCTTAATGCGTCCACCCCAAAGCGTCGCAATGAAACTCAAGAAGATACCCGCGAACGGAATGGAGATGAGAATGGTACCAATACTGAAGAAGGTAGCCATGCGTGGGTCGATGCCCGCGATAAACTGGTGGTGCGCCCACACAACAACGGAGAGCACGGCGGATAACAATGCCAGATAGATGACTTTGCGATATCCAAAGAGGGGCTTGCGCGCAAAGACCGGGATAATATCGCCCAATACGCCGAGTGAAGGCAACAAAAGAACGTATACTTCAGGGTGACCAAAAAACCAGAACAAATGTTGAAAGAGAATTGGATCTCCACCACGTGACGGGTCATAGAAACCGGTTCCTACGGTGATGTCGAAGAGCAACATAAATGCGCCGGCTACCAAAGGTCCTACCGAAAACATGAAGATGACTGTTGCAATGTTCAAGAACCAAACGACCAAAGGAATGCGAAACGCCGTCATACCCGGAGCGCGCTTGTTAATAGTGGTAACAACGAAGTTTATACCACCCATGAGCATTGCGGTAAACTCAAGAGCGACAGCCAAGATCATGAGAGAAGCCCCGCTGAACAGCGCTTGGAAGAAATGCGGATTGGTGTTTGTGTAGCCTGCAACTGACAAAGGCGGGTACATGGTCCATGCACCACCAAATGCTCCACCCGGCACAAAGAATGAAGCTACCAAGACGATGGCGCTGAGCAAGAACATCCAGTAGGACATCATGTTGAGCTTGGGGAACGACATATCGTCCGTTCCAATCATCAAGGGAATTAAAAAGTTTCCGAAGCCGGCTAGGAGAATGGGCATTGCTACCCAGAACACCATGATCATGCCGTGACAGGTAATGAAGGTGTTGTACTGGTTCGGGAGCAATTCACCGAAGAGCGGAATGCTCTGTCCGGGCCAAGCCAAGTTGTAACGAAAAACATAGGCAAGGAACCCGCCCAGTGCAGCCATCAATAATCCGGTTAGGGTGTATTGCGCACCGATAACCTTGTGGTCCTGCGAAAAGACGTACTTGCTTATAAAGCTTTGTGGGTGATCTGTGTGTGACATAGTTATGCGTGTTTAGTTCGATGCTGTTTGTGAATGTTTTGCGTAGAGCTCGTTGATGTACTTGTTAAAGTCTTCTTGCGACTCAACAACGATAAAGTTGCGCATCTTGGCGTGGGCTATGCCGCAAATCTCAGCGCAGGAAATGTCATACTTTCCGGTTTTGGTGAAGTTGAACCAACGAGTGTTGGTGCGGCCCGGAATACAGTCTTGCTTTAAGCGTGTATTGACGACAAAGAACGAGTGCAACACATCTTTTGCCTTCAGGTCGAATACGACATTGGCATTTACAGGTACGTGCAACTCGCTGTCCATTTCATCGATAACAACATCGTCTTCCGTGTAGAGTTTGCCGTCCAAACCGGGATAGGTAAATGCCCAGTTCCACTGTCGTCCGGTTATACAGCAGCGCACATCAACTTTGTCGGGGACGTTTTCAATATCCTCCCACACATGGTGCTCCGCAACAAGGATCACGAAGTCGGATCCAAGCAAAAGAACAAGTGCAGCCAATATCCATGCATAGTGCTTTGTGCTCTCACCGGTAACGTATGTTGCCTTCTGCACTCGACTATGATGGTTCTTAAAAATTGGGTAGATCAAAATGAAATAGGAGATCACAAGGGCGATGACAACGAAGCCCAAGATCAACCAAAAGAGCTGGTCAATACCTTGACCATATGTGCTCACATTTTCTGGAAAAATTTTCATCGGTCGTTTCGCTATGAGCGTTGATAGAATGAGGAATTCTGTAGTAGTTGGGTTGATTAGTGTTCATTCTTAGCCTTTTGAGCCTGACTACGTGCCTTGAAGGTCAAGAGTGTCGTCAAAACAATCATGAGCGTCAAGCCGCTTAGCATCGTGCCGAGATATCCGCCGTATCCCAAAGAGGATACAAGGTTGCCTTCCTTTTCTTGAATGGCAAGGTGGTTCTCAGGATTTGCAAGTGCATGACCATGTTCGCCAACCGCGTGTGCCGCAGCTACATGCTTGGTGGGAGCACCTGGATGTGTTTTTAGGTAGTCGATGATCTGCTGGATGTCTGCTTCACTGATGGTTTGATCCGGCATGACCATGTCATTGTTGTCGTGAAATAATTTCACAGCAACAGAGTCTCCTGCTTGAACCATTGTCTGAGAAGACTTGATCCACTTACGCAGCCACTCTTCGGGATGTCGGTCGTAAACATCCTTTAGATCCGGTCCAACTAGCTTGCCTTTGCCAATGGAGTGACAGGCAGAACAGTTTGCCTTGAACAAACTCTCACCCTCTTGACTCCAGACTCTTGTGCTCGATGCGAGAAGCAAGAGTACTAAGCAATACCTCGCGAATACTCTCATAGGGTATATGGTGTAGTGTATAAATAAAGAATAATAGACATCAATTTCTTATTTAGAATGCAGGAATCTCAGAGACCATAGCTTGGCACACACTTCTCGTTGAAGTATTGTCTTTACTAGCTATTACCGCCGATTAAACCGCACAACGCTCTCTTCATTTGACCCCGCTATACAAAGCAGCGGCCACAGAATTCACTGCGAATCCCCTGGTCAAACACGGCTATTGCAAGCACACAAATCCTGTGCGCCGTCTATCAAAAAATCAATATACGTAGAGATTGAATATGATACAAATCGCTCTTAAGTTCTAATTATAGAAGTCTTAAACGACTGAATTTATGTGTTTTAACAACTTTTTGCATGGCCAATGCAGAAGTATCCTACACAATTCATGAACGCAACCAGCGCATGTACGGAGAAGCAACTTTTCAATGCAGGCAGAACGGACCTTTAGCCAGTTTTTCTCTATGCCGCAGCTTCGCTGCGGCTCGGCTGCATTGTCGGCTTAAGCGTTTGTCGACTCATAGACTTACGACTTCAGAACACTAATCAGCTCTACACAATGTCCTACGATGCCCGAAGAATACACGATAGCGTTTGGTTAGTCCGAAATGTTTAAAGATCTGTCCTTTGGTGCGAGACTTAGCGAAGAGCGGCATCAACAGGTATAACAAGCGCTGTAGGCTCGTCAAACCGGCAAAGCTGCTTCGGCAAGAAATCTTTCAATTCATTAAAGCCGCGGGATGCTAAGGTCAGTAGGTCTTCAATGCCTCAACGCATTACAAAAGACGAGTTAGCACGTGTGATGCGCGCGCTGTTTTCTCAATCTCAGATCAAAATTGAACACAGGCGAAGAACTACTCTTCTATGCCTCTTTCATGAATCAGCGCCTTCTGACAAAGAGCATGTCGGCTGCGGTATGTACATGTAGCGGACAATTGGCTGTGGGCGCACTAGTACCTGTGCAGAGGTTGTCGTCTTGGCAGACATCGAGGTACGAATAGGGACCTGCTGTACTGACCGGTGAATGCTCAGGTTGAGCTGTCAAGCATTGAGCAGAAAAATGTGCTACTTGCGAATCATGTTATAGAGCTGCGGAAGATCATTCACGCTGACTTCCTCGAAAAACTCGTCATTCAGAGATACAATTGGTGCATTCTCGCAAGCACCCATACATGCTATCTCTTCAACCGACACGTGGCCATCCGGTGTGCGTTGTTGGTTGCCAATGTCATAATGTTTGCAGATGCGATCCATCAGCTCATCGCCGCCTCGTAGCATGCAGGATACATTCGTGCAAACTCGTATATGATACGTTCCGCGCCGGCTACTATCCATTGCGGTGGTCTTCATAGCCATAGGCGAAGTCCTCGTTTCGATCTCGTATTCACGTGCATATGACATACATTTTCCCCTACGTTTGGGTTTGCAAAATACGAACTTTTGAGAAGGAAAAAAGTCTTCTATAAAGGAGACAATTGTCTGCAAAGCAAGTGTTGATGCGGTCTCTGAGGAGTTGCGGATACGTAACTCCGAATCTGCCGACTTATGGCTCGCCGACCGATCGGTCGGTTTCACTGAGTTTAGGAATCAAGCGACTCCCACGTTGTTTTCTTTTCCATGAGAGCCACCCAAAACATCGCACGGCAGTGTAGAGTACAAGCGCGTTGCATAATGAAACGCGGTATTCACGCATGAGTTGGTAGAATATCCGATCACAGTGAATGCGACTATAGTCTGTACCGCTGTAGAGAAAATCATGCAGGACTGCTGCACGACCGTATCGGCCCCACGACGGATACAACCACCATATCATTCGAGGAACCGATGTCAAATCCGTAACGAAGTCTCTCGGAATGCAGAAATGCCGGCGACGGGAATTGTACTCGACGAATACATGTAAATGCTCGCGTATCCGCCAGTGACGTCCATCACAATGCGGACTTAAAACAATGTCGTTGTCAAAGGTATGAAGGGCAGGGCGTTCTTTAAGAGCGGCACGCATAGATTTCTCGCTGTTCGTTATGTACCATAGAGAAGTGCTGGTAAGGAGTGTAGCATACATAGAGTGGCATATACGCACAGTGCACACTACGCGAAGGACCCGGGATGGATTTGACACGTAGAAATCAGAAGGCTATGCGTACGATGTCAGGTACACAGCTTACACAGTGTGGATGAAGCGAGTTACGTTTAACTAGCAACTCAATGCGAGCAAAGGCGAGAAAGTTTGAGCGGTCCGAATGCGGCATAGCAGAGATGCTATGCGTCACGAAATCGTGAATGCGCTACCGTCTTGACCGAGAGCTGCGTGTGGCGTGTGAATCCCGTGTGGAGTACGACGGTAGTGCACTGAGTGCGAGTTCTGCAAGTTACTGTCGTAGACAAAACTACGTCTTACGTACTTTGTATGAGCGAGATTATTGATGCGCTTCATTCAACACGGCTTGCAGAGTGTCGGCATCGGCTTTAGAAGTTGCTTCATCGTGAATGCGTTGATACAGCCAGAGCTGCACACAATCTTCCTGGTCTATGCAGGGGATATCGCGCATCCAGCGAATGAGCTGCCGGCTCGCGATTGTGCGTAAAGAGCTCAAAGAGGGACGTACAATGAAGTCCATCAAAGACTCCACAACGTAGTGACGTGGCAATCTATAGCCCAGTGCGTCCAACGCTGCCGCAACCAGCGTTGAGTCTGCTATGAGAAGAGCTTGAGCAAGTGCACTATCCACACGAGTAGAGGCAATAGATCGCATGCTCCGCAATGCAAGGGCGGCAAGGTTTGTGTCCGGACTCGCCGCAAAGAACATCAAAGTATCGACGCTTCGACGGTCACCGGCGTTTCCGAGCACATACAGAAATTGATCGGAAGACATCGAGGGAGCGGTGTTCATGAGATGCTCGTAAGCAAGCGCACTCACAATGGGCTGCGCCACTCGTTGCGAGCGAACAAGGCTTGCAAGCGCCAGTTGTGCTGTCGATCGCACAAAGGAACGAGGATCTTTCGATGCGTAGTAGGCTAGACGGTCAACAATGAGCTCTGATGCGATGCGCACATCTGCCAGTTCCGGTATAAGATGAACCACGTGCGATTCATCGTTCTCGCGGGATTGAAGGTGGTCGAGGAGGATCTGTTGCGCTCTTATGTGTCCGGACTGTGCGAGTACATGACAGATCAACAACACTCGCTGGTCACTTGAAGGCAAATCGCGCAAGAACACAGCCAGAGAGTCGCACACTTCCGGATGAAGGTAAGCGGCTGCACGCAAGGCAGGTTCAATGGATTGAGACAGAGCAGAGTCACGGACTTCAAGTCGTCGCAAGCTGTCGAGAGTTCCCACGATAGTATGCTTTGACATGATTTGCTGCATGGCGGCACGATGGACTTCTTCCGTCGAACTACGCTCGGGAAGCTCCACTGTATCAACGGCGGTTGAAGGCTCCGAAGCGCTCCAAGGTAGCTGCTTAACGAACTCGAGCTGAGCACAGTTCTGAGATCGAATGACCGGCTTGGAGGCGAAACGAACAACTTGCGTATCACAACCCTCGCGAAGTAGCAAGCGACCACTGCGCTTGTCATACGTACTGAATTGAACGCCTTGAACGGTGTTTTGCTGTCGTATATAAGCACCGGGCGCAGCATCTTCTCTTAACTCTACCGCGTAGCCTCTATGGAGGCTCATGCACATTCTCTTGCCGCCCTCGAGTGCCCACTGCTCGTGACTTCGAAGCACGCCCAAACGATCGTGCGCGTTCCGGACGGTGAAAGTATCGACGATACGCTGGGCTACATAGCTTCCCTGCAAGCTCGTCAGAAGGGCTAGGCTAAGTCCGCGAGCCAACTCGTTCAGTTTTGAAGGAAGTACAACGTTTTCGATCGCACGATCTTCGTTGAGGTGCAGCACACAGTCGAAACTCAGTTGCTGCTGTAAATCGCTACTCTCCTTCTTGCGTTCAGCGCCGTCGACAACGACGCTAATCTGCGGAGAACGAAGATGTACGAACATGCGACGTGCGCTCTCGTTCAGTACGTCCAGTATGCACTCAACATGCATCTGAGCAACTTGTTCGTTGCTACCAGCTTGTTGAGTCTGAGTATTCGGTGAAGCGGAGCCGGATGAAGGAGGATCTGAACGAGCGGATGATGCGGAGGGTGTTAGGTGCGTGATTGTTATTGCGTCGTATTGCAAACGATAGCGTTCGGCGCGCTGTGGAGATGAGGTTTTGTCCTTCGCCGCAGCTGCAGGGCACAGCCCTGCAGCCAGGATGAAGAAAAGAACGTATAAACACGTAATGTACCGCAACATGATGATAGCGAAGAGTAAAGCTCGAAATGATAATGTCTATCTTCCTCCATTGTACAGCCCCGGATTGTATTCAGAGTTCAGTACTGAAGACAAGGTCACTACACTATGAGTCGAGCATCTGCGATCCACGGGCAAGTCCATGTTCACTTGTTGCTTGACTACTGAATAGAGATAGTCTTACTGAGGTTTACAATATTACCGCTTAGCTGATAACCGGACCACTTGAAGAAGTTGTGTTCAAAGCGCTTTTTGACGAAAGGATTGGTGATGCTGAAGTTCGGAACGACAACATAAGCGTAGCAATACATGCGTCCGTCAAGAAAATGAACATCGTAGTCCACGCTGAAATCATCTTGCAGATTCAGTTTGTTTCCGCTCCATTTGATGGTCATGTTGTTCGACAAGTCGACCTCGGCATTGCACACTGTGATAGACGCGCCAACACCTGCGCCGGCTACCAGAATGTCGACGCCCGCTTCGCCATATCCCGTAACGTTTGCGAAGGGTGTGCCTGTTGCACTGAGACCACTACGGCTAAGCGATACATCATAGCGGAAGCCTACGGTACCTGTTACTCCAACTTCACCCTTCACAGAAATCGGTCCGACCGGTACACGGAAGGGAACGCCATAGCTTGCCTTCTTGCTGAATTCGTCGTGACGGTTCCAACTTGTCGGCGCTTTCTCGTTTAGATTCCATACGGATTGACCAAGCACGGTAATGTTGGCTTTGGCAGTAAGGGAGCCGTTGTTTTCCGGACAGTTGAAGTCAGCGTTTGCTTCTAAGATTTTGAAGTTGGCTCCCAGTACGGCTGCACCCAGAGTACCGTCTGCGTGGAAGGAACAGTGATTCTTGTCGACAATGTCACCGCTATGTTCCGAGCCGTAGAACACACCTTCGGCGTTGGCATGTACTTCGAGGTAAGCCTGGAACGACTTCTCGTCGCCGAACTCCCATTTCTTGTGCTCGTTGTGCTTTACTGAAACCGGTATGATACCGGGCTTAATCTGCACTGTCTGTGTTGGCACCGAAGTGAGAGGAATACTGAGACTTGATGTGCCAAAGCGTTTAGTCTTCTGGTCTTTGCTTTGCTTGCCGCCGGTCGACTTCGGCGCATTGGTTTTTTGCGTGTTGAGTTTTGATTCGTCAGGCGACATGGTCTGCAACAGCACCGGCGTTGCAGCGTCGTCATACAGAGAGTACCCCAACTTGTTGAACTCTTGTTCGTTGGCGTTGACTTGCGCATAATACTCGCTAGCCTTCATCGTGCGAGTCACCGTTTTGCCTTCAGATTCCACGGTGAACGTGATGTTCGTGTCGGCAGAGGTGGACTTGCCTGTGTTTGGGTTCAGCAAGCCTTTTGCCACAAAGGTTTTAGGTGTCTTCTTGAAGATACTAACCTGTGATAAAGAAATCGTTGTTAGCGGGGCTTTCTTGGCGATGTCAGCGTTCAGCTTCAATTGTGGGTCGCCCGTGGCGAGTGAAGCAGAAGACAGAGTCACGATTGTCAGTGCCCCGAGAAGGGACTTCGACGCAATGGTTTGTATGCTCATAATGCGTTCTTTCGAAAAAGTGAAACAGATGTTGTCATGTGTCAAGTATGCGTGTGATAGACACTCCGAACCGAGTTCAACTCGCCTCGCCGAAACTCCTTTGCGTACGTGCGCCGAGGCTGTGTGGTTCAGTTGTCGAGAGCCTTGAGGTTAATCGATGAAGAATGAAACGGTATTGTTGGTCACTTCATATTCACCGTTGCGGATGACCAGTCGTTTGTTCGTCAAGACAATCGTGCCATTCGTGTCGGACTGATCGTTGGCTGCTCGGCGAACGACGAATCGGACCTTACCTGTCTCATTTTGAAATTGCGTGTCGAGTGCTGAGTTGAATTCAACTTGAACGCGCTTCTGCCGCGGAAAGTAGGTTGCCAAGGCGGATATTTTTTGTCCCTTACCTTGCTGCTGATCGCTCATACTGATCGTGAATGAGCATACCCCGTTGCCCGTGTTGCAACTGCGCTGGTCACCGTTATACACTTGTTGACCTCCTTCGATCCAGACGCTGATACTCTTTTTCTTTCGAGCCCGAGGACCGCCTTTTTGAGAACTCGCGTCGTCGTTGGCATCTACGCCAAACAGCGACAACACTTCCGATCCAACGGACTCGATGGAGCGTATGATGTTGAACGGTGACGATTTAGTAGACGGCTTTGCAGTTGCGCTATCGTTGCTTTGCGCCATAGAGCGTGTGCCGACTAGCAAGACTACAGCGATGAGAAGGGGTGTGAATGGTGACGAATGTGAATGCACGTGTCTACTCCGCTAGGATTGTTGAACAAGAACTGTTTCAAACATCCGCTTAAAGATCACCTTGGCATGAAACACTTTTTTGCATTTTTACCGAGTCTACAGGAGTGTTTTGGTTCATATCGGTAGGGACATGGCAGCAGCAAAGGCGAAAAAAACGGCCGTAATCGGCGAAAACGACGAGTTGTTCGAGCTTATTCAAAAGCTGTCGAAGGCAGAACGACGGTACTTCAAGATCCACTTTGCGGGCACTGCACACGGCGACTTAAGTATGTACGAGAAGTTGTTCGATGCCATGGCGGCAATGAAAACATTGGATGCCGGGTCGTTGGACAGACGGTTTAAGCAGTGGACCGGGTGGAAGTACTACTCGAAAACGAAGCACTATTTGATTGATGCCATATTCGACGCCATGCGTTCGTATTACCGTTCGCAGTCTCTTCAAGACTCGCTCTATGATATGGCTTCGAATCTGCGTTTCCTCCGCGATCGTGGTTTGGAATCGCATTATGAACGCTTGCTGCAACAGGCTAAGTCAATGTGCTATGAAACCGAGATGCTCATACCATTGCTTGACATCCTGGTTGTTGAAGAAGGCTATGCGGTTCGAATGCTTCGCGATGTTAGCAGCGTCCATGAAGAGATTATGTCTGTGCTCCGAGATATGCAATTGGAGGAAGATGCGCTACACTTGAACCGACAGACATTCGCGCTTTACAAGAAACATGGCCTGCGTGGCTCCGATGAAGTGCGCGAACAGTTTGCTCGCACAATAACTGCGGCCAAAGAACTTGAACAACGTGCTCGACAGATCATGGCTAAGGCCTATGCCAATGCTGCCCAGGCTTTGTCTCATCACAGTCGCAACGAGCATCGAGAGGGGGTGCAATGCATTCAACGCAACATCGAGATGTTCGAGAGTTTTAGTCCACGTGCATTTCGTCACCGTGTCGACATGTACATGGTGTACCTCTCACAGATTGCAACCTTTAGCTTCAACACTCGCGATGCGGAGTACTTCGATGAAGTGAAAAACTATATCGTCGAACGTATATCACGCACCGAAGGTGCTGAGGTGTCGAAATTCGAGCTGTCCGTGCAGACAAATTTTCTCTCCATGATTCTGCACCAAGACTATGAAAGCGTCGTTGAGAATGCTCAATTGGTGGATCAGAATCTCGAAGTATTCAAACAAATTTCGATTGTGACGCAGGGAGATATCACGTTCAATATGTCGCTCGGCTTCCTCAAAATCGGCAACAAAAACAAAGCTCTTGAGTGGTTGCTGCGCGTCTTCGAGATACCACACATTGAAGAGCGCGAACAGATCTACCTCTATGCACGTCTCTACGAAATCCTCTTGCACTGGGGCCTTGATCATACGGAGCTTGTGCTCGCGAAGACACTTTCCTTCAAAAGATTTCTTGCCAAACGTCAAAGCCTTGGAGAATTTGAGCGCGTGTTTATCCGCTTCATGAACGCAGCCGTGCTAAACGACTCAACAGAAGGCTTTGCAAAAGCGATGCACAATTTCGGTGAGGATGTCAGCAACCTTGACCCGGCGCAGTACGCCGGTATTATCCGGAACTACACCGAAATGCTTCTGTGGTTCGAAAAAAAGTGATAGGCTCGCTTCCTTTACATTCCTATAGTCCCACATAAGAAATCGTTGTTCTTGACCGATGCAGTTACCGCGCTCGGTGAATTCCACATCACAAGCTACTGCTGCGTGCCGACTCGTATGCTGAGATCTTGATTCCGGCTCTCAAAACGATACACGATGCGCTCCCTCAAGTGCTTCCTAAAAGAGCTTTAGGCTGTTCCTCCTCAAGTACTCTCGGCGATTTTATTCGATTCTCACAAGACTGTTTTTGATACGCTCGGCGCAAGCGCCGAGCAGGTTCACTGTGCCATTGTTGATGTGTAAAGGGCCTTTCTCGGTGTCTGGACGTGCCACGGTTCGAGTACTGCTATGTGCTTTCACACAAGACGGTTACGCTCATTATTGAACTGTAGCAAAGGGTGCTCAGACTCGGTAAGAATGGAAAATTGTGTCAGTGGTATGGCTATGCATCACCCCTAAACTTGTATCGATTCGGTCTGCTGATTACTGTGCTTGCACAGTCTTGAGAGGAAGGCAAATGACAGGTTGCCCGACTCCGACCCATAAAAGGGTGTCTGCGGTTTTAGAACCGCGGAAGGCTGTGCAAACGCAGTTAGGCGGGGGTAGCAAATGACAGGTTGCTATCCCTGCCGTCCGAATCCCAATATTGATATTTCGTTTAACGTGACACTGACACGAAAGGACACACGGATGAAAAACCTCGCCACACTTGTTCGCCTGGCGCTTGCAGTTATGTGCACAACGGTACTCTGCTTGGCGCAGCCAAGCGAAGAACAAATAAAAAAGGACGTTGGGTCCAAAGACGTCATTCAATTCCGTTTTTCAAAGTCGAGCGGCACCAAGCAATGGAACAAAGACCTAGGAAATTGGGAATACGTGCGGGGTGTCGAGATTGTTCGTCCTTCCGGAATTGCCGGAGTAAATCTGTTGGTTGTAGGTGACGCTGTGTATCAATGGCAGACCGGTAACAAGTACACCTATTGGAAGTTCCGTGTTCTCGATAATAAATACGATGGTCTTCCGGAGCCCTCGGCTGATGAAGTCATGAAGCTTGTCTCGTCCAATTGGGAATTGTTTTACGGCTACCTCTACGGACAAACAATCAACATCATTGAAGAACCCCATCTTGCGAATCCACCTCAATGGTCGTGGGACTCTCCCAAAAATTTGGACCTCAGCATCAAGGCAACTCTGGAAATGGTGTGGCAGGGCTCAAACATTGCGCAGGTCGAGCAAGTATTTCGTGTGCGAATGTTCAGAGACGATGTGAAGGGTCCATGGCTCCGTTTCATGGTTACTTCTCGTGACGATCAAAAAGTTCTTTCTCAGAAAGCATACAGCTACGATCAGATTCGCGACATGCAAAAGCGATCGTTGCAATTCACCATGGCTGAGCGTCAAGCGGCAGCTGCAGCAAAGAATCTTCCGACAGTGGATGTCAAAGAATTTAGTTCTGCTGCAGATCTGGCACGCTTCGTACACGATGTACTCCGCAATGGCAATGCGGATCGTCTGCGTGCTGTCATGCTCAAACTGTTGTCGCCACGCTTTTTTGAAAACGGATCGAAGACCGTGTTGACGCCATTCGCAGAGCAGTCTTTACGCGAATGGACACAGAAGGCTTACCAAAGCTCAGTGAGCTACCACGATGCTTATTGCCAGAACTACGAAGCGCAGAACTTAAATACAGAGAAGGTCGTCTATATCCCATCCTGCTTGCAGCGTATGGCGACATCGATCGGCGTAGATCGTTTCAATATGGGATATGTAGAAGGAGTTGCGACTACTGCACTGCGTATTACGAACATGGATATTGGTTTACGTAGCGATGACGATGCCAAAGCTTTTCTCAGTTCATTCTCCGATCGTAAGAAGCTTTGTCCCAAAGACTGAGTACCGGAATTCAACAACCATGTATCTCGCCGGCACAGTCTACGTCTTCTGCGCGCCGCGTCGGTTTAGGTACACTCGACGCAGTGCATACAGCAGGGCGCCGGCAGCAATAACAGCACAACCATCTCGAGCATGCTGTGGTGTGCTCACGACGATACTTATGAGGATTCCCACTAGGCAACAGATGAAGAGCAAGGGAATGATCAAACTTGGAACGGTGTAGAGTGATCCGGATCCGATGTTGCGACGTCGCAAGATGAAAAGACAAGCAACGGCAAAGCTGAGACTCAGACAATCATTAAACATGACGAAGCCGAGAATATTCTCAAAGTCGCGAAGAAACAAGTAGGCTACTATACTGAGTGCTGCAAAGACACTAAGAGCCAATGGTTGCGTTTGACGAAACGGATGAACCCTAGCAAACGACGACGGAAGCATCTGCTCTTGAGCCATGGCGTAACAGATACGCGGATTGAAGACAAAGGCAGTATTCAGAAAGCCAAGGACGGAAACAAAAATCGCTAAGCTCACGATGCTTTGTCCGATGCGTCCAAACATCGCCGTTCCCAATGCAGAGGCCACAAGTGGGTGATCTTGTACACGCTCGAAGCCAAGAACGTGTACGTAACTCATGTTCAAGCACATATACACGGCAAGGATCAGAAACATACCAACAAGAATTGCGCGCGGAATGGTTCGTGAAGGTTGGTGTATGTCGGCACCAAGATTAATAGTACTCTGATATCCTCCATAACTAAAGAAGACCGGCATGAGTGCAGAGCCAAATGCCAGCCACGGAGAGGGAAGTACCGAGCTACTTTGCGATAGACTGTTGTTCACGTGCGTTGGTACGTCGGCAAGGGCTTGAGGCATCCATGGAGCGTACACCAAAGAGCCGCACAAGACAAAGGCAAGGAGAAGTTTAAGAGAACTGAGAATGTTTTGGGCGCGCACTCCGGTTTGCAGACCCAGAAGGTTTAGTCCATACAAGCTGAGCAATAGTCCGATAACCAAGTAGTGTCGCAACGGACCGTGCATCATCTGAGGCAGAAATGCAGATCCAAAGTACTCCACACCAATGAGTGCAACGGATGCCGTACTGGCAGCGTTCATGATCACCAGCGTCCAGTTCATGGCAAAGGCAATCATGGGGTGATAGCACTTTGCGAAGATTGCGTAATACCCACCGGCAACAGGCATGCGCGTTCCGATCTCTGCAAAACTAAGTGCACCGCAGACAGAGAGTAATGCTCCGACAACCCAAGCTGCATAGAAGAGTTCAAGCGATGGCGAGTGTGCGGCGACCAACTGAGGTGTACGGAAAATGCCGATGCCCATAACCATGGAGACAACAAGCATACTGAGATCGTAGGTGCGCAGTCGTGCGGTGATCATTCCGGTATGTCCTTCGTGATTGTTCCTCTTGCGGCTTTTCTGTCTCGCAACATAGCACGCGTTCCGCTACCCGCGCCCAAGGGGCAGGCAAGACGAAATGAATAAGCTCGAAAACAGTGTGTGGAGGGCAGTTGTCGAAGCTAGGCATAAACTATCAGTTTGAAACCTGATAGTACTAGATCTCTACGAGCTCAATGGAGGCATTGTACTTTTTCGATATCCACTCCGTGGCTTGAGCAAGTGCTGCGTCTTCGCTGCCGGCAACAATTTGCTCGAGATTCAGAAGGACATCGCGCTCGTGAGACGTTCCATGTTGTTTATCCCAGTAGACGATCAAGGCCCAAAAGCTTCCGTCACTATGAGCACTGAGAAAAACACGATAGGCATTTACGAAGGCGAACTGCCTCGTATACAGAACGTACACCATAGTTACTCCCCGTAACGTGTCAGAAAACCAGTAAAACCCAAACCAACGTCCTGTTTTGAAACGTCAATTCCATTGAAGAAACACTATGTCGCGCGCTTGCGTGTTGAAGATCCCAACACTGCTGCACGACACAAAGTGGCCCGTCTTCAAATGGCGTTTCACATTATGTATCGTCACTCACCCCGGCGTCTAAAGCGCTAGGTGGTGAACGGTAAATCTCGCGTTTTGCAAGTGTGCAATGATAGCATATTCGTGAGGGCTGAGGCAAGAAAAATCTCTGCCAAAAGCAGCTGATAATTGGATGGTATTAGCCAGATAAGGAATCCGACTAGCCGTTGTGAAAGCGCATAAAAGAATGGGACGCAGACTGAGTCTGCGTCCCGGGTGATTATGGCTTCAGAGGCTTCGTCACACTTGGTTTATTCGGTGTTCAAACGACAATTCGCCAAATCGTAAATAATCTCTAGATACAGGTGCCGCTTTTATTTGACCACTCTTTTTGGATGATGTAATTGCGGAGGCTTTTAAAGCTCCATCCGCAAATATCGCCCACTTCGCCATACTCCATGTTGTACCATCCTGTACCGGGAATTGGGTCAGTTACTGCTTCGCACAACTCGTGCGAACTCGTTGCACATAAGGCTTCAAAGGGGTGGAGGTCGCCCAGGCATCCATTGCATCCCGGAAAGGGCATGACCGCATAGAAGATCCGATTGTCTATGGCGTCGTGATAGCCACAAAATGAAGAGCAGGATTTGGCTCCGCCCATGGAAACCGTTGTACCATTTTGCAGGTAAATCATGTAGAGAGTGTTGACTCCTGCTTTGGGAAAAGCTTTGTTCGATGCGATCCAGCTTTTTAGTTGCTTGCGCAATGCTGAGTCGCTTATGTGTTTTGGAGACGGTGGACTCGTAATCGTTGTGCTTCCCACGCGTTTACCGTGTCCAATCTTGTAGTCTTTCGTGGAGTACTCCTCCATTTGGTCCATCAGCGGACTACTTAGAATTGAATCGTAAAAAGCATTAATGCGGTCAGGATACTGCGATAGCGTACCGTCGACGAAGCTTTGTCCCCAATACACCACAAATACTTCAACATTCGCCAAGAGCGGTCCGCCATAGTATTGCAAAAGCGCAACCGAACGATCGTGCTTAGCGGTAGTATGTACCTGCTGATCGTAAAGCTCCAATTCTTTGATGTTTGACCTCTGTGCTAAACGGAGTTTGCTTTGGAAAGGTGCTGCGACGCGAATCGCTTCGTGCGCCGGACTGCCCGGCTCAGACTTTTGATGTGCCATAGAATTCCATTTCGATGGTGTTGAACAAATGCATCCCTGCTGCCGTGTTCAGGTAACACGACACGAGGTAGGTTTAAAAAGTGCGGATTTAGCGTACAGGTGTGGGGTTGTGAGGTACGAGAAAATGACGGCCAAAGGAATGGTCTCAACACAATGCGCGCGCAGACCTTCACCACCTTCCTTTACTATCGCTGCCTGCAGCCGTGTCAGCCTGAGCGGCCACTCAGGCCGACACGATTCATGCTCGTCCGGGTTCCACACATAGCCCTGATCATGACTCTGCTAGGCATTGAGCGGTTCATCCGGATGAACCCCTCCGCCCGATGACAAAGCTCTCGCTTGCCCTGTCATCGGGTTATGTTGAATTTGACAAACCAGGTGAAAGATGTATTGCTGTTAAACGCTTAACGTAATGGGTTCAGCGTTCAACAGCTACTGGTTTCCTAGTCACCTTCACTAGGTCTAACAATTATTACAAGTTCATCGGATTCACACTGTTGTGCCAAATGAAGCAAGTAAGGGTTAGACATTACCCAATTCACAACACCGCTATGACGTGCCGTGAGTTGGGATATCTCAGAAGTTGTATGAACGCCAGGTGTAATCACACCTAACCATAGCAGTATACTAACGACAGCAGACATAAGCATTCCTGTTTATTAGTGATAGAGCGGTTATGTATGGCGTAAACTTGCGTTACGAAAATCGAGACTTGGTCATAGGAAATACTGATTTTTCAATGCCTTTCATACGCGTGTAAAATGAAGTAGATTTACGTGTAGTATACCTCCATATATGATGTAAGTTGTTGCTTTGTATATACTAAAAGCCTTTTAAGACATGCTGGTTTTGCAAGAACTAGTGCGATTGTACGCGCAGTACGGTAAAAACAGATTTGACATCTTTGGTGATGACAAGCAAGCACACCAGTCCGTGCGTATGCGAAAGTTGTACGAAGGGTTGTTATCTGGAACTATAACTGATGATTTGAGTGGCGCTCGAGTACTTTACGGCGCTGCATTGAAGGTGCCGGCAAGCACTTTCAACAGTATCAAGATGCGGCTTCAGCGTAGACTGGTTGAATCTGTCTTTTTCCTCGACGCAAATAGAGCGTTCAACAATCCAAGAAGCAAGGCACGTCAGGAGTGTATTGAGCTAATAGCGGCTATGAGGATTCTGCAACTCCATGGCGCAAATAGTGCCGCATTTTCGATCGCTGAACGGATTTATAAAACGGCCGAACGATATAGCCTTACCTCTGCAATGCGAGAAAGCTGTTTGACCATATCACACACCTATGCCTATCGAGGGGACCAAAAGAGCTTCTCAAAATTCTTTTCGAAAGCCAGTGAACTTGCAAGAGTTCAGTTAGCAGAAGATCGATCAACACTTATGCTACAAAAGGTCTCGTCTTGGTATGCGGCCTCGTGGTCGCTCCAACAATTTCGTAGAGCTGAAATTCAGGAATTCGTTGAAGAATTAAACGTAATACGAAAGAGTACTGGAAGTGCGACAATTCACGAAAACTACTTTGTGTTGGCGAAAATTTTGGCCGAGGTGAACCAGGAATACCGCAAGATCATCGAGCTTACAAATGAGTTAAGAGCGCTGTATGATGAGAACCCCAGTATCAGAAACGGAGTTGTTTATTGGCAGTTTCTGATATCAAGTATGAGTGCGAACACTTGGCTAGGAGAATACCACAAAGCTTTCGCCATTGCAGACGAGCTCCAAGCTACTCTACCGAAGACGAAGCTTGCTTGGTTTACCTTTCAGGAGCAGTACTGGATATTGGCGATGCGAACGGGGGACTACACTTTAGCGCGCAGTATTTTCTTGGAAGTTGTGGCGCACCCAAAGTTTCAGCGAAACGATGCAGCTACATTGGAGCGTTGGAAGTTGATGGAATTCTATGTGCGCTTCGTCAGTGACGAGCCAATGCGCGTCAGTTTGCTGCCGGAAGAGCTTTTGCAGTCAAAAAGCAAGTACCGTCATTTCCGCGCATTTACTTCAAGTTTCAGCACCATTGTCAAAGACTTGCAAGGCTTCAATGTAGTGGCGGTTTTCGCTCAGGTGCTGTTTCTCCTACGTGTCAAGGACTTCGACAGTTTGATACAGCGCGATGAGTCGCTGCAAACATTACGGCGCAAACGCTTGAGCAAGCTCAACTATCGTCTTGCCATTTTTGCGCACTTGGTGCATGTAATGGTCGAACAGAATTTTGAAGTCGCGGCAACGAAGAAAGCGGCAGCCAAATGGTTAACCAAGTTGAGTAATGTTCCGCAGAAGTTTAAAGGCGGAGCAGCAGAAAGTCTGGAGATAATACCCTTTGAAGATTTATGGCAGATGATGCTCAAGGAGCTGGGAGGCTCATCAGATCGTCGATAACGGTCGTATCCGGAAAAATCACTTCTTAGTTGTCGCGAACTCAAAGCCTTTGTCGCGCAGGAATCGCTCAGCTGTAGTGCGATGGTCTCCTTGCAATTCGAGCACATTGTCACCGAGCTGTCCACCGCTTCCGCACTTTTTCTTCAACATATTCAAGAGTTCTTCCAGTTCTTCTGGAGTGGATTGAAAGCCACGTATAGCCGTGACTGTTTTGGATGCCCGCCCTTTTGTTTCGAGAGTCATTTTGAGACGTACGGCTTTTCCGTCGTAGCCCTTTTTGGAAGACTGATTTTCAGGTGTAGATGCACCGAGGAGCGAGGCAAAGGATTGTAGATCAGGCATAGAATGAAGAGTATGTGCTGTCGCAAATCTAGCTGCATCGAACAGGGTGCACAACCTGCGGGTTTAGAGTTAGATTTTTCCCAGCAAGTGTTTCATGTGTGAAGCGCGACGTCGCGCAACGGGTAGTTGTGTGCCATCGTCGAGCTTCACACAATAGCTGCCTGAAAACCACGGAATAATCTCTCGAACAGCGTCAATGCGAACGATGTGTGAGCGGTGTATTCGAATGAAATGAGAAGTATGAAGACGCGACTCCAATTCATCCAAACGAAAATCGGTACGGTAGGCTTTGCCTTTGGAAAACACGTGTACGATTTTATCTTCTGCCTCGATACGTTCGATTTCGTTGACCGCGAGGACGCGAATCTTGTCGTTATCCCGAACACTAAGGCGTTCCAAGGGTAGTGCCGCTCGTTCCGAACGCAATGCGTCCAATGCACCTGTCTGTTGTTGTCTGTAGTGGAGTTGTGAGATGCGTTCCATGGACCGTTGGAGGCGCTCAGCGCGCACGGGCTTGGTAAGGTAATCCAATGCGTGCACGTCAAAAGCTTGCAGCGCGTATTCATCGTAGGCTGTGACGAAGACGATGTGCGGACGTGGAATGCTGAGTAACTCCACGACGTCAAAGCCCTGCAGTCCGGGCATCTGAATGTCGAGAAACACTACATCGGGACGCAGATCGTGGATCAACTCAAGCGCCGAGCTTCCATTGGCGGCCTCGCCTGCAAATGACCACTCGTTTTCGCTGAGTCGTTTGGCACATTCGTTCAATAGGGAAATCATGCGTTGACGCGCCAGCGACTCGTCGTCAACGACCATGTAGCGAATGCACTGCGATGTCTCTGTTGATGCCATGTAGCGTCTGTTCTCCAAATGCTGCGAAGTGTTCCCCGAAGCTAAACTTCGTTTCGTGTTGATTGCTGAAGTATTACTGCCTTGCACGTGTAAGTCAGGTATAAGGCTGCGATTTAGGTCTAGTGTTGTCAACCTCGAGCAGAGATCCCACCTGTAGCAGACGCCTCCAAGGGACCTCGATGGAGTACCGTTATGGCGTCTCTGTATGGAAATCGTAAGTGAACGCAACTCGCCTCAAATGTGATGGAAGACTCATCACCAAAGAGTAAAAAGAGTCGGTCACGAACATTTGCCAAACCTGTACCACGCTCAAAAATACTTTGCGCTTCATCCACATTGAACCCGGGCCCGCTGTCGCTTACACTCAACAGAATGCAACCGGACTCACGTTTCGCCTCAACAAGGATGTGAAAGGTGGACTCCGTGTGATTGGCACCGTGTTTCACCGCGTTTTCTACCAAGGGCTGCAAGAGCAGACTCGGAACTAAGGCATTTCGCAGTTCTTGCGGAATGTCCAGCTGTGTTTCTAGGCGTTCACCAAAGCGCGCCGCTTCAATAGATAGATACAGTTCTATTGATTGCACTTCATCATCCAAACTCACCAGTGGCGTTTTGGATGATCGCAAGCTATAACGGAACAGATCTGCCAAGTGCTCGGTTACACGCTCTGCTTTCTCGGGATTGATGCGAATAAGTGCCGCTATGGAATTCAGTGTGTTAAACAGAAAATGCGGATTGATCTGCGCCCGAAGAACGCTTAGTTCAGACTCTAAGACTGCCTGATGTGCAGCGCGCACTTGACGTTGAAAATGTAGGGCGTAAAAAAATCCGTTTCCAATCAATGACAAGATGAATGTAACTGTGGCGATACCTACAAAGAGCTCGAAGGGTATGTAGCATGCTTCAATGGCGAGAACTCCCAAGACATAGGCAGTCGTACCAAAGGCTAGAACTCCTGCTATCGCTTGAAAGACAATGTGAACAGCTGCAGCCTTCTTCGATCGAAGTGGCATGAGGCGATGAGCCAACGTACTCGAGTTGAGTTGTGCAATAACAATAACTGCAGAGTATAGCTGCGAAACCAAAAAATCAACGAGCAGTGAAGGTGACTCCGGACTATGCAACAAACGTCTCAGAGCGAGTATGGCAAAGAACGCAACGGTACCGAAAACAATGACCATGCCGACAATCAGAACCTGTTCACGCCGCTTGTGAGGTGTGTAACGCAAAGGCTCAGGGCTAAAATTCTTGAAAAGGTTCATGCTAGGCAGCGCAATAAAACAGCGATGTTGTTATTCCGAATAGTTGAAAGAATGCAAGTAAGTTGAACAGATCCGCATTGTCTCAACGAACCCTGTCTCAAGTTGGTTCAGGTCGTCTCCCGAGACATGGTCCTAGAACGTATACCGGAACAGCGGTACAGGAAAAAACCCTTGTTGATAGATGGTTCCTACACTGTTCGTTCGTCGATCGTACGATTGGTAAAAGATGTTCTTGTGGTTTGTAATGTTCTGAAAGTCGATGGAGAACTCCATTGTGGAGCTGCCAAGTTCAATGCGGTAACCGATTTTCAGATCGGAGCGAAAATAGGAACTCTGCTTGTCGCTATAGGCCAGATTCTCTTTGTAAACAGCGGACGAAAGTGCGCGCGAAGCAGCGGTGTCCAAGGGTGTAAGATACTTTCCACCTGTGGCCGAAACGCGTAGACTCATGGTGAAGGTTCCGCCACCAAGTTTAAACTCATAGCCACCAAGAACGTTTGCCACGTAGCCCATGTTGAAAGCGGTATTGCGCTCAATGCCGTCACTTCCTTTGTACTTACTGTCAAAAAGTGAAGCTGTGCCAAGCAGATAAAAACCATTCTTAAAGAAACGCTCCACCGTGAACTCGGCGCCATAATTGCGGGCTGTTCCGCTGTTGTTCAGATAGGTTTCATTGGTGGGAGCGAAGGAATTGCCTGTGTTAACCATGCTGAACGAGGCGCGCGTGGGCGAAACCGGAATGTCGAACAACCACTGATGATATACCTCCGTCTTCAGGTGCCAGTCTGCTGCGAAACTCCAATCGTAGCTCAATACAAGGTGATGACTTTTGGTGAAACCGAGGCTCTTGTTGGGATAGAGTGTTAGAGGCGTCGTTCCGTTCATTGTATGTGCTTCAACATAGTAGTCATATATGCCTTGTGTTTGGCTATGCAGACCATAACCGAGACTAAGAGTATGACCGCTCTCCGAGGCATACTGAATGCTCGCACGCGGTTCCACAGCCGTTGCATTTCCGAGTTCGTAATGTTGCGCATGCAGACCAACCACGCTGCTGAGATGATCGTCAAAGCGATGCTTCCATTGTGCGTAGGCTTGAAGGAGCATCACGTTGTCCTCAGTGTTCACGAGCACTTTTGCTGTATCTGCTTTGTACGAAACATTGTTGAGGTGGAAATCTGTACGGTCGACCGTTACACCAAGGTGTAGTGAATTCTGCACGTCGAACTTGTGACGTAGCTGTGCAACAAGTGAGGATTTTAGCGTGTTGAACGTGGCATCTCCGCTCGGATACTCTTTGCGTGTTTGTACATCGATACTATCACCATGAAACAGCTCGTGCGTTCCACTAACACCAAGCGTCGTCTTTAAAAAGGTTGCATCACTTAGATTGCTTTCGTAGCTCAGGCCCATGATGCCGGTGCTATACTTTACTTTAGAGTTCTGATTCTCGTCACCGTAGAGATTGACATCGCTGGTATCTTGATCATTGCCAAGCAGATCGATGTCGCTCATCCCGCCAATACCGAAAAAGGTGATCTTAGAGCGATCGCTGATCTGCCAATTGAGCTTCATCGTGAGATCTTGGTAGTTAGGAATTGCACCGCCCGTTCCGAAACTGACACCGATCGTCTTGAAGAAACCTAAGGTGGAGTAGCGATAGTTCACCAAGTATGAAGACCCCGATGAACCGGGCAGTGGCCCTTCCGCTCCAAGCTCAAAACCGTTGAACCCGATTTGACCGACAAATTCATGTCGCTCCGCATTACCCGAGCGCATATGCAAGTCAAAGACACCTGCCGTTGCGTTTCCGTATTGAGCAGGAAAAGCACCCGAAAAGAAGTCAGATTTATCGAGTGTATTGTTGTTGAGAATACTGACAGGTCCTCCGGTACTGTTCAATGCTCCAAAGTGATTTGGATTCGGAATGTTGAGTCCCTCAAGTTGCCACAGCATGCCGGTCGGCGAATTGCCACGCACCACGATATCGTTGCGTGAATCGTTGGCTCCCGTTACTCCCGCAAAGTTCTGTGCCATACGCGAAGGATCTCCGAGTGCTCCGGCATACTTCTTTGTGTCTTCGATGTTGAACGCGCGTGCGCTCACGGATGAGTATTCATTTACTGTCGTGCTTTTCTCGGTTGCGCGGTCCACAGAGACAACGACCTCATCAGTTTTATGTACCTTTTCTACCATACTGATATCCACGATGCATTCCTTACCGGCTGCAACCATCATTTCGTTGATGCTCTGTTCTTGATAACCTATACCGGATACGCGAAGCGTCCATCGACCCAATGGGACATTCTTCACGCGGTAACTTCCGGACTTATCACTCACTGCACCGATCTTGCGTGCGCTATCAAGCAAGATAGTGACACGTATACCCGGTATGGGAGCATTGGATTCGGCGTCCACAATACGTCCACGTACGGTCTGGCTTTGTCCCGGAGCACTTGGACTCTGCTGTGGCAGGAGGCTGGGTGCCGGACCTATCCCAAAGGAGCGTGCGCTGAGTGGGGAAGTAAGTGCAAGAGACAGAATGACGGTACTAAGAAATGTAGCCATTGGAATTGTCTTCTTAGAGCTTCGTCCGGAATGTCGTTTGTTCATGGTCGTTAGATACATAGTGAATGGTGCGTGTGCTCTACGCTTGGACGCGGCCTCGGTTGCAGCTTCGTCCGTCGTGCTCTGCGAAACTCCGTCAAAACACCGTCATTTTAAGGCTCTAGTCCGACGAACGGGCTGTGTCGCCCGACGAATGGTCGTCCACTTGCGACGAATGGCCGCCCAAATCAAACCGCATAGTTCCACCGGTCACGCCGGACGAGCTCCATTCTTGAATCCGGTTGGCTTCCGGTTGTTCTGCCTGCCCGTGCGCAGCACGGGCTAACGAAAAAACTCTTTGGGAGTGTCTCATACTGAGGTTGCGCAAGAACTATAGAGAGCTGTAGATTTGGGTCTGCTGAACCATTACGAACGAATGAAATGATGTGCGAAGACAAGGTATTTGAGGGGAGAAATGTAAGTGAAGAGCCGTTGGAATTCGAACAGTTCGAAAACTGTCGTTTCGTGCACTGCAGCTTTAACGGCATCGACATGCGAGATATAGTTTTCGTGGATTGTGTGTTTGAGCACTGTGACTTAAGTCTGGCTCTTATTCAGCACTGTTCCTTGCGTGGTGTGCGTTTTACGCATTGCAAGATGTTGGCATGGCAGTTTAACACACTGAGTACAATGCTCCTCGACTTCGCCTTTGATGACTGTGTATTGAATTCATGCTCGTTCTTCGGCATGAAGCTGAAGAACATGCAGTTCAAGAACTGCCAGCTTCGCGACGCTGATTTTAGCCAAGCAGAACTTCCCTCGGCGCGATTTGATCATTGCGATTTAGCCGGGGCACTGTTTGAGCAGTGCAATCTTGAGAAGGCAGATTTTAGAACGGCTAACAATTATGTGATGCATCCCGGACTCAATAAACTCAAGGGTGCTCGATTCGCGCTTGACGGATTGCCGGGGCTTGTGGCGGTCTTTGGAATCAAGATTGAATAGTTGCGCCGTCGTTGCTGTTCTTTCAGCTCAACGCTCAAATGCACCTGCTTCGATCCCGCTCGGTACCTAAAGTATCATTGTTCATCGCGAACCGAACGATACCGAGAATCAAACAGTTCGGATTGAATTCCGGTCCAATTCTGCGTCCTTTTTGTTAAGATTCTAATTTCCTGTTCAATTTCAGTAACGAAGCGTGGCCGCTCCGGTTATTGATTGTGCAACCTCCGTTGCGACTTTCGAACATCAGAAATGGCAGGTCGTAGAGCCACTCACGCGTCCCGATTACTATGTCCGAGGGTATTCCTTCTGAAGATGTGAAAATGAGGAAATGGGTCGGGACGCGCGATGTTCGCAAGAACGCGACCAAAGAAGGATGCACAGGTTTGATAAGCCCTTTGAGCGTAATGCTGTGTTCTGAGAGTCACAGTCTTCGCGGCAGAGGGCTTTTTTTGTGTCCTTAAAGGATAGTCACTCTAGGATTCCTCGAGCTAACACATGGTCTCCAACTCGGCGAAGCTTCGAGCGCAGAGCGTCACCAAATGTTCGATAGCCTCATACACCGAGCTGTCGACACGTCCGGCTGCGGATTCCGTCTCGATGTACAACGCCAACTCACGTGCTCTTTTCATGCCGAGATACATAAACTGTGATTTCAGTGTGTGTGCGAAGCGCTTTAGCTCCGTGTGTTGACCTGCAGCCGAAGCAGCTTGCAAAGACTCAACCAGACCTCGTGCATTCTTGAGATACATGCCAAGATACTTGCGCACTCGCTGTTCATCGCCCTCGCAGAACTCCTTCAAGAACGTTAGATCCACAAGCGCGTCGAGGTCTTCGTCGATGGGTGTGTTAGGCGCCGGGGTATTTGTGGGAGACTCATTAGTAGCTCGAGCCTGCGGCTCGAGAGTTGACGCAGATGTTGCAGATGCTGCAGTCTCGGTAGTCAGGTCCGGTTTGTGCGCTGCTTCTTGGTAAAGAACCTGCACCATACAATTCAACAACTCTTCGGCTCGAAAAGGCTTAACCACGTACGCGTTCATGCCGGCTTCCACACATCGCCCTACGTCCTTGCCAACAGCAGAGGCGGTCAGAGCGATAATGGGAATGCCGTGATGAGCGTGTGCACTACTTCGAATTCGACGGGTCGCTTCCAGTCCATCCATTCGAGGCATGTTGACATCCATCAGGATGATATCAAACTCGTGGGTATGAAAGGAGTCCAGCGCTTCAACACCATCGACTGCGCTCATGATGTTGATTCCGGGTAGCTTTAGTTCAAGCGTGTCGGTTGCCACAACACGATTGTACTCGTCGTCATCGACCAACAACACTCTCAATGCACGCATACGCTCGAGGATCGATGTGCTAATGGCATTGTCTTGCTTCTCAAAGGCCACATCGGTAGCGAGACGGTATGGCAGACGAAAGCTGAAGGTGCTGCCTTGACCGGGAGTGCTACTTGCGGAAATGCTACCTTTTTGCAGTTCGACGAGTTGTTTGGAGATCGACAAACCGAGACCTGTTCCACCGTGGGTGCGGGCTACGCTGGCTGATGCCTGCTGGAATGAAGTAAACAACTTAGCCAACTGCTCTTCCGTCATACCTTGCCCGGTATCGCTTACACTAAACTCAACGTAGCGATACTCATATTGTTGGTCCTCAGCCTTCGGATTACGCAAATCGGAAGATCCCATGAAGGCTTCGATAGAGTTGCGCACGTGAATACGGACGTGTCCGTGATCAGTAAACTTGATAGCGTTTCCGACCAGGTTAACAATGATCTGATTCAAGCGAGTGGGGTCGCCAAAGACAAGCGGAGCCACATCGTCATCGATATCCTCAATGAGCGTTGTACCTTTTTCTTCTGCTTTCACGTGTAGAGTTTGGGTCACCAAATGTACGACATCGCGGACGCTGAAGGGTACGGATTCAATGTCCATCTTACCTGCCTCGATTTTACTGAGGTCCAAGATGTCATTGATAATCACAAGAAGGATATCTGAGGCTCGCTTGATGCCTTGCAAGTAGCGAAGTTGATCTTCGCGAGGATTTTTCTCGAGCAGGAGATTGGTCATTCCTATGACCGCATTCATTGGTGTGCGGATCTCGTGACTCATGTTTGCAAGAAACTCTTGCTCAAACTTCTCGCTTTGCTCTGCTCGTGCACGCTGAGCTTCCGCGATTTCTTTCTGTTCTTTGTAGAGTTGCGTTTGCTCTTCTACCTGACGTTGCAACACGGCTTCTCGCGACTGCAGTTCGAGTACAATGGCATTGTCTTGTTCACGTAAGCGTTGCGTGAGGATGATGAGAATAGCCTGCATGAGCTCAGGAGAAGCTTGCATGAGGTGGAGCATGCCTTCACGTTCAATGCTCACGAGTTCCACCTTACCTTGCGCCGAGATGGAGACAGATCGAGGCTTCGAGTCGAGGATCGACATCTCGCCGAACATGTTGACGGCAGGAATGTGAGCGATGGTAAAGCCATCTCGGTGTACGACTACCGATCCGGAACTCAGAATATACACGCGATCACCGCTCTCGTTCTCTCGGATGATGCAATCTCCATCGTGGTAGTCTTCCACACGAATATGTCGGGCATTCTGATCGATGAGTGTCCGTTCTATAGATCGAAACGCCGGATACTGTTGCAATCGGCGTAAAATGTCGTCACTAGTCATAATTGTCAGCTAAAAGACTATCGTTTGGAAGTATATACATTGCTGCAGCGCTACCACGAAAAACATCGCCCAAAGGATCAATTCCGCGTTTTTCTTAAACCCGGGACCCCGCAATGTCGAGATCGTTGCGAAACAAAGATAGTCGCGAAGCGCCTTCGACGTAAATTTGATCTCAGGAAAATAGTAACGGCATGAAGACGAAGAGTACCAGTACCACGAAACATCAACAGAAGCGAGATCGCAATGTCCCATCGCAAAGCGGACGCACGTCTGTGCGCGATACTGTACTGACAAGAGAGGTAGCTCCCGGAATCCATCGCACAGTCCTTCCAAACGGATTGCGAATTGTGAGCGAGAAGGTTGCTGCGGCGCGCTCATTTGCACTCGGCATTTGGGTTGACGTTGGAACACGCGACGAAACAGCCGACGTTGCCGGAGTCTCGCATTTCATCGAACACGCAGTGTTTCGTCGCTCCGCTACGCGGAGTTCCGGACAAATTGCCGCACAGTTTGAATCGTTGGGTGCATACATCAATGCCTTCACGAGCAAAGAGCAAACGTGCTATTACGTCCGCGCTCTTAATCCGCACTTCCGTCGTTGTCTATCATTGCTCAGCGATGTTGTACTGCATCCGGCCTTTCGTTTGAACGACGTAGAGAAAGAGCGAACAGTTATTCTCGAAGAGTTGAAATCATATGAAGATGAGGCGGAGGAGTTCATTTTGGACTGTGCGGAGCAAGCACTTTTTGCTTCACATACTCTTGGTTTTCCGATTGCCGGAAACGCCTCTACTGTGAGTGCCTTGCGCGTCAAGGATTTGTCGGACTTTCACCATGCGCATTACATCGCTCCCAAAATTCTCGTAGCGGTTGCAGGGGCGGTAGATCATGAAGAGCTCGTTGCGCAGTGTCGCACACTGTTTTCCTCAAAATCTCGCAAAGCCGACACCAAAGTTCGCAAGACTCCCGGCAGCGTGAAGCCTAAGCAGGTGCAGATGGAACGACCCTTTAGTCAGTCGCATTTACTCATGGCTCGACGGACCGTTGGAGTGCGTCACAATCAGCGTTGGGCATTGGCATTGCTGAATACCATTCTTGGTGATGGGATGAGTTCACGATTGCACCAGCGTATTCGTGAGCGAAAAGGAGTTGCATACTCACTGTACTCATCATTGCAGTTGTTGACAGACTGTGGTGTGCTGTCGGTCTATGCCGGCACGGAACACTCTAAGCTTTCGAAAACAGAAGAACTCATACGACGTGAACTGAATCTGCTCGTTGTCAAAGGTTTAAGACCTACGGAAGTCGCACGAGCAAAAGAACAGTTGAAGTCTTCAATTATCATGGGACTTGAAAGTATGTCTGCGCGCATGAACTCTCTGGCAAAAGCGGAACTTGAAGAATTGCACCACGAAGATGTGCTCGAGAGCTTGAACGCTATCGACAAGGTCAGTCTCAACGAACTTAACGAGCTAGCGGATGAAATGTGTGTTCCCGATTCGTGGACTGTGGTTCGCATTCGCGGTACGGAGAATTTATAGAAAACTTGTCAGCCCTAATAAGGCGACGGCGAATCACTCGTTTTGTCGTTTACTTTTTCTGTTGCCCTGTACACGTATTCTGCATTCATTGGCATCGACGAATTCAGTAACAAGATCGATTGTTGAGATTGAACAGTACCATCACGAGACCGCTTCGTTCCTCTACCATACTCCTGCTCACAATTCTACATTATGACATCGGCTACGCACGCAGACACAGTATCAAAGGCTCCACGTATCGTATTTATGGGCACTGCCGAGTTCGGTGTGCCGGCACTCCGGGCATTGCATGAGCGCTTTGGTGTATCGGCAGTGGTGACGATTCCCGATAAACCGGTAGGACGCGGTCAACAGCTTCAAGCTTCGGCTGTAAAAATTGCTGCTGAACAGTGTGGTATTGCTCACATACTTCAGCCTGACAAGTTATCTGACCTAGACTTTATCAACGCCCTTCAGGAGTTGCAACCTGAGGTCATCTGCGTTATTGCCTTTCGCATACTACCACGTACAGTGTACACTCTTGCCAGTCGAGCGGCGTTCAATATTCATGCGAGTCTGCTTCCGAAGTACCGCGGCGCTGCTCCGATCAACCACGCCATCATGAATGCAGAACGCGAAAGCGGAGTGAGTGCTTTTGTGCTCAATGATGTGGTTGATACGGGAAATGTACTGTTGCAAAAACGATGTCCGATCTCCGAAAACATGACTGCCGGAGAACTCTATGCGGCTCTCATGCCCCTCGGTGCCGAGGCGGCTGTTGCTTCGGTAGAAATGATTGTATCGGGCGACATGAAACTTCAAGCGCAAGATGACAGTCAAGCTTCGCCGGCTCCAAAAGTCTGGAGAGAGCACAGTGCAATAGACTGGGAACAATCGGCAGAGCGTGTGCGACACTTCATTCATGGCTTATCGCCTTCTCCTTGTGCCTGGACTCTGTTCAATAACGAGCGAGTGAAGATTTATCGGGCACTGGCAAGCGAGGGCCGACTCGGCTCCGGAGAATGGCAGATGCGTGATGGGCATTGGTTCGTAGGCTGCGCAGACGGGTGTCTGGAAATCACGGAAGTGCAAATGCCCGGTAAAGCGCGAACCCAAGTACGTGACTTTTTGCGCGGTTGGCGACGAGCAACGGACGGACATTTTAATCAATAGATCAGCACTCAATACGAAGATTTCTAACAAAACTTAACTGAAATCTTCATCGTTTAGCCATCATTGAGACCTTGAGCTTCGCGATATTTGCTCCGGCGCCGGCGTCAGTCAGCGGCGACATGGAGTCGATCACGATCACCCCACTGCACGTGCTCACCACACGAACACTATGAAAAGCCTCCGCAGTTTTGTTCAGGATCATACAGCCTTTGTTGTTGCACATCGCGGAGCTTCCGGCGAAGCTCCGGAGAACACTTTGGCTTCTCTGCGTGCGGCAATCGAAGCCGGTGTGAAAATGGCAGAGATTGACGTACGGCTCACTTCCGACAAGCATGTGGTTCTCCTGCACGACCATGTAGTGGGTAGAACGACGTCAGGGAGCGGTCAGACGAAGAATATGAGTCTTGCCGAATTGCGTGCGCTCGATGCCGGCCAGTGGTTCGGTGAAGGTTTTAGTGGCGAGCAAATCCCTCTTTTACATGAAGCACTGCGATTGCTCCGCCGGTACGAAGTCTACGTAAACATCGAGATAAAGCCTCCGTACGAGGGCGAAGACCTGCTCGACCGGATTGATCGTATTGTGAGCATCACGAAAGACGAAGACATGTTTGCGAACACACTTTTTGGTTCCTTCCATCATGAATCCTTGCGACTCTTGAAAGAACGGAATCCGGAAGCGCACACCGCTGCCATTCAACTCCCCAACGATCCACGCTTACCGTCTGAAATTGCAGCTCACATTGGTTGTGAAGCTTTTGTGTGTTCGCTTCGTGAGTGCACACACAAACGTTGCGACGACGCAGTCCAGCACGGATTATACATGGGCGTGTATGCCATCGATACCGAGGAAGACTTTCTGCATGTTATGAAGTATCCGGTAACCGCCTTGGTTTCCAACTACCCGAAACGTATTCAGCAACTGCTAGCCTCACGAGCAGTGTAAATGAAAGTCACTGTGGAAGACCGCGAGCCGTCATTTCGTGTTAAGGCTGTGCACACCGATCTGCAGCTTCATACCTCAGAGTGTGCTCGCCTGAGAATGTTGTGGCGCAAGCATAAAGTGCATGACTATCGTAAACCGGTGGCAGAGCACAATCTCAGTGTTGTTGATGCCATCCTACATCGACTCCACTCCAACCCTTCACAAGGATTAATCATCGATGCCTGTTGCGGCAAGGCAGAGAGTACTTTGCATGTCGCACGCTTACATCCGCATCATTACGTTGTTGGGCTGGATCACTCCGCTGCTCGCTTGGCTGTTGCTCCGAAGTTGCCCGAAAATGCAGACTGCTTCAGAGCGGACTGCGCTGATGTGTGGCGAGTGCTTTCCGAGCGCCACATAACCGTGCAAGAGGTCAAGCTTTACTACCCCAACCCCTATCCGAAGTCTGAACACCTGCTGCGTCGATGGCATGCCCATCCTCTGTTTCCTCAACTCTTGCGAATCTCATCGAATATCGAGTTGCGAACGAACATGCGGTACTATGCGGAAGAATTCACGTTGGTGCTACAAGAAGCAGGATGGAACTCTCTCCTTCAAAGCATCGAAGTTGAAGAGGCGATGACAGCCTTTGAGCGGAAATACTCGACGTCGGGTCACGAGCTGTTTCGAGTTGTAGGCACGAGCCCTGCGAAGACGCACGAAAAAGATGCATTGAGACCAAAAACAGCCCTAAACAGTAAGAATACGTAGAAATTCTTATGTATGAATTCTACGTCGGCACGTATGTTTGAACTTCGTCAGACTGCGCGGTGGCATCCCTAGAAACAGCGGTGCACGTTGATCCGCGTACGCGTGTTCACACCAATGAGTACATCTATGAAAGCACGTTTCATTTCGACTAGCCTTTCACTCGCGTCGTCACTGCTGATCCTTGGACTTATTGCGTCCTTGTTCAGTTCCTGTGCAACGACGCAACGTCCTCAATACGGTTGTGGAGCAGCCGGAGAAGACGGACGTTTTACGATCGGCACCGGAACAAAGCGTTTGATGTACGGTTATCCATCACCGCATTCGACTTCACACTTTGTCATTTCCGTCAACGGAAAGTTTGCGTCCAACAACCCCTGCTTAAGAACAGAGGCAGGTCCTCTTACCTATCTCTACGGCAATCAGCGTAAATGGGGTGAGGGTGGATCGATGTTTTCCAGTATTGAGTTCGACTTCGAAGGAGTGACGATAACACAGACCTTGACACCGGTCGACAAAAACTTTCGGGAAGTTGAACCCGGTCAATTCGGTCAGTACTACCGCATTGAATACACCATGGAGAACAACACAGCTCAGAACGTACAAGCCGGTTTAACCTTGCTGATTGATACCATGATTGACACCAACGACGGTGCAGCCATGGAGGCAGATGGAACAAAAGTGACTTCCGAAACGAAGTTCAGTGGCGAAAAAGTACCGTCTGAAGTACTCGTGTACAAGACGCCGGGTATAAAGAGTGATCTTGTTGCTTCTGCTGTGACCGATAAGGGTAAAGTGGTCAAGCCGGACGAGTTGTGTATCGGCAGATGGCGTTATCTCTATCCCACCATCTGGGACATCAACGCTTCCGGCGAGCAGTATGGTGACAGCGGAATTATGTTCAAGTGGAATGAGCGCCAGATCGAAGCGCACCAGAAAAACTACATTGCAACCAATTACGGTTTGCCCACTTTTACGTCCGGCGAACTGCAGATGAAGAGCTTTGACCCCTTCGTGAAACGTCAAACGGCTCAGGTCTTCTTTGAGTTTGGAGATGACAAACTCAGCGATGAAGCCAAACAATCTTTGAATGACCTCGTGGCAGGTAAGACAGTGGAAGGCATATTTGTAGAAGTACATACCGACGCCGTCGGAAAAGACGCCAGCAATCTGAAACTGGCACAGCGTCGCGGTGAGACCATCATGAAGTATCTTGAGGCCATGCGTTTGTCACGAGATATCATGATCCTCAAAGCCTTTGGAGCACAGTTTGCCGATAAGACCTTCGCACAAGTCAAAGGTGGCAAGCACGATGATCGTCGCGCCGACATCAGTATTTACGTCAAGCCCAGTACTAATTAACACTGCAGTTCGTTGTAGCGCTTCTGCAGAATTCTTCACCGCACGAAGGTCTGATGAAGCTCCTGCTTGGAATCGTATTCACGCTTTGTCTGTGGCATGCTTGTGCCGTGGCTCTGTGTGCCGCATCCAATTTTACCATCGTCGACTCACTAAGCCTAGATGCCGCACAAACTCTTGTTCGGCAGCTAAGCGAGCGCAAGTTGTCAGCAGTGCGTCTGGAAGTCAACGAGCACGCAGCCCGATGGTTGATTCATCAACAGGTTCTTCGCGCACTGTCCGCTGCCGGAATACGCAATGAAGAGAAAGCCCCACTTCTACACGTTGGCATCGCAGACTGTGCCGTTCGCTACGCTCCGGCCACCGATCGTGACTCACTGCTGCGACAGGCTCGGGTAGAACTCCGGGCTACGGTATCGGAGCAAACACTGGATCCTATCGTGCGACAGAGCTCTAATAGTATTGCACGTGGCGACGTGGGCTTGGTTGAAAATCCGAAGTATGACTTTACATCATCGAGCCTTCCCGCACAGCCTCGTTCCACTTGGGATGACCTCGTCGAGCCGCTTATTATTCTTGGTGCTCTCGCCACAACTGTCATCGTCTTGTTTACCGTGCGCTCACAGTAGAAGAAGTCGCGAACGAACATCTAACACGTACACTATCATGACGCTATCGGAAGACACAATTGCCGTAATCGACTACTTAGATCAGTACTCCCAAGGTTCCCTGCGCAAGAAAAACGATGTGGCTGTCTTGTTGGAGTTAGCGGCTCTTCAACTCAACGCAGACATTATTGCCGAACTGAGTTTTCATGGGAGCGCAATGTGGAGGGTGTTCAGCGTGATGCGAAAGAGCAGTCCGGGCAGCGAAGGCTTTATGCAACTCGAGACAGAGTTTGCCAATGCCATGAATATCCTTCGCGAGCATATTCTTCTCCTTAGTGGCGATGCGGAAGAAGAAATTCAAACGCGCTTTCATGATACCTACCTACACGTCCAGCCGGGCGCAATACGCAATCTCTGCGATCTTGCCCACGACCTCTCGCACTTTAAGGAATTACAGAATTCGATGCGACGAAACCCCTAGTCTCGCAATGCGTGTATAATCATGTGAGGTTCGGAGAACAGTGAGTCGAAGGTCAATGTATCAACAGACTCAACGACACGTCAACACAGTATTGCGCCGCTCAATGTACTGACTCGGGTTCAACACGCGACTCGCGTAGCGAGGCGCATGACAATGAGACATAACGAGTCTAGTATCTGAACCCTGCGGACACGGAGTCCGGCTTGATTATCGATCAACCTTAATGAAGAGCGACTGATGCCGCATGGACTGCGTGTCTCGCGCAACGATACTATACGCACCGGCCGGAAGTGCCGAGAGATCACATGTGAACTCGTTCCCGGAATTGCAGTCAGCACTCAATACAACCACGCCATGCATGGTGTGCACTTCGAATGAACGGAGTTGAGAAGTGGACACGACGCGAAGTACGTCAGTGGCAGGCTGGGGGAAGAGCAAGAGCGCTGAGGCTTTCTCGTCATTCTTCGGCTCATCAACACCGCTCGGTAACTCTTGAACGTAGATACCACCACCGTCGACCAAAGCGAAGCGACGTTTTCCATATTGAGTCAAAGACATAATCGGCAGCCCACTTGGAAGACCGCTCGAGCCGTAGATTTGAAAATGTTGAGCATGATCATGGCTCTCAAAGAGGCGTGTTCCAAGGGCAATGAAGATTGTGTCGCCGACGCTGAAGACAGCATTTCGAAAATTAAGTATATCAGTGAAGTTGACTTCGGTGGTGTAGGGCAATAGTTCAGTGAGTACATGGAGTTTTCCATCGCGAACATGGCACAACGGATAACCGCTTATGACGGAGTCCTTCTTGTTGATGGAACAACGCACGAAGAGTTCTCCACCGGCTTCCGTTACGGCTGCAACAGCACCACTAGAATACGAAACGCTAAGGCTTGTGTCGTCCGGCACAAGAATACTCCAACTTGCGCCGGTATCTTGCGAGTACTGGATAGAATGTTGTGGATCTACACTCAGTACACGATTGCCACGATGGAGAAGTTGGAAGTCGGACGGACGATTCGGTATGTTGATCATCCACTCCTCGATCGAGTCTTTAGCATTCAAAGTGAAGTATCGTATTGACATCGAAGAGATGAGAGCGGGTGCCGTGCGAAATGTGGTAATACCATTGTGGTAATCAAGAGGTACTAGACGTTCAAGCTGCAGCGTCGGAACAGGTCCGAGGTCAACGGCAAGCCATGATCTCGAGCCATCGTACGATCTATTGATGGTAACACTGTCGAAATTGAGTAATCCCGCATCAGTCGCGAATGCGCTGCTGTACAGCTCAGAAAGCTTTTTGAATGGATGTCGGTCAAGAGCATAGAAATCTGTCTCCCACGTTGCTCCGGTATCCAACGATGAGTAAAAACCAAGATGCTCGTAATCACTTACGCACACTGCGTTGCCGGCATGCGCAATGAAACTAAAATCAGAACCGAAGTTCCGATAACCCGATTGAGAGATGCCGAAATTCAGCGCCTTGTCATCGGAGCGGTAGATCGCACGATCGCTGGCTATCAGATAGCGCATGCTATCCAGCACGAGAGGCATGTGCAGCATATCGTCGTTTCCTCCGCGACCACTCTTCACAAGGTAGCCCACAGTGTCAGAATCCGTGAAGTGCCACCATTGGAGACTGGTTGAGATGGGTGCCGAAGGGATGTAGACCCGAGCCAAAACACCGGAGGATCCGGTTGTCAAACCGGTTACATAGGCATCGGCAGAGGCAAGACTGATGCGCACGGGAGGTGCAGAGTAGTTGTTGACATCGAATCGAAAAAGCTTGAGTATAGAGGAATTTGAAACTGCGTAAAGGTAGTGTCCGTGAAGCAGCGGTCTGGTAGTAAAATCGGGAATGCCGAAACCGTTTTGATTGTTGAAGGTATTGAAGCTGCCACCGTTATCCGTCGAGACACTGAAACCAAAGCCTGTGAAGCTCGCAACGAGAGTCGTGCGAGATGCTATAAGCAAGGGACGAGGTGTGAGCTCGTAATCTGCAAGATTTAAAGGGATGTTACCGATATCAACGCTCTCCCAGCTATCACCCTCGTTTGTGGATCGACATAAAACCAGTTTCCCACGCGTATCGACGTTGTCGCGCAGTAAAACAAACACTGATGAGTCGGTCGCTGCGATGTCGTATACACTGCGGATCCCGGAGAAACCTGCAAGGCCTTTTTCGGAAACCGCCGACCATGTCGATCCCATATCTGTGGAACGGAAAAGTCCACCTTTGTCGTTGGAGCAGACACTTGCAAAAATGCTCTGTCCTTGACGACAAAGTTCATAGGGTCCGGCTGGTAGTCCTTTTCCTGAATAGACCCAACTACGTCCGCTGTCAAGTGATACATACAGTCGACGTCCGCCGTGACTGAAGACGCGTGTATCGATGCGCATCAACCCTCCGCGCTCTTGTTGCACGGTGCTGAAGATGTTGCGAACAACATTCATGGATGCTCCACCCTCAAGGCTCTGCAGGGGTACCCAGCTCTGTGCAGGAGACTCTGTTGTCCCTACGAATCCGAGGATAATAAGAGCAAGAAGTCGAATGGTCAGGAGAAAGTTCTTCATGGTTTTCGTTGTTTGTTAACATCCAAATCTCAGACACAGAGCCTGTTCAAAAGTTACAACCGATTCGTCCAATATCCGAGCTTGGCATACAGCATGCTGAACGTCAATGACTTATGAGCCACGCAGCTCAGCCCGCGGATTTCATATGCCTTGGAAGTTGTAGCGTGCGCAGTCTTTGCGATGATGCGATTATGCGATGATGCGATTATGCGCCAATGCGATGATGAATCGAGAACACAGCACACATGAGTCGAGCAGTCATCAGCATACGGACATTGGCTGTTCAAGCATGTCTAAGGAGTATTAAGCAAGCCGGCTACTGCAGACAATACAACAACCTCATGACACCTATAGACAGCTTTGTATCACACCGCAGGTATAGTAACAGAAGGGTACTTCGATTCCGAAGAGTGTATCTATGGTTGATGGAGTGAATAGTGCTGCACTTTGCTACAGCACTCTACACGCTGCGTTCTACTGCGAAGCCTGCGTCCACCCAGGCGTCGAAACCGCCTTGCACGTTGACGATGTTTGTAAAACCCTCGCGTGCGAGTAGACTACATGCTACGGTGGATCGATTAGCGGATTGACACATGATTGCCAATGTGCCGTCATGATGCAACTCGCCAAGGTGTTTGCCGAGGTATCCGGCGTGTATGTGGGTCGCTCCATGCACATGTCCATCCGAGTACTCACTGAGCTTGCGTACATCAAGAAGGTGCATGGTGTGGTGTGTGCTCTGCATGGAAGATTCAAGCGTTTGGACATCCATCCACGCTATGCGCTGAAGTGGACGTTGCGCTGATTGCCAAACATCGATGCTATCGAGTACGCCAACGACACGATCCAGACCAATACGCATGAGGCTGCGAAGACTGTGATCACGCTGTGCTGCCGAACAAACCAGAATGATGTCGGCATCATAGCGCACCATCCAGCCTGCCCATGTACTCATACTGTTGTTAGCGCTGATACAAAGCGATCCCGGGATAGCAGCCTCACAGAATGCTGATTTATCGCGTGTGTCAACAATCTGCGCACCCTGTGTACAGTAGTGATCAAACTCCGTCAAACTGAGTTCCTTCGCAGTGGGAACTTGGCTAAGCAGTGAGCGCTGCACTTTATTCAGCTTCTTCATCATCGCAAAGTACAGCGGCGGCTCGGGTTGTCCTTCAAGCAAGGCTTGCACAAATGCCTCTTCATCGGTATCGGAAAACTGCAGAGCCCAATTCACCAACTTCTCATAGCCAACCGTTGAATGTGGAATCGCACCAAGTGCTTTGCCACATGCCGACCCTGCTCCGTGCGCCGGATGCACTTGCACGTAATCCGGCAACTGCTTAAAGCGTCGCAGAGAATGAAACATATCATGCGCACCTTGTACCATTGTGCCGCTATATCCCGCAGCTTTCTCGAGCAGATCCGGACGTCCCACATCTCCAACGAAGACGAAGTCACCGCTGAAAAACATAATCGCTTTGTCGGAGGCCGGGGTATCGGTTACGAGAAAGCTAATGTGTTCCGGAGTGTGACCCGGGGTGTGCCAAACATCAAAGCGAATGTTTCCGACCATGAAGGATGAGCCTTCGCGTAATCCCGTGTGTGCATAATCGTACTGCCAATCGGCTCCGCCCTCATCGGACACCAAAATCTCAGCGCCGCAGAGCTCTTGAAGTTCCCGAGAGCCGCACAGAAAGTCTGCATGGATATGCGTTTCAAGGACGTGCGTGATGCGCAACTTCTCTTGATTGGCGATCTCGATGTATGTGTCGACGTCGCGCTTGGCATCGATTACCGCTACTGTTCCGCTCTTTTGACAACCCACCATATAGGATGCGTGAGCTAAACCTTTTTCGTATATCTGTTTGAAGAACATGGGATGGGATTCTGAGGTGGAAATACTGTTGGTGAATTGCGATGTGGTGTCAGCGCCGGTGCAAAATTGCAAGTAAAAATCGTACAGAAAAAGCCTGCCTTGCGGTCAGATCCGGTCTTGATAAATTGTCGTGACAATGTTCATTTGCTCATGCCCACATTCGTTGAGGACATGACTGTAGCAACCAAAGTATAATCGCAGTGTTCTATAGACAATGAAGACAACACCACCATGTTATAGAGTGGGCAGCTCGCTGCTCACCGTGCTCCTTGCGAGCTGTGTGTTCGGCTTGCAATCCTGTAGCACAGTGTCGCCGTCCGAAGGACATCTCAACGCACAGTATCGTTTTGCGGTCGAGTACGTCAATCAAGCGTGGGCTGCTGCCTATTCAGGTTATCTGATCGACAGCAACGGTACGCGTTGGAATTTTTCGAACCCCTCTCGTGTCGGTATGGCTGCAGATACTGCCTTCGACGCCAGACAGGAGCTTGGACTTCGCTTCGGAAACCTGCAACGAGCCACCGGCATCGATAAAGCTCTTGTGCAGAGTTACGAGCAGAGCGTGAAAGCACATAGCGGAGTGCTCTTGCCGGGAATGATGCATTGTGCCGATGCCGGTACGGTGCGAGTCAGCTCGATGCGCTATGACACATTACGCTGGAGCTACTTCATGACCACTCTGAAAGAGGAAGGAGATGTATGTCGGAGCCATTCCGATTCCGTTTTAAACACGATCGGACGCGCGCTTGTACGATTAGACAGCAACTTCGCCACGTGGTCCTGTGGGTGTCCCTAAGCCACACGCAGTATTGAACTTAGCGCAGGTATGCCTAGAGGATTGCGTGTTTTTGGGCATTTCGGATTCAGGCTAACTGGTTGATCTCCGTCCAAGCCCTAAATTTGCGCTCATCTGAATCCGCGCTATGTCTATCACCGCACACGACTATACTCCTGCAGACCGACAAGAATGGGAGTCATTTCTGGCAGTTTGCAACAATGCCACGATGTTCCATAATCAGTCCTTTTTGGATTATCATCCGGAAGGACGCTTTCAGTTTGCTCATCTAATGTTTCGTCGCAACGGCAAACTCATTGCGGTGTTGCCCGGTGGTTTTTTTCAAGGACGTCCCACGCAGTTTTGGTCTCCCATAGGAGCCAGTTACGGTGGATTCACTGCCAAGGATCCTGACTTTGCAACAGCCTTGGAAATCGTCGATTGCTTTTTGGAATGTGCGCGTGCCAAAGGTTGGACTGAACTGTTCATCATTCCGCCTCCCATCATCTACAACAGGAACATCTCTCAGCACTTCGAATACGCCATGCTGTATCGCAAGGCGGATTTCGAGTTGCACTACATTTCTCACGCTATTGATCTAAAGCACAAAGAACAGTTCTTGCAGCATTTCGATAAAACTGCGCGTAAGAGCATTCACAAAATCTTGAGAGAACAGCAGATCACCATTCGCGACAGCGAGGATTACGAGACCTTTCACCGCATACTCTTAGCAAACAAAGCAAAGCACAACGCCAAGCCAACGCACTCGCTTGAGGAGCTCATGCGCCTCAAGGAACTCATGCCCCAAAACCTTCGTCTCATGATGGTATACAAGGGTGATGAGGCCATAGCAGGCTCCCTCTTATTCTTGGCGAATCCCCAAGTGGTGCTGTGTTTTTATAACATGTTGCTGTATGAATATGAGCATCTGAAACCTATTTATCTCATCATGTATGAGACGGTTCGGCGCGCGGTGGAGGAGGGATATACCTGGGTGGACATAGGAGTCTCGCAAGACACAAAGGATGCAAATCCCATGACACCCTCACTTGGTCTCATAGAGTTTAAAGAGCGGTTCGATGCCCGCGGCGTCCTGCGCAGCACCTATCATTTTGATCTGCGTACATCGGCTCGATAGTACGATCTCAGTCAGGAGGCGCGCGCTCCACACTCTCTTTTGCCGTATTTTTGTTATCGGGTCGCCTACGGCGTCCCCTCGACAGCTTCAGCGCATCAATTCATCACATCGCATGAGAGCAATTATACCGGTTGCAGGCTATGGCACTCGCTTACGTCCGCACACCTACTCCTTACCCAAAGTGCTACTGAATGTAGCAGGCAAGCCTATCCTCGGACACATCCTCGACACTCTTCAGTCTCAGAACATCAATGAAGCGACCATCGTCATCGGCTACATGGGTGATATGATTCGTGAGTTTGTTGTTCAGAATTACAACATGGACGTGACCTTCGTTCAACAAGAACAACCATTGGGATTGGGCCATTCCATTTGGTGCGCCCGTGAAACTATTGGTACGGATCCCGTCTTCATCATACTCGGAGATACAATCTTTGATGTGAATCTGGGACCCGTTCTCCAGTCAAAGCGCTCGATGCTGGGTGTTAAAGAAGTTGCGGATCCTCGTCGTTTTGGTGTCGTGGAACACGACAGTCACAGAGTCACCCGATTGGTTGAAAAGCCTGAACACCCAACGTCCAATCTTGCAATCGTCGGACTCTATCATATCGTGAACAGTCCGCTCCTTAAGAGTTGTCTGGACGAGCTCGTTGAAAAAGATATTCGCACGCGCAATGAGTATCAGCTAACCGATGCGTTGCAGATGATGATTGACCGTGGTGAAGAGTTCGGAACCTTCAGCGTGGACGGCTGGTTTGATTGCGGAAAACCTGAAACAATGTTGGAAACCAACGAACACTTACTAGCCAAGCAAACGCGTGCTCAACAAGCCCCGCACATTGAAGGCTCGGTTATTATACCACCTGTATTCATCGCTGACAACGCCGTAGTTGAGCGAAGTGTTATTGGACCAAATGCAACTGTTGCATCGGGAGCATCGGTCAAAGACGCTCACATCAAAAACAGTATCGTGAGTAACGGTGCTACCGTGACGGGCTCATTGCTTATGGATTCCATCATTGGCAACAACGCCGTAGTTCGTGGAACCTTCAAGCGTCTGAACGTTGGCGACTCAAGTGAGATCAACTACGGCGCCTAAGAACGTGGTAGGGTGAGCGAGGCAGAGCCGAGCTTTTAAAAGAATCACCTGAAGATCAGCTCTGCGCATGCTTCGTATTCCGAGCGTGAGTTAGGACTTGAATTCAAATCGTCGAGTACACTGTATTTATTTGTCGTGTGCAGAACTGCGAAATGGCAGAGCACACAGACGTTGTCACACACCAAGGGGATCAGGATGAACACCACTTCTACATACGCTTCGTTGCAGCCTGTCCGGCATGTAGCATTTCGCGTACGCCTCGCACTCCTACTCGCAGCGCTGTTGTTGTCGGGTAGCCTGAGTGCCTGTTTGAAAACATTTAGTTTGACACTCAAACCCAAGCCCGACGGCAGCGGCACGTTGGACTACACTGTTGTGTTGAAGCACGAAACCTTGCAGATGATGAAGGAGGCTCAGACAGAGTCTACCGAAAAGAAAGATCAGAGCTTGGGAAGTGGTCTGGAGTTTCAATCACGTCAGGCAGCGGATTCCAGTGGAGGGATGGTAAGCTTTGAACAGATTCGGTATATCATTGAGGCCGGTGATACAGTTGGCGCTACGACAACCTACCATTTCTCAGATCTGAGTCGTTTGAAACCACAAGAGATCTTTCGCACCAAGCAATCCGTGAATACGGAAGATGATTCCAGCGCTGAAATGTGGGATCGTTTTGAATTTATCAAAGGCGACCCCGCAACTATAAAAATCTACAGCCGTCACCCTGAGAAACTAGCTGACTTCAGCACAGCCTTTAGCATGCCGGCAGATGATGGTTCGAAGAAAAAGAAAAGTAAGTCGTCCAAAGCACCCGAGAACCCCTTTGCGGAAATGATTGCCAATGCCTTGGATTCACTGCACATGAATTTGGTTATTGAACCACAAGGACAAATCCTGAGCACCAACGCCGCGCGTCGTGAAGGTGGTACTATCCACTTTGCCCATGTGGACTTAAGCGGTTTAACCGCCTTGGTGAAAGCCAAATCGAAGAACCCTAAGTTGGCAGCGAAGCTGGAAAAAGAGATAAAAGAGCGTTCCTGGGCTGAAAAAACGCCTGTGGTTGAGATCCGCTTTAGCAAATAAGAAGCTTCTATGCTGTATTTTTACCAACTATTCTCCTAACAACGTCTTAACCTAACTCGATGGCGAACTACTTTTTTACTTCTGAGTCGGTGTCGGAGGGACACCCGGACAAAGTCTGCGATCAGGTCTCCGATGCCGTTTTGGATGCCGTGTTGAAAGATGATCCTACAGGCCGTGTGGCGTGTGAGTGTTTTGCCAGCACCGGCATGATTGTGGTTGGTGGTGAAATCACAACAAAAACCTATATCGACCTGCCTGATTTAGTGCGCAGCGTCATTCGTGATATTGGCTACACCCGTGCTGAATACCGCTTTGATGCGGACTCTTGCTCCGTCATCAACGTGATTAATCGTCAGTCCCCCGATATCGCCATGGGTGTTGATACCGGTGGTGCGGGAGATCAAGGCATGATGTTTGGCTACGCGGTGAACGAAACAAAGGAGCTGATGCCGGCAGCGATCAGCTATGCACACTCCATTGTGCAGAAGCTCGCGACAATTCGCAAGAAGCAACCGAAGCTCATGCCCTACTTGCGTCCGGATGCCAAATCTCAGGTCACTCTTGAATACAACGACAAGAATGAAATCGTGCGCGTCGATGCAGTTGTTGTATCAACCCAGCATGATCCGGGTATCAAGCAGAAGGCGCTAAAGGATGATGTCATTGAGAATGTCATCAAGAAGGTTATTCCTAAGCATTTGATTGACCGTAAGACGAAGTTCCATGTGAATCCTACCGGACAATTCATTATCGGTGGTCCGCACGGAGATACCGGTCTCACCGGACGTAAGATTATCGTAGACACCTATGGTGGCAAGGCGCCTCACGGTGGTGGTGCATTTAGCGGTAAGGACCCGACAAAGGTAGACCGCTCGGCAGCATATGCAGCTCGACATTTGGCTAAGAACATCGTTGCAGCAGGCATTACAAGTGAGTGTACGATTCAAGTAAGCTATGCTATCGGTGTTGCGCAACCGGTGAGCCTCATGGTAAACATGCACGGTTACGGTGATGTTAGCGGTACCCATTTGTCGGAATTCATCATGAAGAACATCGACATGACCCCACGTGGAATCATCGAACGTCTTCAACTCCGTCAGCCGATCTATCGTGCCAGCGCAGCCTATGGCCATTTTGGTCGCGCACAATTCCCCTGGGAAAACTTAGACTTGGTCGAAATGCTCAAGAAGAATTTCGCGTAATCGGCAGAGAGTAGCTCTGTGGACTATTTTGGACCGGTTGCCGCTTCGCGTCAACCGGTTTTTTTTGAGATAGCGATGCCGTGACCCGTCTGTACCTGTCAGTACATTCTTCGACCTGATTGCGTTGCTACCTGCTACAGGTCTACGTCCGTTATCAACGTGGTGATAATCAGTAAAGGAGACAAAGCATGCGTGTCTTTCACAAAGGCGAAGGTCGCAGAGCTCCCGGAGTGCAGCGTACTGTATACGTATGTCTGCCGGTACTTGTGCTCACGATTCTGAATCTGTCGGCGCAGACCGTTGATTGGAAACGTTTTTTTACTCTAGATCCTCACGAGGGAACTGAGTTTGCCATCGACACCACAACCATCGTGTTGGGCGGTGGCGTTCCACGACTACACATACTTCAGGATGAACGAATTGTGCTCGGGTTTTCCGGTCTTCCGAGCTATGCCGCGTTGGAGGTGTTGAACAATGGACGTTCGTTTGTGCCGCTCAACCAAGTGAGCATTCGAGGTGATGGAGGATATGTGTACTTGCCGGACGGACGTATTCGTTATGTCTCAGAAGTGCCCTTGCCTACAAACACACAACAGCGACACAAAAGTCAGATCCTAAGCTGGATCTCATCTGATGGTTTGCAATGGCAGAAAGAAGCCGGAATACGCTATCAACCCGGCGATGACGATGATTCCATCTCATCGGTTCCTTCCGTCATCCAACTGAAAGATTCACTGTGGCGCATGTACTATGTTGGTGACTTTTATCGGAGCAATGGTACCCGCACTGCACTAAGTACGGATTGGGGGTTGACATGGACGAAAGAGTCTCAAGGCAACATTCTTCGCCTCGACGATGTGGACCCACAGCCGGTGTATTTGAGTGATGGACGCTTCCGTCTCTACATCAGAGCAAGTATGCGCTCATCGAAATCCGGCGGAATAGCCTATGTAGAGAGTGTTGACGGCTTGACCTTCGACACGAGCGCCATTCACCTGCTAATTCCCGATACGACGTGGGGGATCTATTTAAAGCTTGACCCAAGCGTTATCAAGTTTGATAACGGCGAAGTGGTGTGTTACTATGGCGCTGCACCCAAAGCCGGTACAGGAGCCACGGCACGTCTCGTGAGAGCTGTAAAGCCCAAGCTGAGTAGCTATGAGAGCGGTGATGACTCTAAGCATTTAGAGTTTGAACAATTACAGCTTCAGCCGCAACCAGCTTCGGATCTCATGCATGTGCGCTGGAGTGCTACGCAATCAATACGTCGTATCGAACTGTTCGACGAACTTGGAAGAGTTGTGTATCGCTCACACCCCTCAACTGAACTCGCAGAGTTGACGCTAAGCACCGCGTCACTGCCGAGCGCCAGCTATGTGCTTGTTCTGTCGCGCGACACAACCCCGCTTTGCAAGCACATCTCCATTGTACACTAAAGTCCACACACCTTTTTGGTTCAAGTGCTCCTCGGCGAGGCAGACAATTCGCTCGGCCTCGTACACTGAGCATTCTTAACTCTGTAGCGGACAGTGCGAGAGAGCGATTTTGATCCATTTGCTGAGACATAGTTCAGGACCTGTCTTGTGACGATAGCATAACAAAAAAGCCCCACAGGATCTGTGGGGCTTTGGTCTTTAGTGTTCTCGTATGAACTTAGTTCTGACGAGCTGCCATCATGGCCTTCATTTCTTCGTCGGTCGGTCCAACCACTCCTACGGGCATGTCGCCTACAACACGCATGACAACTTGCAACTGACCGCGATGGTGGATTTCGTGGGTGATTAGCATCCACAACAGACTGCTGACTGTCATCTTCATACCCCATGCGTTGATTTCATTGCCAAGCATCTCGTTCGTGATGGTCGACTGAACAGCGGCCATCAATTCAGCGGCTGATCTTGAGTGCAACGCTGCAGCTGCAGCCGGTGTAGTGGTCTTATCTGCTTCGCCCACCTTTGTTACTGTGATAGGAAGCAATGCACCAAACTCGCTAACGGCTTTAGCAATATGCCATGAAAGGCGTCCGGTTGAACGTACGTGCTCGTTCGGCTCTTCATTGAAGTGTGCCTCAGAAACTGCGGCGAGGAGCTTGTTTGTGTTGCCACTCTCGTAGCCATACTGCATCAAGAAATCTTGTACGTTAGAATACATAGGGAAGTCCAAAAGATGAATGAAAATAGAATGCGCTGTCTGCGCTCTCTTGTAAAGTAGACATGAACGATGTTGTGACAGCGAAATTGTTGAGGCTGTTGAAAGAATTAGCTGAAGTCGAGAGCAATGCTGAATTCCGTAAAATTTTGCGTGATTTAGGGCAGTTTGACTACGGGGATTCGTTGGACGGAGCCATTAACGAGGCGAACGAGAACCAGGTATAGCCCATTGTGCAGTCCTCGTGTTGACAAGGAGCAGCGTTCAACATCAAGCTGCGAACGTCGGTCGATGACTTGACCCAGGGCGTTGCAGAGCGTATAGGACTCGATGTGTATACCCGAACTGCGAAGTTCCGAACGATCGTTTAGGGGCGATGGAACCACGCTGCAGCTCAGCGTTCGTTGCTCGTCGTCCGCCACCGCCGTTGAAGATCCGCAGATCATGGAGCTTACTTTCGGAGCCAGCCACTGTGCCAGTTGTTTGTCGCGAAGGAAAACATTGTCATAGGCATGGCAGGGGTTGTTCACCTGGTCAGCACAGCTACCGGGTCCGAGAAGAAAGCTAAAAGGGAACTCCTGGCTCGTGAATTCGTTGTGAATCTCGTAGCCGTAGTCAAAGCGAGTGTTCCATGCGCTAATGGCACGACTGCCGTGGACCAAGGGTGTATGGGCAATGCCATAGCAACCGTATCCATTGGTCATGCACCAAGACAGACCTTGATAGACTCGTCCTTCATCAATGGGCACTACCATATCGCAAGGCTGATGAAAGCTAAACAATGGTATTTGGGTGCTTGACTCTTTACGGTAGCGCAACAAGTCTTTAATCATGCCACCATAGTTGTTGCCAACAGCCTTGATGGTGTATGCACTCACACCTGACTCGATAGTACCTTCGATGTCGCCCAGATCCGGTCGCTCGACGTAACCACTTCCAAAGTCCTTGCCAACTGCATACACGCAAGTTCTACTGTTTTGAGCGGGTGCTTTTACAGGGCTCAGCGCAAGAGTTTGTTCAGGTCGTTCAACAGCCGTATCCAAATACGCTACACCCATCGCCACAAAGGAACCTGCACTCTCTCCAGCTAAAAAAATGTTCTGCGGATCGATGTTGTACTCAGTAGCGTGTCGAACCAGCCAGCGTACAGCACCCTTCGCGTCTTGCACACCGCGATACCAGGCTCGTATCCATTCCGATGTGTCGGCGGCAAATACACAACCGTAATTGGGGTAGTTGCACTTCCAATCGATGCTGTCGGCGACAAATCCCAGACGATAATCAAGGCTCGCGCAGACATAACCTCTCTTCGCAAAAGAGCTGCAAGAACGCACGATACCAGCATCATTCTTGTTGCCGGATAAAAAGGCTCCGCCATGAATCCACACGAATAAGGGACGCGGCGGTGCCGCGATATCCGAACAATCGGGTAGGTAGAGATCTAGCTGCAAGTTCTCCATTTGATTGTTGAAGTTGAGAGCAGTACCATACTGTATGTCCCGCTGTGCAGAAAGGGAAAACACAGTGTCTACCCAGTTCTGCGCACGGCTTTGCACAGTGGTCAGTAGGACAAAAGCCACGACAACGATTCTTCTTGAGATATTCATGTCTAGTGTTACCTTGATAGTACCAAGCATTATTAACCGGCCCGCAGTGCATTAGTGCAAAACTGCACACCTCTGCACGCTAAAAACGTGCACTCTTTACTTGAACAGGAAGCGGTGTTTGAAGCGGATTCCGAACTTAACGGTGAAGCTGATTCTGAACCTGATCTTGATCCTGATCCTGAACCTCACCCTCTACCGGAAGCCGTATTCGAATGTTTAGTCGATCAACGCTGAGTCTTCGCTACTATCTTTAGAGAAGAGTCCTCGCGTATGATCAACGTACGTACCTGCTTAAGAGCGGTCGTTGAGTCAGGGTAAACTACAGATTGGAAGCTCAGTAACAAAGCAACGAGTTCGAACGAGCGATAGATTAGCCCGAATAGAATCAATGAAATCGAGCTGCTACGAAGGCGAACTACCATCGATTACACTAGCTTTAAATAACTATTTGTTGTTTCGTTATATCCTAATGAAGAGAGCGTACACCTTGGGAATTGTATTTTGGAGTCGATACTCTTATTGAAGTGCAGCGGGATGCAAAGAGCAGCTCCAATACATGGATCCTCTACTTCTAGACTTGACAGACGTTGTGGTATATGCAACACATGTTTTATAATCAAGAATGCACAGTTGCCGTTGCTTTCTTCCGAAGAGTACAATGCACCTTCAACGTAGCAGTAGACCATGACGAGACGATTCTCTGACCGATACGCCGCAGCGCAGCGTCGACCAACATTTTTCGGCTTGAGTCACCGACAACGGAGGTTGTTGTGGCATGCTTCCGTATACCTTATCGTGTTTGTGCACGGCTTTGAGCTGATGGCTCAGCTCCCGAGTCCCGTGTACGCTGTTGAACCGGAACAGTGGAGATTTCTGCGATACAATGAAGTCGTAATGCAGGGTAGAGGTGGAACCTTTCACTACCGGTGGGGTGAACTACGATGTCGCAATGCTCAACATCTCAATCAAGTGCCACTGCTGAACTTGGAGAATGACAGAGTATGGAAGCGTAATGCACGAGAAGAAATCGATAGTCTCTGGACGGAGATTCTGGCGAGTGAAGTATTCACACTGACTAGAGGCAGCAACCAACTTTCGGTGTACCGATGTGTAACTATCGACCGACTTAGAACGCACTACGCTTGTTTGCATGACAGCTATCAAGACAAATCCGATCGATGGTCAAGACTTGCTTTAGGTCAGAGTATCCAGATCGTTCTTGAATTAGTTGACGCCCGCAATGGCGCTCTGCTCGTGCGCCTGGATAGTTTGCAGCTCAGTGCACGATCCACAACACCGAGTATTCCTTCAGAGGTTCTTGATGCCGACAACTTTCAGTGCTCTCGAACAATAGGATGTGGTGCAGATAGTATTCCGGCTCGACTTCGCGTCGTCGTAAAAACCGACGCCGGCGCGACGGTGAAAATAGAAGCGGCTCAGCATCAGAGTTATGCCTCTCAGCTGTACATCCATGAGCTTCAACGCAAGTCTCGAAACTACACCAGCGTCTTCTCCGAGTTATCGTATCCGCATGCTTGTCAGTGGAAACTACTGCAACGATATCTCGACAGTATGCGAAGCATCGGTGTGCAGATCTCGAAGCTACCACAGCACCCGGCAGAAAAGTACATGCAAGAGTATCGCGAGCGCTATCTGAAATCGGAGCAAACACGAATCAAATCACGTAGTGTGTATGAATCGACAAGTGATCTGAGTATGCCTTGGATTGTGGAAGAGAGAGACACCTTGTTTTCCTTAGATAGCTTGATGCGCTTTCACAGTTACTCGAGCTGTTGGATGATATTCAATCGGCAGACGAGGTTGGATAGCGGGATGATCAAGTCACCAAAGCCGGTGTATAATGCACGTATCATTAGTCTGGATTCATCGCTGCGTAGAATAGAGACGCATACTTTCAATCGTGACCTGAAGAGAGTGGAGCTCTGTCTACCCTCAGCAGTTTTTAGATTCCCTGATCTGTGTCGCTACATTCTTTTGGTAGATGGTGACAAACGCTTGCTCGGCGTCGGACGTTGCACTAAAGGTGCAGATGTGTTCGAGAAAAGTTCCGGACTGCGTGGTGGCCGCAAACCGTGATGACCCTATGTGTTTATGCTTTGTTCAGTGTGCCGCTTAAGGTATCATTACTGACATCGACGTGCAGGGAAGAAGAGGTTTGTCAAAAAAAACCAACGGCGGGCCGGCCCGCCGTTGGTTTTCTATCCCAGAGTCATTGTCGTACGCAAATAGCAATGACGCTGAGCTTAATGAGCTACGATGATCTGACAGACGCTACGTCGTTGACCTGCCCGTAACTCGCAGAAGTAGGTACCCGAAGGAAGTTGAGCCGCATCAAAACGATGCTCTTGTGAACCTTGGCCTTGGTACTCTTGGGCTATCATTGCGACGGTGCGTCCATCCAAATCGCACACGCGAAGGCGAACATCTGCGTCTGACGCCAAGGTGTAGCGAATTGTTCCCGGACTTCCATTCAATGGATTGGGAGTGCAACTCAAGGCAAGAACAGCTGCGCTATCATCGGCAACGGGGCTCGAGCTAGACTTGATGATTGGTACCTGCGTGAAGTCTTTCAGCATGGAGCTCTGCAGTTCAGAGCCACTCACGCCAAACCACTGCGAAAGAATCGAAGTGTACACTTGACGGAAATCCGTTTGCATCTTCAGGTTGCCGTTGTCAAGATCTGTGAGACTTGGATTGTTTCCGATAATAATCGGGTTTACCTGTGTTCCCACAATCATCATAGGAGCTGCCGTTCCGTGGTCTGTTCCGTTGCTTGCGTTGGAAAGCACACGACGACCGAATTCGGAAAAGGTGACGGTCAGTACGCGATCAACGCAGCTGAGCTGCTTCAGATCGTCGTAGAAAGCATTGACAGCCGTTGAGAGACGTCCAAGCAAGGTTGCATGTGAACCCATGGTCTTGTCTGTTTGATCGACTTGGCCACTATGTGTATCGAAGCCACCAAGTGTAACCATGTAGACCCGAGTTTTGAGACCTCCGGCAATAAGTCGAGCAACAATCTTCAGTTGATCGGCAAGACTGTTGCCCGTGGGATAGGTTGCGCGATTCGTTGCTTTATCCGCTGCAGCTTTAATACCCGTTGAATAGGCTTGTGATTCGGCTTCAACTTGTCGCAGGAACTTTAACTCATTTCCCGGACGCGTTGAGGGCGGATCGCCGAAAGGTCCCTTGGAGGTTCCGTTGACAAGATTGTAGAATGTCGTGGGATCTTGAATGGCGATACCCATGCTTTGCGAAGGCCCTTGCGATGTCAGGGACATCACCGCACCCATTTGAATAGCAGGCGGGTCAGGCATCTGAGCATTCGGGTAGCCTGTCGGATAGTTCGGAAACTCCGCATCCAAATATCTTCCGGCCCAACCGGTGTTGAGGTACTGATCGTATCCGGTTGCGCTCATCCAAATATCGGTAGAGCGAAAGTGTGACAGGTTGGGGTTTGGATACGTCACGCCTTGAACCACATTCATCATGCCGTTTCCAAAGAGCTTATGCATATCGCTCATCGCCGGGTGAATTCCGGTTGCATCGCTGAGCTTAAGAATTTTACTCTCCGGCAAAGCGACTTGTGAGCGAACGCTGTTATAGGTTGATAGCTGGTCCAGAGGTAAGATCGTGTTGATACCGTCGTTTCCTCCTTGCAGCTGTATGAGAACCAGTACTCTGTCTGTTGCGAGCGTGCTGCGGTAGAGCGGATCTAAAACCCGCATGCGCGACAAAGCCCGCATCGGTGTTCCATTCAGTAGGAAGGGAACGGTGAGCAGCGGCGAAGCCGCTTTGATAAAATCTCTACGTTTCATGAGTGTTCCTAGTGAATGTTACATGAGTTGGAATTCTGCCATACGGAACATGTAGCGAAAGAGTGCTTTACTGCGATCTTCCGCTGTTTTGCGCTTTGCACTGTTACCAGGATTGTTCTTGTACTCAGACCAGATCGTAGCCCACTCATAGACTTGTGCACCGGCCATTAGAACTTGAGTGGCTAGATAGGTTACTTCGTCTGAGGTTAGGTTGTACGCAGGCATGATGTACGCGCCTAGATCCTTGACCACAGCCTCGGCATCTGTAGGATCGCCTACGACCGACGCGATTACAGCCAATGTGTCGATGATAAAGCCCGTAGGTGTTCTTCCACCGCCGTAGACAAAGGCATCAGTGTATCCGTAACGTTGTGGGAGTGTGGCAGAGTTAATCCACTGTTTGTAGTAATCAGGACTTTGGTAGTACGCTTGCCATCCCGCAACAGAAGGAGGATCCATCAGGTTCTGTTGCAAGTTGATAACGCCGCCTAATGCATAGGTCATGGCGCTAAGGTACTTTGTTGTATCGGTCGGGTAGCTAAAGCTGAAGAGATTTGAGAGACCGACGAACCAATCGATCGGACTCTTAATCATCGCACCGATGTTCTGATCATCGAAGAAGACTTGACTCTTAAAGAGCGTTGCGAGAATCGGTTTGATGTCGTATCCGTTTTGCTTGAACTGTGCTGCCAGAGGACGTATTACATTTTGCTCGGTTGCATCATCAATCTCATAAAACACGTACCAACGAAAGAGCTTGCGAACGATATAGCGAGCTGTTTCATCTTGAGCCAGAATCATGTTCAGAAGATCATCCAATTCGCGACGCGCACCGACTTCGTCCTTCGCTCCACTGATGACCTTGTTTTGGTATGCAGCGGAGAAGGATTTGTTTGAGCCGTCGTGTGCGTTTGCTTGAAACACCGATTTTGAGGGATCGCCTATGCGAACCGTACGCCAACCGGTCAACACCTTGGCCGCTGCCTTGATATCGTCTTCCGTGTAGTTGGTGTAATCGCCCGGTGAACGCTCGAGACCTTTACCGATGGTGAACAGTTCCTGCAATTCACGGGCGTAATTCTCATTAGGGTGTGCCGCAGTGTTGGTGTCGCCATTCAGATAGCGCAGCATTGCGCAGTCGAGAGTGATGTCGCGAACGAAGGTCTTGAAATTTCCCAGCGCGTTGCGACGTATCGTAGCGTTGTAGTAATACTGGAAACGGGAATCCGATACGGTGTCAGCCTCTGTGGCAAAATGGTTATGCCAAAACAAGGTGAGCTTCTCAAGGGCTGAAATGTTCGTGGGCTGAAGCATGAGCTGGAACCACCATGCTTTTACCAGACCACGGAATTGATTGTCATCCGGGTGTGGTGTGGTCATGTTATATGTCCACGTGCCCTGCGTTGACAAGCCCGGATCTACCGGTCCCGGCGGTGCTGCTTTGTCTTGAAGTAGTAAATCCACCGCGGCAGACAAACCCATGCCAACGACTTGCTTAATCATATCGGGACGAGTCACAAAACTCGCGCGACGCAGCAAGTGTCCTGCATGACGTTCATCCCATGGTCCGGTGTATGCATCTAAAGCGGCCATGAGAACTCCTCAGTTAGTGTTGAAATCTATGTTAGTTGTAATGACTTCTTTTACGCTGGATTAGCTGCACGATCAGAAACTTCACCTTTGCGCCAAAACGCATACGCGAACTCTCTCAACTCGTTTTGCCCTACCTTGATCATAGAACCCTTAGCCGGACACTGCAGACTTTTACTACCGTTCTCTGCCCCCACTATCACCGCCACGATTCAAGCTGAATCCCACACCATCATCCCCGGGTTCGACCCTGAGGGTGTTGTTCAGCCCTGTGCGTCGCAGATTGTTCATCCATGATTGTATGACTATCACAATCTCAGGCTCCGCATTCAATTGATAGGACGCGCGGAGTATCTGCGACTTCTGTCGTTTCCTGAAGGTTTAAAGCACTAACACTATGATTGAGAAAAGGATACAGAGGCTTTCACTGCCTGCTGACAAACGAGAAAGTTTTCTGTACGCTCAACATGCGTCACGCCGAGTGCGGAGCACTCGGCGTGATAAAAAAACCTCTAAAAATGGCTCTTTTTAGGAAGATTTAGCTATGCAAGGTCTGAAACTCGGCTTAGTAAAAGCGAAAGTTTAGTGAACGACACTGATTTTCCTAACTAAAAGCTGCGAACCCAGGTGTGCTTGCAGTATGTATATGCCTTCAGCCACGCGGTGTCCGGCATCGTCACAAAGATTCCAAACCACGTGCTGTTGTCCGAAGCACAGACCGTTCGTAGCCAGACGGCGAACGTGACGTCCGTCCGAGCTATACACATCAAGTTCAAGGGCAACTGCTTGGTTCAGCTGAAGGTCGATGGTGCACTGCTGCGAGCTTGGGTTCGGACGACATTCAAGTTGATTAAGTTCTTCGGTCAACGACTCAACGCTACTGACAAGCAGGGTATGCTCGATAGGGCTACTCAGTGACTGGTAGCTACCCGAGGCGGAGCTCAAGACTCCCACCGCCCGTACGATGTAGCGAACATTTCCATCCGTGAGCTGCTCATCAACGTAACTTAAACCTTCGATCATTGCTCCGCCGTTCAAGGGCTCAATTCCGGCACCCGCATTCTGCTTATACAAATAGTAGCCAACGATTTCTCCACTTGAAGGGGCATTCCAGCTTAAGCGTACCCCCTTGGTAGGCGCTGAAACTTGTTGTGCGCTGAGATTGAGAGCCGGCGGCACATTGCCATGAGGCATGCGCAGCGAAGGGTCACCCATAAGTGCGATGTGTACGCCGGTAGGGTACACACCGTAGGGATAATCTCCACGATTGTTTGCTGTCAACGAGAAACAATTTCCAATTGACTCGCCCATAGCCATTGGGTGGAAATACCAGTATGGGCGTCCTGCCCAACAATTCGTGAGAGCAGGTGTTTTGCAAGCAAGGGGCGCGCGCAATAGGTTGTTAGCTTTATCCCAGTCTCCAAAGTAGGAGCCGAAGAGCATACTGAAAATGGTGTTGAGCTTCTTCGATGCGAATTGCGTTGACGTACCGACACCGCCGGCAGATTGGAAGTCGCTTCCGCCACCGCCGCAACCGTAGGACCACAAATAGGAAGCTGTATCGAGTGTGCTGAGATAATCTGCTTCGACGCTGGTTCCCGGACCCATCAGTGCGGGATAGGCCATCCACGCACAGCGCGCAAATTGCTCACCGTAACCGCCAAAGTTATCATCGATCAATCCGCGATTCTTCATTGTGATACTGCCGCTACGAAAGGCATGATCGCGATCGAGGTAATTCTTGAGTAAGTGAAACTCAGAGGCAAGAGAATCGACGTGTCTGTTTACTCCCGTTCCGGTACTGTCGGTGTAGAACAAACCCATGTTGTACATATCCAAGCGTCCAACGCGTATATCAAAGCTCCCGGGAACCATAAGGTTATCATAACGTCCATCTCCGGGCAGATTCTTGTTGTCGGGATACACACCGGCCTTAATCGTAGCGGTATCTGTCCATGCTTCATCATCGGCCATGCATGCATAATAGGAGTCAGCTGCCCATGCACCGGCGTGTTCACCGTGACCGTCAGGACCGGTCAGGATTTGTCCGCCATAGACCATTCCTGAATAGGGCACCGGCACGCGACCAATAATAAACATGTAGGCAGGCTCGTAGTTGGTTGTCTCATACCAATCGCGGACAAGCTTCTTGGTGGCGCGAATCGCTGCAGTATCAAACTTTGGAGCACGTGGAGCATCCTTGATCTGCACAAACCAGCCCTCGTTCCAAAGGTCTTGAGCCAAGCGGTCAATCTCGGATTTGAGAGCCGTGTGCACCTGTTGATCCACCAACAAGAGCATGTGACCATAGGCATTTCCAATGCCGACCTTCCACCCTGCTGCTGCAAAACCATAGGCGTAGAGTGAATCTTTGATCAACGTTTTCTCTATTGCATATTCGTATGCAATGCCTTCTTCAATTCCTGTATCAGTGTAGGTTGAATCGCTGGCCGCCAGCTCCTCGAGTGTGGTGAAGCCATTGTCTCCTCGTGCTTTGCGGTATATGGAGTAGCCCCCGCACTTCGTATCGCTCGGCCACAGTAAACGTACATGCAAACCTCCTTGGTCGGTCGTGGACGTATAGAGTGGAACTGAGACATCTTTTGGGATGTTTTGGTAGGCGGACAACGAGACGTTGCCGATGCCAAAGCACAAAACCATAAGGAGTAGTTGTAGCTTCATAGTAGGCTGAGTTTGGTGGAGAGGGACGTGACTCCGAGTATGGAGCAACCTAAAATCAGAACTTTTTGTCAACAAACAAAACATTGGGCTTTCTCATTTCATTCCCATAGGTATCGGTCGACAGGTGGCTTGACAGCAGGTTTAGCTGCGAGCGAGTTCGTAGACTAGACTTTCAATGGAGTTATTGTTTGAAAGCAAAGTAAGGCAGTCTACAAACAGGCTACTACGGAACATTAGCGGAAGCGTCGTCCAACGCAACGTTGCTTAGGGGAAGTGCACACCGATTTTGAATTCGCCTTGTTTTTGCTGGCGGGTGTTTCCGCTTCCCGGGCTGGTGGCTTTCATGTAACTCAGCAGAGCATTATGCCCCAAGGGATACTCTACCGTGACTGTTGGGTCGCTGAGGGTGCCGCCCAAAGTAATGTTGGAGCCGTAATACTGTGCCGTGATTTTCAGGTGTGCTTGCGATAAATCGGTTACGCCGTTGGCAAAGTCTACGTTGACATTTTTGATATAGCGACCTTGCAAAGCGTTGCTGAGAATCGCGCCAACCGGAGATGACAGTACGCTACCGCTCACCGTACTACCAACGTGTCCGCTATTTCCACTCAGCTCACTCTGTGTGTAACCAAACATGGTCAACAAGATAGCGTTGGTGGTAATCTCGTCCGGAGTTACGGCACCGTCATGCTCACGACCGTCAATCCAGTAATTCATCTTAAGCTTTGGCTCTTTCTTGGTGCCGGTAATGGTCATGTCAACCTGATACGTTCCTTTGCGATCATTGACAGTTCGTTCCTGCTTGAGTGTGGCAACCAGATTCAACTTCGGATTATCGATAGGGCCATCGATATTCATTTTGCCACTCGCGTTAAAGTTCGAGTAGAATTTATAGGTCGTTGCGGGGTCCACAATCAAGTCAGATTTCAGCGACGTCGACTCGGAGCCTATGCGCACAAACTTCATGGCTTCCAAGGGATTGTCTTGGCGCACGATGGCAACCATCTGGTCATTGATACCAAAGTCCATGGTTACCGTCATGTAGTTGTTGATTTTACAAGTGACTTCCGTGCGAAGAATGTCGATGAAGGTCTTTGCAAGCTTTTGTTCGTCAAGCTTGGCAATTGGCTCTTCAGGAGGAAGGTCACCGATGGTTGTATCGACATTTGCATTGACCGTGATTTCTTCTTGCATCAGGTATTTCGATCCCGCACGCCTGTACACGAAACTCGATGTTCGTGTTTTTCGGTCGATCGTCGGAGGAAACTTGATTTCGGCATCTTCAATCATCACGAAGCCATCAAGTAAGGGGCGCTCAGGTGTTCCGTGGAAGTGTAGACTACGCTGTGTACGACCTTTGTCGTTGTCTTGTGTTGAGATCAGGGTTCTTCCGTACATGAAATCGCTGGCGCTCTGTGTTGCGTCACTCATGACGAGAAATTTATCAGCGCTCGACACGCTGGCATAGATATCTAAATCTTCAATACTGAAGCCGCGAATGTGCATTTGTCCTTTTACAAAAGCCGCACCACCGGTCAAGTCAGACTCCACGTTGTTGACGCGAATACTGTCGATGGAGACCGTCGTGTTTTTCAAACTCAAGCGTCCACCGGCGGTGTAGTTGATCTTCGTGGCAGGAACCAAGAACTGTGCGTTGTCAAATCGAACAGTACCACTGTAGTCAATTCGGTCCGGCGTCGTACCGCTGATGCTCATTTGAGCATCGCCTCTTCCGTCGAGGTTAGAAATACCCGGGATAAAAGGCGATACGGCAGCCAGACTCAGCTTCTTGGCATCGATGGCGATATCCACCACCTCATTGTCACGCAGCGCGAACGTCGCCGGACTGAGCGAAATATCTAGCGGAAGCGAGCGTACATCAACACTCAGGGTTTTTACACTGTCACCCAACAAGGCTGTGACGCTCGACTGTGCTCGCACGTTCTTACCGTCATACTCACCCTGGAGAGCTTGTACGCCAACGGCGACCTCGTTGTAACGAATGTCAGACATGCGACCGCTGAGCTTGATGGTAGGGCGTCGGTAGGGACCATTGAGCACAAATCCCAATGTGTCTACCACACCCTCAAGCATTTGAAGAGCATTTATTGCGCTTAACTCTTGAACTCGTTTTAACGTTGCCACATCGAAGCGCCGAACGCTAATGTTCATGTCGCGAAACTCCGATGCATTGAAAAGACCGTCGATAGCAATGCGATCGTCTCCACCTAAGTATCTCAGCTCGAGACTGTCAACACGAACTCCGGCGGGTGACATATGCATAGTCGACGGACCTGTACTGTTGAAGACGAACGATCGTGACCAGCCGGCGTTCATCGAATCAAGCTGTAAAAGGTAATTACGACCTTGAGAATGCATACTACCACGGGCATACAGCGGGATATGATTCTCCATGCGAGTCGACATGGTGAATCGGGCATGATCGTCGAGAATATCTACTTCGAAGGCAGGACGCACAAAGCGCGTTGCATTAAGACGGAATACGCTGTCACAGCGAAGTGAAAGATGTGCTTGCTCCAAATAGGGTTGTGAGGTCATGTTCTCGGTCTGAACGCGCATCGACATCACAATCGGCTGCGAGTACACGAAGTCCTTATCGATACGCATGCTAAAGCGTCGCACCTTCGCGCTATCGACCACAAATTGATAACAGCTCGGCGAACCGGATATGGATCCACTAATACTGCCGCGTCCGTCAAGTCGAATGCCCTTAATAAATGGGGCAATCACCGCCATACCACGTAAACGCAGGTTGTAGCGCAGATCCAATGTGTCATTGGGAAGTCCATAAGGCGGTAGTGGCGAAAAGTCCGATGTATCGCTCTGCACAACAGCATAGTGGCGTCGCACATATCGGTCGATCATTCCTACGTGAACCAGGAAGACATTCCATGCGGTACCGAGACGGTAGCGTCCTTCCACCTTCGCATCGGCGAAGTCGGAGTGGAGTTCCAGAACACGGTGCTGCGCATCCATTCGCTGCAATGAAGCATTGAGTTTGAAGGGAAAGAGTGCACCGTCGCTTAGAATAAAATCACGAACGTTGGTCTCAACCTGACACTGAATACTGTCCGGATGAAAACCACTTCCGCGAAGATTGACATCGGCGCTCAACGCCTGAGGCAAACTGTTGTCGTTGATCAATCGTGCCAAAGGAAACTGTTGAGTGATGAGATGAGCATCATAGGAGGGCACTTCTTTATTCTGCAGGTTAAGAGTGGCGTGCATACGTAGCTCACGCACATCTTCTTCTCCATAACCTGCTAAACTGTCTGCAGCGCTCAGCGGGAAGCGGACGGCGAGTGTGTCGACCGAGACAACGCTGTTTTGAACTCGTGCGGCACACAGAAGTGCATTGAAATCTTTCGCGCCAAAAGAAGAACGCGTCAGCGCCAGCGTTATCTGACTGTTCAGATCCTCAAGTGTGGTACCGGAGCCCTTAACACTCAAGTGGCCGTTGAGACGGCTGGCTGAGCTATATGATTTTGTAAAGGGATATGCGTCGAAAGAGCCAAGCTCAAGTTCGGCTTGATATCCTAAGCTTGACCTCGGTAACAGTATGGCATTTCCTTGCACAGAACCAAAATCGCCCTCTATTCCCAACTGCGCAGCGATGGAATCTTTGGTTCCATAAACACGCGTACCATCGAGTCTCAAATGATCCAGAAAATCAATCTCTCCAAGTTTTAATGTTGGAAGCGCTCTTCGTAGTTCAGAGTAGTTGGCTAGTGAACGCCGAAGTTCAATCTCATAAACAAAGGGTTTGGAATTGGCAACGTTGTGCATGGTGTAGTGACCGTGCAGTTCTGTTGACTGCGTGCGCAGCTTCTCAACATCAAAGCGCATCACTGTCAGTGAGCCTTCGACACTCGTGTGAAGATCAAACTCACTAGCTAGAGAGAAGTCAGGAGGAAGAAAGAGATTGAGGTCTTCAGCTTTGAGGTGCGATGGCTCGATATGCAAGTGCAGTGGCCGTGTTGCCATGTCGGTCGATGCATCGAACACATTAGTGCTGTCCACTGTTCCGTGTAGACGAAGGTCGGATTCAGGTGTGATAAAGCGCAGGTTACGCAATACAATATGCGACGAGTCAATTTCAGCCGCACAACGCAGATGCTCTATGCGAAGTGCACAACGATTCTCGAGAGCACGGAAATCGTCGATCGACACAGCATATTGCTTGGCTGCAAGATTAAGAGTGGCTGATAAAGAGAGGTTAAGTGAGTCCAGTTGCAAACGAGTGTAGTGCAGACGATTTGCAATCGGTTCGAAAGACAAAGAATCATGGACTCGCAGGCGTGCGTTGGTCAGCGCTACGTTGCGAACACTGATACCCCAATCAAGAGCTTTCTTGTTAGGATTGTCGGGCGTCGGTTTTACGATGTGGTCCACATTCCAGGAGCTATCCATGCGAGAACGCAGCAGGCGTATATCCGCGTCGTTAATGAGGACTTCGCTGATAACAATGTTCTTGATAAGTAGTGGTTCCAACTCATAGCTGATGCGCAAAGAACCTGCGCGCAGCAGTGTATCGCCCCGAGTCTGAAGGCGAATGGAGTCCAACTCAACGCCTTTGAAAATGTTAAAGCGAATAGAGCTAAACTCGAGTTTCGCCTCGAGTTCATCGCTAAGAACCGCCGTGAGTTTCTGCGCTGCCCAACGGTGAAACCACTCTGTTTGGACCAGCACCCCCACCGTCAATCCGCACGCGATGAGCAGCGAGAACGAGGCCACGATGCACCACATCACGAATCGCGCGAAAGAGCGCAAACGCGTCGCCTGCGCCCTCAAAGAGGCCGCTGCGGGTCGGTGAAATTCGTAGTGCCCAAGCTTCATGCAGAACTTCTACTCTGGTCTAAAGGTGAATACAGGTGCCATTATGTTCAGACGGACGACACTGCGCCAGCATTGCAAGCAATATATCACGTTTTAGGCCATTTTTAGCACCGGAGGGCAATGCTCCGGGTGGCTATACCTACCTCGGACGCCTCGCGGTAGTGCCGCTTTCTGTGTACTCATTCACTCTCTCATGTACTGAGAAGTCACATGCATCTACGTCTGTACCCGTGAAAACAGGTGTAAGCCTCTAGCCGTCGACGTACAGTGCATGTTGTCCGTCCGCTCAGAGGATCCTGTTGGTAGTATTGATGAGTGATATGGGTGCACCCTATGGGCCGAGTTGAGAGGTCGGTTCAAAGCCTTAGGGAACGAAAGTCTCAGATACCGATTTTCTACATGCGCAGGGCAAAGCCCTGTGTATAATCATGAGTCAACAAGCAGAGTTACTCGCTCATATCGATATAGCGTCGGCGTTTTTTCTTTTTAGGGTGCTTCGTGGGTGCGGGAATGGTGTCATGGATAACAACCGTATCACGAAGGATGAGTGGCGCGGACTGCGCCTGGGCGCTGAGACTGTTCTGTGCCGGGCTTTGACTGTTCGCGGAGGGTGTAGAGGTGCAGGCAGACGAAGGACATCGCAAATGCCACAGTACGGCTGTCAGTAGACCCAGCATGAGCAAAACGATGAGGAAGATCAATCCGATCGACAAACGATTCAAGCTTCGCAGTTGATCGTTTTGCACGGAGCCGGACTGATGGCGGGCCAGCTCGTCTTTCGTTTGACAGCCTTGTGCCACAAAGTCTTTCAGAGAGGGAAGTGCATAGACCCGCTCCGTGTAAATAGCTAGGTTAAGGAGTTCGCTGGTTGTTTGAAGCAGGGCATCGATTTCCAGAGCAGACTGATCCCGCTCACTCAGAGAAGGCGGATTGAGTGAAGAAACGATTGCAGCAGGACGAACATGTCGTTTCGGATCGGGCAGTACCGTGACCAGTTTTCGAGCGAGAAGGTCGCGAACAACCGTCAGATAGTCTATTACGGCCATATGCGTATCGTGCTCAATGCCGAAGAGCAACCAGGAATTTCGCTGGTTCCACTGCGGAATGAACATCTGGAAGCGCCGGGGGTCGGCGCTTACGACTTCTTGCCAAAGTGTGCCTTCCACCTCTCGTTGCTCACGAGCTAGTCCAAGAAGGTATTCGACGGTTGAAAGGTTGCCTCGCTCGGCGATGAGCGCGGCAATGGAGCGCTGCCGGTCAGAGTAGGGCATGGGGTACAGCGTTAGGGTGCTGTCTAAAGTCCAAAAAGGGCTTTAGAGCTAAAAAAACGGCACTAACACTCGACGTTTGTTCGGAGGGCGATTTCTTCCAAGATGGCGCTGACGTTCAGACAGCGACCTAAATCTCCCGAATACACGACCGATTTACCGTTATAATGCACTTCCATGGTGTGGCGCTCTGCCTGTTCCTGTGAGCACTTGGTGGCTTTCATGATCTGGACAATAACCTCTTCGAAGGTGTGCCAATCGTCGTCAAAAAGAACGCATTTGGCCGACAAAGTGTCGGTTGCAAGCTCTTCAACTAACTCTTCTTGAAGCTCTACTGTATCGTTGTCCATCATTTCCACGATTCGCCAAGTACTCGTAGTAGAAAAATCTCCGGCGAAAATAGGAAAACTCTGTAGTTTTGCAGGCCACCTAACGGCAAAAACAATAGATTATCCACATCATCAATCTGAGGACGCACTCATGACTGACAAAGAGTTTCTTGAACAACTGGACGCTATCATTAATGAGCGCCACATGCTCCAACATCCGTTTTACCAGATGTGGAATCATGGAACCTTGACCAAGGATATGTTGCGCGAATACGCTCAGGAGTATTATCATCAGGTCTTCCACTTTCCGACCTATGTAAGTGCTACACACGCGGCATGCGCGGAGGATATGGAAGTCCGTCAAATGCTTCTCGAAAACCTCATGGAGGAAGAACACGGCGAAGGCAATCACCCGGCACTCTGGCGTCGCTTCGGCAAAGCATTGGGTTTAAGCGCCGACGAAATCCAAAGCCGCGAGTACCTTCCTCACACCAAAGAATCGGTTCGTATTCTGAAGACCTTGTCGAAGAATGACAACCCTGCGGTTGGCTTAGCCGCATTGTACGCCTATGAAAGCCAAATCCCTGAAGTCTCAACCACCAAGATTGATGGTTTGAAGAAGCACTACAACATGGATAACGAAGACGCCTTGATTTTCTTCACCGTGCACGAACACGCCGATGAGATCCATCGCGAAGTAACACGCGATGCTCTCGTTCGCATCTGCCGCACCGAAGATCAACAAGTTCGCGCTCTCGATTCAGCTCGCGAAGCTGCCGATGCTATCAATCTTCTGCTCGATGGTGTCTACGAAAAGTGGTGCTCAAACTGAGTTTGCCAATAAGCATGAGTGCTTTGATTATTGAACTCCCGTCACTCGATGGGAGTTTTTTTTTGTCATGACTATGGCCGGGCTGCGCCCGTCCTAGACGCTGCATTTTCTATCACTTCTCATGCGGCGTTGTTGTTTGTGCAGGATATCGTGTGCAACCTGTGGACAAATCCATTCTCTTCCTAAGTCCAGTTTTTGATTTTACGACTTCGGCGTCAAGCGCACACCGACGCTCTCGCAGACCTCGCGCTGTCGCATATTGCACAGCATAGCGTTGTTCTCGCGCTCGCTTCTTGCACCCACTGAACTGTCACATCAAACCCCTTCGTTGCGTGGTTTCATGCGACTGTTCGAGGCGATGGTTGTCTGTGTTTTTTTTGAGGAAGACAAAGTGTCAGAGCACGAACAGGTGTACCCGCTCGCTGAGCAAAGAGCTCATCGTACAATTCGCGAATGGAGGGAAGATGAGCGACCACGTGAACGCTTACTTACGCATGGTGTGAAGACCTTGTCAGACGCCGAGTTATTGGCAGTCTTACTGGGCACGGGAACAAAGGGTGTGTCTGCGCTTGATGCGGCGCGCGATCTTTTGAATCGCTATGGTGAGCTCCATGAAATGCTGAGTCGTGAGGTAGCCGATTTAGCATGCGTTCGCGGAATTGGCCAGGTTAAAGCGATCAGTCTAATCGCAGCATTCGAATTGAGTCGTCGTATGGTGAGTTCTCCCTTCGATGCGAAGAAAGTTATTCGCTGTGCTTCAGATTTAGCGAGCTACTACATTCCTCGTTTGAGAGGCTTACGCAAGGAGAGTTTTCGTGTGCTTTTGCTCAATGCCGCCAACCAAGTGTTTCGCGAAGTTGTAGTCAGCGAAGGCTCGTTGAACGCGAGTATCGTGCATCCACGCGAAGTGTTTCGCAGTGCCATCAGTGACGCAGCAGCGTCCACCATTTTGTTACATAATCATCCCTCCGGCAACACCGAACCCTCTCGCGAAGACATTGCGATTACACGTCAGCTGCGTGAAGCCGGTAAAATCATAGGCATAGAAGTCGTTGATCATCTGATCATCGCAGGTGAGAGCTATACAAGCTTTGCGGAACGTGGGATGATGTAAGTATATAGGAGGGCCGCATTCAGTCCGCGTTATGGCGCTTGCAGCATGCAGGTACACTAGCGACGGTGCATGGCGTACTCAATCTGATCTCGGCATACTTCGTAGCTCAGGTGGTACAGCGTTGAGTTGCGGACTAGTCTGAGAATGCAGAAAAGCGCGCAGAGTAGTGCGCGACATGGTTTAACGCGGCGTGTTAGAGTCGGCACAGAGCGCGGAAGCCGCGTGCTGCATAGTATGACTGAGCTCCGTTGTGATAGACGAAAACCGTGTCGTAACGAAAGTCGGCAAACAGTGCTCCGCCAAGTTTGCGAATGGACGCAGGGGTTTGAATCCAACTCGACGTCTTGGCGTCAAAGCGACCAAAACTTTGTAGTAGACGGTAGTGCTCCTCATCCAAAAGCTCGACGCCCATGGCGGAAGCGCTTTCAAGCACGTTGCCTAAGGGCTTGTTTTCTTTGCGTTCGTCTAGGGCAGCACGGTCATAGCACAGACTTCTACGTCCGACAGGACTTTCAGCACTACAGTCGATAAAGAGCGGCTTAGCCTTTGCAACGAGCGGTTGAATCACATCGGGTTCGCCCCCGCTTATCTCCATTTGATGCAGGGTCCATAGCAGCTGAGGTCGGTCATGCAGGCCTTCGGCTATTTCAGCCCATTTGTAATCCGGATGACGCTTTGTGTTGCTCTGAAAGCGTTTTTCCAGAATAGTCAGCAGACTCGTCATTTCTTGTTTGCTGAGTTGCACTTTCGTCGACTTTGCCATGCCGGTTGATCCCCAGGGATGTGATTATGGAACTGTGCGTTGTTGACGCAGTGATGGACGTTGCAGGACCGAGCCGTACAACGAAAAACAAAAAGTACAAGTTAGAGAGCAGAGTCGTTGCCTAGTGCTGCACGATGTTTCGTAGAAGCATAAACACGACCAAAAACACCGCACTGCCGATGTTGAGGAATGGATAATCCTGCAGACGAGGAAAGCGTCGTCTACCATGCAGTTCAAGACCGCGGGCTACAAGTGCGTATACGAGAGCCGGAAGGACAATGAAAGCCAATGGATTGTAGTGCAAGACTTGATGCACATCGCCATGGAACAAGAAATGAGTGGCGCGGGTCATTCCGCAACCCGCGCACTCAAATCCTGTCAGTTTATGGAAGACGCAAGGAATCAGTGTATGCTCTGTGGGATTGATGCTATACACCAAACCGCAGGCGAGCGCTGCAGCTCCAAGCGTCAGATAGTATTGCGTTCGGGATCTCACTGCTGCGGAGGCATGAATTCCGGTGGTACTTGACCTTCGGGAACAGCATACCAGCGATTGATTTCAGCCTGTTCAATTGAGTGAGTGACAATCGACAGACCGAATAATCCGAGAAGAATCGCCATCATCGGAAGGTTCTCCGACAACGCAAATCCATTATTGCGTTGGATCTCTTGAATGCTACCGGCAAACTTATACTCGATATACAAGTTGTAGATGCCGCATGTGATGATAGACAACCCAAACCACTTCCAAAAGTTGTACTCTTCGCGTCCCAACCATGCATTGACGATACGAAAACGATGATGAGCCCACACCAGAGCATAAATGCCACAGGTGATGATACTAAAGATGATGCACATCGCAACATCATAGACCGCAAACTCGCGCGGGATAGGCGGTTGACTCCGCTGTTCCATGGATACCTCCGGATTTTAGGTGTGTAGAATGTCCCCAGTTACGTAATGGCTTGCTAAAAGATGCACCGGCAAGGAGCGCCAAGATCAGAAATCGGAGCAGACGGACAAAATCAAATTTTTGGGGACGTCGTGCTGCGAGCTCTCTGCGCATGAGCTCAGGCTAGTTCATGTCACCGCAATTCAGTGTACAGTGGCGCATGCCATTGCGCGTGCTCCAGCTCTGTGAACGTACACGTCCACTGCCTTGAACATGCACAACCACATTGCCGGCATGAAGAATGGCAACGGCTCGTCGCAAACTTAAACCTCGCACATCCGGCAGGCTGGCGGGACTTTTTTTCGTGCTGTCGTTTGCGACACTTTGTGAGCCGATTTCGATATCGATTGCACTTCCACGAATAACTGTGCTGCCTGCGGGTGGATTCTGCCGAACGATCACCCCTAATGCCTCGGATTGGGCTAGACGCAAACCGCGTTCGTGCACTAAGCGATCGGCTTGCGACCACTCCATTCCGCGAAGGTCCGGTACGCGAAGGGTATCGGCCGGAGGTTGGGTGTGTGCCAATCGAGCCAATGCAGGGAAGTTTTCGTTGACACTGGGAGTTGACAGAATGCGTTGCACAATGTTGCGGAAAATCGGTGCGGCAGTGCGTCCGCCATAGATATCCGTTTTAGGGCGATCAAGCATCACGAGCACAACCATTTCTGCGCTGTCGGCCGGATAGTATCCGATGAACGATGCGGTGTAGGCCTCCTTCGAGTACTTTCCATCGACCAGCTGCTGTGCAGTGCCCGTCTTGCCGGCGATGCGCAAACCTTGGATGCGAGCTTCGGTTCCTGTTCCACGATCGACAACACCACAGAACATATTCGACAGGATGTGAGCACTTTGTTCCGAGATAACTTGTCGTATTCTTTGCGGTTGAAATTCCTTGATGCGCTCATTGTGCTGGTCGAGAATACCCTTTACGATGTAGGGTTTCATCATCAGTCCTCTATTTGCGACGGTTGCATAGGCGTTGGCTAGCTGTAGTGCAGACGCAGCCATCTGGTACCCATAACCCATAAAAAGCTTCGTGCTGTAATCATACTCCTTGGGAAGTTTTAGGAGCCCTCTGGATTCACCGCTTAGTTCAAAGCCAATAGGGATGCCGAATCCGAAGTCTCGCGTGTACTTGTAGAAGATCATATCAGGAATCGATCGAGCCAGATTTCCGAACACGATGTTGCTGGATTTTTCCAATGCTTCTTCAAGAGTGCACACACCGAGTGCTTCGTGGTCACGGACTATGGTTCCGTCTTTGAGAACCATTTCGCCGTTCAAACCGTCTACCTGAGTCTCCGGACTCACCAGTCCTTGGTCTACCGCCGCAGCCGCCGTAATGAGTTTGAAGGTCGAGCCGGGCTCATACATATCGGCGATGCCTCGAATGCGCATCGCGTCGGGCGTCGATTCTTTTAGACTATTGGGATTGTAGTTTGGAAAGCTGGCCATAGCCAGGACTTCAGCTGTGTGAGGGTTGAGTGCAATTGCCATAGCGGAGTTCGCGCCGGCCAGTTGCATTCCCCTATACAGCTCTTGCTCCACGATGCTTTGCAATTCTGCATCGATAGTCAACTCAAGTGAGTAACCGTTTCGTGCAGCTTTTGTACTCGCGCCAATGATTTGTCGAAGACGACCTCGTCCATCACGCTGCATGACTTCAAAACCTGATTCGCCTTGAAGCAGAGAGTCATAGGTGAGCTCCAGACCCGACAAACCTTTGTTGTCGACATTTGTGCATCCGATAACCTGAGCTGCCAATGAACCATAGAGGTAGTTTCGCTTTGGCTCCGAGAGACGTATGAAGCCCGGATCGTTGATGGAATCCAAGGCTGCCGTAGCGGAGCTCACCGTAAAACCACGAGCCAACCACACAAAGTTTTTATCTCGATTAGCCGCGATTCGAGCCAACAAGCTTTCCTTGTTTAGTCCACACACTGCTTGAAGGAGTTCGCAGATACGATCCGGGTTCTCCAACATTTTTGGGTCGACTGCATAACTGACGCTTTGGATAGTCGAAGCAACAATTCGACCTTGTCGATCGAGAATCAAACCACGTGTCGGACGTAGGTCCACCTTCGCTTCGTATTGCTTGCGCGCACGTTCACGATACTCCGAACCTTTAACGATCTGCACATAGAAGAGCTTCACCAACACGGCAACAAAGCCAATGAGGAAGAAGATCGCCATGAAACGCATACGCCATGGTTTATAAGCCGAAGCGCGATCGCCTAGATCGGGAACAGACATAGAGGGACGTAGAACACTGTAGAAGAGCCGTGTCGTAGGTATCGCCAAAGACCGTGCAAATCATGCTGCCCTTACGAGACCGGTCACAGAACTCTTTATGAAACAAGGAATGATATCAATGCTGCTGCTGCGCTACAAAAATAGGAGCTTAGGTCCTATCAGCCATGAAGGGGGCACGAACAAAGTCTATTGAGTTGCAGATGAAGTCAGGTGAGCTCGCCGACACGTCCATTGAAGCCGGAAGTAGGGTGCGTAGAAGGCAAATGCGGTCATTAGCGGTTTTCGATACCGGCTTTTAGTCCTTCTTCTTCGGAGCCTGAAGAACGATGGGAGCGCTCGCGGGTTGAGTCAAACCAATGTTCTCTCTTGCGATGCGCGTAATTCTGTCGCTACTTTCCAAACTGAAAACTTCGTTTCGAAGTAAGTTCGTCGAGCTGACAAGTGAGTCTCGAGAGTATTCCAAGCCCTTGATTTCCGACAGCAACTGATTTACGCGAACAACATTGTTCACATAGAATAAAGTGAGTCCCGCCAAAAGAATCAACAGGAGAAACAACTGAGCCGGACTAAACAAACGGTTGGCACCCATTACAAATGTTCTCTTGAAACAATTTATTCATGCTGCAGCGAAGCTGCAGCATATTTAAAAAAACTCTGTACCGCGTGGCACGCATTGTACGAAACAGCGGTAGGAGACAACGTACTCAGTTCGGCCTTCTAGTGCACGCTGCAATGTCTCATCAAGCCTACATCTCTTACATTATCTGCTGTAGCGCGCTGCAGCTCCGCGACTCATCATGACAGTTCATCGGCGACTTGAATCTCACAGCGCTTTGCTGAGCAGCTCCTCGTACACGCGATGTCCGAAAGCTGAGAATGCTTCAAAATAACCTGTGTACCATTCGCAGAGTGCAATGCCGGCCTGCTCCGACTCCAAGAGGTCGTGACGTGATTCCACACCTCCGCAGCGAATAACCTGAAAGCGACCATCGGCGATGGCTGTATGTGCGTGTTGTGCGGCAATGCGTGACAGATTCAACGAACACGAGTGCAGAATACGACCGCTCATGCCGCCTCCAAAATGCGTTTTAAAGTAGTCGAAGACGCGTCGCTCGGCAGGTACAAGAGCAGAGCCGTGCTCAGCGTAGCGTGTGGATGTGTTGCCAAGAGTTATACCCTCATAACCCAGGCTCAGCAGCACATCGACTAGAGCAGGAATTCGTTGTGGGTCGGTATCGTTGGACAACTTCACAATCAGCGGCACGAAACGCGTGCGCTTGCGAAGAAAATGTTCTGCCACATACTCCAGGCGTTGTATCAGAGCCGGATCCAGAGCGTCTGAGGAGGCATCGTTTTCATGTCCGGGAACGTTGGGACAACTCTCATTCAACTCCATAAAATCAACGCCTGCTTGGACGTACATGTGCAATCCTTCAGCGAGGGACTCGAGTGCACTACGTCCATGTTGATCAGGATCAGAGCTCAGACTTGCACCGAGTGGACAACCGTCCACCTTGTCGATTTTCGAAACGATGGACGCGACGGCGGCATGTCCGCGATTAGGCAATCCCATCCAGTTGGATGCGGAACCCGAACGTGGGTAGGGAACGAAAGGATGAGTTACCCCTCGTTTGGTGTTTCCCATGCGCGGAAGAGCGGTGGTCGTGCCACAGAGCCATGCACCTGCACCTTGTGCTGCGACAACTCGATATGCCTCGCCGTTTTTAAACATTCCTGCGGCATTGAAGATCGGAGCTCGAAAGCGGATGCCCCAAAGCTCACGACTTAGGGAAGCCGGTGGTACGAATGCACGCGGTTGTTCGGCAGCGAATGCCTTCAAAAAACCCGGTCTAAATGCCGAATACAGAGAGGTCACCAAGGACGCCGGCGCATGCATCATGAGAGGTCGTAGCCTTGAGTCTATGCGCGCAATCTGTTCTACTAAGGACACCGTGTGAGCTGCTGCTGAGTGGATGATAGAAGCAAAAATACGTCAAAGTATGCCGGCAGGTACTTCGCGTCACCGCCCATCGCTGTTGTGCGACTCAAATTGGCGTCCATTCAGTCCTTTGGGACATGACTCGCACCATCGCCCGCGAGCAAACAAGCACATGTCACGGTCCGTGTAGTTCGTTAGCGAAGAGTGTACGGCGCCAAAGTCATTGGGTTTCTTTCTTGTCAGTGGGTCGCGCAGTGTCTAGCAAGGTTTGTAGCTCGAGAAACGCTCACTAGGACAGTCGATTATATATCGAAGTCCAGCTCTAGACCTTCCATAGTGCCGCTGTAGGAACGACGCGAGAAAATTGTATAGGATTGGGTCTGAAGTCGAACTTTTTGAAGACGCTGGAGTTGTCGCACTTCTCGCGCACACAAAGAGTCATCTGCAGGACGAATGTACACGATGGGCACGTGTGCTGTATCGAGCAATTCAATGAGCGTGCTATCAGTCACACCGGCACCCAAGTGGATGACGGTGCTGTTGCGAAGGTTTTGCCACGGACTCTTTGAACCATACCCGATCCACCCTTGACTGTACCATGCAAGTTGCGATGCCAACGTATCTGCCGGAGTATTGCGGTGAACAAGGACGAGGCAGCTTTTTACGTCGGCGTCGTGCAACCATTTCGTAACCTTTTGTGCACCGCGATGGCAATCATCGATGGAGTAGAAATTGAGAAGGGCAACTCGAAGCACAAGAAGTATCGGAAGCAGAGTGGATGCGAATCGGTGTAGATGCACTGTCCAGGTTAATCGTCGCTCCATGCGCTGTTGAATGGCAATAACCAGTGCGAGTACCGCGAGCACGATTGTACTGAGTCCCACAAGGTTACCATGGCCTTGAACGACATTCAGCGTTGCAACGCGCAAGGGTTGCGCGATGGACCACACACAACACAGTAGAGCAAGAACCATGATAACTACTCCACTTCGAGAGCGTGCTTTGAGTTGCATCAGGACGTCCAAACCGCGCAGCGAAAGTAGGATAGCGGGTGGAAGCGCAAGTAGAGCCGATCCCGGCGCCGCTGCCGGAAGAAAGGACGAAACAAGGAGTACTGCGCAGAACCATAGAGCAAGGGTTTTTTCAGCTCGTGGATCCATGGCATGAAGAAAGATCTGCTGCGGGTAGCGAAGCATGAAAAAGACCCAGATGGGCGCAAAAAAGGTCAATGGCTGCGATACTATGAGTGCATTGAGTAAGCTTCCTATTGACCACCAACCATCAATCTGCGCTAGACCGGGCACCGCTTCCGCAAGTGCGTTCCACATGCTATTGCCGTGACGCAGAGCCATACCGACATACCACCAGAGTGAAAGTATAGTCCCAAGAACTGCTGCGGCACTGAAGACTAAGCCCAAGTGTCCGCGTTCTCTGTGTTCGTGAGCAAAAGCTCTCAACGCGGCATTCGGCTGTGCCAATCCTTCGCTTTCTGCTTGAGAGGTCTTGATGAAGAGTATCACGACAAAGGAGAGCGGTATCAGAGTGGCAATCAAGTAACTTGATCCGGCAATAAACACCGCGAAGGCGAAAACCGCGGCGAAGAAATAGCTTTGCTTTGCATCTCTTGTGTGAAGCGAGCGAAGGATGGCATAGAATGCCAACAGCGTCGCTGTCAGAAATGGTATGTCAGCCGTTCCCAATCGGCTGTAATGATTCCAACTCAACGAGGCGCAAAGCAGTACGGCCGCAATAATCCCGATTTTTCGGGGCATGATGAGACACGCTATCCCGTACATAAGAAACATCGAAGCGATGCCGCACAGGGTGCTTGCCAAACGAATTGAGAGAGTGGAGCTGCGCATCGGCTTCATAAAGAAAGCCATTGCCCACACCGGAAAGGGTGCTTTCGAAGCGCTTTGAAGCCCACCTAAGGCATGGTCTGTTTGATCCGACCACTGGCCTGTCTCGACGATAGCCTTCGCGCGTAGTGCGTTCATCGATTCTTCGTACGGCTGAACCTCACGAGCGCCCAATGTGATAAAATACAGAAGGCTGCAGGTGATAAGAATTAACAGAGCATTGTGGCTCAAGACATCAGAAGTCGGATTGCGTGACATGCGCGGACATCCCCAAAACGTAATTTGCAGGAAATTACAGAAAGCCTAAAGAACATGACTCTTGATCTCCTTCCAATTCTCAGTGCTGTCATTGCCTATGTGCTCGGTTGTATTCCCAGTTCATGGATTCTTGTTCGTTTTAGCGCGGGCAAGGATGTGCGAATGGAAGGCACGGGTAACATGGGTGCCATGAATAGCTATGAGGTAAGCGGTAAACGTTGGGTTGGGATCATCGTAACGGCGATGGATGCTCTCAAAGGAATCGCCGCCATTCAGTGTGCGCTGTGGTTGGGAGGTGGATTTTTTAGTGTTGCCATGGCCGGTGTGTTTAGTGTTTTGGGACACTGCTTTAACGTGTTTTTTCGCTTTCATGGTGGACGAGGTCTGGCAACCGCGGCCGGAGTGTGTCTCGCCGTCAACCCTCTGGGATTGGGCTTGTGGCTCTTGATGTATCTCACGGGTTTTTATATTATTCGTCGCGACGTCCACGTGGGCTCGGTAAGTGCTATACTTGGTGTGTCCATTCTCATGTACACCGCGCCCTCACTTTTGATTCAACAAACAATGGTGGTAGCAGGAGCTGATGTGGGCCAATACAAAAGCATGGTGTGGATGATCAGCTTTATCATGTTTGTTCGTCACATCCAACCCATGCGTGAGCTTTTTGTGCGTATGCAGCAAGAGACAGAGGACGAGACCTAATGCAGTTTCGATCTCCGCGATGGACTGCGCCTATTGTTCACCATACCAAGCACAAGCGAGCTCCGGTATGTTTTTGGTCTGGCCGAGGCTTAGAACGAACACCGGTGCTTTGGGGTCGTGATGACTTCACCCCGGATGTGTCTCGCGTATAGCCTCAGGACGTTTCAAGAATCAAAAATGTGGAACGCTTCGATTCGCGCACTGAACACCTTTTTACTCACTCTCCTGGTTGCAGATGAGTGCAGGCTATGGATCAGAACTATTTTTATCGAGAACGATATGACTCTTCGACTATTCTGTGTTGCTCTTTGTACGAGCCTAGTGCTGGTATATGGATGTTCAAGCTCAAATCCTACAGATCCCGATGCGAACAAGGATCCTGATGTGCAAAGCTTGAGTCCGATTGACTTCTTGTGGGCGGGTAGTGTGGGTACCGTCTATCAGTTTAATGAAAGCGGATTTTCTACCGACACGAATGGGGTCACAACCCCAATGACTGCCAAGAGCATTAGCCTTACAATTAAGAAACCTGTGTACGAGCTTAACCCGAGTACAAAGGCAGTGTGCTATGGTATCGGCGATGACTCCAAGTATTTAGTCGCAAATGCCGCTAGGCTTTGGTATGGCGATTCGGTTGGCGCAAAGATTTACGGTGTTTTTGCGCAGAAGCCTTTTGTTCTCGGTTCCCTTTTTCCCTCATGGAAATATGATTCAACCACGAAGGATGCTCGGTTCGTTGCACTGAATCAGATAAAAACCTTCGGCGGACAACGCTACGTCACTCTCTGCACGGTTCGCACCTCAATAGTGGAGGGCGGTGGAATGAGCGTTGTAACGGATGACTCAGTGTGGCTAAGTCCGGGCTTTGGTGTGGTCGAGGAGTCGGTAATGACGACGCGTAGCTATACGGGAGGAAAGACTTCCGTCATCTATGATTGCATTGAGTTAAACTCTGTGACCAAGCCCTAAATAACATTGCGTTTGGAGCTCTTCGCCTTATGTTGAAGCTGTGAGCGGCACGCTCAGCACCGGGCTTTGAACTGAGCGATTGCAGAACATGATCCGGCAATCTGTATTTATTATAGCGGAGACGTCATGGCGTGCAGAATGGTAATGCATAGTACGCTATCCGGGTTGTTCCGGATTGCAAGTCTCGTCGTGCTTCTGTTTGCCACCGGTTGTAGCAAAGACTGCGAACCCCACCAAGAAGACGATCCTGCGCTGGTCTACGATACATCCTTTACAAAGTACTTTGGTGAAGAGCCGGCGGAACTTCGTTTTCGCGATTCACTAGGACGCAGTTTTGTCTTTCGCTCTGAGTTCGATACTACGTATCATGAGCTCATCGATTTCGATTTTTGTAGAAAGATAGGCTTCTTCGACGCCGAGACTTTTCGTCCCTTGCGTAGACGTCTGGTACCTATCACACATCGTCGGAGCTATGGTTGCGACATTCCGGTCATCGTCGACGCCGCGCCGGCTTCCATGCATTGCAGCCTTGTACTTTCCTGGTACATCGATCATCCCTACGAGGCCGGAGCGAACCAGGAGTACTGGCTCTTGAAGACGGATTACTTAACCTATCTTCCCAATCTGAATGCCGGAACAGCCGGACGTGCCTACACCTTTAGTTATTCGAATGCGGTGAAGAACGGTGCCGACTTTGTGTCGCCATTCTCGGTGTTGAACGACTCGTGCGTACTCGGTCCGTCCGCTTTCCCAAGCTCGGATCTTGCACGGATTCGTCGCATTGGAGACACCACCATTTCAGGCATTCTCTACCCGCGCGTTTCCGAACTAGTCTGTGTACTCAGTCAACAAGCCAATGAGTTACGATCCCTCCTCTGTAGTGAACATAAGGGTTTGGTGCGCCTTGTTTTCGCTGATGGACTAGTGCTATTGCGCGAGTTCTAACACAGCACACTCTCCCGATTTATGCACTCGTGATGCTGCGCATCACGAGTGAACCTTGGCGATTGCCTCTTCAAGAGTTCCGCACACCCTGAGCGTCCTCCTCTCGGGCTCGTCGTATGTTTGCAGAGAGAAAAAGTAGATAGTGCGTTGTCGCAGTCTAACAGACGAAATCCTCACTTCTTAGCTCGAAGCTATGCTACGCTCCATCAATCCCTTCAACCTCGAAGTTCTGGCAGAGTATCCACTACAGAGCAGTGCCGAGATTTCCGACCTTGTGCATCAAGCCCGAAGGGCACACATCGAGTGGCGTCAGCGCACAGTGGAGGAGCGTGCGATCTGTATGCAGTTGCTCGCGCACCTCTTACGTGAGCTGATGCCGACCGCAGCCGAGCGTATCTCTTTGGAGATGGGAAAGCCACTGCAGCAAGCACAGGCCGAAGTGCTGAAGTGTGCGCAATGTTGTGAGTACGTGGCACATGAGGCACCCGCGCAATTGGAGGCGTTGAGCATAGCTTCTGAGTATCGTTCGTCGCGCGTACATTTTCAACCTCTGGGACTAGTTCTGGGAATCATGCCGTGGAACTTTCCCTTTTGGCAAGTGATACGCGCAGCCGTCCCTGCCTTGATGGCCGGAAACACTGTAATGATCAAGCATTCTCCTGAAGTGAGCGGATGTGCACTTCTCTTGCAAGATGCATTCAACCGCGCAGGAATGGGTGAGGGCGTGTATAGCACCGTCTTCGCATCGCACGAGCAGATCTCCGAGCTTATTGCACATCCAAGTGTAGCTGCGCTAACCTTGACCGGCAGTACACGTGCCGGACGCAGTGTAGCGGCGCAAGCCGGACACAACTTGAAGAAGACAGTTCTTGAACTCGGGGGTAGCGACGCCTATTGTGTGCTCGATGACGCAGATATATCGTTAGCCGCTAGAGTGTGTGCAACGTCGCGTCTCATCAACAGCGGACAAAGCTGCGTAGCAGCGAAACGCTTTATTGTGATGGAATCCGTGCGGGTACACTTTGAAGAAGCGCTCAGAGCAGAGATGCAGAAAGCAGTGGTTGGAGATCCTTTCGACGCTTCAACAACGGTGGGCCCGCTCGCTCGACTTGATTTGCGAGATGGACTGCACGCTCAAGTTGAACGCAGTATCCAACAGGGTGCCCGCGTAATATTGGATGGAGGCACAGGAGCTGGAGCTGTTGGAGCTGTTTTTCAGCCGATGATTTTAAGTGATGTGCAGCCAGGTATGGCGGCATTCGACGAAGAATTGTTTGGTCCGGTTGCCGCGGTAATTTCCGCTCAAAGTCAGACAGAGCTCATCGACTTAGCCAATCGCAGTATTTACGGTTTAGGGGCCGCCGTGTTTTCGGCAGACGTGGAGCGAGCGGAAGATGTGGCGATGTCGCTCGAAGCAGGTTGCGTTTTCGTCAACGACTTCGTAAAATCAGATCCTCGCTTTCCTTTCGGAGGCGTCAAAGCATCCGGATGGGGACGAGAACTATCTGTTTTCGGGATGCGCGAGTTTGTAAACGTTAAGTCGCTCCTTGTCGCCTGATAAACTCCGCCTCGCGGTGCCATCATTAATCCAAGTCCTACAATCAAGGCACAGCTCAAGAGCAGAAGGATCGAACTCGCTATTTTGTGTTGCTGAGAATACACGGTGCGTGGTGATGTACTATAAACGACGACTTAGCCAGGATTATCGTCTACATAGCGCAAATCTTTATTCCTCAGCTTCTTAGGATTTGATATCTCGCCGGGTGTTTTCTCTGACATTTATTGAACCTAGGGTCATCGCTGCGCTCTGTCCCTAGGCTAAGATGTGCGATGCCTCCGGCATCGGGGATTCCGCTTGTGCGCGTACCTAGGGTCAGCGCTGCGCTCTGACCTTAGGCTAAGATGTGCGATGCCTCCGGCATCGGGGATTGCGTTTTGTGCGTGCCCCTAGGGTCAACGCTGCGCTCTGACCCTAGGCTAGGTTGTGCGATGCCTCCGGCATCGGGGATTCCTCTTGTGCACGTACCTAGGTAGCCGCAAAGCGCAGACCCTAGGGACGCAAAAGCGGGAATGAGGCTGCCGGCGCCCACTCCAACCCTTACCACCGGTTCTCCACAGGCCCACTTTTAGCCCCTTCGCATCGACTTTTTTTTCTGAATTTGCATGGTCTTCTCCTCCCGGCAGCATGCTTGCCAGCCGCGAAATTTTGCGAAGGTTTTGAGAAGATAGAGGGCATTGTTGCCTAGAAGTGTATCCTCCGTAGTATCCATGGCAGAACAAGAACAAATCGATTCCTTTGTGGTAACTGCCCGAAAGTGGCGTCCTCAGCTTTTTTCGGAGGTGGTGGGTCAGGAGCATATCTCGACCACGCTGGCGAATGCGTTACAGAGTGCGAGGGTTCACCATGCCTATTTGTTTTGTGGACCACGTGGAGTGGGGAAGACGACAACGGCCCGCATTTTTGCACGCGCCTTAAACTGTACCAATCCAAAGAACGGTGTTGAGCCTTGCAATGAGTGTGACTCGTGTCGCGACATACTAGGTGGTCGTTCGTTGGATGTGATCGAAATTGACGGTGCTTCAAACAACTCTGTCGATGACATCCGTAAACTCCGCGAGAACGCGAAGTACCCGCCGGTACACGGCAAGTACAAGATGTACATTATTGACGAGGTCCACATGTTGTCGACCTCTGCATTTAATGCGCTCTTAAAGACACTGGAGGAGCCGCCTCCACACTTACTCTTCATGTTTGCGACGACTGAATCGCAAAAGGTTCCGGCAACCATTGTGAGTCGCTGTCAGCGCTTTGACTTTCGTCGCATGCAGATTGAAGACATCGTTCGACACCTTGGCTACATTGCTGAACAGGAGAAGGTGCAGATTGATGAGGCTTCGCTCGTGGCCATTGCCAAGAAGGGTGATGGTTCCATGCGTGACTCGCAGAGTATCTTCGATCAAGTACGGGCATTTTGCGGAGACAGTATTGTCATCTCCGAGTTAGCGAATGCCTTGCATTTGATTGATGAAGAGTTCTTTTTTCGTATCAGTGATGCGGTAAGCGCTCACGATGCATCGACGATGTTCGACATCGTGAAACAAGTCGTAACACGTGGCTATGATATTCATGAGTGCATCAGTGGTCTCATCGAGCACTTTAGAAATGTGCTGAGTGTTGTCGTAACAGGTGATGCAACCTTGATTGAGTCTTCATCGGCAACTCTTGAGCGATATCGAAGCACTGCCAAGAAATATGGTCGTAACGAAGTCTTGCGCATTATGGCCCTCATCAATGCTGCCGATGCCCAGCTTCGCTTTTCAGCGCAGCCTCGATTTCGTTTCGAGCAGTTATTGGTACAACTCGCCTCGCTTGATTCCACCGTGGAAATCGCTCAGCTCCTGAACGAAGTTCGGGAGCTAAAAAAAAACGGCTCTAAGATCGGAATGATAGCAGCGCCGGTCCATGCCACTATGCCGAGCCCGCCTGCAACTCGTAGTCAAAGTTCGCCACCTCTGCAGATTGATGCAGGAACTGCTCCACCTGTCGCTCAGAATGTTGGAAACAGTACCATTGTATCCACCTACGTCCCGAAAAGCAGTACGCCGGCTCCAAAGTTTAGTCCGAGCAACGGAATGCCTCCGTTAAAGCCCCTGAAGGGCATAGGGTCGTCGTCGCTTGGTCAAACAAATTCCGCTTCCCCGATGCAGGGGACCGGTGGGTCGGCTAATGGAAGCGCCGAGGGACCTCTCGTTGCGTCATCAACCATTCAAGATCGTTGGAAGGAGTTCTTGAACGCACTTCCACTTAGTCTTGCAGCTATCAAGCTAAGCTTGAACTCTCGCGAATTCTGTAGCGTGCGTTTCTTTGATGGTGAGATCCTTGTGTTGAATTCCGAAAAGTTCATGTGCGATGATTTCAACGCTCGTCGCGCCCCACTTGCAGCACAGCTAGAGAAGTTCTATGGATCGTCGATTCGTGTGCGTGTTGTTCATACGCAGGATATCTATGGACATGTCGTGGAGGAAGCAGCTCCGCAGAGTTCCGTCAGTGAAGCAATACCGGTAGCTGCCGGTGAAGAGAGTGAATCAGTAAATAAGGGTACTACAGAAGCGGCGAGAGCATCGTCCGACCAGGGAGTAGGTCAGACCGAAGTTGTGAGCGCACCGAGCCTGTCTGCGCAAAAAGAACTCGCACCGGGCGAACGCCTTCCTATCGAAAAAACATTAGTTGAACTCTTTGGGGCAAAGAAGATTCCGCTGCAATCCAAGTAAGATGCGGGTCGAGAGATGCGACCTGCCGCTCAGTACGTGCTTAGTGATGCATGTATTCTTTAATGACGGAGCTCAGGCCATCGTGGAGATTAATCTTGGCTGACCATCCGAGACCGCCGGCTTTGCTTACGTCGAGAAGTTTTCGAGGTGTACCGTCGGGTTTTGAGCTATCGTAAGAAATGCTTCCCTTGAAGCCTACAATAGAAGCGATAGCATCGGCCAGCTCGCGAATAGTTCCATCGCGTCCGGTGCCGATATTGACGATTTCACCGGCTTGCTCGGCTGTAACCGAGTTCATAAAATAGAGAGCGGCATCGGCCAAATCATCGGCGTGGAGGAATTCTCGAAATACCTTTCCGCTGCCCCACAAACTGACTTGATCGGCTCCTATACCACGTTGTGACAGAGCTTGAATTAGATCGTCATCGTTGTCAAGGTGAAGTTTCTCACTGTTGAACCCCAGCGATTCATGTTGAATGTTCGCTCTCACCGCCTCGAGACGTCCTTCATGGAGATAGCGTGCGAGAACAAATTTTCGAATCAAGGCCGGAAGAACGTGTGAGCTGTCAAGGTTGTAGTTGTCGTTTGGACCATACAGGTTTGTCGGCATCAGCGAAACAAACTGCGTCCCATACTGATGATTGTAATAACTACACATTTTCACGGCAGCGATTTTCGCTATTGCATAAGCCTCATTGGTTGATTCAAGAGAGCCACTGAGCAAAACGTTTTCAACCAGAGGTTGCGGAGCGAGCTTGGGATAGATGCAGGAGGAGCCGAGGTTAATGAGCTTCGTACTTCCACTACGATGTGCTGCTTCTATGACATTGGCAGCAATCATCATGTTCTCATAGAAGAACTCAGCACGATAGGTGTTGTTGGCGTGAATTCCTCCCACGCGCGCAGCGGCTAAGAAGACATACTCCGGACGATGCTTTTCGAAGTATTCGAAGGTTGCTCGTTGGTCTATGAGGTTCAGCTCCGAGCGACTTGCAGTCAGGAGAGAAGAATAGCCCCGAGCGCTAAGAAGTCGAAAAATAGCGCTGCCTACCATCCCGCGATGTCCGGCGATAAAAATGCGAGAATCTGAGTTCATTCGTTGAGTTGGGTCTGCCATGCACAAAAATACCATCTGTTAGCGAGCCAAGGCTACGGTCTGCTAGTATCGGACGTTTCTTGATAGCCTGTACTCAGCAGAACTACGCATTTCGTCCCTCTATGCTGCCCCAGGCCTTCCTTCGTGATCCTTTCCTGAGTATGTTGCATACTTAGGGCGGGATGCGATCAATTCATGTGTGCATGGGTTTGAGCACAACCGGCCTGCAAGGAAGCGTAAAGGCCACAAGTGGATGTGCAAAAAGGAAACGAGAAAACCCTCAGGAATGAATCCTGTGTATCGGAATCTGTCTTCACTTCATAGAGTACCGTGCGGCATATGACGCTGTCGAGTCCAAACGACATACTGCGAGAATGTAGCGCAGCTCTCGAGCTTTTTAGCGAAGCATCGCCGGGCGTAGACTTTCGCGCGCATGTGCTTGCCCTTCTCGCCCTGAGTCGGGCACGACTTCTGCCGCCAACGCAACAATCGTTGAGCGTGTTGGGTTCCAATCTCGAAAATGCTTTGCGTGCTCTTGAACGTACGCATCCCTTGCTTATGGGGATTAGCACCGACCTGTCTTTCGAATCCGATCCACAGGGAGCGCGCATGGAACCTTTGGTTGTGCGTTCTGTTATGAGTGCCTTACATCAGCTACGTCTGCAAGATCCCGAGCTCATCGCGCGTGCCACAGAGCAATTTGTCCTGCAACACGCCCAACGCGAAGAGAGCTCATTTCTAGGAAATCTGCTGAACCTGCTCATTCCAATGAGCGCAGGCAGTTCTATGCTCGATGTGGGATGTGGTCCGGGGTTGCGTGCAGCCCAAGCACAGCGCGGTGTTGAAGAGTCACAGCATGTTTTTGCGCATGCAACCAAACTCCGCATTCGAGCGGAAGAATCTTCGAAGCACCTGCATCGACTCGCGTCTCTTGTTGCAGTGTTGTGCGATCTGCATTTTGAGTTCCAGGAGTATGGACAAGCTTTTGAGGTACACAGAAGTCCGCGGACCTTTGATCGCATTTTCGTTGAGCAGCACGACCGGACGCCTCCGTTTAGCGCTCTGCTGCGTTCAATGGCGGAACATAGCATTGCCGCACTCTTGTTGCCTGACAGTGTGGTGCAGAACATACGTAAGGCAGACATGGCTGTATTACTCGAGCGTGATGTGCTCGATGCCGTCTTTAGCATTTATGGGAACATCCGTCCTACCTGGCACTTGATGATTCTGCGTGGACGCAAAAGCGTTGAGCGTCGACACCGCGTTCTGTTCTATGATCATATCGACTCTCAAGATGGTCCGATGCTCGACACCTTGAGCTGCGAGAACATGCTTGATGCCTACACGCGATTTGAGAATCAAGAAAGCCGTGCACGCGTACTTCATCGCTCGGATATACTGAGCACACAGCGTGTACTACCGGGTTTGCGTACACACGTTCCGCTTCTGGCTTATCAGCGCGACACATTTCCGGGTGCGCTCAGTGCCTCGCAATTCGTCGAGCTGGATTCGAAAATGATACAAAGAGGACTGGACATTCACAGCTTCTTTCAAAAAAGTAAAAGGAACGAATACTATCGTCCAACCTTCCACGATCATTCACTGATTCGTGTTGCGGTTTCGTCAGCCCCATCACTCAAGAATGCAGAGGTACGTACACACTACGCTTTCGAGGCGTGGTGGAGTGCGTATGCGCCGAGTGTACTGAGTAGCCGAGCACCCATGAATGAGCTCCGAGATAGTTTCGTTGACTCCGTGTGTCGAGATTCCGTTATGAGTCCAAGCTCGGCGCGAGCGGTGTTTCGAGCTTGGTGGAGCAGCGTCGATGATGACCGCTGCATGGTGGTCAGACACAGCGCAATGCAGACCGTGCAATCAAACATCGAACAGTTGCTCAGAGAGGCTCAGTTGAAGGGCCGTCGCTTCTGGTTTGAACTCGATGATACGCAGCGTAGCATGCTAGAGTACATGTGTCCAAATACCCTGAGTTCATTGCAAGCTTCGAGAGCGACGATAGACGATATCGTACGTACTCAACAAGAAGTGCGATTTAGTACACCACAGAGTATCACAGAGCGCCTCATGCAACGTCGTCGTGAGGCGATGATCGACGACGTACAACATGCTCAGCTGCACGTGGAAGTTGCGCGTGAACGTATTCAGGAGCTGTACGAATTCGTGCGTCTGCAAAAGGAACGCATTCAACTCTTACATCAAAGCGCCAAGGCGCATCGGACTCTCGAAGCTACCGTGGGAGTATCCGACGATACCTTAGAAATGCAGGATGAGTTGGGATTGATCTTTGCACGTTTGGTACCTGCTCAGAGCGAGTTGTCGATGCTCGAAAAGTCGTTGCAACCCTATTTGCAGTTGGAGCAACGTAGAGAGCAAGAACAGCGCGCACTGGAAGGTTTCATCGACAGATTGGTTCCGGAACTTCGCGAACTACGCAATGCGGTGTCTCCGCAACTTGCCGCCTCACTCATGCTACTTCAGTTTCGCGAGCAGCTCGCCCGAGGCATTGAGCATGCTCTGTTGTTGAACCGCGAAGAGTTGGTTTATGATTTGGAACAGGTATGGAAAAGACTGGCGCAGGGATCGACATTCGCGCCTCAAGTTCAAGGTATGGGTGCGCTGTAAGTTCCTTCTAAGCGCAACTTCGATCAGACTTAGGCAAAACCTCGCACCACGTCTTCGGCTTTCGTCAGTGTTTCATGCAGGTCTTCGTTGACGATGACAACGTCGAACTCGTGCTGCAGCGACATCTCCATTTCGGCGCGCTGGAGTCTCAATGTCAGCTGCTCTTCACTCTCCGTGCTGCGGCCGCGCAATCGCTGCTCCAAGGTCGCCAGACTCGGTGGTGCGATAAAAATCAACATGGTGTCGTCCGGAAAGGCATGGCGCAACGAAATCGCGCCTTTCACATCAACGTCGAATAAAACGGTTTGTCCGGCATCGATACTGCGTTGCACTTCAGAGCGCAGAGTACCGTAGAAGTTTCCGAAAATCTCCTCATACTCAATCATGTCGCCGGAACCTACCCGGTGCACAAATTCATCACGTTGCAGAAAGAAATAATCCTTGCCGTGGTGCTCACCCGGTCGCATGGAGCGGGTAGTGGCAGACACAGAGAAGCGCCAATCCGGAAAGGTGCGCAAAAGATGTCGAGCAACAGTGGTTTTACCGGCCCCTGAAGGGGCAGACAATACGATGAGATGCTTCTTCACAGCTAGACCTTTTGTTGAATCGTGTGCGACAACGAACGCGTAAACGCGTCTTGCATGCGGGTTTATACACAACGCGCAGGCTTCGCCTGCGCGTTAGAAAAATACGGTAGATGCGTCCCTGCAAGTGATGACGAGCAAATCTCGGCCTGAGCAGAAAAGCGCAGAAAGGAGGACAGAGTCCAACAAGAGAACTTACTCTACATTTTGAATTTGCTCGCGAATGCGCTCGAGTTCGTCTTTCATGCTGACGACCATGCGTGCAATGTTTGCGTCATTGGCTTTGGAACCGATGGTATTGACTTCGCGGTTCATTTCCTGCAGCATGAAATTCAGTTGACGACCATTGCCTTCGCCTGTTCGCATGGCTTCATTCACGAACTTGATGTGCGAACGCAGACGAACGCATTCTTCAGAGATATCAAGCTTGTCAGCCAGCAGTACGATTTCCAATTGCAAACGCTGCTCATCGATTTCGTCTGCTTCGAAGAGTTGGGCAACGCGAGCTCGTAAACGCTCACGCTCTTCAGGAATGCGCTTCATGCCGACTTCTTCGACGGTGTCAAGCGTTGTTTCGATGAGCTTGATGCGATTACGCATGTCCTTGATGATCTCTTTACCTTCGTTTTTGCGCATGGTGTCGAGGGAAGTCAGTGCGGCTTTCAAAGCTTTCGCAACGATCTTCCACTGCATTTCGGCTTCCTTCTCATCCTCTTCTTCTTGTCCCATCACGTCGGGAATACTCATCAAATCGGCGATGGAGACCGGTGTCTCGATATGCAATTTTTTGCGAAGTGCTTCTAGAGACGCGTGGTATGCAGCAGCTTTTTGCGGATTCACCACGGAAGCTGTTTTGCTTGACGAATCAACTTTGACGAAGACGGATACCGAGCCGCGCTCCAGTGCTTGCTTCACCATGTCGCGCAGTTCAAGTTCTTTATGCTGCAGATTCTTGGGCATCTTACAGTTGAGCTCTAAGTAGCGTCCGTTAACGCTTCGAACTTCAACATTGGCTGAGATTCCATGTTCATTGATTTGGGCTTTTGAGAAGCCGGTCATGCTTTTCATAGGGGTCGTCGAAAGTGGACTATGGTTCGGTAACACAATGCTCCGCCTCAAACTCAAGGTCTGAAGAGAGCGAATGCAAAGATACGAAGGACTGCGTCGCTCGTGTGACTACCATTTCTCCGTCTCTAATCCACAGAGAATCGAGCGGTAGGGGTTGAATTCGACGTTTTTAGGCTCGAAGGGCAGTAAGGGGAGGTCGAATTCAGAGACTTCGCCGGTTACGACAGTGCGAATAACGCTACTTCCTTTTTCACCGAAATCCAGAAGCAAGGGCATGACAACGCTGAAGTCCGGAGGTACGTTTTGTTGTTTCAAACGGACGCGTACTTTAATCTGACCGTCAGGTTGCTTTTCACTCTTGTACGCCACGGTATAGGTGGGAATTTTATTGCCGTAGACCCATTGATTGAAGAACCATGACATATCTCGTCCGATGTGTTTCTCAACCATCTTTTGGAAGTCGGCTGTCGTGGGCTCTTTTTCACGGTTGGAAACAAAAAAGTCCTTCATCATGGCCAGATACGAGGAGTCCGAAAATGTATCGAAATCCATCATCATATTGCGCAGCATGTGCAGAACCCACGCTCCTTTGGAATAAATAATCAGGTTATAGTCTTTGCGTGCCTGATCTGTACTTGCGGTTCGGCGTCCGAGCCACATGGGAGCAGCTTCAACGGCACCTGACAAGACATTGGAGCGCAGGTTTAGTAGACGTTTCTTCGACTTATCAAGAAGCTCGAAGAAGCGAGTGTTGTCCTTTAGGACTGCCTGCATGTACATCATGCTGCTGTATGTAGCAAAGGCCTCACTCATCCACTGATCATGATAGTTGGACCATGCTACGGCACCTCCCCACCATTGGTGGGCTGCCTCGTGCGCCACAAAGCTTTCGTCCTCGCCTCCGCTTTCGCCGGAACGAAAGGTATAATAACTCAGGTGCACGAAGTCCGGAAATGCCTGGCCGTGCGAAGCGTAGATCTCTGCAGCTGTCATCTTCTCGGCATTGGTAGGACCATAAATTTCCTGGTAATACTTCATAGCCGTACGTAAGTCATTCGCAACTTCTTTGGCATACTTTGCACTACGTTCATAGTACACGTCCACCGGTGGTAAGCCTTCGCCCTCAAAACTGAGTTTTTTGTATACTCCTATTGCAAAGGAGCTATGTATAGCCGGCTTGTCGATGACGTAGTGCGTGGTGAGCATGTTTCCGTTCTGCTCGGACGACACGAGTTTGCCTGCCGAAACAAAGGTGAGATCCGTTGAGGTATGAAAGGTCATGTCGAAACTTGAGCGACCGATCTCACCGGTCCTGGGGTACCACGCCGATGAACCGAATTTTGTGAAGACGATATCAACTTGACGTAAGAAGATGTCGCCTTCATACTCGAGTTTCAGTTGAAACACCTTGCCGGCACTCAGGGGAGTTTTGAGTCGAACATAAACGAACGAGCCGTCGGTGAAACAGTCCAGTGTGGCACCTGCTTCATCTTTCACGCTGCTGATGTCAAGATTGGAAGCAAGTAAAAAGTGCACCCAATTTCGTGCGCTGTATCGAGGCGAACAGCCGATGATGCACGTACTACTGAAGTGCAAACGATCGCTAATCGTACTTTCTATGCGATAAGAAACTATATCAAACATAGAGTTACGTTTCGAATAATCCGGTCCTTTAACGTATTCTTCGGCTTCGAAAAATTCCGAGATGAGTTCTAAATCACCGACTTCATGCCCAATGTACGATCGGTATAATTTAACAGGCTCTTGATCCAATGGGTCTATTTGATAGAGATACTCTCGGTTGGCGCCGGTAAAAACGAGGGCATTAAAATAATGGTCGCTGAAACCGTCGAAGGCACGGGGTGCAAGGGTCGGAAGCGTGAGAGTGCCGGACTTTTGTTGTAAGTATTTCGAGCTCTTTCGTAGCACATCCCGTAAAGCCACGCTATCGCTGCATGTTTTAAATGTCGTTCCTTCAGTTAACTGTTGGAAGGTGCTGTCGTAAAACACGAGGACCATGGACTCAAATTCTTGTTCGAGTGACTGCCCTCCACAATTGCGTTGCAACTGTTCGCGTTCCACTTGTGTTGGAGGGGTCATTTGAAGTTGACCCTTTCCTTTAAACACACAAGCGCAGACTCGTCCAAATACCGGCTCGCAGAAAGTAAGAGTGCCATTTAAAAGAAAGGTTGCCGCATCCCGTTGCAGCATTAGGTCCTCAACGTTTATGCTTTGAGCTGTGTTGATGTCCAATGTTTTAAACGATCGGCACAAAGAATCATATAGTTTCCCGGCTGCGCTTAGCTCGGATCTTGCTTGAAGGATGGCACTACATGCGATAAAAATGCAAGCGAGTAAGCTGAGGTGATGTCTCATAAATGTCCCCGGTAATGTACGATGTACTACACACGCTGTGGGTGGCCTGTTAACATAGGGAATTAAAGTTCAATAATTACGAAATGATAGTTGAGTGCCGAGGCGGAATCACAGCCGTGTCTGCTCGTATCTGATGTAGGGTATAAAAAAAAGCGCAGCCGAAGCTGCGCTTTTTGTGTACCATCCTTGTATATCCACTGCGGGGATGCGGGATCGTGAACATCCATGTGACATCGTCTACAGGGAATAGCGCGCACGAAAATGCGTGAATGAGCTGCCGTTGAATTTCGATGTGCGGTACGCCGAAGCGTTGTTCCCCTGTCCTTGAGGCTGCAAAGTAGGATGTTGAGTTCAGTTGGACAAAACTTTTTGTACGCTATCATCCAAATGTCTTCTATGCGCCACGTTTTGCTGCAAAATGATTCGTCCTACTGCACCAAAGGGTAGCCAACGGGAGTACTCCGCACGATAGAGTTCCACCATTCCTTCGGCAGGAGCTTCCGTAATCACGTAGTCGTCGCTCTGTACCCACCACCAGTTTTTGTCCGGACTTTTTACATAGTCTCGATGAAACGATCTCATCGAGTTGTAGGAAAAACCTCCATCCAAGTTTTGAGCATTGAGACCAAAGTCCTGCTCTGCAACAGTATAGACCTGCACTGCCGCTCGTTGATGAGCCATAAAGTCATGCGCATTAGCACTTCCTAACAATAGCATCACCATACATCCCAAAGAAAGCGAAAGCACATTCCAGCCTCGCAGTTCAAAGTTCTGTTGTTGCAATACGTAGACCAGTGCGAGTAGGAGCAGCGCAAACGACACAACGTAATAGCGATGAATAATCCACTGCGAATACACAAGCATAGTATACACAAACAATGATGCGACGACCAAGGTTAAACCTGGCGAGCTCGCAAGCTGTTTGCGAAGTTCGGCGCGACTTGGCACATAGTGAAGCAACCCGAGTAGGAGAACAGCACTCGAGCAGAATCCCAGGATGCACACAGAGCCAAGCAACCAAGTGGGAGGCAATGGAAGGACGGGACTGATGAGCACATGGATGCTTGGCAATGAGCTATATGGAACGAAAGGGTTAAGCAGTTGTTCGCTCATGTGCTCAAAGGCTCGGGGCGTGATCCATAATGCCACCGACGTAACGATTGCAAAACATAGACAGAGTACTCGCTGCCATGTCCGTGACCGCCTTGCTAGTGTAGGCGCAACGGAGATACTGAGTGGCACTAATGACAGACCAAGGTAACAACTTCCGTATACGAGGTTTCGAGAGTATGAGGACAACAATTGAAGCGGATGCGTCCAGGTTTCGATCAGACGTTGTCGACTAAAATCGATCAAGGCAGGCATACCATGAAAGTGCGCCAACCAGTAGCGCCAACCGGAGTAAACGGCAAACAAACTGAGTGCGACAAATGCAGTGCGCCACAGAAACGACGAGCGCCGCTCTGCTGCAAAAAACAGTGCCGCGGCGTAAGCCGGCACAATAATGACTGCAACGTCTCGAATGAGAAAAGAGAACACAGCCAGTGCAGTTGCAACGAAGAGATCGGTCCGGGAATGCGATCGCAGATTGCGTAAATAGAAATACACCGACCACAGGAAGACCCCCAGAAAGGAAAGGTCTGTGGCGAAGTACAGACTCAGTAACACAACCAGCGGGTGCATCAGAAACAGTGCTGCGCCGATGAGTGCCAGTGAACGACGCACACCAAGCTGCATTGCGCAGGAATACAATGCCAAGGTAGCGCTCAAATGCATGAGGATGCTAATCCATCGGAGGTGTTCGTAGCTAAAGCCCACGATGGTGCTGAGTGCAGCTCCCATCCAGACTTGGGCTACCAGCGTCATGGAACTCCAATCCGTGTAATGCATCTCAGCACTTTCCAGAAAACGCTGCACGGGTCGACCGTAGGCGAAATCATCGTCGAAACTCCAGTTGGCGCCACCTCCTGCAATGAGGTGGAGGAGCATCCAAAGAAGTACGAGGAGAACCGGACTGTAGAGTAGGTTGCGTACGAGACGTTGCATGCGGCAAAAATACGTCCCACCGGAAGCTCTTGAACAAAGAATGAAGACCCTCATTCCCTTGGCTATATGATGTGTGGGTTGCGCGAGTTATGTCCTTCTATCTGAATTTTGTTATGGTGCCGCTACGCGGCCCCATGGACGTAGACGACTCCTGATCCGAAAATAAATTTCAGTCGGGTTGTCCGTTTTGCAGACCTTCGTTTGTTATACTCATGATCATGATCCTTCACATCAGTTTTTCAGGTACTAATCTTTAACACTATGAACGAGTACATGTTGATTTTTCGCCATGAAGATGGCGCGAAAGTGGCTTCACCGGAGCAGATGCAAGTATGGATGCAACAGACTATGGACTGGATTGCAGGCATCCAAGCAAAGAATGAATTCGTGCGAGGCTGTGGATTGCCTTTCAAAGATGCCCGTGTGGTGCATGCCGATAAGAGCGTTACTAATGGTCCTTTTGGTGATATTAAGGAAACCATTGGCGGCTACATTGTGGTTCGTTGCGCAGTAGTCGACGATGCCGTCACGCATGCCAAGGGCTGTCCGGTGCTGCAGGGGGAGGGTAATTCTGTAGAGGTGCGGTTGATTGCGGCAGATGATGGTGTGCATTAAAAACAACGAGCGTAGCTCATCCGCAAGCGCGGAAGGTAAATGCACATGAGATGAACAGTTGCAATTGCCTGATTGAAAGTCTTTACGTGCAACAGCACAGTGGATTACGAAGAACACGTTGTTTCGCATCGGGACGTATAGCGACCGGATCCTCCGGAGGATCCGGCACGCGTACTTTGTGCTTTGGTTCCGGGCAGACTATCGTCTTTTGTTTTGTTGAATGGATATGCCATGTCTGAAAAGCATCAGTTATCGCACGACGTTGTACCCCATCTCTTCCGCACGGAGTTTCGTCGGATGTGCTCCGTTCTTTGTCGATACTATGGTTTACAGAATCTGGATCGTATAGAAGACATCGTGTCCGAGGTCTTTGCCCGAGCTTTGGAAGTGTGGTCCTATCAGGGCTTACCACCCAATCCAACAGCATGGCTATATCGTGTTTCTCGCAATCTCGCAATCAATGAGTTTCGTCGTGAGTCACGTACGGACTACGGTGCTGCCTTTGAGGGAGTAGACAGAGAAACAGAACGGTGGACCGAGAGAGAGCTTATGGATTCGCAACTGTCTCTGTTTTTTGTGTGCTGCGATCCCATTCTGCCGGAAACGTCGCGCATAGCGCTTAGTCTACGATTACTCTGCGGATTCAGTCACGAAGAAATAGCTTCCGCACTTCTGTGCAGCTTGAGCGCTGTGGAGAAACGTATTCAACGTGCAAAGAGCTTGATACGAGAGTCGGATTTCAGATTGGAGCTCCCGGTTAATTCGGAGTTGGACAGTCGTGTGGAGCATGTGTGTACCTGTCTGTACCTCATGTTTAGTGAAGGATACTACTCGGATTGTAACGAGGCCGTACTGCGCGAAGATCTCTGCGCTGAAGCAATGCATTTGACAGAGTTGCTGGCTGAACATCCGGTGGGCCAAACAGCAGAGGTCGACGCACTCTATGCCTTGATGTGTTTTCATGCTTCGCGTTTTCCGGCGCGACGCGGACCTAATGCTGAGCTTGTGCTGTACGCAGATCAAGACACCACACTGTGGAGTCGTGAACTGATAAGTCGCGGCGCTGCTGTGCTGCGACGAGCTGCGCGAGGTAAACAGCTCAGCGTCTACCACCTTGAAGCTAGTATTGCGTACTGGTATACTCAGGCAGAAGACAGCGCGCAAAAGTGGAGCTCAATACTCTATCTCTATGATCAACTTTTATCGCTCAAACCCCAGCCAATCGTAGAGCTCAATCGCTTAATGGCACTCGCACGTGTTCAAGGAAAAGACGCTGCGCGTAAGGTATACGACGCCTTAAATTTTCCCGATCGCGAAACGAGTACCTATGCTCTACTGGTGGAAGCGGAGCTCTGCGAAGAACACGACCTTGTCAAACGTTGCAAACTCATGTCGCTCGCTGCCGAGTGTTGTGTACAAGGCGCTGTGCGACACAGCATCGAATCGCGTGTGAAGAGCCTTTTGGACTCCGCAGCAAATGCCATAAGCGCAGCCTGAATGCAGTGTGCGGCTTGTGCCTTGAGTAGGGTGTTGAATTAGTTATTTTGCCTCCTGAAACCACACCACGTATAAGGGGCAGCTATGAAATTGAATCGTGCCACACGCAGCATTTTCTCTCTCATCGCGATTACACTTCTCATTGCTTGTGGCACAGTCGGCACGCAGGCTCAACTCATGGCACCTCTATCTGTGCCGCAGGCTAGTGAAGCCATGCCCGAGTGGGCACGTTTACTGTATGCCAAGCCCATCAACCTCTTGCGCATCGACAGCGCATACGAAGCGTATTACAGAATACACGCGGTCGTCAAAGACAACTACACCAAGTACTACAAGCGACTACGCAAGCTGTATTTGCCATTTATGCAGGCAGACGGCACTATTCCGGAGATTAGTCCGGAGATGGTTCTTGCTCCGGCAAAGAAGCCTCGCGCGCAACTGCAGTCTTCCATCAACTGGACGCAGATGGGTCCGTTTAAAACGGTAGAGCCTAGTGGCAATACCACGCCACCTTTCGATGTTCCGTATCAGTGTAATACCTATGCCTTCGACATCGCACCAAGCGATCCATCAATACTTTATGCGGTGACAGAAACCGGTGGTTTTTTTAAGTCGACCGACAAAGGCCTGCATTGGACCATGCTCGAGAGCGGTGTGTATTCAAACTCCGACGCCGTGGCTATCCATCCAACGAATCCGAACATCGTGTACGTTGGAATAAGTGGTGGCGTGCTGAAGACATCCGATGGTGGGGCACATTGGACCTCGATTTGGAAACAAAACAAAATCTGGATCTACGATCTGGAAGTGCACGCCACACAGTCGAACATTATCTATGCGGCGACCGATCAGGGGTTCTATCGCAGTGTAGATGGTGGTACGACGTGGGAGAAAACCCTATCGAACACCTGTTGCGATCTTGAAACCAAGAGCACGAATCACAACGAAGTGTATACGCTGCGTTTGGACGACGCCAAACACCATTATGAACTATGGAAGTCAACAGACGGAGCAAAAACCTTCAGTCTGCGATCAAGCGGATGGTTGACGAACGTGGGCAGTGCCGGTGGGGGTCGCATGACGGTGAGTCCTGCCGATCCAAATCGCGTCTATGTTGTCCTACTCTGTGATAGCTCACGACCCTATATCCTTCGCTCCGACGATGCGGCCGAACATTGGCGCGTGAGCTGTCGAGGTGCGAGCGATTCCTTGAAAATGAACAACGGACAAGGCTACTACGACCTCAGCATCGTTGCCTCGCACACAAATGCCGATCATGTTATCGTGGCGACGACAACAGCATACAGATCAACAAATGGCGGACAAACCTTTCCTACTGCCATTGGCGGATATACCGGGTCCTTTTGGCTGCACCCGGATATACAAGAGATGAAAGCTTCGGGGTCGGATTGTTATATAGCGACAGACGGTGGATTTAGTCACTCATCGGATTTCTTCGATAAAGATTGGGAGTGCAGAACCACCGGATTGAGCGCCTCGGATTTTTGGGGTTTTGATCAAGGGTGGAATGAAGACGTGGTCGTGGGAGGGCGATATCACAATGGTAATACTGCGTGGGTTGAAGGCTACGGGACTTCGTATCTACGTCTAGGGGGTGGTGAAGCAGCCACAGGCTACGTCAACCCCATGAACGCACGACATAGCTTCTTCTCGGATATCGGTGGTGTCGATCTACCGGCCGATGCGAGCTCGAAGAAAACCTCGCATTCGGTTGGACTTTTTCCCAATGAGAGTTACTACCCAATGGAATGCAGCGAAATGCGCTGGGACCCGCGCTGCGCTTCCGTTGTGTACATCGGAAATGGCGCTAGCCTGATGAAGAGTGTGAATAACGGAAAGAGCTACACGACGGTATGGACATCTCCCGACGCCGGCGCCGAAATCCAGCACATCGAGATTTCGAGATCAAACCCCAAGGTTATGTACGTCTCGCAACGTTCAAATACCTTGTATGACGGTAAGATTTGGAAGTCCGCGGATGAAGGTGCCACGTGGACAGCACTTCCACCTTTCCCCGCAACCGGCGCCGCGGAGCGGCGCGTAATGAAAATCGCTCTGAGCGGCTCCAATGAAAATGTTCTCTATGCGGCATTGATCTATGCTGGTGCCGGAAATCGAGTGTTCGGTACCGTGGACGGTGGAAAGACATGGAAGAATCTCACGACCGACGCTTTGTCAAAGGCAGCACCGTACGATATCATATCGCAGTATGGAACGGCTGATGGTGTGTACCTAGCCTGCGCTTACGGACAAGTGTTCTACCGCAATTCCACGATGTCAGATTGGGCTTTGCATGGAACCGGTCTGCCTTATGGTCAGTTTACGCGCAACCTCAAAGTCTTCTATCGCGATAACAAGATTCGTAGCGCATCGAACTTGGGTATCTGGGAAGCGCCCTTGTATGAGCACTCCAAACCTCAAGCACAACCGATGGTTGATAAACGCAGTACGGCCTGTGAACGAGACACCTTTTACTTCGATGATTACTCAGCGCTCGAGCGTGCCAATGCTCGTTGGCATTGGTCTTTTCCGGGTGCGAGTTATGTGAGCGATAGCACCGTCCGTAACCCCCGAGTCGTGTACTCCAAACCGGGAGAGTATGCCGTGACGCTTGAGGTTGCCAATGATTATGGTGTTGACAGCAAGTCGGTGCCTGCAATGATTGAAGTACTGCCAAGTGTGTGTGGACTTGACTCGCTGAGTGACAGAGCCTTGTCGCTCGATTCGAAAACCGATCTCGGCGTTCTTCCACCAATACCCTTGCTCGCCACCAATCGTGGTCTCACCGTGTGTTGTTGGTTGAAGCTGGACACAATTCAACAGTCTTTCTCGCAGATTCTCTCAAATTGGTCGAGCGATGTCGGTTTCTCGTTTGGATTTTCGTTTCAAGGTTACCGAGCCAACACGAATCTGACCTTTTACTGGAAAAACGTTCCCTATCAACTGACCTCGCCCTTTAATCTACCGGTTGATGAATGGGTGCATGTTGCCATCAGCATAGAGAAGTCAAAAGTTACGCTGTATGCCAATGGCGTTCCTTGGGTGTATACTAACGCAAATGCTGACTTTGAGCACTTCGATGTATCGAAACAGAGCTGGGAAATAGGTGGAGGCTTGCCGGGTCAAGGCGGGAACTATCGAGGACAAATCGAAGAACTTCGCATGTACCGACGAGCTCTTGATTCAACGGAGATCCGTGAGCAAATGCATCTTGTCTATCATCCCGGCATCACGCCCGACACAATAGTGTTCGAATCGCCTGTTGCATACTATCAATTCAACGAGAAGAGTGACGAACGTTGTTACGACCGCATGGGCACTTCGCATATGTTTAATTCCGGAGGGCATCTCGTGCATTCTACGGCTCCGGTTGCGCGCGGGCGAAGCTACACAGCCATCATGAATGCAGGATCGAAGTCGTTTGGTGATGCAGATCTGTATCGTAGCGACAGCGATCGACAACTCGTTGTGGTAAGTAGGTTGGATGCGGCTCCGGACTCGGTGCCTCAGTTAAAAACAATGACCCGGGCGTATTGGATCATTAGAAACTTTGGGTCCAAAGCTCTCACTCTCGACTCACTTGCATTACGCTATGTGGGTGCTTTGTCAGCAGAAGACCTTTCGAAAACATCCAACTTCCAAATCTGGAAACGATCGCTAAACGTGCATCGAAACTTGTGGTCACGTGGGCCTAATGTGCTACACGCCGATAGTACATCGCGCGTTCTGGTCAGTGCTTCCGATACAAATGCCATTGCACAGTATATCGTAAGTACAATTGGTTCTTCTCCGCTACCTGTCGATGAAACAAGCAATGATCAGGAAGTGTACTTCTGCATGCAGCCGAATCCGGCGCACGACGATCTTGAAATTTTAGTCTTGCAGCATCTTCCCGCACAGTTGAGCATTTGTGATGCGATTGGCCGCACTGTCTACGAACAAGATATCAATCAGCCGCTTGTGCGTTTCTCAATTCAGAGCTGGCCTAGTGGTACCTACAGTGTGCGCGTGCAAAGTCAGGGCAGATCTCATACCAAGGCATTGCGCATTCTTCATTAATACTTGATATCCGCGTCGCTCTTGGTTGCACCGCGCTGGGTTTATTCTGCAAAGAAGCCGTCGTCTACAGGTCGATGTGCTGCTGTGTACATCCGTGCTCGCACATGAAGGTCGTCGATTGCGCACGAAGGAGCCGCACCGGGAAGAGAGTGACGGTGACGAGCAACAAATCGATAGAGTAGATCTCGCAGCAGACGTGGGACGAACACTCCCACGCGTAGCAGTGTCCATGGAAAAGGTAGGGCATCAGCCAGTACCAAGACAGCGTCGGACTCAACAAAGAGCTCACCTTCCCGCAACACCATAATTGAGTCCAATTCCGCAGAGATTTTTTTAGACTGCAGCAGCTTCGCTGCTGCCTCGTCGTCGCGCGCAAGAAAGCGCAGGCGATTTTTCACATCCCTAGCCGCCAAAAATCGCACCCATCCTGAGCAGAACGCGCAGTCCCCATCGAAAAGCACCAGAAGCAGTGTGGAATCCATACGCAAAGATCAGAAAAACAAAGATGCAGCGCATCAACCCTCGAACAGCGCATTGGTTGGACCATCGGAGCACATGCGTGTAGCCCTGACACCGTGGAATTCATAAAGCCCGCTACCTGTTTTACCGCGTCGTTTGCTCATGCAATGAAAAGGTAACGCTGAGAGAACAACAAGGAAACAGTGCGAGAATAGTTTTGAAGACAGCTCAAGACTTCACCACGGAGTGCCTGAAGTTTTTCGTGTCGACCACCTCGCTTGCGCCGGTGTGCACTGACAGAGCCACGGGCCACGGCTACTCGCGATGCGTAGCCAACGGTCCATTCAAAACGACAGGCATGGCTTCGTGTTCGACAGAAGCAGATCACGACCGACTCACACAACCTCTACTACTGTTTACTTATGAGAATGCGCTTTGTAGTGCAACCGCTGATGATTGTTTGTCTGCTAGGAATTAGCAGCCTGCATGCACAAATCATCAAATTGAAGGACTTCACGAACTACTATTCTGCCCCTATAGGAAGCTATCAAGGAATAGCCGTGCGCGAAGGTGGCTTCTCCGGAATGACCGTCATACCCGGCACGAAGGGAACCGAGTTTTGGGTTGTATCCGATCGTGGACCGAACATTGATTGTGGCAGTGCGAACCCCGCGGGATGTACGCCTACCTACGACAAGATCTACGCTTTTCCAAACTATGCGCCAAAGATTCATCGCATTCGATTGAATGGTGACTCGGTACAAATCATGCAAACCATCGTGATAAAGCGTCCGGGTTCCACAGCGGCATCCGGCTTGTTGAATCCGGCCGGATTTGGAAGTCTTGCAACCGAAATCGCATCCTCAGACACTGTGCTGAATTGCGCCAACTACGCATCAAAGCTTGTTGCCAAGGATGTGTGGGGTATCGATAGTGAAGGAATACTGGTCGATAAAGAAGGAAATTTTTGGTTGTGTGAAGAGGGCGGTGCGTGTATTTGGAAAGTCAATCCTAATGGTGTTGTCCTAAAACGGTTTAGTCCCTATGCACTGCTAAATGGCGCACAGCCTGAAGACTTCCCGATTGACAGCGTGTTTGGCTATCGAAAGAACAATCGCGGCTTTGAGAGTATGTGCATGGCTCCGAATGGAAAGATCTATGCAATTATTCAGAGTCCAATTTTGTTTCCTACACAGAGCGTCGGAGAATCTTCTCGCATCCATCGCATGCTAGAGATCGACCCGAGTAGTGGTAACTCCCGCATGTTTGTCTACCTAAATGACGGTGTCATTGGTAGTGGATCCAACGGTATACGTTTGCGTGATTGGAAAGTCGGCGACATGGCTGCCATTAACGACAGCACCTTCCTTGTACTGGAAGCTGCAGCTCGAGGTACGACCGATATCAAGCGAATGTATCTCATCAATATCAACGGAGCAACTCCGGTACACTCCGGCTTGTATGGCTCCCTGACTCTAGAGGCACTTGTAGATTCTGCAGGTATGGCAGCAAAGGGACTCAGTGCGGTTCGCAAGACCTTGTTCATGGATTTGCTAGCATCAGGTTGGCCAGCTGCCTACGACAAAGCGGAAGGTCTGAGTATTATTAACGACAGTACCATCGCCATTTGCAATGACAACGACTATGGTCTTGCTTCACCCGCTGCAAATGGGATCGCCAATGCAACGGGTCTGGCATGTCACGTTGTAACGTTCAGACTAAGTGGTACAAAAAAGCTGAATGGGTTCACGCAACCTTCGTTTGTGTCGGTGCCAAACAGCGCACCGGGTTTGGACTACAGCTTCGTAGTCGTCGGCTGTAACAGAGTTGAAGACGCTGACACGGTTGCGAATGCCTCGACGGCAAACGTTTATCAGCTGCAGCGTATGTTCTCTGAGATTGCAGCTATGAACCCATTGCCCCGCTATCTGTTCTTTGCAGGTGATATGGTTATGGGTTACGAAGCGGATACCAATAGACTTGCTTCTCAGCTTAGTAACTGGTTGGCACTGTATAAGGCTTCGGCTCTTGCGTCACTTCCGATAACGCTCGTAGCCATCCCCGGAAACCACGAGACCCAGAACAAAGCTGCCGGAAAGAAATCTTTCGCTGCAGCCGAGCGTACCTTTCAACGCGTGATGTTCGATTACCTTGCCGCTAATAACGGACCTGTTGTGACCGGCTTGACGCCCGGAAGTGACTCGCTGACAACGGACCAATCGAAGCTGAGTTACTCTTTTGACTACAAGAATGACCACTTCGTGATCCTTAACACCGATCCTGTAGGTCGCGATGCCGTAGCGTCATATAAGTGGGCTGGCGACGACATAGCCAAAGCTCGGGCTGCCGGCGTACGACATGTCTTCGCCATTGGCCACAAACCTGCCTACACCGGACACTTTAAAACCACGGCAGATGGTTTAGAGGTCTTGCCTGCACAGCGTGACAGTTTGTGGAAGGTCTTCGAAACGCATCAGGTTGATGCCTTCTTTTCTGCGCACGTGCACGCAGCCGACTCAATCCAGCCACACGCAGGAAAAACATGGCAGGTCATCGCTGGAAATGGCGGCAGCCTCGTCGAAACGCTTTTTCAAAATTCTCCGAATGGATACTTCGGTTACACGGTCGTAAACGTTTATAGCTCAAACAGAGTGAATGTTCGCAGTATGGGACGAGATGCCGTAATGACTGCAAGCGCCTACCTCAACCCAACTCCGAGCAACCCTACAACGCAGCGGGCTAGCTACGACATCAACATAAATCCAAGTATCGATCATAAACCTTTAGTCTCCACGAATGCCAATGGTCCTTTTGTTGCTGTAGCGACCATCAAGGACAACGTAGCAGTAAGCGCTGCGCAATTGCAGTATCGCGTAAACACAGGAACCTGGCAAACGTTGAACCCAACTGTAAACGGAACTACGTACACCTTCGTTATTCCGGCGCAAAGTTCGGTGGGTACGATACAGTACACGATCGTAGCCAACGATGCATCCGGTATAAAAATTTATGCTACCGGATCTCCAAATGCTTACTACAGCTTCGACTATGGCTACTCTCTGGTAAGTGGGGTTTCATCCTCGGCGAGCCCATATCTGCAGCCCATCGCAAGTTCAGTGAAGTTTCGGTCTATACTGACAACCGGTGACAGTGTTGGCAGCTATATGATGGCAGGAATTCCGGATGGCTTGGGCGCTTTTGACAATAACGACGGAACGTTTACGCTGTTGATGAATCATGAGCTTTCCGCCGGTCTCGGAAGTGTGCGAGCACATGGATCCAACGGTGCTTTCGTCTCCAAGTGGATCATCGATAAGACCGACCTGCGCGTTCTCTCCGGAAGTGACCTCATTAAGAGCGTTAATCTGTGGAATGGCAGCGGCTATACAAACTATAGTGCATCGAACAGTTCATCATTGGCAAGTTTCAGTCGTTTTTGTTCGGCTGACTTAGCAGCGACGAATGCCTTTTACAATCCTTTGACCGGATTGGGTACTCAAGAGCGTTTGTTCATGAACGGCGAGGAGAATGGAGATAACGGTCGCATGTTTGCGCATATCGTCACCGGATCGCAAGCCGGTGTCTCCTATGAACTGCCTCAACTCGGAAAATTCAGTTGCGAGAATCTGTTGGCACGTCCTGTTCAGACAGACAAGACTGTCGTGGTCGGGCTTGACGACTCTTCTCCGGGTCAGGTGTATGTCTACATCGGCACGAAAACGAACAACGGCAACGACATCGATAGGGCCGGCCTAAGCAATGGTCGCGTGTACGGCATCGGAGTCAGCGGTATGCTTGCGGAGCAGAGCTCATCAGTACCGTCTTCACAAACAACATTCAGTTTAGTCGATCTCGGAGTTGTGCGTGATAGTAGTGGCAGCGCTTTGAATGCACTCAGCAACACCAAGGGAGTTACGACATTTCTGCGTCCGGAAGACGGCGCGTGGGATCCCTCCAATCCTCAAGACTTCTACTTTAACACAACAAATTCTTTCAGCGCTCCTTCACGCGTGTGGAAGCTGCATTTCAATTCGTTGACCAACCCGGAAGTCGGAGGTACCATCAGTGCGGTGCTCGATGGAACTGAAGGAGTTCGCATGCTGGACAATATGACAATCGATCAGTCCGGACACATTCTGCTTCAAGAAGACGTAGGAAACAATGCTCACAACGGAAAGATATGGCAGTACACGATTGCCACAGATTCCTTGAAGCTCCTCGCTCAGCACGACACAACGCGTTTCATCTCCGGCGGCTCACAATTTCTTAGCCAAGATGAAGAGTCATCCGGTATAATCGATATGCAGAACATTTTGGGACCGGGCACCTTCTTGTTTACATGCCAAGCTCACTATCCGATTAGCGGTGCTGCTGTTGAAGGTGGTCAGCTCATTCTGCTTACAAACCCGGATTCGTACAACGGAGCGTTGGGATCAAAGCCCAGCTCATCGCAGAGTCCGTACATGACTCCTGTAGCTCCTAAAGTAGCGTTCAATGCACTGTTGACGACAGCAGATCCGGCTAAGAATGGATACAAAATGGTTGGTATTCCGGATGGTCTCGGTGCCTTTGACAATAACGACGGGACCTTCACACTTCTCATGAATCATGAATTGTCATCCGGACTAGGAGTCATTCGTGCTCATGGAAGTAATGGTGCATTTATATCGAAGTGGATAATCAATAAGTCAGACCTGAGTGTGCTTAGCGGCAGCGACCTCATACAGAATGTTAAGCTGTGGAACGGAACGTCGTACACGACCTACAATGCATCAAACCCTTCGGCACTGGCAAGCTTTAGTCGCTTCTGCTCAGCGGATCTTGCTGACCCAATTGCGTGGTACAACCCCGCTTCATCGAAAGGTACACAAGAGCGACTCTTCCTTAACGGCGAGGAGAACGGCGACAACGGGCGTTTGTTTGCACACATAGCAAGTGGACCTAATGCCGGCACCAGCTATGAACTCCCGATGCTCGGAAAATACAGCTGTGAAAATATCGTCGCACGTCCCGTTCAGGGCGACAAAACTGTTGTTGTTGGAATGGATGATGCGACACCGGGTCAAGTCTATGTATACATCGGAACAAAAACCAAAGAAGGAACTGAGGTTGAACGTGCAGGACTGACCAATGGACGTCTTTACGGTATTGCCGTGAGCGCTATGCCGTCCGAGTCCTCTACCTCGCCCCCGAGCGCCAATAGTGCATTCACCCTGGTAGATCTCGGCATAGTGCGCGATTCAACGGGCACACAGCTCAATAGCATTAGCGCGGCAAAAGGCATAACAACCTTCCTCCGTCCTGAAGACGGAGCATGGGATCCATCGAACCCGCGAGACTTCTACTTTAATACAACAAATTCTTTTACAGGACCAAGTAGAGTGTGGCGTCTTCGATTTAACTCGGTTGACAGTCCTGAAGGGGGCGGAATCATCACGGCAGTTGTCGATGGCACCGAGGGTGTGCGAATGCTCGACAATATGTGTTTGGACAGCTATGGACACATCCTGCTACAAGAAGATGTTGGCAACAACGCGCACAATGGAAAGCTATGGCAGTACACAATAGCCACCGACTCACTGAAAGTTTTAGCCCAACATGACAGCACCCGATTTCTTGCCGGCGGAGTAAACTATCTGACCCAAGACGAAGAGAGTTCAGGCATCATCGATGCGCAGAACATTCTTGGTCCGGGTGCGTTTCTCCTTGTGAGCCAAGCGCACTATCCTATAGCGGGAGAGACGGTTGAAGGTGGTCAGCTCTTAAAGCTCTTTAACCCGGATAGCTATGCCTCCGCGCTTGGCGCCGGGCCTAGCAGCTCACAGTCACCGTATCTCACGCCTGTGGCTGGCGGAGTGCAGTTTAAATCTATTATAACCGTACCCGATAGAACTGTAGGCGGCTATGTCATGGCAGGTATTCCTGATGGATTGGGAGCCTTTGACAACAATAACGGAACGTTCACACTGTTGATGAACCACGAACTGTCAAGCGGTCTTGGTGTCGTGCGTGCGCATGGTAGCGTCGGTGCTTTCATAAGTCGTTGGGTGATCAATAAGTCGGACATGTCCGTCGTTTCCGTGAGTGATCAAATCAAGAACGTAAAGCTGTATGCGAATGGCAGCTATACGACCTATAACGCATCGAACCCTTCGAGTCTCGCCGCATTCAATCGTTTCTGCTCTGCTGATCTTGCAGCGCCGACTGCTTTCTTCAACGCGTCTACCGGTCTTGGCACCGGTGAACGACTCTTTCTTAACGGTGAAGAAGCCGGAGACAACGGACGTATGTTCGCGCATATCGTCAGCGGCACGAACAATGGCACAAGCTATGAACTTCCGGCACTGGGAAAATACAGTTGTGAGAATCTAGTGGCGAGTCCTTTTGCTTCAGACAAAACTATAGTCGTTGGTATGGACGATTCTTCGCCGGGTCAGGTCTATGTCTACGTGGGAACAAAAAGTTCTGTAGGCACCGAGATTGACAAAGCCGGTCTTACAAACGGCCGACTGTATGGCATTGCCGTCAGTGGTATGTCCGCCGAATCGAGCTCAAGCATTCCTGTCGCGAACACCGGCTTCAACCTCGTCGATCTCGGCTTCGTTCGCGACTCAAGCGGTACAGCTATAAACACACTGAGCGCGTTGCGTGGGGTCACCACATTCTTGCGACCCGAAGATGGTGCATGGGACCCATCAGCTCCGCAAGATTTTTACTTCAACACGACGAACTCCTTTACTTCCCCGAGTCGAGTGTGGCGTCTCAGATTTAACGATATCACAAAGCCCGAACTCGGTGGAACCATTAGTGCGGTGTTGGATGGTAGCGAAGGACAAAAAATGCTCGACAACATGACGATCGACAACTATGGGCACATCTTGCTCTGCGAAGACGTTGGGAATAATTCGCACAATGGAAAAATCTGGCAGTACACCATCGCAGACGATGCTCTTAGTCTCGTGGCTCAACACGACACTACGCGTTTCATCACGGGAGGTACAAACTTCTTGACCCAAGACGAAGAATCGAGTGGGATCATAGACGTACAGAGCATTCTCGGTGCAGGTAAGTTTCTCGTTGTTAGTCAAGCACATTATCCGCTCAGCGGAGAAGCAGTGGAGGGGGGACAACTACTCGTCATGACAAATCCGGCAACATTGACGTCGAGCGCAGAAATCGTCGTTAAAGCAAACAATATCGAGATCGCGCGCAATAGCTCAACACCGCAGTTCCCGAACAATACTGACTTTGGTGAAGTGAGTGTTGGGAAGAGCAGCACACGTCGTTTCATTATCTACAACACCGGAGCTGCTGAGTTGCGTGTTCGTTCGATAGACTTCGAGGGAGCTTCCGCAACGGAATTCAATGTTGTCAGTCCGACGAGTTTCCCATTGCGCATAGCCTCAAACTCCTATCAGGAGATCGTGGTGCAGTTTACAGCATTTGACGTCTTCAAGAGAAGCGCTACGATGTCCATCAAGAGCAACGACTTTGATGAAGGCACGTACGCCTTTGCCATCCAAGGAGCGGGAGTACAGCGTCGAATTCTTGTGACAGGAAACCACAAAGTTGTAGAAAACGGCAGACGTCAAGTTTCTTCCCTTGACTTCACAGAGTACGATACCCTTGCTTTAGGTCAATCTTCCGTTCACAGTTTTGTGATTTCAAATACCGGAAAAACAACCTTACATATTGGTTCGATTTCTTTAAGCGGCGTAGATGCAGAGTCTTTTGATATTGAATCGGTGTTTGGAACATCGTTTGCGATTGAATCGCGATTAAGCAGAACGGTCGAGCTTCGTTTCAGACCTCAACATACCGGAGTGTCGAGCGCTGTGCTGCACATCGTGAGTGACGACGATGATGCTGCGGAATACAGCTTTGCGCTGCAAGGCACTGCATCACAGGCTCTTCCGAGCATTGTCGTGTCTGCTAATGGGCTTCGCATTGCAGATGGGGATCACAGTCCTCTCGTTGCCGATAACACCGACTTTGGTATCGTATCCGTCGGACTCTCGAAAATTCTTAAGTACACGATCGCCAACTATGGGACTGCAGCGCTCGATGTCACTGCACTTTCTGTAAGTGGTACGAACGCATCGGAGTTCACAATCGTCAATGCACCGAGTCTTCCGCACCGTCTGACAGCCGGATCAGCAGCAGACATACTCATTCGATTCAAACCTGAGCAGAACGGAGCGCGAGGCGCGACGGTGAACATCATCAACAGCGATGCTCAGCATCCCAGCTACAGCTTCAGCGTGGGAGGTGACGGATTGAGTATCTCTGACGTCAACGAGAAGCTTGAGCAGTCTACGCAAGACTACGTTGCTCCCCATCCCGTTGCCGAAATGGCTGAACTCCATCTTGGCGCGTGGTCGGGCACGACTCTACACCTTACTCTCCTTGATAACGTTGGCTCCGTTGTTCAGACTATGAATGTCAGTGAACGTGAGTTCCGCAATGATCAAGAACTAACAGTTCGATTTTCGACAAGCGGAATTCCAAGTGGCAGCTACATTCTGAAGATAGATGGCCAAGGTCATACACGAGTAGTTCGTATGGTGGTGCTACACTAGATCTATGGGATATTCGAGCGTTCAGCTTCGCGATCTCGCACGTTCCAACATAGGCGAACTCGGCTTGCAGAGCTGTACAGGGAGCAAGACTCAACGGCTGGACTCGACACAACGAAACACAAAATAGCCCTCGATTACAATGAAGGGTGCCCTGCCAAAAGCGGAGCACCCTTCGTTGTTCGTGATTACTTCTTTTCTGTGTGTTCGCTTAACCATTAATGCTTAAGCTTTGCTCGTTCGCGGAGGTGAACGAGTTTTTCGACCTCATGTTCTTGGCAGTATGCATCTTGACGAAGAAGCTCGTAGGCACGCTGGAAATGCAAATCGGCTTCTTTGCGTTTACCGAGCGCATCCAACGATTCCGCGAGTTCTTCACGAAGCCATCCATCGTCTTGACCTGCGCTGATGGATTTGTCCAGCTGCTCTTGCATGAGAGCATGAGATTCGTCGGCATGTCCGTTCAATCGTTGAGCTCGACAATAATCTTTCACGGTATATCGATCCGGACTTCCGTTTCGCTCAGTTTGAAAGCGTATGAGTTTTGCAAAGGTTTGTGCTGCCCGTGCGTACTCACTCAACTTCAGGTAATCTTCACCCAGGTTGTTATACAAGGCCCACAACCAGCCTCGTTGTTCAGGATGCTGTTGCACAAGTTCCAGCCCCTTTAGATTCCACCGCACACGGTCGGACGGATCTTCAGATGCTATTGCGATCATGTGTACAGCATCGATTGCTAAACGCCAATTCTCAATGGCTGTACCGAGGTCAGCTGCTTTTTGAAAATACGAGAGAGATAATTCCGTCTCGCCCGATGAGCGAAAGGTTCGTCCACGTTCGAGAAGCATGCGTAGGTGGACGAGACGAAAGTCGACTGATTTTTCGCTTTCCTCATACTGCTCAAGTGCGTTCTCAACAGCATCAAGCTCCTCATGGGCTTGCTGATAGTCAGCTGCGAGACCGTATGTACGTGCTATTTGCGTACGAATTTCGAGACTGTACGCATGCTTTCCCGCCGCGTCAACCGCAGCCAAGAGTTCTTGGAAACGTTCTCGCGAAGCTTTGGGGTCTGCATAATTCCAGAGACTGTCTATGGTGGGAAATGTCGTATCGTTTGGCATGAAAAACCGCATCTATGGTTGCGTTCATAATTGCTCTTAAGATAGGCGCAATGCGTCAGATCAACAATGAACTTGTGTCCATAAACCGTAAGCAGAAATTCATGATTCTCGCTGGCTGAAGACCACAGTACTCACCGTATACGACAATGGGCGCCAAAGCGCCCATTGTTTACTCAATATAGAATCTTGGAAAGCACAGCTGCTCCTTAGGTGTTAGGCAGCAAGGTAGTGCATTCGCTTTTACTTCTTTGCCAAGACAACAGCGTCGATCACGTGGATGATTCCATTGGATGCGCGAACACTTGCAAGCACTTTGGCATCGTCGATGTAGAGCGCTCCGTCTTTGCGATGAATGGTTGCATTGTTACCATCGACCATTCCGAGAATTTGTCCGTCTTTTAACGCATCCGCCTCATAGACTGCAACAGCTACATGGTGCTGAAGGATGTCGACAAGTTGTGATTGGTTTTCTGTTTTAAGCAAGTTCTCTACCGTGCCCTGCGGCAGCTTTTCAAATGCTGCATTGGTAGGCGCAAAAACAGTAAAGGGGCCGGCGTTCGATAAAGAATTTACCAGATCGGCTGCCGTAACAGCTTTCACCAGAGTTGAATGATCCGCAGAAGCTATCGCAACTTTTACGATGTCTTTTGCAGACGTTGTGTCGACGACGGCCGCTTGTCCGGCGCCTCCTGACAAACCACCTTCCGGACTTTTCGAGCCGGCATTCGATTGGCATCCCGATACGCTCAATGCAATAATGCACAGTAGCGCTAATGCGATGTTGATTGATGTCTTCATACAAACCCCTAAGTATTGGAAAAAGTGAATAAGCGTGTGACGCTTTAATGGTGATTGGATGTCTTTGTTATGAAGTGCAGAATTGCTGCGTCTTTGTCTGCTCATGCTGTCGTTGCCTCCGCTTGCATTCGTTGTTGTTGCCATGTACGACGCTCCGCCACGAGACTGTAGCGAAATACAATGCCGAACCATACAATCAACATGAGAATCCACAAAGCGGCCGCATAGACGTAGTGTGAATTCCGAGTTTGGGGCCACCAAGCCACCGACATTCTCGTAAGCGCAGCTAACACTATGTTTGCACTCATCCACACTACATAGGCACGCTTCTCCTCTTGATAGGGAGTAACAATGCCGCTGTGCGATGCGCTAACTCGAATCGAGATCATGATCGTCATGAGTCCCAATCCGCCGATAAACAACATGTGCCAAAGGTGCACCGCCTGCTCAGGGAACGCTAGGATCAGGTATGGAGTAGCGACAATGCAGACAACCGATGTCCACACACTCATTGCAAATCGATTAGCCACCAACGGTACACGATAGGCGTGAAAGCCCCGAATGAGCGACCAACTAAAAGCAACAGCAAAAGTCGCGGCACTCAGGCGTACGAGTAAGAGCGATTCGGCGACAAATGCTGCCAGGAGTAACGCGGCAAGTGCAAGATGCTCTCCACGCGCAAAGCGCGTGCGGATTGCGGTATTTGGCGACGCGACATTCCGGATGCGTTCCATGCTTATCGGGGTGTTGATGCCGAGTATGGCAGGGATTAAACGAAAGCCCACACCAAGTACAAGAAAGAGCATGATACCTTTCAAACTAAAGGACCTGGCAAAGAGCGTTAGTGTGAGCGGTAGCGAAACCATAGTAGAGATCGTCCACAGAGTCAGACTGATCATTCCGACCACGAGGGCAATTCCGACAAAGACAAAGGAGTCGGGCGGGTTTTGTCCTCGCTCAAGGAAGCGCCGAATCAAAAAACGTAGGGTCCATGCCATCATCGCCACATAGCAACTCAGTGTCCAGCCTTCACTGAGCATCCACTCACAACTCAATGCGAGTAGCGAAAGGACTATAAGTGGAAGAAGCTCTGCATGCTTGGGCATGCGACTGTGCGTGAAGCGTGGGACAGCAGTCCATAAAAACCCAAAAGCGAATGACAACAAGAAGCCGCAACTCATCATGAGTGGATGGATCTGAATGGGATTCGGTATGATATGCGCTTCCCACAGTATCCAAACGAGCGCTCCGCTAAGGGCATGCACGGCACCAAGAGCAAACATGCTACGATAAGCCTCTGCCGGTCGCCCGAGTACTTGAGCGACAGATTGCGAAAGGGAGACGTTGGAGAGAGCTACCGGCTTCATGTTTTGTTGTAGACCCTGTGGCCAAAGGTGATTATAAATTGTTGGTCGTCGCTGTATGCTGCGACCTTTTCCGAATTCGACCTGATCTAGAGACTCGCATCGCACATCGTATTCACAGTCTAGAAGTCTTTCTTCAAAAAGCTGCGTCGTGCGAACAGTATTGGTACAATAGCCCAGAAGCTGAGCGCAGTCAACGCTAAGGACATACCCTGCCAAGAACCGAAGAACTGCTTGTAGATAGCACCCGTGTACCCCATCAAGGCAGACTGATCAAGAACCAGTGAGAGCATAATGCGTGACAAGTCGATAGGATTCAGGAAGCTCATGACGAGAGCAAAGCGTTCCGTTGGGTAATCACTCAAGGCAAAGAGCGCGAAGAGAAATATTCCGTCATACACCACGGAGCAGAAGAACCAAACCATGAGTGCCGCACCGAAACCTTTTGCTCGTTCATCGACGCGCGTTGCGATGGCAAAGGCAATTGCCGAGAAAGCGCAGCTGAGTAAACAACCATTCACCAGGAGTAAGGCACTACGTTTAAGTAACTCGATATCGCCGGCTGAGTGGATGATGAGTGGTAGACCGGCACCCACGGCAAAACAGAGGGCTAGCGGGAGAACTGTCGAAAGAAAGGATGAGGCGAAAACCGTGGAGCGCGGTATAGGCTGAGACAAGAGCATCTCAGTGAACTCTCGGGAATTGTACACCTGCATGACACTGAACATGATGCTAATGAGCGGACTGACAACGATCATGACACTCATAAGAGTGACAAATACTTTGTCTGCCATTCCGGTGAATTGAAAGAGTCCTTCGCTCAGGATGAAAAAGAAGGCGAAGTACACAATAATCCACTTGTTGCGAACCGTGTTACGGAGCTCCAGCTTCAGAAGTGTGTCGAGAGTATCCGCTGCTTTCTTCATAGTGGCGGTGGTAGTACGTGGAAGTGGGAGTACATAGGTATCCGTGCTCATGCTGCCCTCCGTTGAGTGCTCATACTTTGCAAGGTTGCAACTGCCTGTTCAAACTCTTCGTGTCCGGTGAGTTCGAGAAGTTCCTGAAGCGAGCCGTGAAATATTAGTCTTCCTTCGAGGATAAAGGCGATATCGTCTGCCAATTCTTCGATCTCTGCGAGGATATGCGTTGTCAGAATGATTGTCTTTCCTTGAAGCTTCTCATGTCTGATGAGGTCCTTCAATCGACGAGCCATGAGAGGATCCAATCCCGCTGAGGGTTCGTCGAGAATGAGAATGGGCACATCAAACATCATAGCTGCAACGGCCGACACTTTCTGTCGCGTGCCACCACTGAGCGACTTCATCGTCTTTTGCAAATGAGGTTGAAGTTCGAAAAGCTCAATCAAGTCATTCATACGCTGCGGTTCTTCATCTCGAAGATCGGCGATCATGCTCAGCACTTCGCTTACAGTTAGGTTGTCAGGGTAGCGTGCAATCTGAGGCATGTAACCGATAAGCGCTCGATAGTCGTGAGACTGACGCACGTCCACGTTGTTAACGCTGAGAGCTCCGGAGTCTGCATGCACCAGTCCAAGAATCGATTTTATAATCGTTGTTTTGCCGGAGCCATTCGGTCCGAGCAAAGCAGTGGTGCGCCCTTGGCCGAATCGCATACTGAGTTCGTGCAGAACTTGGTTTGCAACGTAAGTCTTACTGAGATGTTCAATGCTAATCATGATGGTATCTGTAGTATTCGCATAGCCGGTGAGCAGTCTTGCATTGCAGCCGGTGTCACCGTTGGAAAAATTGACTCAGCTAGGTCCAGGAGCGACACAAAAAAGCTGTGCAACAGAAGCATTGCAGGCGAGTTTTGTTCGACTATGGTAGAGAAGAGACGCACCGGACGATAGGGCACATCGCCAATTCCGTTTTTATCGATATCGTAACCACCATACTTGTCCCAGTAGTTGCCGCTAAACGAGCTGTATGCCGAATAGTTGTTGGTGGCTATGTCGAAACTGTTGTTCAGAAAGTTGTTGGAGTCGATGGTGTTATCCGTGGAGCTTGCCATCAGACGCATTGCCCAGCCATTCGATACGAAGACGTTGTGGTGGATTTTAAGACGTCCACCGCTCTCTGCATAAATGCCTGCTGTATTCGATCGGAAGGTGTTGAAGGCTATTGTGCCTCCTGAAATGTCTTTGAGCAACAAACCATAGCTCGCGTCACCCATATTGTCTTCGAAGACATTTCCGATCATCTCGATGTCATGCGTGTACATCACCGCAACACCGGATCCATTGTGGTGAAAGTGATTGCGCTCGTAGGCATTGTGGTGTGAGAACATGAAGTGCAATCCATAGCGAAGGTTGTTCTTGCTCTCATTGCGTAGAACCTTCGTTCCGGTGGTGAACTCCAGATACACTCCGTCGCGATGTTGATCGATACAATTGTTCTCTATGGTATAGTCTTGACAATACCAGCAATGCACACCGTTGCCGGATGCGCTCTCGCTTTGCGCGTTACTTTTAATGTAGTTGTTGCGGATTGTGTTGCGTTCGGATTTTCCTGAGTAGATACCGTAGCTGGCGTTGAGAATTCGATTGTTCTGTAAAAGACAGTCATGAGCAAACTCAAGTCGTATTCCGGCTCGCTCGTGTATGTAACTGTTGCCTGTGTTTTGGATCGTAAATCCGTCGATGGTCACTGAGCTTGCCTTCACAACGATGATTTCGCAACTGTCGCCGCCATCGATGACCGCTTCACCAAGCGCACGCAATGTTAGTGCCTTGTCAATAACAAACGAGCCTTCCGAATAGAAGCCGGCGTGTACGCGAATTTCATCTCCGTCATGCGCTGATTCCAGAGCACGATGCAGTGAGCGCGCACCACCGGGCCACACTTCTATCGTTCGTGCAAGCAATGCGTCGGACATGCCACATACCAGCGCAGCGCATAGCGCTGCGCATACAACAAAGCGACTTTGCGAGACTGTTGCGAGCAGTTGAAGCTTTTTTGTGTTCTGCATGGCTTGACAAGTGATCGATGACATCGAAGCAGACATTGTTATACTACGCCGCATTCATGATGATACACTGCTCCGCCACGCGGAGCGGTGTACTACCAGGATTTGGCTACCAACAGTCGTACGCCATCGAAGTACAGGAGCTCGCCCTGTTTCGATGCTTGAGAGCTTTCATATGCTGTCTTGGATGAGTAGGCACTGAGGTCCATGCCCATCGGACTTGGCAGGTTCTCTGAATGGAGATACCAAGCTTTGCGCGCAGGAATGAGTGTAGTTGGCTGTGAATAGTCAATGACCCATTCTGTGGCTATGTCTGATTCATCAATCTTCTTGTCGAGCACAAAACCCACCATGCATTCAATGGCGTCGAACTTGTAGACTTTCGATTTCTTTGTTACAATCTCTGCCCCGAAGCGCTGATCACTGATCATCATTTTACAGCTGGCGCATTCGTCTTTACCAAAACCTATTGCCTCAGGTCGGTCTGAGCATGCGTAGAGACTCAAAGCCAGTGGTAGAAGGAGAATGACGAGAGCTTTCGGTGTTAAGGATGGACCCGGTGTGGAGACTGTCGCGACGTTGTTCCGTGGTGCAGACTTCCACCACACGAAGGCAGCCAGAAGTATCGATAGACCCATAAGCATTCCGCCGGTGCCGGGAAGAGAAAGTGCATGGAAGTTCAGCAGTTGCTTGCCGCCAATAAGTGGCGGTTGGTAGGTCATATCAGGAATATTGATTGCTGCATGCGGATTCAAATTGTGTCCGTAGTCGTACTCCCAATTGTAGAAGTCGACCATGCCAACGACCCCCAGTATCACAAAGAGAAGAATCCACCCAAGTAACAGAGAGCGTTTACCAAGCGCAGCAACGAGCAAACCGAGAGCAATTAATACCGCAACGATATTCGGCATGTACTGCAACTCCGGAATGCTGTCCGGCTCTATGCGTTTCATCCCGATATAGTGGTTTAGATTGTTGATGCTCTCCAAGTCCTGCTCTTTTTGTCCGACGACCGTATTCAAATGAATACTCAAGCCGAGTCCTTCCGGATACTGTGGAGCTTCGAGTGAGATCTCCCACAGTGGAAGAACGTAGAGTGAGAGGAGGAGCAAGGCGCTCAAGCCAACGAGTAATCTATGTGCAAGTTTCATGTCAGAATTCCAATCCAGTGTGCGAACGAAGAGCTGAAGGTATATGCAAAGAGACAGAAAGGGTGAAGCCAACGTTGCCTCCGCGGAGCGGAAAGGGATGTGCCATTCACTCACATCCCTTTCCCGCAGAGCGGTTTATTGTTCCACTTTCGGCGTTGAGCCGGTGGACAATTGCACGGATGATCCGGCGGGAGATACTCGGATGTATCCCTGCATTTCTTGGTGTAGCGCAGAGCAGAAATCAGTGCAGTAGAATGGCTGGACTCCTGCAACCTTTGGAACCCACTTTAAAGTCTGAGTTTCACCCGGCATGATGAGGAGTTCCGCATTGTCTGCACCTTTGATGGCGAAACCATGCGGTACGTCCCAATCCTGTTCCAGATTGGTAACGTGGAAGTACACAACATCACCGACTTTTACGCCTTCGATGTTGTCCGGTTTAAAGTGCGAACGAATAGAGCTGAGGTAAATGTGGACTTCGTTGCCCTTGCGCTCAGCGCGAGCATCCTTTTCACCCATACACACATATGGATGCTTGTTGTCGCTGAGCTTGAAGCTTTTTACGGAGTTCTTTTCGATCAATGCTGCCGGACACATCTGTGCGTAGTGCGGTTCACCCACGGTGGGGAAGTCGAGGAGAAGCTTCATTTTGTCGCCGCTTATGTCAAAGAGTTGAGCAGACTGACAAAGTTCAGGTCCGGTTGGGAGGTACCGATCTTTTGTGATCTTGTTCATCGCTACGAGATATTTGCCCGTAGGGTTCTTGTTGTCTCCACCTACAACGCAGAGGTGTCCAATCGAGTAGAAGGTCGGTTGACGATCCACGACGCTGAAGTCCTTCAATGACCATTTTACAACTTCGGAGCTCACAAAGTGTGAAGTATAGGCAAAGCCCTTTCCGTCGAATTCAGTGTGCAAAGGACCAAGGCCCGGCTTTTTGACTTCGCCGGCGAGTGCTGCCTCGTACTTGACGATGGGAATGCCATTTACATCACCTGCAAATTCCTTGTTCTCGATAGCTTTTGTGAATTTGCTGAACGAGTACACCGGAATAACTGTCGCCAGCTTACCACCGGCCGCAATGAATTCTCCCGTAGGGTCAACATCGCAACCGTGCGGTGATTTGGGTGTGGGGATGAGGTACACCATTCCCGGACACTCTGTGGGATCTAACTGTACGCTTGTTGTTTCGATACGATGTGCTGCAGAATGCGTGGCGTCGTCCCACGTATTGTGAGCATAGGAACACGCAACATTGTGTCCCTTACCTTGAGCTAAATACTCTTCTGCTTTTTTCCAGTTGATTGCAACGATGAAGTCTTTGTCGTTCTGTGAAGCATTGACTTCCAACAGAGTGTTTGCTTGTTCGGAATTGTAACATGTCCAGAACATCCATCCGTGCGACTTGTCTTTACCTGCACTTGCCAAATCATAGTTAAAAGGAGGAAGATTAACCTGGAAGCCAAGTGACATGTGACCACTCTGGGGATCGACTTTAACGAAGGATGCACGACCACGGAAGTTTTGCTTGTAGGTTTCGATGGGCACATCCGCTGCGTCATCACTCGGTACGGAGAAGCGCGATGCCGACACCACATATTCGGTTCCTTGTGTGGTGTACGGTGAACCGTGATTGCCACCGGTATTGGGAAGCTCGATGATCTCTGCGGTACGGAAGGTTTTCAGGTCAATGCGAGCAACACGAGGTGTATTGTTTGCATTGGCAAAGAGCCAACGACCGTCGTCATTTCCGTCGGTGCGACTCAATTGTAAGTGGTGTTGATCATCCCACGGAATGAATCCATGGGAGGTCATCAGCATTGGTTTTGTTTCCTCGGTATAGCCATAGCCTTTTTCCGGGTCTTGAGAGAAGACGGGAATAGTGCGGAAGAGACGGCCACTAGGCACGCCATATACGGCAACTTGACCGCTGAAGCCCCCTGAGGTAAAGAGATATACTTCGTCATGTTTCCCCGGTGGCACGAACACGCGCGAAGCTGCATCACCGTCGGTTACCGCTGTTTTACCTGACGATGGGCAACCATGAAAACTAAGTGCAGCGCCGAGGATGGCAACTACACCCAATGTTATATAGAGTATGCGTCGCATAAAAACTCCTGAGTATGGAAGGATGTGAATAAGGTGGACTGTGGTATTCTCAATGTTCATCCAGCGCAGTCATGAACGAATGCCCGAACTATGGTGAAGGCATGCGGAGTTCATTACTTGGCCGCGACTTTGTTGTTGTTGGCGTCATACGTGATTCCCACCTGACGCAAGTGTTCAAGAACACTGCGAGCGTCATCGGGATTGACATTCATGTTGGGCATCTTCAGCATGTAGGTTTGAAGTAGACAGCGTACTGTGTCGTCGTTCTCAACCATCACGTCGGTATCAAGAATCATGTTCATGACATATTCAGGAGGACGACGGTGTGTTACGCCTCCAAGACCCGGACCGACATAGCGTTTGTCATAGTGGTGACAACTCGTGCAGGTTGTCTCAAAGATCTTTTGACCCTTGTCTGCCATAGCAGCATTCGGCGTTGGATCCAGTTGCACCTCTTTGATTTTGTAGTACTGCGGTTTTTCTTTCAGACCTTGCCCTGCTCCGGGTGCTGCAGTTTCCGCTCCGGATTTCGCCTCCGGTGTTGCGCCTTTGTTGCACGATTGCGCAGCCACACAGAGGGCAAGCGCAAGGAGAACGTGTCCGCTGCGAAGTGAGATGTAATGTAGAGTATTCATAAAATCTCCTAAGTGAGATAAGGGAGTAGACTATCGCTTATTTTGATAGATTTTCATCGTTGCATTTCTCTCAGACTATCTGTCGTAATCTTGACTTCAACAGATTGTACAATTTACATTCTTTTATAGGATAGGAGACTCTTGTATCGCTTAACAAGCCGAATCAAGCTACAGTGCTTGATTTAAATCTTGCTTTAGTACTGATGAGGTATTTTCCGACCACATCTCAGCGAACTTACAGCTCCTCCACACCTTCAGTAGTAGTCTCAGACTCTGCTTTGACTGTGCTTGCCCACGCTCTGGCCATCATATTCGGGACCGTTGCAGCGCCGTCGCGTAGGTTAGCTGTTTTCAACATCTGCTGTATGCGACTTTTTTCCTTTAGCCAGGACTTATGAAGGACGCACGGTTTGTCTTTATCGCATTCCGGAAGTTTCAATACACACTCAGAGTCAAACTTTTTAACACCATCGATTGCTTCGACGATGTCCCACAGAGATATCTCTTCTGCTTTTCGCGCCAGTGCCACACCTCCGTTCGTTGAGCGCACCGAACGCGTAATCCCTTGATCACTCAACCGTTGAAGAATTTTCTTCAAGAAGTGGAAGGGGACTCCCAAGTCCTTTGCAATGCGGTGTGCGGGAACGTACTTGTTTTCAGATCCTTCGCTGGCTAAGTATAGTCCGGCTTGAATTCCATAGGTACAAGAACGTGAAAACATACGATAATAAGAGATAAGAGTATCTTTTATTCAAAAATACTCAGGTGTGTGGATTGTGCAAGTGTAATTAACAGTAAGAGACATAAATATCTCTTAGACTATCGATTTTAGCGTCTATTCAGCGTTTTTGAGTAAAAAATATTTACACAAATGTTGTAACACTGAATAAAATACGCAGAAAACACGCAAAGCTGAAAGAGCCATGAACCGCTTAGACATGTGCCGAGCGCATCAACTGACATGGCGTTGCCATTGCACTACAGAGATGCCGACGTGGATAAGCATCCGCGCTCTACGCACTGTGAAGTTGTTCTTCGGTTGGCCTCGACAGGTAGGACAGCCTAGATAAGACACATGCTGATTGCAGCATGAGAATCCAATACAACCTGAACTCTGGCAGAAATTTGTTCTTCTGCTCGCTGTTCAAACGTTGATTAGCTCTAGTGGCCAAGATACAAAGAGAGAGGCACAGAACCTACGACTTCGCATTTGGCTCTATAATTTTTCATATACTCTATGCAGAAAGAAAGCGCGTTGGCTGTTTTGACTCGGCTAACGTGAGCTACGCATCGATGACACCAGTCTCCGGATGGGTGGAAGACTACATACAAATGAGATGGCTGCCCTTAGTGTAATACAACCACACGAGTCCACAGAAGGTAATTCTGTGTGGACAATTTCATGAGATAAATGCCATTTGGAATCGCCGACCAGTCTTCAGTCAGTTCATGACTTCCGGCTGCCAATTGAGCGGAGCCCAGAAGAGAGCGCACGACTTGTCCTTGGAGGTTTAGTAACTCAAGTGTCGCGACACTTGGTTCGGCCAGCCCGACACGCACAACGGCGTTGCCGGCTACAGGGTTTGGACGCACACTCACGCTAGTAGATGTGTGACCCGGCATAAACAAACGCACTCCACCTTCATCACAACCGCCACTGACACGAATACTTCCGTTTTGAAGTTCTACTCCATGAGCGACTGTACCATCGGTCCACTGAAAATCTTCAAGTTCAATTGGAGCGGTATCTGTTGTACCCAAAGTCACTTTCGCGGGAATCAGTGCTAGGGTGTCGCCGCTGCCACGCGTGCCGCTAAGTTCAACGCTGCAATTTGGAAGTTGAGCGGCATCGCACAGAGGACTCATCCCGACGAGATAGAGGAGGTCGTGGTTAAACCGAATTCGAGCACGGAAATTTCGTGGTGCGCCTTGAATGTTGAAGTTCTTTGCACTACGCATACCAAGTGCAATAGCAACCGAAGTTCCTTGAGCAGACACGATATCATTCAGAGTAATGATAGCAGTTGCGCTGTCGATCGTTCCGCTCGTTTGTCCGCGAAGAGTACATACAACCTTCTGCGCGCAAGGAGCTGTAACATGAATGGAGATACTGTCAAGATCACTTTGCTGCTGCGCAGCAGCAGCATAACGAAGGTGTATGCCCAGACTGTCTCCAGGCTTTATATCGGTTGGCAGTGAAGAGCTGCTTGAGATCTCAGAAAAGGGGAGTGAGGGTGTGGAAAGCGACTCGACGTGTAACACTGCACTACCATTATTGACGAAGTACACGGTTGTATCGTGCGTAGCTAGTGCCGCTATGCTGCCAAAGTCGACAAGCGCTTGTATAGAAGGTCGCTGTTCCGTTACCCGAACTTTGACGACAATCTCGCGACGGATGCTGCAAGGCTGTACCTCAAAAGCCACGTGATAGTAGTGTGTGCCCACGGTAGAGCCGGCATTTGGACTGTACTGCAGGTTGACAACTTTCATTTTATCGGAATGCAGCGAATCGCCAAGACGCAGATCGCTGAGCAGTTCCGGTGAAACATCAAGAGAACTAATAACAAGTGAACTCTGTTGCTGCGCGCTTAAGCTTAACGATGCAGATGTTCGTAAGGTATCGCGTTGACAGCTCGCTATTGTCCCGAGGTCCACCGTATCAGGCGCACCGATGCTGAAGCCGCTTTTCGTGCCGCTCAATTGCAAGGCAAGGCTACGGTGACAGGGTTCCGTCACAAAGTTCCATTGTGTGTTTTGAGTGCCATTTGAAGACGGGCTGTAGCGAAGAGGAATAGCAATTGAATCGTGTGCCGGTATGATGAGTGGCAAACTCAGCGTAGTATTGAACTCTGCGTTGCGTCCAACGATGCTATCGAGCGTTTGCGGAAGGTCGGTGCCATTCACAAGATAGATGACACTGTCTCGATTGCTTTCGCATCCAATAAGGGCGTTGAAGATAAAGCTGCCGCTTGCCAGGAGTATCTGAGGTCGGAGCGATCGACCCTGAACGGCAATACGAAGCGTGTCAATGCAGCTAGCCCAACGAAATGCGACTTTAAGCTCTGCGCTTGCGCTTGAACTTCCGGAAGCTGCATAACGAACTCGAAGGTTCAGAGAATCTCCTATAGCCAGATTCGCGGGAAGATTAGCTCCAATAACACTGAAAGGAGCTGTGAGAACAGTAGACTCAATAGTCATCGTGCTTGTGCCGCGATTGTAGAGTGTTAGCACGGTGTCTATGTCACGTGTGAGGTCGCACACTGCATGCAGACCAAAATCAATTTGAGCCAAGGTGCTCTGCAGCGCAACATTAGCCTTCGTTCCGCTTGCCTTGAGCAGCACGCTATACTCACAGGGCTTAGATGTTAAGCTGAGTTGGGTGTTGTATTGTCCTTGACTTGTTGGACTACAACGAATGCGAATCTCTTTGCTTTCGCCCGGTGCGAGAAGCAGGGGCAGAGTTTCAATGATTTGCACATCTGCCGTCGAGCTCGACTGTTTGTAGAATCGTAACGTGTCAGCGCCCGTATTGGTGAGTGTGATGGTTGTATCGTGCGATGCCTCACAGGCACCCAAGGGAGCGAACTCCAAGCTTGATACAGCAAACTGTGCTGCAGATTCATAGATGTGAACTGCTACAGTAGAAGAATCGATGCAATGCGTGCTGTCGTTCGTAACGCGAACGGTGTAGACGGTTGAAGCATTGACGGTAGCTCTGGGCTGAGCAATAGCGCTGTTGTTTAAGCCTGTGGTGGGCAGCCAAGAGTAGCGACAATTCTTCTTCGCCGCCGTGCCTAGGGTGAGCGATGTGCCGGCACAAATGGAGATATTCTTTCCGGCGTCAGCGAGTGGTTTGTCATACACTGTTACAGAGCAGTTGGCAGTGCTTATACATCCGCGTGCATCGGAGACTGTCAGTGTGTAGACTATCGTAGAATCCGGTGTGGCACGTGGTGTCAGGCTGTCAACCGTATCGAGTTTGTATGACGGTGACCAAAGGTAATGGAGATCACCGTTGCCACCACTAACTTTGGCAGGTAACTTGATGCTCTCACCCCGACACAATGACACCGTATTAGACATCGTGATTACCGGTGTCTCATACACCGTAATAACCATTGTTGTGTCGCGATAACAGCCCGTAACGTTGTTGGTCTCGCGCATTCGCACTGTATCCTTGCCTGTTTTTGTCCACTGAATGTACGCTATCTGACCATTTGTGCCGGTTGCATAGGTACCCAGGCGTACGCTTTGCCATTGATAGGTGTTTGTGCTTGCACCCGTCACGTAGTATTGTGCTACGGCTCCCAGACACACTGAACTGTTCTCATTCGACTGTACATCGGCAAGTGGAACTTCGCAATCCCAGAACTTCGCAAGGAAGCCATCGCGGTAGGTTGTATCGGATTGAGTTTGGTGAGCACCCGGCGTTGCGATGTACTTGACGGAGTGTGTTTGTCCCACCATGTACATGTTTGCCAGACCATCAGCCGCAACCGCATAGGCAATCTCATCAGCCGTGCCGCCGTAGTAGCTGCCCCACATGCGACGTCCGGTTGGAGTATACTTCTGTATGAAGCAATCGTCGCCGCCGCGACGATTGGGTTGATAGCTTGTGGATGTCGCAACGCCGTCATCACCACCGGCAAGACCACACAACACAGGATTTTGGAGTGCGTCCATGCTGAGTCCGCCGTAGTTGATTTCTGCTTGGGTGCCACCGCAGTACGTTGCCCATTGGCGTTGTCCTGAGGAGTTGAACTTTGATAGGAAAACATCGTACAAGCCACCGCCGTAGGTTACTTGTTGAGAACCGCTTGAACTAATGTTGTTAGGACTAGCAGTCGTGCCTACCATGTATACAGAGTTTGAGGAGTCGCACTGAACGGCATAACCCCAGTCACCGAACATACCACCATAGTACGTTGCCCAGAGCTTCGAAGTTCCGTCCGCACTGCACTTCAATAAGAAGGCATCAACGATACCGCCGAGCGAACTTTGGTGTACCGAACTTCCGAAAGCAATCCCACTTGTACTATTAGTGTAACCTGATGCAAAGATGTTCCCGGCTAAGTCTGTACACACATCGAATATCTGCTCGGTAGCCGAAGAACCAAAGAAGCTCCCCCAGGTGCGAATGCCCGCCTGATTGAACTTTGCGATGAACCCATCTCCGGCCGGTGCTGCTGACGGTTGAAAGGACCCCGGGGTGGCGATACGGGTACCGGTGGAAGAAGTGTAACCGGCGATGATAGGGTTCTGCTGGGGGTCCACGCAGACCGACGTTAGCCAAACATCGTCATATCCATAGTATGTTGACCATGAGCGTGCACCATCCGGAGCCCACTTTACAAAGAAGCCTCCGGCCACGGTTGGCTGAAATGCCGTGCTGGATGCGAGGCCACCGGACATATCAGTATGTCCCACCATATAGCAGTAGCCTGAACTGTCGCAGCAAACTGCAAGACCAATGTCGAAGGCAAGGCCACCGAAGTAGCTGCCCCATTGTCGTACACCGCTTCTGTCGAACTTAGCGATAAAGGCATCAGACGCCGTTCCGGAAGCCAACGTCGATTGATAGGCACCGGAGCTAGCTATTCGATCAGGACTCTTTGACAAACCACAGATAAACACATTGCCAACCTTGTCGACACACACACTGCGGACTTCGTCCAAGGTATCACCACCGTAATATGTAGCCCAATTCAAGCTCGGCGTCGGATCGATAATCAAGGTGCGCTGTTCACGACTGAGCTTTGCTGCACGCGGCAACCTGAAGCTCACTTCATCGCCGTCAAGCTTGTAGCGAACAAGGACATTGCTGCCGTCCTCATGGTAATAGCTTCGAGGAATGCGCTCGTGAAGTACACCGCGATCTACTTCCAATTGAATGCGCCCATTGTTCAGCGCTATGGAGCGTGCCCCGTGATATCGTAAACGGATATCATCAACATCACCACCCGGGTGAACGACGAATTGATATTCGATTTCCGACTCCGCACCAAAAAAGAATTCTAAATCGATGTTGTTGTAAATGTTCTCATACACGACGCGCTTCATGCTGCGCACAGAATGTATACCGCTCTCCGGACATCCTGCCGTATAGTAGTTTTGCGGTGAAGCAGGCATTAGCTCCGTGCGTATGTGCGGCGATCTTGCAGCCCCGACAAGTTCTATGTCTACACGATGAATGTGGCGCGTCACCGGTACCTGGCTTTGCAGTGGATCGTAGACGGAGACGGGGCGTAAGGATAGTCGCGGGTCATTCGTGCTTACACGGGGGCTTTCTTCATCCCAATAACTGTCGTAGCTAAAACTGTTGGCGCGTAACTGAACATTCAATCCCGGTTGATGTGCCAAGAAAAGAACCTCAGCATTGGGTAGATGATTTTGATCCACGATTTGTCCTTTGTTCTCCACAAAGCCCATCTGTCGCTTCATATGTGGTATAGATGCGGCTTGAGCTCCGCGCGGTGTTGTCGCGCTTAGCATCGAAGTGCCGAGAACACAAAGCATATACAGACTGAGGAGCGATCTGAAACAAGCAGAACGTCCCGAGACTGAATTCTGAATGCGAGTCAAACAAAGGAAAGCAATAGTCATCGTGTTCTCCATGATATCCATTCACTGTATGCAAGCGTGGCAATCTCGGATGTCAGAAAGCTAGAGTGCTAGATTTCGCGACATCGAGACAACTCAAGACGACTGCAACCAACGAAGTAGCAGGAGACTCTTTGTTACGCGCACAGCTTCGCTGTGCGCATAACAAAAAAGTCATTCTTATCGACAAAGCACAATCGCGCGAAGTCGTCTTGTGTCAAAACATCCGGCAGTCCGCAGAATTATTTCGTACTCGTTCGACGCACTATTACGTCAACCATGCGCGAATACATACGACCTTCTGCTTTGTTCTGATCGTATGCCAAACCTTCGGCATTTCCGCTCACGAGCGCTGTGCCGCTTAACCCAAGTTCTTTAGCCATGGCCTGTGCACGATCGATTGCGAGTTGTTGATTTAGGCGCGCATCACCGCTACGATCTGTATAACCAACGATCTCAACAGCGCGTGCGTTTAATAGCTGTGAGCGAACAATGTTGATCATAGGTTTTTGCTCCTCACGTATCTCAGCTGAGCGCACGTCGAACATGGTGAGGGAGTACCGTGATACTTCCTCGTCAATGCGGTTCTCGTTCCGCTTTTGATCGATACTCAAAACATCGATGGGTACACGTTCACTGAGAATTCCACGGCTGTCCGATTGATTGTCTGTGAGTATGCACTCGAGTGCTGAGGACGTGGTGAAACGATTACGCAACGAGTCTGCCAACACCCATCGAAGACTCTGTTCCTGAGCCATGCTACGAACTGCGGCACGATGAAGAACCACACCATTGTGGACCAAACGCAACTCATGAAGTGAACCGGTTGAAGGGATGTTCGACAAACGTATGCGTAACTCTCCGGTGTATACGACATGCATCGTGTCGCGATCATAGAGCGGCGCAAGAATTTCAGGGTCGTTGGATGTGAGTTCAACGCGACGATTTTCGTCGGCTCCATCCGCCGTTGCCGAATTGGCGGCATGCTCAGGAAGATTGCGTCCGGAGATCGACAGACGTTGCAGAGCTATTCCCCAAACATCGTGAAGATAATTTTGCACAGCACTCGCACGTTGCAGGGAGAGGGCCGACACAGACTTGTCGCCCGGTACTTTCTCCAAACCGGCATCCGCAGTGCAGCCTACAATGTGGAGTGTAGACGAGGGTCGGCTCCGCATGCGCAGTCCAACATAGTTCAGAATGTTACGGTAGCGACTCAACCGAGCAGTTGCCGTGTTGCCAACAAGAGCTGTCTCTCGAAATGTTTTTGTACCGCTCTGACTGAGCTTCGGATAGCGTTCAGCCAGACTAGCCGAGTTATCGTCGAAGAATACATATGGCAACAGAGGAAAAGCCGGTATAGCGGCGAACTCTTCAACGCGAATGGCCGGTGAGGGAAGTTGGTCGCCATTGTGATCATAGGCAGTGATGCTCATGCGTGGACTAAGAACCTGAGGAGCAGATTCCCGTGCACTGAATAGCGTATCGGTACGGTGGTGTCGCTCATGAATGAGGATCTCCGTTGAACGTTCTTCTCGCTCTTCACGAATACTCTCGAGTCCTTCACGGTAGACTATGATGCTATCGGTTCCGGGCAGACGCAATGTATCGATCCGTTGTTCCGGAATGCGGCGCAGCGTTTTATCGATAGTGCCGCGAGGTTCGAAGAGTATTCGAAACCCAAATTGGAGTTGCTGTGCCTTCCAACTGAGATTGCTCACAATGTTGGTGAAGGGCTGGTAAAAATGCAGGTGCGGTTGAAGGAGCAGGCTATTGTCGGCGCGCAATGGCAGCGAGTAGACCACTCCCAGCGTTGCACCTAGTTGTACGGAAGCCAGATCCGGAATCTTTGTGTTCGTAAAGACGTTTCTGCTACGGGTGCCATTTTCAAACAAGCCACTGTCCGGTGAAGTCAACAATTCTTTCTGCGAAAAGGTTCCCTTAAGGAAAACTCCAGCTCGAACTCCAACTTCAACACCAATGTTTGTGAACGCTTCGAGACGAGCGAGGAGATCAACCTCCGCAGTCTGTAAGGCTGCGTCGACGCTATGCTCGGCGTTTCCATTGACATTTCCTGAAAGCAGGAGGGACTCTTGGCGCGTCATGAGTACCGAGTACTGATTGTAGCGCAGTGTTGTACCAAACCAAGCAGCGGGTGTGGCTCGATGAAACGCGCTCAATCCAATAGCTACACCGCCGGCTGTTCCACCTGTGTAGGCAGGACAGCATGATGGCACGCCCGGAAAAGCACGGAAGTCGGCAGAGTGCATCGTTGAATTCAGATCCGCGTCTAGTCCAAACTGGTTTTGCCCCTGTACAGTCTCAGTGAAGAGAAAGAGAAACGCAGCAAGTGCGCATACTGCGATCAGAGAAGAAAGAACCTTCTTCATAGCCCCTAGAATGAGTTGAGGAATGTGTGCCGTCGAGTCAAGATAGTCAGCCAAATCCTAACGCCGCTCTTTTCTTTGGCACTGTCATACGTACTACTGCGTTAACCCCGTTTTCACTCTGCAATGCAGCATTTATCCCAGCATGATCCGTTGTTCTCGCGTTTAATGTTATGCCATTGAAAACGAAGTATCCGGTCGCCCGCGCGACCCATCAGTGCGAGTATCTGACATTGGCGTACAAGTAACACAGCGATCATTAAAAACTCTCAGCATAAAATGTTCGTGAAACGTAATTCTCGTACATTGTCGCACATCAAACGAGAGCAGTACACCATGAACATTACAGCACTGAGAAGTAGCTTTTTTTGCGCTGTTGTAATAGCGGTCTTTAGTTCCGTTTCCCTTCGAGCGGACGATACCGATAGTGACACACTGCGGCATATTTATTCTTTTTGGCATGAGACGGAGTGGGTAAAGTATCAGGCCTTTAACTATGTAACAGTATTAAGTACGGCACAAGGAGATACAGCCGTTCAAGCAAGCGTAACGCGCACAAGTAAGCCGACATCTGACCTCGATACATTTGTTATTCGGATACGATTGTGGGAAACCACACACGGACGTTTCTTGTCGAGTTCTCGATACGTATCGATACAAGCCGGTGGTGCGGATCGTGGAATATTAAAGTTGTTTCTCTGGCGTGGTAGTCCACATCTCGTGTACTCACCGCTTTCCGGTGTACTTCGTATCGTCGATGTTGTGGGTGGACAAACGGTTCAAGAGACCCGGTACAATGAAGCTATTAGTTCGCTGACGACCTCTCCTAGCGGAGACTACATCTTTCTGACGACCGGACAGTATGGTTACCATCTTCTCGCAACAGCAACTGCTGAACACTTAATGGATGAGTCGACGAGCTTCGACATTACGAAGCAGACGACGCAGTTTGTAACGACGGAGCCGGTAGTCGTCAAGGATAGCTATTGGTCTACAGACAACACAGCGGTTTTATTGCGATTTAATCAGGTCACGATCGTTAAAGGTGGACAAGGCGGTGGTTTGCCCGGTCAGTTGTATAGAGCCTTTCGCCTTGATTCAAAGACTTTTGCCAATGGATTATTCCGCGATCCATCGTCCGGTAAATGGAATCCCGTAGCAAAGAACTTTATCTTCTACCCAATTCATGCAATAGAAAACGAGTATGGAGGCAGTGCATCGCCACTTCGTTTGAACAAATGGTCTAAAAAGTGTCGTCGCTTTCCTTCTGCAGCTAGTTTTAATGTTGTATTTCGCCCACTGGTAACGATATAAC